>CALSNM010000007.1 GCA_943787725.1 uncultured Flavobacteriales bacterium | reverse complement strand
ACATTTGATAAATGCACAATATGTTAAGAGCTATAAAAAGGGGAAAGGAGGAATAGTTATCATGTCTGATGATTCTCATGTCGACGTTTCTGCATCAAAAAAACAAAATTTATTGAATTATTTTAGTTGAATCTGTACCTTTGCATTGATGCAAATAGTAGATTCATTAATTGATCCAATACTTAATCCAACTCTTATTATAGGCGAGTTCGAATGGAGAGAACCCATCACAACGTTAACCGATTCTCTAACTGGATTTGTATGCATTTTTGCATTTATCATTTTTTCGAAATACAAGGGTAAGAAATCAGAAAGTTTTAAATATTTCAAAATATTTTTCCTTCTTTTCTCGATAGGAATGATAAGTGCGGCTTGGTTTGGGCACGGTTTGGCAGCCTATGTTACTCCTAGATGGAAAGTTATTGGTTGGGTAATTAATTCCACAGCAAACCTCTTTTTGGGATTGGCAACTCTTAAGGAAATAGCACCTTTGATAAAGCCATATATAAGTCGATGGATAAAAGTTGTTTTCATATCACAAGTTTCCATTTTCATTCTATTTATGCTAATTCCATCCACTAGTTTTTTTGGGTTGGCTCAACTTTGCTCTTTAGTATCATTGATTGGCATGATGTTGCCAATGCATATATTTAATTTTTTTAAAACGAAATCTCAAGGGAGCAAACTTTTTATAATTGCTATTGGAATGGGAGTGTTACCAGGGATTATATTCAATACACAATTAAGTGTTAATCGTTGGTTTAATTACCATGACATTAGTCATGTTGTGATGGCAACTATTTTCTTTGTTCTATTTTTAGCAGCGCGTAAGTTTTCTTTTTTAAAACAGCATAATTAAATTTTATGCCCTCGATCATCTTCGAATCATTAGTAAATTGCTAATTTTGTACAAAATTATTTATTATGGACTATCTTCCGTATATAATTATTCTTGGTGTAGCTATCGTAATTGGAGCTCTTGTTTTAGAGTCGGCTGTAGCGAAAAGGAAAAAGTTGAAAATTTATCGACTTTCCGACAGTGTTGTAAACTTATCCTGTGGTATGATGGAAAGAGTTTTTGATTTTTTCTTGTCGGTACTAATTCTTTTTGGATTCCATTTTATTTGGGCAAATTACGCTCCATACCAAATTCCTACTAATCTTGGAACCTGGTTAATTGCATTAGTAATTTTTGATTGTATAGCTTATTGGTTTCACCGACTGAGTCATGAGATTAACTTTTTGTGGGCCGCTCATATTGTGCATCATCAAAGTGAAGAACTCAATTTAACCACGGTTTTTAGGGCGTCATTTTTTGCTGTCATATTTCGAGCTTTCTTTTTTGTTTGGATGGCGTTAGCCGGATTTGATGCATTTACAATTGCTACTTGCTCATTAACTCTTGGCTTATTTCAATTGTTTACACATTCTAGGGTAATTGGCAAATTGGGAGTGTTTGAAAAGTTTCTTACTACGCCATCACACCACCGAGTGCATCATGCTAGAAATGACAAGTATATGGATCATAACTATAGTCATATATTTATTGTATGGGATAGAATATTTGGCACTTTCATCACAGAGAGCGAAGAACCTGATTATGGTATAACTACAGGTTTTGAAAGTGCAAATGCATATAATGCCGCTTTTGCATATTGGCGTAATTTATTTACAAGGGCGAGTAGAACAAAAAAAATTAGTGATAAAATTAAAGTATTTACTAAAGGTCCAGCATGGACACCGGATGATGTTCCTCATTTACCGAATGAGTATAAGACAGATGAAAGGGGTGAAAGAATACATCATAAGATGCCGGTCGGTTTTGAACTTGGAGCATATGTTCTATTAAATGTTGCAATTACTTTTGGTGCCTTTGTGTCGCTAATGTTACTATATAAGGTAAAGCTAGATGATCTTACTGGCCTATCTAGTATGAGTGAAGCCCAAGAAACTTTGGCAAATTTGTTTTTTACTCCGCAAGTGTTGGCATTGGTGGGGGTGATTTTAATTTCAATATTTGCGCATGCGCGGATGTTAGAGCAAACTAAGTCTTCGGTATTCATTGATGCATTTCGGTTGATTGCGGTGGGTGCTTTAATTTTTGTAGCGTTTAATTCAACTCCATATTCAATTTGGCTAACACCATTAACCTTTAGCTTGTGTGGTTTAATGTTTTTGTGGTTAATCAAACTGGGGATTCAAAGAACTCTTAAAATTTCGTAGCTCCTTGGTGTTTGTTTTTAAACGAATATTGTAGATATAATTCGTTTGTTCCAGCAGAGTAGTTTTTTATGTTACTGCTTGTAAAATCATGCGCATAACCTATAACAAAACGATCTCTTTCTAGACCAACCATTAAAACGGCAGCGCCACTGTTTCTATATGAAAATCCTAGCCATACATTTTCACGATAAAAGAAACGGGCATTTAAATCAATTTCTGTAGGCGCGGGTCCAATAGTTTTTATTAAGAAAGAGGGTTCAATTTTATAGCCAGCGCCCATACTTATTATCATCCCTGCTGAACTATAAATATGATTTACCTGTCTGTTTTGAATAAGGTTTTCTCCAAAGCTATATTTAGCTTGTAATAATTGATTCGCAGAAGCTCCAATGAATAGATTTTGGGTAAAATAAAAGATACCCGCAGAAGCATCTGGAGCGAATGATTTTTGCTTTACTCCAAGTAAAGTTTCGTCAGAATAATCATTTACAATAAAATTGGTTCCATCAACAGTAGTTTGGGATAAAATCGCCGAAGCTCCAAAGGATAGTTTTGAGTTTTCATTTATTTTAAGATGGTATGCATAGGTACCTTGCAGCCCCATGTTTTTAAAAGCCCCATTGACATCATTGAAAAGTTGCGTCCCAAATGCCATTTTTTGTTTCTTACCTAGCCTGCGATTAAAGCTGATGAATTGAGTTACAGGAGCTCCTTGCATTCCTGCCCATTGCTGTCTAACAGACAAAGAAAGAGGGGCCTCAGATTGTTGCCCTGCAGCAGCGGGGTTTATCATATATTGGTTTAACATATACTGGCTGTTAAACGTTAGTTGCTGTGCAGAGAAATTGCATCCAACAATTAAGATTGATATGAATAATCCAATTTTCATTTATCTAATAATAGCTAAAGGACCAGTATAGGTCTGTTCAGAAATAGTTACGATATAGAAATATCCACTAGTGGGTAAATCTTTTCCATTTATTTTACCATCCCAGTCATTTTGATAAGCGGCGTTTTGATATAAAAGCGCCCCCCATCGATTATAAACCTCTACTTTATTTTCCAAAGTAACATCTAAGCCTTCAATCAACCAAACATCATTTTTACCATCATTGTTTGGCGAAAAAGCTGTAGGTATGATTAAGCAATTGCTACTTTCTGATGCTATAGCTATTGACTCGTTCTGCATGCAGCCTGCTGCATCTGTTATTTGCACGGAATAATTTCCCGCAGGCAAACTTTCGATAATAAGAGAGGTATCTCCAGTGCTCCAATCCATAGAATAAGGGGGGAAACCTCCAGTTACAGTAATTTCAACTCCGCCATCAGCAGCTGTATTGCAACTAGAGTTGGTAACGATTGAAGTTATAATTATTGAGTCCGAAGAAAATATTTCTTCCATGTTCGAAAAAATACACCCGTTTGCATCTGTTACATCTACGGTGTATTGTCCTGCCGGCAAACTGACGGCAACTGAGGTAGTTTGGTTATTTCCATCGTTCCATTGATATGTATATGGCGAAGTTCCTCCAGCTATTGTGCTAATAATTAAACCATTATTGTTTCCACAAGAAGCTTGGATAACTGATAAATTTCCGGTTAATAATTCCGGTTCATTTACGCTTGCATTTCCAAAAGCTACACAACCATTGTTATCGGATACTTGACAAAGGTAAGTCCCTACATTTAACCCTACAGCTGTAGCTGTAGTTTGGTTGGTTCCGTCATCCCATAAGTAGGTGTATGGAGCAGTTCCTCCACTAACATTTGTAGAAATTTGACCAGAAGAATCATTATAACAAAGCGTATTGCTGCTTACTAGCGAAATACTTGGTCCACCATTGTTTCCAATAAAAACAGAATCCACTACAGAGCAAAAGTTTCCATCAGTAACGGTAACATGGTATAGCCCTGCTGGGATATTTGAGGCTGAAGAAGATGCTTGATTACTTGCGTCGTCCCATAAGTAGGAAAAATTTCCATCACCGCCAGTCGCCAGTACAGATGCACTTCCGTTAGAAGTTCCGCACCCAGCATTATTGCCAAAAATTAGGGTATTGATTTGGTCAGGTTGAGAAAGTGTAACTACCTGAAATGTCTCACAACCACTAGAATCTTTAATGTATACGCTGTATGAACCTGGTGCTATATTTTGAAAGAACCCTAACGTTTCTGGTGAGGTCGTTGCGTAATTTCCACCTCCATCGATACTATAGGTTAAACCACCTCCGTTAGCTGCAATTACAATCGAACCGTCGTTAGTTCCAAAGCATGTTGGCTGATTAATATTTATAGTGACAATAGACGGGCCTCCATTTGAAAGTACATTTTCAATGCCTAATGTTTGACACCCATTAGCATCTTCAATAACAATATTATATGCTCCAAGTCCAAGATTTATAAAAGAGTTTGAACCTTGAAATGTAACACCCGCATCAACACTATATTGAAGTGTTCCTGTTCCTCCAGAGGCATTTATTAGTATACTTCCATCTGTTGCCCCACAGTTCGAGTTTGAAACGGTTGCTGTATAATTGATGCCAGGTGTTGTCGTAAAATTTTCAGACTCATCATCATTCAGTATATTGGCATCGGTTATTCCATTTGGTGCGTTTGTAAAAGCATTGAAGGTATGCGCTCCAGCGGTTGAAGAAAGACTAGGTAAGGTTACATTAATTGTTCCTCCAGAGATTAGACTTCCAGACCAACTGTAACTCGAGTTAGGCGCTCCATCAATATTATATAGGATTTCTACCGAAGCCAAAGTGGTTGTTCCAAAATTCTCTAAGGTGACAGAAGGAGTTATGCTTCCAGGGCAAATATTTCCCGCAGGAGCATTAACAGAACTGATTCCTGCATCTACCTGTCCAAAACACGAGACTACAGTTATTAAGAAAGAAAATAGAAGAATTTGCTTCATAATTGAGAATCGTGAAAATAGGAATTATTTTAATAGCTTCTATTATTATTTGAGAGATCCTTTTAAGTAGTGAATAGAGGGATTTAAGTATTTTCACAAATCACTGTGTATATATTCAAAAACAACGTTATTTCCACCTGCTCTTTTAAGCTAAATTTGATTGCTTTATTATGCTGAGAAAATTCATTATAGGAATAATTATAGTTGGTTGCACCGGAGCTTTGTTGGTATCTTATTTTTTTTTAAAAGAAGAGGTAAAACAACATGAAGACCCAATTATTGCCATTCCCAAAAGTGCGGCTATCATAGCAGAGTGTCAAAATATACGTGAAACATGGTCACGAATTTCGGAGACTAACTTGGTTTGGAGTGAGGTGCTAGCTATTCCTGAAATTCAAAAATTAGATAGAAAGGTTAGAGTTGTTGATTCACTTTTTTCAACGAGTCAAGGGTTAGAAGAGGTTCTTGACAATAAAAAAACTGTAGTGTCATTTCATTCAAATGGGAATGGTTCAGAATTTTTTATAGCAACGGTTTGCGATGAATCTGAGTTTATATTGTTTGATAAAATGGTTGATAATGAAATTCAGAAATTAGAATCGGGGGAATTACAAGGAGAAAAAATAAAGTCTTTTTCCACTGGAGATGAAATATATGCGTATGCGTATAAATCACCATTCATTTTGTTCAGTTCTTCAAAAGATTTGTTGGGAGCTAGTTTAGTACAGGTAAAAAAGAAGAGTTCTATATTGGAATTCAAATCCTTTGTTGATTTACGGTCAACAGCTAGTAACTCTTCGGCATTGCACTTATACGTTAATTTTGAGGAGCTTGGAAGAATAGCATTTCCCTATATTGAAAAAGAGATTGCAGATAAATGGTATGGTGGAGAAATTTTTCCAAATTGGATAACATTTGATTTGTCATTGAAATCGGATGCGCTTTTGTTTTCGGGAATAAGTACCACAGATTCAAAGAATAAGTTATTAGCCACAGTTTTAGGGCAAGTTCCGAAACAGTCTTTAATAAAAGCAAATTTACCAAAAGATATTCGCGTGTTGAAAAGGATTTCTATCTCTAATCCGAAGAAATTTATTACTGAGAATAATTCTGCGTATCTGGAAGAAATGGAAGAAAACTGCCAGTGTGATCCAATTGAAACTGTAAGTTCTTGGCTTGGCGGTGAAATAGTATACTTGGATCATTCTCATTATAGTTCCAGCCCCATAAAATCTTTGTTAATAGAAACGAATGGATTAGAAAATGTTTTGGGCAGATTAACCCTACTGGGTGTTGGCGATTCAATAGTTGATAACAATCATGGAGTAGATATTTATCCAGTTATTGATAATGAGTTATTGCAGATATTTGGAGATGAATTTGCTTTGGAAGAAGATGTTTTTTTCTGTCAAAAGGATAATTATGCTATTTTTTCTTCTCGCGTTGGAATGAATAAAATTTTGCGCCAATGGAGAAAAGAACAAGCAGTTATTCAGCAAACTATATTTTCTTCTTTTTCAGAAAGGTTTATGGCAAATTTTTCATCGAATGACTATTATTGGAAATGTGATAAATTACTTGAATCACTCGAAAATATTCTAAAACATGAGTATCTTCTTAAACTAAATTCATATTTAGATATTTTCAAAAAAATAGGTAGTATTTCTTGGCAAACAGCTCCTTCGGGAAAAGAATATCAATATCATTCAATTGCTGTAAATGCAAGCCAAGGTGATGAAGGAACTTCAAATGCTTTATGGAGTCTAAAGCTAAAGTCAGCGGTACTACGTGCTCCTGAGTTAATGAAGAATCATAGAACAAATACATTAGAAGTGCTCATTCAAGACGCGGAAAATTCAATTCACTTAATTAGTGCAACCGGAAAAATAAAATGGTCAAAAAAACTTGAAGGTCCTATAATGGGGAAAGTGAAACAGATAGATGTTTATAGCAACAATAAATGGCAAATGTTATTTAATACATCATCCAAAATTCATTTAGTTGATATTAATGGAAATGAAGTCAAAGGTTTTCCAATTGAATTAAAGGCAACTGCAACTAATCCATTAGCGGTATTAGACTATGAAAGAAACAAACAATATAGAATACTTGTTGCGTGTTCAGATAGCCAGATATACAATTACAATCAGGCAGGGGAAATAATTAAGGGATGGAATTGTGATTTGACCGAGGACTCAGTTGTTAATGAACTGCGTCACTTCGTTTCAGAGAGCAAAGATTATATTCTATTTACAGATATTTCAGGCACCATTTATATGTTAGATAGAAGAGGCGGTAGGCGGGTAGAATTAACGCAAAAAGTAAATACGAATTTGCAACGATTAATTCAATTTGAAAAAGGTTTCAATTTTACTACTTCTAAATTGATTTACAAAGATAGCAATACACTGTGCAAAATTGAGTTTAACGATACCAAAACATATTTTAATTTAGATAGTACACATACGGAATATGATTTATCCATAGTTGATTTAGATGGGAATAATTTATTTGATTATGTTGTGAGTTATCTAAATCGAGTTGAAATATATGGGCCCGATAAAAAGCTATCTTTTTTTGAAACTTTTGATTTTAATATTAAAAATCAATTAAAGGTGGTTGGCGATAATTTAAAGTTTTTGCTTATAGAAAATCAGGATGAGATTTATTTGTATTCCAGCAAATTTATTCCAATCCCAAACTTTCCTGTTTTAGGGAGTGTCCATACAGCTATTGGGCGACATTAACAAAGACGGTCGAACGAATGTGGTAACGATTTGTTATTCTAATGAATTGAAGGTTTATTCCATTGAAGGTTTAGAGGCGTTGTAGCCGATTTGTAATTACCGTAATAAATTAAAGCCAATCTGTAATTCTTATTCAGTTTGCATCTATCTTTGTTTGGTAAAACGATTTGAGATGAAGACCATAGCAGAAATACGAAATGATTTTCCAATCCTTAGCGCCAAAGTTAGGGGTAAGGAGCTAGTCTATCTTGATAATGGTGCTACGGTTCAAAAACCTTCAATGGTTATTGAAGCTATTAGCACTTATTACAAGGAATATAATAGCAATATACACCGCGGAGTCCATCATTTTAGTCAGGTTGCTACAACCGCATATGAAGATTCAAGGGAAAAGCTAAGAGGCTTTATTAATGCTCCAAAGTTAGAAGAGGTCATTTTTTACGGAAGGAACAACAGAAAGTATTAATATAGTGGCATCTTGTTTTGGGCGCAATTCATTAAATAAAGGAGATGAAGTTATTATATCTGCCATGGAGCACCATAGTAATATTGTTCCTTGGCAAATGATTTGCGATGAACGTGAAGCTGTTTTAAAAGTGATTCCAATTAACAATAAAGGAGAGTTGTTGATGGATGAGTATAAAAAGTTGCTTTCTGATAAAACGAAGTTAGTTGCTGTAATACATATATCAAATACATTAGGTACAATAAATCCGGTAAAAGAGATGATTGATTTAGCACATCAAAAGGGTGCTTTAGTTTTATTAGATGGAGCGCAAGCTGTTCCGCATATCAAGTTGATGTGCAAGCTTTGAATTGTGATTTTTATACTTTTTCTGGTCATAAAATGTTTGGGCCCACGGGTGTTGGTATTTTATATGGAAAATCAGAATATTTAAATGATATGCCACCTTATCAAGGAGGTGGTGATATGATTAAAGAAGTTACGTTTGAGAAAACTACTTATAATTGTTTGCCACATAAGTTTGAAGCGGGGACACCAAATATTGTGGGAGGAATTGGATTAGGTGTTGCGGTAGATTACATGGAAGAGGTCGGAATTGATTTAATTAACAAAAGAGAAGAAGAGTTGTTGGCTTATGCAACTGAAAAAATACAAAAGCTAGAAGGTATTCGGATAATTGGAGAAGCCGAACATAAAGCTAGTGTCTTATCATTTGTGATAGAAGGATTGCATCCATTTGATATAGGAACTTTATTAGATCAGTTGGGCGTTGCTGTGAGAACAGGTCACCACTGTACCCAGCCTCTGATGAAATTTTTTGATATACCAGGGACGATTAGAGCATCATTTGCATTTTATAATACAACAGAAGAAATTGATAAGTTAATTAGTGGTTTGGAAAGGGCTTTGGCTATGCTCAGATAACTGTTCTTTTTCAGCTAATAACGTTTTATTTGGATAGTCTCGGGTTAATTTTAAAAATAGAATAATATCAATCATTGTGTGAGCGAGCATAGCAGAGGTTAGTCCATAAAGCTGGTCTAAATATCCAATAATTACTATTGCGGCAGTCATATAAGCTCCATATATACTAATTCTCCAATCGAGGGGATTTAGGTATCCGTGAATAGCTACAAATCCTACTGCAGTGACCCAAATACCAAAATACGATTGTAATATTCCCCTGAACAATATTTCTTCGCCAACACCTGCACAAATACTGACTACTATAATGGTTCCAATATTCATCCTTAGAGATCCTATCACATCTTGGTACTTCTCTCGAACCGGTTTAAGAACTTTAAGTTTAATAATTCGCCAGGCAAATAGACCTAACAGAATCCCCAGGCAGATGCCTATTAGCAGTTCATTGAGAATTCCTTGTTTAGAAATAAAGATGTCCCAAAATGATTTTGATGAAAAAAAGTAATTTATTACAAATGCTGCTAGTGGAAAACCGATAATTGTAAACAAACCTAATGTTAGTATTTTTCTATTTCCCATTTCGAGATCCAGTTGGGCATAAAAAAAGCGACCTATAAAGTCGCTCAAATGAGGCAGAATAAGCTTTATCCTTTATCAGAATTTTCTTTATCATGGTCTTCATCGTTATCTGTATCAGTAATGTTGACATCAGAATCATGATCTTCATCGTTGTCTGTGTCTGTAATGTTGCCATCATTGTCTATTAAGTCAATGTTATCCTCTCCACTTTTCAAGAGGGAGGCGCTGCCATTACTACTTTCCTTTTCTGACGACTCAGTTACACGTTCTAAAGGCGCAAGTTTGTTGCAGCTACTTGCGAATACAAGTAAAAAAGAAATCAACAATATGTAAAGACGGGTTTTCATGATTTTCCTAGTATTTCAAAAGTACAAAATATAGTTTAATAATACAAAAATAATTACGCTAAATACTGGAAAATGTTGCCGTAATAACTATTTATTATTGTCTACTGTAATAACAACACGCGTTCCATGAGCTTTATTACTTTTGTCGTTTATTTGGAAAGGTCCCACTATTTTAATGTTTTTATTTGTAATTTCCTTAAGTATTTCTAGCCTTCCGGCTGTTAGGTCCATGCCTTTGGGAACATGAGAATGCTTGTTTTTTTGAGATAAACTATAATCAACCCCAATCCCATTATCCTCAATTACGAATGTAATTTCATTGTATTGATTGTATTTGATGTCAATGTCAATTTTCCCTGGTTTTTCCATTGGAAGAATCCCATGCCAAATACTGTTTTCGACAAATGGTTGTAAAAACATAGGGGGAATCAAAATCGTATCTATATCAATGTCTGGACCGATTTTGATTTTGTAATCAAATTTATTTTGGAACCGCATCAGCTCCAAAGTGATATACAATTCTAGCCTTTCTAATTCGTCAGTCAATGGAACCAAACTTCTCCCTGAGCTAGAACTATCCAAGTTTTTTCGAATAAGTTTTGCGAAGCTTGTTAAATATTTATTGGCAGATAATTTATCCTGTGTGTTGATATAATATTGAATGGAGTTTAAAGCATTAAAGATAAAATGTCTATTCATACTTGCGTTTAAACTTTGCTGTTCAAGAGCTAATAATTTTGATTTATACACCAACTTCTCAGTTACTCTTTTTTGCTTGCTGATATTTGCTCTCCATCTCCACACACCGTAAAAGATGCTAGCAATGACTATTGAAGCGATTAAAAAGAACCACCAGGACAAATAATATGGCTTTTTAATTGTAAATGAAAATTTAGCAGAATCACTCCAGTTTTTGCCATCAA
The DNA here is from genome assembly GCA_943787725.1 of uncultured Flavobacteriales bacterium. Taxonomy (GTDB): domain Bacteria; phylum Bacteroidota; class Bacteroidia; order Flavobacteriales_D; family Parvicellaceae; genus CALSMU01. The sequence continues at coordinate 287,898 of CALSNM010000007.1, read as the reverse complement.
TGGATGCGATAACTTCAAAACTATACTCACCATAAGGTAGGTTCGCATAAGTGAAAGACTGTTGTGTAATAACTGGCGACCAGTCTGAGTCGAATCCATTTAACCTAAATCTATACCGCAGCTCTTCCGGTCTGGAAATACTTATCGCCTTATAAAAAAAAGTGAAGTAATTTTTTTTGTGCCCTAATTCTAAATTATTAGGCAGTAAACTATAACTATCAATATCATCCGTAAGTGTGCTCCAATCGGTGGATTTTAAAAATAATTGAACATCTTCTATTCTAATTTTTGGGACAGAATTAGTTTCTTTTGCCTGAAAATCTTTCCGCATATACCTCAGAAGAGCTTTTCCTGTGCCCATCCATACATATCCTTCGGTATCTTGAAACCCTGCATTTAAGTTTGTTTCAGGGCTTTTCAAGCCGTCAGATGTGGTGTAGTGGTTTATTCCTTTTATTCCTTGAAAGTTATAAATCGAAAGGTCTATTTCAAAAACTCCGAAATTGGTTCCTACCCAAAGGTATTGGTTACTTTCTAGGGTAATGAAATTAACATAATTAGCACTAAACGAACTATGTAATTTTATATTTTTAACCGATTTACCATCGAAATAATATAATCCATTACCAGTTCCGATGAAAACCCCATCTTTCCATTTTTTTAGGCAATACACAATGTTTCCGTCTAAAGCCTCATTATTTCCCCACTGTGAGAATCCTCTAGCATTCGAAGTAAAAACCCCATTGGAAGTACCAAGCCAAATCGTGTTTTTATATTCCGCAATTGCTCGAATGTTTTTAGTTTCTAAACCGGAAGAATTTGTATAAATTATGGTGTCGCTATTGAATATTTCAGTTACCCCTTTTGCTGTTCCAATCCAAATATGTTCCCTAGAATCTTCAAATAAAGAAGTAACTTTATTTGAAGGCAACCACCCTGTGTTATGGAATACTGTGAATTTATCTTGATTTTGTTTGATTAATCCCCCGGACGACCCAAACCATAATTGGCCTTTAGAATCTATCATACTAGACCAAATTGTGTTGTTCGTTAAGCTTGAATTCAAAGAATGATAATTAGTAAATACATGATCTTTATATTTAGTAATTCCCTCTCCATAAGTCGAAAACCAGTATGTTTTATCATTTTCTTGAACAATAGACATAACACTTGCTAATCCGTTTTTGTCGCCAAAGTTTACAAATTCATTTCCAGAAAATCGAAATGCCCCAGAACCATCCGTTCCCAGCCAAATGTTTCCTTCGTTATCTTGGGATACAACTTTTATATTTTGATTCTCCAGTCCATTTTCATTGTTGAAAATTGTTGGTATGCCATCTTCCAATACTGTTAATCCGGTTTTGCTACTTAGCCAGATGTTGTCATTTTTGTCTATGAAGAGCGAGCGAACCAAATCGTTGTCGATACCAAATAATTTATTGTAATTTTTAAAGGATTCTAGATTATATTCATAAACACCATCATTATATGTTGTTATCCATATATGGTTTTTGGAGTCTTCTCCAATGTCACTAATGTTGTTTGTAGAGTTTGGAATCTTTAAAGTTGTCCATTTGTTGTTTAAATAATATCCTAAATAACCTTTAGACACCAACCATAATTTGCCTTTTGAGTCAATAAATATATTCCTAATATTTAGGTGTTCTGTGGGAACATGTAAAATACTATTTTGTAAATCGGGCACATTATTTATCAGGTCTATTTGAAGCACTCCTTTATCCTTTATTCCAAGCCATAAAAATTGCGAATCGATTGCAATAGATGTAATGTTATTGTTCTCTGTTAATTCATGCAGATGGTAGGTCTGAACTTGTTTTTCCTTAATTCTTGTTATCCCATGCTGCGTTGCAATCCAAATAAAACCGTTTTTTGATATTATTTTTGACACAAGGTTGTCATTGAGACCATTTTCAGTAGAATAGTTTGTAAAATGTTTCCCATCAAAACGACTTGCACCACCCGCTGTTCCAAACCATATGTTACCTTGTTTATCAGGACAAATATCAAATACCTGGGTTTGTGAAAGTCCTTCTTCAACGGAAAAAGGAATGAAGCTGTATTGTTGCCCAATTCCTTTTTTGATCACCAATAGGGTAATAACAATAAAAATTAAATATGGAATTTTGTTTTTCCGCAAGAGAAATATTCTTAACCAAAATCTGTAAGTGTAATTGTCTAATTGCTGTTACAAAACTAAGGTAATGTTATCAATAAGATTAGGACTGTTTGCAACTAAAAAGTATTTATACGAGACAAGAAATTCGACATTTTACGTCTAGCTATAGGTACGTTAATTCCGTTTGTGAGAACCGCCATGTTTCCTTCGGAACGCGAGAACTCTTTCAAATGATGCTCTACATTTATTATATGAGACTTGTGCGTTCTGAAAAACACTTCTTGATTTAAGTTTTCTTCGTATACTTTAATGTTTTTACTGCTTAAGTGACGACTACCATCAATTAAATAGATCATCGTATAGTTGTCGCTAGCTTCTAAATGGATGATGTCAGTATTTCGAATTATAATATAACCATCTCTGGTTGGAATACTTATTCGGTCATTTTTACCCTCCGTTGCTTCATCTAGCAAGTCAGATAATTCAGCTGGTGTTCTTTGCTCATTACTCCCATGAACTTTTAGAACCTTCTGTACCGCTTTTTGTAAGTCATCTATGCTAATAGGTTTCTCTAGATAGTCAATAGCATTTTCTTTAAATGCTTTCAACGCATATTCATTGTATGCGGTTGTAAACACTACCGAAAAATCTCTATTCTCATATGATTTCAATAAGGAGAACCCATCTTCTTTTGGCATTGCGATATCTAAAAACACTACGTCTGGCTTTTCTTTTTCAATTACTTATTCGAGCTTCTGCGGCTGATTCCACCAGCCCAATAATCTGCAGTTCTGGACAAAATTCATCAATTAAAATTTTCAAGTTATTTCTTGCGTTGAATTCATCATCAACAATTAGTGCTTTTAAAGTCATAAGGAGATGGTGTTAAGTGAGTGGGTTATTTCCGACTCTCGATACCAAACTTAACGAAAGGTTTAATATTAAGTTCCGCTCATTGAGTGAACTGTAGCTTTCGCGGATTAAGCGGAGATGTTGATTGATTAAACCGTAATAGTCGGAGTTAAATATTCTTTATTCTTTTTATGAATCCATTCACTTTTGAACGGCTAATTGAAATTGCATCACCGTTATTCATGATGGCAAAATTTCCATCTTGATTAGAATATTCAGAGAGAAAATCTAGATTAATTATATCAGATTTATGAACTCTGAAGAATTTAGAGGTATCTAAAAGACCTTCATAAACTTTTAAAGTTCTTGTGTCAAGGTATGAACTTCCGTCTGTGAAAAAAAGTTTCGAACAATTTCCCTCTCCATGCAATCGCACTATAGCACTGTCTTCAATTATTTTAATTCCTTTAGAGTGGTTGATGGTAATTTTAGAAGATTTGGACTCGGAAAGTTTAGTAGTTAATTTTTCCAATCTTTTATAATAATCAGCATATTTTTCGGAGCTATCTTCAATGGCAGTTTTGTTTGTCTTAATTTTTTCTACCGCACTAATCAATTCTTCAATGTCCAAGGGTTTGAGTAAATAGTGTATAGCATTTGCATTAAATGCCTTAATTGCATAATCTTTAAACGCCGTTACAAATATTACTTGAAATGTTTTGTTGGGTATTGCATCTAGTAATTCAAAACCTTCAGCTCCAGAGGGCATTCTAATGTCCAAGAAAATAACATCTGGATTAGTTTTTTTTATGACTTCAATAGCTTCTATCTTTCCGCAAGCTTCTCCAACCACTTCTAAATCTTTACAAAATTCAGTAATGAGCAATTTCAAATTCTCTCTTGCATGTGACTCATCGTCAATTACTAACGCTTTTATTTTGTGTAAGGATTTAGTCATTAAGTCGTGAAGGTAATTAATCTCACCGTAAAATTGAAATTACTGACCACCTGATAATTAATTCAGCCTAATAAACAAAAAAAGCCTTAGCAGGCCTCTCTTTATTAGTATATTAGCATCTATAAGATTGCAAGAGTTGATTTTAAGGTTACACTCAATACAATAATTATGAAAAGAATTTTTACGTTACTTCTGATACTTCCTATTTTAACTTTAGCACAATCACCAATCTACGATAGCCTAGATATTAATAATATAAATGCAAGATTTTACTCTGCTGGGATGCTATTTACCGATACTACATCATATGGGGCGAAGTATGAGTACCCTAAAGGAACGGGTCATTCTACAATATATTCAGCTGGATTATGGTTGGGTGGGATGGATATTAACGGCCAATTACATTTAGCTGGGCAAATGTTTGGCGTAGGGAAGGACTATTACCCTGGACCAGTTAGCACCCCCTCTTTTTATAGTACATCACATGTAGAATATAATTATGTATGGAAAGTGACAAAAGCAGAAATTGATGAATTTATTTTATGGTATGATTGTGGGCAAACTCCTGGATGCACCCAGAACAGTTCTTATGTTATTCCAGATGTAATCATTAATTGGCCTGGAACCGGGGAAAACTGGAATGGGCAGAGTCAATATATTGCTCCATTTATTGATGTTAATCAAAATGGTATTTACAATCCTTTAGATGGTGATTATCCTTGTATTAAGGGAGATATGGCTTTGTTTACCGTGTTTAATGATGATGGGGTCCATACTGAAACAGGTGGAGATAGATTAGGAATGGAAATTAGGGCACTACATTATGGGTATAATAGCAGTGATTCAGCTTTGGCCAATACTATTTTTTCAGAGTATACCATTATAAATTATTCTACTACAATTTACTCTGACTTTTATATTGGAATGTGGGAGGATATGGATGTTGGTTGTTCAGAAGACGATTATGTGGGGTGCGATGTTGAAAGGAATTTGGCATACACATTTAATGCTGATTCAGTTGATAATGATGGTTGTAACGGAGCGGCTGCTTACCTTAATAATCCCCCTGCACAAGGCGTGGTTATTTTGAGAGGTCCATCACAAGATGATGATGGTGTTGCAAATCAAATAGGAATTGGGCAAAGCGAGGTAATAAATGGATGTGGGTATGGAGATAATATCCCTGATAATGAAAGATTAGGAATGGGCGTGTTTGCCTATTTCGATAGACTACTAGCAGGAACTATTTTTGGAGCTCCAATTTTGCCATTTGATTTTTATAACTATATGCAAGGAATATGGATGGATGGCACTCATTTTACTTACGGAGGAGACGGCCACGGTGGTGCGATTGATGCAAATTACATGTATCCGGATGCTTCTGATGCTAATTATTATTTCGGAACTAATGGAACATTAGTAAGTCCTTGGTCCGAGTTAGGAGAAGTAAATGTTAAAGGAGATAGAAGATTGCTAGCTTCCATGGGAACAATTACATTTGCCCCTTTTGAAGTCAAACAATTTACAATAGCACATATTTCGGCATTAGATTATGTTGATAGTTCGACCACTGCTAGCTTGGATTTGCTCAAATCTTATACCGATGACATACATGACTTTTATGCTTGCGATACCACTGGAATGTATGGAATGTGTGATGGGCAAATAGTATCGGTAAATAATCCTAATTCTGTAGAAATTAATAATGTTTCGCTATACCCAAACCCAACCAGTAGTTTGTTATACTTCAAGTCAGATTCGCAAATTGAAATGATTAAAGTTTACAATTTATTAGGGAAAGTTATCCTGACGAAAGAAGCAAAAGGGATGTCGCAAATCGATATTTCAGAATTACCAAAAGGAATTTATTTAATTGAATTTGAATTTAAAAGTGCCGAGAAATCTGTAAAAAGAATAGTTAAAGAATAATTTTTTGCTACTAAATAGCGGGTTTATGGATTCGTTATTATTATTTTGAAATAGCTATATTTATGGAATATATTCACTAAAATGTTCGGGTTGTGAGAGCTTTAACGATTGCAATAGTAATAGCTATAAGTAGTTTAACAACCTATAGCCAATGTCTAATAACACAATTGGACATTTTTATTAGTGCTTGTAGCTCATCCACAAATGATTATACGGTTACGGGTGATGTTGATTTTATTAACGCACCGGTAACTGGCCAGTTAATTGTAATTGATGTTTTTTCAGGAGCATTTGAAACGTTTAATGCTCCATTTACTGGGCCGTTACTATTTACAATACCAGGGTTGAACTCAAATGGACAACTATCGACTATTGAAGCATATTTTTCAGCAGATACTGCATGTGATTTAGCTATAAATTATAATGCTCCACCTTCTTTTGGATGTAGCAGTTTTGCAGGTACCTTTTCGGCTAATATTATTGGGAATGGAATAAACTCGTACGTTCTTTGCGACGGTGATGAAATCAATGTGTTTTCGAATAATGATTATGTGTTACCTGTCTCCATTAGTCCTGGAATAGGATATTTGTTATATGATTGTGCTCCTGATGCATTAAATAATGACCCAATGGGCGATACGTCTATGTTTTCGCCGTTTTCAGCGATGTCTAGTTTTACCGATCCAAATATTGGAGGGGCGTCTAATGGAACTCTTGGTGCTGTTATTAATAGTGGAGGTTATGCACCAAATAACACCCTGTGGTTTGTTCCAATTACTTATACAGATAATTTATCCTATTCGTATGACCCCACTTGTGTTGATTTAGGGCCTCCAATTGAAATAGTTTATTTAAATCCAATTTCAATTGATGAGCTAATAGACTCTATTAATGGAACTGTTACGGTGGTGGTTTCTGGTGGCTATTCTGAATTTTATCCTGGACAATATCACATTACGAATAATGGTGCGGGAACGATTTCTTCAGTAACAGTGGATTCAAGTGGCGGATCTTTTCAAATTTCGGGATTAACAGGAGGGGCATTATGGGATTACACGGTTTTAGATGATAATGGTTGTAATGTATTTAGTTCAGGTTCTCTACCTGGCTCGTTGGAGATAAAAGAAAGGGGGGTAGGTTATTCTCTCAGCCCTAATCCTTCAAAAGATTTTATCAATATTAATTTTCAACGAAATATTGAAGGAATAGCTTCAGTTGTAAATCAATTGGGTGAAATTATATTAAAAGTTGATGTTAAGGGTAATACAGTTCAATTAAATGTTCAGAATTTAGATTCTGGAGTTTATTTTATCAAGGTGGAAAGTAATTGGAATAATTACCCAGCAAAAAGAGTTATTATAATTGATTAGACAGAAATAAAATCTTCTATTGCTTTTATACAAGTGTCTTGATTTTCAACAAACCCCATATGACCAGAACGGGTTAATGTGGTAAGATTTGCATTCGTAATTTCAACTTGTTCTTTAATAGTGGAAAAAGGAATTGTGGTGTCATATTCTCCCGCAATATAATGTAGCGGGAACTTTTGTTTAGAGAGCCAGCTAACATGATTGTCTCTAATTCTCATCCCCCTGAGGCTTCCTTGAGCTCCTTTGGTGGGAGTGTTTATAGCCATCTCTGTCAATTTCTGAACTTCTTTTGAGAATACAGATAGATTGGGCTTGTAAAAAAGGTTTTTTATCGCTTCGTCAATAAATATAGAGGGATTCATATCAAATACGCGTACAGCTTTTAATCGTTCAGCTTGTTTTTGTTTAGTGTCTCCATAAGCCGTGCAGTTAAATAAAGTAAGGCTTTTGATTGTTTTTGGGTAAAGTTTTGCAAAGGCTAATCCTATATATCCGCCCATAGAGTGTCCAACAACATGTACATTTAAAATATCTTCTGTTTCAAGAACTTGTTTAATGAGTTTTGCAGAAAACTCCATAGTCATTTCTTCTTCAATAATTGAAGTGTTTCCATGTCCTGGTAAATCTATAGTAATGACTTGATAGTTGGGTTTAAAATGATTTACGAATGGTGTCCAAACCTTTTTGTTGCCTAGGAAACCATGCAAAAACAAGATTGTATCTCCTTTTCCAATAGATGAATAAGAAACGTTTCCGCGATCTGTTTTGTGGGTTTTTTGCATTTAAAAAAATAAGAATGGTGAAGGTAGTGGTTTTCTTTAAAACGTAAAAAGTTTACGTTTCTTCTTCTTACATTTGATTCATGGCTAAAGTAAAAGTTAAAACAACCTATTTCTGTCAAAGTTGCGGAGCTCAATCTCCAAAGTGGATTGGGAAATGCTCTTCCTGTAATGAATGGAATACCTATGTGGAGGAAGTGGTTCAAAAACAGCAAGGTTCTGAAAAAATATTTTCTGTTGGGAGCCAGAAAAAAGTTCAGCCACATCGGATTGATGAGGTAATTCCATTGGATAATCAGCGTTACAAGCTTGCAGGAAATGAATTTAATCGTGTCTTAGGTGGAGGCTTGGTCGCGGGTTCTATCACATTGATAGGTGGTGAGCCCGGAATAGGAAAATCAACATTATTATTAAAGACTGCATTAAAAAGTGGTTTGAAAACTCTATACGTTTCTGGAGAAGAAAGTGAGGAGCAAATAAAATTACGTGCTGAGCGAATAGGTGGTGAGATGACGAATTGTTATTTGCTAACGGAAACGAATACGCAAAACATACTGCATCATTGTAGGGAATTACAGCCTGATTTCGTAATAATTGATTCAATCCAAACATTACATACAGCAGTAATAGAATCTTCGCCTGGAAGTATTTCTCAAATTCGAGAATGTACTTCGGAATTACTGAAATATGCCAAAACAATTGGGGTACCCATTGTTTTAATAGGTCATATAACAAAAGATGGTGCTATCGCAGGACCAAAGATTTTAGAGCACATGGTCGACACCGTTTTGCAATTTGAAGGCGACAGAAACCATGTTTATAGAATATTAAGAAGTGTGAAAAATCGTTTTGGTAGCACCAATGAATTAGGGATTTATGAGATGGATGCCGCCGGACTTCAAGAAGTAGAAAATCCAAGTAAAGTTTTAATAAGTGACACAGACGAAAGCTTAAGTGGTGTAGCAATTGCATCTACAATGGATGGAGCAAGACCAATGTTAATTGAAGTGCAAGCATTGGCGAGTACAGCTGCATATGGAACGCCGCAAAGAACCGCAACTGGGTTTGATTTAAGAAGGTTAAACATGTTGTTAGCAGTTCTTGAAAAGAGGTGTGGATTCCGAATAGCGCAAAAAGATGTCTTTATAAATATCGCTGGCGGCATTAAAGTGGACGATCCTTCTATTGATATGGCAGTAGTTTGTTCAATTTTATCCTCGAATGTAGATATTGCAATAGCACCAAATACTTGTTTTGCTGCTGAAGTTGGTTTGTCTGGGGAAATTAGACCAGTCCCTAGGATTGATCAACGAATTTCCGAGGCTGAAAAAATGGGGTTTGAAAGAATTTATATTTCCAAATATAATAAAGGAATTTCGGTATCTAACTATGACATTCAAGTAATTCAAGTTGGTAAAATAGGGGAGGTCTTAAAGAGTTTATTTGGGTAATTTTTGAATGAATAATCAAATTAGGTTTTATACTTTTGCCGCTGCAACTGATTTAACTATTTTAGAAGAAATAAATAATCTGATATGATAAAAACAATAATACTTATCCTAATTATAGTGCCAAGTTTTATTCTTGGGCAGGATGCGGAAGTAGATGAAACTGAAAGTACTAAGGGCTCTGGCCAATACAAATGGGAAATTGGAATCAATGGGGGAGTTAACATAACGAATGTGTCAGGTTTGATAACGGATTCCAGTGGTGCTACGGTAAATAATAACATTGGAAGATTATATGGAGTAACTGTGGTTTATCATCTGAATAAGATTTTTGCTTTTAAAACAGATTTTGATGTTGAAGAAAAAGGTTGGACAGTTGCCAATTTTGGTTTGGTTGAAAACCCATTAACAGGGGTAAGCAGTGTGGAGGATGTTACACAAAATTTAAATTATTTTGATATTCCTGCGTTCTTGCATATTGGGTTTGGAAATAAGTTTAAGTTTGATCTGAACTTTGGCCCTTATATAGCTTTTTTAATGGACAATAGAACTTTTATTACTGATGGCAGTGGTAATGAAATTCCAGTTGAAATTCCAGATTTTTCAGGATACAGTGCAACGGATTTTGGATTAACCTACGGTGCTGGAATTGATTTAGCATTGGGTAAAAGATTTTCTTTTGGGTTTGACCTCTTATACGAGCATGGATTAAAAGATATCACGGAAGATGGACTCAGAAACACTTCGATTGATTTTGATTTTGGAATTAATTTTCTGTTTGGACAAAAGAAATAATTCATTATTTGATTAAGGGAGAAAAAAAAGGCTCGATTCATTTGAATCGAGCCTTTTTAAGTTCAAGTATATTACTAAATTATCCTGCTAGAATAATTACTTTATTGTTAAGCACTTCAATAACGCCTCCTTTGACATTAAAAGATTTTTCGCCTTCTGAAGTCCTTAATGTTATTTCACCTTCTTTTAAAGAAGAAATAAGCGGTGCATGATTGTCTAATATTCCTAATGACCCATCACTGCCAGGAGCGATTATAGAAGACGCTTCTCCCGTAAATAAATTTTCGTCAGGTGTTATAATGTCAACGTTCATAATAGAATGAATTTTGCGTTAATTAAGCTTCAGCTGCCATTTTCTTCCCAGCTTCGATAGCTTCTTCAATTGTTCCTTTCAAGTTAAAAGCAGCTTCTGGATACTGATCAACTTCACCATTAAGAATCATGTTAAATCCTTTAATTGTGTCTTCAATAGGAACTAATACTCCTTGTAACCCTGTGAATTGCTCAGCAACATGGAAAGGCTGAGACAAGAAACGTTGTATACGTCTAGCTCTATGAACAGCCAACTTATCTTCTTCAGAAAGTTCATCCATACCAAGAATTGCAATAATATCTTGTAACTCTTTATAACGCTGTAGTATCTCTTTAACTCTTTGAGCAGTATCGTAATGCTCATTTCCTAAAATCGCAGGGGTTAAGATTCTAGAAGTAGAATCCAAAGGATCTACCGCTGGATAAATTCCTAGCTCAGCAATTTTACGAGAAAGAACAGTCGTTGCATCCAAGTGAGCAAATGTTGTTGCTGGTGCAGGATCTGTTAAATCATCTGCAGGCACATAAACAGCTTGTACAGATGTAATAGAACCTCTTTTTGTGGAGGTAATACGCTCTTGCATTGCACCCATTTCAGATGCTAATGTAGGCTGGTATCCTACTGCAGAAGGCATACGTCCTAATAGGGCAGACACCTCTGAACCAGCTTGTGTAAATCTAAAGATATTGTCAATAAAAAATAGGATATCATTTCCTTGACCATCACCATCACCATCACGGAAATACTCAGCCATGGTAAGACCCGATAATGCAACACGAGCACGTGCTCCTGGAGGTTCATTCATTTGTCCAAAAACCAATGTAGCTTGAGAGTCCTTGAGTTCATTTTTGTCAACTTTATCCAGGTCCCATCCACCTTCTTCCATGTCTTTTTCGAATGCTTCACCATATTTAATTACACCAGACTCAATCATCTCACGCAATAAATCGTTTCCTTCACGTGTTCTTTCACCAACACCTGCAAATACGGACATTCCTTCATAACCTTTCGCGATATTGTTGATTAACTCCATGATCAATACTGTTTTACCAACACCCGCACCACCAAATAAACCAATTTTACCACCTTTTGAATAAGGCTCAATTAAGTCGATTACTTTAATTCCAGTAAATAGAACTTCAGTGGAAGTAGATAGATCTTCAAATTTAGGAGCATCTCTGTGAATAGGATAACCACCTTCTTTATCACATTGCGCAATTCCATCAATAGCTTCACCTATTACATTAAATAACCTTCCCTTAACTTGTTCGCCGGTAGGCATTGTTATTGGAGCTCCAGTTGCAATTGCTTCAGCTCCTCTTCTGATGCCATCTGTAGAGTCCATGGAGATAGCTCTAACACTGTCTTCTCCAATGTGCTTTTGGCATTCTAAAACTAGCACTGAACCATCTTGTTTTTTAATTTCAATAGCATCCATAATGTTTGGAAGGCTATCTGCATCCTCGAAACTTACATCCACTACAGGGCCAATTACCTGTGATACTTTTCCTTTAATTTGAGACATATTATATGTTTTGTAAAAATCCTAATTCAAAAATTCGGCACAAAAATAGTACATTTTTATTAGTTTATCCTACCATAAATAAATAAATTTTTCAGTGATTTTTGTCAGGTTTTTAACACACCATTAAGTAATTGAAATAACCTTAATTTTTTAAAAGTAAAAGCACTAATTTTGGGCGCTTCGAAAGATAAGTTTAGTTTGAAAGTTTATAAAAGTATAGAAGAGTTTACACAAGTTAAAAACCTGGTTGCCACCGTTGGCACCTTTGATGGTGTGCATGTTGGGCATCAGGAGATTATAGAGAAACTTAAAGAGGTAGCCAAACAAACTGATGGCGAAACATTGTTGCTAACCTTTTATCCTCATCCAAGAATGGTGTTGTTTCCGGATGACGATTCCTTAAAATTAATAAATACGTTAAGCGAAAAAATAGAATTGTTAGCATCTTTTGGTTTGGATCATCTGCTTATTTTACCATTTAGTATAGAATTTTCTCGAATAACGCCTACCGAGTATATTCGCGACTTATTAATTCGCGATATTGGGGTTAAAACTTTGGTTATTGGATACAATCATCAATTTGGAAGAAATAGAAAAGGAAATTTTGAATTGCTTGAAGAATTAGCTCCGGTTTATGGGTTTGATGTTATAGAGATTACTGCGAAAGAGATTAATGAGATTAAAGTAAGTTCCACAAAAATTCGAAAAGCAATAGAGGCTGGAGAGATTTCTGCGGCGAATAAGTATCTAAGATACAATTTTTCACTTTCCGGAATAGTTGTAGAAGGTGAACAAATTGGTCGACAAATGGGTTTCCCCACAGCAAACATTAAGATAGTAGAAAAGCATAAATTACTTCCTGGAAAAGGAGTCTATGCTGTTATGGTTACGGTTAAAAATCATCATTACAAAGGGATGCTTAATATCGGAAGCCGCCCTACTTTTAATAGTGATGCTGATTGCTCTTCAATTGAAGTTCATTTATTTGGAATGAATGAAGATTGTTATAGTGAAAACATTCAAGTTGAATTTTCTACTAAATTGAGGGATGAAATAAAGTTTGTCAATTTAGAGGAACTAAAAGAGCAATTACAAAAGGATAAAGAATCTGCATTGTTAGTTTTGCGATAGACGCTCAAAGTATAGAATTATTTTATAACTTTACTAAGTGCGGAATCAGCTTTTATTATTCATAATTTTTATTGGGCTTTTTACAAATGGTTATGCTCAGATTCTTTCTGATCAAGAATTGGATACTTGCTATATCTATAAAACAATTGAGAAAGCGTCTAAAACACCTGATGCCGTTTATGTTTTAGACCTTACTAAGTCTAAGTTAAAGGCCTTTCCACTTGAGATCTTAAAATTTAAAAATTTAAATATTTTAAAATTGGGCAAAAACAAAATTTCGTCCGTTCCTGAGGGTATTTCTCAATTACTTTTTTTACAAGAATTAGATTTAGGGAAAAATAAATTAGATGCATTCCCTGGTGGCCTTGTTGAATTGGTGCACCTTAAAAAATTGGTGTTGAATCAAAATTATATTGAAGATATTCCATATATGATAAAGAACTTGCAAAAATTGGAATACCTAGATATGTGGAGTAACAACCTAAATTCTTTTCCAGAAAGTTTAAATGAGTTAAAAAAACTGCGAGAATTTGACCTAAGAGTTATACAATTTACAAAAGACGAAAAAGAAAGAATTACAACGCTGCTTCCAGATACCAAAATTCATTTTTCCTCATCTTGCAACTGCGGTTCCTAAGGGCAAGTAATTCCGGGGTAGGTAATGTTCATGTCATGGCCATTAAGACTTACATCCCACGCCGGATCAACACAAAATTTATATCCACTCGTTTCTGCACCTTCCTTAAGAACATACGTTGAGTGTACGCTAAGGTATGAAGATAAATTACGCGAAAAGCGACTTGCAAAAATTCCTACCCCCCCTTCGACGTTGGTAAAAATAGGCTGTTCCGTAACAACTCCTGTTGCAGGCTCGTTTATTCCCATAAATAGACTAAGGTTTTCATTTGCCGCGGTAACGATTAGTTCAATGTTATTTTCACCAATTATTCTTTTTTCCACATCAGCTTCATCAGCGTAGCCAGCGAGTTTATTGTTTATTGCACTGTAAAATGCTTCTCCGGAGATTTCTTTTTTCAAATTACCACTTACCACCGCAACTTCACCTAAGTTCCATTCGACATATTTTTCGGTAGAAACTCCTGCAAATGTGAGTTCTGTAAAATGCAGACGTAATTTAAATTCATATTTGTCCGCGTTTCCTCCTGGAGTGCTTTTAGGTGAAGATGTTAAATAATCGTTTTGCGAAAGCGTAGAAGCATCCGCAAAGATAATACCGTTCTGAACTGCGCCGTTTGAAGTTAGTAAGTCCCAATTTAGATCACTGCCTATTATGAGGTTGGTCTCAGCTAAAATAGGCTGAGCTTCTTCAGAAACATCAACGATTAATTTATATGTAGCATCTTCGTTTAAGTAAGGTTTAGTTAAAGAAGTAGGAACAAAGAAATACACTTTTTGAGAGTCTGTATAAAAAATGCCTTCATCCAAATTAGTTACCCACATTTCTTCTAGAGGGAAAGTTTCAGTAAGCACGTTATCTACATATTCTTCTACCCTGCCAACAACATTGGAGTATAATGAGCTATCATTTATCGCAGCGTAAGACATGTTATCTCCTCCACCTATAAAAGACTTGTTTATTTTTACAAATTGCGTATCAACGGACTGGTCTAAAACTCCAAAAACTACTGGAATTTCATCATACTCTGCATTTAATTCAAAATCTGTAGTACACGATGAGGTTAATAATGCTACTGCACTTAGCACGGAAAAAAGGAATAACTTGATTATGCGTTTCATTTAAAGTTTTTAGGTAGCGCAAATGTAAATAAATAAAACACCCAGTTTACCATAAATGATTAAACGGGATGTTTTAAAACGGGTTCGGTAATTTTACTTAATGATAAGTTTTTGAGTTACAACGCTGTTTTCGTTGTCAATCAGTATTAAGTACATTCCTGAGCTTAAAGATTTTGTTGAGACATTATATATGTGCTGCCCTTCAATTTCATTTCCTTCAAATACGGAGAGCACTTTTTTCCCTAATAAATCATAAATTCCCACTGAAAATGCCTCTTGTCTATTGGCCAAGTCGACTGCTATCGAAATATTATCAGTTGCTGGATTGGGGTAAACGTTTACATTGTTTTCATTAATAAATTCTTTAATAGATGTTGGGCTTCCAACTTGGTTACCAAGTGTATCTGTTCCATATATATTAATGTTGTCAAGGTAGAAGTTGTTTCCTTTTCCTGAAGTGAATACAAATTTGTACTTAAAACCATCGGTTAAAAAACCTCCAACAATACTCGTTATGGTAATGTCTTTCCATTGAGAACTTGTTGGTGTAAAATTACCTGATACCGTAGATCCGCCTGTAGTACTCATCTGGGAAGCCGGAATCGATTTTCGAACAGACCATGAAGCGCCACAGTCATCTGAAGCTAAAATCTGAATCTTATCTGTGTTAGCAGTGCTTTTTTGAGCAAACGCATAACTAAACGTCATTGTTACTGAGGCCATGTTGGATAGGTCATAAGGCATACTGATTAATTCGTCATTGTCGCCTTCCTCACTATTCGAGTAGTTATTGAGTTTTACAGATTTGGTCCCAAGATCTGCAGCTGCGCTTGTAACTTGCCATGTTGTTCCTCCGTCAAAGTTTTCCACTTGCCAATCTGAATTGGGGATACTGCTCGCATTTTCAAAACCTTCGAAAATTGGCAAGTTATTACCTGTACTCGGGGCAACGGTGATGTATCCAATTTTGGTTTCGGTTAGGCTTGTTGATCCATCTGATACGTTTAGTATTACATTATGAGTTCCAGGGGTATTGTATGTAACAGAAGGATTTTGGTCTGAAGAAGTAGAAGGTGTGCCTCCATCAAATGTCCAACTCCAACTGCTTATTGCTCCGTTGAAGGATTCATCTGTAAAATCCAATGTTTCTCCTTGGCAAACGGTGAATCGAGTTGTAGAAAATTCGGCTTTACAAAGCGGCGGGTTAGAAACTGCGCCAACGGCATTTAGATTTGAGGTAGACCAATGATTATCTCTTATCGATGAAGTTGCAGCAGCTCTCATTCTATCCACTTGCCCTTGTGTAAACATTTTTGAACAATACGAATAATCCATATAGTTTTGAACATTTGCCAGTGGACCGCAGGAGTTTTCATTGAGGTTACATGCAGTTACACCAATTGTGTTTGGGGTATCCGAAACTTGATCATCATCATTGCAGCTTGCTGAATTTCCTGGATTATTGTTTGGTCCCCATGTATGACTTAAATTTAACCAATGTCCTACTTCATGCGTTAAGGCCCTGCTGGCATATGTGGATGAAGTTCCAATAGATCCGGTATAGTTGTGTAAAAGCCATATTCCGTTATACATACTTGATTGAGACCACATACTCGGGGTAGTTGTGTAGCCAGCAGCTCCGCCAGCTTCGGCCACAACATAAATGTTTAAGTATTCATCACCTGGCCAATTTCCTTGATAAACATCATTTCCAGAAACAATTGCCTGGATTTGATCTTGTCCGTTGCTGCCGTCTAAAGACAGCGGAGAACTGGTTCTTGTAATTCCGTTAAAACAAGTTCCATTCGGAGCTTTAGTGGCCAATAAGAATTCAATTTCTACATCAGAAGGCATACCTTGAAAAGCCGCAGCTACATTGTTTGCATCTGTATTCTGCAGTCTATAGTCCCTGTTTAAAATTGAAACAGCATCTATTATTTGTTCATTGGAAATGTTTTCCGCTCCATCATTGTGCAGAACATGAAACACTACTGGAAATGTGTAAACTGTTCCTTGTTGTTTTTGGGATTTCATTTGTTCTTCTCTTTCCTTCAACATTGCTTGATCAGCAGCATGCATTTTCAGATAAACAGGATTCAGTAGTAATTTTTTCATTTCCTTGTGTGTGCGACAGTATTCTACATTTTCACCATCTCTAGTGTTTGTGTAATCAATCGCATTTTGCTGAGCCGAAATTAGCGTGCTTAGCAATAAGGCAGCTATTAGGAGAAAAGAGTGCTTCATTTATAAATTTATTAGGTTAGGTTGTTTGAGGACTAATTTACAATTTTTGTGTTTCAAGTAAGCAATTAGATTGACGAACGGTTAAAACATAAGGTTAAGCGCAAATGTGATTCAATAGGAACCTGAAACACCCTGTTTGATTTTCTATACAAACACACTTTAAATGGAATAGTTGCTTCCAAATTTATTAATGCGCTTAACTTAAAGCTTGTTCCAAATCTGCTATCAAATCTTCAGCATCTTCAATCCCAACGCTCAATCGGATTAGAGAGTCTGCAATGCCAGCTATTGTTCTCTCGTTTTTTGGAATAGCTGCATGTGTCATAGTTGAAGGATGACCAATAAGAGATTCTACACCTCCTAGTGACTCTGCTAATGAAAATAATTTGACTTTTTTTACAATTCCCAAAGCATCTTCCAATTTATCACCAACAGTAGTAAAAGAGACCATTCCGCCAAAGTCTTTCATCTGGCTTTTGGCTACTTTATGATTTGGATGAGAAGGTAAACCGGGCCAATAAACCTTATCAACTTTTGGGTGCTTTACTAAAAACTTAGCAATTTCTTTCCCATTTTTACAGTGCTCTCTCATTCTTAAATGCAAGGTTTTTATTCCTCTTAGAACTAGAAAACAGTCCATTGGTCCACAAATAGCACCACTGCTATTTTGGATACGATACATTTCTTTAGCTAATTTATCATTCTTAACTATTAAGATCCCCATTACTGTATCTGAATGACCCCCTAAATATTTTGTTGCTGAATGCATTACAATATCAGCTCCTAAATCTAAAGGTGTTTGCAAGTAAGGGGTGGCAAAAGTATTGTCAACAGCTAAAAGAATATTGTTTGATTTTGCTATTTTTCCCAAAGCAATAATATCAATAACTTTCATGGTTGGGTTAGTAGGAGTTTCCACCCATATTAGTTTCGTGTTTTCATTTAGTTTTTCTTCTACTGCTGACGTATTTCCCATCGGAACAAAGTGAAATTTAATATCATATTTCTCAAATATTGTTTTGAAAATACGAAAAGTACCACCGTATAAATCATTTGTAGAAATCACCTCATCACCTGGACTAAGCATTTTTATTACACAATCAATTGCTGCTAGTCCCGAACCAAAAGCAGCTCCATACTTGCCATTTTCGATTGCAGCAATATTAGCTTGCAATGCCGATCTTGTTGGGTTTGATGTTCTTGAATATTCAAATCCTTTGTGGTTTCCAACTCCTTCTTGAACGTAAGTAGATGTTTGGTAAATAGGTGTCATGATAGCACCTGTTGCACTATCTGGAGAAACTCCCTCATGGATGGCTTTAGTTCCGAATTTCATATTGTATGGTTTAAGAAAAAATGAAACACGAATTTAAGTTTATTCTTGAAACTTGTGCTTTGTTCAAGTAAGTTTACTTAGGCAATATATAATGAAATAGTGGTAAATGTCGATTTCACCAAGGGACCACTTATTTATTAATAGTAAGCTTAATGAATAGCTTATTATCTATATGAGGGAGTCTCATACCTAACCAACAGAACTTTAATAGAAGGGTTGTCTTTTAAAATTTCTTTTGCCTCTTTTCTGCTTGATTCTTCTTTCCAGTCTAGCGAAAGATCCCAAACTAATTTGTCACAGGTATTAAATTTTGAATTTAATATTGATAATGCACCCCTTTCTTGTGATATAGCAGAAACAGATAAATGGTTTAAACTATCCGATAAAGTAAAAATTAAGTAGTTCATTTCAGATTCAGCCATTTGATGATAGAAAGGCAAATATTTGGATGTAAAAAAACCTTCTTCACTAAATCTTTGCAGACAATCTAAACATTTTGACTCGAGTATAAAATTTTTACGAATATCATGTAAATTCGATAATTCAACTAGTCTTTTCAAAGCAGATTCACAGTTTTGTTTGTTTATATTTTTTAAGTCTAACCAATAATGTTTTTCAGCAGGGTTTTCTAGATTATTGATCAAACTTGATAGGGATAATTTGATAGATTCAGCAGGTGGATGATTCACATCAAAATAGTTGTTTTGTAGGTTGTAGACCAAGTCTATTTCGAATCCAGAGAACATGTTTTTTACCTCATTTAAGCGATCTATTCCGTTAACTCGATGTACCCAAATACCAAAATTTGGAATGTCGTTAGTTGTTTTCGCAATAACTGTCTCTAGTTGCTTTTTCGGCTTATTTAAATATACAGAACTTGCTATGCTTTTATTTTCAATATAGTCTTCACATTTCACACCTATTATGTCTTGAGCAAAATGAGAGAAATTTTGAAGTGAAAATGATTTTGATTTTGCTGTTTTTAATCTTTTAATGAGGTCTAGATTATTTTCCTTGTATTTTGAGTTACTCCAGAAAACAAAAGGGACATCTGTCATATAATGAGATTGTAGCACATCAGAATGACCATGGAAATTCCGCATATCATAAACTTCATCTCCATGATCTGAAAAATAGGTTACCGTAGCACGATGGTCCAATTTTTGAATTTCTTTTACAATGCTGCTAATAATAAAATCATTGTATTTGTTAGCATTATCATATTGGTTTATAAAGTTTTGTTGAATGGAATTAAGGTCCTTTTTTTGTTTTTTTGGAAAGTTTTTAAACGTGTTGAAGTTTTCTGGATACCTTTCTTTATATGATAGGTGTGTTCCAAGCAGGTGAATGAAAACAACTCTTTTTCCGGATGATTCTTTTACAATTTTCTGAAGTTCTGGTAATACATTAATATCAAATTGTTTTCCGTACCCTCCGGAATTAACAAAAGTTTTAGTGTCTGTTCTGCTAGCGAAAAGATAGATAGGAGTTTCGTTTTCTCCAACAACAGCTTGATTACTTATCCAATGCGTTTCAACCTTAGCCTGACTAAGAAGATCCATTAAAGTCGCTGGGGTTTTTTCAATTGAGAAAGCTTTGGTCAGAGCCGGAACAGTATGAGCATTTGGAGTTGTAACACTGTCGAAAAAAATAAATTCGTCTTTATGTTCGGTCAACAGAGGTGTTGTATTTCTCCAATAGCCATAAATTCCCATATGGTGTCTACTAGTGGATTCTCCAATTATAATTACATGTGTTTCGGGTTCTTTGGGTTGGTCGTTAACAATAGTTTTAAATTTGTAATTGCTAGCCATCATTTGGTCAATTAACCTTTGTTCTTCCCTAAACGTTTGGTAAGACTTTCCAATTTCAACAATAGGAATATTTTTGAAAGAAATTGGGCCAAGTCTTTTCGTAAACTTAAGGAATCCAAAAGAAGTAAATATTATCATAATAGTAACCAATGCAATATGAAAAGACCTAAAAAATGAAAGCCTAGATAATAGTTTATATACTAAATAAAATACCACAGGGTAAAGAAGGATAATTATAATAATAGAGAAGGAAATGTAATCAGAGGAGAATTCCCATGATTCTTTGCGGTTGGTAGAAAATATCGAGAACAATGTTGCAGAATTTGGACTAGCTCCAAATAGTATAACATGGATAAAATAAAAGAGATTAATTGGAAAAATGGTTAGGCCTAAGAATAGTAAGTAATATTTACGAACATTCTTTATAAGAATAGGCAGCATGATAATCGTAGCCCAAAATGAAAAAACAACTTCATATTTGATGAAATGTTTTAATATTTGGGTTTCTTCTTGTTTAAATGTCAGTTGAGAATTCCAGCTACTGAATACCTCTACTATTGACGGTAATGAAGTTGAAACAAAAAGAATAATTGTCCAAATGAAGTATTTACTCTTCCTTAAATTCATCAGAAAAAATAATATCGTTAATTTGACATAAGCGATTTCAAGTTGCAAATTAATACTTTCGTAACATTGCATATAATATTTATTGAATAAGATGAAAAAAATATACTTTTTAGATAGTTGCTCTTCATGTGCTCGTATAATAAAAGAGTTAGGAATGGACGATTCTTGGGAACAACAAAATATTAAAACAGAAAAAATTACAGTACCACAAATTGAAGAAATGTATCGCCTTGCAGGGTCTTACGATTCTCTTTTTAGTCGAAGAGCAATGAAATATAAGTCTATGGGACTGAAAGAAAGTAGGTTGTCTGAGTCGGATTATAAAGCCTTAATTTTAGAAGAATACACCTTCCTTAAGCGACCTGTAATTATTTTTGACGATAAAATATTTGTGGGTAATTCTAAAAAAGTTGTCGCATCAGCAAAGGAGAACATTAATGCCTAAAGCATTTGTTCCATTAATAGCGCTGTTTTTTGCGAACCTAATTTATGCAGTTAATTATGGTTTAGCAAAAGATGTAATGGAAGAGGGATATCTTCTGGCATTTTCGTTTATTTTATTTAGAGTTGTTGGAGCTGTTTTTCTTTTTTGGATTGTTTCCTTTTTTACAAAAAAGGAAAAGATTGAAAAAAAGGATTATTTTATGTTCGCAATATGTGGTTTGTTTGGAGTTGCTGCTAATCAATTGTTGTTTTTTGAAGGTTTGCACCATACTTCAACAATTAATGCGTCAATTATTATGGTTACCAACCCAATATTGGTGTTGATTTTGGCCACAGTTATGTTAAAGGAGAAACTGTCCTTAAGGAAGATTTTTGGCGTAGGAATAGGGTTGACAGGAGCAGTGCTTCTAATCCTGTTTAGAGGTAAAGGTGCGGCAGAACAATCAAGTCTTTGGGGAGATTTGTTAATTCTTTTAAATGCAACCTGTTACGGAATTTATCTAATCCTAGCTAAACCGCTAATGTCTAAATACTCTCCCATAACTATTATTAAATGGGTTTTTACTTTTGGTTTACTTTTCGTGTTTCCATTTGGGTTTAGTCAAGTTGATTCAATTAACTGGATTATGCCGAATAAAATTATTTTGGAGATTATTTATGTAATTGTGTTTACAACCTTCTTTGCCTATTTACTAAATATTTATGGATTGAAGAAGGTTAGCCCAACAGTGGCAAGTTCGTTTATTTATCTTCAGCCTATTCTGACTTCACTAATAGCTGTTTGTTTAGTAGGCGAAACAATGGATTGGCAAAAAATTGTATTTGGAATAATAATTTTTTTAGGAGTATTCATTGTTTCTATTCCCCAAAAGAGTTGAGCTTGCGTATATTCCTTATTTTTGTGCAAAAGTTGATTTATGATAAAATCTATGACTGGCTATGGAAAAGCCGAAGGTGTTGTTGAAAATAAAAAAATCTCTGTAGAGGTACGCTCGTTGAATGGAAAGTTTTTGGATTGCAGTTTAAGAGTTCCTGGTCTTTACCGTCAGAAGGAAATGCTTGTTCGAAGTAAAGCAGCTAAAGAGGTAGTAAGAGGAAAGGTGGATATTAGTATCAGTTATGAATCACTAGAAGGGGAACAAAACTTTTTTATTAATACGGGGTTACTTAAAAATTACTACAAGGGGTTGTCAGAGGTTTCAACGGAATTGAATATTTCGGAAGAAAACATTTTAGGAACATTGATGAAAATGCCGGAGGTTATGCGTTCTGAAAAGCAAAAATTATCCGAAGGAGAATGGAGTGGTATTGATAAATTAATAGACGAAGCACTGGTTTCGTTTAATTCATTTCGACTTGCTGAAGGTGACATTTTGCAAAAGGAAGTTGAAGGAAGGATTAATGAAATTATTTCATTATTGGTTCAAGTGGAACCATTTGAATCGGAAAGAATAGAAACGATTAAGACAAGAATTAGAAAAAACATTGACGACATAGTTTCTAAAGATGGTTTTGATAAAAATAGGTTCGAGCAAGAATTAATATTCTATATGGAGCGCTTCGATATTACGGAAGAAAAAGTAAGGCTTAAGGCACATTGCGAACATTTTATTAAGACAATGAACGAAGAACAAGCACAAGGAAAAAAATTAGGGTTCATTTCACAAGAAATCGGAAGAGAAATAAATACATTAGGTTCGAAAGCTAATCATGCAGAAATGCAAAAAATTGTTGTTCAGATGAAAGATGAATTAGAAAAAATTAAAGAGCAGGCGTTAAATATTATGTGATCAATGAGTGTAGGTAAAGCCATAATATTTTGTGCGCCTTCTGGTGCTGGTAAAACTACAATAGTGCATCATCTTTTGTCTAAATTCGATGACTTATTGTTTTCTGTTAGTGCTTGTAGTAGAGAAAAAAGAGCTGGAGAAAGGGATGGCGTCGATTATTATTTCATATCAGTTAATGAGTTTAAAACACGCATTCAAAATAAAGAGTTTATTGAATGGGAAGAGGTTTATGAAAACAATTTTTATGGAACTTTAGACGCTGAAATCCAAAGAATTTGGAAGATTGGGAAGCACGTTATTTTTGATGTTGATGTTGAAGGTGGAATTGCACTCAAGCGACATTTTGGAGATAAAGCAATGGCGATTTTTGTGAAGCCACCATCTATTTGGCACCTAAAGGAAAGACTGAAGTCAAGAAAAACGGAAACCCCAGCTTCTATTGCAAGAAGGATAGGTAAGGCTGAAATGGAATTGAGTTATGCTGAGAAGTTTGATTATATTTTATTAAATGATGATTTGAATAAAGCTTTTTTAGATGCAGAAACAGTGGTGGCCGAATTTTTAAAATTGTAAAAGATGAAGAAGATTGGTTTGTTTTTTGGAACGTATAACCCAATTCATGTTGGACATTTGGTTATTGCAAATCACTTGGCAAACTATACTGAATTAGATGAGGTCTGGTTGGTCGTTTCTCCTCAAAACCCATTGAAGAAAAAAGATTCCTTACTTCAAGATTATCATCGATTAGCTTTAGTAAGAGTGGCAATTGAAGATAATCCTAAATTAAAAGCCTCTGATATAGAATTTAGCTTACCCATACCTTCTTTTACAAGTAATACCCTGGCGCATATTAATGAAAGATACCCAGATTATAGTTTTGCATTAATCATGGGAGAGGATAATTTGAGAACATTTCATAAGTGGAAAAATTACGAGGATATTCTTAATAATAATCGGATTTATGTTTATCCTAGGGTTTTGACGGAACAGGAGAAAGAAGCGACTTTAGCCAGAGTAGAAGTAGACAATGGATTGCGGAAGCATCAAAATGTAATTATGTGTGATGATGTTCCTGTCATGAAAATATCTGCTAGTTTTATTAGGTCAGCAATAAAGGGGAAAAAGGATGTCAATTATTTGCTTACTCAGCCGGTTTTCAAGTACTTAACAGAAATGCATTTCTACGAGTAATTAGTTTATTCTTTTTTTTGTTTACATTTATTTTTTTTATGAAAAAAACCACAAATATAATTTTTGTTTTAACCATACTTTTTACAGCTTTTGGAACGATTTCTTGTAAGAAAAGAAAGTTGAACAAATCAACTGTTACGAGTCAAGATAATGCAATTGCGGAGATGGTTTTTAACGATGCTTTTAAAGTTACTGAAGATGCGATGAAGGAGAATGGGTTAGAGAAGGCAGGTCTGAATTTGTCCAGTATTTATAATGCATGCGCCACAGTGACGTTAACTCCTCCTATTGGGGATACAACTTTCCCAAAAACTGTAACTATTGATTTTGGAACGGTAAACTGTGAAGATGCCTATGGTATTGAAAGAAGGGGTAAAGTTATAGCAACAACAACGGGCTATTACAGAGATGCAGGGACAGTGATTTCAATACAAACCGATGATTATTATGTAAATGATTATAAGGTAGAAGGAGTTAAAACGGTTACGAATAATGGTTTAAATGCTGATAATCAAACTTATTTTACAATTGTAATTTCTGGAGCTGTTATTACATACCCTAATGGTGATGTTGCCAGTTATGAAAGTAATAGGGTTCGAACTTGGGTTATTGGAGAAGCAACTCAAGGGTTATTGGGAATATTTGACGATGAATATGATGTCACTGGAACCGCAGCAGGAATAAACAGAGAGGGAAGGCCTTATGCCATGACAGTTACATCTGCTCTACGAGTTGCAATTTTATGCAGGTGGGTAAAACAGGGAGTCATTGAAATTGCGCCGGAAGATTTGTATTTAAGAACAGTAGATTTTGGTGATGGTACTTGTGATAGGGAAGCTTCTGTAGAAATTAATGGAAGCATCTATAATTTTCTAATGTATTAGACAGACAAATGCTCCTTTACAGCGAGTTGGGTTAGCCGTTTCTTTTTTTGTAATAATTTTATTTCTAATTAATTACATTTGTATATGTTTAAGAATTTAACACGATTTCAAAAAAGAATCTTTTTGGCGGTAATTCTCACTTTGCTTATAAACTTTGGGATTATTGGTGTGTTAATTACGGCTTTAAATATTTCTGAAGGAAGGTTGCAGGTTATAGGCGATACCATGGAAGAAATGGCGCAGCAACATATTATTACTGAGGTAACTGTTGATGAAGCTATTCCAGTTGAAACCTCAATTGATATTACCAGTAAAGTTGAGGTAGGTATTGATATGTTGGTGGAAAGTGAAATACCTTTTCGAGCCAATATTCCGGTCAATGAAGATATGTTAATACCCTTTAAAATCGGGGTAAAAGATTATATTAGACTTGATACTACCATTACTGTCACGGATTATGTAAATATTTTAGTCGATGATACCATTCCGTTGAATCAAAAAGTAAAGATGCCCATTTTTGGTAAGAGGGGTCCTTCAGTTCCGATACAAGGAAAAATACCCGTTAAGCAAAGTCTGTATGTTGGTTTTGATGAAGATTTAAAAGTGAATAGTGTTGTTCCTGTGGATTTATTAATTGTAGATACACTGCCCGTTGGGTTGTCTATGAAAATTCCGGTGGATTTAATGGTTCCAATCAGGATACCATTGCATACAAAAGCAACTGTTACTTTTGGAGAAGCGATGCCAATAGTTGCTGACATTCCGATAACCTTAACTATACCAGTAGATATTCCATTGGAGGAAACATCTCTAGCCTTTTATTTCAAAAAGATGGCAACTGGTTTAAAGAGTTTGACGGCACTGTCTTTAGATTGAGTTAGTTTTCACGTTATTACTCATTCGATATCATGTCAAATAATTCATCCAATTTTGGAGTAAGAATTACTTCAATTCTTCTGTTTTTTGCTTTGTCATTTTCATCAATAGGTAAATACATGCTTCTACCTGCAGCTGTAATCGTTTTAGGGTCTATAGAGCTGCTTGTCAGCATTATTTTAACAACTGATGTTGCTCTCAATACACTTAATTCCCAGTTATCTTCTGGATGAGCTGAAGATTTCATTTTGTCTGAGTCAGTGTGTCCTTCCACCAAAACATCCAGATCAGATTGCTCTTGCAATACTTTCGCTAATTCAACTAAGGCTTTCTTTCCTTCGGCATTTACTGCCGTACTTCCAGACGGAAAAAGTAGTTTAGCTTCCATGCTTACATAAACTCTTCCGTTTTTTTGAACTACGCTTAGACCTTTGTCTTTGAATCCCATTAGGGCATTCATGACTTTGTCTTTCAATGCTTTTACAGCTGCATCTTTTTGTGCAATTAAAGCTTCTAATTCGTTTACTCTTTTTTCTCTTGCAGCTAGGTCTAAGGAAAGCCTGTCCAAGTCTAATTTCTTTTGACTCAATTCCATTTCTAGTAATCTCAGTTCATCTTCTTTTTTCTGAAGTTCAAGCCTTGTAGCATTCAGATCTGCCATCAATCGTTGATTTTCAATAGCACTTCCTTTTTGTAAAGATTCTAATTGTAACTGTATGCGCTGGTTTAAAGCATCTATTTTGTCATATTGCTTTTCTTTCATTCGCAGAGATTTTCCCAATAGAGTAGTGTCTCCTTTCAAACGAGAAACTCTTTCTGATAGGTCCACTACCTTTTCATGTTGTTCAGTTGCTAAGGTTTCTAAATCAGCATTTCTTGATTTTAGTTTATCTAATTCGTCTGAGCATTCTTTTTGTTTGCTCTCCAAATCCTGGTATTTTCTTGCGGGAACACATGAAGCAAGAATAAATGCAGATATAACCGATATATAGAGGGTTTTTTTCATAATTCAATTTATTTGTATGCTAACTAACAAAAGATAAGCCAAAGCTAAATTAGTTGTTTTTTGAAATGAAAAAGGAGCGCATTAGCACTCCTTTTCAATAATTTTTTGTTGAAAAAGTTATTCCTCTTCTCTTGAAAAGAATACTCTAGATAAATCTCGGTACTCCATCGCATTCTGGGGAAATGCTCTAACATTCAATTTTAATAAACGAATATACTCATCATAGTAGATAGGCATAAATGCTGCATCAGCAATTAATAAACTGTCACATGAGTGGAATAATTCATCCCTAGTGTCATCATCAACCTCCGCGAGAGCTTTTTCGAACATCTCGTCAAATTGAGGATTTGTATATCTAGAGAAGTTTGGAAATGATTCTGCAGTTGGATCCGCAGGAACATTTTTTCCATAGAATAATTTCAAAAAGTTTTCAGGATCTGGATAGTCTGCTACCCAAGCAATTCTCCAAAAATCTTCTTGACCTGTTTGGAATTTTTGGATGTGAACGGGCATTTGTAAGGGCTCAATATTTATTTTAACACCTATATTCTCTCTCAGTTGATTTTGAATGGCTTCAGCAAGTAATATATTAGTTGAGCCTCCTTCATTAATGTAAAGTGTGATGTTTTCTAGTCCTTTACCGTCTGTATGTCCTGATTCTGCCATTAATTCTCTGGCTCGTTCAGGATCAAAATTAAACCCCTTAATGGTTTTATTGTCGTACGCACCAAAGTCAGGAACAAAACCATGTATTCCTGGTTCTCCTTCTCCTTGTAAAGTGTACTTTACAAGGTCTTCCCTGTTAATTGCTAAGTTGAAAGCTTTACGAACTCTCAAGTCACTAAATAATTCACTTGTGTGCAAGAAACAGTAGAATTGTGTTGACATACCTCTTTTTTGTTGGTATTGGAACTCTGTATTTTCACCATTCTGAGCTTCTTTCAAAGTCCCTAAAACAGAAGACATTTCTTCGACAGGAAGTTTCCAAATCATATCTAATTTTCCGCTTTGGAAACTTGATAGTTCGGTTTTTTTGTCTTGCGTGAAAGTTGTTTTAATTATGTTGATGTAGGGCAGTTTGTTTCCATGTTCATCCGATTCCCAGTAATTCTCATTACGCACCAGTCTTACTTGAACACCTTCTTTGATAACATCAACTTTAAATGGTCCAGATCCAACACATTTGGCTCTCATGTCACTGCCGTATTTGTCCCAAGCTTCTCTAGGGAACACCCAGCAAGCATTGTGGCTTAAGACTTTGTCAAATGCCGAGAAAGGGCTTTTCAGTGTTATTTCAATTGAATTTCCAATAATTTTTACCCCAGAAACACCACCTTCTAATGGAGATCCTGATTTTGTAGATTCGAAATACTCTTTAGCACCAACAACTCTGTCTTGAAACAGTTCATAAAGTTTGTTGTCTGGATACGATTCACACAACTTATCGAAACAGTATTTAAAATCTTCAACCGTAACTTTCCTTCCTTTACCGCCATCAAAACAAGGGTCATCGTGAAAATAAACTCCGTCTCTTAATGTCATAGTCCAAACAGTTGCATCTTCGTTCACTGAGTAGTCTTCAGCTAGGCACTTTTCAACTTTCAAAGTTTTTTGATTCAATCTAAAAAGCCCTTGATATATTTGAGCTCCGATATGACTGGAAATAGCATCTGTTAGGCTATGCGGGTAAAGGTTTTTAAAATTTTCAACTTCATTTATTCTAAAAATACCACCGTACCAGATTTTGTATTTTTTATCTCCCTCAAGATAATGTCCTTTGGCTTCAGTCAAGCTGACAGGGGTACCTTCGTCTTTAGTTTCTTCAGTTGAACCACAACTACTCATCCCTCCTACAATCATTAAAGAAACCAAGCTAAACAGAAATATATTTTTCATTCTTAAATTTTACGAGTTAAAATAAGCCGCAAATATAAGGAAAATAGTATACAAATTAAATATTTTTTATGGGCTGGCTTATACGATATGGCTTAATCGTTCGTTTTGGGAATAGTTAATTGTAATAAGTAAACTATTTTTGTCTTTTGTTTTCATTGAAAAAGGATAAAAAACATATTCAATATTGGATAATATCAACCATGTTACTGTTAGTTAATCTTATGGTTGTTGGGCAAAACTTGCCCAATTCTTTGAGAGTCAAAAAAATTAAAATAATCTCCGACAGTACTCTTTTAGATAGTTTAAGTATTGTGCCAGGATCGGTAATTGTTCAGGCAAATAATCAACTAGTGAGTGATGTCGACTACCTGCTGTTACCCATGAAATCAATTTTGGTTTGGCGCACTCCAATCAAAGATGACGTGGTAATAACTTACAGGGTTTTTCCAGTAAATTTTAATCAGAGATATTTTCATAAGGACACTAACTCCATGTTTCGTCATGGAGATAATTCACCTATCCCTTTTCGTTTTTCGACCGTAAATACTCAATCGGATATATTTAATATGGGAGGATTAAATAAATCAGGAAGTATATCTCGTGGTGTAATGTTTGGAAATAATCAAGATTTATCAATTAATTCTAATTTGAATTTACAGTTATCCGGAAGAATTTCTAATAACATTTCGATTTTAGCCTCTGTTACAGATGATAACTTGCCGATTCAACCAGAAGGAAATACTCAGCAGCTGCAAGATTTTGATCAAGTTTTTATTCAATTATTTTCTGATACATGGAGACTTACTGCAGGTGATTTTTGGATGAAAAAACCTGAGGGATATTTTTTGAATTATAACAAAAGAGCACAAGGAGGTGGGTTCACGAAAGTGACAAATAATATACTTGAAAAGCATAAAAACGCAGACACGATTATGTCTTTTGTTGAGAATAGGTTCAGTGCAGCAATTTCGAAAGGAAAATTTGGTCGCAACGTAATTCAAGGAGTTGAAGGGAACCAAGGCCCTTATAGGTTGTCAGGCGTAGAAAACGAACAATTCATTATAGTTCTTAGCGGTACCGAAAGAGTTTATATTGACGGAAGGTTATTAACTAGAGGTCAGGAGAATGACTACATAATTGATTACAATACTTCAGAAATAGAGTTTACTCCAAAGCAATTAATTACCAAAGATAAAAGAATCACCATTGAGTTTCAATATTCAGATAAAAATTATGCACGTTCTGTAGTTGAGTCAAGTAACCTCTTTAAGGTGAATGATTGGAAGATTCATTTAAATGTTTATTCCGAACAGGATAGCAAGAATCAACCTTTGCAGCAGGACTTGATTCAATCCGAGAAAGACTTACTTGCACAGGTTGGTGATGATTTACTGTCAGCAATTGCCCCAAGTGCAGATAGTGTTGGATTTACTTCCGATCAGGTTTTATACAAAAAAGTAGATTCTTTGGGCTATGACCCCGTTTATGTGAACTCTAGCAATCCGGACAGTGCATACTTCAGATTGGTATTTTCGAATGTTGGTATAGGAAATGGGAACTATATAGAAGAAGGTTTTAGCGCTTTTGGACGTCTGTATAAGTGGATTGCTCCAGACACTTTAGATGGTGTTTTGGTTTTGAACGGAACATATGAACCTGTCAGAGTGCTTGCAACTCCTAAAAAGCGTCAAATGATCACTGCTGGGTTTGAGAAAAAATTTTCAAAATATAGTAGAATGTTTTTTGATGCCGCTATTTCAAATGAAGACTTGAATACTTTTTCACCACTAAGCTCAAATGATAATACTGGGTATGCAATAAAAGCATCATTTAATACTATTAAACCTATGTTTTCTTCGAAAAAATGGAAGTTTAAATCTGCTATAGATTTTGAAACGCAGTCATCTAATTTTAAAAGAATAGAGCGCTTCAGGACAGTTGAATTTCAACGAAATTGGAATGTGCAGTCGATTGATAATATGAAGGACCAGTATAATGGTGTAGTGTCTTTAGGTTTGCTAAACAGAGTGGTAGGTATTATTCAATATGATTTTACAACTTATCAAATTACGGATATATATTCAGGATATAGAAATATGCTAAAAGTTGATTGGAAAAAAGGTGTAAATGCAAAAATCAATGCTAGTTATTTAACCACGCAGGGTATCAATCAAACCTCTTTCTTGAGACATAAGTCTGATATTTCTAAACAATTTGGATTTGTTAGAATTGGGTTCAAAGATGATCATGAAATGAATTTATTCAAAACGGGAGATTCACTTTGGAATAATAGCTATCAATATTATGATTGGGAAGTCTATATTCAAAATCAAGACTCAAGCAAAAATAAGTTTAGATTCTTTTACAAAGAACGTTTGGATAAGTACACAAGTAATAACAGTATAGATAATGCTGCTTTGGCTATGAATCCAGGAGTTTCTGTTGAGCTTAATAGAAATCCAAATCATCGTTTTGGGGTTAGGTCTATGTATCGTGTTTTAGAAATTAAAGACTCGGTTTTGACTTCTGTAAAGCCTGATAACACTCTCTTAAATAGAGTGGAATACAATATGAAGATACTTAAAGGAGCGATTCGAACTTCTACGTTTTATGAAATTGGTAGCGGTTTGGAGTTGAAGAAAGTATTTGCATATATAGAAGTGCCAGCTGGTCAAGGGGTATATACTTGGATAGATTATAACGATGATAATGTTAAAGATTTAAGTGAGTTTGAAATAGCCGCATTTTCGGATCAAGCAACTTATATAAGAGCTTTTACGCCATCGAATGAGTATGTAAAAATATTTTCAAATCAGTTCAATCAAGTCGTGAGCTTAAATCCTCGATTTATCATAAGGTCAAAAAAAGGATTGGGAAAATTTATTAATCGATTCAATACACAAACTGCTTTGCGAATAGAGAGAAAAACATCACTACAAGACATATCAGAATTAACAAACCCATTTATAACGAATGTTTCCGATACGGCATTGCAGTCGTTGAGCTCTTCATTCCGGAATTCAACATTTTTTAACCGTTCTAACCCTAAATTTGGATTGGAATACACATATCAGGAGGTAAAGAATAAGTTGCTTTTGGTAAGTGGATTTGACGCTAGAGAAAGAGCCACCCATCAAGAAAAGATACGTTGGAATATAACGCGTAAAGTTACTTTGCAGACTTCGACTGAGCAGGAGATAAAAATAAATAATTCTGAATATGCTCCTAATAAAAATTATCGGTTGATTAATACTTCTTCCGAAGTGAAGTTCACGGTTCAGCCTTCTACTGTTTTTCGGACATCTTTTTCAGGCAGTTACAGGGAGAAGTTTAATATGATAGAGTCTGGAGGGCAAGAGGCTTTCATCACCGATATCGGCTGGAATTTGAAAATGAATCAATTAAAAAAAGGTGTTATTAATGCTACGCTAAATTATATTATGATTAATTATGTTGGAGAGTCGAACACCTCAGTGGCGTTTGAAATGTTGGAAGCACTTCAGCCAGGAAACAACATTACTTGGAATTTGTCTTACCAGCGAACATTAGCAAACAATCTTCAACTGACTATCAATTATATGGGTAGGAAAACAGAAGAAAACAATGCAATTCATACGGGAGGGGTTCAAGTAAGAGCGTTCTTCTAAATGGAGATCATGAGTTTTTTTAGATAATAAACCCTGAAGACGCGGAAAACTAAAACTGCTCCAACGTCTCTATTCTTTTTTCAATAGGAGGGTGTGTTGCAAACAATCCTCCTAGTCCTCCCAAAAAGTTCTTTTGCGTATTATCTATATACATTTGTTCAACATCTTTGCAAGGGATACCTTCTATTTTAGAATTTCCAGATATTTTGCGCAAAGCAGAAGCTAAAGCGAGTGGTTTTTTTGTCATTTCTGCAGCACCTGCATCAGCCATGTATTCTCTTTTTCGCGAAAGTGCAAATTTGAACATAACCGTAAACAAATAGGCTAATAAAGATACAGCTAATACGATTAGCATTAACCTTCCATCTGTTTTCTTGTTGCTGCCTCTTCCTCCATATAAAACACTTCTAAATGCAACTTGGATGATAAATGAAATAATCCCAACAAAGATGATTGAAATAATAAGTAACCGAACATCCTTGTTTCTTATATGCATTAACTCATGCGCAATAACACCTTCTAGCTCATCATCTTCTAGTTTGTCCATTATGCCTTGGGTTAGTGTTACAGTATAGCTGTTCTCCGTTATTCCGCTTGCGAAAGCATTCAACGCGTCGGTTTCAATTACATTTACTTTTGGCATTTTCATACCTTTCGACATACAGAGATTTTCGACCAAATTATAAACACGCATATTGTCTTTTCGTTTCAATGTATGCGCTTTGGTAGCCATCTTAATCATGTGCTTTTGAAATAGAAATGCAATTATGAACCAAACGGAAATAGCAATAAGAACAAAAGGAGCGAATTCCATGAACATCGAATTCGCTACCCCAAAGGGGTCGGAGTTATAACTATCCATTTTCGTCAAGATGAATATAACTAGCCATATACTTCCAAGTATAACAGCAGGAAAAGCGATCAGTAATAAAATTGACCGAAAGTTGTTTCTAGAAATTTGTGTTTGTAGGCCTATGTATTTCAATGCTGCTAATTCTAAAAGTTAATTTCAGGAGCTTTGTCCAAACTTTCTCTTTGTTCAACACCTAAGTCGAAATAAGGTTGTTCTTTAAAACCAAACATTCCTGCAAGAATATTACTTGGAAATTTTTGAACAGCGTTATTCATTTCTCTTGTTGCCGAATTAAAGTATCTTCTAACTGCAGCCAATTTATTCTCTATATCCGACATTTCTTCTTGTAGTTGCATGAAGTTTTGATTTGCTTTTAAATCTGGATATGCTTCCATCTGCATATTAAAACCAGACACGGCAGATGTTAAAGCAACTTCAGCAGCAATTTTGTCATTAACCGTATTGGCCATTACGGCTTTTTGTCTCGCTTTGGTTACAGCGGTTAAGACCCCTTCTTCATGAGAAGCGTAACCTTTTACAGTTGAAACAAGTTGTGGGATCAAATCATGTCTTTGTTTTAACTGCACATCAATATCTGCAAAGGCATTTTCTCTATTGTTTTTAAGTTGGACTAATTTATTATAAATTGAGACAATCCAAAATGCGATTATTACGCCTAGTCCAATTATTATCCATATTGGGTTTATACTATTCATTTGTTTAAGTTTTTTTTAAAAGTAATGTATGTAAATATAGGAAATTTCTTTATAATATTTTTGCTAATGATTTTCTCGAGTAAAGACTTTCTAGAAAAGAAACGGTTAAATATTTTTAACAAAATCTCGAAAAACTTTTTTATGCAAATCTAGGTCCATATTAGCCGAAAGAGCTACCCTTGCGATGTAGTCTTTGTCACCTTCTTTGGTCGTTCCTTGAGTAGATGTGGCTGGTATGGTCCAATAACACCCTTTGAGTTGACCATAACTAACGCAGTACTTGCTTTCATTGGGGATCTTACTAATCATCAAATTGATTAATTTCAAATTCAATTCTCTTTTATAAATTTCTCTTTCTTCATGGCTATTGCCTTTAGTAGGGAGATCTAACGAAAACACAGAGGGTGTAAAACTTTGTGCAGCCAGTTCTTCAGAAACAAAATTAATTTTAGCAGTTGGTAAAGTTTCTTTGATGAAGTTTACAAATTCGCGCGTGTTTTTATACGCATCACTAATTCTCTGCAGCATTGAAGGCAGTTGTTTGGCTAATATTTTATATTGAAGATTGGTTGCTTCATTATCACACAGTTCTAAATGTAATTCAATTTTATCCATCAAAGCAGTGGTCTTTTTATTTCCTACACAATAACCAGCAGTGCACTGGCCTCCACTCGGGAATTTAGACCCACTAGCGTAAGAAATGGTTCGTACATCACAGAGTACTTTATCTTCACCTAAGAAGAGTACATTAGGACAAAAGGTTTGATCTAAAATAAAAACTGGATCGACAGCCACTTCATCAATTTCAGTGGAACGTACTTTACTTAGAACATCTCTTAATTGTTTAAGGTCTGGAACTTCAACTCTAGGATTGGTTGGGATCTCAGCGATAATATAAGGTATGGCATTTTCTTTAGCGATTTTATCTAAAACGATTTCAATGCTTTGAACCATATCATGGTCACCATCTACTGGTAAATCTACCACTTCTACATTTTCAATACAAGCAGCAACACGTCTTGCTTGATCGTTGGTTCCTCCGTAACAATTGGGAGGAACAACAAATTTAATCGCCTTTCCTTTGTGATTTTCTTTTGCATAATCTATCAGACCCATCATAATAGCATATTGGATAGATAGCCCACTAGAACCTACCAGTGCTTTTGTAGGTGCACCGGTAATTTCTTTAATAGCTGCTATAGTAGCTGCTTTGTCAATCTCAACATTAGC
Source organism: uncultured Flavobacteriales bacterium (assembly GCA_943787725.1). Lineage (GTDB taxonomy): Bacteria > Bacteroidota > Bacteroidia > Flavobacteriales_D > Parvicellaceae > CALSMU01. Next base: position 252,349 of record CALSNM010000007.1, on the reverse strand, counting down.
CGCATGCGTAGCATCAAAAGATGAGGTTGCTAACCCTTTTAATGCGGAAAGTGCATTAATCGGCGTCATTGCAATGGTTTCTCTTCTTCTAACGTGTTGTATTTCGGATATGTAGCTTTCATTTTCTTGGCCGTTTACCAATAAAACACTTCCAAATTCTGTATGTAAATTGAGAAAGAAATCAACATTTTCATTGGTGTTAAAATTGGAAATTTCAATATGTTGTGAAATGAAAATATTGCTGCCGTCAAAGGCTAAAACATCTGATGCCTTGTTCACTCGTATCAATTCAAAATTATAGCCGTAAACTTCCTTGATTACGTTTTCGTTGAAAAAATCAGGTATTATTCCTGTGTAAAAGATTTGCGTGTTTCTATTTGACAATAAGTTTTTTCTCAAAATGGCTAAAAGCGGAGTCGTCTTGGACGAAAAACTGATTACATTTTCTGCCTTGGTATTATTTAAGTTCGCAATTGACCACTCTAAGACACAGGATAATGGATGACCTAGTCGTATATAGTCATATGCAGTGCGCAATCCATTGAGCGCGGAAGGTTCAGAATTATTATCGCTATAAAGCTTTTCAAATTGGTCTAAAAACTCAATTTTGGCTAAACTTTCATCGTAAATATCTAATCGATGGGTTGTTAAGTTTACCCAGTCAGTTGGCATGTTTTTTAATACCTCTTCAATATAAGTTAGCATTTTATCTGTTTGCATAATTTCCCTCATTAAATGTGGCCAGCAATATACATTAATTAGTTTTTTTTAAAGGATTCCCAGTTGTTTTTGTTACATTCTATTGATCTTTTTCTATTCCGATAAAGCTTGTTTTTTTGAGAATTTCACCTACAAAAAAAGCCTATCTATGATAGGCTTTTTTAATACAAATGTGTTAAACGTAATTTATTAAACTACTTTCACATTTACTGCGCTTAATCCTTTCGGACCTTCTTCGATATCGAAGTTTACTTTGTCCCCTTCGTTGATTTCATCAACTAGACCATTTGCATGTACAAATACATCTTTGTCTCCTTCTTCTGGAATGATGAATCCAAATCCTTTGGAATTATTGAAAAATTTTACTGTTCCGTTACTCATGATAATTAATTATAAATTTAGCTGCAAATATATACTTTTTATTACAGATCATGCAAATATATGGCTGAGAACATAGCCTTTGCATAAATTCAACTATTATTTTATTGAAGCATTTTGCATAGTATTTAAAAATTCTTCGGTAGCAATTAATTAAGTTATGCTTATATTAAAAGGGAATGTAATCTGCTCAGTGTATCACTTCTTTTTTTCGAACGACGATTAATTGCATACAGTCTAGTCTAACTTTAAAACTGCTAAAAATGCTTCTTGCGGAACTTCTACACTCCCCACTTGACGCATTCGTTTTTTACCTTTTTTCTGTTTTTCTAAAAGCTTTCTTTTACGGGAAATATCTCCACCATAACATTTTGCGGTAACGTCTTTGCGCAAGGCCTTAATCGTTTCTCTCGAAACTATTTTAGCTCCAATTGCTGCTTGAATAGGGATTTCAAATTGCTGACGGGGTATGAGCTCTTTCAGTTTAGTACATATCTTTTTACCCAACGAATAGGCATTGCTCCTGTGCACTAATGCTGATAGTGCATCCACTTGATCCGAATTAAGAAGTATATCGAGTTTAATCAAATCAGATCTTCTATACCCAATTGGATGATAGTCAAAAGAAGCGTAACCTTTAGAAACGGTTTTTAACTTATCATAAAAATCAAATACAACTTCTGCCAATGGCATGTCAAAACTAATTTCAACTCTATTTTGGGTAAGATAAACTTGGTTGGTTAGTTCCCCTCTTTTCTCAATACACAAACTCATGATTTGCCCAACGTAATCGGATTTTGTAATAACCTGAGCCTTAATGTAGGGCTCTTCAATATAGTTTAGTTTTGTTTGTTCAGGTAAATCAGAAGGGTTATTAATTACAAGTAGCTCATCATTTTTATTTAAATATGCTTTGTAAGAAACGTTAGGAACAGTTGTAATAACCGTCATGTTAAACTCTCTTTCCAATCTTTCTTGAATGATTTCCATATGAAGCATTCCTAAAAACCCACAGCGAAAACCAAACCCTAATGCTGCAGAGCTTTCTGGTTCAAACACCAATGAAGCATCATTTAATTGTAATTTTCCCATAGATGATCGAAGCTCTTCAAAATCATCCGTGTCTACAGGATAAATTCCCGCAAAAACCATTGGTTTTACATCTTCAAATCCTTGAACAACATCTTGGCACTGATCATTTGTCTGAGTTATGGTATCACCCACTTTAACTTCAGCCGCTTTTTTAATTCCGGAAATTAAGTATCCAACATCTCCTGCTTTTACAACATCGCGTGGTTCCATATCCATTCTTAGAATACCAACTTCATCCGCATTGTAATCTTTTTCTGTATTCACGAATCTTATACGATCGCCTTTTGAAATTTGTCCATCAAGAACTCTATAATAGGCAATGATGCCTCGAAATGAGTTGTACACAGAATCAAAAATCATCGCCCTAAGCGGCGCATTTAAATCTCCCTTAGGGGCAGGAACCTTTTCTACAATTGCTCTCAAAATAGAATCAACACCTAAACCTGTTTTTCCACTTGCTGGGATAATATCAGATTGGTCGCAACCAATTAATTCAATTATCTGGTCCGATACGACTTCTGGGTTAGCGCTATCTAAGTCCATTTTATTCAATATTGGAATAATTTCCAAATCATTTTCAATAGCTAGGTATAGATTCGAGATTGTTTGTGCTTCAATTCCTTGAGAAGCATCAACAATTAATAGGGCTCCTTCGCAAGCAGCAATGGAACGGGAAACTTCGTATGAAAAATCTACGTGCCCGGGAGTATCAATTAAATTTAAAACATAGTTTTGACCATCTTGCTTATAGTCCATCTGAATCGCATGGCTTTTTATTGTGATTCCACGCTCTCGTTCAATATCCATATCGTCGAGTGCTTGGGCTTGCATATCTCTATCCTCAATGGTTCCCGTTGTCTGTAATAATCTGTCAGCTAGGGTACTTTTACCGTGATCAATATGCGCAATGATGCAAAAATTTCGAATATTCTTCATTCTTTCTCTAAATAAGCTGCGCAAAAGTAGTGAAAAACTTCGGTAATTTTTGGACAATAGATTTGCAGAACAAAGGGAATTGCTAAATAATTATCTTTTCTCGTGTTTGGACTATATATTTGCATCCCTAATATAGATAATGAAAGTTACTGATTATATCAAAAATGCAAACGATTCTCTATTTTCGTTTGAAATTATTCCGCCGTTAAAAGGTAAAGGAATTGAGAATTTATACGAAGGAATTGATCCATTAATGGAGTTTAACCCTCCGTTTATCAATGTCACTTATCACAGAGAAGAATTCATTTATAAAAATATGGGTGATGGATTATTGAAAAAAATATCCATAAAAAAGCGCCCAGGAACTGTTGGTATTTGTGCAGCAATTATGCATAAATATAAAGTGGATGCCATTCCCCATTTAATTTGTGGAGGGTTTAATCTAGAAGATACAGAAAATGCATTAATTGACTTACAGTTTTTGGGGGTTGATAATATCCTTGCTTTAAGAGGAGACCCAATTAAATCTGAATCGGTTTTTAACCCTAGTCCTGGTGGTCATCATTATGCTTCGCAACTGATAGAGCAAATAGCCACTATGAATGATGGTAAATATTTAGACGATGAGCGTCAAAACTCACCAACGGATTTTTGCATTGGTGCGGCAGGTTATCCTGAGAAACATTTTGAAGCAATGAATCTCAATTCTGATATGAAACATTTAAAGCAAAAAGTAGATTCAGGAGCAGAGTTTATTGTGACGCAGATGTTTTATGATAACGCCAAATATTTTGAATTTGTAGATAAATGTCGTGCTTCTGGTATTGATGTTCCAATTATTCCAGGGTTAAAGCCTATTACGACCTTAAAGCATACTACTTTTTTGCCTAAGTTTTTCAATATTGATTTGCCAGAAACACTTGCTAACGAATTAGAAAAATGTAAAACGAATGCTGCGGTCAGAGCCGTTGGTATAGAATGGGGGATTCAACAAGCAAAAGAGTTAAAAGCAAAGAATGCCCCCGTATTGCATTTTTACACTATGAATAAAAGCACAGCTGTTAAAGAAATTGCCTCAGCAGTTTTTTAAAGGACTGTTTTTAGGGAATTTGAAATTAGTTATGACAAAAGTAATATCATTTATAAGTAGGAAAGGAGGATCTGGTAAAACTACCAATGCTGTTAACTTAGCTACAACTCTGCAGAGTCGGCGAAAAAAAGTGATGTTGGTAGAAACAGATACAAATTATACGCTTAATTCCCTTCGTAAATTGGAACTCTTTAAAAGAAAGATTTCAGTCGATAATAACTTTCCAATTGTTGGATCAGAAGATAATCGTGTTGCTTCAGAAATTGAAATTCTTAGAAAAAGAAATGATTTTGATTACATAATAATTGATAGCGCTGGAAAAACGACAGATCAAGGAATTCGAGAGTTGTGCTTGGAAAGTGATATGGTTATTATTACCACTAGTTTGACACAAAATGATTTATTGGTTGCCTATCAAACAGTTAAAGATTTACTGCCTGCAAAAGATATTAAACCAGACCTTAAGTTATATATACTCCCGAACAGAATTCACAGTCATACGAGAATGCGAACAGTGAGGGAGGTCCTAAAACATTTAAATGCTGATCTGATTGATACGTATGTGCCTCAACGGAAGCTATATACAAGCCCAAGTACAATAAAGCCTGAAAAAAGATATCGATCGGTAGCAACGCAAATCATTAAACATTTGAACGAGTAGTCATGGCAAAAAAAAACACACTTACGGACCTTTCTGATTACCTGAATCAAAATCCAAATGAAATTGATTTGGGTAAAACCACAACGAAAGAAGATTTTATTAATCGAAAACCAAACACTCTTGTGGATGTTCCAAAAATTAAAACAGAAACTCAATCAAGCGCTAGTTTGTCTGAGGTTTCAATAGCGGAAATTGCTGCATATTTGCATGAAAAAGCAAAGGAGGATAATGTTAGTTTTGTCGAACTTTGGATGAAAATTATTGATGAAGGAGCAAAATTAGACCCGTTGCTGCACAACACATCTGCTTTGAGAACAATTCGAAGTATTCGTAAAACATCTTTCAATGTTGTGCTAGAAGGAATTAGTCAGGCGATAAAAAACAAAAAGTAATAATTTTTATCATGAACAATATCTATATCGGATCTTCTTGTTCTAAATTACAGCTTTTAATATATGCTAAACTTAATGTGAAACTAAAGAATTGGTTTTTTTACAATTAAGATTATGAGGTTATTTTATGCATTTATATTTGTCAGTTTTATTTCAACTATATCAGGTCAAGCAAAGCGTGTAAAAATAGTTTTTGATGTCAAGCTTTCAGCTGTAGAGGAAATGGGGAGAAAATTGAATGTTGGGTCCGTATATTTATATCAAAATGGTGGATTAATAGACTCTACTGTTACCCAAACCGGTAAATGTTTGTTTAATCTTGATACAGGGTACGTTTATAAAATTGAATTTTCAAAACACGATTACGTAAGCAAATATCTTGTTGTAGAAACAACTGATGTGCCAAAAGATATAAAAAGAAATACTAGGATAAAAGTGGATGTAGGGTTGTTTAAAAATAGAAAAGAATTGGATATGAATTTTTTAAGAGACAAACCGATTGGTATTGCTTCTTATAGTTATACAGAAAAAAAGATTGCATGGAATTATGCTTATACTGATAAAATTATTGAGGAAATTGTTGAGGCCACAATAGTGTTTACGCGTGATAAAGAAAAAGGTAAGCGAGATAATTTTTAGTTATGATTAAAATAATGAGAAAAGTGTTTTTTTATTGAGCTGATGTTCTTTACTTTAGCGTAGCAAATTTTTAAATTTTACGATGAAAGTGTTAATAGTAAGTTCAAGTGAGGACGATGTTCGTTGGATAGCAAATATTTTAGGAGAAGAAGAAATAGTAAACATTGATTCTTGCACAAATTCAACGGATGCTATTCAATTACTTGCCGTTAACCATTATAATTTAGTTTTGTCTGAAGTTTATCTTACCGTTCTTACTGGCTTTGATCTTAAGAAATTAATGGATAGTTTTGGATATAATATTCCTGTTTTATTTTTTACGGATAAAGTGAATGAGAATATGCGAAAAGAAGCTAAATATGCTGGAGTTATTGATTGCTTTTCTACAGATAACCTGGACAAAGAGCTTCCATTAGCAGTAGCAAAAATAGATGGAGTTCAAGCTTAATTTAGCATGAATTATTTAGCACATTTAATTTTGTCAGGTAATGATGAAGATGTGATTTTCGGTAATTTTATTGGAGATGCTATTAAGGGGAAGCAGTATCAAAATTATTCAGCTAGCATTCAGAAAGGAATCCTTCTGCATAGGCAGATTGATACATTTACAGATTCGCATCCAGTTTATTTACAAAGTAAGAGAAGGTTTTACAAAAATTATCCAAAAATATCTGGAGTAATAACGGACATATTATATGATCATTTACTTTGCATAGAGTGGGATAAATACACGAATGAAAAATTATCATTATTTATAAAAAAATCCTACGATTATTTGGATACCCGCATACATCAAATGCCACCCCGGATGATTCCAGTTTACACACACATGAGAGCGAATGATTGGTTTTCTAGATACCAAACTATCGAAGGTACAGCATTATCTTTAATGCAAATCGGCAAAAGAATGGGCTTTGGTTCTTCTGTCGGGGATTCAGTAATGGAATTTAAGCAAAACGAGACAATGTTTATTGATGAGTTCAATGTCTTTTTTCATGAAATGCGCCACTTTTCAAAAGAGTTTTTAGCCAAGTATTGATTTCAATAGTATTTAAGTTTTGCAGCATATTTTACTAAAACAAAACTTTATGCGTATAAAACGTATATAAAATTAAACGCTTTAAAGGAAAAATGTATAGTTTAATCATAAAATAGATTCTTTGTTATGATACAGGATGTGCAATAGGAATAGGTTACTTAACTTTGAATGAAGTAATTAACATTTTTATCTGACCTTGGTTGAAGGTTATTAGGAATAATGAATTTAATAGCGCTTATTATATACTTTTCAAACTTGCCATTAATTACAATGGTTCCTTCTGAAGTCCCTAATATTGAGGCGGATAGAGATGGTATAATAATTTTGGAAGGGAAATACCAAAATAAAAATATTTACGTATCCAATTCATTTGGAAGTGAAGGATATGGGTATTGTACCTACGAGATTCGAGTAAATGGTGATCTCATTACGGATGGGGTTAATTCGAGTGCTTTTGAAATTGATTTAAATAATTTTAAATTGGAGTTAGGAGATGCCGTAATCATTGAGATAAGACATAAAAATGGTTGCACACCCAAAGTGATTAATCCTGGAGGTCTTACACTCTAAACCTACCTTTGTTACGGAGGATATTACAATTGGAAAGGATGGATTCTTAGAGTGGATTACGACGGGTGAGTTTGGCTCTCTGCCCTATATTATACAGCAATACAAATGGAGTAAATGGGTAGATATTGGCGAGGTGCAAGGAAAAGGAACTCCAGTAATTAATAGGTATGCATTTCACGTTGACTTTATTTCAGGAGTAAACAAATTCAGAGTTATACAACAAGATGGAAAAGGAAAGATTAAGAAAACTGCATCGATAGAAATAACTTCGTTAATGCCCAAGTTGACTTATGTTTACAATAAAAAAGCCAACCAAATTATTTTTAGTGGTAAAACGAAGTATGAACTTTATGATAAGTTTGGAGCAATAATAATTCGTGGTTTTGGTGCAATTGTGGATGTTTCGGAATTAGAAAAAGATAGCTATTGGTTAAGTTATGACAATTTAACGGAAGGCTTCGTTAAAAAGTAAAATTCCTTTAAAATTTTTCATGGCTTTGCTTAGAGCTAGTCTCAAGAGCTCGTATAACCTTCGGTTTTTCTTAAAACCACTTGTTTTGGCGGTATATTTGTAGAGATGAATATTATCTCTTAGATTTGAGGTAATTAAATTACTTTGCCAAGTATGAAGTTGATTCTTGTGATAATCTTTTCTCTGTTTTATTTTGTTATATCTTCACAAGATTACCAATGCGAATGGAGCGCTGCGATTTCAAAGCTTAAAACAGAAACACCGTTTAAAATTTTTCCAAATATAGATTCAGGATATTCAGTCGTCAAAAGAATTTCCGGGGTTAAAAACTCTATATCTATTGATATTTTGAATGCTAATAATTTGCTTTTACATGCCAATAATGTCGAGGTGCCCGGAGATGAAATTGTGCACATTGACCAAGTTAATGGTAGCTTGACATTGTTTTCTGTTTTTCACAACAATGAGAAGAAAGAAGACCAATTAAGTGCCTATACATTAAATAATAAGGGAGAATTATCTAGAACAATCTTGCTTGCGTCATTAAAATCGAACGGAGGTTATTTGGCAAAGTTTAAAATAGCCGTAAGTAGTGATGGTCAAAAAGTAGGCGTTCTGTGCGAGAAACCTTACACTAAGGAGAAAAATGAAGGAGTAATAATAAAAATACTGGATAAAGATCTTCAGCTTATATTGACAAAAGATTATAGCTATGCGTTGGCTTCTATGAAAAGAAGGTTTAACGTTCCTTTTATAAATAATAAGGGCTCTTTGTACATTCTTAAAAGAGCAAGAATAAAAACAAAAAACACATACTTGCTTACGTTAATTAAAGAAAATGGAATTGAGGAACATCATGATGTAAAATTAAGAAGTATGAGAATTGCTGATGTTACAGCAGCGTTTAATAAAGATGAAGAATTAATCGTTTCAGGTTTTTCTGCTGGCTTTAAAGGGTTTGCTTTTCAAGGTGCTTTTATTATCAAGTATGATGAGTCCTCATTGCCTGTTTACCGAAAAGAATTAATGCTTCCAGAAAATTTGATTTCAGGTTTAAAAAGCAAAAAGGAAATCTCAAAGTTTGGTAATGGACTGAATAAGTTTCATGTGAAGAAACTAATTGTCACTCCAAAAGGTATTAGCTACTTAATAGCAGAGCATTTAAGTGTAAATAAAACAGAGAAAGCAAGCGTCGAAAAACGTAAAGGAATTGCAGTTGTTAAGTTTTCCAGTAAAGGAGATTTTTTATGGGCAGCGCCAATTGCAAGTAATCAGGTTGATAATTTCAACAATGGTTATTGGAGTTCCTCTATTTTGGTGGGAACGGACACAACTTTATCTGTTTTTTATAATCCTGTCGGGGCAGAAATAAAAAAAACCAAAAATGTTTATGGTGATAATGCTCTTATGGGAACGAGAGTTTGCAGTGTAGATTTAAATGGTGCTGTAAATGATAACCCTTGTTTAGGATTGTTCGAGGGAACGCAAGAAGATGTTATTTTATTCGCGAAGGCTTATTATTTCTCGGAAGAGGAATTAATTATACTAGCTGAAAATAAGGCAAAAGATAAATTCTATTTAGGCCACCTATTAAATAAATAGATTCCCTCGCTTAATTTTTATTTTTCAATTTAGTTTTTATTGCTATACCAAATGAAATAAGGAGCATTAGCCATGGTGTTCCATGCAACGCCAAGTCCAGCCAATCCATGGCTTGCATCGGGTTTTCTCCAGTAAAAGCACCGCCACCATAAATCCACTTTAATTTACCCCATATGTGTGGGGGAGTAAAAGGAGCTAGACCAAGTGTTAATGAAGCTATCAGCCACAGGGATGTGTTTTTATGAAAAGGTTGGTCAAAGCCTTTCACTCTTGATGTAAATTGATTAATTCAACAAATTGATCTGTTGGGATTATTCCTGATTCCCTCCAAAGTAGTTTGCCTTTTTTAAAAAGAATAAAAGTAGGAACACCTCGAACTTGAAATTTTTTTGCAGCCTGTGGGTTTTTATCAATGTCAATTTTTATAATTTTGACATTATCACCCACTTTGCTTTTGAGATCTTTTAAAATAGGAACCATCGTATTGCAAGGCCCACACCATTCCGCAAACATATCCACTAGGACAGGTGTATCTCCATTTATTAAATCACTGAATTTTGACATAAAATCTAATTTAGCTAGTGAGATTTGGCAAGCTACATTTCTTCATTTTCTTGGAAATGACTATCATCTTAGTGCATCTACTGTTTGCCACCCACCTCCGTTGTAAACATTTGAAAGTCCATTTTGTTGCAGGAACATTGTAGCTTGACCACTTCTCCCTCCACTAGCACAGCACAAAACGACGTTACCTTTGATATTTTTAAATTCTTCAACTCTGGAAGCAACTTCATCTAAAGGAATATTTATAGATCCCTTAACATTTCCCATCATAAACTCTGAAGGTGTTCTCACATCGATAATTGTCGCTTCATTAATGTCTATGTTTTCTGTATTCATAATCTACTTTTTGGTTGGTATGCTGCTTTATTTATTTAAATATGCTTTTGCCTTGTCCAATAAAGAGACTTCTTCTTTTCTTGGATAACCAATTTCTTTTAGTTTCTCCTCTAATTTGTTAATTGAACTTTCATAATAAGATTCAAATGTGATAGAATTGTTTTCAAGGGAAACAATAACATTAGATATTTCATCTAAAGTTGCCGCTCCTTCAGTTGCTGTTTTAACACAGCGACTGCATTTTAAGTTTTCTATTTCAAACGTAGTTTTCATATTGTTTATAGTGTTGTGGGGACAAACATATTCAGAGAGATGAAATCCTTTCGTTTGCTTAATTAAACCATATCCTCCCGCAACGTCAATTAGGTTATGATACCCCCTTGATTTCATGATTGATATATAAATTACCGAACGATAACCACCTGCGCAGTGAACGTGGTAAGTGATGTCTTTAGATAGATCATCCATTTGATCATTAATCACATCTAGTGGTGCGTTTACAGCTTCTAAAACATGTTCTGAGAGGAACTCAGAAGGTTTTCTTATGTCAACTAAATTGCTTTTCTCGGCATTCACTAATTCAACTATTTCTGCCGGTTGTAATGAAATAATAGAAGATGTTTCTAGCCCAGCTTCTTTCCATGCCCTTATTCCTCCTCTTAAGAATCCAAGAGAGTTGTCATATCCAATTCTGGATAGCCTAGTTACAACTTCTTCTTCCCGCCCTTCATCAGCAACTATAATAATAGGCTGGTTTATATCTGACACAAGGGTTCCAACCCATGGGGCAAAACCACCATCAATTCCAAAGAATATTGATCCAGGGATGTGCTCTTGGGTAAAAGAAGTTTGATGTCTGGTATCAATTATCATTGCTCCTTCATTGGAAGCCATAGCTCTAAACGTATCAACATCAAGCGCAATTGTTCCCGTTTTTAAAATGTCATCTATTGCGGTATTTACTGATTTATTCATAGCAACATTTTTAGGGAAGTAGGCCGGCGGAGCAGCTAGCCCAGTAAGAACTTCTGTTATAAATTCAGCTTTAGTCATATCAGCCCTTAAAGCATAATTTACTTCTTTTTGATGCCCTAGGGTGTCGAAAGTTTCTTTGCTCATGTTTTTGCCACAAGCAGATCCTGCACCATGACTAGGATAAACAATAACGCTATCTGGCAATGTCATTAATTTACTGCGCAATGAATCGAATAAATGTGCTGCTAAATCTTCTTGCGTAAAGTCGGATTTAACGGCTAAATCAGGTCTTCCCACATCTCCAATGAAAAGAGTATCTCCTGTAAATATGCAGTTTTCTTTACCTTCTTTATCTAATAATAAGTAACTCGAAGATTCCATTGTGTGACCAGGAGTATGTAATAGTTTTAAGGTTAATTCACCAATTTTGAATTCTTCTCCATCCTGAGCAATGTGAAAATCAAAATCAGCTTTTGCGTTGGGTCCAAAAACAATTATAGCCCCTGTTTTGCTGGCTAAATCAACATGTCCGGAAACAAAGTCCGCATGAAAATGGGTTAAAAAAACGTACTTAATTGTGGCATCATCTTTTTCCGCTCTTTCAATATATGGTGCAGTTTCACGCAATGGATCAATGATTATGGCCTCTCCTTGCGATTGGATGTAGTAAGCAGCTTCCGCCAAACATCCAGTATATATTTGTTCTATTTTCATATTCTACTATATCTAAGGCAAAAATAAACCATTGTGACAAAATATATAGCAACTATAGTTACAAATTACTGTTATTTTGTAAAGCAATCCGTTTGCTAATTCTTTCAAAGTTCATAGCTTTATCTTCATCTAAACATTCTAAAGCTTTGTTGACATCAGCAAACATCAGTTCCTTTCCAATTGTTTCAGATAGTCCACTGTTAAAAATAATATCTCGAACAGGCCCTATCGCTCCTGCAACTGCAAAGTAGATCTCTTTTTTGTAAAGTTCTTGGATGGTCTGATCCAACATTTGAACTGCACTTGAATCCATGTGGTTAATTGCTTCTGCATTTAGTATTACCAAATTTAGGTCTGGACCTTTTTTTGCGATCATATCATTTAATTGGTCCTTAAAATAATTAGTGTTTGCAAAATAAAGCTGTCCGTCAAAACGTAAAATAAGAACATCTTTTCGACCTGTTGTATTATCGAATCTTTCTATATTTTTGAAATAATTTGTTCCTTCAATTCTTGCGCATTCAGCAATGTGAGGTCGGGTACTTCTGAAAATTAAAAATCCCAAAGACAGAATTACTCCAACAATAATCCCCTCTTTGATTCCAATGCTTAACGTTACAGCAAATGTTACCAAGAGCATAATTAAATCATCCTTTTTGTATTTCCATAGTTTGACGGGGTACTTAATGTTGATGAGTCCTAGCACAGCAACGATGATAATCCCGCCTAAAACGGCTTTTGGTAAATAATAAAATAGTGGAGTAAGAAACAGCAATGTTATTGCTACTAAACTAGCTGCAATAATAAAAGATATTCCCGTTTTTGCTCCGGATTGATTGTTTACGGCAGTTCGAGAAAAGCCCCCTGTGGATGGGTAACTCTTAAAAATAGAGCCTACAATATTACTTAATCCCAGTGCTATTAGTTCTTGATTAGGGTCTACTTTATAATCATTGTGCTTATCTTCAATGGCTTTGGCCTGAGAAATAGCCTCCATAAAAGCAATTAAAGATAAGGTGAGTGCTAGGGGTAACAAGTCCTTAAAATAATTTTGGGAAAAATCAGGGATTGAAGGACTGGGGAGTCCAGTAGGAATATCTCGGATAATATTCACTCCGTAGAAATCCAAATGAAAAAATTGAACAATTAAGATGCTGATTACAACTACAGTTAGGGCTGCAGGGATATTCTTTAAATACTTTTTTAAAAAAATAATTGCAAGAATAGTTCCTGATCCAAGGCAAAGAGTAACTAGGTTGGTTGAGTTAATAGCTATTCCTGCGTCATACAACAAAGAATGTGCTTGATTGCTTCTGGGAATTTCTATTCCGAAAACATGTTTCAATTGATTTAAGCCAATAATTATTGCAGCAGCAGAAGTGAAGCCACTTATTACGGGCTTCGATAAAAAGTTGACCAGAAAACCAAGTTTAAAAACCCCAAAAGCTAATTGCATTAGTCCCATAAGAAAAGATAATAATATTGCAGCAGCTATGTAGTTGTCAGGGTTAACCGTTGCTATCGATGTTATTCCAGCAGCAACAATTAATGAATCCATTGCGGTAGGTCCCACCGATAATTGACGTGAAGTTCCAAAAACAGCATAAATAACTTGGGGAGTCATGGCAGTATATAAACCATAAATCGGTGGAAGTCCGGCAATCATAGCATAGGCAATGCCTTGCGGAATAAGCATAACACCAACTGTAAGTCCAGCTGATAAATCGCCAGGAAAAGCTTCTTTGTTGTAGTTTGGAAGCCAGGATAGGATGGGTATGTATTTTTTAAAAAAGTTCACTTTTATAAAGAACGAAGTTAATGGTAATATTGGCAAATTAAAATTAAAAGCAAAATGTCTTTTAATTGTTGTATTATCTATTTTTATTTAATTTAATGTCTTCATAGTGGAAGAATAAATTAGCCCAAATTATTTTTGAAAGAGCATATAAATAGGGGCCTAGAATAATAATTGCTACTATGATAATGCCCAATAATAATTCTGCAGAATATTCTGGGTATAAAACTCCTGTTGCTACCCAGATTGTAACAAATAATGCCACGCCGAGAGCATAAGATACAAACATCGCCCCGAAATAAAACCCAGGTTCACGAGAGTATTTTAAGTCGCAACTTTCACATTTTTCTCTAATGTTCCCCGCTTTTTTTAAATTGTAAACATTTTTAGTTTCTAAAAACTCCCCTTTGTGGCATCTTGGACATTTGAAATTCAAAATACTGTAGAGTCTTGTTTTTTTTAGCATTGAGTTAATATATTAATCAAATATAGGTAACAATTTTGTTTCCCAATATAACAAATGTTACATTTGAAAAATCTATATCGATGGCTTAATGACAGTAAAACCCAAGAAACATTTAGGGCAACATTTTTTAAAGGACGAGAGTATTTGTTTGAATATTGCTAATGCATTAACTAATCATGGTTGCTATAAAGAGATTATAGAGGTTGGACCAGGTACCGGAGCTTTAACGAAGTTTATAGTGGAGAACAAAAGGTTTAAAACTACGGTTGTTGAAGTTGATAGAGAATCTGTTATCTATCTAAACTCAAATTTTGAGGGATTAGAAGTGCTAGAGGAAGATTTTTTACATATGGATTTTTCTAGGTTTAAGTCAGAAAAACTAGCTGTGATAGGTAATTTTCCTTACAATATTTCCTCACAAATATTGTTCAAAGTATTGGAAGAAAAAGACCGTGTAACAGAAGTTGTAGGGATGTTGCAAAAAGAAGTAGCTGAAAGAATTGCCGAACCACCAGGAACTAAACGTTATGGTATTTTAAGTGTGCTACTCCAAGCGTTTTACGATATCGAATACCTATTTACAGTAAATGAAGATGTTTTTGATCCACCACCAAAAGTTAAATCGGGTGTTATTCGTTTAATTCGAAATGATGTCAAAAAATTGCCGTGTGATGAGAAGGACTTTAAAAGAGTAGTCAAAATGGCTTTTAACCAGCGTCGAAAAACGTTAAGAAATTCTTTAAAACAACTTTTAGGCGATGTGGACACGTCTGCTACAATTTTTAAAGAGCGTCCAGAACAATTGGGCGTTGAGCAATTTATTGAGTTAACAAAGCGAATTTTTGGTTAAAAGCTTATTTTGTTAAATCTGGTCCAGCTGTATTGTTTGTTTTTTGTAACGTTTGAGATTCCATGGTGTTTTTGAGGTGTTATATTGGTTAAAAACTGTATTTTCGCAACAGGTCAATTATAAAATTGACAACTACCTAACGGACTCTGAAAGGCATGAACTTCGAACTAACAAAAGAGTTTTTACAAGAACTTTCATTAGCTGTTGCTAAACGAAATGGGAATTATGTTTCCGAAAAAATTCAAGATCTACACCCTGCTGATATTGCCGAAATATTTGATAGAATAGATTTGTTTGAAGCACAATTTATTTACGAACTTTTAGATGAAGAAGTAGCGTCTGATGTTCTTGTTGAATTAGAAGAGGATGTCCGAGATAAGTTTCTAAAATCATTTACTGCTCAGGAGATTGCGAGTCAGGTCGACAATATGGACTCAGATGACGCCACGGATTTAATCCAAGATTTATCTGAGGAACGGAAGGAGAAAGTACTCTCGAAGCTCGAAGATGCCGAGCAAGCAAGCGATATTGTATCACTTTTAAGCTATCCAGAAGACACTGCAGGTGGCTTGATGGCGAAAGAATATATTAAGGCAAATATCAACTGGACGGTTGAAGAATGTCTGGAAGAATTGCGTTCTCAAGCTGAAGATGTCGATTATGTTCACACTATCTATGTTGTGGATAATCAAAATAAACTGCAAGGAACATTGTCGTTAAAAACGTTTTTGTTCGCCGGGAACAATACTAAAATTTCTGACTTGTATAAAGAAGAACCTATCTATGTAAAAACGGATACACCAGATGAGGATGTGGCTAACATAATGGAAAAATATGATTTGGTTGCCCTTCCAGTTCTAAATCAAGCCAATATTTTGGTTGGACGCATAACAATTGATGATATTGTTGATGTAATAAAAGAAGAAGCAGAAAAAGATTTTCAATTGGCAAGTGGTATTTCTGAAAATGTTGAGTCGAAAGATTCTGTTTGGCTTTTGACCAGAGCAAGATTACCATGGTTGTTAATCGGTTTAGTTGGAGGGATATTTGGTGCGGTTGTGATAAAATCATTTGAATATGAATTAGTAGAATTTCCTGTTTTAGCTTTTTTTATCCCGCTAATAGCAGCAATGGCAGGGAATGTAGGGGTTCAGTCTTCTGCAATTATAGTTCAAGGATTAGCGAATAATTCGCTTTCTTATGGTTCTACATTTTCTAAAGTTGTGAAAGAGGTTGGAGTTGCCTTAATAAATGGTGCGGTACTTTCGAGCTTAATTTTTATTTACAATATAGCTTTTGGAGAGGCTTGGGAATTGTGTTTCACGGTAAGTTTATCCTTGTTTGTTGTTATCATTTTTGCTGGAATTTTCGGAACTTTAATTCCATTGGTTTTGGATCAGTATAATATTGATCCAGCATTAGCAACAGGGCCATTTATTACTACTATTAATGATGTTGTTGGACTGCTTCTCTATTTTACTATTGGCTGGATGATTTATTTTTAGGAATCACTTATCCTCAAAATTAGGTATTATTATTTCCTTTTGTTTCCATTCATGTAACTATAATTATTCGTTTCCTGTTATATATTATCTTTGAGATATGACAAAAAAAGGGTTTTATTGGTTGTTTCAAATATCAGGTTGGGGTTTCTTAATTTTTTTGGGACTGCTTCAAGAATTTCAAGCCGAGAATTCAATAGCGCTCCGTAAATTGGTACAATCTTTAATTGTTTTTTGCCTGGGAATAGGTATTAGTCATCTATATCGATACTTTATTATTCAGAGAGATTGGTTGAGTAGTAATGTTGTAAAAGCGATACCTCGGATTATTTTTGCTTCTATCGCTGTAGGAACAATATTTTATGGTATCGAGATAATAATGGTATATGTTAAGGAAACGGCAGGCATAGGAGGAGAAAAAGACACTTTGTCCAGGTTTTTCGGTGGAAGAGATGAGAATATGTCTGCAAGCTTTGTTGCTTTGCGACTCACTTTAGCGATTATCAATAATGCTTTGTTGTTCTTTATTTGGTCTGTAATTTACTTTGGCTATCACTTTTTTGAAAGGTCAAGGCAACAAGAAATTGAGCGCCTTCAATGGGCAGCTTCTATTAACGAAACAGAATTAAATAACTTAAAAGCTCAGTTAAATCCGCATTTTATGTTCAACGCAATGAACAGTATCCGAGCTTTAGTTGAAGAGGATCCAGTATTATGTAAAAAGGCAATTACGCAATTATCGAATCTACTGAGAAATACTTTGCAGACAGGAAAAAGGAAAGTAGTTTTGATTGAAGAAGAAATGAAGATTGTTCAAGATTACTTAGCGCTGGAAAAAATTAGGTATGAAGAGCGATTGAATATTGAAATCGAATTAGAAGATGGAATTGAAAAGTGCCTTGTTCCTCCTTTATTGTTGCAAACATTAGTTGAGAACGCTATTAAGCATGGTGTTAGTAGGATAAGAAAAGGGGGGACCTTGAGAATTATTGGAGTGTTGAAAGGAGATGAATTACACATTACAATTTTAAATGACGGCAAATACAATCCTAAACCATCTGAAATAGAAGGTATTGGACTTAAGAATTCAACAAAACGGTTAGAGATTTTATATGGTGATCGAGCCAGCATTCAGATTAGTAATGTAGGTGATCAGGTGGAGACAAGGGTAATTATTCCCAAGGAAAAAATTAATAGACTTTAAATAACACAGGCTATGAGAGCAATTATTATAGATGACGAAAGATTAGCAAGAAAGGAATTAAAATCTTTGTTAAAGGATTATCATGAGATTGAAATTGTTGATGAATGTGCTAGCCCAGAAGAAGCTTTGAAAAGTATTGAAAAGCATAATCCAGATCTATTGTTTTTAGATATTCAAATGCCGGAAAAAACAGGATTTGATCTGTTGCAGGAGCTCGATAAATCACCTAAAGTAGTTTTTGTAACAGCCTTTGATGAGTATGCTGTAAAAGCATTTGAAGTGAATGCCTTGGATTATCTGATGAAACCAGTTGATCCCGAGAGGTTAAAAGAAACCATGGTTAAGGTGTTGTCTGAAGATATTGAAGATGAAGAATTGTATGATTTGCCCGATAGGGGGATTTTGTCTTCAAACGACCAAATTTTCATTAAAGATGGTGAGAAATGTTGGTTCATACATTTAAAAGATGTAAGAATGTTCGAATCCGAAGGTAATTATGTTCGAATCTATTTTGAAACATTTAAGCCTCTGGTTTTAAAATCGCTAAATGGTCTTGAAGAAAGATTGGATCAGAAATTATTTTTCAGGGCGAATAGAAAATATATTATTAATTTAAAATGGGTTTCTCATATTGAAAATTGGTTTAATGGTGGTCTTCAGGTAGTTTTAAAAGATGGAGAAAAAGTCGAAATTTCCAGAAGACAAGCGGTGAAATTTAAAGCTTTAATGAGTCTTTAGTGTATTAGTCGAAACCATTGGCTATTTGGTCGCAATGTATTTAGTTTTTGTAGAAAATTACACGAAAGGCTTGATATTAATGGCGATATTAGCATTCTAAATAAACTTAGCCCTATTAATGGAAAATTTAATCATATCTGCAACAGAAACAACCCCATTATTGAACCTTGATGCAGGTTTGGGTGAGTTTGTTATTGAAGGGAAGTCTATTCCCAGTGATGCAGAAGGTTTTTATGGTCCTATTTTGCATTGGCTAAGCGAATATGTCAATATACCGAATCAACAAACGACACTCGTTTTGAAATTGGACTACTTTAATATTTCTTCTTCAAAAAGAATACTTTTTATTTTCTATAAGTTAAATGAACTGATAGATGCTGGTCATCAGGTTAATGTTAAGTGGTATTTCCACGAAGGCGAGGATGATATGCATGAGGTGGGTCAAGATTTTGCATTTATGGTAAACATTCCGTTTGAATTTATTGAATATTCTCACTATGAATCTTTAGCGGGTTAATTTAAGGTTATTTCTTTCTCTTTTTTTATTCAATTTAAATCGCTTTTCGAAGGGTTAAACATATTTGTTTATTCATATTGAAGCAATTAAGCTTAGCATTCATATGAGCATCTAAAAAATTAGCATTAACAGAATTTTAAAGCGTTGGAATATGCTGAGAAATTTTAATTAAAAGAGGTTTACAAGTAAAAAGTCAAAAATTCGGGAAGCTATTTGGCTTGGGTATGTTACATTTGCAGAAATTTTGATTGAATGCGAACAGTAGCAAAAATTGATCATCCTAAAATGGACATAAGTATTTATTTACGCGAAAATAAATACATTGTTAAAATCGTTATGGATCAGTATGAACAAGTTTATAGAATTAACGCAACTGATGTAACTGGAATGGATGATATGAAGGCTATGGTAAGTGGAGATTTTTTATCTACTGTCTATATGCGTTTTGTAGAAATGAGTAAGGACTTAAAAAGTGCATTTTTAAACATTAATAAAGTATCATGAATAATAAAGGGTCATTAATAATGAATGGAGTATTAGGTGTAGCAATAATTGTTTTATTTGTTTTGCACTTTTCTGGTGATAGTAAGTCTAATGTTACGGATATTCCAGTTGTAGAAGAAAAAGATGAGCCTGCACCTGTTGTTAAGAAACATCTTATAGATACAAATAGGGTTGGATTAACAATCGGTTATGTGAATAGTGATACTGTTACTGCAAATTATTTATTTAGTAAGCAATTAAATGCCGATTTGATGGCAAAGCAATCTTCAGCTGAAAATAAGCTGAGAAAGGAAGCTGAGAAACTTCAGGCGGATGCTGAGAAGTTTCAGCAAGGTGCGCCAATTATGGGGAGAGAAGAGTTAGAGAGGACCCAGGCAGAGCTGATGAAAAGACAGGAAGAATTGCAGATGATGGAGTATGAATTAAGTCAAAAATTACAAGACAAAGGTTATAAAGCCAATTACGATTACATAATGGCTACCGATAAGTACCTTCAGAAAATAGGAAAAGAGTTGGGGTATGATTATATATTTGGATATAGAACAGGTGATTTAGTAATGTATGCAAATCCGGATTTTGATATTACAAAGCAAGTTATTGAATTATTAAATAATGAATACAGTGCCGATAAAATGGCTGATTAGATGTTAATAGCTCAACAAAAACTAAAAGAAAACATAGCAGAGTATATTCTGTATATGTGGCAAGTCGAAGATATGATTCGTGCTTGTAACCTGGATATAGATGTAATTCAAGAAAGAATTGTCAACTCAATGGTGGATGACGAAGCTATTCGAAAAGAAATTAGAGTTTGGTATGCAGACTTAATTTCTAAAATGAAATTGGAAGGCAAGGAAAAAAATGGCCATTTAAGGGATTTAGATGACCTTTTTATTGAGATAAACTATTTACACGGAACGTTGATTGGCCTTTTGGGTGATGAAAAATATAAAGGTATTTATCAAGCCGCGATGCCTTTGATAGAGGATTTTAAAAAAAGAGCAAATACCGATAATATTACAGAGATAGAGGTTTGTTTTAATGGGCTCTATGCTAAGCTAATGTTGCGCTTACAAAATAAACCAATAACACCTGAAACGGAAGAAGCTTTCAATGCATTTGCTCAGGTTTTGGGTTATCTATCCGTAAAATATAAGTTAATGAAAGAAGGGAAATTAGTTTAATACTCTCCCTTTTTAATATTTCATTTTGTATTCTTTATGTTTTCTCTAGTATCTTTGTGTTAGATGCAAGAAGCCGACGAGACATATTATCCCCCGAAACCTGAAATAGAACAACAATCCAAAACGAATGTAAATAAGTCCTTAATGAGTTTAGGGTTGTTTATTTTGCTTTTTTATTTTCTGATAGATGATGTTCAAGTTTTGTTTCTCGTTGTACTTATTTTGTTCATTCATGAGATGGGGCACTTTATTGCTATGAAAGTTTTTGGTTACAAAGGTGTAAATATGTTTTTTATACCCTTAATTGGAGCAATGGTAACAGGAGAAAAAGATAGAATATCTCAATCGCAAAGAGCTATAATTGTACTTGCTGGGCCTATACCGGGTGTGTTGATTGGTTGTGGAATAATTGCATACGCTCAAACCATTGGTCATACTGGAGCAGCTATTGCAGGTTTTATGTTTTTGTTAATTAATATTCTTAACTTACTTCCACTGGATCCTCTTGACGGAGGGAAACTAATTGAAACGCTTTTCTTTGCTTCAAATGCAAAAATTAAGCAGGTATTTTTAATTACTTCAGTGGTAATTATGGTTGTAGCTGGAGTATTTTTTCAAATGTACCTTTTGGCGTTTTTTGGTTTGTATATGTCGTTAAGAATTAAAATGCTTAAAACCTTATCTGAACTAAGAAAGAAAATAAGTGTATATAGAATTCCGTTGATTAGAACATATGATGAATTGACAGATAAGGAATATTGGACAATTCGAAAAGAATATATACTGAGTTCTAAGCTAAACAAAATGATAGATCCAAATGAATATGTGGAATCTCAATTTGAGGATAGAATTGCTATTTCAGTGAGAGATGTCTTGATTACACCTATTGAAAAAGATATATCTGCCACAGGAATATTATTTCTATTACTGCTATGGGCAGCCAGTCTTATTTTGCCAGTTTTATATGCATTGCCTTATTTAGCAGAAATAATACTAAAATTTAGTTAGGCTTGAATGTAATAGACTTCATAGAGAGACATAAATTTGGAATTCTGGGAACAATTGCTTTGCATATCGTTGTATTTGTTTGGCTTAATATTCAGATTGTAGAGTATGGCGTTTATGAGCCGAAAAATAAAATTGTAGCTGTGTTAGATTACGCCAATCAAGATGAACAGCCTGAAGATGAACCAGCGGAAGTTTTAGATGAAAATGGCAACCCAATTGAGAGTACCCTACTAAATGTTGCTGCTAATGCGAATCAAGAAAAGACTACGTACACAGATGAGGCTTTTAGCAAAAATCAAGCAGATAAAGACGTTTGGGAGGAGTTAAAGCGAATGGAAGCGGAGGAATATAATCGCATTAATGAAAATAAAGATACGCCAACAGACAATCCCGAAGACAATAAGGATAAAACGATTGATCGAGAATTTAGTGAAAGCTGACGCAGAGACAAACGATGATGCTTCATATGGTGCAGATGTGAAAGCTATCGCTTCTTATTTTTTAGAAGGAAGATCTACCAGGAGTGAAAGTGTTCCTTCCTATAAATGTAGAGTAGAAGGAGTCGTTGTAATTGATGTTAAGGTCAATCAAAAGGGAGATGTGATTGCACGAAGCATTAATGAAGGAAAAACCAATACCCAAAATGATTGTCTTCGTACGGAAGCTTTAAATTATTCTAAAAAGTGGCGTTTCACACAAGATTTTGATGATTCTATGCGTAAAAATGGCTGGATTAAATTTACATATGTAGCACAATAAATTATTATCCCATTTTTATGTAACTTTTAATTTATATATGTTTTATAGGTCAGGCATAACGGTTAATGTAAATCACTACAGTATCTTCGCAGATAATTGCAATTGATTATACCAAAAACCTATATTTCCCGTTTTGAATTAAAATAGTAGTACTATGAAAATAATATTAGCATTCGTCTTTTGTTCCTTATTGTTTTTAAGTTCTTGTTCTACCACAAAAAAGTGCGATGGTAGCAAGGGTGTTAAAACAAATATGGGGACAATGTGATAAACATATACCCGTTTAAAACTACTTTATAATCAAGCGTTAATTGCATAGTACTTCCTTAATTTGGTGGTTGCTATGAAAAGATGGGTTTTCTTACTATTCTCGCTAGTATTTATTCTTCATTCCTGTTCCGAGGAAGAAAAGAAGGAAGTTGTTTTAGAAATTCCTCCAGAACCTGTTACTAAAATAAATCTGCACTCTCCGTGGGTTGATTCAGTGTATAATACTCTTTCTCTTGAGGAACAAATTGGTCAATTAATCTGGGTTGAAGTGGCTGACTTGAATGATTCAATTACAAATATTCAAAAAGAATTCCCTGTAGGTGCTATTATCTCCAACTCCAAAAAACACAATTACTTTCAATTCTTTAATCAGTTAGATTCTATCAGAACGCCGGTATTGTTAGGTACAAATCAATGGCAGTTACCTTATACATTTGAAAACAATGTATGGAGTCAAAATGAGTTTCTGTCTACTCAGAATGGTCATCTTCTCTCTTCCATTTACGATTCTACAGTTCACTATTTTCAAGACTTAAATATGCATTTAGTCATGAATACTGGAGATAGTACTTTTTACTCTAACTTGAATTTGCTAGATGGTTTTCAAGGCAGAATGGACAGTATAATTCAGCATATGTCCGACAGTAATATTTTATCAGTGCTGTATAATGCGGATAATTGTACAGATACCAATATTGAATTGAAGAAATTGATTTATACATCTAAAATTATTGTTGATATAAATAATAAAATTCAGGAAGCTGATTATAGTAAAGACCAACTTATTATTCCCTGTCAAAAATTTAATGAATCAGGAAATAAATACGATTCTATTATTAATGTGTTAAAAGCAGGAGAGGAACTTGTTTTACTAAAAAACATTAATGGCGCAAATTTCAAACAACTGCAAGAAACAATTAAACATGCCATGTCGAATAATATTTTTCATGCAGAAGTTATAGAAGTAAATGTTCGAAAAGCACTAGCACTTAAAGAATGGCTGGGCTTAACGGAAGTGTTTGAGATGAATGAAGAACACTTTGATAAAAAGCATATTGTCTCTTTACGCTCACAGCAATACCAATTAAAGCATAATAGTCAGATTTTATTGAAGAATTATAAGAAACTAATTCCATTAAGAGATTGGAGTAATACAGATTTTACATGGTTGAAAATTGGTAAGAAGAAGTTAAATGATTTTACAAAAGCCATCAGGAACTATGCTGATATTACTGAATCGATAGCAACTGTTAAAGAGTTTGCTATAGATAGCAGCAGTACTCCACAAATAATTGTTTTAACTGAGCAGCTTGATTCTGTGTCGGGTGAATTGTTCGCGGATAAAGTCAACTTATATGCCCGAAAGCAACAACTTGTAGTTGTAAATTTCCAATATATAGAGAACCTAAAATATTTTAACACAATCCCTTGTCTTCTTCATGTTTGGAATATGGATCAACAAAGTCAAGAGTTAGCGGCACAGGCTATTTTTGGAGGAAATCCAATAAATGGAAAATTGGCATTTGATGTTGGTGATTTTAAGGCTAAATATGGGTTGACAAGTCCTAAAACAAGATTGGCTTATACTATTCCGGAGGCTGCGGGGTTCAATCGAGACTCGCTCATGAAGTTAGATCGAATCGCTAGGGAGGCTATTTACAATCAAGTTACTCCGGGTTGTCAAGTTTTTGCCGCGCGCAATGGAAAAGTAATCTATCATCAAACGTTTGGCTATCATACATACGAAAGAGATAAATTAGTCAGTAAACAAGATGTATATGATGTTGCATCTGTTACTAAAATCGCTGCAACTACGATTTGTGGAATGAAGATGTATGATGAAGGACTATATAAAATTTCTGATTCGTTAAAAGACCATTTACCTGATAGTCTTACCGAAACATTAGGATACAAAAGTCGAATGTGGAATACAACTTTTAAAGAGTTGTTCACGCACACAAGCGGCTTGCCTTCTGGTTTACCAATTTATAAATTCATAGCATATGTAGATAGTGTTATCGGAAAATTTGATCGGTATTATTGCGATGAATCAGACGGTTATTATTGCGTTGAGGTTGCTAGAGATTTTTATTTAGATTCTACCTATTTAGATAGTATGTGGATTTCTATGAATAGAATCTTGCCTGGTGAAAAAAAATATAAATACAGTGATGCCAACATGAATATGTTGTATCAATTATTTCGATCAAAATTAAAAGAGGTTTCATTCGATAGATACATGGCAAATCAATTTTATTATCCATTAAAACTAAGAACAACGGGTTATTTGCCCTTACAATATTTAGATACGTTAATTCATCCAATAACGCCAACTGAGTTTGATACGTTTTGGCGTTATCAATTGCTGAAAGGACATGTTCATGATCCAAATGCGGCTCTTTATGGAGGGGTTGCAGGTAATGCAGGGATATTTTCAAATGCCAATGATTTGGGTGTCTTGTTTCAAATGGTAATGAACAAAGGGTCTTATGGGGGAAAACAATATTTAAATCCGCAAACAATACATAAATTCACAAGCCATCAAGTTGGAAGTCACCGGGGGCTTAGGGTTTAATAAGCCAACTTATGAAAGTGTTAGTACGGTAGCTCCGGATTGCCCAACTAACAGCATTTGGTCATACAGGTTTTACAGGTATTTGTGCTTGGGCAGATCCCGAAAACGACTTGCTCTTTGTATTTGTAAGCAACAGGGTTCACCCAGACCCATCGAACAAAAAAATAGGAACCGAAAAAATTCGTAAAAGATTACATCAAGTTTTCTATGACCAACTAAAGTATAATGGGGTGTATAAAAATAAAAAACACCCGAAGGGCTATGTAAAAGAATCTGTTTTATAGCGTGTAACCAAGTTTTTAATAGGCGTTATACTGTTTTAAAACAATTCACTGTGAATTTTAATTGGAACAGCCCAAATCTGGATTGGTAATAAACTCTACTTTTGAGTAGAATAAAAATAGCTTTAATCTCATGAAAATAATTTCTAGTATAATTTTACTATTTGCACTCACAATGGTCGTTGGTCAAGGCAATCATCCCGAAGGTTTACTGAAAATTGAAAAAGTAAAAACCTATTGGGATAAG
Source organism: uncultured Flavobacteriales bacterium (assembly GCA_943787725.1). GTDB lineage: Bacteria > Bacteroidota > Bacteroidia > Flavobacteriales_D > Parvicellaceae > CALSMU01. The sequence continues at coordinate 226,269 of CALSNM010000007.1, read as the reverse complement.
GATAGTACAATTGTCCGAAGTATAGGATTTTACAATAAAAGTGGTTATGGTTCGGTAGGTGAGAGAACGGGTCTTTGGCGGTTTTGGACTAAAAATGGAGTAATTGAAGAAACAGTATATTACTGGATGGGTTTTAGGCATGGAAAAACACAGCAATTTTACCAAAATGGAAAATTGTTGGTTGAAGGATATTATTACTTAGGAGTCGAAGATTCCTTATTTAAGGCCTATTATAACAATGGGAATCTCGCAGAAAAAGGTAATTATGCTGGTATTCCGGATGTCTTTTTAGAAGATACAGCCAATGCGGATTGGGCAATGAAATTAGATCAATTTGAAGCAGTTAAAATTGGTAAATGGGAGTATTTTTTTGAAAATGGGAAGCCTATGATGGTGACCAAACATATAGAAAATGATTCAACCGAATACATGATGGAATATTATGACACTTCTGGAACTGCAACTATTACGGGAGGGATTGGATCTATTATAAATAAGTACTCTACCGGAAAGCCAAAAGAAGAAGCGCATTATAATAAAGGATTACGAGATGGAATTTTTAAAGAATGGAATGCAAACGGGACCCTTAAAACAACGGGCGAATACAAAGAAGGAAAAAGATCAGGTCCTTGGGAGTTTCGTTATTTTGTTACCGATCTTGTATACCAAGAAATAAATTATGACAATGGATTGAAGAAAGGTGTTTTTAAAGAATATTTACCGGATAGCACATTGGTTTTAAGTGGGATGTACGACAATGATTTGAAAAATGGTAAATGGGAATATTTCTTTGAAACAGGCGCAAAAGATATGACAGGAAATTTTGTAGACGATTTGCAAGATGGGAAATGGAGCTTTTGGTACCCAAATGGACAGTTGTATTATGAAGGTAATTTTATCAAAGGAGGTAAAGATGGGTTCTGGCAGTTCTTTTACAAAACCGGAGAAACATGGAAAGAAGGAAATTATAAAACAAATTTAAGGGAAGGGGAGTGGACTACCTGGTTTGAAAATGGACAAGAAGCCATGAAGGGAAATTATTTGCATGATAAAGAAAATGGCGATTGGTCTGCATGGTTTGAAAATGGTCAGTTAAAAGATCAAGGGGCTTACGATATGGCCAAAATGAAAGGGAATTGGATAGGATGGTATCCAAATGGGAAGAAAAGATATGAAGGTACTTACACAAATGATATGCGAGATGGTAAATGGTCTTTTTGGACAGATAAAGAAGTTTTAAAGGATGTGGGGAGTTTTAAAATCTTAAAAAGAAAAGGAGATATTACTTTTGCAGAGGATGAGGGGTATGAGCAAAGCTTTAGGCATGGGCATTGGAAATCTTACAGCGATTTGGATGGCGAGTTAACCAGCGAGGGCGATTACTCTTATGGTAAACAAGATGGAAAATGGGAATACTATTATCCAGGGGGAGTAATTGTAGCAACAGAAAATACCTATGCTGACGGTATGCTAAACGGTGTTTCCAAAACATATTCAAGAAGAGGCGACGTTCAAAATGAAATAGGTTACAAGAACAACAAAAAGCATGGTCCTATGAAGGTTTATAACCGAAAAGGGAAATTGATGCTGCATGTTGTATATAAAAATGGTGTACGTACAAAAAGTCTTGTAATGAAAGGTCAAGAGGCAAAGATTATGTATAAATACGGATCCGGAGACAAGCCTAAGAAAAACAAATCAAAGAAAGTCAAAGGGTCGTCCATATTAAGATAGGTTCGGATTATACTTTAAAAATAATTGTTATATTTAACATAGATAATTATTTATGTAAGTCTATGATTAGAGCGTTACTTTTACTTTTCCCCCTTCTTATATCGATTTCTTCTTTTGCTCAAACAGCAACATTGAAAGGCGTTGTTTTTGATGCGAGCACGAATGAAACTTTAATAGGTGTTGCAGTGGCCATGGTAGATGGTCCTGGAGTTGTTACAAACCTTGATGGGGTATATTCATTAAAAGTTTCACCAGGGTCTTATGAGGTTGTCTTTAGATATGTTGGATATGATAATCAAAAGATAAATATCACACTGGATGCTGGTGAAGAAAAAGTGCTAGATGTCAAATTGCAAGTTAATTCCAGTCAATTAAATGATGTGGTAATATCTGCCGGTAAGTTTGAGCAATCAATAGGAGATGTGCCCGTATCTATTGCAATTATAAAACCGGATTTAATGGAATCTAAAGCTACTGTTACTTGCGAGGCTATTTTAGACCAGGTTCCTGGGGTTCAAGTTATAGAGAATCAAATTAGTATTCGTGGAGGAAGTGGTTTTAGCTATGGTTCTGGAAGTCGCGTATTATTGATGATAGATGATATTCCTATGTTAGCAGGTGACGCAGGAGATATTAAATGGTCTTCACTTCCAATAGAGAATGTGGAGCAGATTGAAGTAATTAAAGGGGCGTCCTCTGTCTTATACGGTTCGTCTGCGTTGAATGGGGTTATTAATATTCGTACAGCTTATCCTAAAGCGGTTCCAATGACTAAAATAAATTTTTCGAATGGGTTTTATATGGCTGGTTTTGGCAATCAAAAAGGACGAAAACAAGATGGAACCGACACCTTATTTGATCGATCTGGTCAGAAATGGTGGGATGGTGGAGGACCCTATTATGTTATGGGGAATTTCTTACATTCAAGAAGAATAAAGGAAAATTTTGATTTCGTTGTTGGAGGTAATTTTTATACGAATGATGGAATAAAAAAGGGAGCTAATGAAAATAGATTTAGGATCAACACAAACACAAGATGGCGTTCAAAAAAATATGCTGGATTAAGTTATGGCTTGAATTCAAACTATAATGAGGAAACGGGAAACCTGTTTTTTTTATGGCATAATGCAGACAGTGTGTTAATTCCTCAAGGAGATACAGATACGGCCACTACCACATTAAGCGAGTATCACACTTATCGATTGAATATTGATCCGTTTATTACATACATAGATTCTTCGGGTCGAAAACATTCATTGAAAGGAAGGTTTTACAACACTACGAATCAAAACAATACAAATCAAGCGTCTATTGCAACTTCTTATTATGCGGAATATCAATTTCAGCAGCAATACGATAATGGTGTAACATTTACAACCGGTTTGACAAATACATATACCAATGTTGTTGCTGAATTGTACGGTGATCACACATCTAATAATTTTGCATTATTTGCACAAGGAGATTTAAAATGGAAGCGATTTAATTTTACTGCAGGCTTAAGAGGTGAGTATTATAGGATTGATACAGTCAGCACGTTAACAACATACTCAACAAAGACAGATACATTCTCAATCCCTATTAAACCTGTTTTTAGATTAGGAACGACCTATCAACTTGCGGAAGAAACCTATTTGCGCGCTTCTTATGGCGAAGGATATCGTTTTCCATCTATTGGAGAAAAATTTATAGCTACTAATGTCGGTGGGTTAACCCTTTTTCCAAATGCAAATGTGGGCGCTGAAACAGGTTGGAGCGCTGAATTTGGAATCAAACAAGGATTTAAAATTGGAAACTTTATGGGCTATCTAGATGTAGCTGGATTTATTACAGAATACCAAGATATGATGGAATTTACCTTCGGAACATACGATTCTACAGGAGCAGTTTGGAATGTGGATTCTCTAGGGTACCCTTCATTTAGTAATTATGGTTTTCAATCGCAAAATGTTGAAGACGCCAGAATTATTGGTGGTGAAATTTCTGTTGTAGGAAAAGGTAAAATTGGAAAAATTGATATTGGAGTTCTTACTGGCTATACTTACATTCTTCCAAAAAGTATTAGGTCTGATTCATCATATTTAGCAACTTTTAGTGATTATTATACCACTACGACGGATGCTAATGGTATGGAAACTACAGTAGCTGATCCTGATGTAATCTTAAAATATAGAAATAGACATAATTTTAAATTAGATATTGAATTTACCTATAGAAAATTCGCGATAGGTATAAGCAACCGTTACAACAGCTTTATGGAACAGGTAGACGAAACATTTACATCTTCGTTTTTAGGAAACCTTATTTTACCGGGTTATGGAGATTACAGAAATGCGCGAAGAATGGGAGATTACATATTAGATTTGAGAGTAGCTTTTACCGCGTCTAAAAACGCTAAAGTTTCTTTTTTAATGAATAATGCCCTTAACCGCGAGTATTCTAATCGACCCGGAAATGTTTTGCCCCCAAGAACATTTCTTATTCAGTATTCTTTAAATTTTTAAAAGCACGCTATTGGGATTATTAAATTTAATTGGTTTGATGCTATTAAAGCCATAGACCGCTAAGCCTGACTTTATTAAATAGCACCTGTAAAATAAACAGAATTTGATTCATCATCGCAAGCTATATTTGATTTTGACATGTAGTGTTTTAAACGTTATTTTTACCTAATGAAAATTGCCATACTGGATAAAGTACACCCTTTAATTGAAGAGCAACTCGTGGAGAAGGGTTGGCAATGTGACAATTTGTTTGAAGCGTCTAGAGAAGAGTTGAAACAAACAATTCATTCCTACCATGGTATTGTTTTGAGAAGTAGAATTAAAATGGATCAGGACTTCTTGGAAAAAGCTAAATCATTGCTATTTATTGGTCGGCCTGGTGCGGGTTTAGAAAATATTGATTTAGATTATTGTGAAGCGAATGGTATAAAAGTTTTTCGGTCTCCAGAAGGAAATAGAGATGCCTTAGCGGAACATGCAATCGGAATGTTACTCGAGTTTGTTTAATAAGCTTAAAAAAGCAGATGCTGAAGTAAGAAAAAGTATTTGGGTACGAGAGGGAAATAGAGGTGTAGAATTGATGGGTAAAACTATTGGTATTATTGGATATGGATATATGGGTAAGGCATTTGCTCAAAGACTGCAAGGGTTTGGAGTTCAGAGTTATTGCTTATGATAAATACCTCAAGGGTTTTGGCAACGAGAGCGTCAAAGAGGTGAGTCTTCAAACTATTTTTGAAGAAGCTGAGGTGGTAAGTTTGCATACGCCTCTAACCCAGGAAACAATAGGTTTGGTAAATAGTGCAGTTTTTAAAAGAATTCAAAAAGCCCATTTATTTTATCAATACAGCGCGAGGTCAGTCAGTTGTTACAAAGGCAATTGTTGATGGAATTAAAGTCACAAAGTATTTTAGGTGCTTGCTTGGATGTTTCTGAATACGAGAGCGCTACTTTTACAAAATTAGAAACTGAAAATCTTCCAGAAGATTTAGCCTATTTATATGGTTCAGATAAGAGTAGTGTTGACACCGCATATTGCAGGTTGGACCCACGAAGCCAAGTTTAAAATGGCTGATTATTTAGTCAAAAAAATAGCGGACGAGTTTAATTAGCCAAAATCAAATCTAGCATTGCTAATTCATAACTTTGCCAAGGTACCTCAGAATTTACATTGTGTTTCAGTAATTCTTTTCTAGTTGTTTCACCAATAGAAATTACACGTTGACCACTTATTGAATTTTCCGTATTAAAAAATGCTTCAACATTAGAAGGGACTTGTAAAAACGAGAATGTCAGATTCAGGTAATTTAAAATCAAGTTTTTGAATTGTTTTATAAACGATTAATTCTGTTACTTGTGTTTTAGGTAATTTTTTCTGAATTGTCCGCAAACTTTTATCAGAGACAGGAAAAAGTACCGAACCTTTACCTAGTGCTTTTGCAAATCGTTTCGCAACTTTTTGCGTATTTCCTTTACCTATGTAATCTGCTTGAGCAAATTTTGCTAGCGCTTTTCCCGTAGCTTTTCCAATAACACCAAATTTAGTACCATCCTTATAAGATGGTTTATTTTCAAAAAATGCAGAAACTGCATTACTAGAGCTAAAAAAGATCCAATCAGATTCAAGTGTTTCTTCAAAGGGAACAGGAACGATTTCAATTAATGATTCATCATGAAGTTTGTATCCTTTAGGGAAGAACCGTTTAAAATCACTATCCGGTTTAAGCTCTCTAGAAATAAAAACACGCTTACTTTTTTTTGCCTTAAGTAATTCTATTATTTCCTCGGCAGATGTGTTTTCAGTATATAGTCTTTTAGGTATGCCTTCCGCATTTTCTGCCTGAGAAACCCAGGTCTTCATAATTCCATATTCTTCTTCACAATAAACTCCCAGGGGCAACTGGCATCCTCCATCTAATAGATTTAATACTTTTCGTTCAATATAAATACGCTTTTGAACATTCCTGTCGTTCATTTGTTGCAGTAGCTTGAACAGTTCCAAATCATTTTCTCTTATTTGTAATCCAAGCACTCCTTGTGCAGGTGCCGAGATAAACTCTTTTGGATCTAACGTTACAACATGAAATTCCGAAAGATCTATTTCAAGTCTTGTGACTCCTGCTTTTGCTAGCATGATAGCATCGTAATGTCCTTCTCGCAATTTATTTATTCGGGTTGGAACGTTACCCCGCAGATCTTTAATTTTCACATCAGATCTGAAAGCTAATAATTGCGATTTTCTTCTAGCAGAAGAAGTTCCAACAATTGGGTTTTCTTTTATAGAAAATCGATTACTTGAATTAACGGCATCCTTTCTGATTATAAGTAGTTCCGAAGGATCTTCTCTATCTGACACTGCTGCAACAAGTAGTCCTCTGGGCGGTCTGGTTTCTAGGTCTTTATGAGAATGAACGGCTAAATCAATCTTTTTATTAAGAAGGGCTTCTTCAATTTCTTTGGTAAAAAAACCTTTACCCTCCATTTTATCAAAACTTAAGTCTTGAATTTTATCCCCTTGCGTTTGAATAATTTCTAGTTCAACAATACATCCTAAATTTTCTAGTTGAGATTTAACTCGGTATGCTTGCCATAAAGCGAGGTCGCTTCCACGTGAACCAATAATTACTTTCTTATTCATTTTGAAATTATTGTTGGTTTTCAATTAGTATTTCTTTAGCCATTTTCATGGGAACACTAATGTATTTTTTCTCTAAATAAGAAACCACTTTATCCAATACTTCTTTAGATTCTCCATCGAGTTCATTTAACTCTTTGGCAAAAACTTCGGTAAAGGCTTTTTGTTTAATGTCTTTTACTGTTTTTGGAACAGATTTCATAGCTATTTCAACTCTTCTCAGATGAAAAGCTTTTTTGAAATCTTCAAAATGTTCTTTTAATATTTGTTCACATTTCGTAATTTCTTTTCCTCTTTCCTTAAGATTTTGTTTAGCAATGATTTTTAAATCTTCTACGGCGATTAGCTGAACATTGTGTTGCTTTGTTAATTGTCTGTCAAAGTCATTCGGAACAGCAAGGTCAATAATAATTTTTCGAGAAGTATCATTATCTAATAATTGACTATATACCTTTTCTGTAAATATTTTGTTGGCAGATCCCGTGCAGGTAACAATAACATCAAAATCTTCTTTGTAATTATTTAACTCGGATAGCGGTAAAGCTACTCCGTTTACATTTCCGGCAAGCCATTCAGCCTTTTCTAAGGTTCGATTGAAAATAGTGAAGTTATTAAAGCCATGCTTATCCAGAAAACGGAGCATATTAGCATTGGTTTTACCGGCTCCTACGACCAAAAATTTGGAATTACTATTTATATTAAGGCTTTTTAGCTTGTGGTATGCGAGCGATACAACTGAAACGGGTTTAGTGGCTATGTCACTTTGCGTGTAAACTGCTTTAGCGGCATTTATCGTTCTCTCAATAGCCATTCGAATAACATCTCCAGTAAGATTCATTTGCTTCGAATCTTCATATGCTTTACGAAGTTGAGTAATGATTTCTCTTTCGCCAATGACCAAAGAATCTAATGATGAAGCTACATTGAATAAATGTAAAATAACTTCTTTGCCTTCCAATATAGAACAGTTTTCCGTTGCAAAATGTATTTCCTTGGTATCCCATTTGGGATTAAATGCTTGAAAGAACTTTACTAAGTATTCTTTAGTTAAATTTTCATTTGCGGTGAATATAAATTCTACTCTGTTGCAAGTAGAAAGATACATAAGCTCATTTACATTAGCATTTTGGCATAAAAAGTCAAGTCGGTCTTGTTTTTCCGTGTCTTCGACGTGAAATTTTCCTACTTCATCTATCTCAGTAGTTTTGTGGGTAAATGCTATGACTTTTAAAGTATTCAGAATCTTTAATGATTATGGCAAAAGTGTTAAAGAATGGCTCTTTTTATGTCATACAAATGTCATAGAATTTTTAATTAGAACCTTTCTGAATAAATATTATTTGTTCCGGTTTTTTGTTTTGAATATTAAAGTTTAGAATAAAGATTGGTTTATGGATCTATTAGAGAAATATAGGATGTAATTGCCTAGAAAAATTTGGAATGAAATTTATCAATATACTATAGAAATTTACAGCTCTTTTTTCCAAGATAGAGTTGCACACAGATAAATTAGGAATACTGATTAGAAGTGAAAAAAGCGAGAGGTTTTCAACCTTTGGCATTTAACAAGTTAACCGACCACCTTTAAAATAATTGTCTTAATAGCGCTACTTTTGTTAGGCTAATAGCTGCCTTTATGCATAAAGTAATTACTATTATTTGTTTATTTTTATTTTTTGGGTTTAATGCTCAGGAAAACACTTTTCAGAAAAAGGGAAATGTGAAATCTGATCAGGAAATATATGCTGAGGGCCGGCCAGAATATTCCAGGGTATTGATTATTCCTTTTGAACCTAAAATGTACATTTCAAGTGCAGATAAAGAGATCTCTAGCCGCACAAAACTTACCCATCAAGAGATTCGAGAAAATATGCGCTATGGAATATCTAACCAAATGAGACATGCGGTAGGTAAAGGAATGAAATCTGTTTCATTGCTGCATATTGATACAGGAGCTGTTGGAAGAGATTTAGGGTACATATATAATTCTATCGGATATAAATACAAGCCTTTGCCTGCAGAGGATGTTGCTAGAAATAAACAAAACGAGGATGACCAAAAACCAGTAAATAGGCTAAAGGGATCATTTAACAAGTTGATAAAACATGACAATCTGGATCCCAAAGAAACTACAGGTGGAACTCGGATAAAAAATGGTCAGATTCAGTCAACGGTTAGTTATGGAGAGAAGTTCATGAATACATCTATTCATAATCCTAATTTATTAAAAGTATTGAGTGCTAAATACCAAGCGGATGTTTTTCTTTTCATTAATGAGTTAAACATTGAAGCAGCAGCACCTGCATCTAGGGCAGGGCTGTCGACGTTGTCTTATAAAAGAAAAGTAAAAGTTCATTATACTATTTTTAATAAAGATGGCAAGGAGCTTCATGGGGGCGCTGCAATTGTTCATATGCCGTCTGCAACCAACGACATGAATAAAATAATAAATAACTATTTTCCAATCTTGGCCCAAAATATGTCGGATAATATACCAGGTGCACAAACTTCAAAACCTGACCAAGAGAAATTGAAAGAGGAAGAAAGAAAAGCCACACAGCAGCGAGAGCAGATTAAAAAACTATAGAATATTTCATTAATTAATACTGCTAGAGTAATTGATCTAACTCAGTTCACCGAATTTTCCCGTAAATAAAAAAAGGTCATTATGAACAATGATAAAAACATTATAAAAAGAGACAAGGTGTTCTTAAAACTGGATGAAGTGTAGTTTTTTGTTGTTGGCTTATTTCCCAATATCCTAATTGTTAAGAACTCTGCGAAACTAAAATGAAAACACTCCGTTACACTGTTACACAAAAACAAAATGATCACTTTAAAGGGACATATATTCAATGAGCATTGTAGATTTAAATTAAAATCTGGAAAGGAAGTTTATGGGATTATATGGCAAGTAAGTGTCGAAGATGTTCCAGGTTATTTCTTTACTTCAGCATCCCAAAAAGAAAAAATAGAAACATCTGTAAATCGATTGGAAATGATTCAAGAATTAGGTTTCGAATTAGATATTAACGATGTTGTAATGTCTGAGAATTTAGCTTCATAAACCTAATTATCCAAAGCTTTTTTTATTGGAATAATTTAGATTATCACAATTCTATGTGGTTTATGCTGAGAGTACAAAAACCTTAAAAGCCTATTCTCTTTCAAAAGTTACTTCATGAACATTATTGCCGTTCTAAACAAGAAGAATATATTGTTCATAATTAAAAATATTTGTCTTTATTGGGGGTTCGTTAATTCCCATATTTGCAATTGAATTTTAGTTGCAATTATTGCTATAAATTAATTGGGTATACTATCCTAACTTAAACGATTTCAGGTAATACGGCTCAAAATAAGCTACATCTTCAAATTCTTTTTTGGAAAATTTTGAATAAGACAGGCTTGCCATTCCTTTTGAAGAGGATAAATGATTTTCAATTCTGACATTTCTAGGGATAATTGAGTTGAACTTTTTAGCACCATCACCAATCAAGATAATTTCTTTGTTGGTGTCGAAAAATTCGGCGACAATCACTTCTGCTGAAATAGTAGTCTGGATTTCCGCCTTATGATTAAATACGGCTGTATAAACTTCCATTCTTCTTGCATCTATCATTGGCATTAAAATAGTATTTGCATTTATAAAGTTATAGCTTAAATAACCCCTGGCCAACACAGATAAGGAATCTATGCTGATTAACGGAATGCCTAAAGCGTAACAAAAACCCTTAGCACAAGATACCCCAATTCTCAAGCCAGTATAAGACCCTGGCCCTTTTGAGACGCAAATAGCGGCTAAATCTTTAAGTTGGTAGTCTACTTGTGCAAATAATTCTTCAATAAATACGTTCAGTTTTTCAGAATGAATATATTTTTCAGAAGATTCTTCCTTAGAGGCTAGAATCTCTCCATTAAGAGCAAGTGAAACAGAACATACTTTGGTAGATGTTTCGATGTTTAATAATAAGTTCATTGAATAGAGATTGTTAAAGTTAATTTTGTGTGGTCGTAGTTTTAGCCCAGCAGATTATTCAATACTCGTAACAATTACCTCAACTCTTCTGTTCTCCTTACTTTGTCTTTCTGAAAGCGCTTTTTTGTGAATAATTTTAGAATTACCATAACCAACATAAGTTAGTTGAGTTGGATTTATGTTTTTGTTTATTAAGTAGTCGGCAATAGCCTTTGCCCGCTCTTTTGAAAGTTCTTTATAAATTCTTTTATTTCTTCCTTTTCCATTTACATGTCCTCCAATTTCTACTTTTATGTGCGGGTTTTCCTGCAAAAATGATGTTAGCAGTATTAAGTCTCCCATACTCGAAGGCAATATAGTGGCTTTGTCTCCTACAAAACTTATTTGTTCAAATTTTAATTTCGAGCCTATGGTTAGTTTTTTAAGCGTAAAAATGAGTGTTGAATCTCCATTTATTTTATGAAAATAATTAAACGTTTCTTGTTCGTATCCCTTACATGTAAGTGTCATGTTGTAACGTGTAAGCTTTCGGGCGTTTTCTATTATCCAATCACCTGAATTGTTGTTATAAATAGAGTCAGAGCTCCTTGTACCTTTAATTTTTAGACTTAAGTTTTCAATTTTGGCACCAGTTTGATCAACTGCACTGATATGTATTTTGGGCAGAGGTTCTTTTACTTCTTGAATTTCGGTAATAGCTACTGTGTCTTCTGTAATTGTTTCTGAATATATGGTTTCAAATTGAAAGCCTCCCACAGTACCATAAGGGCCGTCAATTATCAAGTAATACTCTTCGCCAGCAAGCGCTAATAAAGGCGCTGAAAAAGAAGGAGATTCTCCTGCAGCAGCGAAGTAATTATCATAGCCTTCTTTTAATCCAGTTACACTTTTTTCTTCAGGTTTTTTCTGACATATATTGGAACGAACGGGAAGTATCTTATTGGTAGCAATAGAGTCGCAATAATTGTTGCCATTTATTTTAAAGATTGAAAAGTCATAATCTTCATTCGGTAAATCAGGTCGGATAAAAAATTCGAATTTTGCATCTTTCGTAAAAACCAATTTAATCCAAAGTGTGTTGTGTTCTTCAGTAAAAAAATAAGGATTCCGAATATCATTTCCTTTGATCTCCATTTTGAACCCGTGTCCTTTGGGTATATTTATGGCTCCGGTAATAGAGTCGTAAAAAACAACTGCTCCGGCACAATCCGATTGTTCCTTTCCAAACTTTTGACCAAACCCAATGTTGGTTAAAATAATTAATATGCTGAATAAAATGGGTTTCATTGTTTACTAGATGCAAGTTTAATGAAAGAAATGAAGGTACAAAAGATTACTTTTTAAAAAAAGTAAAATCGGAATGATAATTACTGGCAAGCTTTTTTGAAAATTATCGAATTCAAAATATAAAACGTAGATAAAACAATCAGGGTTAAAATACTTTTTTACGAAGAACGAAATTTTGACCTAAATATACATTTCTAACTTGTTCATCAGCCGCTAATGCTTCTGCAGTTCCAGATTTTAGAATTGAGCCTTCAAACAATAAGTAAGCTCTATCGACAATGCCCAAGGTTTCTTGAACATTATGATCTGTTATCAATATTCCTATGTTTTTTTTCTGAAGGTCTAGTACAATTCTCTGAATATCCTCTACGGCAATTGGATCTACTCCTGCAAATGGTTCGTCAAGAAGAATGAATTTGGGATTTATGGCTAATCCTCTGGCAATTTCAGTTCTTCTTTTTTCACCTCCTGAAAGTTTGTTTCCCAGGTTTTTACGAACATGTTGTAGTCCAAATTCATTCAAAAGTTCCTCGAGTCTTTCCTTTTGTTGGATTTTGGACAGTTTGGTCATTTGAAGAATGGCAAGTATGTTGTCTTCCACGCTTAATTTTCTAAAAACAGATACTTCTTGTGGTAAATAACCAAGCCCCATTTTTGAGCGCTTGTACATTGGAACTTTTGTTATCTCTTTATCGTCCAAAAATACTTTTCCTGAGTCTGGTTTTACCAGACCAACAATCATGTAGAAAGATGTTGTCTTACCTGCGCCATTCGGACCCAATAATCCAACAATTTCTCCTTGTTTCACTTCTACCGTTACTCCCTTTACAACTTCTTTATTTTTGTAAGCTTTCTTTATTTCTTCTGTGCGTAAAATCATAAAATTGCTTTTAAAATTCAAATTGTAATTTTCCTCTAATTCCAAAAGGACTAACTTTCATTCCATCCACTTCATGGCTAAGGTAGGTTAGCCTCCACACAGCGTCTACTCTCAAAAATGAAAAGATGTTTTCGATTCCTGCTGCTAATTCCATGTAAGGTTTTGCCTTTAGAGTTGTCGTGTAGTCTGCCAAGTCCATTAAAGTAGTGTTTTTTTTGTCAAGTCTTCCGTACACTCCTTTAAAAGTAACGACCTCTCGCCATTTTAATTTTCTAAGTAAAGGAAGTTTGTTTAATAAAATACCGCCAAAATGTTGATGTGCATTAAAACTTATATATTCATCACTTACAAATTCATTGATGTTCATTAGATTGTAAGATTCTTCATTGTACCCCCATGTTTCATTTCCTGGGTGAATTTCTAGCAAAGGATAAGGAAGTTTTCCCCAAACTTTTCCAATTGAAAACTGATATTTTGTGGTTCCAATAATGGGTAACGAAAACTTATGTTTATAACCTATAACAAGCTTGTGGTATTCATATTCACTGTTAAATAAATTTGGAATTCCATATGTGTAAAATATAGTAAAAATAGGATGTTTAGTTCCTAAAGAAACTCTGTCAAACTCTCCAGAAACATGTTTTTCATGGTGGGCATATCGGATCAATAATGAAGCTTCAGAAGTTCTAATATTTGGTATTGAATCTTGCGTGGAAGTTTCTGGGTTTGTTCTTATAAAAGGCGTAATTCCTAAAGGTGAAATTGACGCGTTTCTAAGCATTAGAGTACTTTGTAAGCCAGCTGTCCATTCCCTTTCGAACGAGGCTCGGTATTCAGTATTAAAAACCAATTTGTTTAGTGGATTTCTTCTCGCAATTGAAGATACAGCATTTGCAGAATTAAATCCATTTGAACTTAACCCAACTTGTTCTACATCATTTTTGTATACCAATTGTACTAGCCTTCTTGGCTTTTTAGTAATAAAGAATCGTGTTCCACCTCCATATTTAAATTCTTCGTCTAGTAATCCATATGCTGCGTAACCTGATATTTCTATAGATTTACTAAAGTCATTGCTGGTTCTTCCTCCCATACTAAAACGGTGTCCTTCAACAGGATTCCAGCTGTACAAAGAATATATTGGTCCAAGCTCAAATTTACCTAATATTTTGTATCCTGTCGCAACCGTTTTAATGATATCCGTATAACTTCTAATTATCGGTAAACGGCTTAATGTGTCTATCATATCGTAAACACCTTGCTCTTTTTCTGTTAAGGTGTCTTGTCTGTGTTTATTCCAATACTCGTTGTTTTTTAGTTGCACACTGTCTTCGACAAAAATATTGTTTAATCCTTTGTAGAATGCCTGCGGTTTAGGCTTATTTATGACAAATTCTGAGTAGTAAGTTGCTTTTCTTCCGTAAAAACCAGTTTTATTTTTTGCTAAGGAAAAAGAGATAAATAGCTCATCTTTTGTCAGCATCCAGACTTCATCTTCTACCTGTCGAAAGGTTTGTGTTATGGATAAATCTTCTACTAAGTTAAGGTTAGCGTCTTTTGCTATGTTACCTTGAATTTTTTTAACAGCATAAGTCGTATCGTGAATCCATATGGTTCCATCTAGCGTTAGTTCTCCTTTCCTCTTGGGCATATATTTTAATTCATAACACCAGTAGCCATCTATATTCATACTATCTATTAAGTAATACTTGTAGTAACTTAATCCATAATTTGCTATTGGGCTAATAAAGTCCCTTCCCAATAGCTTTAGGTTGTTTTCATATACATTAATTTGCTGGTACATATCTCCTGTAAATTGAGATACACTTTGATTATCAACACCAGAAACTCTCGTAGCTTTAATTGTTTCTTTATGAGATTTTGGGTTTTTTCGATAATAGTATTGCGAAATGGATTCTGAAATTAAGATAGGTAAATAAGGTTTTCCATCCGTTGAATCAATATTATCGAATATAAAGTCAAATTTTTTGAAAACTTTACTTTTTTGCAATTTATTGGAGAGGTTGTTAATGTCAAATTCCATCTTATTATATACCTCATACTCATAAGATTCTAGTTTTTCTCTATTGTTAATGGGTTTGTTTTGAATTACTTTTTCGAGAATAGGGTGTGCTGGGTTTGTATTACTCGGAATTATGATTAATTCAGGCAAATCTGTAGATGCTTCAGAAAGCTGAAAATCTATTCTTTGAGAAATATCTTTGTTAATAGCAATGGACAATCTTGTGTATCCAACAAAAGAAGCTGAAAGAGAATCTGTACCATAATAAGATTCTAATTCATAATATCCATCTAAATCTGTTGTTGTTCCAATTTTAGATCCTTGAAAAGTGACATTAACAAAAGGAAGTGGCTCTTTAGTTTCAACATCTGTTACGGTCCCATAAACTTTTGTTTTTTGACTAAAGCCATTTATGGTTAATAGCAAAATGATGCAAATTAATATGTGGTTCGTTTTAATCAATTGATTTGAAAAAAATTATTTTGGTTTTTTGACCACTCTTTTTGAAGCTATAATCCCTATTTCATAAAGAATTAATATGGGAAAAGAGACTAATACTTGACTTATAATATCTGGAGGTGTTATTATTGCTGAGAGCACCAATATGGCAACTAAAGCATGTTTTCTATACTTTATCAGGAGTGCCGGAGAAATAATGCTTAGCTTGGTAAGTAGATAAATAATTATTGGCAATTCAAAAAAGAGTCCACTAAAAAGAGTTGTTGTGGTTATCATTGTCATATAACTATTGATGGTGAAGTTATTTTGAATTTCTGCAGTAAGTTTATAAGAGCCGAAAAACTGAACACATAATGGACTGACTAAAAAGTAGCCGAATGCTACTCCGAAAAAGAAGAGTAGCGAGCCATAAAACACAATTCCTTTTGTTACGTAGACTTCTTTGTCTTTAAGACCAGGCTTTACAAAACTCCATATTTGATGGAATATAAATGGAAAGCACATTAAAAAGCCTCCCACTATAGCAAAGTACATGTTGGTAGCAAATTGCTGTGTCATTTCAATCGATTGAATATCAATAGGGATTTCTGTCCCGCATAATGTGTCTTCTAACCCAAGTGATTGGGACATCCAACAAAAGAACCGGTAGGTAGGAAACTCCATTTCTGACATGGCTAAATACACATGTTTAATAATGGGGTCGGTATAAATAAATAGTACCGTTGCTATAATTAAAATAGCAATGGAAGACTTTACCAAACGCCATCTCAATTCCTCGAGATGTTTTAAGAAAGGCATTTTTTTATCGTCTTTTTCTTCTTTAGTCATTTTATTACGGCATATCCAATGATAAGGGCAGCGAAAATACGGAATATCGTTAAATTAATCGTGTATGTGGCGCTATATGTTGTCTCTAAAATAACTAGTCGTGATTGTGAATCGAAGTTGAACTACTCAACTTCCCATTCTGTAACTTCGCTCAGAATGACGAATTTCACTCTTTAATAAGTAGAATATTCTTTTCTTCTACCTATTTTTGTGATTCATGTAAATATAAAGGTAGGTTGAGTGCACAGGTTTTAAAATATATTTCATACAAGATAAAAGCTGTTTCAAAACACAAGGTACATTCACCGTTTGTATACGACTTAATAATCGATGTTTTTGAAAATGATAATAGTTACTATGCCTTCCCTGCGGTTGAGTTGATTCGTAAAAAACTATTGTTGTCCAAACGTGTTCTCATGGTTGATGATATGGGAGCTGGCTCCCGCGTTTTTAATTCGAATCAACGAAAAATAAAGAGTATAGCAAAGCACTCTTCAAAGAATCCGAAATATGCACAGCTATTATTTCGAATGGTTAATTACTATCATCCCAATACTATTTTAGAGCTAGGCACGTCTTTAGGCCTGACAACAGCTTATTTGGCGAAAGCAAGGAAAAAAGCTAAAGTTTATACTCTTGAGGGAAGCCCGGAAATATGTAAAGCAGCTAAAAATACTTTTAAATCTTTACGCCTCGATAACGTGGAAATGGTACAAGGGAATTTTAACGATACTTTACCGGAAATTCTTCCTAAAATTTCTGTTTTAGACTTTGTCTTTTTTGATGGTAACCATCAAAAGAAACCGACTCTTGATTATTTTAATCAGTGTTTAGAGAAAGTAAATGAAAATAGTGTGTTTGTTTTTGACGATATACATTGGTCGGATGAAATGACAGAAGCTTGGGAAGCTATTAAAAACCATCCGGAAGTTACTCTTTCGGTGGATATTTTTCAGTTTGGGATAGTTTTTTTTCGTAGAGGAGTTGAGAAACAGCATTTTGTGTTGCTTTATTAATCTATTCCATTGATTGGGTTGGTTTGGAAGACAATTCAATCACTTTTTCGTATTCCTCAGGAGATAAATCATTGAAAAAAAAGTTAATCGGATTGATTGCTTTCCCGTTTTTTATTACTTCATAATGCAAGTGTGCTCCAGTAGAAGCGCCTGTATTTCCTACAAATGCAATTACATCTCCTCTTTTTACTCTTTGTCCTTTTTTTACATTGTATTTACTGCAATGCGCATATCTGGTTTTATAACCAAATCCATGATCAATAATCACAATTTGACCATAACCACTCATCCAATCAGATTTTTCTACGATACCATCACCAGAAGCATATATTTCTGTTCCACTTTTCGCTGTAAAATCCATTCCAGAGTGTAGTTTCATAATTTTGTAAATAGGGTGCATACGCATTCCAAAACCAGATGCTATACGTATTAAGTCAGTATTGTTGATTGGTTGTATAGAAGGAATTGACTTTAGTATTTTTCCTTTGGTTTTAATCAATTCAATAACTTCATCATAGGATCTTGATTGAGCAACCAGTTGTTTCTCTAGTTTCTCTATTTTTTTGGCAATGTCGATAACTAATTCCCGGTGGGCAATATTTTTATACTTATCATATTTCATTGGGTTTCCCCCGGTACCTGAACTTCTTTTGTGCTGAGGGTAAGGTTCAGCCTCAAAAATAGCTCTATATATGTTGTCATCTCGGCTCTGTGATTCGTTCAAGATTAATTCAATTTCTTCTAATTCTCTCATAAAACTAACCAACTCTTCTTTGGTTGAATCAACATCCAATTGAGCCTCTTTAACTCCCTGGTTTTTGATGTAGGGGTATAGTAAGGCAACTATTATTGTTGCAAAAACAATAATAGAAATGATGAAGTAAGAAAACTTTCTAACATAGCCTTGCCATCCAAGTTCTACTTCTTCGTAATTTAAACTCTCGGGATTGTATCTGAATTTAGTTTTTGACAAAATAGGTTTATTTGTGAGCGTGAAATTAGGCTAAAATCCCTAAATTTACAACCTTCCAGACTAGCGTAAGGTTTAAGGCATACATAAAATAAAAATTAACGGAATGACATCTAAGGAAATACGTCAAAAATTTCTCGACTTTTTTGCTTCAAAAAATCACAAGGTAGTTGAGTCGGCACCTATGGTGGTAAAAGATGATCCTACGCTTATGTTTAATAATGCAGGAATGAATCAATTTAAGGATATATTCCTAGGTAATTCAATTCCCAAAGATGTTCGTGTTGTGAACTCTCAAAAATGTTTACGTGTATCGGGAAAACACAATGATTTAGAAGAAGTAGGTGTAGATACATATCACCATACAATGTTCGAAATGTTAGGGAATTGGTCTTTTGGAGATTATTTTAAAAAGGAGGCAATCGAATGGGCATGGGAATTATTGACAGTGGTATACGGTTTGGATAAAGATAGATTATATATCACCGTTTTTAAAGGCGATAACGAAGATGGAACGGAAAAAGATCAGGAAGCTTATGATATCTGGAGTTCAATAATTCCGGATGAGTATATTTTAGCATGTGACAAAAAAGATAACTTTTGGGAAATGGGAGATACAGGTCCGTGTGGTCCTTGCTCCGAGATTCATATTGATTTAAGAACCGATGCTGAACGAATAAAAGTGCCGGGTACTGAATTGGTAAACATGGATCACCCACAAGTGATTGAAATTTGGAATTTGGTTTTTATGCAATATAACCGAATGGCAGATAGAAGCTTGGTTCCGCTTAAGAACAAACATATTGACACTGGAATGGGCTTTGAGCGCTTGGCGGTTGCATTACAGGGAAAAACGAGTAATTACGATACAGATGTTTTTTCTCCATTATTAAACAAGATAGAAGATTTGTCAGGGTTGAAATACCGTCCCGAAAATGAAGAAAAGCATAAACAAGCATTGATGGTAAATATTGCCATGCGGGTTATTTCTGATCATGTCAGAGCAATTGCTTTTTCAATAGCAGACGGGCAACTACCCTCAAATACTGGAGCGGGCTATGTAATTCGAAGGATTCTAAGAAGAGCAGTCCGTTATGGTTATCAATCTCTAGAATTGAAAGAGCCATTTATGTATCGGCTAGTTCCGGTATTGGCCAATCAAATGGGGAATGCTTTTCCGGAATTAGCAACGCAAAAAGTATTGATTGAAAAGGTAATAAAAGAAGAAGAAACTTCTTTTTTTAGAACGCTTGAGCTTGGTTTAAAAAGAATCGATCAGATTTGTATAAAATTAAATTCTGAAAAGAAGAATGTTGTCCCCGGTGCGGAGGTATTTGAATTGTATGATACATTTGGGTTTCCAGTCGATTTAACTAACCTAATTGCTGAAGGTTATAGGATGACTATTGATGAAGGAAGTTTTAATGAGGAATTGCAAAAACAAAAAAACCGTTCTCGCAAAGATGCTGAAACGGAAACAAGTGATTGGATTATATTAAAAGAAGATGATCAGGAAGAGTTTGTTGGTTATGACTTCGTAGAGTCCGAGGTGTATATCACAAGATATAGAAAGGTAATTGTTAAAGAAAAAGAGTTGTACCAACTTGTTTTTAATTTTACACCATTTTATGCCGAAGGTGGCGGGCAGGTTGGAGATAGAGGTTATATTAAAGCGAATGGTTCTAAAACATCAATTTTCGATACTAAAAAAGAGAATAACTTAATAATTCATTTTGCGAACGAATTGCCAGTAGATACAGCTCTTAGCTTTAAGGCGGTAGTTGATACGAATAAAAGAACACTTACTGCCAATAACCATACTGCTACGCACTTAATGCATGAAGCTTTAAGAGAGGTTTTAGGAACCCATGTTGAACAAAAAGGTTCTTTGGTAAATGAAAAATATTTGCGCTTTGATTTTTCTCATTTTGGTAAAGTAACGGATGAAGAATTAGCTAAAGTTGAAGCATTAGTAAATCAACGTATAAGACAAAGTATTGATTTGGAAGAACAAAGAATGGTTCCTGTTAACGAAGCAAAAGAGATGGGTGCAATGATGTTGTTTGGAGAAAAATATGGAGATGTGGTTCGCGTTATTAAGTTTGGCACGAGTATAGAACTTTGTGGGGGAATACACGCTGCAAAGACTTCGGAAATAGGATCTTTTAAAATAACAGCTGAAAGCTCAATTGCGGCGGGAATAAGGCGAATTGAAGCTATAACTTCAATTACAGCAGATAAGCATTTACATTCTCAATTGAGTTTGCTTGATGAAATTAGGGATTTATTAAAGGGTCCAAAAGACATAAAAAAAGCTATTTCGGATTTATTAGGTCAAAACTCTAAACTAAACAAAGAGGTAGCATTACTTAAAAAAGACAAAGCAGGTGATGTTAAAAAGGAACTGCTAGATGCTATAGAGCCGATTAATGGAGTTAACTTTTTGGCGAAGAAAGTAGATTTAGATAGCGGAGCAATTAAAGATTTGGCATTTCAATTAAAGGGAGAGGTTGATGATTTATTCATGATATTGGGAGCAGAAACGGATGGAAAGGTTGTTATCTCAATTGCTCTTTCCGATAGCTTAGTTAATGGAAAAGATTTGCATGCAGGAAATATGATTCGTGAGCTAGCTAAGGAAATAGGTGGTGGTGGAGGCGGACAGCCAAGCTTTGCAACTGCTGGAGGAAAAAATGCAAACGGAATCTCAATTGCATTGGCTAAAGCAAAAGAGTATTTAGCTTAGGTAAAAGTTGTCTTTTGATTGAAATTTCAACGCTGCTTCCATTATCCTTTTGGATTAGCGTAGAGATTTACATCGTTACCAACAATTGTGTCTCCACACAGTATTACTAATCTTTCAATAATGTTTCTTAACTCGCGAATATTGCCCGTCCAATTGACATTCTTTAAAGCTGTTATACCACTTCCATCAATCTCTTTTAAAGGTAAACCTTGATCTTCGCAAATTATCGCAAGAAAATGTTCAGCCAATAAAGGAATATCATCCTTTCTGTCATTTAATGAAGGCACATGAATTGGAATTACATTTAACCTATGATATAAATCCTCTCTAAAATTACCCGCTTCTATTTCTTCACGCAAGTTTTTATTTGTTGCGGCTAATACTCTTACGTTAACTTTTATTTCTTTCTCACCTCCAACGCGCGTAATTTTATTTTCTTGTAAAGCTCGCAAGACCTTAGCCTGAGCGGAGGAGCTCATATCCCCAATTTCATCTAAAAAAATGGTTCCTCCATTAGCTGTTTCAAATTTTCCAGGCCGTTGTTTATGAGCAGAGGTAAAAGCCCCTTTTTCATGTCCAAATAACTCACTTTCAATTAATTCTGATGGTATGGCAGCACAGTTAACCTCAACAAAAGGTGCCTTCTCTCGATTACTTTTTTCATGTAATTGTCTTGCAACTAGTTCTTTTCCAGATCCATTCTCTCCTGTTATTAATACTCTCGCATCAGAAGGAGCTACCTTTTCAATCATCTCTTTAATTGCCGTAACAGCTTGAGATTCTCCAATGATATCAGTTACTTTTCCCTTGCTAACTTTTCGTTTTAGTTTTTTTACTTCCTGAATCACCTCCTTATTGTCGAGTGCATTTCTTAAAGTAACAAGCGTTCGGTTTAAGTCTAGTGGTTTTTGAATAAAGTCATAAGCCCCTTTTTTAATTGCTTCTACTGCAGTTTCTACATTTCCATGACCAGAAATCATTACCACAGGAGTTTCAATATTATTTTCTACGATTTTATCCAAGACTTCCATGCCGTCCATTTTTGGCATTTTAATGTCGCAAAGAATAAGATCGTATTTATTTTTTTTAATTAAATTCAATCCTGCCTTTCCATCTTCAGCAGTTTCAACAGTGAACTTTTCAAATTCTAAAATCTCTTTAAGCGTACTTCTAATTGGCCTTTCATCGTCTATTACTAATATTTTTGTCATGGTGTATTTTTTGTAGGTGCTCAATTGAAAAAATTGTGCCGTTTATTTTTTCTACTTATGTCTAAGCCATTTAAACATTTCTTTGTATGAAGCTTTTTTCCCATACATGAGTATTCCGGTTCTATAAATACGACCAGCAACCCAAGTAGTGCCGATAAAAGTTGCAACTAATAAGACCATAGAGGTTATTATTTCTAAGGCTAAACCTTCGGCCCCCATGGACACTCTAACTAACATAACAATTGGAGAGGTAAATGGAATTTGACTGCACCATTCCACGGCACCGCTATTTGGATTTTCTATCGCCATAGCTGCTACGATATATCCAAAAATTAATGGAGCGGTAATTGGCAAAATAAATTGTTGTGTATCTGTTTCGCTGTCCACTGCGGCACCAACTGCTGCCATTAGCGATCCATAGAGTAAGTATCCTCCAATAAAATAGAAAATAAATAGGCCTATCATTAACCCCCAAGGAATTTGATTAAAGATTAAATCTTGAAATTCTTTTCCTACCTCTTCCGCTTCAGAATTAGTGGGTTCGATTTCTATTCCAACAGCAACTTGTTCCATTTGCGCTGTTTCTGCCATTTTTTGAGGGTTCATCATATCGGGAAATACGGTAAGGCTAAGGGTAGTTGTTAATGCAAGGGAAAGCATTACCCAAATAATAAATTGTGTTAGGCCAACAAACATGATTCCAATAATTTTACCCATCATTAATTCGAATGGTTTTACGGAAGAAACAATAACTTCTACTATTCGATTTGATTTTTCCTCAATCACTCCTTTCATGACTTGTATGCCATACATGAAAATAAACATGTAAATCATTAGTCCAAATATAAAGCCAACACCCGCGCGCATGCCTACGTTTTTTTCTTCATTCGAAACAACATCAATGGTATGCAGTTGAACTTTGTTTTTTAATCGTGAATAATCCTCATTGCTGATATTTAGTTCTTTTAACCTTAAGCGCTCAATTGAACCATCAACAATGTTTTCTAGGTGTCTTTGAACATTGGAGCTGGGAGCGTCTTTGTAGAATAATTTTCCAACACTTGTATTTCCAGAAACAATGTTTCCGGGTAAATAAAGAAAGATATCATATTGATCATTTTCTTTAAGGAAAGTTTTTCCATCATCAATATTTTCTATGCCCTCATCTTGACTAGAGGTGAGATGATATTTTTCCGATTGCAACAATGTATTACTTAAAACATAGGTGTCATCTAGAACTAAAATTTTCAAATTTTTTTCCTCTTGTTGTCCCAGCCAAATTGCCCCAACCAAGAATCCAACTATTAATATGGGGCCTAAAATGGTCATTAAAAGGAAAGACTTTTTCTTAACCCTTGTTGTATATTCTCGTTTTATTATTAAACCAATCTTACCCATCTTGATTTGTGTTTTCGTTTGTCACTTCTTTTTTAGAGTTAGACTCGTTTTCAACTGCTCTAATAAATATTTCATTCATACTAGGAATAACTTTATTTACGCTTTCAATTTCCACAGCATTAATAATTCCTTTAAGAAAGTCATTTAATTGAGTTCCTCCTGTTAGTTTGATAGTTGCTTTAGCATGATTTTTACCTAGTTGCTCGTTGTTTACCATTTCCCATCCTCCCCAGATAGCGTTCGCAAAAGCAACGCCTGTACCTTTAAATTCAATAATGTACTTTTCTTCAGAAAATTGTTCTTTTACATCATTTACTTTTCCGCCTAATATCTTTTTTGAATTATTAATGAGAGCAATGTTATCGCATATTTCCTCAACTGAACCCATATTATGAGTAGACAAAATGATGGTAGCTCCTTCATCCCTCAATTTCATGATTTCTTCCTTCACCAAATTCGTATTTATCGGATCGAAACCACTAAAAGGTTCATCTAAAATTAACAATTTAGGTCTATGAATTACAGTTGTAATAAATTGGATTTTCTGAGCCATTCCTTTCGAAAGTTCTTCAACTTTCTTACTCCACCAAGTGTCAATTTCAAATTTTTTAAACCAAAGCATCAATTCTTGTTTCGCTTGTTTCTTTGGCATACCCTTTAATTGGGCTAAGTAAATAGCTTGTTCACCAATTTTCATTTTTTTGTATAAGCCCCTTTCTTCTGGAAGGTAACCTATCTGGCTAACGTGCTCTCTTTGCAAAGGCTTTCCGTCAATCAGTATTTCACCTGAATCAGGTGCAGTAATTTGATTGATTATTCGAATTAAGGATGTTTTTCCTGCTCCGTTAGGCCCAAGTAAGCCGAATATACTTTGTTTTGGAACCTTGATGCTGACGTTGTCTAATGCTCGGTGTCCTGAGTATTCTTTAACAATGTTTTTCGCTTCGAAAATAGGTGTTTCGTTGGTCATGTAGTAAATCTACTAAAAAAATGTAAAAAGGGGAATACAAGATTCCCCTTCAATAGTATGATATATATAATAAATTTAACCAAATGGGTTTTTCATTCGGTCAAAAAAGCTTTTGGTCTTTCCAGGTGTCGGGTTAAAGTTTTCACTTTCCTTTAATTCCTCCAATGTTTGCCTTTCTTCTTTGGTTAGTTTTTGAGGGGTCCAAACCAGCACATTAATTAATATGTCTCCTCTACCGTAACCATTTAATTCAGGGATACCTTTGTTTCTTAGCCTCAGAATTTTTCCGCTTTGTGTTCCGGGTGCAATTTTAATTTTTGCCTTTCCATCCACTAAAGGAACTTCAACTTGAGAGCCTATTGCCGCATCTATAAAGCTGATGTGTAAATCGTAATGAAGGTCGCTCCCATCTCTGTACAATGAGTCATGCTCTTCTTCAGTGATAACAATTATTAAATCACCTGGAACTCCACCTCCAGGAGCATCGTTTCCACTCCCTTGCATGTTTAATTGCATGCCATCTTCAACACCGGCAGGAATGTTAATTGGAACAACAACAGGTTTCTTTTCTAATCCACTGGAATCCACTCCAGGAGGTCTTTTTCCAACAGTTTGACCAGCTCCTCCACAACTTGGACAAGTTGATGCAGTTTGCATGGCACCTAAAATTGTATTGGTTACTCTAGTTACTTGCCCAGAACCACCGCATGTAGAACAAGAATTGAATTCAACACCCTCGGCATTCACCATTTTGTTGACTTTAATCTTTTTCTCTACACCGTTTACTATTTCTTCCAACGTTAATGTCAATTTAACACGAAGATTAGAGCCTTTTCTTCTTCTAGGGCCTCTACTTCTGCCTCCTCCGAAACCGCCGCCACCTCCAAAGATGTCTCCAAATTGTGAGAATATGTCATCCATATTCATGCCACCGCCGCCAAATCCTTGCTGGCCCATTCCAGCATGACCGAATTGGTCATATTGTTGTCTTTTTTGGACATCTCCTAAAACTTCATAAGCCTCTGCAGCCTCTTTAAATTTAGATTCTGCACTTGTGTCATCCGGGTTTTTATCTGGATGAAATTTGATTGCCATCTTTCGATAAGCTTTTTTAATCTCGCCTTCAGAGGCGCCTTTTGAAAGGCCTAGTATGTCGTAATAATCTCTTTTACTCATGGGTTTTAGTTTCCAACAACAACTTTAGCAAATCGAATTACTTTGTCGCCTAATAAATATCCTGGTTCGATTACATCTAAAACAGTTCCTTTTTTCTTCTTGGAAGGAGCTGGTATTTGCGTTAAAGCTTCATGTTTGTCAACATCAAATACTTCTCCCAAAGAATCCATAGATTTTAACCCTTTTGTTTCTAAGGTATGAGAAAATTTATGCTGTATCAATTTAAAGCCTTCTTTTACTGCTTCGATGTCTTCACTTTTGTCATTGTTGTTCAATAGCTCTTTGAAAATCGTCTAATACAGGAAGAAGATCTTTAATAATATCTTGTCCAGCCGTCTTAGTAAGGGTGATTTTTTCTTTTGCCGTTCTTCTTCTAAAATTATCAAATTCAGAATATAGACGAAGAAATTTTTCGTTCGCTGCTGAAATTTCTGCTTCTTTTTGTTCTAACTCAGAAAGTTCTGGAACTTCTTCCATTTCTGCTTCTTCTTTCTCAGGATTAACCTCTTCATTAGCTTCTACTTCATTGTTAATCTCCTCTTGGTTTTCAACGTTTTCCTCCGTATTTTCTTTGTTACTCATTCCTTAGTCTTTTAAGTGGAAACCATATTTATCAAAAACGTGCCAATTATTATGTTAGGTCAAAGTGGCAGAATATTGAGCTTCTTGCAGCGATTACTGCTAAGATTGACAGATTTAGTGATCTATGTGTCAGTTCTGGAGTATAAAAAACCCCAGTTAAATAAACTGGGGTTTAATTGTTGTCAATAATTAATTGACTATAGTTTTTCAACCAATTTATCTAAGGCTTGATGCAGTTGAATACCTCTTAAATTTTTTGCAATTATTTTACCATTTTCATCAATTAAAAAACTCATAGGTATAGAGTTTACATGATATAAAGCTGCTGCTTTGCTGTTCCAATACAATAAATCACTAACATGGTACTTCCATGTTAATCCATCTTTTGCAATTGCGCTTTTCCAAGGCCCAACACTTTTGTCTAACGAAACACTGAAGATTTCGAATCCTTTGGCGTTTTTAAACCTAGCTTTGCTATACTTGTTATAGGCCTTTACAACATTTGGATTTTCTCTTCTACAAGGTCCGCACCAAGACGCCCAAAAGTCAATCAAAACTATCTGACCACGCAAATCAGATAGATTCATTTCCTTTCCGTCAGGGCTTTTTAATTTAATATTAGGCGCAATATCTCCAATATTTGTGCCGGTCTGATTTGCTAAAATATGCGTTTTGTTTTTTTTTCTTTTTTTCTTTTTAGGGGGCCACGCAAAATTGGAAGCTGTTAACACTACAAGTGCAAGTATGATGATTAATTTAAATTGTGTCATTGTATTTATACTATATGTGATTTATTGAATTCAGCCCTTAGCATAGCAATTATTATTCCAAATATCTTCGGATAATAAGACAAAAGTTATTGATTTCAAATTCTTTTTATATCTGCTCCTAAATTGTTCAATCGTAATTCAATATCTTGATAACCTCTATCAATTTGTTCAATATTTTTTATTACACTTTTACCTTCGGCTGATAAAGCTGCGATTAATAAGGATACCCCGGCTCTTATATCGGGAGACGTCATAGTTATTCCTCGAAGAGGTGATTTTCGATTCAGTCCAATGACATTAGCTCTATGCGGATCACAAAGAATAATTTGTGCTCCCATGTCGATTAATTTATCCGTAAAAAATAAGCGGCTTTCAAACATTTTTTGATGTATTAAAACACTTCCCTTTGCCTGCGTTGCAACGACTAAAATAATACTTAAAAGATCAGGTGTAAATCCCGGCCATGGTGCGTCTGAAATGGTTAAAATTGAACCGTCAATATACGAGTCAATCTCATAATTATCTTGAGAAGGAATGTAGATGTCATCTCCTTTTCTTTCTAGTTTAATTCCTAATTTCTTAAAAACGCCAGGAATTTGTCCTAAGTTATCATAAGAAACATCTTTAATCGTAATTTCCGATTGAGTCATTGCTGCTAAACCTATGAAACTGCCTATTTCAATCATGTCAGGAAGAATTCGATGTTCGCAACCCCCCAAGTTTTTCAACCCCATCAATGCTTAACATGTTAGAGCCTAACCCGCTAATGTTTGCTCCCATGCTATTTAGCATTTTACAGAGTTGCTGGATATATGGTTCGCATGCTGCGTTGTATATAGTAGTTTTTCCTTCAGCCAAAACAGCAGCCATAATAATATTCGCTGTCCCTGTTACAGAAGCCTCATCAAGAAGCATATAGCAGCCTTTTAATCTTTTAGCTTCGGCTTTGTAGAAGTTCGTTTTTGCATCGTAATTAAAATTAGCTCCAAGTCTTTCAAAACCAATGAAATGAGTGTCAATTCTCCTTCTTCCAATTTTATCTCCGCCTGGCTTCGGTATATATCCTTTTCCAAATCTAGCTAATAAAGGACCTACAACCATTATAGACCCTCTCAGACCTCCCCCTTTTTCTTTAAATTCTTGTGTCATCATGAAGTCAACATCTACTTCATCTGATTGAAAACTGTATTTTCCTTTGTCTAGTTTTTCAATTTTTACTCCTAATGATTTTAATAAATTGATTAATTTATTAACATCTATAATATCTGGGATATTATCAATAATGATTTTTTCAGGGGTTAAAAGTACAGCGTTTATTACCTGTAATGCTTCATTTTTAGCTCCCTGAGGAATTAAATTTCCTTTTAACTTATTACCTCCATGAATTTCAAAAGCTCCCATTTTTTTAGCGTCGTTTTATCGGTTATTTCTTTTGTGATTTTTGTGCCTCCCTTTATTGTTATTATTGTTTTTCGACCTATTGTTATTTGATTTTTTTGATTTTGAAAATGAAGTATCTTTAGGAACAGTCTTACTTTTCATGGCCCGTAATATCTCAGCAGTATCTTGCAATGCCGTTATATCAACCGTTAGTTTTCCTTTTGATAATTCTTCAAGTTGTTTAATAATGGTGTTGTCGTTTACAGTGTCTCTGTTCCAAAGTAGGTATGATGTTTTTAAGAGGTTTGCAACGCGAATAGTTAAGTACTTTTTTTCATCTCCTTCCGGATATTTTACTGCGGCAGTAATCATTTCTTCTAAAACTTTACCGTAATGGCCGTATTTAATCTTTTTGTGCGGATAATCAACTTTTTCTGGCTTTGAGTTAAATGATTCTTTGTTTGGTATTGGGTAAGGAGAATCAACATCTAATTTAAAATCTGCCATGATGAATAGGTGCGCCCATAGTTTGTGCGTAAAGTCTTCCACATCTCTAAGTTGAGGTTTTAATTGTCCCATAACCTTGATGATTGCTTGTGCACACTTATTTCTTTCTTCTTTGTCTGTAATTGAAACGCAGTGATCAATCATGTTTTGAACGTTTCTTCCGTATTCTGGAATAATCATTTTTTCACGACTGGTGTTGTAATCTAATTCTAATGTTTCTAACATGATTTGTATTAATGTTCTTTTGTTTAAATTGTTTCCGATAGGTAATAAAATGGAACAATTATACTTTCTTTCTACTTGATGATTCCAAAAGTAGTAATAATATTATTAAATCTCCAAAACAGGTGAATGATTCTATATAGAATGCTGATTTATCTGAGATTCATGAAACTACTCTTTAAAACAATTTTTCATTTCATTTGCGGAAATTCTGTTAACATTTATCCGATTACATTGAGTTTTGCATATTTAAGTAAAAGTTGTTTTTGCCCTTTCTCAGGGAAGAAAACAGTTGCTTTGACATTTGGAGGAGTTCCTTCAATATTTATTACTTTTCCTTTTCCAAATCTTTCATGAGATACTTTTGCTCCAACTACAATTCTTTTTACATCTACTTCTGATCCTTCTTTATTTTCAACGCTTTCAATACGCTTTAAGTTTTTCTTATTATATGTGCTGGAAGTAGTTATTGTGGGGATAGCTTTCTTCGTTGTATATGCACTAGTTCCTTTTTTTGAAGTAAACCCAGAACCGTTGTTTGCTGGCATTCCAAAAGGCAAGTCATTCTTTTCTTCATTTCTTGAAAATACCCGCTCCATATTGAGAAACTTACTGTCAACTTCCTCGATGAAACGGCTCATTTCACATTGAACCAACTGTCCCCATCGGTAGCGGCTTGTAGCAAATGATAAAGTTGCTTTTTTCTTGGCTCGCGTTATGGCAACGTAAAACAATCTTCTCTCCTCTTCCAGTTCCGATCGGGTGTTTAATGCCATTTGAGATGGGAATAAGTTTTCCTCTAATCCCACAACGTAAACATATTGGAATTCAAGCCCTTTTGCAGCGTGAACAGTCATTAGACTTATTTTGTTTTTATCATCAGGGTCGTCATTGTCGGCATCAGTAAGTAAGGCTACGTCTATTAGAAAATCCGGAAGTGTTACAATTTGTTCTTCACTTGTTTTCTGCGTTTCAACAAACCCTTTTATACCATTTAACAACTCCTGAATATTATCATATTTAGCTACTCCCTCAGGAGTTTTGTCAGTGTAAAGTTCCTTGAGTATTCCGCTATTTACTGCTATCTCGTTACATAAATCAAAAGCAGACTCTGTGGATATTTTGGTAGCAAAACTTTTTATCATAGTGACAAATTCCCCTATTTTATTTTGAGTTCCGGTATTTAATCTCAGCCCATTTTGAACAGGATTTTCCAAAACCTCCCATAGGCTTTTGTCATTTTCGTTAGCGCAAATTCTAGCTTTGTCAATTGTTGTAAGACCAATCCCTCTTTTGGGGTAATTGATTACTCTCTTTAAAGCTTCTTCATCGTTATGATTCGCAGTTAATCGGAAGTATGCCAATGTATCTTTGATTTCTTTTCGCTGATAAAAAGATAACCCACCAAAAATTCTATAAGGAATATTAAGTTTTCTTAAAGATTCCTCGAAGGAACGGGACTGAGCATTTGTTCTATACAGAATAGCGAAATCAGAGTTTAAAGCTTGCTCGTTGCTTTTTATGTCAAAAATGTCATTTGAGATTAATTTTCCTTCTTCATTATCTGAATAGGTTTTTAAGACCTTTACTTTTTCTCCTTCACTATTAGAAGTCCAGACATTTTTCTTTATCTGGTTTTTGTTGTTAGATATTATACTATTTGCGGCGTCCACAATTACTTTTGTAGAACGATAGTTTTGTTCCAATTTGTATAAAGTATAATCAGGATAGTCTTTTTTAAAATTTAATATGTTTTGAATATTGGCACCCCTGAATGCATAGATGCTCTGAGCATCATCTCCAACTACACAGATGTTTTCATGTCTTGCTGCTAATCTTTTTACAATTAAATATTGTGAATAATTAGTATCTTGGTATTCGTCCACTAAAACGTATTTGAATTTCTCTTGATATTTTAATAAAACATCCGGGTAATTTTTAAGTAAAATATTTGTTTTAAAAAGCAGATCGTCAAAATCCATTGCATGGGCTTTGAAACATCTTTTTTCATATTCAATGTATACTTCATGCAATCGCGGTCTTCCGGTAGATCTGTCATCAGCCATAATACTTGTGTCATCCATGTAAGCACGAGCAGAAATAAGGTTGTTTTTTGCCGACGAGATTCTAGAATAAACAATACCTGGTTTATAAAGCTTGTCGTCCAAACCAAGTTCTTTAACGATGGTCTTTATTAAACTTTTTGTGTCCTGCGTGTCGTAAATTGTAAAGTTATTTGGATATCCAATCTTTTCACTTTCAACTCTTAGTATTCTTGCAAAAACAGAGTGGAATGTTCCCATCCAGATGCTCCTTCCACTATCAGCACCAATAATTGTGGAAATACGTTCTTTCATTTCCTTGGCAGCTTTATTGGTGAAAGTAAGTGCCAGAATATTAAATGGATCAACTCCATTATCTATTAAATGAGCTATTCGATAGGTTAAAACCCTCGTTTTTCCAGATCCTGCACCCGCAATAACCATTAAAGGCCCCTGTAAATGCGTGGTGGCAACTCTCTGTGCTTCATTCAATTCTTTCAAATACTCCATGGCTGCAAAAGTAACAAAATGATAGGTTTGAATTTCATAAATTCAAATTGAATCATTAATTATTCTACAAACGGCAATTATTAGCTCCTTAATAGGATTGCATTACTGTTTATATTCCTATTTTTATCGCATGCATGTTAAAAGGCAAAAGAACAAAGTACAGTCTTCGAGCCAGAAGAAAAAATGGCTTCCAATTATTGCGCTACTAATTATTGTCTTTTTGTACTATGGAGACACTTTGAACAATGGTTACTCTCTTGATGATGATTTAGTAACTTCTACTGATAATAGTGTTCATGAAAGGGTTGAAAAAGGTATTTCAGCTATTCCTGAAATTTTCACTACTCATTATGTTCAGACTGATAGGCAACAGTATGAATATAGACCCGTGGTTACATCCAGTTTTGCTATTGAGTATCAATTGGTTGGGGGTAAATCAATAAAGGAAAGAGCGTCGATTAGTCATTTGATTAATGTAATGCTTTATGCGCTTTTAATAGTGTTGATTTATTTGTTAATGTTTAAACTTTTTCCAGATAAAGGTTGGGTTTTCCCTTTTAGTGGTGGCATTGCTTTTTCTAATTCATCCAATGCATTCAGAGGTAGTTAATAATATCAAATGTAGAGACGAACTATTTGTTATGATTTTTGGTATGTTGGGATGTTTTCATTTTTGAAGTATGTGGATTCGGATTATAAGAAACTGACGCATCTAATTGTTGGGGTATTAATGATTGCTTAAGCATATTGTCGAAAAAAGTAGGAATTACATTTGTTGTCCTTATACCATTGGTGTTATACTTTTTCAGAGATGTGAAAATCAGGAAATTTGCAGTCCTTTTTGGCCTAATGCTAATCGGATTATGTGTTTTCTATTTGTTGAAGAAGATAGCATGTCACGATGGAGTTGTTAGAGAGGAAATGTTTTTTGAAAACCCGCTCTATTTTGCAGAATCCAAACTGGATAGAATACCAATGTTTTTTTATAGCATTATGTATTATCTAAAGATGATGGTTTTACCAGCTCCTTTAGTTTATTATTACGGATATGATCAAATTGAAATAGTCGGATGGAGTAATCCTATTTGTATGGGTTGGAGTTTTGTTTGTTTTTTCAGGAGTATTGTTTGCTATCAAGAGAATTCGGAAAAAGGAAATGTGGGCATTTGGTTTTCTCTTTTTCATGTTTGGAGTTGGTGGCGGAGCTAATTTGTTATTTCCTGCAGTTGGAATTGTTGCAGAAAGGTTTGTGTTTACAGGTTCCTTTGGTTTAATATTTCTTGCCGTATATTATGGTTTTCAATTATTTGAGAAAAACAAAAAGCAAAAAAGTAAGTTCGCTTTTTATGGTATAGGAGGGTTGTTAGTAATACTTTCTTTCTCTCAAGTAACAGCTCGAAATAAAGACTGGAATAGTCGATTTTCACTTTACAAGAACGACATTAAAAACCTGTCGAATTCAGCAAAGGCCCACAGCTTGTTGGGGACTGAGTACACAGCAAAGGCAGACTTCATGTTTCGCGAACACCTAGGTCATCCTTTGCGTCTTATGTTGCTTACTTTGATTCTCATGATCGTTACATTGATTCCGCTATCTTGGAATTTGAGAACCGGTGTACTGAGATATATGCACGGCTATCATCAATGCGTGCGAATAATGCAGGAGCATCTGAATATTTTCTAGAAAGAAAAAGCATTATGCAAGAGCTAAAGCCACTGTCTTTTCGAAGGCACTTGAAGTACAGACCGACATATGTAGAAGCTCTTTTTAATTATGGAAATTGTCTTCAATATGATTTGAACGCAATAAATGAACTACAGTTAATATTAAAGAACATGAAACATGATTCTATTGGTTCCCCGGATCTAAGTAAACAGAGTCAAATTTATGGAGAAGAATTGAGATCTGCTTTTGCCCTTAATTTTATAAAAATCGAAATAAGGAAAATCTTGGGGTCAATTGAAATCAATCAACTAAACTGGAAAGAAATGGCGATGGATAAAATTCTGTTGATAATTAATACACATTTAAATGTCGAGGCAGGTGAATTAAGAAGTCGCTTTAATAAAATTGAATACAATAAAAAGTTATCATCCTATTTTGATGTCATGAATGCCGAAAATAGATTGAATTATTTAAAAGAATTTATGTCATATACTGACATGTATTTTTCGAGCCTAATTGAAGAGTCTATGATAAAGCAATTTCAACTTAACTCTAATTATTTTGATTTGCTGAAAATGAGCTTATTAAAACAAGAAAAAGAGACTTATGACTCGATACAGTATTATTGGAATCAAGCACTGGATATGGATAAGACATACTATTATTGCTATAAATCGTTGGCTGACCTATATCTTAATGCACAGGACTTTGATAGGTTCATTGATATTAATAAAAAAGCAATTTCATATGGCGAATTTGAAACGAATACGGAGTTTTATTTAAATATAGGAAATGCTTATAATGCGCAAAGTAATTTTTCTGAGGCTATTGTTTATATGGAAAAAGCAGTTGTTGAAATTGATGAAACCTATATACAGCTATATAATAGAAATTTAGAAAATAGCCAATCAAGGTTAATGGGTTTATTAAATCAGAAAAAGCAAATATTGAACTTTATTGTAAATATATGCTATAGGTCAGGAGATACTGAAAATAGAATTAAATATCAAAAACTTTCTGAAGAATTACA
Source organism: uncultured Flavobacteriales bacterium (assembly GCA_943787725.1). GTDB lineage: Bacteria > Bacteroidota > Bacteroidia > Flavobacteriales_D > Parvicellaceae > CALSMU01. Next base: position 191,744 of record CALSNM010000007.1, on the reverse strand, counting down.
ATGAAAGTATCAAATGAATATACAACGTATTATTTTCTTTTTGTTCCGTGAAAGGCTATGTAGATAAAATACCCATGTTTTTTTTAGTAAATAAAGCAAGGTCTGGATCTACCATGGTCCATAGTGTTTTAGATGCTCATCCTAACATTTGTGCAACTATTGAATCTAGGTTTGCTTTACACCTTTACACAAAATATAACTCAACTACTGATTGGACTGACAGGATTATAAATAGTTTTATTAATGATGTTTTTACGGATCGAGGATATCGACTGTTTTGGGGTGTAAGTAAGTCCGAATTAGTAATTTTATTTTCTAAATATCACATTAATAATTTTTCTGATGCCTGCAAGGTTATCTACTTATCTTACAATTCCATATTTGAAAAAAATGAGATTAAAGTAATTGTGGATAAAAACCCATCTTACGCTAGGTTTATGCCTGAATTAATGAAAATTTTCCCCAACGCAAAATTTATTCATTTAGTGAGAGATCCAAGAGCGGTAGTTTCCTCAAATAGAATTGCGTTTAATGGTAAAATACCTAGAATCACTAATTCATGGATTCTGCTAAATGGTCTGATTGAATCCAAAAAAAATGAGATTAGTTTTTTAACGATTAGGTATGAAGATTTAGTGAAAACGCCTAAGACTTCTTTTCAATTAATTTTTGATTTTTTAAATATTGAGTTTAAAAAAGAGATGCTGGAAGCTCATTCAACAGTAAAGAGAATAAAAGAAAATCATAATTATTATTCATTAAAACATCATGCCAATGTAAGTACAACTATTAATTCCAAAAGCATTGATAGTTGGAAAAAAAAATTGTCTGAAGAGGAAGTCAATTTAATTAATTACATGACCTCTAAAGCAGCAATTAAATATGGGTATGATATATTGAAGCCTAGTGTAAATACAAGTCAGTTAAAGAAAATTGAACGATCTTTAAAAGTTCTATTGTTAAATGCTAAAATAATCGTCTTATTTTATCAAGCCCCTTTTTTTATACGAAAAAACATATTAAATTTAATCGGTTGTTTTTTTGATAAGAGATACAAAAAATAACGATTTCTTTGATTGAACAAACAAAGTAATGCGTTTTGTCTTTTTAATATAAATAGTCTTAATTAGTTATTCTGATGAATGCTCCAATAAAGGAAATATCAATTGTTGTGCCTGTTTTTAATAGTGAAGAATCGCTTCCAGAATTGGCTAAACGGATATCCAAAACCTTAAAGAAAATGAATGTTTCTTACGAATTAATATTCGTTGATGATTTTTCGAGTGACAACTCATGGGGGGTTTTGAAAAAAATACAATTAGAATATGAAGCTATTTCAGTAATTCGTCTATCAAAAAATTACGGTCAGCATAATGCAACGTTTTGTGGCTTGCAAGAAGCTTCTGGCAATACCTTTATTACCCTCGATGATGACTTAGAGCAATCCCCAGAATATATCCCTGAATTATATGCTTGTTTTGTTGATCAAGGAGTGGATTTACTCTATGGATCCCCAATAAAAAGACAGAAAGGTATGTTGAGAAATTTCATGAGTTATTTTTGGAACTTCTTATTAAAGGCTTCTAAGAAAGGAGTAATAAATGCTTCTTCTTTTAGAGTCTTGAAAAAAAACCTTGTTAAATGTTTAATTCAGCATAAAGAACCTTTTGTATATATAGACTCTATAGCTCTGTGGTATACAAAAAACATTGAGGTGAAAGAAATTGCTTATAAAAAAAGGAAACATGGAAAGTCGAATTATTCCATATTCAATTTATTAGGGCTCAATAATGATTTGGGCATGCATTATGATATACATATTTTAAAGTTTATGTTGTATTTTGGTGCTACTATATTTTTTGGAGCGATGCTTTTAATTTGTTATTTTTTATTGAAGAAGTTTTATGGACAGCCTGTTCCGGGTTATACTTCGTTAATTATTGTTTCGCTCTTTTCTGCGGGGAGTGTTTTATGGGGGATGGGATATTTAGGTATTTATATTGGTAAAATGTTTAGAATTTTAAATAAAGAACCACAGTATCAAGTGTCAGAAAAAATTGATAGTCATATGGTAAAGTGATTACATTATGCGAGGGTGTTTTACTTTTCTTTTGACATCGTTTAGGTATTTCAAACAAATTAACTTGAAGCCATGTTAATGATTTTGTTTGCGATAAAGAGAAAACGCTTACCAATATAATTCCAATAGTTTTCGTTCTCTGCCTGTGTTTTCTAAGCTATTTTAGCTACTATTTTCTCAATCGAGTCAAAGTGGATTATTCCATCTTGTTTGTAGCCGATGTAAAATGATTGTACTTTCAAATTTTGATATATCCCAGGACAAAAACCTTCAATGCTGATTTGTTCTTCTAGTGTATGAAAATCTGCTTTTAATGCACTAAACGCGATGTCGTTAGCTATAAAAAGTTTAAACACTTCCTCATAGTTTCCTAATAAAATATATTTCTCATCTGATGCGTTTGAATCTTTATAAAACCCTTTTCCAAATCCAACTTCAAGAATGGGGGTGTTAATGCATGCTTGCATTTGTATTTCTTCTAGCTTATTAATAATAACCTCTTTGTTTTTAAAATAATAATATTGTTTTTCATACGACATATCCTTCATAAAATGATGGTATACTCCTTTGTGAGGTAAGATGTCACTCATTTTAAAACCCCGTTCTGATAAAAAATAACTATCGCATTGTTCTAACCTTAAGTTATAGCCAAAAGCTTTGGTGACATTGAGGTCTGTGTCTATTTTAAGTCCAATTGCAAAGCCGCTACCGAATTCATATGAAGAAATTATCGCTTCTGTATTTCTTTTTTCATAATCTCTAAAATACAGCTTAGTTTGCTTGTCGCTGAATAAGCTTGATATAAATTCGGGAGTCAACTCGTCATAATATGCGAAATATAACTTTACACTATCTAACTTATTCTGCTTGTAGTTAAATCCGATCCAACTCTTGTATTTCTCATCAGGTTTCCTTTCTCGTTCAGCCGATTTTGATATAAAATCTTTTACTTCGGAGAGCTTGAAGACTTTATGTAAAAAATTAATGATTTCCATTTAGTTGCAAGCTTATTTGTTCTTTGATAAAATTAATCGCAATGATTCCATTATTTCTTTTTCAATTTCTTTTTCAAAAACGCAATTCATGCTTAAAGGATGATTTAGAGGGAAACTCATTTCTTTTGAGTTTATCAAAGATAATTTAGAAGAGTCAATTGTCGTAAAAGTAGCATCTTCTCCAAATCCAATGTTTTGAATTAAACTATGTTTAGGTATAATACCAAGGCCTTTCTGTTTCCAAACATCAACATTCCAAGAAGTATCCCATGTTTTTCTGTCTACTCTGGCTCCTTCAAACAAATCCGTCCAATCGACAAAATATTCTTGACTTATATTTTTGTGCGCCCATGTTTTTATTTGCTGCCAAGTGTCTAAATTTAGGTTTTGATGATTCCAAGCTTTTTTCCATGTTGCCCATCCCCAAGGTGGTATAATGTATTTGGAAAAAAAATAGCTTGCATTAGCCGGAGAACTCCCCATAGCATTAAATCCAGAGATATGCATTATTTGTTCATCATCTTTATATTTCACTAACATTTCTTCACAAAACTTAAAAAACGTGGGATGAGGTAAGCAATCATCTTCTAATATAATGGCTTGATCTACTTTTTCAAAGACTTTATTTAGACCCAGTATTATTCGGTCTGAGCAACCTAAATTAATTTCAGAAAAATCCAACTGTAACTCACAGCTCCAATCAACCATTTCCGCAATAGCTCTCGTTTGGGTAACTGAGAGCCTTTCTGTTGAATTTCTCGAGCCATCTGCCACAATGAAAAGTTGTGTTGGTTTAATTTTTCTTATCTCCTCAAATACTTTTAATGTTTTAGCTGGCCTGTTATAAATAAAGAGAACTATTGGGATTTCAAATGCCATATTTAGAGTTTGTTTTTCATTTTCGGCAAGTTGTCAATACCGTTATACATATTGTTTTTATTGAGGAAATTAATAAAATTTATTGATCTCAAAAATATACGTTGACTTGTTGTTAGCATAAAATAGAACTTACCAATCTTATCATGTAAATAAGTTTTGGCTAATAAATAGATATCTATTATGGAAAAGTAGAAATAGTGTTTCCATTTGATCTCGCTGGTTTCATATCCAAAAAAACTTCTTTCTTTTTTACAAATGATATTTATTTTTGCTTTTTGTTTTTTTGTAAAAGAAGATTCTGAGACTATTTTATTCTCATTAATTTCAGAAAATGTACTTCCGTGCATTTCATAAAAGAATTCTTTAAATTTCGGATGAACTTTATGGTTGTTTGTTATTACCTCTAAAATCTTATTTTTATTGTCCCGATAATTCAGCATGGATGAATTAAAAGGTATATTATAAAAGGCACAAATATTTTTTAGTGTGTTTTCTTGATCTTTTATCAAATCTTCAAATAATACAATGGAAAAAGAATCATTGGGAATAGTTGTTTCTATAAAATGTTTAGTTTTCAGTTTCCAGTCCAATGCTTCTGAAACTATTCTTTTTTTATCTTTATCTAATTCATTACTCTTCGTGTTGGAAAGACAATTTCTTACTAAAAAAACAAACTTTGTTTCTGGATTGTTTTTGTATAATTTGTTTATCGCAAAGTGATAATTAACTTCTTTATTTACAATGAATCTTACCTTATTTCTATCCTTTTTTAACGGGTTGAATTGAAGGTGGAGTAGACTAACAAATTCATCGTACTTGAGGTTTAGTGAGCTATATTTTCGAAGAGTTATCTTTAGGTTTTCTTTTTGTGGCAGTAATAATGTGTTAATCTTTAGATATATCAGGAAATAAAAATCATCAATAAATCGGTCGATAATTCGTTGGTTGTTAAAGATTTTTTGTAGGTACTTATCTCTTAACAAAAAACGTGTGTTTTCTTCTATGATTACCTTGGCTTCATTGCTCATGTTTAACATGGAAGCTAACATGGTGCTACCACTTCTATTTTGAGTAATTATAAAGTAATTTTTAATTGACGCTAAATGCTCTTTAGATATATTGTTTGGCATTAGATATAGTTATTTTAATTGAAAAGATTAAAGACATTGACTTTTCTAAAAAAAACTTTAGTAAAAAATTTTGATGTATAGTATTTGTTTAAAATTAAAATATAAGTATACCCCTTTAAATAATTATATAAATCTACTAAATTGTATGTAAAATATTTTGTTTTTATAGTTAAATCGTTTTTATATCCTAGTTGAATTCTTAATGAATTTGTTGCAGAAACAATCTTCATTAATTCTTTCTGGTTAAGAGCGTGATTTTTTATTTTACCTTTATCTAGTTTCTTTCTAGAGCTTGAATGGATTATGTCATCTTTAAATGATTTTGAAATTGAGTGTTCCTCAAAATACCTTTTTGATGCGTAATCATCTATTTTCAACATCTGCTCAACATTATTGAGCATTTTGGGCTCAAAATTCAAATTTAGAAAACAGCATATTTTCTTTAAGGTATTTTCAGTATCCTCAATTAAGTCCTCGAATTTTACGAAAATATAGCTTTTTTGAGGAAGATTTTTCTTTAGCTTAAGAATGTCATTTGTCATATATTTCCATATTGCGGATTGAAAAGCAATATTTTTATGAGTTAACCCAGTATTAATGACACTATTAATATTGGTGATGCTATCTCGAACAAGAAATATGAACTTAGACTCTGGAAACTCTTTAAATATTTTACTCGCTTGTACTTGATATGAAATATCCTTGTTGATTATTGTTTTTACGGTTTTATTTTTGATTGTAGAAAAAAAGAATAAATAAAAAAGATTTACAAATTGCTTGAAAGTTAATTCATACTTAAAATATGGAGAAATTTCAATTGTCAAGTTTTTTCTAGAGGGCAAATAGAAATTTATAGAACCGTGATTGGAAAACTCATATAAGTCATCTAGAAAGTCGTTTAAAACCTCAAGGTTGTTGAATATTTTATTGGAATATTTCGATTTAAATTTTTCATAAATATTCTCTTCATGTATCGATTGTACAAAAGAGTTTGCTCCAAGCATAACTGCTAATAACTTACTCCCACTTCGTTGTTTTGTGATGATAAAATGGTTGTTTATACTTGTTATTTGCTCTTTAGTTATCACCTTTTCCAATTAATTCTTTAGAATTTACTACTATATTTAGCACATCGCCTGGTAATTTTGTATACAGTAATTTCATGCTTTTTTTATCGTCATCTTCAAATGAAATATCCTTTATTGATAACAGCTCAGTATCTTTTGAGAGAATAATTATTCCTTTTCTAATTTTTTCGATTTTTTTGAGGTAATTTTCTTTCGTTAAGTGCATAACTACAAATCCATTTTTTTCTTCTTTTACCTCATAACCTATATTTAAATTGAACTTTAATGCATGGTTATTGCTGGTTACAATTTTTGCGGTTATCAGTTTAAAATTGGAAATAAAAAAACTACAATCGTTCATTACAATGGAAGCAATAACTGGAATATGGGTATTCCAATATTCTTTATCCCATAAAAACATTCCGCCTTCCATTGTCCTGTTGTCGTAATCTGCATCTTTACCGTTTACCAACCCTATAAATTTGCCTTCATACTGTATTAAAAAGTAATAATTGTGTATGTTGTTAATGCTCTTAAACCATCTTCTTTGTCTACACTTTGAAATGTTTTTTTGATAAATCATTTTATCCTGAATGAATCCCAAGTTACGTTTTTGACGGACCATTTCGATATGTTCTTTTTTTAATCGAACTAAACTGATTCCGTATTTTTTAATAATCACAATTTCTAGATTTAATACCCATTTAAACTAAATCCACCATCCACGATTATACTTGTTCCTGTAATCCATCTAGAAGCATCAGACAAAAGGAACACAGCACAATTAGCAACATCTTCTGGGAAGCCAACTCCAAGAGGGTATTGTTTGATATGAGTATCCATTGATTCTTTTGTGACGGTTTTTTCTAGGTCTTCATATAGGTTCGTTTTCACCATACTTGGTGTAATGCAATTTGATCTTATTTTTTGTTGAAATTGTTCTAATGCCAAAACTTTGCTAAAATTCTCAATTGCAGCTTTTGATCCACTATACATTGCTCCACCTTTTGGCGGGAAGCTGCTCGATATGGAAGAGGTAAATACAATAGAAGCTCCTTTGATTAATTTTTTTTGTCGAGTTATACCTGCCATTAATAATACTACCGCATTGTAGTTTACATTAAATGTTTCTTGAATTTTTTGAGACGTTAAATACTTAATAGGATAGGCTTCAGAAATGCCTGCGTTCATTACGACACCATCTAATTTTGGTAATTTTTTTATCAAGTCATCTATTTGTTCCAAGTTATTCAAATCAGCAATAAAAGCAATATGTCCTCCACCTTTAAGCAGCTTTAATGTTTCTTCAAGTTTATTTTTATCTCTACCTGTAATTATTAGTTTCCCACCCATTTCAGCTGTAGATAAAGCGATTTGTCTTCCAATACCCGAGGAGGCTCCTGTTATAAAAATTGTTTTGTTATGTAAGTGAAATGGTGTATTATTCATATTCTAGAATATCTGTACAAATCAGATTGTTTGTTGTAACTAATGCAGATGCCCAGGACAATCCGACACCAAAACCACTCAATATTAACTTGTTTCTCCCTTTCTCAAGTTTATTGCTTAATTCAGAAACTATTGTCAAGGGTATTGATGCAGAGCTTGTATTTCCAAATTTACTAATTGAATATGGAACTTTTTCTGATTCAAATTTTAATTTTTTGCGAATGGATTCATTCATGAGTTTATTAGCTTGATGCATTATGAAGTAATCATACTCCGCGATATCTTCATTAGCATAAGCTACTAATTCATTAACATTTGGTGGAACTTCTCTTAGGGAAAAATTAAATATATCTGTGCCGTTTAATTTTAGATTCCTATCGGATCGTACAATTCCTTTTTCGATTTTATGTTCAATAAATGAATCTTTTGTTAATGGATTTCTTATACCTCCGTCGGGAATAATGATAGCCTGATGACCTGATCCGTCACTTTGCACATTAAAATGCATTTGAGAACAATTTTCATCATATTCTAAAACCGTTGCAGATCCTGCATCGCCAAATAATGGATAGGTGCTTTTATCATTCTTATTAATTGAAAACGAAGAAACATCTCCAGCTAATAACAACGCTTTTTTAATTTTTGTTGTTGTCATCAAACTTGAAATAACGGATAAACCATAGACATAACCTGAGCATCCTAAATTTATATCAAAGGCCATTGCTGTTGTTGGTAATTCAAGTCTGTCTTGTAAAATTGTACTAGTTGATGGTAGAAAATAATCTGGTGATTGAGAAACAAATATGATCAGCTCAATTTCATTGGCTTTGAAATTTAATTTTTTAAGTAATGTTTTAGCTGAGGTGAAACATAAATCCGCCGTAGTAGTTCCCTTTTCCGCAACTCTCCTCTTTTCAATTCCAGTTGTCTTTATTAGTAGTTTTTTTTCATTTTCGTTTAACAAATCAAAATCCCAGTTAGTTTCTTCATGTATTGGGACACATGCGCTAACGCCAGATATCTTAATGTTATTAATAGAAAATAATGCCACTAGCTCCTGTTTTTAACTAATTGGTGCAAATCTGTAATTGTATTACAATTTCTCAAATCGTCTCCAGTTAGAGTAACGTCAAATTCACTATCTACAAATGCAATAATAATTAAAGCATACATTGAACTCCAGCTTTCTAAGTCTCGGTAGTTGACATTAGCAGTTAATGTTCCCGGTTCCAAATCATCAAGTTCATTCTCTATATGTGCAATAAATTTTTCTAGGCTAATCATTTATTTAAATTTTTCATTCTGTGAAAATAGAAATATATTCCTTAATATGCGATAATAGTCCCGCCCCAAGTTAAACCTGTGCCGAATGCAGCGATAAGAATTTTATCTCCTTTTTTAAGGTTTCTTGTTTTCATTAGACAGTTTAATGCAATTGGGATTGTTGCTGCAACAGTATTTCCTGTGTTTTGCATGTGTATGATAAATTTCTCATCAGGTATTCCAAGTTTTTTCTGAAGTGCTTTTAGTAAAAATTCATTTGCTTGATGCAGTACAAAATAATCTATTTCTTCAATGCTAATGTTGTTTTTTCTTAAGATGTTATTAATGATGTTTGGAACTGTTTTTAAGCCAAAAAGAAAGACTCCTGTTCCATTCATGAAAAAATTAGCGTTGCATGTAGTATTTCCATATTCGTTAACGTCTTCTAAAAAAGAATTTGTTGTTAATTCATTTCTTGCCCCACCATCACGAATCATAATATAATCACTTCTACCTCCATCTGTTCCATGAATAAATTTCCCTATTCCTTCTTCTTTTCGATTGCTAATTAATATAGCTGTTGCTGCATCTCCAAACAAGAATTGAGAGTTTGCATCTTTTTTGTGAAATGTTTTTGTAAGTGTAGAAACGCAAAGCAATAAAACATTTTTATGGTCATTTGCTTCAATCAACCCTTTGGCATGAGATATCGAATGAATAAATCCTGTGCAACTTGAAACAATGTCAACAGATCCAATGTTGTTAGAAAGATTTAGTCGATGTTGTAAAATTGCTGATGTTGTTGGCGTATAATGATCGAATTCTGTAGAGCAAAAAATCAGGAAGTCTATTTCTTTTTTGTCAATTTGGGATTCATTAAATAATTTTTCAGCAGCGAAAAAAGCGAGATCTGAAGCAGTGGTTTCCTTGTCAACAACGTATCTATTTGAAACACCTACTTTTAATAATGTATCTTTTTTTTGTTTAAGTTCAGGGAAAATGTTAAAAAAATCATCGTTAGATAAAATGTATTTAGGGTAATATTCAGCTATATGTTTGATGTATGCTTTCATAAAAAAATAATACTAAATCATATTAGTTGTAGCGATTGTAATCGTAATATACCACTTTTAATAAAGTTGACTAGAAATATTGCACTTAATATTCTTGTAATACTCATTCCATAATTGGGCTTGGCAAGCTGAGTTCTGAAATTTACTGGTTTTCCCTCCTTGGTATCTAGTTGCTTTATCTCTAGAGTATCTGGTTGTATGTTCTTATTGGTTATTTAGTTTCCTTCTATTTGTAAGTTTACGTATTATTTTATCTTTCTCCCAAGGGTTTTGGTTATATAGTTTTTAGGCTTGTTTTTTAGTAAAAGAAAGCTTGTTTGTTTGTGAGTCTTTAATTCTGTTCAATTTACCGCTTATCAAATTTTTGTAAATTTAATTCAAAAGGGCAACCTATTTTATGATTCCTTCGTCTAAATTGCGATATTTACAATCTAAATTGAGAAAATTTACGTTTAATTTTATTCTTGACCATATTAATAACATGAAAAAACCTACCTTATTTTGCCTATTTTTGGTTGTCTTTTCGATTACTCATAATGTCAGCGCTCAGAAAATTGAAGTTTTAGAATCGCCTGAATACAAGAGGGAAAGACCTGTCAAAGTTGAAGTTATTCCTTCATATGTTCCTTTGTATGTTATTTCCGTCAAAAAGTTGCCTGCATATTTTATTTCTGGAGAAATTCCCCAATCATTTCCGAAATATGATCAAAGGATAACAAAAGCTGCAAATAAAAAAATTGCCATCGATTGGTGCGTTACTCCATCAAATCGAGCTTTACTAACCGAAGATGCAAAAGATCGAATCGATGCAAAGCTGGATGAATGGAAAGCTAAATCAAATAAATAATTATTTACCCCTCTTCTAATAATATTACTCTATAGTATGAAATATATATATTACTCTTTAATATTGCCATTCATTTTGGGGATTTCAACTAGTATTTTGGCACAGGGAACAACATGCGCTGATGCTGATCCGTTTTGTACAGGAACAACTTATAGCTTTCCGAATAATACAGGAACATCTGCTCAAGCTGGGCCTGATTATGGATGTTTACTTAGTCAACCCAATCCGGCTTGGTATTATTTGCAAATTGATCAATCTGGAACTATCCAAATGGATATTTCACAAGTTAATGCTAGCGGTTCAGGGATTGACGTAGATTTCATAGCGTATGGCCCTTTTGGCTCTGCTGCTGGAGGATGCGGGTCACTCACTTCTGGTAATACGGTTGATTGCAGCTACTCTACTTCTGCGAATGAAACAGCTACAATAACAGGTGCCGTTTCAGGGGAGTACTATATTTTATTAATAACTAATTTTTCAAATCAACCAGGTAATATTTCTTTTTCCCAGACTGGAGGTACAGGAACTACTGATTGTTCAATAGTTGCACCAACATGTCCAACAGTAGGGTTTCATGTTGAAAGTGCAGGTAATGTTATTGATTTACCGATTTCGGTAGATTGTAATGTTGATGGTTGGGTATTTTTGCGTCATGACGACGTTGCTACAGCCGGTGGCTTGCTAACTCCAACTGCAACAGTAAATGTCGCAACCAACGGAGAGACTGCAGGAAATAATATCTATGGTTATGAGAATAATGGAGGAACTTGGAATAACTATTGGGGTTCACAAAATATTCCTTCGAATACAAATTTTTCCTTTACAATGTATGAAATGGATAATGTTACAGCAACATCATTTGGCGTTGAAATGTGTGATGTTAACTCTGGGGCCGATATGAGTTATACGGTTGTTGATGCCAATTGCGGAGCAACAATAGCAACAGGAACTTGGGGAGCAAGTGATGGTACAAACGGTGGGTCTTCTGGCCCAACTGGAAATCCATCTTCTGGGGGATGTTCTTTTTTCTCCTTTCCAACTTCTGCGGTAAGTGGTTCAGCTGTATATACTTGCCCTACTTGTCCAGCTGGTTCATTTGTTACCACGGATTATGGCTTTGCCTATTTTAATCCCGCACAAGCAGGACCTGGCACTTACGATATTACTTATTGTTTTGATAATGGATGTGGATGTTCTGGATGTCAGACCGAGCAAATAACTGTGGTGAACCCGTATGATGCTTCATTTACTTATTCGGCTCCTACCTATTGTCAATATGATGCGGATCCAACTGCCTCAATAACTGGAGATGCAGGAGGAACATTTAGCTCTACTCCGGGAGGTTTGTCTTTAAATAGTGCTTCTGGTGCAATTGATGTTTCCGCTAGCACACCTGGAACCTATACGGTTTCCTATACGGTGGGATCTGGTGCTATAGATTATTCAGGAAGTTGCAATGATGTAGTTGATGCTACCGTTACTATTGGAGCAACTCCTACCGCAAATGCTGGTTCTAATGCAGTTGTTAATTGTTCTAGTCCAACTGCTACACTAAGTGGTACCGGTGGCGGAACCTATTCATGGGTTGCTTCTGGTGGTGGAAATATAACGACTGGGAGCAGGCACTGCAACACCAACTGTTGATGCTGCAGGAACATATACGTTAACTGTAACGAATGCTGATGGATGTATAGACTCAGATATAACAACGGTTTCAGAGGATATCACACCGCCAACAGCTGGATCAAGTGCTGCCGGAATAATAGATTGTAACAATACCACTACGACAGTTACCGGAACGGGCGGTGGAACCTATTCATGGGTTGCTTCTGGTGGCGGAAATATTACTTCTGGGGCTGGATCAGCAACTGCAACTGTTGATGCAGCAGGAACCTACACTGTTACGGTAACAGGAGCAAATGGATGTGTAGATACAGATGTAACTGTTGTTACGGATGACTTAACCACTCCCATTGCGAATGCAGGATCTGCAGGAGTTATAGATTGTAATAATACTACCATTAATCTTTCCGGTTCAGGCGGAGGTGATTATTCATGGGTTGCCTCTGGCGGTGGAAATATTACATCTGGTGCAAGCTCTGCTACTCCTACAATAAATGCTGCTGGAACATATACAGTTACAGTTACAGGTACTAACGGATGTACAGATACGGATGTTACCACTGTAACAACTGATCTAACACCACCAAATGCAGATGCTGGATCAGATGGCGCAATAGACTGTACTGTATCTGCAGCTGATTTAACTGCAACGGGTGGCGGAACATATTCATGGGTTGCTTCATCCGGTGGAAATATAACAAGTGGTGCAAATTCACCTACAATGACTGGAAATGCCGCCGGAACATATACAGTTACAGTTACAGGAGCAAATGGATGTACAGATACGGATGTAGCTGTAATAACTTCGAATGTTACCGTTCCAACCGCAGATGCTGGTTTGGATCAAACATTGGATTGTAATAACGCGACGGTTAATATGACTGCTACAGGCGGTGGAACCTACTCATGGGTTGCAACTGCAGGTGGTAATATTACTGCAGGTGCTGGATCAGCAACCATTACTGCAGATGCAAGTGGGACTTATACGGTTACAGTTACAGCGACAAGTGGGTGTACATCTACTGATGATGTGCAAGTAACCACTAGTCCAACTCCTACTGCTTCAATGAGTGGAGGTGGGACAATATGTGCTGGAGAAGCTATACCAGATGTGATAATTTCTTTGACAGGAGAAGCTCCTTGGACAGTTACTTATAATGATGGAAGCTCTAATACGACAGTTAACCCAGCAACATCTCCATTTACAATTTCTGGAGGAATTGATGGTGCATATACTATTGTAAGTGCTTCAGATGCTACAACTTGTCCAGCAATAATAAGTGGATCCGCAATTATCACTACAAATCCATTGCCAGTTGCCGTTGTAACGGGAGGCGGTACAATTTGCGCAACAGATCCAATTCCAGATGTAACGATTACCTTAACCGGAACAGCTCCATGGAATATTACTTACGAATTGGATGGAACACCTACTAGCATTGTGTCTAATACTTCACCTTATATAATCTCTGGAGGGGCTGATGGAAATTATGTAATAACTTCGGTTTCTGATGCAAATTGTATAGGCACAAGTAACGGAACAGCTAATATTACTACTAATCCATTGCCTACTGCTACGATAAGTGGTGGAGGAACAATTTGTGCTGGTGATCCAATTCCAGATATTACTATTTTGCTAACGGGAACAGGTCCTTGGTCTGGTAATTACTTTGATGGAACTAACACGATACCATTTTCTACCAATACAAGTACTTTTATAATTCAAAATGGAGCTGACGGAACGTACACAGTATCAAATGTTTCCGATGTAAACTGTGTTGGTGTAGCAATCGACGTTGCTACGATTACTACTAGCCCTTTACCAACAGCTAACGTAACAGGAGGAGGAACCATTTGTGCGGGAGATCCTATTCAAGATGTTATTTTTACCTTAACAGGAACAGGACCGTGGTCATTAACTTATACAGATGGAGTTACTCCATCAACAATAGTTGTAAATAGTTCTCCGTTTATTTTGTCAAATGCTACGGATGGAACGTATAGTGTTACAGCTTTATCAGATGCTACTGCATGTTCAGGAACATCTTTTATTGGCTCTGCAACAGTATTAACAAATGCATTACCTACAGCTACTGTATCAGGAGGTGGGACAATATGTGCTGGAGCTGCTATTCCAGATATTACAATTACATTGACTGGAACTGGGCCTTGGGACTTGACATATACTGATGGTTTAGTACCCGTAACTGTTACAGCGAACACCAGTCCATATATTATTACTAATGGAGCAGACGGTACTTATTCGGTTACTGCAATTAATGATGCGAATTGTACTGGAACTGCTAGCGGCAGTGCAACTATACTGTCCAATTTGGTTCCATTAGCACCAGTTTCTGGAACGAGTGCAGTATATTGTTTCGGAGATCCAATTGCTGATTTATTTGCTGTAGGAACTGGAGGAACATTAACTTGGTATAGTGATTTAGGATTTACCGCTATAGGTGCGGGGACCTCATATTCGCCAACAAATGCTGTTGGGGTATATACATTTTATGTTTCTGAAGAATCCAATGGATGTACAGGTCCATTATCTTCAATCGACATTGTAATAAATGATGTGCCAGTTATTGATTCTGAAATTGCAGTTGATGTTTCTGGATGTAATATTACTGATGGTACAATAACGATAACCGCTTCGGGAGGTACGCCACCTTATAATTATTCGATTGATGGAGGAGTGACATTTACAAATACAACGGGAGTTTTTACCGGGTTGGATGTAAATTCTTATCAAGTTGTTGTGTCCGATGTAAATTGTGAAACAGTTGGAAGTTTATTGGTTGTTTCTGGACCTGGAATACCACCAGCTCCTGTTGCTGGAACAGATGCAGTATATTGTGATGGTGATGCTATTGCAGATTTAACAGCAACTTTAGCCTCAGGAGGAGCCTTGGCTTGGTATGATGATGCCGCTTTAACTAATTTTCTTGGCAGTAGCTCAACATTTACTCCTTTTAATACGGTTGGAACTACAACTTATTATGTGACAGAAACTGTCACAAATTGTCAAAGTCCATCAACACAAATAACAATTATCATTAATCCAACACCTGCAGCTCCAGTCGGTTCAGGAGGAAATACATATTGCGAGGGAGATTTGATTGCGGACCTTACAGCTGTTCCAACTATTGGAGGTAGCATAAATTGGTACGATGATGCTGGATTGACCAATTTGGTTGGAACAGGATTGGTGTTTACGCCGGTTAATGCTGTAGGAACCTTCGCGTACTATGTCATTGAGTCTTTAAATGGTTGTTCAGGTCCAGCTACTCAAATAGATGTAATAATTCGTCCTACTCCAGTGTTTACGGTGGTTGATACTAGCCCAAGCACATGTAATGGTTCAGATGGAGAATTATTAATTACTGGATTAGTTGCAGGTAATACATATACTATTACTTATAGTGAAAATGGAACGCCAGTTACTCCTATAACGACAACTGCAGATGGAAATGGAGAAATATTGATTAGTAGTTTAACAGCTGGAATATTTACATTTGTAACAGTTGAATTAAACGGATGTGCATCAACAGATGTTAATACATTTACTTTAATGGATCCGCCAATGCCAAATTTCACAGTTGTTGCCAATAATCCTACAACATGCGGTGGTTTTGAGGGAAGTCTTGTTTTATCTGGTTTAGATCCAAATACAACTTATAATATTAACTACAATGATGATGGAGCTCCAATATCAGTGTCTATGACATCAGATGGTTCAGGAGAAATTATTATTATTGGTTTGGATGCAGGAGTTTATGCAGATGTTTCTTTAACATTGAGTGGTTGTGCCACTACTTTGGCAGGTCCGTATAATTTAATTGATCCGAACGCACCAATATTTTCAATAGGAGCTACAGTTAATCCTTCAGGGTGCGGGATTTCTGATGCATCCATAACAATTAATGGTTTGAACCCAAGTACAACTTATAATCTTACTTATAATTTAAATGGTGTGCCAGTTGGCCCAGTGTCTATTGCAACGGATAGCAATGGTGATTATGTGATTTCGGGTATACCAGGAGGAACATATGATGGGATTACAATTGAATTGGCAGGATGTTCATCTACTGATTTATATTCAGGAGTTTTGGCACCTATTTACCCTACTGCACCAATTGCTTTTACAGATTCAACTTATTGTGAAGGTGATCCAATTGCAGATTTAAATGGAATTTCGGCTTTTGGAGGAACAATGACTTGGTACGATGACGCAGGTCTTTCTAGTCAAGTTGGCGTAGGACCAGCCTATACCGTTTTGGATACAGAACCAGGAACATATACTTACTATGTCACTGAAACATTGAGTAATTGTGAGGGTCCACCTTCGGCGGTTATGGTAATAATTTCGCCGACACCTGCTGCACCCGTTGTAAGTGGAGATGTGAATTATTGTGATGGTGATGTTGTTGCTAATTTATCCGTAACCCCACAGGGTGCTGGAACAATTACTTGGTATTCTGATTCCTTACTAACTGATTCAATTGGTGCAGGCTCAACTTATGCTCCCGCAACAGGAGTAGACACGGTTACTTATTATGTTATTGAAACAGTGAACAATTGTGTGAGTTCTGTTTCCAGCATGACATTAACAATATATCCTAATCCAATTGCTGTATTTGAACCAACCCCAAGTTCTGGTAATATCCCTCTAGATGTTTATTTTGACAATATATCTGTAGGTGCGGCTACTTGCGCTTGGGATTTTGGAGACGGAACTTCTTCCACAGAATTTGATCCGTCAAATACTTTTACAGAGACAGGTGAATATAGCGTTTCATTATATATTGTTGATGTTAATGGATGTGCTGATAGCACTTCGGGAGTCATTATTGTTGAAGGATTGTCTACTTTAATTATTCCGAATGTTTTTACTCCCAATGGAGATGGAAGTAATGATGTGTTCAATTTGACTGGAACGAATATAATAGAGATAAAAGGAACGGTTATGAATAGATGGGGTCAGATAGTTTACCAGTTTAACACACTAGAAGCTGGTTGGACAGGAAGAACCGTTTCGGGTCTTGAAGCTGCCGAGGGTACATATTACTATGTTATTGATGCCGTTGGAGCAGATGGTCAGGAATACAATTATCAAGGTCCATTTCAATTGATTAGATAGGTAGTAGCTAACTTATCTGGAATGTCTGTATTCAGCTAAAGACCTCTTTTTTGTTTTGAGACAAAAAAATAGAGCTTAAATATAAAATACTATTAGTATAGGAATAGTATAATGGCAACTATTTGACTTTTAATTTCGTCTTGCATCAAAACAAATTAGATTATATTAGATTATCTATATTTTGAAATAGAGTAGTGCTTGGAATAGAATAGTAAAAATGAAATAAATACAAATGAATCTTCTTAAAATTATATTATCGATTATTTTCCTTTTGGGACTGAGTTTCAGTTCAATTTCATTTTCTCAAGAAAGCAGTTACATTGCTGTAATTTCGGAAGATGTCAATGAAGTTTTAGTTGATCTTAAGAATGATAGTTCCGATAGCAGGTTGAATGTAAATAAACTTATTAATGCATATAACACGGTAGATGGAATCGTAAAGGTTGAACTATTGAAGAATGATCAGGTTAAAATCCGTTACACAAAATCTAAATTAAATGGCCCTGGAATTTTTTTAGGGTTAGCATTAGAAATGAATTTTTCTGAAGTGAAATTCATAGAGTCAAAATAAATTACAACACACTTTTATATAAATATGAAAAATTTTTTCATTTATCTATGTACAAAAATAATCCCCCTTATTATTGCATTCGTTATTATTACGACCAACTATTATGCACAATGTATTAATGGGACCCCGCCAACCTTAAACTGCGGTGCAGCAAATACTACTGATCAAAATGACACCTACACATGTGTCTCAAATAATAATTGCCTTCCAGACCCTTCTTGTGGACCAGGAGTTGGTGAATCTGATTGGTACTCATTTACATATACGGGAAATGATGCATTTCAAATATCCGATACTTGGATAGGTGCGCTTCAAAATTTTGCTATATATACTGCTGATGGCTGCAATGAACTAGGTTGTAGCCTTAGTAGAACGCAAGATATGGCAAGTGATGGGCAAGTTGAAGAAATGGCAACCATAGACTTAACGGGCTTAGGTTTGGTTCCTGGAACAACTTATTTATTAAGAGTTTTTAATTCAGGAGTTAATGTTACAGGTGGGTTCGGCCAAACCCCAGGAGCTGGAGGTGGACAAGGTTATACCATAGACTGTACAAATAACCAACAACCTGTTACAAATAACTGTGAAGATGCTATTCTTTTATCTGATGGAGATAATCTTACTGCGACGAATCAGTTTGCTACCATCGATGATGGACTGCAAACACCGTCATGTGTTGGAACATTAGAAAATCCAGTATGGTATCAATTTTGTTCCACCACTGCCGGTGATCCCGTTGATGTAAATCTTACTAATATTAGCTATACAAGTGATGATGATGGTAGTGCCGCCAACGGATTTCAATTTGTTATAATGAGTGGAAATTGTGGAAATTGGACAGAAGAATTTTGTGCCTCAACAAATGCCAGTACTTACACAACCACTTGGACGCCTGATCCATGTCAATGTTACTATTTCTTTGTCGATGGCATTAATGGAGATGGTATAGATTTCGATCTTTCATTTTCCAATATTAATAATAACCCAATAGACCTTTCTGGTGTGCCTGCTGATGAAACATGCCTTCTGTGTGATGGAACAATCGATATTAATATATCCGGAGGTGCTGGTGGATATACTTTTTCATGGGTTGGTCCCAATGGATTTACATCAACTAGTGAAGATATTTCAGGTTTATGTGATGGTGATTACACACTTACCGCTACAGATGCTAATGGATGCGTTGTTGAATATTTTGCAACTGTTGGAGAGTTCAGTGGTGGCGGAGGCTCTGCTGTTGCAGGATTTAATATTAATAACACAACACAATGTTTGTCAGGGAATTCATTTAGTTTTACAAATACGGGTACTACCACTAGTGGAACATCTTATACGTGGGATTTTGAAACAGATGGAACGATAGATGTCAGTGGAACAAATAATAGCGCTGAAAATCCAACTTTTTCATATCCTTCAGCAGGATCTTATATGGTAACACAGACAGTAGATGATGGAAGTGGATGTCCAGCAACTGCATCTCAAACAGTTACTGTTGTTGCTACGCCTCTGGTAACTGTAAATTCACCCACGATTTGTTTTGGTGATGATGCAACGCTAACAGCAAGTGGTGCCTCAACATATGCCTGGACAAATAGTGGAACACTATCTTCAAATGTTGGTTCTCCAGTTACATCATCAGTAACTTCAACAACTTCTTACACTGTTACTGGAACAACCTCGGGATGTTCCAGTTCTCCGTTTACAGCCACCGTAACAGTATTGCCTGAAATTATACCCAATTTTACGTTTGGTGGAACTTTTTGTGAATCCTCTAATAGTGTGAATTTTGCAAATACTACAAATTCAGGAGCATTAAATAGTCCTGATTATTCTTGGTCTTTTACTAGTGGAACTCCCTCTACATCAACTGCAACCTCTCCTTCTGGACTAACATGGACAACCGCGGGCACATATAATGTTACTTTAGTTGTAAATGATGGACTTTGTTCGGAGAGTATTGTTTTGCCAATTACAATAAATCCTTCTCCGACTGCCGTTGTTAGTGGCGGAGGAACTATCTGTTCAGGAGATCCAATACCGGACGTTACTATTGCATTAACAGGCACTGGTCCTTGGGATTTCACATATACAGATGGAGTTACTCCAGTTAGCATTACTGGCCAAGCGACCTCTCCATATACTATATCTGGCGGTGGAGACGGCACTTATACTGTTACTGCTGTGAACGATGCTTTATGTACAGGTACTTCTAGTGGCTCTGCAACGATTACAACCAGATCCTTCTCCGACTGCCGTTGTTAGTGGCGGGGGAACTATCTGTTCAGGAGATCCAATACCGGACGTTACTGTTGCATTAACAGGCACTGGTCCTTGGGATTTCACATATACAGATGGAGTTACTCCAGTTAGTATTACTGGCCAGGCTACTTCTCCTTATACTATTTCTGGCGGTGGAGATGGGACATATACTGTTACGACTATAAATGATGCTTTATGTACAGGTACTTCTAGTGGCTCTGCCACAATTACAACCAATCCTTCTCCGACTGCCGTTGTTAGTGGCGGGGGAACTATCTGTTCAGGTGATCCAATACCGGACGTTACTGTTGCATTAACAGGCACTGGTCCTTGGGATTTCACATATACAGATGGAGTTACCCCAGTTAGCATTACTGGCCAGGCTACCTCTCCATATACTATATCTGGCGGAGGAGACGGGACATATACTGTTACTGACTCTAAATGATGCTTTATGTACAGGTACTTCTAGTGGCTCTGCAACGATTACAACAGCTCCCCTTCCGACTGCCGTTGTTAGTGGCGGAGGAACTATCTGTTCAGGAGATCCAATACCGGACGTTACTATTGCATTAACAGGCACTGGTCCTTGGGATTTCACATATACAGATGGAGTTACTCCAGTTAGCATTACTGGCCAAGCGACCTCTCCATATACTATATCTGGCGGTGGAGACGGAACTTATACTGTTACTGCTGTAAATGATGCTTTATGTACGGGTACAACAAGTGGTTCTGCCACGATTACAACCAGATCCTTCTCCGACTGCCGTTGTTAGTGGCGGAGGAACTATCTGTTCAGGAGATCCAATACCGGACGTTACTATTGCATTAACAGGCACTGGTCCTTGGGATTTCACATATACAGATGGAGTTACCCCTGTTAGCATTACTGGCCAAGCAACCTCTCCATATACTATATCTGGCGGTGGAGACGGAACTTATACTGTTACTGCTGTGAACGATGCTTTATGTACGGGTACAACAAGTGGTTCTGCCACAATTACAACCAATCCTTCTCCGACTGCCGTTGTTAGTGGCGGAGGAACTATCTGTTCAGGAGATCCAATACCGGACGTTACTATTGCATTAACAGGCACTGGTCCTTGGGATTTCACATATACAGATGGAGTTACTCCAGTTAGCATTACTGGCCAAGCGACCTCTCCATATACTATTTCTGGCGGTGGAGACGGAACTTATACTGTTACTGCTGTAAATGATGCTTTGTGTACGGGTACAACAAGTGGTTCTGCCACAATTACAACCAATCCTTCTCCGACTGCCGTTGTTAGTGGCGGGGGAACTATCTGTTCAGGGGATCCAATACCGGACGTTACTATTGCATTAACAGGCACTGGTCCTTGGGATTTCACATATACAGATGGAGTTACCCCTTTTAGTATTACTGGCCAAGCGACCTCTCCATATACTATTTCTGGCGGTGGAGACGGAACTTATACTGTTACTGCTGTAAATGATGCTTTATGTACAGGGAATTTCGGTGGCTCTGCCACGATTACAACCAATCCTTCTCCGACTGCCGTTGTTAGTGGCGGAGGAACTATCTGTTCAGGAGATCCAATACCGGACGTTACTATTGCATTAACAGGCACTGGTCCTTGGGATTTCACATATACAGATGGAGTTACTCCTGTTAGTATTACTGGCCAAGCGACCTCTCCATATACTATTTCTGGCGGTGGAGACGGAACTTATACTGTTACTGCTGTGAACGATGCTTTATGTGCGGGTACAACAAGTGGTTCTGCCACAATTACAACCAATCCTTCTCCGACTGCCGTTGTTAGTGGCGGAGGAACTATCTGTTCAGGGGATCCAATACCGGACGTTACTATTGCATTAACAGGCACTGGTCCTTGGGATTTCACATATACAGATGGAGTTACTCCTGTCAGTATTACTAGCCAAGCGACCTCTCCATATACTATTTCTGGCGGTGGAGACGGAACTTATACTGTTACTGCTGTGAACGATGCTTTGTGTACGGGTACAACAAGTGGTTCTGCCACGATTGTAACCGATCCATTGCCAACGGCAGTTATTTCTGGAGGTGGTATTATTTGTATAGGTGATCCAATACCAAGCATTACTATTGCTTTAACGGGCAATGCACCTTGGAATTTCACATACACAGATGGAGTAACTCCAGTTAGTGTTGCTGGAATAGCGGCTTCTCCATATGTTATTGCTGGAGCTTTGGACGGAACATATACCGTTACTGCTTTGTCTGATGCTAATTGCACAGGAACTTCCTTAGTTGGTTCAGCCACGATTACAACAAATTCCCTTCCAACTGCAGTTGTTAGTGGCGGGGGAACTATCTGTTCAGGTGATCCAATACCGGACGTTACTATTGCATTAACAGGCACTGGTCCTTGGGATTTCACATATACAGATGGAGTTACTCCAGTTAGTATTACTGGCCAGGCTACTTCTCCTTATACTATTTCTGGAGGAGGAGATGGGACATATACCGTTACTGTTCTTAATGATGCTAACTGTGTAGGAACTTCGAGTGGAACGGCTACCATATCAACGAATCCAACACCTATTGCACCGACGGCTGGAACTGATGAGGCATATTGCTTTGGTGAACCTATGGTCGATTTGTTTGCTGCTGGCGGCGGTGGAACATTGACATGGTACGATGACGCTGGATTGACTAATGTTATCGCTACTGGAACTTCCTTGACTCCAAGCAGTGCTGTTGGAACAGATATTTATTATGTCACTGAAACATTGGCTGGATGTGAAGGACCTGCTAATTTGGTGACCATTACAGTTAATGAGAACCCAAGCATTACGCTAGAAACGTCTACAGATGTTTCTAGTTGTGGTTCTACTGATGGCACAATTACCGTTACGGTAACTGGTGGATCAGGCGTTTACCAGTGGCAAATTAATGGTGGCGGATATGTTGCGGGAAGTTCACCATTTACTTTCACAGGTCTTGGAGTGAATACCTATGTAGTTGATGTGTTTGATGGTAATTGCTTCGATCAAGGCACAACTATAACTGTGTCCAATCCATCGGTGCCAGCGGCACCATTTGCTGGTCTAGATGCAACTTATTGTGAAGGAGATGCTATGTTAGATATGACAGCTACGGCAGTTGGTGGAGGTAATTTGACTTGGTACGACGACGGAGCATTGACCAATGTTGCTGGAACAGGACCTACCATGATGCCATTTGCGCAGAACGGTGCGACCATTTATTATGTAACTGAGACCGTTGCAGGATGTGAATCTCCATCTACCCAAGTAACCATCACCATTAATCCATTACCAGTAGCACCTGTTGCAGGTACATCAGCCGTGTATTGTGATGGCGATCCGATCTCTGATCTTACGGCAACAGCTGCAATCGGCGGTACGTTGAACTGGTACGATGATGCCGGTTTAACCAATAATGTAGGAACAGGAGCTGTTTTAACGCCTTCGTCATCTGTGGGTAACTATACTTACTATGTAACAGAAATTGCGGCGGGATGTGAAGGGCCGTCTACTTCCATTACCATCGATATCAATTCTTCGCCTACATTTACAGTGGTTGCTTCTGATCCGACTACTTGTGGAGGTATAGAGGGTTCGATAACCATTTCAGGATTAATAGCTTCTAATGCTTACGATGTAACCTACACAGACGATGGTACTGCTATTGGACCATCCTTGATTAACGCTGATTTATCGGGTGATATTGAGATTACCGGATTGAATGCAGGGAATTATGATAATATTACAGTTTCTTTTCTAGGCTGTAACAGTATAGATGCAGGTGTCTTTTTATTGTCTGATCCAAATGCGCCCACTTATTCCATTGCTACCTTTGATCCTATCACTTGTGGTGGCGTTGAAGGAACATTAACAATCAGTGGTCTTAACCTTTCTACGTCATATAATGTAACTTATGATGATGCTGGAACAACTATTGGTCCCGCTGCAATCATGACTGATGGTGCTGGAGATATTATTATTACAGGGTTAGATGCAGGTGTTTATGATAACTTCATTATTGAACTTGCTGGTTGTACAACTCCAGATGCTGGACCTTATGTATTAGCTGATCCTTTAGCTCCGACATATACGGTGTCAACAACAGACCCTTTAAGTTGTGGAGCTAATGATGGAACTATTATTCTATCCGGGCTAACTCCTTCAACGAATTATAATATTACTTATGAAGATGATGGTGCTTTAGTTGGCCCTAGTTTGCTCATTTCAGATGTTGCGGGAGAGATATTAATTACAGGATTGGATGCAGGTTCTTACACGAATATCATTGTCGATTTATTGGGTTGCTCTAGTTTAGATATTGGGCCTTATACATTGAATGACCCGGGGAATCCAACCTATAGCGTATCAATTACCAACCCTACAGTGTGTGGAGGAACTGATGGAAGCATTACGATTTCCAACTTAGATCTAGCTACAGCGTATAACGTCAGTTATGATGATGATGGAGCTACAATAGGTCCAACCTCTATGATGTCTGATGTTTTCGGAGATATTGTAATCACAGGGTTGGATGCAGGTTCCTATAGTAACTTTGTTCTGGAGCTATTCGGTTGTTCAGGATTGGATGCAGGACCTTATATATTATCTGATCCAGATTCACCTATTTTCACAGTGCTTACTGGTAATCCGAGCACATGCGGTGGTGTTGATGGTTCGATTACGATAACAGGGTTAATTGCTTCTACGAGTTACAGTATAACTTATGAGGATGATGGTGTTATAGTTGGTCCTAGTTTGTTGACTACAGATATTGCGGGAGAGATAGTAATTACAGGGTTGGATGCAGGTTTATACACTAATTTTATTGTCGATTTATTAGGTTGCTCTAGTTTGGATGTTGTACCTTATACATTGAATGATCCGGCAACTCCTGCCTATAGCGTATCAATTACGAACCCTACATCGTGCGGAGGAACCGATGGAAGCATTACGATTTCCAACTTAGATCTAGCGACAACGTATAACGTAAGCTATGATGATGATGGAACTACTTTAGGTCCAACCTCTATGATGTCTGATGTTTTCGGAGATATTGTAATTACAGGATTGGATGCAGGTACCTATACCAATTTTATTCTAGAATTATTAGGTTGTTCAGGGCTAGATGCTGGGCCCTATACTTTATCTGATCCAACAGCTGGTCCTGCTCCATTTGCTGGTACAGATTCGACTTATTGTTCAGGTCAAACAATTGTAGATATGACAGTTGCTGGAACAGGCGGTACATATATCTGGTATGATGACGCTGCATTAACTAATAATGTTGGTGCCGGTACAACTATGACTCCTGGAGGAACGGTTGGGACTACTACTTATTATGTAACTGAAACTGTAGCTGGATGTGAAAGCTTGGCAGATTCGGTAGTAATTACAGTTGTTAATCCACCATCTGCACCTATTGCAGCAATGGATACAACATACTGTCTAGGAGAAACGGTTTTAGATGTTACCGCAACAGGTTCTGGTGGAACAATTAATTGGTATGATGATGCTGCACATACGAATAATGTAGGAACAGGAACTTCTTTTACGCCATCTGGTTTGGTAGGAACTGAGATATTGTATGCTATTGAGGTTGATGCAAATGGGTGTGAGAGTTTGGCGGATTCAGTTACTATTGTGGTTAGCGAAGGTCCAACTGCTGCGTTTAATCCAACACCAGGCTCAGGTAATGTCCCGTTAGATGTGTACTTTGATAATACTTCTATTGGAGGTTTAGCCTATGAATGGGACTTTGGAGATAATAATACTTCGACACTAATTGATCCAAATAATATATACACGGATATAGGGGACTACAATGCCATATTGACCGTGACTGATTCGGATGGGTGTATGGATACAATTACTATTGTTATATCCGTTCAAGGTTCGTCTAGTTTGATTATACCAAATATCTTTACACCAAATGGAGATGGGATTAATGATATATTCAATGTGTCAGGAACAAATATTACAAATATTAAAGGAACTATAATGAATAGATGGGGTCAGGTAGTTTATCAGTTTAACACATTAGGTGCTGGTTGGGTTGGAAGAACAGTTTCTGGACTTGAAGCAGCGGAAGGAACCTACTTTTACATCATTGATGCTGTCGGAACAGACGGGGAGACTTATAATTACCAGGGTCCATTTCAGTTAATTAGATAAGAAAATATGTTATGAAAAAAAAGCTCTCAATTAATTGAGAGCTTTTTTTTTCAATAAAAATAATAATCATATAACCGAGTAAAAATAAACAGTATTATAATATCCATTGCGTTTCATTTTTTAAATTCTTTTCAACTGCAAATAGTTCTTTGAAAAATAAAATATTAAAATATTTGTAGGGAAGTAGGATAATTAAATAATTCGATTACCTTTGCAAACCCGAAAAAAGAAGATTAAAGGGAAATAATAGAAAAGAAGACAGTATGCCTACGATTCAACAATTGGTTAGAAAAGGAAGAAAGACAATGACTAAGGTCAGTAAATCAGCTGCTTTAGATTCTTGTCCGCAACGAAGAGGTGTTTGTGTAAGAGTTTACACGACCACACCAAAAAAACCTAACTCAGCGATGAGAAAGGTTGCAAGGGTGAGATTGACAAATGGGAAAGAAGTAAATGCTTATATAGGTGGTGAAGGACACAACTTACAGGAACACAGTATTGTTTTAGTAAGGGGTGGTAGAGTTAAAGATTTACCTGGAGTTAGGTATCATGTGGTTAGAGGAGCTTTGGATACTGCTGGTGTTGAAGGAAGAACGCAAAGAAGATCAAAATACGGGACTAAACGACCTAAGAAATAATAATATTTAAGACGTAAAGTCATGAGAAGAAGAAAAGCGAAACAGCATATTATATTACCGGATCCGAAGTTCAAGGATGTTCAGGTAACGAAGTTTGTAAACAATTTAATGCTAGCAGGAAAGAAAAGTACTGCCTTCAGTATTTTTTATGATGCAATTGGTATTGTTGATGAAAAATCTGGAGAAGAAGCAAACGGGTTGGACGTATTTAAGAAAGCTTTAGTTAATGTAACTCCAGGTGTTGAAGTTAAGAGTAGAAGAGTGGGTGGAGCAACTTATCAAATACCAACTCCGGTGCGAGATAGTAGAAAAGATTCAATGGCTATGAAATGGTTGATTGGATTTGCTCGTAAGAGAAACGAAAAGACGATGAGTGAGAAGTTGGCTGCAGAGATATTGGCTGCATTTAAAGAAGAGGGAGCTGCTTACAAGAAAAAAGAAGATACGCACAGAATGGCGGAAGCTAATAAAGCATTTTCTCATTTTAGATTTTAATAGGATATACGTTAGAAATGGCAAAAAGAGATTTAACATATACTAGAAATATTGGGATTATGGCCCATGTTGATGCTGGTAAGACAACAACGACAGAGCGTGTCCTTTATTATACAGGGGTTTCTCACAAGATTGGAGAAGTGCACGATGGTGCAGCTACAATGGATTGGATGGAGCAAGAGCAAGAAAGAGGTATTACTATTACTTCTGCTGCTACTACTGTGTTTTGGAATTACAATAACGAAGAATTCAAGATAAATATTATTGATACTCCTGGTCACGTTGATTTTACTGTTGAAGTAGAGCGTTCATTACGTGTATTAGATGGTGCAGTAGCATTGTTTTGTGCTTCTAGTGGTGTTGAGCCGCAATCGGAAACTGTTTGGAGGCAAGCTGATAAGTATAAGGTTCCTAGAATTGGGTTCATTAATAAAATGGATAGGATTGGAGCTGATTTTTTTGGTTGCATTGCACAAATTGAAGAAAGATTAGGTGCTAGACCTATTCCAGTTACAATTCCTATTGGAGCAGAGGATGATTTCAAAGGTGTAGTTGATTTGATAAAAATGAAAGCTATCATTTGGAATGATGAAACTAACGGTATGGATTTCGATGTTTTGGATATCCCTGCTGATTTAGTGGATGAAGCAAATGAATGGAAAGAGAAATTAGTTGAAGCTGTTGCTGAAAGTAATGATACTTTGATGGAGAAGTTTTTCGAAGATCCAAATTCTATTACAGAAAGAGAGATGTTAGATGCTATTCGTGTAGCAACTATTAATATGAGTATTAATCCAATTATTTGTGGGTCCGCTTTTAAAAACAAAGGGGTTCAGACATTATTGGATTATTCTATGGAGTTTTTGCCATCTCCGCTAGACATTGGTGCTATCGAAGGTACGGATATCCATGGAGAAGAAGTTTTGAAAAGGGAGCCGAATATTCAAGAGCCAATATCTGCTTTAGCATTTAAAATTGCTACAGATCCATTTATTGGACGTTTATGCTTTTTCAGAATGTATTCGGGAAAACTAGATGCAGGTTCTTACATATACAATACCAGGACTGGAAAAAAAGAAAGAATTTCACGTATTTTTCAAATGCACTCTAATAAACAGAATTCAATCCCTTGTATTGAAGCTGGTGACATAGGTGCGGGTGTTGGATTTAAAGACATTAGAACTGGAGATACTTTGTGTGATGAGAAGCATCAAATTATCTTGGAATCAATGACATTTCCAGATCCTGTTATTGGTATTGCGATTGAGCCTAAGACAAAAGCAGATGTTGATAAGATGGGAATAGGTCTTGGTAAATTATCTGAAGAGGATCCTACTTTCACGATTAAAACAGACGAGGATTCAGGTCAGACAATTATCTCAGGTATGGGTGAATTACACCTAGAGGTTCTAATCGATCGATTAAAAAGAGAATTTAGTGTAGAGGTAAATGAGGGAGCTCCCCAAGTTTCTTATAAAGAAGCAATTTCTTCAGAAACGAACCATAGAGAAACGTATAAGAAGCAATCAGGTGGTCGTGGTAAATTTGGTGATATTGTTGTAAACATTATGCCTGCTGACGAAGGGAAGCCAGGTTTAGAGTTTATAAACAAGATTAAAGGTGGTAATGTTCCTAAGGAATATATCCCATCTATTCAAAAAGGATTCGAGCAGTCCATGAAGAACGGTGTTTTAGCTGGATATCCAATGGATAGTATGAAAGTTGAATTATTAGATGGTTCTTTCCATGCAGTGGATTCCGATGCTCTTTCATTTGAGATCTGTGCTAAAATGGCATATAGAAATGCAGTTCCCAAATGTGGTGCTCAATTGTTAGAGCCAATCATGAAATTGGAAGTTGTTACTCCAGAAGCAAATATGGGAGATGTTGTTGGTGATTTGAATAGAAGAAGAGGTCAAATTGAAGGGATGGATGACAGAAACGGAGCTAAGGTTGTTAAGGCGTTAGTGCCATTATCTGAAATGTTTGGATATGTAACTCAGTTGAGAACAATCTCATCTGGTCGTGCATCTTCTACAATGGAGTTCGGTCATTATTCTCAGTGTCCAAAGAACACAGCTGACGAAGTAATTGCAAAAGCAAAAGGTAAAGTAGAAGCATAATTGATATAATTGAAAGATGAATCAAAAGATTAGAATAAAATTAAAATCATACGATCACAACTTAGTAGATAAGTCTGCTGAGAAGATTGTGAAGACTGTAAAAACAACAGGTGCTGTTGTTAGTGGACCTATTCCATTGCCAACGCACAAAAGAATTTATACAGTTTTAAGGTCGCCACACGTAAATAAAAAAGCGCGTGAGCAATTTCAATTGTGTTCATACAAAAGATTGATGGATATTTACAGTTCATCAGCAAAGACAATAGATGCACTAATGAAGCTTGAATTGCCTAGTGGTGTAGAAGTAGAAATTAAAGTTTAATAATAAGCAGTAAGAATTATGGCTGGTATCATTGGAAAAAAGATAGGGATGACTAGCGTTTATAGTGCCGAGGGTAAAAATTTACCATGCACCTTAATCGAAGCTTCACCTTGTGTGGTTACGCAAATCAAAACCGAAGAAAAGGACGGATATAACGCTGTTCAGCTTGGGTACGGAGAGCGTAAAGACAAACACACTACAAATGCGCTTAAAGGGCATTTTAAAAAGGCAGGTGTCTCACCAAAGAGAAAACTAATTGAATTTAGTGGTTTTGAAGACAAAAACCTTGGAGATTCAGTAACGATAGAAATCTTCGAAGAAGGAGAGTTTGTAGATGTTGTTGGAACGTCAAAGGGTAAAGGTTTTCAAGGTGTTGTTAAGCGTCATGGGTTCCATGGTGTTGGAGATGCAACTCATGGTCAGCACAACAGAATGAGGGCTCCTGGTTCTATCGGTGCAGCTTCTTATCCTGCAAGAGTTTTTAAAGGGATGAGAATGGGTGGTCGAACAGGAAACGATCGTGTTAAACAAGGAAATTTGCAAGTACTCAAAGTATTAACAGATAAAAATATTTTGGTTGTAAAAGGTTCTGTGCCTGGTGCAAAAGGTTCATACGTAATAGTTGAGAAATAATGGAATTAGCAGTATATAACAAAAGCGGAAAAGCGACATCTAAAAAGATTAGCTTGAGTAAAGAGATTTATGCTATTGAGCCTAATGATCATGCCATCTATATGGATGTGAAACTTTACTTAGCGAACCAAAGACAAGGTACGCACAAAGCGAAAGAAAGAGCTGAAATTACGGGTAGTACTCGTAAGATTAAAAAGCAAAAGGGAACAGGTACAGCCCGTGCGGGAAGTATTAAGAATCCTCTTTTCAAAGGTGGTGGACGCGTGTTCGGACCAAGGCCAAGAAATTATAGCTTTAGCTTGAACAAGAAATTAAGAAAATTAGCACGTAAATCAGCATTGACTTATAAAGCTAATGATAAAGAAATTACAATTTTGGAAGATTTGAAATTTGATCAACCAAAAACAAAAGATTTTTTAAGCTTAATGGAAAACTTGAAAATGACGGATGGTAAAACATTGTTTGTTATTTCAGATAACAACAAGAATGTTTATTTATCTGCGAGAAATATTCAAGCAGCTAGAATAATGCCAGCAAATCAACTAACAACTTACGATATTTTAAAAGCACAAAGGTTAGTGATTGCAGAAGGGGCAATTGAAAAAATTGAAAACCTTTTTAACTAAGAAAGAATGAAAAGGATTATAGAAAAGCCAATCTTAACGGAAAAAATGACTGCTCAAAGCGAAAAGTTAAATCGCTACGGGTTTGTTGTTAGTAAAGACGCAAACAAGATTGAAATAAAAAACGCTGTCGAGAAGTTGTACGGGGTAGCAGTTGACTCCGTAAATACAATGAATTATGGTGGCGGTAAAAAGAAAATGAAGCATACGAACAAAGGTGTTATCTACCAAAGAAACAAGACTTACAAAAAAGCCATTGTTACTTTAGCTGAAGGTGATACTATTGACTTGTATGAAAACATTTAAGAAAAACTGAAAATGGGATTAAGAAAGTTAAAACCGACAACACCTGGACAACGTCACAAAGTCGCAAATGATTTTGCACCGTTGACAACTACTGCTAACAAGCCAGAGAAAAGCCTAGTAATAGGAAGGAAAAAGAACGGTGGTAGAAATAACACAGGTAAAATGACGATGCGTAATATAGGCGGTGGTCATAAGCAAAAAATTAGAATTGTTGATTTCAAAAGAAATAAACATGGAATTCCTGCCACTGTTAAAACATTGGAATATGATCCAGGAAGAACTGCTTTTATTGCGCTGATAGTTTATGCAGATGGTGAAAAAAGATATATGTTGGCACCAGAAGGTTTGGAAGTTGGACAGAAAGTATTATCTGGTAAAGATGCAACTCCTGAAGTTGGAAATACAATGTTCTTGTCTGAAATTCCTTTAGGAACAATTATTCATAATATTGAAATGCAGCCTGGTAAAGGTGGTGCAATTGCAAGAAGTGCTGGAGCTTATGCGCAGTTAAATGCAAGGGATGGTAAATATGCTATTATTAAACTTCCGTCAGGCGAAGTAAGAATGATATTGGTTACTTGTACTGCTACTATTGGTTCTGTATCTAATCAAGAACATAGTCTTACTCGATCAGGGAAAGCTGGTCGCACAAGATGGCAAGGTAGAAGACCAAGAGTTAGAGGTGTTGCGATGAATCCAGTTGATCACCCAATGGGAGGTGGTGAAGGAAAATCATCAGGAGGTCACCCTAGATCAAGAACAGGATTGCCTGCAAAAGGATTTAAAACTAGAAGTAAAACAAAAGCTTCAAATCGATTTATTATCGATAGAAGAAAGAAATAATTGACAAATGGCTAGATCACTAAAAAAACCTCCATTTATTCATTACAAACTCCTGAAGAGAGTTGATGAAGCACAGGAAAAAGGTAACAAATCTGTAATCAAGACTTGGTCGAGAGCTTCGACTATCACTCCTGATTTTGTTGGATTAACAATTGCAGTTTATAATGGGAAAAAATTTATTCCTGTTTATGTTACTGAAAACATGGTAGGACACAAGTTAGGTGAGTTTTCACCAACACGTAACTACAGAGGACATGGAGGTAAAAAAGATAAAAAACGCTAGTAGTAGCGGTAAATAACTTTAGACATGGGCGCTAGAAAAAGAAATACAGCAGAAAAGAGAAATGAGGCTAAAAGTACAGTTGCAATTGCGAAACTGAACAATGTCCCGACATCTCCAAGAAAAATGAGATTACTTGCTGATCTTGTTCGAGGTGAAAATATTTATTCTGCATTGAATATGTTGAAGTTTAATCCTAAGGAGGCTTCAAGGAATATGGAAAAGCTTTTGCTTTCAGCAATTAATAACTGGGAACAAAAGAACGAAGGTAAAGATGCAACTTCTGCAGACTTAGTTGTTAAAGAAGTATTTGTTGATAGCGGTAGAGTTTTGAAAAGAATTCAGCCAGCTCCTCAAGGAAGAGCGCATAGAATTAAGAAAAGATCAAATCACGTTACTATCATTGTTGATAGTGCAAAATAGTTGAGTAAATGGGACAAAAAACAAACCCGATAGGAAACAGATTAGGATTCATTAAAGGATGGGATTCAAATTGGTTCGGTGGAAGAAATTACGCTGACAAGCTTGTTGAAGACGATAAAATCAGAAAGTATTTGATGGCTCGTTTGAGAAAAGCAAGTGTGTCAAGAATTATAATCGAACGAACTTTAAAGTTGGTTACGATTACGATTAATACAGCTCGTCCAGGTGTTATCATCGGAAAAGGTGGTTCTGAAGTAGACAAATTGAAAGAGGAGTTGAAAAAGTTAACTAAGAAGGATGTTCAGATCAATATTTTTGAAATTAAACGCCCTGAACTAGATGCTCAATTGGTCGGAGACAGTATTGCTCGTCAAATTGAAGCAAGAATTTCTTTTAGAAGAGCTATAAAAATGGCTATTGCTTCTACGATGAGAATGGGGGCAGAGGGAATTAAAGTTAAAATATCTGGAAGGTTAAATGGAGCTGAAATGGCGAGAAGTGAGCAGTACAAAGATGGACGAACTCCATTGCATACTTTCCGAGCAGATATAGATTATGCTTTGGCAGAAGCACAAACTACTTATGGTTTGATAGGTATTAAAGTGTGGATTTGCAAGGGTGAAGTATACGGTAAGAGAGATTTATCGCCAAATTTTGGTATGGCAAAAGGTGGAGCTAGAAAAGGTGGATCAGGAAACAAACAAAGAAAAAGAAATTAGTACTTTAAAGAGTTGATATCATGTTACAACCAAAAAGAACAAAATATAGAAAACAGCAAAAAGGAAAAATGAAGGGGAATGCTCAAAGAGGAGCACAAATCGCCTTTGGTTCTTTTGCAATCAAAACGTTAGACGAAGCATTTTTGACTTCTAGACAAATTGAATCTGCACGTATTGCTGTTACTAGATATATGAAAAGAGAAGGTCAGGTTTGGATTCGTGTTTTTCCAGATAAACCTATGACGGCAAAACCAGCTGAAGTAAGAATGGGTAAAGGTAAAGGGGCTCCAAGTCATTGGGTTGCACCTGTAAGACCAGGGCGAATTTTGTTCGAATGTGATGGAGTTCCTTTTGATGTAGCTAAAGAAGCAATGCGTTTGGCGTCTCAAAAGTTACCGGTAAAAACTAAATTTGTAGTTCGTAAGGATTACGCTTAAATTGTCGAGACATGAAAGCAGCAGAGATAAAAGAATTGACAAAAGAAGAGTTGATTGAGAACTTAGGAGATACACAAGCGTCTCTAAATAAGCTTAAAATTAACCATAAAATAGCAGAGCTTGAAAATCCAATTGAGGTGAGAGCGGTTCGTAGAACTATTGCTAGAATAAAGACTGAGTTAAGAAGTAGAGAACTTCAAGCGAATAAGTAAGAGCCATGAGAAACTTAAGAAAAGAAAGAGTAGGTGTTGTTGCTAGCAGCAAAATGGAAAAGTCCATTACTGTTGTTATCGAAAGAAAGGTAAAACACCCAAAATACGGGAAGTTTGTTAAGAAAACTTCAAAACTTGTTGCTCATGATGAAAAGAATGAGTGTAATGAAGGAGATACCGTAAGAATAATGGAAACTCGTCCATTGAGTAAAAGAAAGAATTGGAGACTAGTTGAAATAGTTGAAAGAGCTAAATAATAGTAGAAATGGTACAACAGGAAAGTAGACTATTTGTTGCAGACAACAGCGGAGCGAAAGAAGTTCTTGTCATCCGAGTATTAGGAGGAACAGGAAGGCGTTACGCATCAGTAGGTGATAAAGTGGTAATTACAGTAAAAAATGCAATGCCTTCAGGAAATATTAAGAAAGGTGCGGTTTCTAAAGCTGTAGTTGTTAGAACAAAAAAAGAAGTTAGAAGAAACGATGGTTCTTACATCAGGTTTGATGATAATGCGGTTGTTCTTTTAGATGACGGTGGAGAAATGAGAGGTACTCGTATTTTCGGCCCAGTTGCAAGAGAGTTAAGAGATAAGCAATTTATGAAAATTGTTTCTTTAGCTCCTGAAGTATTATAAATTAGGCAATAAGAATTGTTATGCAAACAAAATTAAAGATCAAAAAAGGAGACACGGTGAAAGTAATTGCTGGGGCTGCAGTCGGTCAAGAAGGAAGTGTTCTTGACATTGATCACAAAAACGAACGAGTATTCGTTGAGGGATTAACTGTTTTAAATAAGAAGCATGTTAAACCACAATCGGATAAAGCTAATCCGGATGGAGGAATCGTTGACAACGACAGAAGTATTCACATTTCAAATGTGATGCTAGTTCAAAACGGTGAGCCAACAAGGGTAGGCAGAAAGTTAGATGAGAATAAGAAACTTGTTCGTTACGGAAAAAAATCAGGAGAGGTAATATAATATGAGCTATCAACCAAGACTTAGAGAAACATATAGGAACGAAGTTGTTCCTGCTCTACAGAAAAAATTTGAGTACAAGTCGATTATGGAAGTTCCAAAAATCGAAAAGATTGTAATTAGCCAAGGAATCGGTGATGCAGTATCTGATAAAAAATTGGTGCAAACTGCAGCGGAGGAATTGATGGCAATTACTGGCCAAAAGGTGCTTGTTGTTAATTCAAAAAAGGATATTTCAAACTTTAAATTGCGTAAAGGAATGCCAATCGGTACTAAGGTTACGTTAAGAAGAACGAAAATGTATGAATTTTTGGACAGATTTATTGCTGTTGCTTTGCCAAGAACCAGAGACTTTAAAGGAGTAAATTCTAAAGGAGATGGGAGAGGAAACTTTACCGTTGGTATTACAGAACATATTATCTTTCCAGAAATTGATATAGATAAAGTTAATAAAATGTTAGGTATGGATGTTACAATTGTAACTTCAGCTAAGACCAACGAAGAAGGGAGAGCCTTATTAGAAGAATTTGGATTTCCATTCGCAAAAAAATAAAAAAGATGGCTAAAGAATCAATGAAAGCAAGGGAAGTTAAGAGAGCAAAACTTACTGACCGATATGCAGCAAAAAGAGATGAGTTAAGAAAATTAGCTAACAAGGGAGATTGGGATGCAATGTTAGCATTACAAAAACTTCCAAAAAACTCAATGGCTATACGAAAGCATAATAGATGTCAACTGACGGGAAGACCTAGAGGTTATATGAGACAATTTGGAATATCTCGTGTTACTTTCAGAGAAATGGCTAACTCAGGGTTAATACCAGGAATTAGAAAAGCTAGTTGGTAAAATAGATAATTAGAGAAAAGAATGAAAGTTACTGATCCAATAGCAGATTACTTAACCAGACTTAGAAATGCAATTTCTGCAGGACACAAAGTCGTAGAAGTACCTGCGTCGAACATGAAAAAAGAGATTACTAAAATCCTTATGGATAAAGGGTATATTTTAAACTATAAGTTTATCGAAGATGATAAACAAGGGATTATTAAAATCGCTTTAAAATATCATGCGCAGACAAAGAAAAATGCAATTACCGAATTGACAAGAGTTAGTAAACCCGGTTTAAGAGATTATAAAGGAGCTAATGAATTGCCAAGAGTTCTTAATGGGTTAGGAATTGCAATTTTGTCTACTTCTAAAGGGGTTATCTCCAACAAAGAAGCAGCAACAGAGAATGTAGGTGGTGAAGTTTTGTGCTACGTTCATTAATTAATTAGGAGGAAAGAAAATGTCAAGAATTGGAAAAGCAATAATTGAGATTCCGGAAGGAGTTGAAATTAATATATCTGAAGGTAATATAGTTTCTGTAAAAGGAAAATTAGGTGAGTTATCACAAAAGATTTATGCAGATTTGGAAGTGTTGATTACTGAAGGAGTTTTGGAGGTCAAAAGACCTAGTGACTCTAAAGTGCATAAGGCGCAACATGGTCTGTCTAGAGCTTTAATTGCAAATATGGTAGAAGGAGTTTCTAATGGTTATTCTATCGAGCAAGAGCTTGTTGGTGTTGGATATAGAGCAAAAAATTCAGGCCAGTTATTGGAGTTAGCTCTTGGATTTTCGCATCCAATTATTTTTGAAATTCCGTCGGAAGTTAAAGTTTCTACGGTTTCAGAAAAGGGTAAAAATCCTCAAATTAAATTAGAATCTATGGATAAGCAGCTTGTTGGACAGGTCGCTGCAAAGATTCGTTCTTTTAGAAAACCGGAACCATACAAAGGTAAAGGTGTTCGATTTAAAGGAGAAGAAGTAAGAAAGAAAGCAGGTAAAACTGCTGGATAATAAGATTTGAATAATAAAAGCAAGAGTTATGGCTTTATCAAGAGAAGATAGAAGAATCAGAATTAAAAGAAGAATCCGTAAAACGGTTACAGGAACATCTTCAAGACCAAGGTTGTCAGTATTTAGAAGTAATAAGCAAATTTATGCTCAATTAATTGACGATGTAGCTGGTGTAACTTTGGGATCAGCGTCTTCAATAAAGAATGATGCTGCTCAAAAAGGTAACAAAATTGAACAAGCTAAATTGATAGGAAAAGAAATCGCAGGAATAGCAAAAAAGGCAGGATTAGAATCTGTAGTTTTTGATAGAAATGGTTACTTATATCATGGTAGAGTAAAAGCTTTAGCAGAAGCAGCTAGAGAAGAAGGTATTAAATTTTAATAGGAAATGGCACAATCAAAGATAAAAAACGTTAAGTCAGCAGACATTGAGTTGAAAGACAAGTTAGTTGCAATAAACCGTGTAACTAAAGTAACTAAAGGTGGTAGAACCTTCAGTTTTGCTGCAATTGTTGTCGTGGGAGACGAAAATGGTACTGTAGGCCATGGTAAAGGTAAAGCAAAAGAGGTAGTAGAGGCAATTTCTAAAGCTATTGATAATGCAAAAAAGAACCTTATCAAAGTTCCGGTTATCAATAATACTATTCCTCATACCCAAGTTGGTAAAGCTGATGGAGGTAGAGTGTTTTTAAAGCCAGCTTCTGAAGGTACCGGTGTTATTGCAGGTGGCGCGATGCGTGCAGTTTTGGAGAGTGCAGGTATACATAATGTACTAGCAAAATCACAAGGTTCTTCCAACCCTCACAATGTTGTGATGGCTACAATAGATGCTTTATCTAAGATGCGTGATGCGAATGCAGTAGCTTATCAAAGAGGAGTTTCTTTAGATAAAGTATTTAACGGATAATAATAGTTAGAGCGATGGCAAAGATTAAAGTAATACAATATAAAAGCGGAATCAATAGACCGATGCGACAAAAGCTTACACTGGAAGCTCTTGGTTTTACCAAAAAAGGTAGCATGCATAAAGTTATTGAACACGAGGCTACTCCACAGATTTTAGGAATGGTTAAGAAGATTGGACATTTAGTGAAAATTGTAGATTAAACTACAAAAGAATTTATAGAAATGAAATTACATAATTTAAAACCTGCAGAAGGTTCCACAAAGAATAGAAAGAGAATTGCAAGAGGGCAAGGATCTGGACATGGCGGAACTGCAACGAGAGGACACAAAGGAGCTAAATCTAGATCAGGATATAGTAGCAAAATCGGATTTGAAGGTGGTCAAATGCCACTTCAGAAAAGAGTGCCTAAATTTGGATTCACAAATATTAACCGTGTTGAATACAAGGGTATTAATTTGGATGCAATTCAGACCCTGATAGATTCTAAAAAGGTTAAGGAGATTACTCCGGAAATACTTATTGAAAATGGACTTGTCAGTAAGAACGATTTAGTCAAAATTTTAGGAAGAGGAGAGCTGAAATCAAAAATTGGTATTAAGGCGAACGGATTTTCTGCTACTGCTAAAGCAGCTATTGAAGCAGCAGGAGGTACAGCAGAAGTAATATAAGTTATAGTTTACTTGGATGAAAGGATTGATTACAACATTAAAGCACATTTGGGCAGTTGAAGAACTAAGGAAAAGAATTATTTATACTTTAGGGTTAATCCTAGTGTATAGAATAGGGTCTTTTATCGTTCTGCCTGGTGTTGATACGGCAGTACTTAATTCGCAAGCTGCGGATGGTGGAATCTTAAGTCTTATTAATATGTTTGCTGGTGGTGCATTTTCACGTGCATCAGTTATGGCTTTAGGGATCATGCCTTATATATCTGCCTCGATTGTTATGCAATTATTAGGGATGGCAGTGCCAGTGGTCCAGAAACTGCAAAAAGAAGGAGAAAGTGGAAGAAAGAAAATCAATCAGTATACCCGTTACTTAACAATAGTTATCTGTTTGTTTCAAGCACCGGCTTATGTCTCTCAATTTGCTTTGGCAGGAGTAGCTGATCCATCTGTTTTATGGTGGATACAAACATTAATGATTCTTACTGCTGGTACTATGTTCGTAACATGGTTAGGGGAAAGGATTACTGATAGAGGATTAGGAAACGGAATTTCACTGATAATTACCATAGGTATTGTAGCTAATTTACCAGGGGCTTTCTTACAAGAATTAGGAGCGAAAGTAACTAACGGTGGTATGGTTATCTTGTTAGTTGAATTGGTCGTTTTATTGTTTGTGATATTGGCAACAGTTTTATTAGTGCAAGGCACACGTCGGATTCCTATTCAAACTGCAAAAAGAGTTATTGGTAGAGGGACAAGACAAGCAGTTGCTGGTGGACAGAGAAGTTATATTCCTCTGAAAATAAACCAAGCAGGGGTAATGCCGATCATTTTTGCGCAAGCATTAATGTTTTTGCCATCAATGATTTTTCAAGGAACTGACTCTAGGTGTGGAGTTTGCAAACATGAAAGGGTTTTGGTACAACTTCACATTCTTTTTATTGATTGTAGTGTTTACGTATTTCTATACTGCAATGATGATGAATCCAAACCAAATGGCGGATGAATTAAAAAGAGGAGGATCATTTATTCCAGGTGTTAAACCAGGAAGAAAAACATCAGAGTTTATTGATTCATTATTGTCTAGATTGGTATTACCTGGATCTATATTTTTAGGATTTATAGCTATATTGCCTGCTTTCGCTATGAACGCAGATATTAGCCAGTCATTTGCTTACTTCTTTGGAGGTACATCATTGTTAATTATGGTAGGTGTTGTTTTAGACACGCTGCAGCAAATAGAAAGTCATTTATTAAACCGTCATTATGATGGATTAATGAAAGGTGGAAGAATAAAAGGGCGTTCTACTTCATCGGCAGTGTCGATGCAGCAGTCGCTTTAATTTTTGGTCATATGGTTTTCTATAAGACTAAAGAAGAAATTGAACTATTAAGAGAAAGTTCTTTACTTGTTGGAAAAACTTTAGCAGAAGTTGCTAAGCTCATTAAACCGGGTGTAACTACTCTTCAATTAGATAAAATTGCAGAAGAGTTTATTCGAGATAATGGGGCTGAACCTGGATTCTTAGGATACGGTGGTTTTCCGAATACTTTATGTACTTCGGTAAATGAAGCTGTTGTTCACGGAGTTCCAGATGACAAACCATTAGTAGATGGAGACATAGTTTCTGTTGACTGCGGTACGCTGATGAATGGCTTTTATGGAGATTCAGCTTACACCTTCGAAATCGGAGAGGTAACGCCTGAGATTCATAAACTACTTGAAGTAACCAAAGAATGTTTGAATAAAGCTGTAGAAGCAGCAGTATCAGGCAATAGAATAGGTGATATTGGGTATGCCGTACAAAAACACGCAGAAGACAACGGATACGGTGTAGTTAGAGAATTGGTAGGTCATGGATTAGGGAGAGGTTTGCACGAAAAACCAGAAGTTCCAAATTATGGGAGGAGAGGTAGAGGACTAAAAATGAAAGAAGGTTTAGTTATCGCTATCGAACCGATGATTAATTTGGGAGTTAAGGAAGTGTCTCAATTAGAAGATGGATGGACAATTGTCACGAAAGATAGAAGACCATCAGCTCATTTTGAACACGATGTAGCAATAGCAAAAGGTAAAGCAGAAGTTTTGTCAACATTTAAATATATTGAAGAAGTATTAAATAAAAATTAGAATGGCTAAACAAGCGTCTATAGAGCAAGATGGAACAATCATCGAAGCGTTGTCAAATGCAATGTTTCGTGTAGAGTTGGAAAATGGACATATTCTAACGGCTCATATTTCAGGAAAGATGAGAATGCACTATATTCGCATTCTTCCCGGAGATAAAGTAAAGGTAGAAATGTCGCCA
Source organism: uncultured Flavobacteriales bacterium (assembly GCA_943787725.1). Lineage (GTDB taxonomy): Bacteria > Bacteroidota > Bacteroidia > Flavobacteriales_D > Parvicellaceae > CALSMU01. The sequence goes on along the minus strand of CALSNM010000007.1, from coordinate 150,423 downwards.
TATGATTTAACAAAAGGAAGAATTTCGTTCAGATATAAGTAATCTGGGCGAATCGGAATACATAAAACAAAAGAGATGAAAGTAAGAGCATCAGTAAAGAAAAGATCATCCGACTGCAAAATTGTACGCAGAAAGGGTAGGTTGTACGTTATTAACAAAAAGAATCCTAAATTCAAACAACGTCAAGGATAGAAAACATTAAGTATTATGGCAAGAATTGCAGGAATAGATGTACCAAACAATAAGAGAGGTGTAATAAGTTTAACTTACATCTACGGTATTGGTAGAAGCACCGCCGCTAACATATTAGCTAAAGCGGGTGTAGACGAAAATATTAAGGTAGACGACTGGAATGATGATCAGATCGGAGCAATCCGTAATGTGATATCTGAAGAGTATAAGGTTGAAGGATCTTTGCGCTCTGAAATACAATTGAATATCAAGCGTTTAATGGATATTGGATGCCAAAGAGGGATACGTCATAGAAATGGCTTACCTTTGCGCGGCCAAAGAACAAAAAACAACGCGAGAACTAGAAAAGGAAAAAGAAAAACGGTTGCTAATAAGAAAAAAGCAACGAAGTAATAAATAAGCTTAATTATGGCTAAGTCAGTAAAAAAGAAGAAGAAAGTTAAAGTTGATCCTGTTGGAGAAGCGCACATTCAGGCTTCATTTAATAACGTGATCATATCATTATGTAACGCAAGCGGTCAGGTAATTTCTTGGTCTTCTGCCGGTAAAATGGGATTCAGAGGATCTAAAAAGAATACCCCTTATGCTGCACAAGTAGCAGCTGAAGATTGTGCTAAGGAAGCATTTGATTTTGGATTACGTAAAGTTAAAGTTTATGTAAAAGGACCTGGATCTGGTAGAGAGTCTGCTATCCGTTCTCTTCATAACAATGGAATTGAGGTAACAGAGATTAATGATGTTACACCTCAACCGCATAATGGTTGTCGTCCACCGAAAAGACGTAGAGTTTAATTATTAGTAAATTATTATAAGATGGCAAGGTACACAGGACCCAAATCGAAAATTGCAAGAAAATTCAAGGACCCTATTTTTGGTGCTGATAAAACTTTGGAGAAGAAAAATTATCCTCCAGGGATGCACGGACAAGGTAGAAGAAGAGGAAAACAATCTGAATATGCAGTTCAATTAGCTGAAAAGCAAAAAGCAAAATACACTTACGGTATATTAGAACGTCAATTTTCTAATCTATTTAAAAAAGCAAGTTCTAAATCTGGTATTACAGGTGAACTATTACTGCAATTGTGTGAAGCACGCTTAGACAACATTGTATATAGATTAGGAATAGCTCCTACTCGTGATGCAGCGCGTCAATTTGTTTCTCACCGTCATATTACAGTGAACGGTCAGATTGTAAATATTCCTTCTTATTCAATTAAAGTAGGAGAAGTTATTGCGGTGCGTGAAAAATCTAAATCACTAGAAAAAGTAACTCTTTCATTGGCTAATAGAACTTCGTATGATTGGTTAGATTGGAATTCTAATGAAATGTCAGGAGAGATGAAAATCACTCCTACAAGAGATCAAATCCCAGAAAACATTAAAGAGCAACTTATCGTTGAATTATACTCTAAATAATAGAGGTTAACAAAATTAAAACTATAGAAATGGCAATTTTAGATTTCCAAAAACCAGATAAAGTAATCATGATAGATTCTACCGACTATCATGGAAAATTTGAATTTCGTCCACTTGAGCCAGGATATGGTATCACAGTAGGTAACGCACTTCGAAGAATTCTTTTAAACTCTTTAGAAGGGTTTGCAATTGCTTCTGTTAAAATAGAAGGGGTTGATCATGAATTTGCAACTATTAAGGGTGTTGTTGAAGATGTAACTGAGATTATTTTGAATTTGAAACAAGTTCGTTTCAAAAGACAAATTGAGGATACTGATTATGAAAAAGTTGTTATTACTTCATCGGGACAAGAGACTTTGACTGCTGGAGATATAGGGAAATTTACATCTGCATTTCAAGTGCTAAACCCGGACCATGTTCTATGTCATATGGATTCTTCAGTAAAATTGAATATTGAAATAACCATTAATAAGGGTAGAGGATATGTTCCTTCTGAAGAAAACAAATTAACGAATGCATCTGTTGGAACAATCTTTGTCGATTCTATTTATACGCCAATTAAAAACGTTAAGTATTCTATAGAAAACTTTCGTGTTGAGCAGAAAACGGATTACGAAAAATTAGTAATGGAAATTGATACGGATGGATCAATAAACCCGAAAGATGCTCTGAAGGAATCAGCAAGAATCTTAATTCACCACTTCCAATTATTTTCAGATGAGAGAATTACATTAGATGATGATGAAAGAGCGGAGTCTGAAGAGTTTGATGAAACGTCTTTGCATATGCGCCAGTTGCTTAAAACAAGATTGGTTGATATGGATTTATCTGTAAGAGCATTGAATTGCTTAAAAGCTGCAGATGTTGAAACACTGGGAGAATTAGTTTCTTACAACAAAAATGATTTGTTGAAATTTAGAAACTTTGGTAAAAAGTCATTGACTGAGTTGGAAGACTTGATCGAATCAAAAGGACTTTCTTTTGGAATGGATGTTTCAAAATATAAGTTAGATAGAGAATAAAAAATACGTGTTTGATGGAGAGGTTAACCCTCATACCTAGAACATAAAATTGAATTGAAATGAGACACGGTAAAAAAGTTAATCACTTAAGCAGAACAAGTTCGCACAGAAAAGCTATGTTAGCAAACATGGCGTGTTCACTTATTGAGCACAAAAGAATTAACACTACAATAGCGAAAGCAAAAGCACTTAAGAAGTTTGTTGAGCCTTTGATTACAAAATCAAAGTCAGATACAACTCATTCGAGAAGGATGGTGTTTAAAAGCTTAAGAAGTAAGCAAGGGGCTGCTGAATTATTCAGAGATGTTGCGCCAAAAATTGCGGATAGACCAGGAGGTTATACTAGAATAATCAAATTAGGAAGTAGATTGGGTGATAATGCTGAAATGGCAATGATCGAATTGGTGGACTTTAATGAATTGTTACTGGAAAGTAAAGCTCCTAAGAAAAAATCTCGTAGAAGAGGTAAGAAGAAAACAGAAGCGGCTGTTGAGACTGCAGAAGTTGTGGAAGAAGTGAAAACTGAAGTAGTCGAAGAAGTAAAAGAAGAGACCAAGGCAGAAGAAGCTGTTGTAACTGAACAAGTAGTAGCTGAAACGACTGAAGATTTGTTGAAGAAAAAGCTCCAGAAGCTAAAGCAGAAGACGCTGTTCCAGAAGAAGAAGAGAAGAAAGAAGAGGGTGACGATAAAAAAGAGGGATAGGAATTCATGACTCATAATTAATATAAAAAGGACAACATTATGTTGTCCTTTTTTTTGTTAATAATTTTTAATTCTTGTTTATAGAAAAAGACGTTTAGAGCCAACAACATCATTATTTTTGTGCTATGATTCAAAAAGAAATTACAACGGTTTTATTATTAGAAGATGGAACTGTTTTTTATGGTAAGTCCTGTGGTGCTATAGGCACTACAACTGGAGAAATTGCTTTTAATACGGGAATGACAGGTTATCAAGAAATTTTTACGGATCCTTCTTATTATGGGCAAATAGTTGTTATGGCGACCTCGCACATTGGAAATTATGGTGTACAAGCGCATGAAGTTGAATCTAATAGTGTTAAGATAAAAGCATTAGTTACCAAGAAGTTTTCTCAAACACATTCGCGATATGGGGAAACTACTTCTTTGCAAGAATATTTAGAAAAAGATGGTGTTGTTGGGATAATGGACATTGATACACGTGCATTGGTGCGTTACATTAGAGATAATGGAGCTCAAAATGCTATTATATCTTCCGAAACAACGGATATTGAAAGTCTAAAAGCACAATTGGATATGCTGCCATCAATGAAGGGTATGGAGCTCGCTTCTAAAGTGTCAACCAAAGAAGCGTATACCGTAGGAAACGAAAATGCAAACTTTAGAGTGGCCTTATTAGATTTAGGTGTAAAGAAAAATATTGTTCGATGTTTAAGTGAAAGAGATTGTTTTGTGAAAGTTTTCCCATACAACACTTCATTTGACACAATAAAAGAATGGAATCCCGATGGGATTATGCTATCTAACGGCCCTGGTGATCCAGAACCATTGGATGATGTAATTAATACGGTTAAGCAATTAGTAGATGCGGATTATACAATTTTTGGAATTTGTTTAGGTCACCAAATGTTAGCATTAAGCCAGGGGCTTACCACTAAAAAGATGCACAATGGTCATAGAGGGATTAACCATCCAATAAAAAACAATATTACTGGAAAGTGTGAAGTTACTTCTCAAAACCATGGTTTTGTAGTTGATATGGATGCTGCAAATGCAAATGAGAATATTACTGTGACACATACACATTTGAATGACGGAACGCTTGCAGGTATTTCAATAAATAATAGAAATGCATTTTCCGTTCAATATCATCCAGAAGCAAGTCCTGGGCCTCATGATTCTAGGTATTTGTTTGATCAGTTTATTGAAAATATAAAATTAAAGAAACAAGAATTAGTAAAGAGTTAAACTAAGCAGCGCATTATTACGCTGCTTTTTTTATTAAAGTAAAAACAATGGCATACATCGCAAAAATTCAGGCACGACAAATTTTAGATTCACGAGGCAATCCAACGGTTGAAGTAGAAGTGTTTACAGATAATGGTAGTTTTGGTAGGGCAGCTGTTCCCTCTGGAGCTTCTACGGGGATCCATGAAGCTATAGAGCTTAGAGACAATGATAAAGGAGTTTACATGGGGAAAGGTGTTCTCAAAGCAGTTGATAATGTGAACGCAATCTTAAATGATGAGCTGAATGGTGGTTATATTTTTGATCAGAATTTAATTGATCGCGTAATGATCACGCTAGATGGAACAGAGAATAAAGCTAAATTAGGAGCAAATACTATTTTAGGAGTTTCTTTGGCCGTTGCAAAAGCAGGTGCGCAAGCAAGTGGAATGCCTTTGTATAAATATATTGGAGGTGTTAATGCCAATACACTTCCTGTTCCAATGATGAATATTTTGAATGGTGGTTCGCATGCTGACAATAAAATTGATATTCAAGAATTTATGATTATGCCTTTTGGAGCGAATACTTTCAGTGAAGGTTTACAAATGGGAACAGAAGTTTTTCATACACTAAAAAGTGTGTTGAAAGACAAAGGTATGAGTACGAATGTTGGCGATGAAGGTGGGTTTGCACCTAGTTTAGGCTCTAATGAAGAAGCAATTGAAGTTGTTCTACAAGCAATTGAAAAATCGGGGTTCAAACCTGGGGAGGATATTCATATTGCGTTAGATGCCGCTGCGTCTGAATTCTACAACAAAGAAGATAAAATGTATCACTTTGAATCAACCGGAGATGTTTTAAGTTCGGATGATATGGTTGCATTTTGGACAGATTGGAAAAAGAAATATCCTATTGTTTCCATTGAAGATGGATTGGATGAAGATGATTGGAATGGTTGGAAAAATCTTACAGATTCTATTGGTGATAAATGCCAAATTGTTGGTGACGATTTATTTGTAACAAACGTAAAAAGATTAGCAAAAGGAATAGAAACGAATACTGCCAATTCCATTTTGATTAAAGTAAATCAAATAGGAACACTCACGGAAACTATAGATGCGGTTAACTTGGCCACAAGAAATTCTTACACATCGGTAATGAGTCACCGCAGTGGAGAAACAGAAGACACATTTATTGCGGATTTAGCTGTAGCATTAAATACAGGCCAGATTAAAACAGGTTCTGCATCTCGTTCTGATAGAGTTGCTAAATACAATCAATTATTAAGAATCGAGGAAGAACTAGGAAAAATGGCTTATTATCCTGGTAAAAATTTCAAGTTTTTATAGTAAGGTTTTAACTATTGTTTATTCAAAAAGGTTTCCGTCCAGATATTGGGATGTAAACCTTTTTTTATGGGATTAAGAGTAATTAATTTTAGATAAAAGATACTTTTATATGGATGAAATAGCGGTAATTTGGTTTAAACGAAAAAAAGTATAATATTTAAGGCAACCTTTGTTTAATCGGTCGTTTTAAAACATAACTACTTAATTAATCTAAAATGAAACAAGTTGCTTGTATATTTATGTTCTTCATGCTCATTCTTCCCACTTCTAGCTATAGTCAAAGTAATCTTACAGAAGAAGAAGCTACATCTTATGCTGAAAGGTTTAATCAAGCAGGTGGGACGTATCAAATTCAAATTATTGATTCAAGAGAAAAACCAGCAATAAAAATTTCTTTGATTGATCAAATTGATGCGGTTAGGAAAGAAAATGACGTAGCGTATATTTCATTGAAAAATAATATTCGAATTAAAGTTTTGCCTTTATCGGTAATTAACGCTCCGAATTTTACAGCTGTTGAAAGAATTGTTTACTTGAATTCATCTGATTTATAAACTTTTGGAAATGAAAAGAATATTTTTAGCAATATTATTTACAGTAGCTAGTTTATTCACTTTTGGACAATCGAATGATTGCGCAACCGCAACAGTTATGGACTTGTCTTCAGGTAACACCTGTGAAACAGGTACAACTTTGAATGCTACAAGTGATAACATACTTTACGGAGCCTGCAATGCGGCATCTGTTAATGAAGTTTGGTATACGTATGTTTCTAATGGTGCAGATAATCAATTTACTATTGATCCTCAGGGCATGACAGACGCTGAAATTGTAATTTACACTGGCGGTTGTGCTGATTTCCTAGAACTTTGCCTAACTGAAACGGGTGGAACCACTTTGGATGTTGGGTGGGGAATTCCAGCTGGTACACAAGTATGGATTGCAGTAGCTTCGAATGGAGGTGCTGAAGGAGGTTTTGAGTTATGCATAGAATCCAACCCTCCAGCACCAACTGGCGGGAATTTATGTTCATCTGCAATTCCAATTTGCGATGTTGGACAAACTATCAGCGTTGACATGTCCTCAACATCAGCATCTGGAGAATTCCCCTCATGTTTTGGTGCAGCTGGGAATAATGACGCTTTCATTGAATTTACTGTGTTACAAACAGGAACTTTTGAATGGGAAGCTATTCCAAGTGACCCCGGGATTGAATTGGATTGGGCAATGTATGATATTACAAATGGTTGTCCAGGAACTGAAGTTGATTGTAATTATAATTGGGACGGAGCAAGTAGTAATGCAAATGGAGCGTCTTCAAACCCTCCCAATGGACCTACAGGTGATGAGTTCAATGCTCCATTAACTGTTGTTGCTGGAAATACTTACGTGATTTTGGTGGATTATTATACGACTGGAGCACAGGGTATTATGGAATTTAGTGTTACCGGAGGTGATGCGGTCATAGCACCAGAAGCTGATTTCACTATTAGCCCAACTAATATTCAGTGTGCAACTACGGTGGATATAACAATTACGGATAATAGTATTGGTACACCAGATTGGGATTTCGGAAATGGAAATACTTATACAGGTAATAATCCGCCCGTTCAAACCTATCCTGCATCAGGAACTTATGCAATTACTGCAACGATAAATGGAGCATGTACTTCTACAATGACTGAGTTCGTAGAAGTGTATGGACCTTTGGTTAGTTTGCCAACATTTACAGATGAAACATGCATTGGAGATTGTGATGGAAATGCTTCTGTGACTGTTACTGGTGGAAGTGGTACGTATAATTACTTTTGGACTCCAAATGGAGAGACAACTACCGATATTAGTGGTTTATGCAGTGGTCCTTTTTCCGTAACTGTTTCTGATGCAATTTGTGGCACTTCAGTTACAGAAGACTATATCATTGGAGGAGCGAATTGCGCGACTTGCTTACTAACCAACATGACCTCTCTTACTTCAGCTTGCGATCCAGCTACTGATACTTATACAACTAGTGGGATTGTTGAATTTACAGATCCTCCATTAACAGGAACACTTACTGTTTCTGATTGTAATGGAAATCAACAAGTTTTTAATGCTCCTTTTACAAGTCCAATCAATTATAACCTGACAGGTCAAACAGCAGATGGACTTGCCTGCGATATTACTGCAGTATTTTCAGATGATGTTACTTGTACGCAAACGTTAAATCCAACTGCCCCAATTTGCTTGTGTAACATGGATAACTTCTTTGCGTCTATTGGTTCGTGCGATGGTATACTAAATACATTTCAAGTAACGGGCGATATGGCATTTACCTCTGACCCTGGATCCGGATTTTTAATTGTAGAAGTTTCTAATGGAACAGCAGTTTATGACACAATAATAAATCCACCATTTACGAGTCCACAAACCTATAGTATTTCAGGTATTCCAGCGGATGGTTCTGCTATTTCGGTAACGGTTTATTTTTCAGATGACCCTACTTGTACTGCAACATTAAACAGTAATGCTCCTGCAGATTGCGCATGTGCAGCGGATGTTGGAACGTTTACAGCCAATAGTAATGTGATATGTTTTGGAGATCAAGTTGATATAACCAGTAATTTGGATGGAACTCCTCCAGGAGAGGCAACGAACCCTCCAGGGCCAACTTATGATCCAGGAATTATTTACTTAGCATATACTTGCCCTCCTTCTATTTTTCCACCAGACGATTTATGGGATATAAATGGCGACCCAGTTGATCCTTGTTTAATAGGTGTAATTAGTTTTGGAAATGATTATTCAGATCCAAATTCAAATGGAGCTCCACCGAATTATGGTCTGCCATACACTGATAATACCATTTACTATGTTCCAATTACCGGTTATAGTTTGGTTGATGGTTTCTATAGCTACACAAACACAAACGTTTCTTGTTACGATATGGGCGCCCCTATTGAAGTGCAATATTTACCTGAGGTAATTGGAACGCCAACAGAAGATTGTTTTGCTGGAACTGTGACCGTTGTCGTTAGCGGTGGCTTACCTGCTGTTGATGGTTCATTATTTACAGGGTCTAACCTTATTCCCGGTACAGCTTCATTTACAAATGGAACTGCATCAGATGGAGGAAGTATTTTAGTTTCAGGACTGTTAGATGGCGATAATTATTCCTTTGATATTACTGATGCAAATGGATGCCCAATTACAATAGCAGGAACATTTACTGGAGTTCCAGTTGCCAACGCTGGAACAGATGCTACAAGCTGCAGTTTGTCTTACGCACTAAACCCAACGGTGAGTTTTGGAACAGGAACTTGGACAGGCCCGGTGGGAGCTGCGTTTTCTCCCAATGCGAATACGCCAAATGCAACAGTCACTGTTCCTGGGGAGGGGGCATATTCTTTTACTTGGACCGAGGATAATGGAGGAGGATGTTTATCAACCGATGTAGTTTCTGTCAATTTCTCTAATCTATCTCAATCATTTTTAGAAAATTGTCCTTCTACATTAACATCAACAGTAACCGGAGGTTATACAGGTGCAACGGGATTTAATACGGCTTCAAATTTAATTCCGGCTACAGCATTTTTTGTGAACACAACTACAGCAAATGGCGGAACAATTGTCGTGGACGGATTGGTAAATGGAGATATGTACTCTTTTGAGATTACAGATGATAATGGATGTGTTGTAACTGTTTCTGGTGGGCCTTATGTGGGCACACCTGTTGCCATTGCTGGGACTGATGATGTTAGTTGTGCATTGAACTACACGTTAGCAGCGACGGCTAGTTTTGGAACAGGAACATGGTCGGGACCAGCGGGTGTAACATTTACTCCAAATGCTAATGATGCTAACGCAACAGTTACTGTGCCTTCTGAAGGGTCTTATACATTTACTTGGACTGAAGATGGTGGAGCGGGATGCCTAAGCTCTGATGATGTGGTTATCTCTTTTTCAAATATGAGTCAGACATTTGTTGAAGATTGTCAAGGGCCCACGGTAACTGCAACTATTTTGGGAGCATTTACTGGTACATCTGGGGTTGTTTCGGCTTCAAATTTATTACCTGCTAATGCAAGTTTTGTAAACACTACTTCCCCTAATGGTGGCGATATCGTGATAAATGGCTTATTAGAGGGCGATATGTATTCTTTTGATCTAACTGATGACAATGGATGCCTTATTACTGTATCAGGAGGTCCTTTTGTTGCTGTTCCTATTGCAAATGCAGGATTGGATGATGAGGTTTGTGGATTAACATATGCACTTACTCCTACAATCAGTTATGGTGTTGGTACATGGACAGGAACTGGTGTTACTTTTTCTCCAAATTCTAATACTTCAGGAGCTACAGCTACAGTTTCTTCAGCTGGTTCATACACATTTACTTGGACAGAAGACAATGGTAATGGCTGTGTAAGTTCGGATGATGTTGTTATCCAATTTTCAAACCTTAGTTATGTGGATGCTGTTGTTCAGTCAACTTGTGGAAATGCAGATGGAGAGATATTGTTAACCGCAAGTAATGGCATTGCTCCTTATTCCTATTCTATAGACAATGGAGCTACATTCACAAATACAACGGGTAACTTTACAGGGCTGTTAGCAGCAACATATGATGTGGCTGTGCAAGATGCTTTGGGGTGTATTGTAACCGGTACAGTTTCTGTAACTGACCAAGGAGGCCCAGTAATTAATAGTGTTACACCTATATCTCCATCGTGCAATGGTGCATGTGATGGATCTTTATCTATTAATGCCACGGGAGCAACACAATTTAGTATCGATGGAGGAACAACTTTTCAAGGTGTAAGTATATTTACTAATTTATGCGCTGGAAATTACGATATAATGGTTGAGAATGCAATTGGTTGTCAAGCTTCAACAACAACTATAATTTCAGAACCAGCTATTGTGTCTTATGCGGTAGCAATTACAAATTTAGCATGCGCAAATCAATGCGAAGGTATAATAGAAGTGATTGCTGCAGGAGGCACAGGAGCTCTTGAGTACAGTGCGGACAATGGAGTGAACAATCAACTGGGAAATACTTTTAATAATCTTTGCGCTGGAAACTATGATATATTGGTACAAGATGTAAATGGGTGTCAAGCTGCTTCTGCGGAAATAGTTACCGAGCCTGTTGCCATGGCAATGACTCTGGGAATTACAGATCCTTTGTGTAATAATTCATGTGATGGTCTAATTAACTCAATTCCTACAGGTGGAGATGGGAATTATACATATACTTGGTCAAATGGTCAAAGCTTACCATTAATTCTTAACCTCTGCGCTGGAAGCTACTCATTAAATATTGAAGATGGAAACGGTTGCTTTATCGATACGTCAGTTACTTTGGTTGGACCTGCAGCTGCAGTGATTAATAATGTAATAGAGGTGGATGAGTCTTGTCCCGGAATTTGCGATGGTTCATTAGAGGTTGTTGCTACTAATGTTGCTCAGTATAGTATTGATGGGGTTAATTTTGTACCAGGATCAATATTCACCAATTTATGCTCAGGGAGTTATACCGTATATGCCCAAGATGCTAATGGATGTTCAACAACTGCTCCGGCAGAGGTTTCAAGTCCAATAGTTGTTGGAGTATCTGTAACTGCTACTAGTCCAATTTGTATTGGCGGTTCCTCCTTTTTAGACGGAACTACCACAGGAGGTACTCAACCCTTCACCTATGAATGGTCTGACAATGCAGGAGTAGTAGTTTTTGCTACTGAAGATGGAAACGTTTCACCTGTTTTAGATGAGGTATATACATTTACTGCAACCGATGCAAATGGATGCTCTGCAGCAACGAATGTTTTAGTTCAAGTGAATGATCCTTTATCCCTTTCAATATTTGGAGATACTCCAATTTGTGAAGGTTCAATATCAAGTCTTTCGGCATTGGCAAGTGGTGGTGATGGCGGTCCTTACACTTATACTTGGGATCAAGGTTTGGGTGTTGGTCAAAACCAAACAGTTTTTCCTACCCAAACAACAGTTTATACGGTGACAGTAACAGATGGATGTGAAACACCACCAATTTCTGATCAAGTTACTGTAACGGTAAATACAGTTCCGGCAATTTCATTTACTGGTGATCAATTATCTGGTTGCGTTCCAGTTACAACTAATTTTTCCGATAACTTGGTTCCAGCTGGTTCATCCTGTTTATGGAGTTTTGGAGATGGAGGAACAAGCACTCAATGCGGAAATCCTTCTTATGTTTTCACACAACCAGGTTGCTGGGATGTTTCTCTCACTGTAACCACAGCAGAAGGTTGTATTGAAACGGTTGTTATTCCAAATTATGTTTGTGTTTTTGAATATCCTACTGCTGACTTTGCATTTGGACCGCAACCAACTACTGTAATGTATCCAACAATCGATTTCGTTAATTTAAGTTCCAATGCTGATCTATATAATTGGACTTTTGATGTTGGTGGATTAGAAGACGAGAGTACTTTAGAAAACCCTCAGTATACTTTTCCTAGTGTAAACCCTGGTACTTATGAAGTTTGTTTAGAGGCTAATACTCTTGAAGGATGTGCTGATGTAATTTGTCAGAACGTTGCAATCGATGAAGAATTTATTATTTATGTTCCAAATGCTTTTACACCAGGAGGAGGCGATTTATTAAATAACGAATTTAAACCAATTGTAAAAGGAGAAGATCCTTTGAAATATTCGTTTATGGTGTTTAACAGATGGGGAGAATTAATTTTTGAAACCTCTCACTCATCTGAAGGATGGGATGGCACATATAAAGGTCTTATGTCTCAACAAGATGTTTATGTTTGGAAAGTAACTTGTACAGATGCTTCTTCAAAGGAGCCGCATGAATATATTGGGCACGTAACGTTGTTAAAATAGTTCTTATTCAATAATACCAGAATTATTCTCCATATCCTTTTACTCCATAATATCTCTTTCAGATAAATGGGCGTATGAAATAACCCGCTTGGTTAAGACCATTTCTTCAATATATCCCATGATATAATACACTATCTTAGCGTAGTTGTTATAACACGATTGCGCATTGAAACGAGTTGATGAAATAAGTAAGATGAGTAGTGGGATGAATTTAATAACCATATTATACCGTTTCTTTGATAAGGGCAAAAAAACAGTTTGGTTACATGCGCTAGAACTTAAACCTCACTTGTGCTCGAATTTCGGTCTTCGTATTTCCAGCAATTTCATTCTGTCCACTACCAATTACATTTACATTGTTATAATACCATTGGCTCCAACGTAACCAAACGTCTATACCTCTTCTAACCTTATACCGAGCCGTCAAATAAGTTCTAGTTCCTCTATTAGAATAAGCCGGAATGTTAAAGAAGTATAATACATCGTTTTCGTAACTATAGATTCTTGAATTATATGAATCTGTATCAAATAACGCATATCGAAAAGAAAAAGAAACAGGACTTGATTTAGGTTTATACATTACATCTTGATAAATTAAAAACCCTTGTTCTCTTTCGTTTCCCCCTCGTTTGTAAGTAGTGTATTCAATTCTATTTCGAAGTCGAACAGATTCAGATATTTTGTAAATGATATTGTAACGGATGTTCCACTGGTCAACCCTCACAGCAAAATCGATGTCGTCTAAATCTTCTGGTGTGTTTTTTGGTTTGTTTCGATTTCTAACTCTAACATACATATCTAGATCTCTACTAGGTTTGTACCTTGTTTGAAGAATGTAATCTGCTCCTCCAGTATTTGGTTGATCGGTTTGAAATCGCATCCAAGGAAAGGTAAATTGATCTGCATAAGCAGTTACTATCCAGTATTTTGTGGGTTTTGCTTCCAAACCAATAAAAACGCCTTTTTCATTTACATTTCTACTACTCTCTGCAAAGGCGGTACTGAGTAATGATTGGTAATCCTTTTCATAATTTCGATACAATACAGATAATGCCAATTTTGGATCTAAAGAGGCTAGCATACCATGTATTTGAGCCATGCCTCCATTTGCGCTTCTAGAAACTTCTCCAAAGAAGTTAAAGTTTTGATGCAACACACTATAATCACCTCCCATAACAGTGTTTTGGTTGCTATTAAAATCAAATTGATTGTAGTATTGCAAAGTTCTTTCTAAATTACCTCCATATATGGAATGCGCTCCCGTAACACCAATACTCAATTTTCTAGTGACAAAACGTGCATGGCCTCCCATGTGGGTTTCTTCAATGGCGTCTTTATCCTCTAATTCACCAACTGTAGAGTGAAGGCCTGTCGCTTGGAACGAAGTGAAATTAGGACCATCAATAGCAGAAAGTGTATCCTCATTGTTGATGTTAGCATCAATCTTTTTTCTTGAGCCAAAGGCAGTAAATTCAAATTTCCCCAATCCAACGGTAGCAGCAGCTCCTCTTAGAAATCGGTTTTCATCTACTGAAGCATAAGGTCTAATTCCTAGTGCATTTCTTTTGGTTGACATAATATTCGTTGACTTTCCAAAAGCCAACCCTGACCAAAACGTTAATCCTTGACCAAATTGAACATGGTAGTCTCCGATAGCTAATCCTTTTATTTTGCCTATATTCTTAATGTAAAAGTGAGCGGAATAATAGTCAAAACCTTTTTTTGATTTTATGCCAAATAATTCTTCTGCCTTTTTATTGCCTAAAAATGATTCACCAGCATCTTTCTCCATGGTAAGCCCAATACTTAAGTTTGTTAAGAACTTAAACCGATAGCGCATGTATAATTTATCTGGAGAACCCAATGTCCTTCGGTTGGGACTCGCTTTCCAAGCAGAATCTGCAGCATTGTCAGAACTGTATAGCTCTGTCAATCGATTTTGGTCGTAGAATCCCTCTTGATCTTCCAGAACGCGAGAATAACGAATAAAAACTTCATTTGTAGCGCTTTTGAACATGTCGCTTATAGAGATATGAGGAGAATAAAATTCGGTGTTAACTGCAACAAAAGGCATAAGATTTCTTATTGTTTGTGGATCAAACCCATCGATAGATTGTAATTCATAAATAGCCATTAGCTTACCGTTTTTCTCAACATGATTTAATAAATTGTCGATTTGAAAATCGGATAATAACCTAATTTGCTGTAAGTCACTTTTTATTTCCTTGTGATTTAAGTTTATAGGTCTGTCATAGAATATACTGAGAAGGTCAAATAGTGTTGTATAGTCTGCATCCTCGGATTCAGAATTTTCAGCAATCATTTCGATACTTTGTTCGATTACAAAACTCTTTTGTGCTTCATATTCTAATTTGTGGTTTTTCTGCGAAAAGACGCTGTTTCCAAAAAGGATAAAAATACATAGGGTCCATATTTTGAAAAAAGACTGCATTAATTCTTTTCAAAAACATACGTCAAAGAAACTTCAGGTATAAATCCTAAAACTTGATGATAGGAAGAAGCGAGGTCAAGTTTTAGTCCCTTGTGATAAACTCCAACCCCAAAAGTAGCGGCTGTAGGAGCAGCTCCAATACCACCTCTTAAATATATCTTGTTATTGGCTTTGTATTCAATTCCTGCCTTAAAATTTGCAGGAAAGTCAATGTCTTTTTCTGCCTCCACAGTGACAAATACTTTGTTTGAAAAAGTGTAAGCCATTCCTAGGCGCATAATTGTGGGAATTCTTTCATCATTAAAGTCGTTTAGTTTTGCTTGCGTTGGATTAAAAAGGTGCAGACCTAACTCAAAATTTGAGGTTATTTTTGCCTGCATTCCCATTTCTGCAGATAAAACCGAAGCTGATCCATAATTGTTTCCTATGCGTGTATTGTGATAATTAATTTGAACTCCACCAGTAATCCGTTCGCTAAATTTTAAGCCATACCCAAGTCCAAGTTTACTTTCTCCATATTGTGAATAACCGAAATTGGTAAACGACAGCGCAAAAGCGCCTGAATTTACCGGATGAGCATAGGCAAATCCCATATAATTCATTTCTCTTACGAGAAACCTATTTTGGGCAAACACACCGGCCTCTGCTTTGGTTAACCAGCCCAGTCCAGCTTGGTTATGGTGAGAGCTCCATACATCACTAAGTGTGATTGAAGCATGACCCATTCCTGCTGATCTTCCTCCAAAGTGAATGTTGTCATTTCCAGCAAAAACAAATGTTGGAAAAAATAAGAATAACAATAAAAGCTTTTTCATGAATTACAATTGTTGTGTAATATTAGCTTCTAATGTAGTTAGAATTTTTTTAAAAACTGTATTGCATTAAATGGATGTGATAAAAAGACTATTTAAACCTATGAAATAGTGAAACGACAATATTTAATGGTCTTTCCTTCTTCAAGCCATTTTCTTTCATAAAATGTGCGAATATTCATTAAATCCTTTGTTGCTTGATCTGCGCGATTAACAAATTCATTATAAACGTCCCATGATTCTTCTTGTTTTTCATAATTATTTTCTGCTATTTGTTCGAGCGTATATTCAAAAAGTAAATCGCTGTCACATTTCAAGTTTATGGTTCCTTTCGGCTTAAGAAGTTTTAAGTAACGCGCTATAAAAAGAGGTGATGTCAATCTTTTTCTAGGTTTTTTGGGTTGCGGATCTGAAAAGGTTAACCAGATTTCAGAAACTTCATCTTCACCAAATAATTTTTCTATAAAGTCAACTTTGGATCTTAAAAAAGCAGTATTGTTTATTCCTTCTATAATTGAAGTTTTCGCCCCTTTCCACATCCTAGATCCTTTAATGTCTATTCCGATAAAGTTTTTACCTGGAAACATATTAGCCATTCCAACTGTATATTCTCCCTTTCCACAGCCTAATTCTAAAACAATCGGGTTGTCATTTCTAAAATAGTCTTTATGCCATTTGCCTTTTAGATGGAAGCCATTTAGCACTTCATCCATTGATGGTTGAATAACATTGCGAAATGTTTCGATTTCAGCGAATCGTTTTAATTTATCTTTTCCCATTAGGATTATTTGTCAAACTTGCCAGTCGGTTGAATTACTTTCATTTTCTCTCCAAAAAACTCGGCAAAATCTCTCATAGCCATGGCCATTTGGTCTTCATTTGTTGCTTTTTCAAAAGTTTCAACCATCGTGATGTAGGTTTGAAAAAAGAATTTACTCATTTCCTCAACAGACATATCTTTGGTCCAAAGGTCGATGTTCATAGTGTTCATTTCCTTGCTATCCCAGAGAGAAAGCAACATTGCTTTCGCATTTCTACTTCCATCTAGGTCGGTCGAATTCCATGTTATTTTTTCGGGAACTTTATTGGCATCTACCTCCACGGCGATATTAATGTTATTTTGTTTATTCATTTGGGTTGTATGATTTTAATATTTTTTTATGATTTGTTTCAGCCAGCAAATCTACTATACTTGTGCCAGTATCTTCTACATAATCTCTAACCATTTGCCATCCTATCCAAACACCAACCATAGAAGGAGATTCTTCAGGGAGTCCTTTTGTGAAAGGCCCATTTGCAGTAAACTGTGCAATTTTCTTTTGATCTTTGGAATAAAGTAATTCTTCATTTATCAATATTTCCCAAATATTAACCTCATTCGTTTCGCACCAGATTAGTTCTTCTTGGTTATACCCTATTTTAATTGCATCGCTTTCATGTGGAAGAATAGCGTCCATGATGTATAAAATTTTTCCTGAAGAAATTATTTCTGCTAAAAAGTCATAATTATCCTCGTCGAAAAAACGATTAAAAAGCCAATATTTTATACCATCGGCAACTAAAAATTTTGCATCCATTTTATCCTTAATAAATTGTGGTAACGAGGCAGTTGGAATGTTTTTTACAATTTCATTTTCAGCACCTAGATACATGTCTAAGCCTATTCCTAATCGGTTTCCAAGTGGAAATGCATTTGCGTTAAAGTTGGAGTAAAATGTTACAATTTCTGGAATTGTACTATCTGGAAAATAGTGTTTATAATGTTTGAAAGCTTCTGTAAAAGCATGTTCATATACATTAAAGTCATGAAATTTTGTGTCAATTTCATTGTAAAAGTTTTGCATGTCCTTGTTTTCAATAAACTTTTCTAAATAAGTTGACGCCATTGGGTCATATACAGATCCTTCTCCTAACATACTTTCAAAAAACAACTGGTATAATGTGCCGTATTTTTCTAATAGATAATTATGTGTTTCTATTATGTTCTCGGTTTCGGGTTGGAATAGCTCTTGCTCCATTCTTTCTACCTTTATTTTCATCTCAATATAGGAAACATCAATATCTAAAGTCTCTGATGTACAGCTAAATAGACTTATAGTTAGAAGTAATGTAATTAACTCTTTGTATAACATATAGTTTTTTTGGTGTTGCAAATTAGTACAATTTATAATGATAGAAAGTACTTCTGCATCAATCTTACGTACATGAATTTAAAAATTGATTATGTTTGTAATAGGATAATTAAGAAATATTTATGAAAAAGATAATAACAGCGGTCATAATAGTAGCATTAGGATTCAATGTAAATGCGCAAGGAAATGAAAAAGATTTTCGGTTTGGCTTAAAAATAGAGCCCTCTTTTAATTGGTTAAAACCGGATAATGCAAAGGATTTTACTAATGGAGGCCTTCAGTTGGGATTTGGAGTTGGAGCTATTACCGACTTTAAGTTAGCTGAGAATATTTGGTTGTCCACTGGTTTTTCATTGGACTTTAGTGGTGCTAAGTTAAATTATTTGGATAATGGCAATGATAGAGATACCACTGGATATTATGTATATGATGATGCAATCGTTGAAATAAGTGATATGGAGGGAGTTGACTCAGCAAGGTATGCTGATTATTTGTTCTATCAACTAAATAAAAGAGCATACAAGGTTAATTATGTGAATATACCAATGATGCTAAAAATGAAAACAAATGAAATAGGATATTTAACATACTACGGTCAATTTGGCTTATTGACCTCTATTATGACAAAAGCAAGATCTACTGATGATGTTACATTGAGTGGTACAGCAAGTTCTTTAGAGGATTTAAATATTGATTCTGAAGTTTCCTTAATGAAAGCATCCTTGTCAATTGGAGGTGGTTTTGAATATGCAATTTCTGAATCGACTTCAGCTTTTGTTACCGTTGCGTATAATTATGGTTTTACTAGTATTACAAAAAAGGAATCTAAACATGTTGTAGATTTTGATGAGTCCGATGTGCTAGACGCGGCCGGAAGTTTAGTCGATAATCCGACTTTCAATGGTTATACTCCTCAAAAAAATATACCGCATGCGGTAAGGTTAACCGTTGGAATCCTTTTTTAAATCAGCACTAAGTAATCTGTATTTTGTCCTGACTTGAAATTTAAGTCAGGACTTTTTTTTGAAAGATGAAGACAGCAACTGTTATTAAACATATAGTCGATTGGTTAACGAATTATAGCAAAACCTCTTTTACCAAAGGATTTGTTGTTGGTGTTTCGGGAGGAGTAGATTCAGCGGTTACTTCTACATTGTGTGCTTTAACTGGAAAAAATGTAATTGTGGTAAATATGCCAATATTACAACCTCCATCTCAATATCAGAGAAGTAATGAACATATCGAATGGCTTAAGGTTAAGTTTAAAAATGTAACTTCTTTCAATGTCGATTTAACATCCTCTTTTGAGCAAATTTCAGTTGATTTATCAAATGACATTCAAGACGACTTAACAATGGCGAATGTTCGAGCAAGATTGCGAATGACGACTTTATATGCATATGCAGGGCATTATGGCTATTTAGTTGCTGGTACTGGAAATAAAGTAGAAGATTTTGGTGTAGGTTTTTATACAAAATATGGAGATGGCGGTGTTGATATTTCGCCTATTGCTGACTTAATGAAGACTGAGGTGTTTGCCTTAGCCAAAGAATTGAATATAATTCAGTCGATTCAAGCAGCTAAACCTACAGATGGTTTATGGGACGATGATCGAAGCGATGAAGATCAAATAGGGGCAACCTATCCTGAACTTGAATGGGCAATGACATTCGAAGGAGATGAGGATGCTATTCCTAATCGAAAACAGGAGGTTTTGGCGATTTATCGAAAGCTACATAAAGCGAATCAACATAAGATGATGCCAATCCCAGTATGTGTCGTCCCAGAAAGCTTAAAGTAATCTACCAATCATCATCTGAGTCTTCTTCAACATAGGGAGCTAATTGCACTTTAAGGCCTTCTAGTTCATTCGTTAACTTTATTTGACAACCAAGTCTACTATTGTCCTCGACATTCCATGCCTCGTCAAGCATCGCTTGTTCATCATCACTGCGCTCAATCGGAACATGGTCCGTTAAAATATACATTTGACACGATGCACACATAGCCATGCCTCCACAGGTTCCAGCAACCGGAAGTTCGTAGCTTTTACATAACTCCATCATGTTCATATTCATGTCAGTTGGAGCTTCTAGTATATGTTCTTTACCTTCACGGTCGACGACAGTTATATTAATTATGTTTTCCATTAATCAAATCCGTTTACCCCACTTACCGTAGTATATTTTAATACATTCTTTTTGTCTGGGTAAACTCTTTTAAATGCCGATTGAACCATCAGTGTAGCTTCATGAAAACCACAAAGAATTAACTTTAATTTTCCGGGATAAGTATTCACATCTCCTATGGCATAAATACCATCTCTATTTGTGGAATAATCTGTTGAATTGTCCACTTTAATTGCGTTTTTTTCAATCAAAAGTCCCCAATTTGCTATTGGACCTAGTTTGGGAGTTAGTCCAAATAGTGGTAGCCAGTTGTCAGCATTTAAGGTAATAGGCCCGTTGGCTTTTGTTGTTAGGTGAATATCTGAAAGTTCTCCGTTACCTCCTATAGATTTGACTTCAGCGTCCAACAGCATGATTATTTTACCCGATTTAGCCATGTCCATTGCCTTTTGTACAGAGTCTGGATGCGCTCTAAAACTTTGACTTCTATGAATTAAAGTTACTTTTTCTGCAACCCCCTCAGCTAAAAAAATAGCCCAGTCTAAAGCACTATCGCCACCACCACTAATTACAACATTCTTCCCTCTATAATCTTCAGGGTCTTTAATTATGTATTCTACCCCCTTGCCCTCGAATTGTTTTAACTCAGGTACTGGCGGTTTTCTGGGAATAAAAACACCTAATCCACCTGCTATAGCAATATTTGGAGCTTGATGCTTAATTCCTTCTCTGGTCGTAACAATAAATTGATTATCTGCAGTTTCCTCTATGTCAATTGCTGGATCTCCTAATGTAAATCCGGGCTTAAAGGGTTCAATTTGCTTCAATAGGTCATTTACCAAGTCACCAGCCAATATTTCAGGAATGCCAGGAATATCATAAATGGGTTTTTTCGGGTAGATTTCAGAGCATTGCCCGCCTGGTTGCGGCAGTGCATCAATTAAATGACACCGCAATTTTAATAAGCCAGCTTCAAAAACGGTAAATAACCCTACGGGTCCGGCTCCAATTATTATTATATCTGTTTCAATCATTAGTCTGAAATTTGCACAAAAATAACTTATATTTTGACGTTAAAAATAGGATATACATCATAAAAATATATTAATCGTTTTGTTGCTGCTTCGCTTTTAGGTATTTGCAATGCCGATTTTAAAGTTGATTGCTCTTAGGAGGAATATGTTCCAGTACAACTTTTAGTATAAAAATGAAAATGCCAGAAGTTTATAAATTTAGGTTTTGGTTATATAGTGGATGAAAGAAATGTTTTCTGGAAGATTTGGAGCGTAAAGTCTTAAACCTTACTAATATCTTTTATTGTTGGGTCAGTAATGAAACGGGGTTTGGTGGAATATGGAAAAGTGGTGCGAATATATTTAGATTAGGGGTAGAATGTCGATTTTAATGGATGAGTGTTCTGTTGCTGCTGTTTTAAATGTTGGTAAATTAATTACTTAATTTAACGAGTTTTATATTTTTTGTTATAAATTAGACGTATGAATCTAAAAATACATTTCACTTTAGCGCTAATAAGTCTTTTTGTTTTACCGCAAACTTTTTCTGCACAATCTAAAGAATACAATAAAAACCATAAAAAAATATGGTCCAAAGCTAATTGTTTTTACAAATCCCAAGAATATGAAAAGGCGCTACCTTTGTATACCAATATTTACTCTTTAGACGAGAATTATGATGAAATTAACTATCGAATCGGTACATGTTATTTCAATATTCCAGGAGAGAAAACAAAATCTATTTCATACTTTAATAAATCGAAAGTAGCTGGTAACACTGAAGCTTGTTTTTGGTTAGCAAGGGCATACCATGTTGAGGAAAAATTCAGGGAGGAACTAGAGAATTATCAAATTTATTTGGGAAAAGCTGACAAGCTGAAAGGCGAAAAAGAGATTAATCGATACGTTGATATTGCCAAAAGGGCCGAAAGGGCAGTTGATAATCCAGTTTTTGTGAAAATTGATAACTTAGGGGCTGCTATCAATACTGAATACTCTGAAGTTATACCTTTTATCACAGCAGACGAATCTAAATTAGTTTTTTCTTCAAAAAGACCAAGAAATTATGGTGTAGAAAATGCTGACAATAAGATTAGTGATATTTACATTTCTGATAAAGAAGGGAATGCCTGGATCAATACACACAAAATCGGTTTTGAAATTAACTCTGAAATGAATGATGTTGTTGTTGGCATGAATGATATAGGAACTATCTTACTAGTTAATCGAACGGAAATCGGCAACGATTATGGTAACTTATTTCTTTGCGAAAATAAAGGAGGAGAATGGTTGAAGCCATTAATGCTGAGTGAGAATATAAATTCCCAGCACAAAGAATCTAGTGCTTGCATAACTGCGGATGGCAAGTATATTTACTTTTCATCTAATCGTCCGGGTGGATATGGGGGAAAAGATATTTGGGGAGTTAAACAGCTTCCTAATGGAAAATGGGCTAAACCAGCCAATATAGGTGGGGTAATAAATTCATCATATGATGAAGAAGCTCCTTTTATTAGTCCAAATGGCCAAACCTTGTATTTTTCATCTAACGGTCATGAAACAATTGGAGGTTATGATGTTCATAATGCTGAGGCACATGCTGAAGGAGGTTGGGAGGTTCCTAAGAATCTTGGTTATCCCATTAATAGTGTTGATGATGATATTTATTTTTCCATAGGAGAAAATGATAAAAGGGCTTATTATTCTAGGTATGATGGCAATGGATTTGGAGGAAGTGATATTTATGAGGTACATTTATTATACAAAGAAAATTACCTAACACCAGTAAAGTTTATGGTGATAGACCCAAAGACGAAAGAACCAATTGAGGCAATGATTAAATTGTATGTTGAAGAAACTGGAGAGATTTATGGTGACTATTTGCCAAACGAAAAAGGTGAATTTTTGTTTATAGTAAAGCCTGAAATGAAATTTAATATGGAGATTTCTGCTGATGGTTTTACCACAAACAATGCAGAATTTCATATAACCACAGATGATGTTTCTGATGATTTATTGTTTCGAGAAATCATAATTTCGAATTAGATTCTTTATTAATCTTCTCTTTTAAAATTGTCTGTTGTACATTTGCGCGCTCTAATAATAATTAAGAAAGTAATCCTTGCGTAAATGAAAACCTATATTCTTCCAAATGGAATAAAAATAGTGCACAAGTATATGCCAGGAGTGGCTGTTTCTCACTGTGGGTTAATCTTAAAGTTTGGTTCTCGCAACGAAGAAGAAACTGAGCATGGAATAGCTCATCTTATCGAACATTGTTTGTTTAAGGGAACAAAAAAAAGGAAGGCATTTCATATTTTGAGTAGATTGGATGCTGTTGGAGGAGAGTTGAATGCTTATACCACAAAGGAGGAGCTTTGTGTGTACGCGTCTTTTATTAACCAATATTACGAGAGAGCGATTGAGCTAATTTGTGATATCACTTTTCATTCAACCTTTTTGGATAAAGAAATTGACAAAGAGAAAGAGGTGATTACGGATGAAATTCACTCCTATGCAGATAACCCCTCAGAAACCCTTTTTGAAGATTTTGAAACTATATTATACCCTAGCCATGCCTTAGGTAGAACAATTTTAGGGACTGAAAAAAGTGTAAAAAGATTTTCGCGAAAGGACATTCAGCGTTTCTTAAAAAGAATGATGGATACTTCTCAAATTGTGTTTAGTTCTGTTGGTAATATCCCACATGATAAATTTGAAAAGTTAATTCAAAAGTACCTTACTGTTATTCCGAAGATGTCTTCAAATGATAAATTGAACACGGTGTCAAAATTTACGCAGGATACTGTGGAATTGCAAAAAGACCTAGTTCAAGCTCACTGTATAATGGGATTACCTTCTTACCCTCTTAAAAATGAGAAAAGAAAAGTACTTGTTTTATTAGCAAATATTTTAGGAGGAAGTGGAATGAATAACCGATTGAATTTAAATATTCGTGAAAAATATGGTTATACCTATAGCATTGAGTCAAATTATCAATCCTTTATCGATACAGGAAATTTCAATATTTACTTTAGTTCTGAAACGAAGAATTTTGATAAAATAATGAAGTTGATTAAGAAGGAATTAAACATCTTAAAAAGCAAAGAAATTGGTGCAACTCAACTTTCTTTGGCAAAAAAACAATTGAAAGGACATATAGCTATTGGACATGATAATAATTCTAATTTGATGCTGTCAATAGGTAAAAGTATGTTGTATTTTGATGAGGTTGAAAGCATTGAAGGTGTTTACGATAAAATCGATAGTATCAGTGCAGAATCATTATTAGAAGTAGCTAATGAGATGTTGGATATTGATAAATTCTCAAGTCTTTCATTTCTTCCAAAAAAATAAATTTGCAAATGGATTTTTTACCAAATGAGATAGACGCCTATAGTGCAGCTCATACTACATCAGAAACTGAAGTGTTAAAAGATTTGAATAGACAGACAAATATTCAAATATTGCAACCAAGAATGCTTTCGGGACATTTGCAAGGAAGGGTTTTAAGCATGTTGAGTAATATGATTCAACCGACCAATATTCTCGAAATAGGCACCTACACAGGTTACAGTGCAATCTGTTTGGCGGAGGGTTTAAAGAAGGATGGAAAAGTTGTTACAATTGATAGAAATGCTGAATTAGAGGATTTTGCATCTTCTTATTTTGAAAAGGCAAATGTTTCCAAAAAGATTGACTTTAGAATTGGAAATGCAATTGAAATTATTCCTACTCTAATAGAAAAATTTGATTTGGTTTTTATTGATGCTGACAAGACAAATTATTCAAATTATTTCGATTTGGTAATTGATAAGCTCCCCACAGGAGCTTATATAGTTGCAGATAACGTATTATGGAGTGGAAAAGTAGTTCAGAAAGTTGAGGACTGCGATATGGAAACAAAAGCAATCCTTGAATACAATGAAAAAATTCATAATGATCTTAGGGTAGAAAACATCTTATTCCCAATAAGGGATGGATTAATGATAGCTAGGAAGTTGTAATCTTCCGTATTGTATAATTGCGATCAAAGTGCATTAACTTCCCTAAATGAAGCAATAATCAACAAAGATTACTCAAACTTTATTGCTTTAACTGGGCTAATTCGCGTTATCATGTAAGATGGCAAAACCAAAGCTATAAAGCAGAGTGCAAATGCGCAAGCGTCCACTAAAATAAGTGCAGTGAACGGAAATGCCATTGGTACTATGCTCACATAGTAATTGGCTTGAGGTAAGGTAAGGATTTGAAATTGGTTTTGAACAACAATCATTCCTATTGCTACTATATTCCCATACAACATTCCTTTGGTAATGAGGTAACCTCCATTGTATAGAAATATTTTTCGGATGCTCCAATTTCCTTGTCCTAAAGCTTTTAGAATACCTATCATTTGAGTTCTTTCTAAAATTATAACTAATAGTGCCGAAGTCATATTGATGATTGCAACTAAAATCATCAATCCAATTATTATGTAAACATTTAGATCCAACATATTAAGCCAATTAAAGATTTCTTCATTTCGTTCCGTTATTGCTGAAGCACTAAATTCTCTTGTAGTATGTTTTTTAATTAAATCTTTTGCAACAAACAAATCATTATAGTTTTTTAGAAGAACTTCAAACCCACCTGTATAATATTTTGCACTTCCACCTGATGTTTTTAATATTGTGGTAATCGTATTTCCGTTGAAGTTATATTCAAGTGTATTTTCATCAACCACTTCAAAATCAATCCTCATATCAGAAAATGAACAATCACAAGAAAAGGCGCTGTCTACTTTGATCGATAGCCAAGCAGTATCTGGTACAGAGTTTTGCTCAGGTTCATCTAAGTAACTATAGGATTGAAAATCTGTCGCTATTAACTGAATTGTAGTATCTCTTATAGGGCAAAGAATAATCTCGTATTCATCCGAATAGCTGCTTCCATTCCAACTGTATCTGTAGTTTTCATTGCCTCCAACTACTTGCGCTTCAATCACAGGAAAGCCATTTCTACATTCATCTTTTAAAAATAAATTTGCAGTAATTCCCCAACCATTTAATTTACGAATATGATTGATGTCAATAATGGCAAATTGCTTATCGAAATCTTCCATTCCCGTTTCGTATATCCCTGCAATAATAAGATTACGTTGTTTGGGCCCAGTCTCTTTTACGAAATAGGTAGTTACTTTTTCATTGAGTTCAAGCTTTAATTTTTTTGCAACATAACTGGATATTAAAATACTATCATTGATTGCTTCGTTTGAGTAAATAGGTATTTTACCGGTTACTAAATTTTTTTCAAAAAATGAAGGGTCAAAATCTTGTGTTATTCCTTTAAAAATAACTCCTTGAATTTCTTTTTTCTTATCTCCACGCGTTTGAATTATGGCAGGCTTGTAGGCGAAGTTTTGAATGTGCTTTACCTTTTCTTCATTAGAAATGTCTTTCAAAAAAGGCTGGTCCGCAATCATTGGAGTAGATTCAAAAGAAAGATTGCCAAATTCCGGAGTGATTTGAATATGCGAACCAAAACCAATAACTTTATCCCGAATCTCTTTTTGGAAACCTGTTGCGATAGAAACCGACAAGAGCATGACCGCTATGCCTAAAGTAATTCCTATTATTGCAAGAGATACAATTGGGCGCGAAATTTTCTTGTTAGAAGATTTCCCTTTTAGCATGCGTTTTGCAATATATAGCTCAGTGTTCAAATAATATGATTTAATGAAGTACAAGTTTAATAAAGTTTTTGGTCTACTACTAGTACTAGCAGTAATGAATTCATTTCAGCTGCTTGCTCAGTATAAAACTACTATTCAAGTAGGAAGTAAAATGTTTGATAAATATTTGCCAATCATTCAAGAAAAACGCGTTGCTATTATTGGAAATCAAACTTCAATGGTTGGTTCAACTCACTTGGTAGATACCTTATTGTCATTAGGAATAGATGTGAAAAAAGTTTTTGCTCCTGAGCATGGTTTTCGAGGAAATGCTGATGCAGGTGAAAAAGTTACAGATGGAAAAGATAGCAAAACAGGCTTGCCTATTTTGTCCCTTTACGGCAGGAAAAATAGAAAACCAAGTATTGAAAAATTATTGGATATAGATGTTGTGATATTCGACATTCAAGATGTGGGTGCGCGTTTTTACACCTATATAAGTACAATGCATTATGTAATGGAGGCATGCGCTGAACAGCATAAAAAAATGATTATTTTGGATCGACCTAATCCAAATGGGTTTTATGTAGATGGACCAATTCTTAAAAACGGAAATGAATCTTTTGTTGGAATGCATCCAGTTCCAATTGTACATGGAATGACGATTGGAGAATACGGGCAAATGATTAATGGTGAAAAGTGGTTAGCAAATGGTGTTCAATGTGACTTGATTGTTGTTAAATGTCATAACTATGAACATTCTGAATTTTACGAATTACCAATAAAACCTTCTCCTAACTTACCAAACATGGCAAGTATTTATTTGTATCCTTCTTTATGTTTGTTTGAAGGAACGAATGTAAGTATTGGAAGGGGCACACAGAAACCGTTTCAGATGATAGGCTCACCCTTAATAGGGGAAACGGGTTTTTCGTTTACGCCTTCACCAACACCCGGAGCAAAGCACCCAAAATTGGATGGAGAAAAATGTAATGGTTATGATTTGGAAGACTTTGGAGAGCATTACTTAAGGAATCTTGGAAAATTATATTTACATTGGGTAGTAGCGATTTATCAGGAATCATCGAATAAAACAGATTTTTTTAGAAAGGATGGCTTTTTTAAACTATTGACTGGAGATAAAAAAATTCGGGAAATGATTGAAACTGGAAAAGATGCAAATGAAATTTGGGAAAGCTTCCAAGATGAGGTTAAGCTTTTTAAAACTAAGCGAAAGAAGTATTTACTCTATCCGGATTTTGAATGACTCGACATAAATTATTAGAATATTCTGTTGTTCGTTTCCTTTCCATAATGAATAGGTAAGTCAAATGTTTCTGTTGGTTGATTTGAATTTAATATCTAGGTTCTTCCAAATTCCTTGTGCTGACTTTTTAGTTTTTTTCCAACTTCCGAAACCTCCATTGTCTTTTCAAATTCAACCATTAAACTATGGTCCGTAAGAATTTTAAAACTTGTATTTAGTTTGAATATTTCTTTATATACTTCTTTTTTAGTGGTCAAGTCGTAGTCGTTATTTTTTCGTAACCGTTTTTTATATGCTCGCCAATTGGAAAAATAGATGAAAGGGTAAAAGATGAACAATAGAAAAAAGGAAGTTGATTTCATTCTTGTAAAATGAACCTCTTTAATTTTGAATCCAGATAGCTGACCAAGAACCCGTAGTTTTTGAATTCCAACTAAAAAAATATGTCCATAATAGACTTCGCTAGTAATATCTTGCTTAGACATCCATACACTGTCCAATTCATTCGGTGCCATCATCGATCCAAACCTTTCTGATTCTCCCGATAGATAACTCAATTTTGCTTTTAAATTAGAATAGTTAGGTGTTGTAATTAATAAGTTCCCACCTTTTTTTAAGACGCGGTTAAAGTTTTTAAAAGCTAATAACTGATCTGAAAAATGTTCGATGCCCTCTTGACAAATAAGCATATCACCGAATTTATCATCCACTGGAATTCCTTCATTAATGTTTGCGCGATTGCAAGTTAATCCATCTATATTAAAGTATTCTGGGAATAAATCAAATGGGTATGGATCTGCCCCAAATTCTTTAATAATTCTTGATGTTACTCCATTGCCCGCAGGAAAATCGATAACTTTTTTATTTTTAAAGCGATCTTGATTCTTACGTAAGAACTTTTTCACATGGAACTTGATGCTTTTAGGATTGTCTTCAAAATTCATTTGTCGCGTTTAAAATTTTTGACAAAGATATCTTATTAAATGTCCCTTTTTCCTGTTTTTCTGTTATAATAGCAAAGTGAAACCAATCAAGACATATTTACTGTTTTTACTATTGTTTATCTCGCATTTTTTTTTAGGTCAAAATAGTATGCTTACTCCAGAAGAGAAAGCAATTTTACACCATGTGGTAATTAAAAGTCCTGCACTAAATAGAAACCTTGGTGAATACTTTAAATACGCGGGTGATACAATATACTTTTTGTATAAAAGTAAAGGAGAGCCGCTGCCAGATTCAATAATTGATTATGACTCTATCGAGAAGATAATCGTTTATGAACCTTCGTTGTTAGAGGTGAATTTTAATGAACTTAAAAAGACTTCTCAAGGACTGCTTTCTGAAGTAGCAACAAAAATGGCTTTACAAACTACTTATAGAGAGCTTAACAGGAGAGATGAAATAAAAACAGAGGGAATATCGGATAGCGTATATGTCAATTTTTTAAGAGAATTATCTACTAGTCTTCCAGATAAAGCAGTTCGAATAAAAAATGGTCAGAGGACACCAATTTCGACGATAATGAATGTTCTGGATCCAAATATTATATTTAACAATAGAGTTAAGGAATTAAATGAATTAAAGAATTTCAAGTTGGTTGAGCAACAAGAAATAGTCAACGTTATTTCCGAATCAATGCGAAAATTTATTCAGAACAAGTCATATGAATATTTTTTAAAAATAGGAGGTAAAAGTGGTTTTTATAAAAGTGTTTTATTAGCAGCTGGAGATGGAAGTGGAACAGCAGGATTGCTGCATGAAAAAGAATTAATTAGAGGAAGAAGAAATAGTTTAGGGGTTCCAAAAGGTGTAGGGTTATTCACTTATGATACTAAAATAGTTTCTGGATATGAAAATATGCAATCAATTGTGGCAAATCAGACTGCGGTAAGGGAGTTTGAAGCTATGAAAAATGGCTATACAAATATTCACTTTAGCATATGGGGATTTAATTCTCGGCAGCAATCAACAGTAGTTGTAACTAGAGAAGGACAATCTTATTTATTATATGCGTCTAAGCTT
This sequence comes from uncultured Flavobacteriales bacterium, assembly GCA_943787725.1. Lineage (GTDB taxonomy): Bacteria > Bacteroidota > Bacteroidia > Flavobacteriales_D > Parvicellaceae > CALSMU01. The sequence continues at coordinate 120,171 of CALSNM010000007.1, read as the reverse complement.
TCGAAAGAACTTTCTCCTGATTCAACATTTGGAGATGGTCAAACCTTACATACAAACATCAAAAGATTGGAGTTTAAAAGTATTCCATTTGTGGACAATGAAATTAATGGAGAGGAGGGATTGAGATACTGGGTAGAACACTACTCTAAAGCTCTGGAAGATAATTTATTGAAAATAAAGGAAACAGAATTTGAATTAGATAAAAATCGTTATGCGCAAAATAAAACTCAAAAGAAAACCAGTTTTTTACAAGATAGGCTGTCGGCGTTGTATAATCGTAAGCCACAAATTGAAAAACAACTGAAAAGAGCTAAAAAGGGATTAGCAATTGAAGAGGAAAGGCTAAAGCGATTTAGGGTTAGGCTTGCAGAATTGAAAATGTTCACTGGAGATTTTCAGGTAAAATATTCAAATTTTGGCTATGTTTATACCTATGCAGATGGATGTACTTTTAATGCATTCACGCAAAATTTCGTAATTCCCGATTCATTAAAAGCGAAAAATTTCACGGTTCGTGTCATTACAATTGGCCCTGATGCCATAAGTCAACATGTAGACGAAGTTCAGTTACAAGTTGGTATTACAATTGGGGAGCCAGAAGATAAATTGCCAAATGATTTTTATTTAGAATTTGATGATGCATTTGCTTCAGATCAATTTGAATTGGGTAATTTTTCATTGAACCCTGTTGAATTGTATGAAGTGAGTAAACAATTACACGGTAGTTATCTTCATGGAGGAAATGTTTATTTAGAGTTACTGGCAAATGGAATAGGAGAGATAAGAGGAGGAGAGATAATTTCATCTTCTAGAGAAGAATTAGATAATTATCCAGGAAATACTGATGAAGAAAGGGCGGGCGCAAGAGGGTGCCAGGAGTTTACTGAGCTAAGGCATGCATCTTTATCATTTACAATGGAGGAAAATAATTTAGTCTTAACAGTTAGCTCTTTTACTGACCCTGTCAAATCAAACTTTTCCAAAAAATACACAAAGATTAAATCTTTAAAAGAGAAATATTCTAAATTATCGGAAAATGATTTATTGAGTGCATTTCGAACTTTCTTTATATGTGAAAGGTTTATGGGAGAATTGTTACTTGCTGTTTATTTTAATTTTGAAGGGAAAACAAAAACAAAAATGCTGTCTTTGTTAAGACGTAAATTAGAAAAATCTGTGGTCAAGGTTAAAAGCATAACGATTGATTATGCCGAATATTCAGGCATTGTTCATAACGATGTAGATTTTTATTCTCACCTCTTGGGAAAGTTTAAAAAACAAAAGGAGCTAGAAAGTGCTATCATGGGAATTTAAAAATAGAATAACCCTTATTTGGATTGTGAAAATAACTAATCAGACTTTTTATTTTTTAAAATAATTAGTTGGTTAAAATGCTCACAAAGTAGTTAGATTTGTGTTTTGAAATGAAACAAACGATAAACATATTACTACTTACAGTCATTATTATTTCTGCGCCATGTTGGTGAGATAGGAAGAATATTGAATAAATATTAAAGCCTTTCTCAACAGAAAGGCTTTTTTTTTGAAAAAATAAATTATAAAACAATAACAAAATGTATTACAACGACGACACAATAATCTATTTGGATGGTGAATGGTTAAAAGCCAAAGAAACTTCTACGAGCCTTTATTCACAAACTTTGCACTATGGATCTGGAGTTTTTGAAGGAATTAGATCGTATAAAACAGAAGATGGTGCGAGAGTTTTTAAAGCCAAAGAGCATTACGAAAGATTGCTCTATTCAGCAGAGAAAATGCACATTAAATTGCAATATTCAGTAGAGGAGTTAACGACACTTACTTATCAATTGTTAGAAAAAAAACAACTTGGAGAATGCTTATATCAGACCATTAGTTTACCTCGGGGAAAACATGGCCTTGCAGCCAACCGATGAGGTGCATGTAATGCTATCCTCTTGGGAATGGGGTAAATACTTAGGCGATTCTCAATTGCGTTTAATGACTTCTTCTTTTCAAAGACCAAATCCGAAATCATGTTTTGTTGAGGCAAAAGTGACGGGTCACTATACAAATTCGATTTTAGCAACTACTGAAGCAAAACAAAAAGGGTTTGATGAAGCTTTACTATTGGATATGCATGAAAACGTTGCTGAAGGTCCAGGAGCAAATTTCTTTTATGAAAAAGAGGGTAAGCTTTTTACCGCTCCAGTGGGAAATATACTAAATGGAGTAACTAGACAAACTATATTTGAGCTTGCTGATGAGTTAGGTTTTGAATTGGAAGAGAAGTTTTTCACTCCGGAAGAAGTTCATGATGCTGACGGTGCTTTCTTTACGGGTACTGCAGCAGAAGTTGCCGGTGTGGAAAGTTTAGATGGTCATAAATTTAATTTTAGTTGGGAAGACACGATGGGATTCGATTTGGCAAATGCTTATCAAAACCGAGTAAGAAAGAAGGAATACAAACAATTTGAACTGGTCTAAAATGAATAGATTTAGCAAAAGAGTAACACAAGACGATTCTCAGCCAGCAGCTCAAGCTATGTTGCATGCAATAGGGCTGACTGAAGAAGATTTTTCGAAAGCTTTTGTTGGGATTGCAAGCACTGGATATGAAGGAAATCCATGTAATATGCATTTAAATGATCTCGCCCAAAAGGTCAAGCAAGGCACGAAAAATGCTGATCTAGTAGGCTTGGTGTTTAATACAATTGGTGTTAGTGATGGAATTTCTATGGGAACTCCAGGTATGCGGTTTTCTCTTCCATCGAGAGATGTTATAGCAGATTCGATGGAGACAGTTGTTGAAGCAATGTCTTACGATGGTTTGGTAACGGTTGTTGGATGTGATAAAAATATGCCAGGAGCATTAATGGCAATGTTACGTTTAAATCGACCAAGTATACTGGTATATGGGGGAACAATTGCATCGGGTTGTCATAACGACAAGCCTCTAGATGTTGTTTCAGCATTTGAAGCATGGGGTCAAAAAGTTGCAGGAAAGATTGACAATAAGGAGTACAAAGAGGTAATAAAAAAAGCATGCCCGGGTGCTGGGGCTTGTGGAGGAATGTACACTGCAAATACAATGGCATCAGCAATAGAAGCGCTTGGAATGTCATTGCCTTATAATTCTTCTAATCCAGCTTTGAGTGCGGAAAAGAAAAGGGAAAGTGTAAAGGCTGGAGAAGCTATGCGATTGTTATTGGAGAAAGACATCAAGCCAAGTGATATAGTAACCAGGAAATCATTGGAAAATGCAATAAGACTGGTGACAGTTTTGGGCGGGTCCACAAATGCTGTTTTGCACTTCCTCGCTATTGCTAAAGCTGCTGACATAGAATTTGAATTGGATGATTTTCAAAAAATATCTAACTCTACCCCTTTTTTAGCAGACTTAAAACCAAGTGGTGAATTTTTAATGGAGAATGTGCATCAAGTCGGAGGAATTCCTGCGGTATTAAAGTTCATGTTGGAAAAAGATATGCTGCATGGTGATTGTTTAACGGTAACAGGGAAAACATTAGCAGAAAACCTTGATGATGTTCCTGGTTTACTAGGTGGTCAAAAAGTAATACGACCATTGGAAAACCCAATAAAACCAACAGGTCATTTACGTGTATTAAAAGGAAATATTTCTCCTAAAGGAGCTGTAGCAAAAATAACTGGAAAAGAAGGGTTGGAGTTCACAGGAGCGGCGCGAGTTTTTAATTCCGAGTATGAAGCTACCGATGGAATTCGAAACGGTGAGGTTCAAAAAGGAGATGTTGTTGTAATTCGATATGAAGGCCCCAAAGGAGGACCTGGCATGCCAGAAATGTTAAAGCCAACTGCTGCTATAATAGGCGCTGGTCTGGGTAATCATGTTGCATTGATAACGGATGGCAGGTTTTCTGGTGGTTCGCATGGGTTTGTCGTTGGGCATGTATCTCCAGAAGCGCAAGATGGAGGTCCTATTGCATTGCTCGAAAATGGAGATATTATTACCATAAATGCCGTTGAAAACACAATAAATATGGGCGTTTCTGCTGAAGAATTAAAAATAAGAAAGGGTAAATGGAAAGCTCCCAAACTAAAGTTTGATAAAGGAGTTATGTATAAATATGCCAAAACCGTTTCTTGTGCTTCAGAAGGTTGTGTTACGGATGAATTTTAAAATGAATAACATGGATACTATTGAAGTTAAAGATACAATGCCTAAACAAGGTTTAATGACTGGTTCACAAGCAGTAGTTCAATCAATCATTGCTGAAGGTGTGAATTTAATGTTTGGATATCCGGGCGGTGCTATTATGCCAGTTTATGATGCATTATATGATGTTGAACAGGAACTAACACATGTGTTAGCAAGACATGAACAAGGTGCCGTGCATGCAGCCCAAGGATATGCAAGAGCAACCGGGAAGGTTGGTGTTTGTATTGCAACTTCAGGTCCAGGAGCAACGAATTTGATAACTGGAATAGCGGATGCACAAATTGATTCAACTCCTCTTGTTTGCATAACAGGGCAAGTTGCGAGTCATTTATTAGGGACGGATGCTTTTCAAGAAACGGATGTTGTTGGGATTTCAATGCCTGTGACCAAATGGAATTTTCAAGTTACCAGGGCAGAAGAAATACCAATGGCAATAGCGAAGGCATTTTACATAGCGCGTTCTGGAAAACCAGGTCCAGTATTGGTGGATATAACGAAAGATGCGCAGTTTGAAGAGGTAGATTTTAACTATGTTCCATTCACTGGTATGAGAAGCTACCGCCCTAAACCAAAGTTAAACTTGGATTCGGTTAAAGCAGCAGCGAATTTAATCAATAGTGCTAAACGTCCATTTATATTATTTGGTCAAGGAATAATCTTATCTAAGGCTGAGAGAGAATTTAAATCTTTTATCGAAAAAACTGGGATACCCTCTGCCTGGACAATATTGGGACTATCTGCCCTTGAATCGGATCACTATTTAAATGTTGGAATGTTAGGAATGCATGGAAACTATGCTCCTAATAAGCTCACCAACGAATGTGACGTTTTGATAGCGATTGGGATGCGTTTCGATGATAGAATAACAGGTGATTTAAGTCGGTATGCAAAGCAAGCAAAAGTTGTACATATAGAAATCGATCCATCAGAGGTTAGTAAAAATGTGCATACAAATATCCCTGTTATTGCGGATGCCAAAGAAGCATTGTTGGAATTATGTAAAATAGTAGATCAAAAATCACATACAGATTGGTTGCAGAAATTTAGAGACTTAGAAAAGGAAGAATATGAATTGGTAATAGGAAATGAGCTTTACCCATCAACAGAAAAACTTACGATGGGTGAAGTGATAAATGAAATAAATATTCAGTCTGATCATAATAATATTGTCGTTACAGATGTAGGACAGCACCAAATGATGTCTTGCAGATATTTCAAGTTCAAACAAACTAAATCTATGATAACATCAGGTGGTCTTGGAACTATGGGGTTTTGCTTACCAGCCGCTATTGGAGCCAAAATGGGACAGCCTAACAAACAAGTAGTCGCTGTTATTGGTGATGGTGGTTTTCAGATGACGCTCCAGGAGTTAGGAACGATGTTTCAATATGGTGTAGATGTTAAAATAGTTGTCTTGAATAACGAGTTTTTGGGAATGGTGAGACAATGGCAAGAAATGTTTTTTGAAAAAAGATATGCATCAACAACCATGGTTAATCCAGATTTTCAGAGGATTGTTTCGGGGTATGGTATAGCGACTAAAAAGGTAGTAAAGCGAGAGGAATTAGCTGAAGCAATTAAGGAAATGTTAAATCATAAAGGAGCCTATTTTTTAGAGGCAATAGTTGGCAAAGAAAATAATGTTTTTCCAATGGTGCCAACGGGTGCCTCAGTGAGCGAGATAAGATTAAAGTAAAATGAAAAAAGAAAGATATACAATATCGGTTTTTACCGAAGATATAGTCGGTATGCTCAACAGAGTAACAATAATATTTACTCGAAGGAAAATAAATATTGAGAGTATTGCAGCATCAGAAAGCGAAATACCCAATATTCATCGCTATACCCTTGTAATCTGTGAAGCCGAAGATATGGTAAAGAAGGTTGTTCTTCAACTTGAAAAACAAGTTGAGGTGGTTAAGGCTGTTTATCACAAAGATTCGGAGGTGGTTTATCAGGAAATAGCCTTATATAAAGTACCTACTGAAGTGCTTCTATCTGGAGGCGAGGCTGAGAAAATAGTGAGAGCGCATCATGCTAGAGTTTTATCGGTTGAACCTGCATTTACGGTGATTGAAAAAACAGGTCATAAGGATGAAACACAAGCACTATTTGATCAGCTAGAGCCGTATGGTATGCTCGAGTTTGTTAGGTCTGGAAGAGTGGCTATTACCAAGCCAATGAAAACACTAAAATCAATAGTTGAAGAATTAGAAAAAGTACAATATTAAAAAAATAGAAGCAATGGAAAATTATTACAATTCACTATCACGAGAAGACCAACTTTTGCAGCTTGGAAAATGTGATTTTATGTCCAGTTCCGAGTTTGTAAATGGAGTTGAGAAACTTAAAAACAAAAAAGTAGTAATCGTTGGATGTGGAGCTCAAGGATTAAATCAAGGCCTTAACATGAGGGATTCAGGGTTGAATGTTTCTTATGCATTAAGAAAAGAGGCAATCGATACGAGGCGACAATCATATTTAAATGCGGAAGAGAACAATTTTAAAGTCGGAACATATCAAGAAATGATTCCTACTGCGGATTTAGTAATCAACTTGACTCCAGATAAACAGCATACAGATGTTGTGAATAAAGTAATGCCATTAATGAAATTGGGAGCTACTTTATCCTATTCTCATGGCTTTAACATTGTTGAAGAAGGAATGAAGATTCGTGAAGATCTAACGGTGATAATGATGGCCCCAAAATCTCCAGGTTCCGAGGTGAGAGAAGAGTATAAAAGAGGGTTTGGTGTTCCTACTTTAATAGCTGTTCACCCAGAAAATAATCCAAATGGCGATGGATTAGAAATTGCAAAAGCTTATGCCGTTGCAACTGGAGGACACATGGCAGGAGTTTTAAACTCATCTTTTGTAGCTGAGGTTAAATCTGATTTAATGGGTGAGCAGACTATACTTTGCGGTGTCCTACAAACAGGGTCAATTCTTTATTTTGATAAAATGATCGAAAATGGAATAGATCCAGGATATGCGGCCAAATTAGTTCAGTATGGATGGGAAGCAATAACAGAAGAATTGAAGCATGGTGGTTTAACGCAAATGATGAATAGATTGAATGGGGCTTCTAAATTAAAGACCAATGAGTTGGCAAATGAATTAAAGACTCTTATGAAGCCTTTGTTTGAAAAACATATGAAAGATATTTTATCAGGAGATTTCTCTTTAATGATGATGAAAGATTGGAAGAATAACGACACCGAATTATTAACTTGGAGGAGAGAAACGGGAGAAACAGCATTTGAAAAGGCTGTCGAAACCAATGAGAGTTTTACTAATCAGGAGTTTTTTGATAAAGGATTATTAATGGTTGCATTCACCAAAGCAGGAGTCGAATTGGCATTCGAAACAATGATTGAAAATGGAATAAAGGCAGAGTCTGCATATTATGAATCTTTGCACGAGGCGCCTTTAATTGCAAATACAATAGCCCGTAAAAAATTGTATGAAATGAATAGGGTAATATCCGATACTGCAGAATATGGTTGTTATCTTTTTAACCATGCGTGTAAACCTTTACTCAAAGATTTTGTATCATCCTTGGATTTAGACCTAATTGGTAAGCCATTTTTTGATCCAAAATACAATGATGCCGTTAAAATAAATGAATTAGACAATGAGTTAAAAAACCATCCAATCGAAAAAGTTGGCGCTTTACTCAGGTTGTCAATGACGGAAATGAAGAAATTGGAGTTAAACTAATAGTATGAGGACGCAAGTTAGGTTGGAAAATGTGAAAAAAGCAGCATTGCTTTTAGTTGATGTTGCCTTGAGAACACCTTTAATGAGGAACGAAAATTTAGCGCAACAATTTGAATCTAATATTGTATTAAAACGAGAAGATTTACAACAAGTTAGGTCCTACAAAATAAGAGGAGCCTATAACAAAATTGCTTCTTTAACACAGAGTGAATTAAAGCAAGGAGTTGTTTGTGCAAGTGCTGGAAATCATGCGCAAGGAGTTGCTTTTTCTTGCTTTAAGCTAAAAGTAAAAGGGGTTGTTTTCATGCCGACTCCTACACCAAAACAGAAGATTGAACAAGTAAAAATGTTTGGTGGTTCGTTTATAGAAATAGTAATAGTAGGTGATACGTTTGACGATGCTTACGTTTGTGCAAATCAATATTGCAAAGAGAATGAGATGACATTTGTTCATCCGTTTGATGATGAAAAGGTAATTGAAGGTCAAGCGACAATCGCATTGGAAATTTTAGAGCAATCCAAAAACGAGATTGATTATTTATTTGTACCTGTTGGAGGAGGAGGAGTTGCTTCTGGTATCTCTTCTATATTTAATGAACTTTCGCCAAATACAAAAGTCATAGGAGTTGAGCCGTATGGTGCCCCATCCATGTCGACTTCTTTGGAAAAGGGAGTTAATATTAAATTAGATTACATTGATAAATTTATTGATGGAGCCTCAGTTCAAAGGGTAGGAGATTTAAATTTTGACCTTTGTCAGCAGTATTTATCTGGTATGTATTGTGTAAAGGAAGGAGAGGTGTGTCAAACAATATTAGACTTATATAATAAAGAAGCAATTGTTGTGGAGCCTGCAGGAGCTCTTTCAATCGCTGTTTTGAATCAGTTTAAAGATGAAATACGTGGCAAGAATGTTGTCTGCCTGGTTAGTGGAAGTAATAACGATATCACGCGAACTGAAGAGATAAAAGAAAGAGCTCTTTTGCATGCAAATTTGAAACACTATTTCATAATCAGTTTTCCACAAAGAGCAGGAGCATTAAAAGAGTTTGTGGCAGATATATTAGGCCCAAATGATGATATTACACATTTCGAGTATACAAAAAAACACAACCGTAATATGGGTCCAGCGGTGGTTGGGGTAGAGCTTCAAAACCCATCAACACTCAATGCGCTTAAAAAGAGAATGGAAGACAGAGGCTTTTTTGGAGAATACTTGAACGAGAAGCCCGACTTGTTTCAGTTTTTGGTTTAGATTACCTAATTTTATTACGTAGTTGTTTCACCCGAATCATTGCGTCTTTTTTTGACTTATATTTTTCTTTTCCAACAAGAACCAATTTTCTTTTAAACTTTTTTTCAAGCTGTTTATGCGTTGCAATCAAGTCTTCGGTAAATCCAATTTGAGTAATAAGTGTTTTTTTGTTCTGAAGCATATAAACGATAAACATGTAGCCCTTGTTTTGTGCAAAATTGAATTAACACCAGTTGTTTGGACAGTTTTTGCAAGCCTTCTTCTTTTTCTTTTTGAATTTTTCGCAACACTTATCTTTCTTCTTTAAGAAGATGGGTTTAGGGCTATTGTGAGATATTATATGTGTATCGTTTTTCATTATTCAAGGACAAAAATAAATATTTGATGTATTTAATGCAATACCGTAAAAAGGGTAAAATAGAATATCCTAAAATGCAGTGCAAAACACCCAATAGTATCCGTACAAACTATCCTTATCATAGTAGATTCCTATCCCTACTTTTTTACTTTTTCGGTTGAACATATTTTTATAATGACCAGGGCTTTTATACCATTGATTATAAGTTCCACTAGGATTGGAGGACCCAGCAGCTATATTTTCGGAATTAACGAATGTCTTGGAATAGAATCTATGAATTCGCTCAAAGGTTCCTCCAACTTTAATCAATTTACCATTTTTCCTATCATAAGAGTTGTGGTTAAAATATTTTTGTGTTGCTAAATCATAGGCGTGATAACGCGCAGCTCGCGCTAAATCTTCTTCCCATATTAATTCTTGCATCCCTTGTTTTTTTCTTTCGGAATTAATAATGGCTAGTATTTGTTTTTCGTCTGTAATACTAGCTGATTTGATCCTTTCATTTCCAGTAGGAAGTCCATAGTACATCATTTTAATGTCTTCCGCAGCTAATTCACCTTCCCGGGTTTCCTTTTTTGGAGTTAATTTCTTTTTTGGAGAAGAATACTCAAGGCGGTTTAATTTTTTAGAAAGCTTACCTGCTTTGTCTCCAAAATCAGCATTATTTAGGTCAGATATTAATGCTAAAGATTTATTTATAATCTCTTTTCTTTGCGACTTCCAATCTACCTTAGATTCTAATGCTTCATCATTTAGTTTATCTAATTTGGTTCCATAAAAAATGCTGCGGCTTATTAAACTATATTTTTGCGATAATTTTGGGCTCTTATTGAACTTGTCTAAATAGATTTTGGCAGCAAAATAATAAGGAACACTTTTTTCGGGATGTTTAGTTATGTGTTTTTTGGAAACCTTTAAACATTTTTCAGTATTGGAAGTGTAGAGCTTTAATAAATGATTGTACCTTCTATCGCCGGCAATAATTTTTGAAGTAAACAAAACAATGAGAATAAAAGCTACGATTTTCATAAGTAGGGTTTTAGAAACACTACTTGTATAATTCTAGAAACAGAAAAAGGTACAAAACGGTTTTTACACTTACTCCAACCCTAAGTGTTCTTCAACAAACTCTCTTAAGCAAGCATCTCCGCCTTTTCTTTCAAGAATGATATCTGCTGTATTCAATATTCTTTTGCTAGAATCACTTGGGCATACTGAAACACCAACATGTTCCATAACTTTATTGTCGTTATTATCGTCTCCCAAAAAGGCTACTTCTTCCAAAGAGATTCCCAGTTCAGATATCCATTTTTTAAGAATAGTAAGCTTGTCATCGCTTCCAACATAACAATGCTTAATGTTAAGCATATTCGCTCTTTCAGTAACCATTTCAGTAGTCTTACTGTGACTGATTAACCCAACGTGATATCCATTTTGATAAAGCATTTTAACTGCCATACCATCCTTGGTATTGAAACGTTTGAAATGAGTGCCTTCTGATGTGATGTACATGCCACCATCGGTTAATGTTCCATCAACATCACAAACAACAAACTTTATATTACTTAATGCCATTATATGATTGTTTTTCCAACTGCATTAGCGATTGGGTCAAGAGAATTCTTCATTGCTTTAAATTCTTCAAAGTTCAATTGTTGACTTGCGTCTGATTTTGCCACTTTTGGATTTGGATGCATTTCAACTAATAGCCCGTCTATGTTCATTGCGGTACAAGCTCTAGCTAAATCAGGAACTCCAAAGGCATGCCCCATAGCATGACTAGGATCTAATATGAGTGGCAAGTTTGTTTTTTCTTTTAACCATGCAACGCCACAAAGGTCCAATGTAAATCTTGTCTTTGTTTCGAAAGTTCTCAGGCCTCTTTCACAAAGAATAACATTTGGATTTCCAGATGATAATATAAATTCAGCACATTGAACAAACTCTTGAATAGTTGTTCCAAAACCCCTTTTTAAAAGAACAGGTTTGTTTTGTTTTCCACAAGCTTTTAAAATACCATGGTCATACATTGATTTTGCTCCGATTTGGATTACATCACTGTGTTCGATTATTGCATCTACATGCGTAGAGTCTCGAACTTCAGTAACGATTTTAAGCCCGTGTTTTTCTCTCATTTTCACCAACAGCATTAAACCCTCCATTCCTAAACCTTGAAATGAATAAGGAGTAGTTCTTGGTTTAAAACAGCCAGCTCTTAGTGTCTTTAATCCCATAGAGATTAAATGTTCAGCACTTGCATTTATTTGTTCTTCGGACTCTACAGAACAAGGTCCGCCAATCAAAACAGTGTTATTAGTGGTTCCTCCAATTTTAAAAGTGTCGAAATCTATTTCTTTAATATCGCTTCTGTAATCTTTACTAGCTAATTGAATATCTGAAGCCATCGTAAAGAACTCGTCGGTATAATCATCTAAAAAAGAAGGAAGTTCTTTAATGCTCGAAGAAGTTATTAAACGAGTATAGCTGCCTGTTTTTAACGCTATAGATTTGCTTTGTGCAGCAAGTTCTTCCACTTTATTTGCGTCAATATTTTCTTTTAAATGTATGATCATAATTCTCCTTTGATTAGGTTGAGGAAACTAACTATTCCTACTGTTTTGTTATGGTTATTGACTACCGGTAAATAGATTACGGGTTTAGTTTGTTTTTTAATAAATTGAAGCATTTGATGCACATTAATATTCTCATTAATCACTAAAGGATTAGGGTTTATCAGTTCTTGCATGTTCAAACTATTCAAATCATTTACATGTTTTAATAAGCCGTTTCGTAAATCTGCGTTTCCGATTATTCCTGCAAATTTGTCATTTTCATCATTAATTATTGCAAAACCTAAAGCTCCTTTTTTGAAAGTAAGTAATAAGCTTTCTAAGGTTAAATCCTTGCTATTGATAACAGGGGAAGAATCCGTTTTCTGCATGAAATCTTTCACTAAAAAATGTGATTCAATTTCATTTAGTTTTAAGTTCAACAATGCAGATCCAATAGAGACCGAGTTGAACAAATAAGATCCAGAAACAGAAAGGTAAACCCCCATGTTTCTGAGAATAAAGGAAACTTCTGCGTTTACACCTCCATCAACATGAATTTTTTTCTCAGGATATTGCTGACTGAATTCACGAATTTTGGTAAAATTCGATTTATCGAACTTTCCTCCACTCTCACCTGGAATAGTTGCCATCATCAAGATGAAATCGAATGAATCTTTATAGTTCTCAAATACAGAGATATCCGTAAAGGTGGTTATGCCTATTCCTAACTTTCCTCTGTAATCAGTTGGAATTGTAAGCTTCTTTTCTATTAAATCCTCGTATTGAAACGTTACATAATCAATGTTGTGTTCAATAATTCCAGGGTAATATGCTTCCGGATTATCTGTAATGATATGTAAATCAATCGGTAAATTAGAATTCTCACGAATAACTTTAATATCATCAAAAATAGATAGCCTGTTTTTACAGTCTACATGGATTACATCCACATGATAGCTATTTAAGTTATCAATGGTAGTAAGAATGTTTTTCTCACTATCAGAAAAAATGGATGCTGAAATTTTCATGTTGCAAAGTAAGTTAGAAAAGAGGATTTTGCCAATGAAACACAAGTTTATTATCCTGATTTTCTATCTTCACAAAAAAATACAGAATGATAAAAGTTGGAGTTATAGGATCTGGATCGATGGGAAGTGGAATTGCGCAAGTTGCTGCTACTGCCGGACATGAAGTTGTGCTATTCGATACCAATCAAGATGCGTTGGAGAAAGCAATGAATAAATTGCAAAAGATTTTAGCTCGTTTGGTTGAAAAAGGAAGAATAGATGCGTCTACTTCTACTGAAATATTTGATAGAATTACTCCTGCATCCAACTTAAACGAAATGCAAGGGTCTGGGATTGTTATTGAAGCAATTATCGAGAACTTGGAAATAAAGAAATCAGTATTTAGTCGGTTGGAAGAGATTTGTGGAGATGATTGTGTTCTAGCCACTAATACTTCATCACTATCTGTTGCTGCAATTGCAGCAGCTTGTAAAAATCCAAATAGAGTAATAGGTGTTCACTTTTTTAATCCTGCTCCTTTGATGCCATTGGTAGAAATTATTCCAGCCATTCAAACTGAAGAAGCGATTACATCAGCAACAAGAGAATTGGTAGGTAGCTGGAAAAAAGTAACTGTATTAGCAAAAGATACTCCTGGTTTTATTGTAAATAGAGTTGCCCGACCTTTTTACGGAGAAGCATTGCGAATTTATGAAGAGGGAATTGCGGATTTTGCTACAATTGATTGGGCAATGAAAGAAATTGCTGGGTTTAGAATGGGCCCATTTACGCTAATGGATTTTATTGGTAATGATATAAACTATACGGTTACTGAGACTGTGTTTGCGGCGTTTTATTATGATCAACGATACAAACCTTCATTTACGCAAAAAAGACATTCAGAGGCTGGATGGTACGGTCGTAAATCGGGTAGGGGATACTATGATTATGCAGAAGGAGGAGAAATGCCTATTGCAAATGAAAATAAAGAGTTAGGAGATCAAATTGTATGGAGAGTACTAGTGATGTTGATTAACGAGGCAGCTGATGCTTTGTTCCTGAATGTAGCTTCCAAAGAAGATATAGATTTAGCAATGACAAAAGGAGTGAATTATCCTAAAGGGTTATTAGCTTGGGCAGATGAAATAGGAATTCAGAAATGTGTAGATGGCTTGGATGATTTGTACAATGAATATTTAGAAGATCGTTATAGGTGTAGTCCAATGCTTCGAAGAATGGCAAAATCTGGCAACACATTTTATTGATAGATAAGAATTATTAGACATAAAAAAAGCTCGGTATTTACCGAGCTTTTTTATAATAAATCTAAAGTAGTTTATTCAACTTCTTCGGTTCCTTCTTCTTCTGTGTCACCTTCTTCACTCCCGTGCCCACATTTTCCTTCTCCACATTTCATGTCCGAACATTTATGTTCCGCTTCCTGATTACAAGCAGCTTTACAAGCAGCTTTGCATTCGTCAGAACATTCTTCTTCAGTGCAATCAGCTGTACAGTTTTTTTTACATGTTTCTTTACATTCTTTAGAACATTCTTTGTCTTTAGAACAGCACTTTTCTCCGTCTTCACCTTCTTTCAATTCTGTTTTTTCATCTGTAGATTCAGCCTCTCCACAAGAAGAAATTGTTGCAGTAGCAAATAACATTGCTAATATTCCGAATCCGAATAATATTTTTTTCATTTTTTTATTAGTTTAATAGGTGTATTTATAATTAAAAAAAGCCAAGTTTTAGCTTGGCTTTAATATCGTTTGTAATTATTTAGAACTAGTTTCAGTCTTTTTAGCACAAGATTTTGCACCTTTCTTTTTACAACATTTTTTTGTTGTAGTAGCGGCAGTTCCATTAGTAGCAGCTTTCTTCTTGCAACAAGATTTTTTAGCACAAGACTTTTTTCGTTTCTGTTTTTGCTACTTCAGTGGTTGAGGTCGTTTGGGCAGATCCCCCAATTGCCATAAATAGCACAAGCCCAAATGATAAGATTACTTTTTTCATATATATTTAGATTTCAATTTGTTAAGATAATTTTCCCAAATATACATTAAATTAATCAAAAGTTGCCAACACAGTTTGACTGCCAACTACATTTTGATTTATTTTAACATTTATTGTGCTTTTTAAAGGGATGAAAACATCTATTCTAGAACCAAATTTTATAAATCCAGCTTCTTTATCTTGACGAGCTTCTTCTTTTTCTTTTCCAAAAAAAACAATCCTTCTAGCTACTGCTCCTGCAATCTGCCTGAATAAAATTTTTCTACCTTCTGTGTCTTCAATTACTATGGTGGTTCTTTCATTTTCTATAGATGATTTAGGATGCCACGCGACTAAATATTTCCCGGGATGATATTTGAAATATTTTACAAATCCATTTATTGGGTACCACTGACAATGTACATTTAAAGGAGACATAAATATGCTGATCTGGGTATATTTTTTATTTAAATATTCAGTTTCTAAAACCTCTTCTATAACAACTACTTTTCCATCTGAGGGAGCAAGTATTTTATTGCCATCAATCGTTACATCTCTTTTTGGGACTCGAAAAAAAGACACTACAAGCGAAAAGAAAATAATAGATGCACCTAATAATATTGACCATATCCATACTATGGGGATAAAATAGATTAGTAAACAATCTATTCCTACAAGCAGTAAGAAAAATAATATGATAATTTTAAAACCTTCGTTATGGATTTTCATAAATGTATCTTAATAGTTGGTGTTTAACTTATATCAAATCTACAAAATGTAAATATGCTAATACGAATGGTGCGGAAAATAATACTCCGTCAAATCTATCTAGTATCCCTCCGTGTCCTGGTAGAATATTGCCTGAGTCTTTTACTCCAGTACTTCTTTTTATCTGTGATTCGGTCAAGTCTCCCAATGTTCCAAACACTACAATTAAAAATGAGCAAGTCATCCAATGCAAAATAGAGCTCTCTGTAAAGAAGGCAAATAAAAATCCTGTAGCTAATGCAACAACAGCTCCGCCTATAGCCCCTTCCCATGTTTTGTTTGGTGAAACACGTTCGAATAATTTTGTTTTACCAAAAGTAGAGCCCGCTAAATACGCTCCCGTATCATTTGCCCATTGTATTACAAAGAAGCCTAATAAAAAAACGTAATCATACCTGTCATTGATTTCCAAAACTTCTTCATAGGGGGAGCTATAAGCGAAAAAATTTAGTATGGAAAAAGGAATTACCACATACATTACCCCCATCACAGAAAAGGCAAAGTTTGATACTGGGGTTTCACTCTTTCGAAAGAGTTCAATCACTACTAATAAGACCAACAAAGGGAAGATAAACAGCAAGTAAGAGAAGTCGCCATATCCAAAACTAAAATACACGATGATCCCATAAATTAGACCACCAACAACAGAGGATATGCTCTTTTTTGGCTTAAAGCCACCTTTTTCCATGAGTTTGAAAAACTCAAGCAAGCCAAGTATAGAAATAACGAAAAAGAGTCCAGCCACGGAATATTTATTCCAGACAATGGCTCCAATCAATACCGCGACAAATACGGCTCCAGTGATTGCTCTTGTGAGTAATTCTTTCAAACTTGATTAATTCGTTTCTCCTTCTGGTTCAAATTCACTTTTATCATCAGAATCCACTCCTTCAGGTTTTATTTTCTCAATAACAGTGTTGGGTTTTCCTTCCTCACTATCTGTGCTTTTTTCTTCTGCAGTTACTTCCGGTGCTTCCGGTGTTTTAACGTTAGTTTTTGCTTGTACTTCTTCGGTTTTTTCTTTTTCCACCCAAGCTCTTTTTCCAAACACAGCTTCTAGGTCATCTTTAAAGATAACTTCTTTTTCTAGTAGCTTATCTGCCAATAGATTCAGTTTATCCTTGTTTTTTTCTAAGAGTTTTATGGCTCTTTGATATTGCTCTTCGATCATGTTCTTTACTTCATCATCAATTAGCTTAGCAGTGTCATCACTGTAAGGTTTAGAAAATCCATAACCATCACCTTGAGAATTATAATAGGAAACGTTTCCAACTTTTTCATTTAAGCCATAAATACTAACCATAGCAGTAGCTGTTTTGGTTACTTTTTCCAAATCGCTTAATGCTCCTGTAGAAATTTTCCCAAAGGTTACTAATTCTGCCGCTCTCCCTCCTAAAGCAGCACACATTTCATCCAGCAGCTGCTCAGTAGTAGTAATTTGTCTCTCTTCTGGCAAATACCATGCAGCACCTAAACTTTTTCCTCTCGGAACTATAGTTACTTTCACAAGTGGATTCGCATGTTCAACCATCCAACTAACTGTAGCATGTCCAGCTTCGTGGATTGCAATTGCTTTCTTTTCTTCTTTAGAAATGATTTTATTCTTCTTTTCTAATCCACCAATAATTCGGTCAACTGCATCCAAAAAGTCTTGTTTTTCGACTTGTTTCTTATCAAATCTTGCTGCAATTAGAGCTGCCTCGTTACAAATGTTTGCAATATCTGCTCCACTAAAACCTGGTGTTTGTTTCGCCAAAAAGTCAATGTCAAGATCTGTCACTTTTTTCAGTGGCTTTAAATGAACATCGAATATTGCTCTTCGCTCATTTAAATCTGGCATGTCAACATAAATTTGCCTGTCAAAACGCCCAGCTCTCAATAATGCTTTATCCAAAACATCCGCTCTGTTGGTAGCTGCAAGAATAATAACGCCATTATTTGTTCCAAAACCATCCATTTCAGTTAAAAGTTGATTCAATGTGTTTTCTCTCTCATCATTCGATCCCATATTAGGGTTCTTTCCTCTGGCTCTACCAATTGCATCAATTTCATCAATAAAGATTATGCTTGGTGCTTTTTCCTTGGCTTGTTTGAATAAATCCCTAACCCTAGATGCACCAACTCCAACAAACATTTCGACAAAATCTGATCCAGAAAGAGAAAAGAAAGGGACCTCAGCTTCTCCAGCAACAGCTTTTGCAAGTAATGTTTTTCCTGTTCCAGGAGGTCCTACTAGTAATGCACCTTTTGGAATTTTCGCTCCTAAATCAGTATATTTTTTCGGTTTTTTTAGAAATTCCACAATCTCTTGCACCTCCTCTTTTGCCTCTTCCAATCCCGCTACATCTTTAAAGCTGACATTGGTGCTTTTTCCTTTTCCAAATACTTGAGCTTTCGATTTTCCAATGTTAAAGATTTGACTTCCGCCTCCTCCAGCGCCTCCTCCAACACGTTTCATGATGAACACCCATACTGCAATCATAATTACAATAAAGATTAACCAGCTAAAGAGCTCTCTTCCATAGTTTTCTTCAGTAGTTCCTTTGACTTCTATTCCATATTGATTTTCCCAAATTGTAATATCATCCTTTAATGTTTCATCATTCAAAATAGTAAAAAAGTAATGCGGACCCCTGTTACTTCCGCCAAACAAACTCTTTTCATCAAGCGTTTTGTGCGTGTCATTACTCAATGATTCTTGCTTGATGTAAATCCGCACAATTTCCTTGTTGACAATCTCAAGTTTTGCAACTTGATCTGTTTCCAGCATTTCAGTCCGAAATTTTTGAGGAGTTATTTCTCTTACACCTCCATCCCAATTGAATAGGTTGATCGAAATAAGAATAACGGCTATAATAGCATAAATCCAGTAAAAGTTAAACGCTGGTTTTTTTCCATTATTATTTGTAGTTTTTTTTGGTTGCTTATTCGCCATTTTAATGTTTTTTCAATGATATTGTTTCGTCTGATTATTTAGGACGAATCAAACCAAATTATATTGTAATGTCTTCAATCTTTTCTATTTGAGCATCTCCCCAAAGACCTTCAATATTGTAAAATTCTCTGGCATCACTGTAAAACACATGGGCAACCACATCCACATAGTCCAATAATATCCACTCCGCATTTGTTTTGCCTTCTTGATGCCAAGGCTTCTGATTAATATCTGTAAGTGTGGTTTCAGCTATTGATTTTGATATTGCTTCAACTTGTGTTGAAGAATTACCATGACAAATAACAAAAAAATCGGTTACTGCACTCGGTATTTTGCGTAAGTCAATACATACAATATTCGTGGGCATTTACCTCCTGCATTCCTTTGATAATAGCTTCTTTTAAAGCCTTAGAACTTATTTTTTTAGTTACTTTCATTAAGTCAAATTAATTTTTTGTGCGGCAAAAGTAAATAAATCTTAATTAGAAACCCTTATTTTAGACAATTATCAACACCTTTTAAAATTGCCAGAAACATTGTATATAGGGAAAAATATTATTGAATTGGATGTGGTTGATTCAACAAATAATTACGCTTCTAAATTAGTCGCAAATCAGGAGGCTTTGGATGGTACAGTTGTCGTGGCTCATTTTCAAGGAGAAGGAAAGGGGCAAAGAGGTAATGTGTGGAGTTCTGAACCGGGCAAAAACCTTACTTTTTCATTGGTGCTTAATCCAAAAAGAGTCGTGCCAAGCGAGGCATTTGTAATTAGCAAAATAGTTTCACTAGCAATATGTAAATATTTAGAATCGGTTATAGATGAGGATGTTTTTATAAAATGGCCCAATGATATTTATGTCGGTGAAAAGAAAATTTGCGGAATTTTAATTGAAAATCAATTTAAAGGTAAAAATTTCGAATACGCAATAATTGGAATCGGATTAAATGTGAATCAAACTAATTTCCAAAATTTAGCCTCGAGTGACCAGCTTATTCCTTGAATCGAAAAAAGAATTAGAGTTAAAATCGGTATTAAATGGCCTTTTAAAAAGTATCGAAATATTTTACTTACGGTTTCAAAGAGAAGGCATTTCTAAGATACATGAGGAATATCTTACTAATTTATTGTTTATAGACGAAATGCGTAGTTATAATAGCTCGCAAGGAAATATTACAGGAAAAATTGTAAACGTACTTTCAAATGGTCAATTAGAAATTAAAACAAAAGAGGGGCAGTTATTTAATTTCGATATTAAGCAACTAGAGTTTGTTTTTTAACCCCCTTCTTTTACTTTAACCAATCTGTCAGCCATGTAGTCAAATAGGTTGTTTAATGGTTTTTCAACCATCATTTTTAAGAATGGGTTGATATCTGCTTCACATAATAGTTGTGCATCACAAGTAGCATCTGATTCTGTAGAACAATGTTTAAGGAAAACGAAAATGGAGAATTTTCGCCACTTACCAAATGGATTTCATTGTGCGGTAATCCATTTTTGTAAACTAGAGTTAGTTTATACGTCTTTTGAATTTTGAAAGAACATTTTTTCTCGTCAGACTCCCAGCTAGAAATTTTATCTTTTGGTAAAAGTAATTCGTAGTTATTTAAATCAGTTAGAAAAGTATAGCAATCTTCTGCACTACAAGCTACATTTACTTTTTTACTTTCTATTTTGGTCATACTATAAAGTTCTAAATTTAATTCTGTTTCCAAGAAGATGGACTTGTTCTCCATTCTTTAAGAGATGAAATGTCTTTTTCATTGATGTAATTGGAAGCTGTAGCTTGTTTTAATAAGCAAGTATAGTCACTTAAAGTGAGTTAATTTGCAATTAGCCCCTTTAAAATTGTCCTGAGCAATGCCAAATCCATAAGTAAAGATAGCAGCCATTCCTTTACCTTACATCCAATTTCTCTAATTGCTTCCAAAGCATCAAGGCTGCTTTTGCCAGAAGAAACTAAATCTTCAACAATTACAACATTTTGACTAGAATCTAAAACCCCTTCAACTTTATTTTGAAGACCATGGCCTTTGGTAGAGATCGAACATATACAAAAGGAACCCCATTTCTTCAGCTACCAATGCCCAATTGCAATGCCTCCTGTAGCAACTCCTGCTATTACATCCGGCTTACCGTAAGTATCTACAATCATTTCAACAAATTGCTGCCTTATGTAGGTTCTTATTTTGGGATAAGACAATATTTTTCTATTGTCACAATATATTGGTGAGTTCCATCCAGATGCCCACGTAAAAGGTTTGTTAGGCTGTAATTTAATCGCCTTGATTTGTAACAAAAATTCTGCTACTTTTAACCCGCATTCTTTATTATTAAACATGACTGCAAATGTATAAAGTTTTTATCAAGAATAAGCCACTATTCTTCATCGAAAATGATGAAGATATTTCAACATTAGACTCTCAATTTGTGTATTCGTGTGATAATGATGATGCATAAAGAAATAATTTTAGACAGCATTCCTCCTTCAGGAGAGCTATATATACGTGCAAGGAAGCAGTTTTGATGAATGTGGGAATTATTTTTTGGCAATATAAAACAGTTCAGGCTGCCGGCGGTGTGGTCATTAATAATAAAGATCAAGTTCTTTTTATTTTTAGAAATGGTTTTTGGGATTTACCAAAAGGAAAAGTGGAGGATGAGAAGCAATTGAAATTGCTGCTGTCCGAGAAGTAGAAGAGGAATGTGGGATTAGAAAACCAACATTAATAAGCAAGCTATTAGTGACGTATCACACATATGATACTTACGGAGAAAATTGTATAAACCAACCCATTGGTATTTAATGCAATATGATGGTGATGAAGAATTATTGCCTCAAGAAGAAGAAGGTATAACAAATGTACGAGTGGGTAAAGCAAGAAGATATAGCGTCCAAGATGTTAAATACTTATGGCTCTATTATCGATGTGATAGAAGTTTTTAAGAATAATAAAGAGTAGTTTTATATGCTAATTAGTAAGAATGTACATTAAAGTAATCAGTTGTCATAAAGCTCCAAGTGGAGGTGTTGTTGTAGAATTGCAAATAGATCAAGAAGGTTTAAAGGCAAATAGCGTTTTATCCTCTGCTAATTCAGGCAGAAGGTGGAAGGTGGAGAGCAGAGTGCTGTACAGTGCTTTTAGGGAGGTGCACAAAGAGGTTCCCTTTTGAAAAAATACAAGTAATCCGGACGGATACTTTCGGACAGGAGTAGGGAAAAATTGAAATTGGAAATGTGCGCAAAGGAGAATAAGAAAATATTTCAATATTACATTAAGGGTGTCGGGCACAAAGCAAGCTCCAGAGATTACATGAAAGCCTTGTTGTGCGCAGGGTATTAGCTGCTTTTTCTGAACTTAATTCCTAAGATTCAGACAGCTCGTTTCAGTTAATAACCGAATACTTTCATTTTGAAAATTTTACCTTAACTAAATTTTATCGAAAAAAGTCTGAGGTTTATGGATCAAGAGTTTAACAGAAAAAGCCAAGTGGTAGAATCGCTTTGCCGGTATTTTAATCGAAGGCGCTAATTCGATTAGCGCTCATTAAGTGACTGTAAATATTTAAAGTGTCACCTTTGATAAATTATAGTTTTTATTATTTCATAATCACTCGGAAAGTTAATATTTACGCTTGAGAAAGAATCTCTAATGTTCTTATCAATTTTAATCTTCGTTGGAAAAATTAATAGTAAACTTTCTGGGTGTATTCGTTCGGTGCTGTTTAATATTTGTTTTAACGCGCTTAATGTTCTTTCTTCTAACCAGTAAAATGGAAACGGAGGTTTATCAGCAATTAAACTAATGCCAAGCTGGTCTGAAAATAGGAATAGCCTTTTACTAGGGTGTTTTTGTAAGAATGAAAGCTTCTGTGTAAACTTCAAGTAACGCTGAGTCCACTTTTATGTCATTTAAAGCTGGAATATCGGTTATGGTACAGGTTTGTTCCAAAATAGAAGTGTTTAGTCTATATGGTTTATAGATGATGCTGTGTGAAGTTTGAAAAAGGACTGTTATTGAGAGTAGACAAATTGCCCCCGTTTTGAAAGCTCTTTAGGAAGCTCTTTCCATTAATAGGTATATGCCTAGACCTAAAATATTTCCGCCAAAAATAAAATGAACGAATAAAGAGTTATTCGATCCTAAGCTTATCAAGAATGGCAATGTGATAAAAAATAGAGCATAAATAATATCCCGCTTTTTAAATGGTTTTTCAAATAAAAAAAAGAGAAAACCAATAATCGCTAAAATCAAAAAGTAGGGAATAAAAAGTCCAATAGGCTCTGTGATGATTTTGATTCTGAGTAAGATAAGAGCATAAATAAAAAGAAGGGAATAGATGATAAGTAATGTTTTATATTTCCACTTGGACCTATAGAGGAATAGAATAATGAGAATGGACTGCTAAAATGTAAATTTTACTGAAGGAGAGTATGTGTATAAAGCCATAATAGATACTCGTGAAAGTCGAGCTAATATGAGTGCCCTTTTACAAGAAATAATCCTTTTGTGAAGTTTTCATAGGAATGATTAAAGTCCTTGAATGAATCAAACACAATGAAACAAGTTGCGATAATGCCAACTAAAAAAGACGACAAAGTTAAAAGGCCTAATCTTACATTTTTCACGCTTGTTGTTCGGTTATATGCTAACCCACAATGTCAAAAGAATAAAAAGAGAAAAGGCAAATAGTGTTGGAAATTTGGTTAGAAAGTGACAAGGTTGTTAATACGCCGACAAGAAAAGGTATAAGCAGTGATTGCCTGCTTCTTGTAGATCAAAGTCAACCCAATTAGTAAATTCATGAAAACAATAGTCAAACTATTGTAAGAAGTAGCATATGGATAAAACGAAAATCCCAGGAATGAAAATATTATTATAAATATTGTTCCTTCAGTTTTATGTTTAAAGTTAAAAAACGTACAACTGGTATATCCCAAAAACCCGGAACTTGCCAACGTTAAAATAAGCCTGGTTAACCTTACTAAAATCAAGTTTTCATTTCCAAAAAAAACATTATGTATTTTATGAAAAAAAGTAATTGGTAATACCGTTTCAATATTAAAATAGTATCCTATAAAATAAAAACTTTCATCGGTAATATCTAAGCCTTTGTTAGTAGCCCAAATCATTAGACTTGACAAAATGATTAGTATTGTCCCAGTAAACAGAATTGTTTTGCTTGCACAGATGCGCTTAAGGAAATGTGTCACATGTTTTTTAATCATAAAAACGGATCTGCTTAATAGTTGGGTCGATCTTTGTCAAAGTTTTATGCATGGATATAGCAAAAGAGAAGTCGATAAGCTATCAAACTTGCATCTAGCAAAGAGGTTGTGTTTTGAATTTATTAATTACTAAAACTAAAATCAAAGCTTTAGTAGTGTTACTAGAAAGCATTGAGCTTTCGTTAACGGCTGAGTTCTATTTTCTATTTATATCGTTGCAGCAATATATGAAAAGCCTTCATTCACGTAAAAATAATAAATTTATTGGATTCTCTAATGAATAGATGAGTTTTGATCATTGCTTCCAATAAGTAAACATTTTTCAAAATACTGAATACTACCTTTTTGAAAGTTTTACCTTTGTTGCACATTATCAAAAAGAGTATGGGGTTTATAGAAGAAATGAAGTGGAGGGGCATGATTCACGATATGATGCCAGGAACTGAAGATGCGTTGAATAAAGAGATGACATCAGGTTACATTGGTTTTGATCCAACAGCCGATTCTTTGCATATAGGTAGCTTGGTTCAGATTATGACATTGGTTCATTTTCAGCGTTCTGGTCATAAGCCCTTCGCTCTAGTTGGCGGTGCAACGGGTATGGTTGGAGATCCATCCGGAAAGTCACAAGAAAGGAATTTATTAGATAGTAGTGCTTTGGACCATAACGTAGCGTGCGTTAAAAAGCAATTAGAGCAGTTTTTGGATTTTGATTGTGGAGACAATTCTGCAGAAATGGTGAATAATTATGATTGGTTTAAGGGGATGAACTTCTTAGAATTTATACGTGACATTGGTAAGCACATTACTGTAAATTATATGATGGCAAAAGACTCTGTGAAGTCTCGGCTAGAAACAGGTCTATCATTTACAGAGTTTTCATACCAGTTGGTTCAGGGGTATGATTTTTATTGGTTGAACAAGAACAAAGGTTGTAAAGTTCAGCTAGGTGGTTCAGATCAGTGGGGTAACATTGTCACAGGAACTGAATTGATCCGAAGAAAAGGTGGAGGAGAAGCCTATGCAGTTACAACACCTTTAATTAAAAAGGCAGATGGTAGTAAATTTGGTAAAACAGAAGGAGGAAATGTTTGGTTGGATAAAAATAGAACATCGCCTTATAAGTTTTACCAGTATTGGATCAATTCAAGTGATGAAGATTCGGCTAAATATATTCGAATATTTACTTTGAAAACCAAAGACGAAATTGAAGAAATTGAGGCGAAACATAGTGAGCAACCTCATTTACGTTTGCTGCAAAAAGAACTGGCAAAAGATATTACCACTCGTGTTCACTCTGAGGAGGATTATAAAAGTGCAATAGATGCCTCTGAAATTTTATTCAAAAAAGGGAATGAAGCCATTGAAGCCTTGAAGGGAATGACTGAAGCCATTTTTATGGATGTTTTTGAGGGGGTTCCGCAAGCAGAAGTTTTAAAACTGGAGTTAGAAGTAGGAATGGGTATAATTGAAGTGCTTTGCGATAAAACAGGGTTTTTGAAATCAAACGGAGAAGCTCGAAGAGCTTTAAAAGAAAATTCCATTTCTGTAAATAAAGAAAAAGTTGATGAGACAAAACTAGTTCTTTCCTCAGACTTAATAGATGGCAGTTATATCCTTTTGCAAAGAGGTAAGAAAAATTATTTCATAATAAAAGCCGTGTAGTTAAACACAGCTTTTATTCATGTTTTGAAAAGCGGCTTGCTTTGTTTTAACCTTTTTTCAATTTCTTTCCTTTTACAACTCTTTGGCTGTTGCTTTTATCACTATTTCGTCTCAGTTTAATAGCGATGTAGGCATTCTTACTGTATTTGGAAGTAACATATTTTTCTCCAGCATAGGTAATTTGTCCTTGTCCATTTGGATTCCATTTTTCAGCTTGAAGCGAATATCTCCCTTTCATAGATGACGAACCAAAAATCAATGTTTTGCCTTCTCCATTTTCGAATCGAATCGCAATTTTATTTTCGGAGATAGATTTTTCAAGAATTCCTTTTGTTCCAGATCTAAAGATTATTTTATCTGTACTTTGCTCTTCGTTAATCACAATTTCTCCATCCACAAGTTCAGTGTTACTGCCTTCTGTTGATGCATTGTAGATAACCACATCATTCACTAAATAATACTGCAGCTGATCTATCTCACTATCTGTCAAATGATACCTTTTCAGAACATCCCTAGTGTAAGGTATTTTTTGTTTACAGGCTCCAAGACTCAGGGCAACTGTAAATAAAATAAGAAACGATTTTATATTTTTCATATGTATTTTTTTTATGTGGTTATCAAGTTTTGTTCCGCTTTTTAATATTTGAAAGTGGTTGAGAATTTATGGGGATAAATGTAAGTAAATATTTTGGAAATTTTGATGAATCAAATTTTCTTGGGGTTTTTAATATGTGCAGAATTTAGGAGGTTTCAACTAATCATCAGATTGCACCCTCTTGTGTCTGAATTGTCGAACCGACCAATGATTTCGAATTGATTATTGCTTTTCGCTCTCCCCAGGTCTTGGGTGCTAATAAAGCAGCAACTATTTATATTGGCTAAATCAATAACATTAACACCTCCAGTTTTATTTACCTCGCAAAGAGAAAGAGGATCACTTATTTGACGGATAAAAATTTTCACCCAGGGAGGGGCAATAAATAATCCGTTTCCGGATGAATATGCTTGAGATAGAAGTTCTGTCATGCCATATTCACTGTGTATTTGAGATACTCCAAAGCCAAGGCATAGAATGTCATGCAGTTCCTTCCTAACAATCTCTTTTCTTCTCCCTTTCATGCCTCCAGTTTCCATAACAATAAGGTTATCAAAATCAATGTTTTGTTTTTCGATGAAATCTAAAAGGGCATAGGTCACTCCAATTAATAAAGTTTTGGTTTTTGAGTTTTTTAATTCTAACAAAGTTTCTAAAAGTATATTTTTTTCATTTAAATAGAATCCACTTTTTGAATGGTTAGATTGCTTGACTAGAGAATCTATCATAAAAACTAGAGATGAGTCACCTTGCTCTTGGTAGTTTGGCAAAAGGGCAATTATGCAAGTATTACTCACTTTACCATATGTTAACTCAAATCCCCTTGTAAACGATTGCTGATAGAGATTTAAGTCTGCCACAAAGTGTTGACTCCTTCCCGTTTTAGTTGTACCACTACTTTTGAAGATTGTCTCCGGAGCCAGGGTTCGTTTAATTATTTTTCTCGATTTAAAAAATTGAATTGGAAGGAAAGGTATTTGTTCAATTTTATTGATGTTGTCTGGGTTCAGATCTAATGATGAAATGTATTCTTTATAAACAGGAATATTTTTGGCTTGCCAATGAAATATTTCCAAAGCTTTTTCGTTAAAATCAAGGTCTGAATTAATGTCAAAAATAGCTTTTATGTCAAAGGAAAGTTTAGCCATGTTTGTAAATAAAATTGTACTTTTATAGTTCTGTATGAAGTTCATCACAAAAATAACGGTTGTATTTGTAATTCTGGGTACTTTATTGACTTCATCTTGTTTAAAGCCCGAGGAATATGCCAATGAGCCAAAAATTGAGTTTGTTAGTTTCGAAGCTCAAGGGGACTCCTCCGGGGTATTTGTTGTAAGTTTCACCGATGGCGACGGCGATATTGGTTTAAACATTGCAGATACTTTGACTCCTTTTGAGCCAAGCTCCTACTACTATTATAATATGTATTTTGACTATTACGAAATCGTTGACGGTGACACGGTAAGAGGAACTTCTGATCCTAATGGAAATAATTTTCCTGCAGCTGATCCAATTACGTTGGCATTTAGAATTGAAAATATAACGCCAATCGGCCAAAACAAAGCTTTGAAAGGCGAGATTAAAACAACCTTGGAGCCACGGTATTACAATTTTGGGGCAACAAGTAATGATTCTATATTATTCAAGATAGTATTGATTGATAGAGCTTTAAATATAAGTAACGAATTGATTACTCCTATTATTACAAGGTGATAATTAAATCAATAACTTTGGCGCCAAAAATAAGTAGAAATTGATTTTAAATAAGTGGTCATACAGTTGGTTTTTTCTTATTGGTTTTAACTCTTTCTTTTTTTAGTCGATGTAATCCAACTGCATATAATGCAAATTATGCCCATCTATATTCTGGAACGGCAAGTATATTGCAGCCCGATTATATGATATATCACCATGAGAATGATTCCAGTCAAGTGTATTTCAACATCAATTCTGCAGAGTTACTTTATGTAAGGAAGGATAAATCTGAACCTTATCATGCTTCTGTTCTTGTTCATTATCAGATTATATAATGGAATCGATTCCAAAATTATTTTGGATAGTGCTTCCCGAAAAATAGAGGATATAACCGATGAAAAGTCGGTTAAATCGATACTGGGAAACTTTTCGATTCCTGTTCCGATGGGGGGTAAATATTTTCTAAAGATACTGACAACGGATTTAAACAGGGGTAGTGTTGATGAAGCTCATTTGCTCGTAGACAAAAGAAAAACATCTGGAAGTCAATTCTTTTTATTAAAAAAGTTGCCTGAACAAGTCCCTTTATTTGCAAATTATATAGTAAATGACAATGAATTTGTTGTGGAGTCAAAAATGAATAAGAATGCTGAATTTCAAGGAAGGTTTTATAACCGAAAATTCCCATTAGCTGCGCCTCCTTTCAGTGTTATTGTTTCAAAACCGTTTAAATACTATCCCGATAGCATTGTCCTTTATACGCTGAATTCTGAAGGGAGAATGAACTTTACTGTTCAGGATTCTGGTTTCGTTCAGTTTCAAACGGATACTTCTTCTAGAAATGGATATACGTTGTTTAGGCAAAAACCTGACTTCCCTTTAGTTAAGACGGTAGAGGGAATGTTTTATCCATTGCGGTATATCTGTACTAAGAATGAGTACAATAGTTTTTTGTTGAGTAGCGATTTAAAAAAGAGCGTGGATAAATTTTGGATTAATAAGACTGGAAGTAAAGAGAGAGGCAGAGAGTTAATAAAAAAGTATTACAATAGGGTGCAAACAGCAAATCAATATTTTACCAGCTATATTGAAGGCTGGAAAACAGATAGAGGGATGATTAGTTTGATTTTTGGACCTCCAAAGAGTAGTCAATAAATCCAATGATTCTGAAACATGGATTTATGGAGAAGAAACAAATACGCTTTCTTTAAGATTTACTTTTTATAAAGTGAATAATCCATTTACAAACAATGATTATAAGTTAATAAGGGGTCCTGGATATCGAACACACTGGTATCGTGCAGTAGATGCATGGAGGAATGGACGTGTATATTGGATTAATTAAAGTTATTTTAATGGAGCATAATAAAAAAGACACGTATTTTATTTTTGGCATTCGCGCTATTATCGAAGCTATTGAAGCTGGGAAAACGATAAACAAACTACTAATGCAGGCCGGAGTTCAAGGAGATTTGCACAACGAATTGAAAGACGCAATTAAAGGGCATGATATTCTAGTGCAAAGAGTTCCAGTTCAGAAATTAAACAGTTTGACGCGAAAAAACCATCAAGGTGCTATTGCGTTTACTTCTCCAATAGACTATTATTCTTTGGAAAATGTGTTGCCTCAAATTTATGATAATGGAGAAGATCCATTTATTTTTATTCTTGATAGAGTTACAGATGTTAGAAATCTAGGCTCAATTGCAAGGTCTGCAGAGTGCAATGGTGTTCATGCAATTGTACTCCCTGCTAAAGGATCTGCTTTAGTAAGTGCAGATGCGGTCAAAACATCAGCAGGCGCATTAAATAAAATCCCAGTCTGTAAAGAACATAATCTAAAGGATGTTATTCAATATTTGAAAGATTATGGAGTTAAGGTGGTAGGTTGTACGGAAAAAACGGAAGATTTATTGCCTAATACCAGTCTTACTGGACCAATAGCTGTGGTAATGGGGAGTGAAGAAAATGGAGTGTCTTCTGAGTATTTAAAAATGTGTGAAGGAAGAGTTAAAATACCCATGTTTGGTACGATTGAGTCCTTAAATGTAGCGGTTTCAGCTTCAGTTGTAATGTATGAGATCAATAGACAAAGAGCAAATGATAAATAATGTTTTATATGTACTTCTCGTGTTTTTTTGTTTTGAGTTGTTCGCATGACGGCACTGATAAAAAAGAGCCCTTAGATTTAGAAATAGACCAATCAGATGAAATGTATTCCATCGATAATCTAAAATGGATTGAAGGTGCCTGGCTGGATTCAACTGCGTTTTCTTTCAGAACACCTAAAGTTAGTTTTGTTGAGAAATGGAAATATTATCCAGACTCCATCAGCGGAAAAGGAATTTCTATTACGGGAAATGATACGACCATTACATCTTCACTTTGCATTCGAGAAGTGAATGGGGAAATAAAATATATTGCCCGCCCCGGGGGTGAAGCGATGATTCCATTTTCCTTAATATTGATGAAGGATAACGAAGTAATTTTTGAAAATTTGGTGAATGATTTTCCTCAGAAAATTCGGTATTTTAAAGCTTCAAAAGACTCTTTAGAAGTGACGATCAGTGGGTTAAGGCCAGAAGGAGAAAGAAGTGTAACTTTTAAGATGAAGTCAGTTTCTTTTTAATAGCTTCCGGGAAAGAAGTATTGTCAATTTTACTGTTGTACCAGCCCAAAAAATCAAAATATTCTTGAACAATTCTTTCGTTAGGGTCTTTGAAGAGGCTTTCTAGCTCTACTTTTGCATTGATAAAGTGTTGCAGTTCATCTTCTTTCTTGTCGAGCTTAATTAATTTTTTAATAAACTTTATAATTGAGTCCTGTGCTAAGTAGTCCTTGTTTGTTTTCTTTAGATGTCTTGAAGTAGATTTAATAGTGTATTCCAGTAAGTCAATGTTGCCTAATTCGTAATGAATAATAAGGTTGAATATTTTAGAAAATGTATACACATCTTGTCTAAGGGTTTGTTCATTGTCATTCAAAATCTTGTTTATCCATTTTAAAGCTTCTTTGAAGTTCCCAACTCCAAAATAGATATAGGCAATATTGTAGTAAAACAGAATTGCTTGTTCTTTGCTTAGCTTGTTTTCATATTTCTTTAGACCATCAATCATAGAATCAACAGTTACGATTGCTTCTTCAAACTCTCCTCTTCTGTCATGTACCATTACCTGCGTATTATGACTAAAAGTGAAAATTTTAAGCTCTACATCAATCGTGCTAAATCCTTTTTGGGATGGCAACTTTTTCATTTCGTTGATAAGTTGTTGTGCTTTGTCAAGGTTTTTCGTAGAGATGTTCATGAAAATTAAGTTTTTCATGGTGCGGACATATCTAGTTGCTAAGTCTTGTTTTATTTTAGGGTTATTATCTAAAATAGTTTTGGTACGATTTAACTTTTCTAAAGCAGCGTGAAAATCTCTTCTTGTGATATTACATAACCCTTGAATATAATAGCAAATCGAAGTTGCCCTTTCTGAAATGGCCGTGTTTTTACCCTTAATTAAGTGGTGGTTGGAGATGATTTGAACTTCTTTTTTCTCTTCCTCGTTGTTGGTGAAACTTCCACCTCTGAAAATGTAATTGATACGGGAGTAGATCATTTGGTATTCTGCAAGATTTCTCAGTTTTTCAATTACTAATAATTCTTCACTAATTAACTTGTTAAGGTCGTACGTGAAAATTCCTCTTTCATACTCTTCTTCGATCAATTGTTTTTCCCAATTTATAAGTTCAAACCAATAATAGAATTTTTCATAATCTTTGGCTACTTTTTTAGCCCTTGTTAAGAATTTTTTACATTCTTTATACAGTGCTTTGTGGTAGAGTATTTCAACGTTTTTTATTTCTTGCTTTAAAACGGAGTTTATAGAGTTATCGGAATGAAATCCACGTAAACTTTTAAGAATCGTTTTGTAAAGGTGGTTTTTTTCAGAAGGGAAATGTTTAACAAAAGTTTCTTTCTCAAATTGTTTTTTTAACGCTGCTTCATCATAGCTATTCTGCTTTTCGATGGCATCAAATATTTGCAGATAGTTTTTTTCGCCGGTTTGTAAAGAAGAAGATAATTTAAAAAATCTCTTTTCTGATTTGCTTAATGATTTAACGAGATCAAATAACTCCGCTGATGGCTTCATTGAATTTTTTTATAGAATGCAGACTCTAAAAATACGAAAAGAATTACACAGAATCCATTTTCAGCGATAAAGTAAGTTGAAGTTTTTCCAAAATAGTGGTTTCCGAAATTTAATATCTTTGTTCTAATTAAATCGCATTGATATGAGTCGAGTTTTATTAAGTATTATTTTTTATGGAGTTTTATTTTCTGTGAAATCACAATATCACTGTAATCACAAATATCATAGTACTCAATTAAATCAAAAGGCCTTAAATACCCGCAGTGATACTATAGATGTGCTCAATTATAATGTTTACTTAGATATTACAGATTATGGTAATCAAAAAATTACAGGCTCATGTGAGATACAATTCGTTTCCTTAAAAAATAATGTGGCGATTTTGGATTTGGATTTATTGCAAATGGTGGTTGATTCAATTAAATCACAAGGACAGTTGCTTGCTTTTACCTATAACGATACGTTACTTTCGGTTGCTTTACCGGTAACATTAAATATTGATGATACAAGTGATGTAGTCGTCTATTATAATGGCTCTCCTCAAGGTGACCCGTCTGGTTGGGGCGGATGGTATTTTCAAGGCAGTTATTCTTACAATCTGGGTGTTGGGTTTGAAGCTGACCCTCATAATTATGGTAGGGTCTGGCACCCATGTTTTGATAATTTTGTTGAACGGGCAACATATGATTTTTCCATTTTGACTAATGCTGGTAAAACATCTTATGCAAACGGATATATAGTAAATGATCAAGTTGTTGGAGTGGATTCGTTGATTAGAACTTGGCGAATGGATTCTCCAATTCCTACCTATTTAGCCTGCATAGCTGTGGGCAATTATACGCATGTCTATCAAGATTATGTTAGCAGCGTTACTACGAACACTACTCCGGTATTTTTAATTTCAGAACCGGCTGATACGAATAATTTTAAAGCATCATTTACTAATCTTCATAGTGCTATCGAAGCTTTTGAAGTTGGTTATGGGCCATACCTCTGGGATAAGGTTGGGTTTCATTTAGTTCCTTTTAACGCTGGTGCAATGGAGCACGCTACTTCAATAGCATATCCTCGTTCAACAGCTTCTGGAGCATTGACTTACGAAACATTAATGGCTCACGAGTTGGCGCATCATTGGTGGGGTAATCTACTAACATGTCGAACTGCAGAAGATATGTGGATTAATGAAGGTATGGCATCTTACTCAGAGAGATTATTTTTAGAATATTTATATGGTTACGATGCTTACATAAATGATATTAAATTGAATCACAAGGATGTTTTGCATCATGCGCATGTGAGTGATGGTGGATATTTTGCTTTGAGTGGTGTTCCACACCAAATTACGTACGGGGATCATTCCTACAACAAGGGCGCAGATGTGGCGCATGCATTGCGAGGATACCTCGGAGATTCTTTGTTTTTCATCGGTTTAAAGTCGTTTTTGGCAGCTCATTTATATAAAGATGTTGATGCTACTGATTTTATGAGCCATCTAAACACAATTAGCGGAATAAATGTAACTGACTTTTTTAATGATTGGATTTTTAATCCAGGTTTTCCGCATTTTAGTATTGATTCGACATTAATTTCCGGTTCAGGAGGAAATTATACGGTGGATGTGTTTGTTAAACAAAAGCTGAAGGCGGCTCCTAATTTTTATGCAAATGTTCCGCTAGAGATTACTTTTATGGATGATGATTGGCAGGAGTATACCGCTTCATTTGTAATGAGTGGTCAGTCGGACAACTTTCAATTTACAGTTCCTTTTTCTCCAGTGATTTCTTACTTAAATGGGTCAGATAAAATTAGTCAAGCAGTTACAGGTGAGAATATCGTAATTACTGGTAATGGCATTAAGGATAAATCGTATCCAATGTTCAAGGTAACAACAACAGCCGTTTCGGATTCAGCTTTTTTAAGGTTGGAACATCATTGGGTGGCACCAGATCCATTTAAGGACAATTTAAAAAGCTATAGATATTCTCTTTCCCAAGAAAGGTATTGGAGAGTTGCTGGCCTTTCAAATAATGGTCACGAAGCTTCGGGGAGAATATTTTTAAATGGAACCACTGGAAGTTCCGGGAACCTAGATAATATTTTGGTAGCTGAGGCTGGGTTTACGGAAGATAGTTTAAGAGTTTTTTATCGAGAAAATGCTTCTGGTGATTGGGAGGTTGTCTCTGACTATACAGTTAATACGTTGGGGTCTGCAGTTAATGCTAATGCATATGTGAACATTAACAATCTTTTGTCTGGAGAGTATGCATTTGGCTGGGAAAATGGATATGTCGGATTTGAAGAGAAGGTAAGGAACGAAGTATTTAATATATACCCAAATCCGGTTCAAGAGATTGTAAATGTTGATTTATCTGATTTTGATTCAGGAGAATATACAGTCGGCATATACGATATGAATGGAAAGTTATGGGTAAATGAAGTTTCTGTAGCAGCTCAAATTTTGCTAGATATTTCTGGTTTATCAAATGGACAGTATCTCGTCTCAGTTTTAAATTCAGGTAAGTTTGTTGGTTCTAAAGTTTTGTTGAAAAACTAGCTAATTTTGAATCCAACACTTTCTAAATCTTTCCAGTAATTTGGATAGGATTTAGAGACGACTTCAGGATGGTTTATACTAAAAGGACCTACTGCTAGACAGAGAGGAGCGAAAGCCATTGCCATTCTGTGGTCATTGTAGGTGTGAATGCATGAAATAGGGTTTGTAATTTTCTGCTTCCCTTTTAAATAAAGTGTATGATTTTCGATTATTTGTAGATCAATATTAAATTTTTGCAATTCTTTCTTCAATGCTTCTAATCGGTTCGTTTCTTTAATTACCAGAGTTTCCAAGCCAGATATTGTCGCTTCTATTCCAAGTCCAGCACATGTACAAATAATTGTTTGCGCCAAGTCGGGGGTATTGTTGAGGTTTAATTCAATTTTTTTTAAAGTAGCAGAGTTATTCTTAGAAATACTAATTGAATTCTCTTTATATGTTGTTTCTACAGCAAGTTGTTCGAAGATATTAGCCACCTCTGAGTCGCCTTGAAAACTTTGCTTTTTAAGTCCCTCAAGGTCTATGGATGAATCTCTGTTTAAACTTACTATTTGATACCAATATGATGCCGCACTCCAATCTGATTCAATACTTAAACGATTCGCTTTATACGGGGTTTTTTCAATAAGAATAGAGCCGTTTTCCCACTTTGTTTTTGCTCCAAAATGATCCATTATCGCAAGCGTCATGTTTATATATGGCTTGGAAATAATCCTATCAATAAAAGAGAACTTAGTAGCTTTTGCCATTGATGGTCCTAAAAGTAAAAGAGCTGAAATATACTGGCTACTTATGCTACCATCAATTTGTATATTTGATAGGTCAAGATTGGCTCCTTTTATAAGCAGAGGAGGGTAGCCCTCTTTCTCTAGGTAATTTATGTTTGCCCCATTTTTCCTAAGGGTTTCAACCAGGACTTTAATAGGTCTTTCTTTCATTCGTTCCGATCCTGTTAAGGTCCATTCACCAATTTGACAACTTAAAAAAGCAACCAAAAACCTATATGTTGTCCCCGCATGATGCGCATCAAGAACATTTTTTTTGTTGTAACTATCTAGCAATAATTTTAGCGTATTGGTATCATCAGAAGTTGAAAGGTTGTTGATGGTGATTGTTTCATCGCAAAGTGCTTGAATTATTAACGCACGATTACTTTCACTTTTCGAAGAAACGAGTTTAATAATGCCTGTTATTTTACCGCTATTTGGTTTTGAAATTTTCACAAATTAACGTTCTGTATAGTAAGATAAAGCTTCTATAATCATTTCTTCAGAACAATTTTGATCATAGATGCCTTTTCCGATACTGTCTAGCAATGAAAAATTGATCTCATTTGAAATGTTTTTCTTATCGTTTCTCATCAATTCTATCAAGGTTAAAAAAGTAGACTTTTTCAATTCTATTTTTGGAAATAGCTTCGAAATATTGGTCGTAATTTCTTCTAATTCTGCTTTTGATAATTTAGCGATTTTTGTGCTAATATAACTTTCACAAATAATTCCAATTGCAACTGCTTCTCCATGCATTATAGGGGTTGATTGGTTCATCATAAAGGTTTCAATTGCATGCCCAATGGTATGTCCAAAATTGAGGAGTTTTCTTTCTCCTTTCTCATATGGGTCTCTCTTGACAACGGCGCATTTGATTTCTACAGAGCCTAAAATTACATCCTCCCAATTCAGATCATCAAAACTAATATTAGTACATTTTTCCCAATAAGATTTGCTTTTTACTAAACCATGTTTTAAGACTTCTGCAAAGCCAGAAATTAATTCATTTTTTGGCAGAGTCGAAAGAAAATTCGAGTCATAATAAATTCCAATTGGAGAGCTGATCATCCCAACTTGATTCTTGAAATTATCTAAATCCACTCCTGTCTTTCCTCCAATTGCAGCGTCCGTCATTGCAAGCAATGTTGTTGGAATATTTAAAAAGTCAATACCTCTTTTGTATGTAGAGGCCACAAATCCTCCTAGGTCAGTAATAACTCCTCCTCCTAAATTAATTATAAGTGCTTTTTTATTTACTTGGTTATTGCTTAATTTTTGCCAAATATTTAAACAGGTATTGATGGTTTTGTTTGCTTCACCACTTGGTATTTCAATTGTAACAGCATTTTGAAGTTTTGAAATGGTCTTAATTAAATCTGGCAGTAAAGCTGCAGTATTTTCGTCAGTCAGAATAAAAGTATTTTCTGCTGGGTAGCGGTAAAGTTCTGTTTCAAGATCTAATTGGGTTGTAATAATTGGAATATTGAAACTCTGATTGTCTACTTTTTTTGACATTGCACAAAGAAAGTAAAATGCTTTGATATGTGTATTAGAATAATTACTTAAAATATGTTTAAAACATAACAAAATCAATCAATATTGTGAAATTTAAAATGAAATTATTGCAGGAGAATAGTCGCGTTCCGCACCATTTTTTAGGGATAAAGGTGCTCTTATTGGGGACAAGAACAGACTTATTAAGGATTAATCTTTTAGCTAGTTAAGTAAGGCTGAGTTTAAATGATAATGTAGCTTAATTTATTGAGGCAACCATCTAGTTTTTAAGCGTTATATTTCTATATTTATAAAATATGGCTTTAGGCATCAGAATTAGTCAGTATATTAAGCAATAATTAGAAGTTTTATTATGTTAAAAATCATTTCAATTGCGATTTTTTTGTTTGCTTTGACAAGCGAATTTTTCTCTCAAACGAAAATTGTTCCAAAATCTGTGGAAGCTAGAATAAATGAAAATCGCAAATCAAAAAAACCTGCTTTTGAGGATGTTTCTGTAATCTATTCGTTCAAAAATTTAAGGTTGGGTTCTAGAGGTCAAGCTCAGCAATTTGATAAATACGTTTCAAGCAACTTTAGGATAAAAATTAAATCTTGCGAAACATCAAATGGTGTTGGAGGGTTTAATACTGTTATTATTGGAGAAGGTTATATTACTGAGGATGATTTAAAATTTATAACTACGAGAGCAGGAGGTGACTTTGTTGCTTGGAATGCTGTTTATGCTTTAGATGAAAATGTAAAAGTTCCTGAATCAGTAATTGATCTGCGTCATGAAATTTACAAATCAGAATATGATCAAATGCCCAATGAGAAAAAAAATCATATTGACAATAATCCGACCAAATATAGAATTGTAATAAAATAATAAGCAATATGTTATTAAGAATTTTTGTTGCCCTTTTAATGTTATTCTTTACCTGGATATTAAGTCCTAATATAATGGCACAGTGCAACAATACCTCATCATACGGTAGTGCCGTCGCACCAACTAATGGTACTGTAAATGTTAGTACTTGCCAATATCAGACAGAGTACAACACAATTTCCAGCGCAGTTGCAGGAACGACTTACGAATCTTCTTTGAGTGCTGGTGGTTGCATTACCATTACAAGTGGTAGTCCGACCGGTCCAGTTGTTGGTTTTGGAACCTCGCCAGTTCAATGGACTGCTGCATCCTCTGGGACCTACTATGTTCACTACAACACTGATTGTGCAAGCTGCGGTACTGCCACTGGTTGTAACACTAGCACACTTTCATACGTTTCTGGTGGCGGCGGTGGCGGTGGCGGTGGCGGCTGTGGAGATGGTATAGTTGGAGGAAACTGTGCAAATGCTCTTGTCGTAAATACAATGCCTTATCAGGTTACTGGGTTAACTACTTGTGGTGCAGGAGATTGTTACAGTTCAACTAGCGCTTGTGGTTCTTCCTATATGAATGGAGAGGATTATGTTTTGTCATTCACCCCATCTGCAACGGGTCCATTTGAATTTATAACAAATGGCACTACAACTTGGACCGGGATATTTGTCTTAGACGGTTGTCCTGATTCAGGAGGTACAAACTGTATTGGTTCAGACACCCAATCCGCTGGTCTTCCCAATATTCAGAATCTAAATTTAACTGGTGGCCAAACTTATTACATTGTTATTTCAACATTTCCATCGCCGGATTGTACTCCGTTTGATTTGATCATTAACCAAGAGGTGCCACCTCCTGGCTGTGGAGGTAATCCTGTAGCTGCGGATTTATGCGCTAATGCTGTTCCAATTTGTGATTTAACGAGTTATTGCGGTAATACCAGTGCAGCTTATTCAGCTTCTTATTCAACTCAAATAAATTCAGCTTTTTGTGGGTCAATTGAGAATAGCTCTTATTTGACTTTTGTGGCGGATGCTTCATCCGTCTCTTTTGATGTAGCTGTTTCTAATTGTACGTGGAATGATGGTATACAGATGATGATTTTTGATGGAGGTTGTTCTGGTGCGATAACTAGTTATGGATGCGTCAGTCCTATGGCACCCGGGACCACCCCTTTTAATGCAACTGGCTTAACCCCAGGAAATACATATTACTTGGTTATTGATGGTTGGGCTGGAGATGTTTGTGATTACCAAATTATAACAAATAATGGAGTTTTGGTAGGAGCTAATGCGGGATCAGATGTTTCTATTTGTCCTGGCGTAAGCACTACACTAACAGCTACCGGTGGTGATGGCACATATACTTGGTCGCCGGGTGGAGCAACTACTTCATCAATAACTGTTTCTCCGGGATCTACTACAACTTATACGGTTTCTTCAAATATTGGAAACCCCTTATGCGGAGGAGGGGTATCTGAAGATGATGTTGTTGTTACTGTTTTAGCAGGAACCGCTCCAACTATTACTGGAACTAGTGTTTTATCTGGGACTGTGGGGCCAGGTACTGGACAAACAATAGTTATTTGTGATGGTGGAAGTGCAAATTTAACTGCAACTGGAGGAGGTACCTATTCATGGTCTCCTACAACAGGTCTCAGTTCTGGAACTTCCGCTACACCTATTGCTGCTCCAACATCTACAACAACTTATACAGTAACAGTTGATGATGGAAATGGATGTATTGGCACGGCAACTATCACTGTTCAAGTAGATCCCGCACCGATAGTTACAGTTAATAGCGGAACAATATGCCTGGGGGAAAGTATAAATTTAACTGCCTCTGGTGCTGCTACTTATACTTGGAGCCCAAGTACTGGTCTTAGCCCAACAACCGGAGCTGCGGTTACAGCTTCTCCTACAGCTACAACAAGCTATACAGTTATTGGAAGTACTGTTGGATGTCCAGATGCTAATGCTGCAGCTACGGTTACGGTTAATCCACTTCCAGACGCTAACTTTACTGTTGGAGGAGATTTTTGTTTGACCACGAATAATGTTAACTTTAATAATACGCCAAACAACAGTGGTGATTCTTACAGCTGGACTTTTCCTGGGGCAACTCCTGCAACAAGTGCTGATCAAAACCCTTCTAATATTACTTTTCCCACTGCTGGTGTCTATAACGTGACTTATTCGGTTACTGATAATGGTTGTGTTGGAGCTATAACTTTGCCTATTACAATCAATCCAATTCCGGCGGTAACAGCAGTACCTGCAGATGCTTTATGTTTTGGTGATAATGGATCAGTAGCAGCATCCTCTGCTGATCCTGGTTCATATTCTTGGAGTTTTGGTCAAAATACAGCTGGGCCTCATGCAGTTGGAGCAGGAGCATATACAGTTACTTTTACAGATGGTAATGGATGTGTAGCGACTGATGTTGCTGTAGTTGCAGTTCCAGCGGAAGTTATTATGACTTCAGCATCTACTGATGCTCTTTGTTTTGGAGTATGCAATGGTACCCTCACTGGAGATAATGCTTCGGGAGGAGCGCCCGGATACACCTATTCTTGGGATGGAGGACCATCTTCAGGAAGCCAAACCCAAACAAATGTTTGTGCAGGCACTTATACAGTGACTGCAACGGATGCAAACGGATGTACCGCAACTTCCACTGAAACGATTAGTATACCTAATCAGCTAACTGTAACAGCAGCATCGGTAAATGCATCATGTAATGGTCTATGCGATGGAGATGTAACTTCAGTTGGGGCTGGCGGAACAGCACCTTATACTTACTCATGGAGTGTGTTAGGAGCGGGACAAGATCAACTAGGAACTGTATGTCCCGGAACTTACACAGTAACTGTAACAGATGCGAATGGATGTACGGCAATAGCTGATGCAACAGTTACAGAGCCAATAGTTGTAACTGTAGCTGCATCAGGAACCAATGCTTCTTGTAATGCTGTATGTGATGGAACAACATCATCAGCTACCGCAGGTGGAACAGCCCCTTATACTTATGCATGGGATGGTGGAGCAGGAATCAATGCAACAGCATCTGGACTGTGTGCGGGAACTTACAACATAACTGTAACAGATGCAGAAGGATGTACCGCAACCGATTCTTATACAGTAACAGAACCTCTCTTATTAACAGTCTTTGTTACTGGAAACGATGCATCATGTAATGGTGTTTGTGATGGTGATGCAACTGTTGTTGCTGCAGGTGGAACATCTGCATATACTTATCAGTGGGATGCT
The DNA here is from genome assembly GCA_943787725.1 of uncultured Flavobacteriales bacterium. Lineage (GTDB taxonomy): Bacteria > Bacteroidota > Bacteroidia > Flavobacteriales_D > Parvicellaceae > CALSMU01. The sequence goes on along the minus strand of CALSNM010000007.1, from coordinate 79,115 downwards.
GCAGGTGGATTAGGAACAACAGCTACTACAACAAATACTTTATGTGCAGGAACAGCAGGCGTAACAGTTACAGATGCACAAGGGTGTACAGCAACTGGATCGGTAGTAATTGACGAACCGATAGCAATAGCATTAACTCCAGCTTCAAATGATGCAGCTTGTGGAGCTTCAAATGGAGACGTTTCTGTTGTAGCGGCGGGAGGGACTCCTGGATATTCGTACCTATGGGATGATCCAGGTGCTTCTACTTCAGCATTTGTAGGAACTTTACCAGCAGGTACTTATACAGTAATTGTTACTGACGCAAACAACTGTACAGAAACAATAGCTGCGGCAATAAATGATTTAGGAGGAGGAACCGCAACAACAATTATTGATAACCAAGTATCTTGCTTCGGAGTATGTGATGGTGGAGCTACTGTAACAATGGCAGGAGGAAATCCAGCATTTACCTATTTATGGAGTAATGGAGAAACAACAGATGTAGCTACTGCTTTATGTGTAGGTGTAAATTCAGTAGATGTAACAGATGCTCTAGGATGCGTTGCTTCTGCAACTGTTACCATTACTGAACCAGCTGTTTTAACAGCAGCAATAACTTCTAGTACAGACCCATTATGTAATGCTGTATGTGATGGAACAGCGGATGTAACAGTAGCTGGTGGAACCACTGCATATACATACGCATGGACAAGTGGTGGAAATACTGCTAATGAAACTGCAATGTGTGCCGGAACAGAAACAGTTACGGTAACGGATGCGAATGGTTGTTCGACAACTGCTGATGTAACGCTTACAGATCCAGATTTATTAACTGCAGCAATAGTAGGTGCAGATCCATTGTGTAATGGAGTATGTGATGGTTCGGCTGATTTAACAACAACGGGGGGAACCGGTGCTTTAACTTATTTATGGGATGATCCAGCGACTACTACCTCAGAAGATGTAGCTGGATTATGTGATGGAACATTTAATGTAATAGTTACAGATGCAAACGGTTGCACTGCAACAGACATCGTAACAGTTACAGAACCAACTGCGATTATCCTTACAACATCTGGTACAGATGCTAACTGTGGACAAGCGGACGGAGAAGTTTGTGTTGTTGCAGTAGGTGGAACAGGAGCTTATACGTATGCATGGAACGACGTGGGTGCTCAAACAACAGCATGTGCTTCAAACATTGTTGCAGGTACTTATAACGTAACGGTAACAGACGCTCAAGGATGTTCTCAAATAGCAAGTGTAACGATTAACGATTTAGCGGGTCCAACAGCTACTGCCTCTGTAGTAATAGATGCATCAGGGTTTGGTTTATGTGACGCCGAAGTAACAGTAGCCCCAGTAGGTGGATCAGGAACATATACATATTTATGGGATGATCCATCAGCACAAACAACGCAAAATGCAACGGGACTTTGTGCAGGAACTTACTGTGTAATGGTAACAGATGCTGTAACAGGATGTGTTACTACTGCTTGTGTAACGGTTGTCGAACCAGGAGCAATTATCCTTACAATAACAACAGTAGATATCCAATGTAATGGTGTTTGTATCGGTGAAACTGATGCAACAGTAACTGGAGGTGTTCCCCCATATATATACTCTTGGAGTAGTGGAGCAACTGCAGAAGATCTTACAGGTTTATGTGCAGGATCATATACATTAACAGTAGTTGATGCCAACGGAGTATCAACATCCCAAACTATTTCTATTACAGAACCAACAGCGGTAGCTGTAACATCAGTTACCGGAACAGACTTAAATTGTAATGCTATATGCGATGGAACATTAGAAGCAACTGCAACTGGAGGAACAGGAACACTTACTTACCTTTGGGATGATGGACCAACACCAGCATTACAAAACCAAACATCGGTTTGTGCCGGAACTTATGAAGTTACCGTTACAGATGATAATGGATGTACTGCAACAGATACTTACACGGTTAATGAGCCAGCACCTTTAGTCTTAGTAACTAGTCAAACAGATGCGAACTGTTCTCAAGCAGATGGTGAAGCATGTGTTACTCCATCCGGAGGTACAGCTGGTTATACTTATTTATGGGATGATCCATCGGCACAAACAACATTATGTGCTAGTGCAATAACTTCAGGAACTTACAATGTTACAGTAACTGATGCTAACGGTTGTGTTGAAACAGCAACAGTTGTTGTAAACGATATTACTGGAGGAACAGCTGCAATAGTAATAGACAATAATGCTTCATGTAATACTTTCTGTGACGGCCAGGCAACTGTTTCTATGACGGGAGGTGCGGCACCATATACTTACTTGTGGGATTCAGGAGCAGCTACCAACTCAACTACTAATATAGGGTTATGTGCAGGTGCAATAAATGTAACTATAACAGATGCTGTGGGGTGTGTAACAACTGCCACAGAAACAATAATAGAACCTACTCCACTTGCTATTACAAGTTCAGCAACAGATGCTTCTTGTAATGGGTTTTCAGATGGAACGGTTACAACAACTGTAACAGGTGGTACAGCTGCAGTAGACTATATATATGATTGGGTAGATCAGGCAACCGCTGCAAGTGTAGGTAATACACCTACCGTAACAGGTTTAGCTATTGGAACTTACTGTGTTACAGTATCCGATGATAACGGGTGTGTTATCACTGAATGTGTAACCATTGCAGAGCCAACACCTGTTGTTATAACAACAGCTGCTATTGATGCTAACTGTGGTCAATCAGATGGAGCGATTGCAGTAGCAACTTCAACAGGTGGTTCTGGGTTTTATACTACAGAAGATTGGGTTGATGGGTTAGGAAACCCCGTAGCTAACACAAATACAGTTCCAGCAGGAGCTTATACGGTAACAGTAATGGATAATGTAGGTTGTGTAGGAACCGCACTTGCTACTGTCTCTGATTTATCAGGACCAACAACCGTACTTGCCAATCAAGTAGATGCTACTTGTAATGGGTATTGTGACGGAGAAATTAGTATTACGATTACAGGTGGTGTTGCACCTTATTCAAGTGTATGGTCACCATTGCCAGCAGCAGGACAAGGAACACCAGATGTTACAGGTTTATGCGCAGGAACGTATTCAGTTGATGTAACGGATGTAAATGGATGTACATCATCTTTCTCAACAACGATAACTGAACCTGTACCGGTAGCTACTTCCATTGTATCAACAGTAGATGCTTCTGGAGCAAGTGTATGTGATGGAACTGCTGATGTACTAGCTACAGGCGGAACAGGAGTAATAACTTACACATGGTTTAATGATTGTGCTGCAACTTTATTAAATGGAGCTTTAACTGGACCAAATGTAATTGGATTGTGTGCGGATGATTATGCTGTTGTATCTACAGACGTTAACGGATGTGCTGATACATTATGTCTTACAATCATAGAGCCAAATGCAATTTTTACAACCCTAACAGGTGCAGATGTTACTTGCTTTGGGGTATGTGATGGACAAGCTACAGTAATTGCAAGTGGAGGTATGCCAGGGTTTACATACGATTGGATGTCGGTAGCAACAGGTAATCCTATTGGACAAACAACCACAACTGCAACAGGATTATGTGCAGGCGATTATTTTGTAGTCGTAACGGATGCAAATGGTATTGTACATAACAGTACTATTCAAACAATTAACGAACCAACAGTACTTGCAGGAGCTGCTACTGTAATATCTGACTACAATGGATTTGATGTTTCTTGTGAAGGAGCTTGTGATGGCTCTGCAGAGGTTATTCCAACTGGCGGAACAGCACCTTACACATATGCTTGGGATGCAAATACAGGAAATCAAACTACACCAATAGCTACCAACCTTTGCGCTATAACGTACGATGTAGTTGTAACGGATGCTAACGGATGTTCTCAAACATTTGATGTTACATTATCTAAACCGCCGGTACTTGGAAATGTGTTCTCATTTGTGGATGTAAGTTGTAATGCTGCATGTGATGGAACAATTACTTCCTCACCAGCAGGAGGAACGCCTCCATTTACCTATCAATGGAATGATCCTGCATTAACAACTACAGCATCAGTAGATAATCTTTGTGCAGGAACCTATGACGTTGTTATAGTGGATGCAAATGGATGTACAATAACAGAGACACAGTCGGTAACAGAGCCTATCGCACTGGTTCTTGCGGGATCAATGGCAGGATCTAACTGTAACCAAAATGATGGAGCTGCAGAAGTTACCATTGTAACGGGAGTTGCTCCATTTACCTATCAGTGGGATGCTAACGCAGGAAGTCAAACAACGGCAATCGCCTCTAATTTATTTGCTGGATGTTATGATGTTACAGTAACAGACGCGAATGGATGTAGTGAGTTAATAAATATATGTGTAGTTGATTTAGGAGCACCTTCAGCAACTATCTTAACACAAACAGATGTAAGTTGCAATGCTGGATGTGATGGTTTTGCTCAAATTCAAATATTTGGGGGAACACCTCCATTGAACTATACTTGGTATGACAATAACAACAATCCAATTGGTCAAACAACTGCGAGTGCACTTAGTTTATGTGCAGGAACCTATGTAGGTGAAATGATTGATGATGTTGGTTGTCAAGCAACAGTTAGTGTCACCATTGTAGAACCAACAGCACTCAATGCTGTTATATCAGTTTCAACAGATGTTACTTGTTTTGGATACTCTGATGGAAATGCAACGGTGATTGCTTCAGGAGGAACAGCACCTTATACATACGCATGGAATGATGCAGCAGGGCAAACAACAGCTGCTACTACTTCTACATTATTCCCCGGAACCTATACCGTAACTGTAACAGATGCATTGGGATGTACATTTAGTATTGACGCAATAATCGGAGAGCCTTTGGAAATCCAATTAGCAACAACCTTCACTGACGCTTTCTGTGGAACGCCAACAGGAGATGCAACCGTAACAACAACCAATGGGATTACTCCGTTTACTTATACTTGGGATGATGCATTAACACAAGCAACTGCAACTGCTATCGATTTAATCCCTAATACATATACTGTAGTGGTTGTAGACGCTGATGGATGCACACAAGTGGCAACTGCAGCTGTTGGAGATATTCCTCCAGGTGATGTAATTGTTACCTCTACTACAGATGCATTGTGTTTTGGCGATGCAAATGGAACAGCTACTGCTTCAATTAGCGGAACAGGAACTGCTCCTTATCACTATGAGTGGTTCAATGCTTCAAATATCTCTCAAGGGCAAGATAGTATCACGGCGACAGGACTCACTGCAGGAGACTATTATGTAACTATTACAGACGCGAATGGATGTGTGTCATCCAGTGGAATAGGGACGATTAATCAGCCAATTTTGATTATGGCTGCAACGTCTGTTAATGTTAATGCTTCATGTTCTGGAAATTGCGATGGAGAGGCCTCTTCAGCTGCGGTGGGAGGGACATTTCCATACACATATCAATGGGATGATCCGTTAATGCAAACAACTATTACAGCATTTAATTTATGTGCTCAAACATATAATGTTACTATTATTGATGCGAATGGTTGTTCAGCAACAGCACCTGTTACTATATCAGAGCCAACAAGCTTAACTTTGGACTCTACAGTGGTGAATGCAAATTGTGGTCTGCCAGATGGAAATGCTTGTATCATAGCAAGTGGAGGAACCTCTCCTTATAGTTATTTATGGCCAGATGGATCCACCAACTCATGCGCATCCAATTTATTAGCGGGTACCTATTGTGTATTGGTGACAGACGCAAATAGTTGCAGTGTTACTATATGTATTGAAGTTCAAGATTTAAATGGACCGTCTGCAATGATTGTAGATACATCTATGATTAGCTGTAATGGTTTTAATGATGGCTCAGCAACAGTAGATATGATTGGAGGTAATGGATTCTTTACTGCTTTATGGGATGTTAATGCGGGAAGTCAAACTACTCCAACAGCTTCTAACTTAGCTGCAGGGTTTTATGCTGTTACAATTACCGATTCAATAGGATGTAATGCTTCAATATCTATTGAAATTACAGAACCGGACGTAATGATTTCGATTCAAACTTTCTACAATACTATTTGTTTTGGATCATGTGATGGTATTGCCTCACTTGCAACAATTGGAGGAACACAACCTTATTCTTATAGCTGGTTGGATGTAAACAACATTACTGTAGGAACTGTAGACTCCATCGGGGGGTTATGTGCAGGATCTTATACATTATCAATAGTTGATAGTCAGGGATGCACCGATATATTGAATTACTCCATCGGAGAGCCTGATCAAGTAACAGGATCTGCTAGTTCAACCGAAATCTCTTGTTTTGGAGCCTGTGATGGAACAGCTACTGCAGCGGGAATAGTTGGAATGACACCTTTTAGTTATCAATGGGGAGCATCTACAGGTAATCAAACAGGAGCGACTGCCTTTGGGTTGTGTTCGGGTAATTATATATGTACAATAACGGATGCAGATGGCTGTCAAACAACGGTTTCAGCAATTGTGACGCAGCCAACTGTCCTTGAAGCAGCAATTAATTTAACAGGTAACGTTAGTTGTAATGGTTATAGTGATGGTTTTGCAGAGGTTAGTCCTTCAGGAGGTATAGCTCCATATACATATTTATGGGATAATGGAGCTGGATCTCAAGTAACAGCAAGTAATCTTTTAGCTGGAACTTACACCGTAACGGTAACAGATGCAAATGGATGTGTCACCACAGCTACAACAATAATTACTGAGCCTACCCCATTAGCGCTTACATCAACTACGATTAATGTGGATTGCTTTGGGAATTGTAATGGTTCTGCTAGTGTAATTGCTAGTGGTGGTTCAGGAGGTAATACATACCAGTGGAATGATCCAACATTTGCTACTACTGCTGTAGTTAATAACTTATGCTCTGGAATATACACTTGCCTTATTACTGACGCAAACGGATGTACAATTTCTGAAACTGTAAACATTACGCAGCCAACTCAAATTGGAATGAGTGTGTCGATTGCCCATCCAAACTGCGGATTTGACAACGGTTCGGCTTGTGTAAATATCTTTGGAGGAGCACTTCCTTATGTTTATCAATGGAATGATGTATTCACACAAACGACTGCCTGTGCATCTAATTTAGTTGCTAATTGTTATACTGTGACAGTAATAGATGGCAACGGATGTTTTGAAGACAGTGTAATTTGTTTAAATGACATTGAAGGACCAACAGTTACTTTTGTTGCTTCTTCAGATGTAACGTGTTTTGGTGATCAAGATGGTTCAATGCAATATGCAGTTACAGGAGGAACAGGAGTTCCTACTTTGGAATGGGTTGATGGAGTTGGAAATCCAATTCCAGCAGGAACTAACTTGAATACTTTGTTTGGATTAGATGGAGGATGTTACTCATTAACCGCTACAGATGTTGCAGGATGTGTTAGTTCAGAATCAGCATGTATAACGGAGCCAAACCCATTGAATTCGGCTATATTTAACTTCAACAATGCGTCTTGTAATACAGGATGTGATGGTGATGCACTTGTTAATGCAAGTGGTGGATTAGTCACAACAGATTATGGGTACAGTTGGAATGTTGGTCAGACAACTCAGCAAGCAACAGGCTTGTGTGAAGGAACTTACACAGTAACAGTAAATGATGACAACAACTGCACAAGTGTAAGTTCAGTTACAATTTCGGAACCAACACCCATTGTTATTTCGGTTGATAACTTGGAAAATGTTTCATGCTTCGGATTTTGCGATGGACAAATTCAAGTGTCAGTTTCTGGAGGAAGTGCACCTTATATATATAACTGGGATCCCCTTGGATTGACGAGTCCTGATGTTACTGGCCTGTGTGCAGGAACTTATACGGTTCGTATCACAGATGCGAACGGGTGCACTGAACAAATAGATATTACGATAACGGAGCCACCTGTGCTAGTGCAATCAGTAAGTACAGTAAACGCTACTTGTTCTGATTGTAATGGAGAGGGAAGTATTACCGCATCCGGCGGAACAACTCCTTATGCATATAGCTGGTTTGGGCTAGGAAACTCTCCGAGTAATAGCAATAATACTGGACTTGTGTGCAGGTCTTGTTCCTTTTGAAGTAACCGATGCGAATGGATGTATTGTTAGTAGTACCGCTGATGTAATTGATGAAGCAGCTCCAGTAATTGATAGTATTACTTTTATTGAACCCTTGTGTAATGGTTATAGTACAGGCAGTGCATCAGTATATACTTCTGGTGGAACAGCTCCGTTTGCTTACCAATGGGATGACCCTTCAGCACAAACAGCACAAACAGCAGTGGCATTAGAAGATGGGTTGTACGCTGTTCAAGTAACCGATGCGAATGGCTGTATAGCTTTTCAATTGGTAAACGTTACAGAGCCATCACAATTAATAGCAGTTGCGGATCTCGACAGGGTTATTTGTTATGGTGATTCTACTCAGGTATGGGCAAGTGGTCAAGGAGGAACTCCTTTCTTAAATGGAACTTATACAGTTACTTGGGACAACTTACCAAACGTTGGTTCAGCGCCTGTTACGGTAGCTCCGCTTACAACAACGCAATACTGCGCTACGGTTTCAGATGCAAATGGATGTTTACCAGTAAGTTCATGTGTAACGATTACGGTTACTCCTCCTCTTGCTTTAACAATTACTCCTCCAGTTGATATTTGTGCTGATGGTGCTGTAGATTTAGTTGCCACTGCAACGGGTGGAGACACACTTACAAATCCATATACATTTATATGGTATGATGATGCAGGAAATAGTGTTCCAAGTACACAATCTGGAAATGTGTCTACTGTAAATGTGAATCCAAGTGCACCAACAACCTATTATGCAGTACTTACAGATGGTTGCAGTATTAATGATACTGTATCAACTACTGTTTCGATTAATCCAAATCCACAAGCTTTTATTGCGGCCTTTGATTCATCAGGTTGTGCTCCATTTACAGCTCAATTTGTTGCCAACTCAGATATAGGAGTAAACTTCGAATTTGATATCGATTGTGATGGTATACCTGAATACTCAGGACCAAATAATACGTTTAATTATACCTACACAACCCCGGGAACATACGATGTGTGTATATTAATAACTAGTGGTGACGGATGTTTCACAGCGATAAACTCTACAGCAATGATTACTGTTCATGATTTACCAGTAGCTAGCTTCGGTGTTGCTCCGGCAGAAACTTCTATACTAAACCCGGTAATTGAGATGATTGATTATTCGATTGGAGGCTCAATATATGCTTGGGACTTTGGAGATGGAACATCAATTACTGGAAATGGAGACAGTATTTTAGTAGATTCAATCAACACTGGAATTATGAGTGATCCAACTCACTTATATTCTGATACTGGATACTTTGATATTACACTTACCCTATTTAGTATCAATGGAACAGATACCTGTGAAAACGTATACACACAAACAATCCACATTGATGGAGACTATATCTTCTTTGCACCAAGTGCATTTACACCAAATAATGATGGTAAAAATGATGTTTTCATACCAAAAGGATTTGGTATTGATGCAGTCACGTATGATTTCTATGTATTCAATCGCTGGGGTGAACAAATTTTCGAATCACACAACAAAGACATCGGTTGGGATGGAAAACATAAAGGAACTCCAGTACAAGTTGATGCTTACGTTTGGTTAGTAAGAACAATCGATGACAAAGGAGAAGGGCATGAATATATAGGTGATGTAACAGTCGTTAGATAACCAACTAGAAAGAAGTGAAACCAAAAAAGGCAGTGCAGACAACACTGCCTTTTCTCATTATTAATTTAGGTGCTATTTTTTCTTAAAAGCTTGAATTGCATTTCGAGTAAAATCAGAAAGAACCAATTTTCCACTCATAGCAGCTCTATCTGAAAGAAGCGCGTCCCAGTGCTCCGTTCCTTCCCAAAAAACTTGTTTAAGCATGCGCATAGCTTCTGGGTTTGAAGATGCCAATTTGTTTGCAAGTGTCTCGATTGCTTCATCCATTTTGTTAATATCGTTAAAAACATCCGCATATAGCCCTTTCTCTCTTGCCCAATCTGCACTATACCATTCAGTTGCATTAATTGCCATCATACTCATTGCAGAAGTTCCAACCTTTCGCTCAACTGCAGGACCAACAACAAAAGGTCCGATACCTACGGCTAATTCACTTAATTTTACCGATGCAAATTTAGTAGCAAAACAAAAATCAACAGCACTAGCCATTCCAACTCCCCCTCCAACAGCTTTTCCTTGAACACGCCCAATAATCAATTTTGGACATTTACGAGAGGCATTAATGACATTAGCAAAACCAGAAAAGAAAGTTTTTCCTACTTCAATATTGTTTATTGAAATTAGTTCATCAAAACTAGCTCCACCGCAAAAAGCGCGTTCACCGGCTGATCTTAGAATAATAATTTTTACAGAATCATTTGCTCCTGCTTCAGTAATTGTGTCTGCTAATTTTGCTAATATTTTCCCTGGCAAGGAATTACTCAATGGGTGGGAAAACTCAATTGTGCCAATTCCCTTTTCACTAATTGATAATTTTACATTTCCCTGATTCATTGCTTCTGACATAACTTATAATTTATATTATGCTTCGAAAGTAGTGAAATGTTCAAAATAAAAAGATTTCTTTCTTTAAATTTGCTGCAGTTATCCAAATCAAACTACTATGAAGATCTCAGTAGAACTTACTTTAATGCCGTTAAAAACTGATTTTGAGCCACCAATAAAGGACTTTATTAAGCGATTAAGAGATTCTGAATTTACTATTATAGAGAATCCTCTGAGCACTCAAGTTTACGGTGAATACAATAATGTTATGTCATTCTTGACAAAGGAAATTAAAACTTCTTTTGAAAATGAAGAACATATTATTGTCAATTTAAAAGTTGTAAAAAGTGATCGCAGCAATTATGAACCAACTTTTTGAAACACTATTTAGTCAATATTCAGCATACGCCAAGGTAGACATTGCACTTGAGTTAACGGCAGTATTTTTTAGCATAGTTAGTGTTTTGTATGCAAAAAAAAATAATGTACTCGTTTATCCTTCTGGGATTTTTGCTTCTATTATATTCGTTTACTTACTTGTTAAGTGGGAGTTGTTTGGAGATTTTATTATTAATATATTTTATGTAATAATGAGTATTTATGGATGGTATTTGTGGACCAGAAAATCTAATGGAAAAGACTTATTACATATTTCCAGAACAAATAATAAAGAAAAGATAATAACAAGCATTATTTTTACGGTGGCATGCAGTTCTATATGTATTATATATACTGCCTTTGATAAGTTTGATAATTGGACTGCGTATGTAGATACATTAACAACAGCAATCTTCTTTTGTGGAATGTGGTTGATGGCAAAACGAAAAATTGAAAACTGGATATTTTGGATAGTCGGAGATGTTATAACCATTCCGTTATATTTTTATAAAGGCTTAACAATTTCTAGTTTTTTATATCTTATTTATGCTTTCATTGCTATTGCAGGATATTTTGCTTGGCTTAAAACAACTGAAGATAACAAATCACATAATTTAGAAGTTGTATGAAGAAGGTAGTGATAACGGGACCAGAATCTTCTGGTAAAAGTACCTTGTGCAAACATTTATCGGAATCATTGTTTACTCCTCATGTGCGAGAATATGCGCGAGAGTATATTGATTCTTTAGATCGAGAATACGATGAAAATGACTTAGTCCTAATTGCAAGAGGGCAGTTGGAATTAGAAAAAGATATTACTAGTCAAACTCCTTCATATTTAATTTGTGATACCGATTTATTAACGATAAAAATATGGAGCGAATACAAGTACGGAAGTTGTGAACCAGAAATCATGGAATTTTTGAAGAATAATCTACCCGATTTATACTTATTAGCCTCTCCAGATTTTCCTTGGAAAGAAGATTCGCAAAGGGAAAATCCGAATAACAGAGATGAATTGTTTTCCATTTATAAAGAAGAGATAATAAAATTAGGTGTTCCTTTTATAGTTGTAAGTGGCAGTGAATCAGGTCGATTGGAAAGAGTTCTGGAAATATTTTCAAATTATTTTAATTAAATATTGTTGGACATTATTATTTAGATAATTTTGTATCCTAATTCAAAGGGGGTGCCTATCCGATAATTATCGGAAGGCTGAGATTACACCCATTTTCGTTTGATTGACGAAAAGAACCTGATCTAGGTAATTCTAGCGTAGGGATTGTTTATTGTAAATTAAAACATGTGTTTTTCTTACTCCCTTGTAAGACACAATAAACCTAAAATCATGAATAAGAAAATTATTTTTCTGAGTATCTTATTGTCTTCAATTTCTGGATATTCTCAAAGCGTTTACAATACTGATTCTAGCGTCGTCACAATTCCTGATACGATTGAAAAACAGATATTGAATGAAGTTGTGGTTAGTGCAACCCGTGTTAATGAAAATTCTCCTGTTGCTCATGAGAATATTACTGCTGATGATATTGAGAAGCAAAACCATGGTGTCGATTTACCCATTTTGCTAGATCAGGCAACATCAGTTGTCACTACTTCTGATGCGGGTGCAGGCGTTGGCTATACTGGTATTAGGATTAGGGGTTCCGATGCTACAAGAGTTAATGTCACTATAAATGGAATTCCTTTAAATGATGCAGAATCTCAAGGTTCATTTTGGGTAGATTTACCAGACATTTCATCTTCTACAGCAAGTATTCAAATACAAAGAGGGGTTGGTTCCTCTACAAATGGTGCAGGTGCTTTTGGAGCAAGTATTAATTTAAATACACTTGGTTCAGATGATGTAAAACCATTTGGAGAGATATCAAATAGTTTAGGTTCTTTTAATACAATTAAAAATACAGTGAGATTTGGAACGGGGTTACTCAATAATAATTGGACATTTGAAGGTAGGTTATCTCAATTAAAGTCGGATGGATACATTGATAGAGCTTCTTCAGATTTAAAATCATATTATTTATCAGGAGGATATGTTGGAGAAAAAACAATGCTTAAAGCAGTTGTTTTTTCTGGACATGAAAAAACATATCAAGCCTGGAACGGAGTTCCAGTAAGATATTTGGATAGTTCTGATACTGATTTGAGAACCTACAATGCTTATACTTATGAAAACGAAGTAGATAATTATGATCAAACTCATTATCAATTGCATTTTGTTCAGAAAATTCAAAAGTATTCAAACTTTAATATTTCTTTGCATTATACGCGTGGGTTAGGATATTATGAGCAATACAGAACAGAGGATGCTCTTTCTGATTATGGATTGGAAAACGTGAACACTCTATCTGGGGATACTATTGAAAATACAGACCTAATCCGAAGAAGGTGGTTGGACAATCATTTTTATGGAACTGTTTTCTCGTATACATATGCTAAGAAAAATCTAAATTTAATCGTTGGCGGAGGTGCTAATCAGTATATTGGAGGTCATTATGGTGAGGTTATTTGGGCTCAATATGCTAGTAACGGTAAAATAAGACACAGGTATTATGATGATGATGCAACAAAGAATGATGTAAATTTTTACGCAAAACTTGATTACAAAATTGGTGATAAACTTAACCTTTTGTTTGATCTACAACAACGCATGATCCAATATAATTTTCTTGGATTTGATAATGAACTAAATAGTGCGGGCCAATCTATAAGTGCATCCTTCTTTAATCCGAAAGCGGGAGTTAACTATAAGCTAAATGAAAAGCATTCCTTATATGCATTTTTTGGAGTGGGAAATAAAGAGCCCAATAGAGATGATTACACGAATTCAACGCCAAATAGTCGTCCAAGTCATGAAAGTATGAAGGATTTGGAGTTTGGGTATAAGTTGAAATATAAGAAAGCCTATGCCAATATAAATATTTATTCCATGGATTATACAAATCAATTAATTCTTACGGGAGCAATTAATGATGTTGGCGCAGCTGTAAGAACAAATGTTGCTTCCTCTTATAGAAGAGGAATTGAAATAAGTGGAGGGATTTCCTTATTAAAGAATTTAGAATGGAAAATGAACACAACCATTAGTGATAACAAAATAGCTTCATTTACGGAATTTATTGATGATTGGGATACATGGGGACAAGTAGAAACGAATTATGAAAATACACATATAGCTTTTTCGCCAAATATTATAGCTTCTAGTCAAATAGTTTTTAAGCCATTAAATTCAAAAAAATATGGAAATATGGAACTGGCAGTTGTTACCAAATATGTTGGTGACCAATACATCGATAACACATCAAATTCAGATAGAATGCTAGCTGCTTATGTTGTAAATGATATTCGATTGCAATATTCTTTGAAAACGAAATTATTTAAAGAAATTATTTGGAACGCTTGGATCAGAAATTTTACAAATACGCAATACGTTTCTAATGCTTGGATTTATAAATTCAAATCTGAATATTATAATCCTGTAGCCTGATGATGCTTTTGCAAACAAGGAAAGTGTTGATGGCAGATATAATATGATTGGAGCTTTTCCCCAAGCAGGAATAAACTTTTTTACAGGTCTTATTCTTAAGTTTTAATCTAACAGAATTTGTAGAATAACATATTAATACGGTTCTTTGTTTTAATGAAATTTAATACCGTATTATATAACCTAGGAGTTCTAAAAATATTGGGATGATAGCAAGGTCTCATATCTCATTCGGAGGAAATTTTTTAATTCTTATTGGTGGACAGGAAAGATGGAAGTTTAAAGGAGGAACTCATTCCTACACTCGGAAAATTGAAGATTTGGGAAAGTTATTGATTTTTGACACAGAAAAAGATTTTTTTGCTTGGTCAGAGAGATTAAAGATTGTTAATGTTGGAGTGGAAATTGGTGAAAATGAAGCTAGTTTAATTGATTATAATTTCCCTAATAATTGCAATTTAATTTTTGGAAATGAAAGAACAGGGTTGCCAAAAGAAGTAATTGCCAAGATGGTAAATACATTGACAATACCGCAGTATGGAGAGGTTGGAAGTTTGAATGTAGCAGTGGCAGCATCAATTGTTTTTTATGAAATGAAAAGAGCCGATAAAATTAAATCTGGTATTGAAGGGGAAAAGTTTAAATCAATAGATTGAATGCAGAGATCTTACAATTCAATCTATATTTCACGATAGAATTTGGCTTCTTAACATTTGTTAGTGCATCATTCGCCTCAAACTTCTCTTATTGCCATGTATTTTTTTGTTTTTTTACTTACTTTAATAGAACATTATGCTCACAGTGCCGTACACGGAATGATTTTAGAAGTATTTAAATGAAAATTAAACACCTCATATTCTTATTTATTTGCAGTTTATTGACCGTTGTTGGTTTCTCTCAAGAAAACACCACAGACTCCACAGCGGTTATGGGTGTTCCAGATTCTACAGCGGTTATGGGTGTTCCAGATTCTACAGCGGTTATGGGTGTTCCAGATTCTACAGCGGTTATGGGTGTTCCAGATCTACAGCGGTTATGGGTTTCCAGATCTACAGCGGTTATGGGTGTTCCAGATTCTACAGCGGTTATGGGTGTTCCAGATTCTACAGCGGTTATGGGTGTTCCAGATTCTACAGCGGTTATGGGTGTTCCAGATTCTACAGCGGTTATGGGTGTTCCAGACTCCACAGCGGTTATGGGTGTTCCAGATTCTACACGGTTATGGGTGTTCCAGATTCTACAGCGGTTATGGGTGTTCCAGATTCTACAGCGGTTATGGGTGTTCCAGACTCCACAGCGGTTATGGGTGTTCCAGATTCTACAGCGGTTATGGGTGTTCCAGATTCTACATCAGTTATAGATGTTTCAGACTCTTCAGATGCTATGGAGGTTTCCAATGAAAAGGAGAGTTTAGGACCGAAGCCATTGGAAATAGTATTTAGACCGCAATTAAGTTTGGGGACAGGGATGTTTACTTTTTATGGAGATATAGGGAGTAATCACAAAGGCTATCATCCAACTGTTAGTAGAATAGGTTACGATTTACGCTTGATAAATCCAATTAATGATTACTTAGACATAAGTTTTTATGTATTATTTGGTCAGGTGAGTGGAAGCGAAAGGTCTGAAACACGCAATTTAAATTTCAATTCTCACATAACAACAGGTGGGTGGACTTTAAATTATAATTTTAAGCAGCTGCTAAAACCAGAAAGAAATGTGGATCCATATATATCTTTTGGTATAGAGTCAATGGAGTTCTTGTCCAAATCTGACATGTACGATGCGAATGGTAATTACTATAATTACTGGTCTGATGGGACGATTAGAAATATGGAGGAAGGATCTGTTGGCTCTGAAGATGCAACCGAAATTTATCGAGATTATGTTTATGAAAGTGATATAAGAGAATTGGATTTAGATGGTTTTGGTAAATATTCGGAAAGGACGTTTGCTATTCCTTTAGAAGTTGGTGCAAATTTTCACATAACTGATCGAATAAAATTTAGAGTAGGAACATCCATGCATTTTGCGTTTTCTGATTTGGTTGATGGAATCACTATTGAAAGTTTGGGAGGCAGACAAGGGAATAAGGCAAATGATAGATTTTTATATTCGCATTTTGCACTTTCTATCGATCTGAATTCTGGAAAAATAGACTCTATTGAGGAAGATAAGCCTTCAATGTTTGATGATATGCAAAAATTAGATTCTATTGATTCTGATGGTGATTTAATAGTAGACTTTATTGATTTGTGCGCAAAAACCCCTGAAGGAATTCTTGTGGATGAGTTTGGATGTCCATTAGATAATGATTTGGACGGTGTTCCAGATTATTTAGATGAAGAGAAAGCAACAAAACCCGATGCAATGGTTAATAAGGTTGGAGTTACGATGTCTGATGCTGATTTTGAATTGGCTTATAGAAAATATAAGGACTCTTTGGGTACGGAATATAGTATAGATGTTGCTAGCGTAACACTGGGTGAAGGTTCAAGTCTTCCTATTAATACTAGTGGTTTTGCCAATGATAGCGAAGGTTTTGTAGATGTAGCGGTAGTTTTTGATTCGGATGAAGGACAATTACCGAAAGAAATTAGAGATAAATTATTAAGCCAACCAGGATTCCACGTAGTTGAAAGAGATGATGGTACACGCGAGTATGTTGTAAGAGGTTACAATACTTTGGAAGAAGCTATGGCTGCAATGGATCAATTCAAGAAAAACGGAATGGATGTGAAAGGTATTGCAAAAGTTTCGAAAGATGAAGCTTTAGAATTTGTAAGTCAAGAAGCAATCGATAAAGCAAGAGCGGAATTATTGCTGTCAGCCGCTGCCGCTGCGGCGAGTTCAGAGAGTGCAGTTGACACGAGTATAGTGAGTGTAGTTGACACGAGTATAGTTAGTGCGGTTGATACGACTCTAAATACTGTTGATATTAGCCTGGGAACAACATACAGGGTGCAGATTGGCGCTTTTCGCAAAGAATTATCTACCAGTGTGTTTAGTGATGCTAGAGAAGTGGTCTACACTGAAGGCGATGATGATTTGTTTAGGTATTACTCAGGCTCTTCTGATGAAAAAAGTAAAGCTGCAGAACATAGAATTGCATTGTTAGAAATGGGATATGAAGGTTCATTTATCGTTGCGTTCAGGGATGGTAAGCGTATTAAGCTATCCGAAGCGAATTTTGATGTTGTAGATACTTCTAAAGATGTTATAGTTGAATCTGTAGAACCAACAGGAAGTGTTGTGCGTAGGGAATTAGTTCGATTTAGAGTTCAAGTAGGGGAATATACAGGAAATGTTCCAACGGAAGTGCTGGACATATACCTTGCAATTGGTGATGTTACATTTAAGAGAGATCCGGAATCAGGTTTAATTAGGTCTTTCCTAGGATGGTTTGAGACATTTGATGAAGCCGAAGAGTTTCAAGCTGAATTGGAAAGAGAAGGCTTGATAGATACGTTTGTTATCGGAGATTTCAATGGTAAGATTATTTCAGCGCAAGAAACACTGGAATTACTGAACGAATAAAAAAATAAAAATATGAAGAAAGGTCTAATAGTAATATTTTCATTATCTGTAATTTTTGTAGCATGTAGTGAATCATCAGAAGATTTAGTTGCTCCTGAGGATAAATCAGTGGAGAATAAATGGGTAGAAGAGGATAGTGTGTTAATAATAAAAGATTCCGTGATTATTGATACTTCATCCCTTGCAGTTGATAGTGTTGCAAGAGTTGATTATGAGAATGATTTGTCTTTAGAAATAAAAGAGATTGAAGAGGAAATTGAAAACCCAATAAGTGAAGATTGTAAAATGTTCCTGGAAGATTATGCAGAAGGAATTAAAAGCTTTGCAAGCATAACTGAAAAAGTAGCTGCAAATCCTGAAGATATAGGGTTGCAAATTCAATTGTCTTCTGCTTCTGAAGATATTAACGCTTGGGCAAGTATGCCTCAAATGTTTCAGTGTTCTCAGAATGAAGCTTTCCAAAAGCAGATTGAAATTCTTAACAATAAACGCGATAGATTATTGGCTATTTAAGAATGATTTCGTTAAAAAATGGTAAAAAGAGGTGCTTGTATAGTGCCTTTTTTTATGTTCTATTTTATTACCTTTGTGCATATTAAACATGCACTATGAAATACTATAATAATATTCTTCAAACAATAGGTAATACCCCATTGGTGAAAATACACACAATGTGCAAAGAGGTGGATGCTCTAGTACTTGCTAAAATTGAAACTGTAAATCCAGGAAACTCAGTAAAAGATAGGATGGCACTCCAAATGATAGATGATGCTGAAGCAGATGGAAGATTGAAGCCAGGTGGAACTATTATTGAGGGTACTTCAGGGAATACTGGAATGGGATTGGCTTTAGTTGCTTTGTTAAGAGGATACAAATTAATTTGTGTTTTAAGCGATAAACAAAGTAAAGAGAAGATGGATATTTTGAGAGCTGTTGGAGCAGAGGTGCATGTTTGTCCAACCAATGTTGCACCAGATGATCCTCGTTCTTATTATTCAGTGTCAAAAACATTGGCGGATACCACACCTAATTCATGGTATGTGAACCAATATGATAACCCGTCAAATACCAAAGCACACTACTTAACTACGGGACCGGAAATTTGGGAACAAACTGAAGGGAAAATCACGCATTTCGTGGTTGGAGTTGGCACTGGTGGTACAATATCGGGTGTCGGTAAATATTTAAAAGAAAAGAATCCAAACATTAAAATTTGGGGAATAGATACGTACGGTTCGGTGTTCAAAAAATATCACGAAACGGGAATATTTGACGAGAATGAAATCTATCCTTACATAACAGAAGGTATTGGAGAAGATATTCTTCCGAAAAATGTAGACTTTTCTGTGATTGACAAGTTTGAAAAAGTTACGGATAAAGATGCAGCGGTATATCAAAGAAAACTAGCAAAAGAGGAAGGTATCTTTGTTGGGAATTCTGCAGGTTCAGCGATTAAAGGAATATTGCAATTAAAGGAAGAATTAACGAAAGATGATGTTGTAGTTGTTTTATTTCACGATCATGGAAGCCGTTACGTTGGTAAAATGTTTAATGATGATTGGATGCGTGAAAGAGGCTTTTTAGACGAAGAGAAAACATCCGCAGTTGATTTGATTAAAGATCATGCAGGTAAGCATTTAGTCACTGTAACTGAGGAGAATCCTGTTTCTCAAGCATTGTTATTAATGAACCAATACGGGATTTCTCAAATTCCCGTTGTGGAAGGAAATAAATGCGTGGGCTCTTTGTCAGATAATCACCTTTTTGCAAAATTGCTGGACAATTCAGAATTGAAAGAACTTCCAATTAAACATGTAATGGAAGCTCCTCTGCCGGAGGTTCAAGGTAAAGCTTCCATAGAAGAAGTCTCTAAATTGTTTTCTAATGGAGCAACAGCGGTGGTTGTAAATTATGATGGAGATAAAAAACACATTATTACCTATCAAGATGTAATAAGAGCAATTGCCTAAAGTTGAGAGATACAATTAAAATAATAGATCAAATGAAACGGGAAGTATTACTTCCCGTTTTTCCGTTACGGATAATTTCATTGGTTCCATCTCAAACTGAATTATTATTTGAACTAGGGCTCGGCGAAAGGGTAGTGGGAGTAACAAAATTCTGTGTGCATCCGAAAGAATGGTTTGATTCCAAGCCAAGAGTAGGAGGGCACTAAATGCGTAGATTTTGAAAAAATAGCTGCACTGAAACCCGATTTAATAATAGGAAATAAGGAAGAGAATACGAAAGAAGATATTGTTGCATTAGAGAAAGACTATTCAGTTTGGATGTCAGACATTGGTATGTTTGAAGAGGCTCTTGAAATGATATTTGAAGTTTCTCGTTTTACGAATTCCCGGGAAAAGGGAATAGAAATATTAAAGACTATCTCTAAAGCTAAAGATGCTTTTAAACAGCCAATTGATTTAAAAAAAGTGGTTTACTTTATTTGGAATGATCCTTATATGGTAGTTGGTAAAAACACATTTATTGATGATATGCTGTACCATGCCGGATATATAAATGTGGTAATGGCAGACAGGTATTTAGAGCTAAAAGTAGAGGGGTTAAAAGCCTTGGAACCAGAAATTATTTTGCTTTCTACTGAACCATTCCCATTCAATAAAAAGCATGTTCAAGAGCTAAAAAAACATTTTCCTGAAGTTGAAATAAAAATAGTTGATGGAGAGATGTTTAGTTGGTATGGTTCCAAATTGACAAAGGCTTTTCCATATTTTGCTTCACTTTATTGAAGAAAGTTATAATACTCCCTTCTAGCAATAATTCAAATTAACTTCAACTTTTTATTCTGCAAATAGAATTAACCAAATACTTTTTTCAATAGATCAGTTACTCTGGCCGCAGGGTCTTGTCGAATTTTTAATTCTTCCTTGGCAATTTGAACAAACAATCCATCAATAGCCTTAACGGTTGCATATTCAACAAGATCAGGATTTACTTTTTCTACAAATGGTAATTTATTGTAAGTACTGAAAATTGCCTTCCAGTTTTTTGTGGCACCTACTTTATCTAATGAAATCTTTACGATAGGCTCAAATTTACTTATCAAATCTGCTCTTGTTGATTTATCGAGAAACTTTGTTGCTGCATTATCTTCGCCATCGAGAATACTCATCGCATCATTAATACTCATTCCTTTAATTGCCTCTACAAAAATGTCTTTTGAAGCAGTGGTAGCATCTTCAGCAGCTCTGTTAATTGATTCAATAGTTTCGTCAACTTTTTTTCCTTGACCAATGCTACGTAATTTAGTTTCAACTTTATTTGCCTCCTCTGGCAGTGGTATTTTTATTGAAAGGTCTTTGAAAAAGCCATCTGGTTTAGAAAGTTGCTCCACTCCCTTTTCTATTCCTTTGTTTAATGCTTCTTTCAATCCGGCACCAACTTCTTCTTGACTCAAACCAGGTGAAGATGGTTTTACTGCCTCAATCTTTTTGTCCACGGTTTTTTTGAGTTTATCAAATTGAGCAGTTGCTGTGGAGACAGAAAACAGAGCTATGCTGCATGTAAGGTAAATTGCTTTTTTCATGTTATTTTAATTAAGTTATTCGTTTTCAGCTTAACAATAATTAGACCGTTAATTTACCGCTGTATTTATTTCGGAAGGTAACCTTCCTGGTCAATTTAGTCTTTTAGTTATTTATCTATAATTAAGGTCAATTTTCGTTCATAAAGATACATCAATTAATTTCCAATCCTATATGTTTTTGAAGTGGTTTTAGTGCACCCGGAATCGGTTTTGTATCCCTTTTTATAACACAAATTTTTCTCCAGTTAGCTTTTCAGAAACATCCCATAGTTCAGATGCTATTTTTTCGTCGTAGGAATGTGGTTTTGATTTTACTTTTCCAGGTTTTCCTTTCATTCCGTTAAAGCCAGTAGGTCCAAAATAATCTCCACTTTTCACATCAGGGCCTAAGGCTGCGTACAATGTTGGTAAGGCAGCATATTTAGGTGGGTGCGTAAATATTGGGTAGAAGTGGCGCCATAAGGAATTGAGCAATCGATAGGAATATTCGTAAATAAGTTTGTTTTTGATACTCCTGGGTGGGAGGAAACAGCAATAACGTTACTGCCAGCTTTTTCTAACCTTCTTTTTAGTTCGTATGCAAACAGTAGACAAGCTAATTTACTTTGCCCATATGCCCCAATTTTGGAATAACTTTTTTCTGCGTTTAAATTATCAAAATCAATTCTTCCCCTTTCATGCGCCAAACTACTCGTTGTTGCTATTCGTGCTCCTTCAGTTTTGTTTAAAATGGGATATAGCAAATTGGTAAGTAAAAAATGACTAAAATAGTTAACACCCATTTGGCTTTCGAAACCATCTTCTGTTTTAGCAAGTGGTGGAATCATAATTCCAGCATTCTCAATTAATAAATCGAGGCTATCGTATTTTTCAGCAAATGTTGTAGCAAAATTCCGAACAGATTTTAAGCTGTTAAGGTTCAAAAGCATTATTTCTATATCCGCGCTATTTACTTTAGATAATACTTCCGCTTTTGCTGATTCAGCTTTCGATTGATTTCGGCAAGCCATTATTACTTTGAATTCTTTTTTTGCTAATCCAATTGTAATTTCTTTTCCCAGCCCAGAATTAGCTCCGGTTACAATCGCTATTTTTCCTTTTTGAGAAGGAATATTATCAAGGTTAAAACTCATAGTTTGAAAGTGTGTGATTTATGTGCAACTTTAATATTATATTCTTAATTCCCAGTATCCTACATCAATCCAATTATCAAACTTGTAACCGACTTCTTTAAAATGACCTACTTTTTCAAATCCAAATTTTTCGTGTAGTCTAATACTAGCATCGTTTGGCAAAGTAATGCACCCCATTAGTGCATGGAAATTTAATTCTCTAAGCTGATTGATTAATTCTTGATAGAGTAGTGTTCCCAATCCTTTTTTTATAGAACCGTTTTTCAAATATACTGTTGTTTCTACAGAATGTTTATATCCATCCTTCGCTTTCCACTCACTGCCATAAGCGTACCCCAGTATTTCTCCACCTAGTTCATATACAATCCAAGGATACAGATTCATGGTTGCTTGAACCTTATCCTGAATTTCATCCAATGGCGCATGCTCTGTATCAAATGTTACGATTGAATGATCTACGTAATAGTTGTAAATATTCATTATTTGAGACGCGTCTTCTAAGTTTACTTTTCGAATCATTCTTGACGAATTTACCAATTTTTATATAGCGATTAGCTCTGTGACTTTTACAATCTATTTTAGCGTAAGACTATTTTAATAAACTTCCTTTTTCAATATATGGAAAAATCTCATCATACTTTAAAACAGCATTCATACTAACTCTTCGATTTATATGTTTTCGCTCTAAATCAACTAAATTGGTGATTCCTGCGGCACCGGCTAATTCACTACAGCTTCGAAGTGTTTCATCGTGAAAATTCGTAACCCTTTTCGCTTTGTTGTCAACATCTAGACCTTTCATGAGTGCGGCATTTTGCGTCGCTACTCCTACTGGACAATGATTATCATTGCACTTTAAAGCTTGAATGCAGCCAACAGCCATCATCATCGCTCTCGCACTACTTACCATGTCTGCGCCTAAAGCAAGTATTCTTGCAATATGAAATCCACTGAAAACTTTGCCTGAGGCAATAATTTTGATGTCTTTTTTTAAGTCATATCCAATCAAAGTGTCGTAAACAAAAGCCACGGCGTCTCGCAAAGGCATCCCCAAGGAATTCGAGAATTCGATAGGTGCAGCTCCAGTTCCTCCTTCACCCCCATCTACAGAAATAAAGTCAGGCTTTATACCAGATGAAATCATGGCCTCGCATAAGTCAATAAATTCCTGTTTTTTACCAACACATAATTTGAATCCGATTGGTTTTCCCTCGGATTTTTCTCTTAATAGTTGAATGAAATGCATTAGTCCAGTAGCGTTGGAAAATACCGAGTGACTCGGTGGTGAATGAACGCTAGTATGTGGCTTAACACCCCTAATTAAAGCAATTTCTTCAGTGTTTTTACTTGCTGGTAAAATTCCTCCATGGCCTGGTTTAGCACCTTGAGAGAGTTTTATTTCAACCATTTTTACATTCTTTAGAGTTGCTTTTTCAGCAAATTTTTCCGCATCAAATTCTCCCTCTTCGTTTCTACAGCCAAAATACCCTGTTCCAATTTGCCAAATTAAATCTCCTCCGAACTTTAAATGATATGGACTAATAGATCCTTCACCTGTATTATGAGCAAATCTTCCTTTTTTTGCTCCTTTATTTAGGGCCATAATAGCATTCTTACTCAATGACCCAAAACTCATTGCTGAAATGTTTAGTAAACTTGCAAAATAAGGTTGTCTGCAATCTGGACCTCCAACAGTTATCCTCGGTTTGTCGTTTATTTCTTTCTCACCTTTTGCATACATAGAATGATCCAACCATTCATAACCAGCGCTATAGACGTTCATTTGCGTTCCAAATGGAACGGTGTCAGTTGTTTTTTTTGATCGTTGATAAATAAGGCTTCTGTACTGCCTGTTAATTGGTCGTCCTTCTGTATCTGTTTCAACGAAATACTGCATTATCTCTGGGCGAATCGCTTCTAAAACATACCTTAACCTTCCGATTAAGGGGAAGTTTTTTTTGATGGTGTGTTTGTTTTGTAACATGTCGGTTAGTCCCATAATGATTAAGGGTCCGATTATAACTAAACTCCAAAGAGCAGGTAACCAAAAATATGCTGATGCCCCTATAGCACTCAATATTATAATTGATATTGTGATAAATATTCTTCTTACATTCATAACTTCAACTTGTTAAATTACAACACTTTACTTTTGATTACCATTAATTTTTCTCTTGTCATTTCCTGCATAGAATATTGAATTCCTACCATTCCTATTCCTGATGCGTCTCTACCTCCGAATGGCATCCAATCCACTCTAAAAGCAGTATGATCATTCACCATTACAGCAGTAGCGTTTAATTTTTTGATACAGTCTAATGCAATATCTAGATTTTCAGTAAACACCGCAGCTTGAAAATGTGCGTCCAAACTATTCGCTATTTCAATTGCTTTGTCCCGTTCGGTATAAGAATACATACAGACTACAGGTCCAAAAATTTCTGAAGTAGAAACTTTTACGTCCATCGGCGGATTTACTAATACTGTTGGCTGATAACAAGTTTCAGATATTCTCTTTCCTCCGCATAATATCATTGCTCCAGCAGCTACGGCTTCATTCACCCATTGTTCCACTCTGTCAACTTCTCTTGGTAATATAAGAGGGCCAACTTCAGTCGCTGGATCCATTTGGTCGCCAACAATTAATTGAGATGCTAATTCACTTAATCCTTCAGCTACTTTATTAAAAATAGATTTGTGAACAAATACTCTTTGAACTGAGACACAAACTTGACCTGCATGGTAAAAACCTCCTTTTGCCAATGCCGGTAGCATTTCTGAAATGTTTGCGTCTTCCTCAACTATTACTGGAGCAGCGCCACCATGTTCTAATGCGCATCTTGTTCCCGGAGATAATTTAGACCGTAAAAACCATCCCACTTTTGCAGAGCCAATAAATGAAAAATAATTTACTCTAGAATCTGTTACCAATTTTTCTGCCGCTTCATTTTCGCATACTATGGATTGACACCAACCTTTTGGTAATCCAGCTTCGGATAGTATTTCCACAAATGCTAAACAGGATAAAGGTGTTGCTAATGCGGGTTTAATAATTACTGGACAACCAGCAGCTATAGCTGTAACCGATTGGTGAATTATTAAATTTAACGGGTGATTAAAAGCACTTATCGAAGATACAACCCCAATTGGTTCTCGAGAAGTAAACGCGATTCTCCCTTCAGATGCTTTTGTTAAGCCCATAGGGATTTGTTTACCTTTTAATTGCCCAATGTGCTCTGCTGCTATTTTAACACCATTAATAGCTCGCAAAACTTCAACTTTAGAATCATTAAAAGGTTTCCCCCCTTCTTTTGCTGCTATAATGGTTAACTCTTCAATTCGCATTTTCATTATTTCTACAGTGCGCTCCAAAATGGCAATTCGCTCATGAGCAGGTATCCATTTGGACTGATTTTGAAATAGTCTATGAGCAGTTGCAAGTGCATGTTCGACTTCAGCTTTTCCTGCAAGGGGAATTTCTTTTATTAAACTTTGGTCGAAAGGTGATACTACTTTTAACATAAAATTTACTCTTAATGGGGTAATAAGATACAAGTTTTCTCTTTCATTAAAACTTTTAACATAGAATGATTCTGAGAGTAGTCTAAAGCTAAGTAGTGAAATTGGTTACTCTGGACCTAAAGTCACTAGACAAACTCTAAGTTTTCCGGTATGTCTTCCCTAGGTTGCAGCGATGAAACCAGCTCCTTGCTCATGTCTTGTAAGGATTAATTTTATTTTCGCGTCTTTTATGGAATTTAAGAAGTCTAAATTCTCTTCTCCAGGAACTCCAAATATGTATTCTACTCCTTCAATCTCTAATCTTTAATCAATAGATCGATTGCTTTCATTAGTTTAAGTTAGTAAATTTTAACTTGTTCCAATCTAATTTCACAAGGTGCTCATGAGATTAATGCTGCGTTTTCAATAAAAAAAAGGTATTAAAAATACTTTTCCAATGCAGAAAAATATGGTTTGTCTGATTTTAACAAAGCAGCGGTATTTCCCCCGTATTGTTTTGTTATGTATCCATTTTTATACAAGAATGATTCACATTTTGTAATGTCTTCATTAGATAAATGAAAGTGCTCGTATATGATTCCGGTTGGTTTTATTTCCAAAGTGTTTCCCAAAAATAATTTAATGACTTCAAAGTCAAATCCTTCGGTATCTATTTGTAAGAAATCTACTTGGTTAAGATTATTCGATTGCAGCAAGGTGTCTGTGCTTGTAACCTGGATTTCTTCAGCAACAATTTGTTCTTCTTTATTGATAGGTATTGATACGTTATCTACTCCAGCCCATTTTTCTACATAACCATTTTCAAATGCTTCTTCTAAAACTTCCTTATTGAAAGTTGCAAGCCCGGTGGCCCATCGAGAATTGCTAAAACCAATTTTATATAGGTATGTTTTTCCGTCTGAATCTCCTAATGCAGCATTTAAGGTTTTTATACCGTTGTTTTTTGCGTACAATTTCTCTAGTGCAGGAAATACATGTTTTTGAGGTTCTAATAAAACACCGTTCCACCTATCTCTCTTGATAAACTTATGTATTGGATCATGCGTAATGCCATCATTTGCTCCAATTTGTATAACGTTAACTGTATCATGGAGTTTTGAGAATTCATCTAAAAAAGCAGAAACAGATCCTTTAGCTGGAGAATAGAAATACTTATAAAAACCTATAAAAACCGGATTGTTATTTGCACTCAGATTAAACCTGAATTTTTTATAAAATTTCTTATAAGCTTCTTTCATTGCGTTTATGCCATTTCCTTTTTGAAAATAGTCTGTGTAGGGAATGCGAATTCGAGACCTTCGGCATTAAAACGGTTTAATATTTCAAGATTGATTTCTGTTTGTGTTTGTAATATATCTCCAGCTTTTTTTATACGATAGACAAAAAGTATCCCTAAAGCAAAATCTCCATATGCATTGAAACCTATCGAAGCATCTTCAGTTTCTATTGCAGGATGAGCAATTACAATTTCTTTTAAAATATCCATAGATCGCTGCATCTGTTCGGGAGTTGTGTCATATGTCATGCCCAGATTCAGTACTACTTTTCTGGTGTGCTCAGCACTAACGTTTACAACAGTATTGTCAGAGAAAGTACTGTTATTAACTATTAATAACCTTCCTTCTAACGTACGAACTCGAGTGCTTCTTAAACCAACTTCCTCCACAGTTCCATCAAAACCATCAATTTGAATTCTTTCTCCAATTTTAAATGGTTTATCTAAAAAAATCATGATGCCACCAAAGATGTTTTTTACCATGTCCTGAGCGGCTAGAGCTAATGCTAAACCTCCAATTCCAAGTCCCGCAATCATTGCTGTAATGTCAATGCCAAGATTATCCATCCCAATAATGATTCCCATTATCCAGATAACTGCTCTAATACCTTTTCGCATTATTGGAAGCACTTGGTCATCAAAGTCGCTTTCCGATTTTTCAGCTATTGGCACTACATATTCTTCAACAATTGCATCCAATATTCTAGAAATCATCCAGGTAATGTCAATTACAAGAGCAAAAGTTGCAAGTTTAAAAAGCAAATTTTCAAGACCAATGCTCAATCCATTAGCATCTTTTGGGAAGTTTAAATAAGAAACACCCCAATAATAAGCTGCAATTATAATGATAAGTATTACGGGTTTTTCTAGTTTGTCAATTAACAAGTCATCTAATTTTGTTTTGGTTTTAGACGTTATGGTTTTCATAATAGTACTTGTAAACCAATAAAGAATTTTTGCAACGATAACTCCACCAAGAATAATACCTAAGGCGATTGACCATTCTAAAACAGTGTTATGGTAATATGTATAATCTAAAAAATCCATTTTTCTATAAAATTTAGAGTGCGAATTTATAAATAAAATTTGTTAATGTTTATTGTATATTATAGGAAGTGTTGCGTTATTATTTTGTCCTTCTATTTTTAAGAAATAATAACCTTTCGCTATATCAATTAAATTGAGGTCGAATTGCATATTGTTATCACCTATTTTAACCTCTTTTTTATTAAATGTATGGACTAATTTTCCTGATGTCGAATAGAGAAAAAATTGTACCTCATCACTTTTTAAGGAATTAAAATTAAGGTAAAATTTTCCCGATGTTGGGTTTGGGTATAGGTTTAAATTTTCAAGAAATTGAATATTCTCAATTGAGACATAACCAGCTACAACAATTGAAATTGTCACGGTGTCATTTGGACAATTGTAGCTTGAGGCAATTAAAGTAATATCATAATCTCCAAGGTTAGTGTATTCATTCCAAGGATTTATATCTATAGATGTATTTCCATCTCCAAAATACCATGTATATGCCGAAGAATTAATTGAAGTATTTGTAAATGCGACAACCCCATTTGGTAAATATACAGTGTCAGAATGGGCATAAGTCCCAGCAGTTGGAGGAGAATCTATAGTAATCGAAATAGTTTGACTACTTGTATTTATACCTCCTATTCCTGAAGCTTCTAGGTTGACTGTGTAATTTCCAGAGTTAGTGAAAGTCATGTATGGGTTTGCAGCTGTATCATTTGAAATCGTTCCCCCGTTGGAAGTCCATATATAAGAGGTTGCATCCGTGGAGGTATTCGTAATAGGAATACTATCTCCTTGACATATAGAGGTGTTGGTTATTGAAAATGAAGACACAGGAGGTTCGTTTTCAGGGATTGAAGTGTATGTTATTTCCCATCCCGGAGAAGAAGTAGCGCAATCGGAACGAAATTCTAATAACAAATCACCCCCTGTTGAAGTAATTGTTCCTGGGCTAATGGTTCCTGTATATTTCCCAATTAGAGGAGCGCTTGGTGTGGGTCCATCGTATATAAACAAGAAATCCCAGTCTTGCTCTATGTCAAAGGAGTTAAAAGTAACTTCAACAGCAGCTGCACTTGAGGGCTGGATTAAATATAATTCTCTTTCATCGTCCGTATAATTACCTGTTGCTCCTCCACTGTCATATAAGTTTCCAGAACCACCTGTGTATGTTACGTAACTTGTCGCATTGTTTATTAATTTATAAAATTCCTCCCAATCCCAATTGATTCCGGGATCTGTGTGTGTGTTGTTTGGATAATGTTGGTGACCTTTAATTTTGGTGCAACCACCCAAAACATTAATCCCAGTTGTAGCATCACCGAAATAAGTTCTCAAAGGGTTAATTCCATATCCACTTTGGGTTATGTCTCTACATAAATCTGCAGAAGCTGTATACAAAGCAGTTGTATACCAAGAAGGGTCACTCACATAGCCATCGTGTTCAATACCAATTGTATATGGGTTTTCACTTCCAACATGCCAGCCTTTATCAGATTCTAAAAGCATCTGAGTAACTTGTCCATCAGATGATCGAACCACATAATGGTATGAAACTCCTGCCGAACAGTTTTGTGCCCAGGAAATTGCACCTGCATAAGTACCTTGTATGGTGTGGATGGTCACAGCTGATATTGCTGTACCATTTCTTGAACTATAGTTACATGTTGGCGTCGCAACCCACAATGCGGGTCCATATTCAGCAGTCCTAATCAAAGGGACTTCATACATAAGTCCATCTGGATTGCTAATTCCATTGCGATGGAAAGTGTTTTCAGAACTGCTCAAAACTTCCAAGTTGCTTGCTCCAAAAATTTCCTCTAGATTGATGTTGTAATTTGGAAAGTTGTATGCTTGTTGATTATTTGTGTTGTTTAAAAAAGTATAAATGCTATAAGCATGACAATCTAATGCATAGGCGTTTATTACGTTATGATCTAGCGGAATTTCTGAAAGAATTTCAATTATCTTTATTTGGTTCTGAATGGAGGATATTTGTAGACTGTCCATTAAGTATTTGTATGCTGCAGCATACGCCATAATATTTATTTGGGGATTAGATTTTATTGCATTTTTTGGATATCCTGAAAGTCTAGAAACCATGCTGAGATTATTCTTAAAGTATCCTTGCCCATCTTCAGTAAGTCCCATAACGCCATAAACATGTGGTAATCCAAAACAACTTTCTGGGGTTGCATCTGTAATGTTACTGAAGTGTGTAGTCGTAGATGAAATTGCTTCTAGAATACCTTTTGGAACATCAGGATATTCCTGATAAGCTAAATCCATTTCAGATTGATAGGTATTATAAATTGTTGTTTGAGCTCTGTTATGCAGAGAAAATAATGCTATTGTAATAAGAATAAAATATTTCATAATTATGAATTACATACCAATACTAATTCCTATTCTATAAATAATGGGAGGACCCAGTGCTCCAAACATAAAGTTTCCTTGATAAGGAGAGTTTATGTTGTTTATAAAGTCGTACAACAGCATTATTTGCAAATTTACGGCTCCACCGATACTGTAATTGTATCCAGCCCCAGCGAAAAGCATAGGAACATTTGCTCTGTCTCCTTGAGAAGAACTATTTGGATCAAGATTGTATGCTCTCAAGAGTTCAAATTCAGCATGGGCGTATAGACTTTCGTTAAATTTATATCTGCTAAACAGATTTCCCCCATAAACAGAATACTTGAAATTTGCTTGTTTAGAGCCTATGTATATATATTTAGCTCCTACACCTAAAGAGAATTGCGGGGTGACTTTGTATCCAACAAATGGAGCCGTTTCAAAAAAGTATATTGGTATCCCACTTATATTTGCAATATTAAAGGCAATATTTCCTCCGGTATAAAGCCTGTCTTGAAATGACAATTTACTTAGTGGATTGATCCTTTCATCTGATTCTTCAGAAGTGTATTGTCCGAAAGAAATTTGAACACTTAATATGAGAATTAATAAAATTAACTTACGCATAAACAGGTTAATTAATATGTAAAAATACAGAAAATACAAGATAAATAGACCAACTAAGCTTTGTAATTTTACTTTATCAGGACACCTTCTTTTTGAATGATTCTAACTTTGGTCAAATGCTCATCCTTAATAGTGCCTGGGACAAATACGAATTTCTTATCGTAAATAATGTTGTCAATATAGAAAGTCACAAAATATTCATTAGATAAGCCAAAAACATTTTCAGAAATAGGTTCAATCAATCGATAAGATTGACTTTCAATTGATTCAAAGAAATGCCGAAGAGTTGATGTGTTTACTTTTTTTTGATCTACTGTACCGTATCCTTTCGATGAGATCAAAACATTTTTGATGTGTTCTTTTTTGTAGTTTATGAGGTAAACATTCCATATTTCATCACTCTCCGCTGTATCTTTGATAATTGCTACTCCAATGCCTTCAACCTTTGGAACATGAATATCTTTTTTCATTACTTGGTAATCGTTTTTTCGGTGTCCAAAAGTGATATTTTATAATAAGGAATAGCTTTAGAGTTAATTACTTCAACTACGTCTTTATAGTAACATTCTTTTTCTTCTCCCGTAAACTTGGTAACCAATAATGAAATAATTTCTGGATTGGTTTCCCCCGTTGTACATCCTGTTACTATGTACATATAAGAATGTGGATAACCTTCAACTTTTTCAGATAATTCGAGTTGAATAGTTCCTCCAGCGCAGATGTCTCCACAAATTCCTTTTTTATGATTAACGATGTATCCTATTACGGTAGTCGTATCTGGTAAAGATGAATTAGCATCATGAGATGTAATTTTATGGTTACTAGTCGTTTGAGATAGTGTCATATCCAATACAACTTGAGCGGTAAGATTTACGCCAAAAAAAACAACCACTAATGAAGTTAATAGTTTAAATATTTTCATAACTAAATACTTTAGATAAATTAATTTTTAATTTTTGTTTAACGTCGTTCATGTCAATTTCTTTGCCTAATTCATTTTGAATTGACGTGACAGCTTTGTCATTAATACCGCAAGGTACAATATTTTTGAAGTAACTTAAGTCGGATTTTATATTTAGAGCTATTCCATGCATGGTAACCCATCGACTGCATTTGACTCCCATAGCACATATCTTCCGTGCTGTAGGTTTATTTCCGTCAACCCAAACCCCAGTTAAACCTTCAACTCGTTCGGCAATAATGTCATATTCTGCTAATGTTCTAATAACAGCTTCTTCTAAAAATCGTAGATATTTGTGTATGTCTGTAAAGAAATGGTCCAAATCGAAAATAGGATAAGCAACTAGTTGCCCAGGACCATGATAGGTGATATCACCACCTCTATTTATTTTGTAATAAGTTGCTCCTCTATCTTTTAATGAATTTTCGTTTAAAAGCAGGTGCGTTTCTTTTCCACTTTTCCCTAATGTGAATACATGTGGGTGCTCACAAAAGAGCAAGTAATTACTGGTTATTCTTTTGTTGTTTTCATCTCTACGATTATCCATTTTAATGGCAATTGTTTCATCGAAAAGCTGAGTTTGATAATCCCAAGCTTCTTTAAAATCAATTAGTCCAAGGTCTTCGTATATGACTTTTGGAGTCATTGAATTAAATGTTTTTAGCCAATTCTGATTTAAGGTAGTCTATGACTTTGACCTCAATGTTGTCAACATTTCTCAACTCTGACAAATAAACAGAAACCCAATCGCCAAGTAAAATAAAATATAAAGCTCTTTCAATGTTGGAATTTCCTTTCGAATAACACTCAATATATGTAGAGGTGTACTTATAAATAACCGATTTTTGGATATTCATTCTTGTTTGCGTTCGAGAATAATCTGTTTTATTCCTGAAAACGACAACAGCTTTTTCCTCATTTCCTCCGGCCCACCCAACTAACTCATTGTGATTCATTTCTGGAAGAACATGGTGCCAGCATAAAACTTTAGCATTTTCGTTTAGTTGTTGACGCAATCTAATTGCAACTCCTTCAAAGTTCGCTTCACTATATATTACTGTTGTTTTGTTTGAAATTGAATTGGAGATATTTTTTGCTTCAGCCTTAATGTTATGGATTTCTGAATTCAATAATTCAATTGCATTCTGAATTTTTACTATAAAATCGTTCTGAATTAAATTGTAATGATTTAATAAAAAAAACTGTTGAGTCAATGAATACGATAGCATCGCTCTAGGTGATTTTTCTAAAGGGAGAATTATATGGTTGTAGTTATTGTTAATTGCAATATCAAGCATTTTGCCGCCAGATGTAATACAAGCGATTTCTGCACCTTTTTCTTTAGCTATAGAAAGTGCAGATAAAGTTTCTTCCGTATTACCAGAAAAACTGCTGGCAATAACCAATGTGTTTTCGTTTACAAAATGAGGGAGGTGGTAATCATTATTAACAATTATAGGAATTGCGATGTCATTTGCAACTAGTTGCGCAACAATTTTACCGCCAATTCCAGACCCTCCAAGACCTGTTATTACAACGTTTCTAAATTCTTTATCACAAGCATATAGACTGGCATTCTTTCCTATCTGAAGTGCTTCTGTGAGTTGTGCAGTAAATAAGGCAACTAATTCTTTCATTGAAGGTGAATTTTAAGAATGCGAATTTAAGTATAATTCCTAAATTTTTACTTTTTTTTAAGGATTGCAATAAAATAATTAATTTTGCATGCCAAATGGAATTAATAAAATTATGAGTTTAAACCTTTCTGAACAGGAACAATTGAGAAGAGAATCGTTACAAAAATTACGAGACCTTGGTATTGATCCTTATCCTGCCGCGCTTTATCCAGTTAATGCCTTGTCGACTGAAATCGAAACAAATTTTGAGGAAGGAAAAAAGGTGATTGTTGCAGGTAGATTAATGAGTAGAAGAATTATGGGTAAAGCCTCGTTTGCTGAAGCCCAAGATGCTGAGGGGAGGATGCAATTGTACTTTAATCGCGATGAGATTTGTGAAGGAGAGGACAAAACTTTGTACAATACTGTTTTTAAAAAGTTGTTGGATATAGGAGATTTTATTGGAGTTGAAGGAGATCTGTTTACCACCCAAGTGGGTGAGAAATCAATAAAGGTCAAAAAGTTTGTTTTATTATCTAAATCATTAAAACCATTGCCTCTTCCAAAAACGGACAATGAAGGCAAAGTGCATGATGCTTTTACGGATCCGGAAATGAGGTACCGCCAGCGGTATGTTGATCTGGTTGTTAATCCACATGTAAAAGAAACATTTATTACGCGAACAAAAGTGATGAATGAAATGCGCAGCTTCTTTAACGATAAAGGATATTTTGAAGTAGAAACACCAATCCTACAACCAATCCCTGGTGGAGCAGCAGCTCGTCCATTTATTACTCATCATAATGCACTGGATATGCCATTGTATTTGAGAATTGCAAATGAACTTTATTTAAAGAGGTTGATTGTTGGTGGTTTTGATGGCGTGTATGAATTTGCAAAAGATTTTAGAAATGAGGGAATGGATAGGACCCATAACCCTGAGTTTACAGTAATGGAAATCTACGTAGCCTATAAAGATTACAATTGGATGATGGATTTTACCGAGGAGATGTTGGAAAGAGTTGCATTGTCTGTTCATGGGAAAACTGATTTGAATGTTGGTGATAAAGAAATAAGTTTCAAAAGACCATTTAAAAGAATCTCAATGACTGATTCAATAAA
Organism: uncultured Flavobacteriales bacterium; assembly: GCA_943787725.1. GTDB lineage: Bacteria > Bacteroidota > Bacteroidia > Flavobacteriales_D > Parvicellaceae > CALSMU01. Next base: position 43,955 of record CALSNM010000007.1, on the reverse strand, counting down.
ACAATTTACTGGTTTTGATATTACGGGTAAATCTGTTGAAGAGCTATCAACTTGGTGCAAAGAAAACGGAATCGAAGTTGAGGATTCTATGGGTAAAGGAAAGTTGATTGATGAGATATTTGGTGAAAAATGTGAGGGGAATTATATCCAGCCAACTTTTATTACTGATTACCCAAAGGAAATGTCTCCTTTGTGCAAAGCGCATCGAGACAATCCAGAGTTGACAGAGCGTTTTGAATTAATGGTAAATGGAAAAGAAATTGCAAATGCTTATACCGAGTTGAATGATCCCATTGATCAAAGAGAACGTTTCGAAGAGCAAATGAAATTATCTGCGAAAGGAGATGATGAGGCAATGTTTATTGATCAAGATTTTTTAAGAGCTCTGGAGTATGGAATGCCTCCAACCTCAGGAATGGGTATCGGAATTGATAGGTTAGTAATGTTAATGACGAATCAAAGTTCAATTCAAGAAGTATTGTTTTTCCCTCAGATGAAACTAGAAATGTTTAGTGCTGAAGAAAATTTGGGTCCGGAATTAAATACAAATGAACAACTAATTTTTGATATTCTTTCCAAAGAAAAATCAATGGACTTGAATGCTTTGAAACAGCAAGCAGGTTTATCAAATAAACAATGGGATAAAGGAATTAAAGGCCTAACGAAACATGGGTTGACGAAAGTTACCAAAACGAATGATGCTTTGTTGGTTGATTTAATTGGTTAGTTCGTTTATCGGTTGGTATAGGCCGATGTTTTAATGTAGTTTAGGTTTTGTTGTAATCAGTTTTTTGTTTATAAACTTCCACTATCATTTTGATAAATTCCTCTTTATTCTTCTTTATCATTTCTATGCGATTATCTGAGATTATAGATGAATGATGTTCTCTAATGTTAAGGTCACTCCAAAGCGTTAGTTCTATAATTGTTGGAGTCAGTCCGAGACCTTTTTCGGTTAATACATAAATGTTTGTTTTTTTATTATGAGGTAGTTTTTCCCTAGTGATTATTTTAAGTTCTTCAAGCATCTTAAGTCTTGAGGATAAAATATTGGAAGCAATGGCTTCATCGCTTTCGGAGAAACCCTTAAATGTTTTTTTTCCTTCTAAAAGCATCTGTTTAATAATTACCAATGTCCATTTATCACCTACTATATCTAGTGCAGATGTAATCGGACAGTTACAACGAAAATTATTATTCATTTTAAGAATTTAATATTTATTACTTGCAAAAGAAAAGTAATATTGTATTTTTGCTTGTAAAACAAAAGTAATAAAATAAATAGAATATGAAGAAAGTATTGGTAACAGGTGTGTCTGGATACATTGGTCAACATTGTGCAGCAGAACTATTAAAAAAAGGATATTCTGTTAGAGGATCTCTCAGAAGTTTGTCTAAAGCTGATGAGGTGACTAAGGGTATCAAAAAAGTAATTGACCCTAAGGGGAATTTAGAATATTGCGAACTTAATCTTTTGAAAGATGATGGTTGGGATAAAGCAATGGTTGGATGTGATTTTGTTTTGCATGTTGCATCACCGTTTATAAATATTGAGCCAAAAGATGAAAATTTATATATAAAGCCAGCTGTTGATGGGACTCAAAGAGCATTAAAAGCTGCAAAGAAAGCTGGAGTTAAGCGTGTTGTTCTGACCTCTTCCATGGTTTCTATGTTAGAGAATGCCGATAAATCTATTGATGTAAATGCTGATTCTTGGACAAATGTGAATGGAAAAAATGTTTCAGCTTATGCGAAAAGTAAAACTTTAGCGGAAAAAAGTGCGTGGGAATTTATTAAAGCGCAAACAGATGATACGCCGATGGAATTAACAGTGGTTAATCCTGGGCCAGTATTTGGGCCAACTCTCTCAGGTAATTTGGGAGCATCACTGGATATTTTCAAACAAATGATTAGTGGTAAAATGCCTATGGTTCCGCAGGTTGGTATTAATATGTCAGATGTAAGAGATATAGCTGAAATTCATGTGTTGGCAATGGAAAACCCAAACGCAAATGGGAAAAGATTCATTGTGACAACGGAAAATACGTATACATTTCAGGAATTAGCTCAAATATTGAAATCAAATGGACATGATAAAGTTAGTACTAAATTAGCTCCTAATTTTCTTTTACGCTTTATAGGAAATTTCAACAGAGAGGCCAGGAGTATGAGAGCTTTTATAGGGAAAACTTACAATGGTGATATTACTTCAACAAAACAAATTTTTAACTGGGAGCCTATTTCTATTGAAAAGACAGTTTTGGATACTGCTAAATCTGTTGCTGAATCTATGAAAAAATAGCATCAAAATTATAGAAAAGGCAAAGCTCGGATTATTTAGTAATAATTCGAAATTTTTTGGCTATGACGTTAGTGTAAAAAACCTTCGAATGTTTTTTCACGTGCCCATAAACCAAGAGATTTGTTGTTTAAGATAATGTCAAATTTATTTTAATGGTCAATAAAAAAGGCGACTCATGAGTCGCCTTTTTAACTTTACGTAAATTGTATATTATTTATCAAAAGCATCTTTAATTTTATCTACAAAGTTCAATTCTTCCCAAGGGAATAATTTCACATCCATAGAAACTTTTTTTCCTTCTGGCGAAGCATATTCTTTGGTAACAACCTCTGTTTTTCTTCCCATGTGGCCGTAAGCAGCCGTTTCTCTATAAATAGGAGAGCGCAAGTTGAAACGAGTTTCAATTGCGTAAGGACGCATGTCAAAAATAGAAGCTAATTTTTCAGCAATTTCACCGTCTGTTAAATCAACTTTAGAACTTCCATAAGTATTTACATATAACCCCATAGGTTCAGCAACACCAATTGCATAAGCCACTTGTACTAAAGCTTCATCAGCAACGCCTGCTGCAACTAAGTTTTTAGCTACGTGACGAGTTGCGTAAGCTGCAGACCTATCCACTTTACTTGGGTCTTTTCCAGAAAAAGCTCCGCCACCATGAGCACCTTTACCCCCATAGGTGTCAACAATAATTTTACGACCTGTTAATCCAGTATCTCCATGAGGTCCTCCAATTACGAAAATTCCAGTTGGGTTAATATGATATGTAATTTGATCGTTAAATAAAGCTTGAATTTCAGCAGGGAATAGTTTTTTAACTCTAGGAATAAGAATGTTTACGATATCTTCATTAATTTTCTTCAACATGTTTTGTTCGGTGTCGAAGTCATCATGTTGTGTTGAGACAACAATTGCATCAATTCTAACAGGTTTGTTATTGTTATCGTATTCAATTGTTACTTGAGATTTAGAATCTGGACGTAAATACGTTATTTCCTTATTTTCTCTTCTCAATTCAGCCAATTCTTTTAATAGCATATGAGAAATTTCCAATGGAAGTGGCATGTATGAATCAGTCTCGTTCGTTGCATATCCAAACATCATTCCTTGATCACCAGCACCCTGGTCTTCTTTATTGGCTCTTTCAACTCCTTGATTAATGTCTGGTGATTGTTCGTGGATAGCAGAAAATACACCACAGGAGTTTCCGTCAAACATGTATTCTCCTTTGTTGTAACCAATTGTGTTAATTACCTCTCTTGCAATAACCTGAACGTCCAAGTATGCTTTAGATTTTACTTCTCCTGCAAGAACAACCTGTCCTGTTGTAACAAGTGTTTCACAGGCAACTTTCGAATCAGCATCGAAAGCTAAAAAATTGTCAATTAACGCATCTGAAATTTGATCAGCTACTTTGTCTGGATGGCCTTCTGAAACAGACTCTGATGTAAATAAATAACTCATTATTCAATTTGTTTTTAAGATTAATCTAGTCGAAATAAAAAGGAATGAGCTGCGCAAGTGTAATAAGAAACGTTTTAGCATTTTTTGTACGTGGTTGCAAGCAAGCAAATCATTCCACCCTAATTTCGAGTGCGAATTTATAAAAATTAAATAACTGACAAATAGAATACTTCAAAAAAAGGTAATTATTTTTTTGAAGTCAGCTCTTTAAATACATTTTCCAAAGATTCATCTTCTTTTTGCATTGCCAAAACCAGTAAATTATTGGTTTGTGCAAATTTTGAAATCTCTTTTCGGATATCTCTATCCGTTTTGGATTCGAGTATCCAAATTTTGTCAGAAACTTCTTTTGCACTTGCAACGCCAGTAATTGAATTTAATTTAGCTCTGCTTACGTTAGTGTCGAACTCAACCTTTATGACCTGCTTTTTAACAACTTTAGATTGAATTTCACTGGTTTTCTCATCTGCAACAATTTTACCATCGTTTATGATTATTATGCGGTCACAAATAGCTTCCACCTCTTGCATAATATGAGTAGAAAGTAAAATTGTCTTGTCTTTTCCGAAAGTTTTAATTAATTCGCGGATTTCAACTAGTTGGTTTGGATCTAGACCGCTGGTAGGTTCATCAAGAATTAATACTTCTGGGTTATGCAACATCGCTTGCGCTAATCCAACTCTTTGTCGATACCCTTTTGATAAAGCTCCTATTTTTTTATGTTGTTCCATTTCTAGCCCAACAGATTTAATCATCTCAGCAACTCTTTCCTTCTTATTTTTGACCTTGTGCAATCGAGCAAGAAAAAGTAAATACTCTTTTACATACATGTCCAGATACAAAGGGTTGTGTTCTGGGAGGTATCCTATTTTTCGTTTTACTTTTATTGGCTCTTCATTTACATCTAATCCACAAACTTTTACTTCACCATTTGTTTGTGGAATAAAACAAGTAATTATTTTCATAGAGGTAGATTTGCCAGCACCATTTGGACCTAAAAAATCCTACTATTTCTCCCTTAGATATTTCAAATGAAATTTTATCTAGAGCGTTTTGATTTCCGTATTTTTTTGTAACGTTTTTGACTGATATCGACACAACTTATATTTGAAAGATGAAAATAAAAAATAGAGAAAACCTATTCTCTATTCATATTGCGAATATATCTATAATTAAGGAAAGTTAATTAGATAGTAGAAACATTCATTAACAAAATAGTGTTGGACTAAGATTATATAAGTTATTTCGGTTATAGCTAATATACTTTCCAGTTTTTGATTTTCATTTATGAAGATTTCTCCATTGCAGTTGAACAGATATTTAAGTTATTCATGAAATTATTTATACCACTTCATTTTCACTACTTTTACGAAAATGATTTTACAAGGGGCTATAGTGATACGGTCAACAGGAAGTTGGTATTTAATTCGAACAAAAGAAGGTGAGGAAGTTGAGGCTCGCATTAAAGGTAAATTTAGAATACAAGGTATAAAAACAACCAACCCGGTTGCGGTTGGAGATCTGGTAGACTTTACTTTGGAAAAGGATAATACTGCCGTAATAACAAAAATCCATCCGCGTAAAAATTACATAATTCGTAAATCGGTAAATTTATCTAAGCAGGCACAAATAATTGCATGCAATATCGATCGTGCTCTTTTGGTGGTTACTATTTCTAATCCAGTCACTCAAACGGGGTTTATTGATCGGTTTTTAATAACAGCGGAAGCTTATCACATCCCAGTAACAATAGTCTTTAATAAAATTGATATATACTCGGAAAAGGACCAATTAAAATTGGAAGAATTGATGATTGCTTATTCTAAGGTTGGCTATCATTGTTTGGATGTTTCTGCTGAAACGGGTGCAGGATTGACAGAAATTAAGGAAATGCTTGAAGATAAGACAACCATGCTGAGCGGTCACTCAGGAGCGGGTAAATCTACATTAATTAATAAGATTGATAGCAATCTCGCATTAAAAACGGGCGATATCTCAGAATCACACTTTAAAGGAAAGCATACTACAACTTTTGCGGAAATGTTTGAATTGGCGTTTGGAGGATTTATAATAGATACTCCGGGAATCAAAGGGTTAGGGATTGTAGATATTGAAAAGGAAGAATTGAGTCATTATTTTTTAGAAATGAGGGCGTTATTACCCGAATGTAAATTCCATAACTGTCAACATTTAAAAGAACCTTCTTGTGCGATTACAAAAGCAGTTAAAACGGGAAGAGTGGAGGAGTTTAGGTATAAAAAACTATCTTTCGATGTACCACGGAGAGAATGAGAATTATAGAACAGTAGATTATTAATGAGAGTTTTTGTTCAAAGAGTATCGGAAGCTTCAGTTATAGTTGATAATGAAATTTGCAGTGAAATAGGCAGTGGAGTTCTGATCTTACTAGGAATTGAAAACGCAGATAATTCAGAGGATATTGATTGGTTGTGTTCTAAAATTGTTAAATTGAGGATATTCCCGGATGCTGAAGGAATAATGAATTTATCATTGATGGAAGGAAAAGGTGAAGCTTTAGTTGTGAGTCAGTTTACGCTGCATGCTAGCACAAAAAAAGGGAATCGGCCTTCGTATATTAAGGCTGCTCGTCCAGAAGTTGCATTGCCTTTGTATGAAGAGTTTGTTTTCCGACTGACTCAAGTATTAGGTAAAGAAATTGAAACTGGAAAATTTGGAGCCGATATGAAAGTTAGTTTAATAAATGATGGGCCTGTCAGTATTTGGATAGATTCAAAATCAAAAGAATAAGCTATATGAGAATTAGAAACTGGTCATTGGGGTATTTGTTTGGTTATATATTTACAACAATAGGAATAAGATCTTTTTATAGAAAATATAAAGTAGTTGGAAAAGAGAATATTCCGAAAGGAAAACCGATTCTATTTGCAGGAAACCATCAAAATGCTTTTTTAGAAGGTGCTATACTAGGATATGTAACACGCTCACCGATATATTTTTTGGCAAGATCAGATATTTTTAAAAAGAAAGCAGCTAGTTTTATGTTAAACAGCTTAAACGCACTTCCCATTTATCGAGAAAGAGATGGCGCTGATTATAGAGATAAAAATGAAGAGGTATTTGAACAGTTTTATGATTTATTGGCTAAAAACAGAAGGATTGTAATTTTTCCAGAAGGTAATCATGGGAAGCATCAGCAATTAAGGTCTTTGAAAAAAGGTATTTTTAGAATAGCAGTTGGAGCAGAGGCTAAATATAATAGCGAATTGGATGTTCAGGTAGTTCCGGTTGGAATTAATTATGGAAAATTTGAAAATATGGGCGGCGACCTATTCATTCAATTTGGAACGCCAATAGTTATTAAAGATTACATCGCAGATAATTCAGCGAATCAAGAAGAAAATTATATTGAACTTTTAGGTCAGCTCAGAAAGCGAATGAGTGATCAGATGATAGATATTCAGAAAATGGATTATTATGATTTGATTCATTATACGATGAAAACTTTTGATACTGAAATTGGATTGTTGGAGCAGAATGATGGTAATGACTTGGTTTCGGAATTTAAAAGACAAAAATCATATATCGAGAAAGCTGAGAGGTACATTGAAAAAGACAGTGAAAATGCGAATGCATTGCTCAAAGTAGTTATAGAATTTAAGGGGTTACTTATTCAAGAGAAGCTGTCTGCTTGGTTATTTAATAAAGAGAGTTATGCTGTTTTTGGCCATGTCTTTCTATTAACGCTACTTTTTCCATTGCACTTGTATGGAATTCTTAATAATTATTTGCCTTATCGAATTCCAGCTTGGTTCGTGGAGAAAAAAGTAGCTGATATGCATTTTCATGCTTCAATAAAACTTCTTGCGGGATCTATTCTGTTTGTGATTTTTTGGGGAATTCAAATTAGTTTGGTAGCAATATTTACAGATAATTATTGCTGGGCAATGTACTTTGGCTCATTAATTATTTCAGCTTGGATTAGCTATAAATATTGGGTTTCATTCTTAAAGTTGAAGGGGAAAATACGTTACAATAAACTCCAAAAGCAAAAAGTAGACACTTTTAGGAAGTTAAAGATTCAACATGAAAATTTAAAGCAGTTTGTATATAAATCATATCAAAAATGAAAAATACTTTAGGTATAGAAGAGGCTCAGAAAAAAGTGGATAATTGGATTAAGCAATTTGGTGTACGTTATTTTAATGAACTGACTAATATGGCAATGTTATCAGAAGAAGTTGGAGAGGTTGCTCGTATAATTGGAAGAAGGTATGGTGAGCAATCAGAAAAGGAATCAGATAAACAAAAGGACTTGGGAGATGAAATGGCAGATGTTTTATTTGTCTTAATATGCTTGGCGAATCAAACAGGAGTAAATTTAGAAGAAGCATTAGAAAAAAACTTAAATAAGAAGTCGATTAGAGATGCTGATAGGCATCATAACAATAAGAAATTGCATTGACTTTATTGAGCTAAGAATTATACAGAACAAAGTTATAACTGTTTTAAAAAAGTTTTAAACGCATCCCAATATTTCTCACTTCCTTCTGTAGTTTCCCAAAGTGCTCTTGAGCCATGAATTCCCTCAAAGTCAGGCAGGAAGTGATTTGTCCATACAGTGTCAATTCCAGAAATAAGCGTTTTAGAGGCTTCTGTTTCTGTTTTGGAGGATGTAATAAAAATAGGTTTATCGTATCCTATGATTGAATCTTGAATATTTATTCCTTTAATATATTCTCCAGGGCTAAAAGCTGCTACTGCTTTTACTTTGTCGTTGTTTTTTCCAATTAACAAAACTAGTGAAGCAGAGTAAGAGCTTCCGACTAATACGATAGATTGCTTATCATTAAGCTTATATAAATAATCAATCGCAGCTTCAATATCCTGTTTTGCATCTATATATTCAGTGGGTAAGCCCTTTTCTTTAGCTAGTTGAGCCGTTTTATTTATAATGTTGTTTGCTTCATTACCTGATCGTTGATCGATGGCAATACTTGAAAATCCGATACTACCAATTCTGAATGCAGTTTCTCGATATTCACCTCTGCCACATCCTGCTTGGTGACATAGCAGAACCGTGGGTTTACTATCTTTTATTTCGTAGATGTCAGCAAAGATTAATAAGCTATCTCTAGAAGGGAAAGAGTCGTGTTGTATGAAGCGATTTCCTGACTGCTTCGCAATTGGAACTGCGTCAATATGCAAACTATCGAATTTCCCTTCGTCAATTTTTTCAATTTTTTGTTCTTTTGGTTGCAGTTTACAAGCAAAAGTGAAAAATAAGGCAGCAATGAATAATGTCGGTTTCATGCCCCTAAAGTAAGGTAAAATCGAATATGTTAATACAAGTAAAGTGTCTTTCAGTTAATCTTTAACTTTTCTTTTAATTCCATAGATAGGGCATTTTTATGCAACAATACGGATATTGTATTCATTCTAAAGTAAGCTTCAGATACAAGGACATGTCCTTTGAACTTGTCAAGCCCTCGATTATCGCCCCAAGAATTTTTTACGATGAAATAGTCTTTACCATCTAATCCTTTTGCTAATCCAACAATATGCATTAAATGGTCATCACCTACTGTATAATTATCATAGTATTCTTGTCTCATTTCTTGAGTTACTACCTTTTCTTTAGCTGTGGTAATAAAATTTGGTTTTTCACCCTCCAGTGATTCAATAGCAATACCTTCCTTTGAGTTAAACCCATTATTACTAACATCTGCATCCCAGTCAAGTGTAAATCCATCTTTCAAAGCCTTTTTTGCAGTTTCAACCAATTCATCTAATTGGATATTATAGAATATGCCATTGTCCCAATTATCCGGTATGTCCAATACAAAGTTAGCGTAGAATGGTTGATGTGTATAAGAAGTTAATGTAATGTAGTTTTTGCTTGATAACCCTAATTCCTCAGCAAAACTTTTTGGAGTGTATGATTTCTTGTTGTAAGTAAAGTTACGAGGGTATTCTCCTAAATAAACATTTAGCAAAGCACTGTATCCATTTCTCCACATTGGAGTCAGTTTTCCTCCTTTGTTTGCTATAATAGCTTTTAAAAACCCTTCTAGAATACCCGCCAATTCGGCATGATTGTGTTTTTCTGTGTCCATTTGTAGTCCATTAAAAACTTCATTAGGAACAATTCCATACATATCTACAGCATTTAATAAGTCATGCCCTAAACTTCCTTCTCCAAATTGTGTTTTCCCATGTCTTCGGACATAATTTTCAGCCTTGTTAATGTACACTTGTCTTGCAATAAAAATTTCGGAAAGATTGTGGGTCCCTTTTCCCATTCTGATTAATTCAGATTCTAAAAAAGAGGCAGCTGAGAAGCTCCAACATGTCCCTGTGTTTCCTTGGCTTTCTACTGGGTTGGCATCCCATTGAACTACTTTTTCGAATGATAGGGTATCTTGGGCTGTTCCATAACTAAAAGTAAAAGCTAAGGCTATGATGATTATTTTTTTCATGATTAACATTTTGAGTTTTTCAAATGTAAAAAAGTGTTAGTGGTTTACAAATTGATATGGTACGAATGGTATACTTATGCAGCTGGAGTTAAAACAAATAGTATGTTAGAGTCTGTTGGGTAATCTTCAATATAGTCTATCGCTTGGTACATGCTCCGCCTGATAAAATCAATTATTGGTTCTCCAGATTGAAACGCACATTCCCAACCATCGTAGTTTCTTTCGATGGAGCCTTCCATTAGCTCCAATACGTCTCCTTTTACTATAGGAACTCCAATTCTAGCAAGTTTGTTAATCGCAATAAGGGCGTCTGGTTTTTTAAATGCCCAATTATCAATTCCTATTTCTTCTAATGAGAATCCGGCTTTTAGAATTTCAAGAACTTTGGTCGGCCATTCTTTAGTCATGAGTTATTTTTTGTGAAGGTAAATATAATTGTTTTTTGATCAGCCAAGAATCAATTTATGAAGGTCTTAAATAAAAAAAGCCAGATACTTTCGTATCTGGCTTTTTAATGTGGGCCCTGTAGGATTCGAACCTACGACCCCCTGCTTGTAAGGCAGGTGCTCTGAACCAACTGAGCTAAGAGCCCTCTCGTTTGAGGAGTGCAAATATATATCTTTTCTGTTTCTCACCAAATAATTAGGAATAAAAATCGCTAAGTATTTCAGATACTACAAAAGTGCTTCCACCCACTACTATTAAATCGTGTGATTTTGCAGTTTTAATAGCCGTTTTAAAAGCTTCTGAACAAGACGAGAAAGCTGTTTTTAGTTTGCTTATTTGTGAAGGATTTTTCTAATTCTTTGTGCTTAAAGCTCTAGAAATATTTGGCGTACATAGATAATAAGAAGCATTTTCCGGAAGTAAATTAATAACTTTATCAATCTCTTTCTCTGCGACCATTCCCCAAATAATATGTAGGTTATTATAAGTTTCTAATTCTAGTTCCTTTACTGTTTGTGTAATTGCATGTGCACATTATGACCAATATCAGCAATAACTTTAGGAGAATATTGTAAGGTTTCCCACCGCCCTCTTAAACCAGTGTTTGTCTTTATGGATAGCAAGCCTTTGCTAATGGATGTAGGAGTTATTGTTGAAAATGTTTCTTGGATCAAATCAATAACGGTTAGGGCAGTTGCTACATTGTTTTTTTGGAAGTCACCTTTAAGACTAGAAAAAGGTTGGTTATTATTTTGAGTCGCTGTATATACGAGGGAGTTGTTAGTTAAAGCAATTTCTTCAAAAACAGATTGCTTTTCGATTCCTTCACCCAAAACCACAGGGATGTTCGGCTTTATAATTCCTCCTTTTTCTTTTGCGATGTCTTCCAGCGTATTTCCTAAGTATTGTGTATGATCTATTCCAATTGAAGTAATGGCGCTTACTAGAGGAGTTATAATGTTGGTAGAGTCCAATCTTCCACCCAAGCCTGTTTCTATGATCGCAATGTCAACTTTCTTATATTCAAAATAGTTGAAAGCCAGTGCTGTGCTCCATTCAAAAAAGGAAGGTTGAATTTAGTTGAAAACAGTGTTATGGTTTTTCACAAAGTCAATTACATAGTTTTCTAGGAATAACTTCTCCATTAATTCTTATTCTTTCCCTGAAATCGAGTAGGTGAGGAGAGGTAAATAATCCAACAGTATATCCGCTTTGAGTAAAAATGGAGGCAAGCATATTGCAAACAGAGCCTTTTCCATTTGTTCCTGCAACATGGATTGTTTTGAACTTATTTTGTGGATTGTCTAATAATTCACAAATAGCAATGATGTTATCTAACTTGCCATTGTAAGCTTTACCTCCTATGTTTTGAAATTGAGGAAGTTGTTCGAAAAGAAAAGCAACCGTTTCTTTATACGTCATTTACTTAATACAACTAGTTAACTTTGAATTCCAATTTGAGGGTTTTAACATCGTATTCTGTAGAAGCACTAGTCGGTTTGTATGTGAACTCTAACGCTTTCTTTTCTGCTAGCTCAATAATCGTTTTATCTGATGTATTGGTAAAAGAATTTGATAGTTGCGCTTCAGACCAATATACTTTACCATCCTTATTGATTTTAATTTTGACAGCTACTTTGGCAGGAGTAGTAGTTAAGTTATCTAAGCTAGGAACATTCTTTATTTTTCTACTAGAACCATCACCAACACCTTCACCATTTCCTAAGCCATCCCCGCCTCCAGTGCCCCCATCAGAACCACCTTCACCATCACCACCTTCTTCACCGCTTCCAGAACCTAAAACATTACCTAAATCGTATTTGGCTTCTTGCTCTTCAGCTTCTCCATTTCCATCAGAACTACTTGCTTTTGTTGCGATTCAGCTGTTACTGCAGATTCTTCTTCTTGCGTTGCTACTTCATCTTCAGAACTCTCGTTGGTTTCTTCGTTTTGTTCTTTGGCACTTTGCGAGGTTTCTTTACTACCACTTTGCTTCCGCCTGCAGAACCGCCGCCAGCATCCGTAAAATCCATTACCATAACTACCTCTTTAGTAGGGTAGGGTGGATCTACTTGCTTCATTGAAGTGAAAAATAGCATAAGAAGTAAAAGAATTAAAAGAATAGCGGCTCCTATAATACCCGCTTGTTTATCTTTTTTATTAATTGGGGCTAAATACGCCATATATAAATGAATTAGTTATGGTTTCGTCTTTATAACGATTTTTAACTCATTTTGTTTCGCGATGTCAATAACTCCAACCGAATATTCCCAGTCAGAAAGCTTGTCTCCGACTAATTCAATGGTTTTTTTATGATCTACATATTGCATTATTGTATTGTTCAATTCTTCCAATGAAATTTCTTGATCGATATCCATTTTATCATTTTTAATCCAAATGATATTGTCTTTATTTACAAATACTTTTGTAATCGATTTATCGGTGGTAGAAGCAGGTCCTGATTTTGGCAAGTCAATACTGTGGCCAGCAGTTACCATAGTTGAAAGAATAATGAAAAAGATCAATAACAGAAATACCAAATCTGTCATAGATGACATTCCACCTTCAATTTTGATTTTATTGGACGATCGTAAACTCATCTTTTATTATTTGCCTGGTGCGTCTAGAATGTCTAAAAACTCGATGGAGCTACCTTCCATTTTTTGGATAACCTTTTCAACTTTACTAACTAAGTAATTGTAAAATACATAAGCTATAATACCAACAATCAATCCACCTACAGTAGTTATCATTGCCTCAAAAATACCACCAGAAAGACTTTGAATTTCAACGCCTTCGTTACTCATTGTGTGCATTACTTGAATCATTCCCAAAACAGTTCCTAGAAACCCAATCATTGGGGCTACACCAGCTGTAGTAGCTAATATGGAGAGCCTAGTTTCTAATTTGTAAACTTCGATTTTGCCAACATTTTCAATGGACACAGCAATATCTTTCATTGGTTTTCCAATTTTAGAAATACCTTTTTCAATCATTCTAGCCATGGGGTTATCAGATGTAGTGCACAATTGTTTGGCTGCATCTAATTTCCCATCGTTAACGTATTCTTTAATTTTAGTCATGAAATCTCTCTCTTCATTCAAGGCTCGTCGAATTGCAAGGAAGCGTTCGATAAAGATATAAACAGTTAACGCAGAAAGCAAAAACAACATAGACATGATAATAATACTTGTCCAGCTATATTCTCCAGTTTCCGTATCAAATCCCCATATTAATTCCCAAAGAGAAATGTCTGTTGTTTTAGTTAATGTGTCTGAAACGGCATCACCAACCTCTATTTGAATTTTATTTATTAAATCGAAAATATTCATATTTATTTTTTATTAACGTAATAATTGTTCAATTGTTGTTCATTAAAAAACTAGAAAAACACCCGCTCCGGCAAGATAACCTAATAATGCTAACCAAGCCATGTTTTTTAAGTACCAAAAGAAAGAGATTTTTTCCATTCCCATAGCTACAACTCCCGCAGCAGATCCAATAATTAACATACTTCCACCGGTCCCAGCTGCATAAGCAATAAAGTGCCATATATGGTCATCTAAGCCTACTTCATGAACGTCAAACATTCCCATACTAGCAGCGACCAATGGAACGTTATCAATGACGGCAGATCCAGCACCAAGTAACATGATAAAAATGTTTGTGTCCATAGCGGCATTTACATCTTGCCCAAATGTAAATATTAAACCTAAAGACTCTAAGGCAGCAACCGTCATTAATATACCTAAAAAGAACAGAATAGAAGGCATTTCTATTTTTGCCAATGCCTTAAATGTGGGGCTGTTGTGCCCCCCATGCTCTTCATGCTCGGTCTCATCTCCTAAATTTGTTAAACTAAATTGGCGAGCTGTAATTAATTCAGCAACCAATGCAACAATAGAAAGGGAAAGCATCATGCCAATGTAAGGAGGAAGGTGTGTAACCGTTTTAAATACTGGCACGAAAACAATTAAACTTAATCCTAAATATAGCATTAGTGGTCCTTTTGCATTTTCATTTCCAGCTGTAGGAGGTGATTCAAAGTTTCCTTGAAATGGTTTTAAGAAACTTGCCAGTATCGTTGGAACTAACATGCAAATCAAAGAAGGTAAGATTAAATACTCGACCAGCTTAATAGCACTTACTTTATCGCCCATCCACAACATAGTAGTTGTAACATCTCCTATAGGTGACCAAGCACCACCAGCATTTGCTGAAATTATGATTAAACCTGCAAACCAAATTCGATCCTTATTGTCTGGGATTAATTTTCTAAGAATTGTAATCAATACAATTGTAGCTGTTAGGTTATCTATAATAGCAGAAAGAATAAATGCAAGAACACACATTATCCATAGTAAAGTCTTTTTCTTATTGGTTCTTACGTAGTTCTTAATAGTACTAAATCCATCAAAATGATCAATTATTTCAACGATAGTCATTGCTCCTACTAGGAAAATTAGGATTTCACATGTTTTACCAAAATGATGTAAAAGTGTATGCTCCAACCATCCCGCCTTGGAGGCGCTGTAAGTTGCATGCCCTTCAATGTGATCTGGCAATGCCGCAAATCCTTCTACCATTGTATGGTGTCCTGAATCAAACCATTGTTCAAATCCTTCCAGTCCAAATGCAACAGCTGCCCAAGCTAAAGCCATCATGAGTAGTGCCGGAACTAACTTATCTACTTTTAAACTGTGTTCTAGGGTAATAGCTAAATAGCCTAAAACGAATATGACAACAATTAATACTTCCATAATTTAAACTAGCTGATTTAAAGCAACTTCAAATGCGGTTTTTGCAATTTGCGTTTTACTCTTGTTGATGTTGTAAGCATTTTCTAGTGCTTTTTTTATTGTATTTGATGTATCGATAAAGATCGCATCATCTTCAATTTTATCTAAATCTGTACTCATTAAGTAAGCAAAAACTCTAGCCATACCACAGTTTGAAATAAAATCTGGAATAACGCTTATGTTGTTATCTGTATAATCTGCAATTGCTCCAAAGAAAATTTCAGGATCTGCAAAAGGAACATTAGCTCCAGCTGCAATTACTTCCATTCCTGCAGAAATCATTCTGTCAACTTGGTCTTTTGTTATTAAACGAGATGCTGCACAAGGAAGAAATACTTCAGCCTTCAAATCCCAAATCTTATTATTTACCTCGTCAAAAGATAACATATTTGGAGCATTCAATGCATTTCCATCTTTTTCTAAAAAGAGTGTTCTTATTTCTTCAAGAGAAAATCCATCTTCTTTTATCAAGCCACCAACGCGGTCAATAATTCCTACGATAACCGCACCTTCTTGGGCTAAGTAATATGCTCCAGCACTTCCAACATTACCCCATCCTTGAATGATAACGCGCTTTCCTTTGAGTTCACCACCATAAATATCATAATAGTGTTTTACAGATTCAGCGACGCCGTATCCAGTAATCATATCTGCTACCACATATTTACGGGCAACTGATGGACTGTACATTGAATTTTCAATAGCTTTTATAACACCAAGTCTTAATTGACCAATACGGTTTATTTTTTGTGATTCTCTGGGTTGAAAGTGCCCATTAAAAACTCCTTCTTGTGGATGCCAAACTCCACAATCTTCAGTTATTGGAATAACTTCATGAATTTCGTCAACATTCAAATCTCCACCTGTACCGTAGTAATGTTTTAATAATGGAGTAACAGCTTTATACCATCGTTGTAGGACTCCTGTTTTTCGAGGGTCGTTTGGGTCAAAATTAATTCCAGATTTAGCACCTCCAATCGCTGGTCCTGAAACCGTAAACTTAACTTCCATGGTCTTGGCTAAAGATTCAACTTCACGCTTATCTAGTCCAACTCTCATTCTTGTTCCACCTCCAGCAGCTCCACCTCTCAAGGTGTTAATCACTACCCATCCTTCAGCCTCAGTTTCTTGGTCTTTCCACTCAAAAACAATCTCAGGTTGTTTATTCTCAAATTTCTTTAGTAATTCTTTCATTGTCTTTATTCAATTCACGCAAAAATAACAAAATTTAAGAGTTATTAATTTTACCGTTTTGTTTTTTTTTGAGACATTTTGTTAATTCTTAGTAAGTTTCTGGTTTAAAATTGTTTACAAATAAATAGTTCCGCCTATAGAATCTTCTTTAGCCCCTGTTACTGAGGCAAGACAATTAACGATTTGTTTTTTACGTAGAACTCCCAAGAAACCGAAAATTACAGCCTCTTTATACTCTATTATTTTGTTTTCAGGTATAATTATTTGTGCGTTGGTAGTTTTTCTTATCTCTGAAACCCAAAAAACATTAAATGCTCCGCCTCCTGTTATCAATACTTTTTTATTCGTGTAAATGGCTGGTAGTATTTTACAAATTTGATGAGCTAGGTGTTTTCCAAATGTATTTAGCTTATCTGCGTTTGAAATGTCATATTTATCTAAAATAGGTCTGAAATTATTCATAAAGTTTTCTTTGCCTAAAGATTTAGGGTGTGATTTGGAGAAAAACCCGATAGCATTTAAGTCAGTATATAAATTGTGGTTAAAATTGCCTGAAGCACCTAGTTTTCCCCTATCATCGTATTCAATTCCCTCCAGGCTGCAAATATAGTTGCTGACCATATTTGCCATTGCTATGTCGTATGAGATTCGTTTACCTTTTGCTTTAAATGAAATATTGGCAATTCCGCCCAGGTTAATGCAGTAATCATATTTGGTAAAGAGTAGTTCATCACCGATTGGCACTAATGGAGCTCCTTGACCGCCAAGGGCAACGTCTTTTGAACGGAAATCACATATTGTTTCTATGCCCGTAATGGCTGCGATTTGAGCCCCACATCCGATTTGAGTAGTCAAATTATTATTAGGCTGATGGAAGACAGTATGTCCATGGGACGCTAAGAAATCGATATTTGTAATTTTGTTTTTATCAATGAATTTGTTGACTTCATTACCAATTAATTCTCCAAATTTAGTATGAAACAGCGCGTAATTTATAGCAGATTCATTTTCTAAATTTGTCAGGGCATTTTTTTGCTCTTTGGAGTAAGGAACTGTTTCATGGTGTGTTAAACTAAAACGCCATTTTTCGTCAAAATTAAATTTACAATGGGCTATATCTAGTCCATCTAGCGATGTGCCTGACATTAAACCTATTACGTTGAAAGATTCCATAATTTAACTCAAAAAAGTTGCTCAAGGTGAAGATAACAACTAATTTTGAAGTATTAATTAAAGATTGAATTTTAATACTAATAGTTGATAATATGGATTTTAGATTAACGGAAGAACAGTTGGCGGTTAGAGATGCTGCTAAAGATTTTGCGCAAAACATGTGTAAGCCAGGAGTGATTGAACGGGATACCAATCAACAAGTACCTATAGAGCAATTAAAACAATTAGGAGAACTTGGTTTCATGGGTATGATGGTTGATCCAAAGTATGGAGGAAGCGGGATGGATACCATTTCTTATGTTTTGGCTATGGAAGAAATATCAAAAATAGATGCTTCTGTTTCTGTTGCTATGTCTGTAAATAATTCATTGGTCTGCTGGGGTTTGGAACAATTCGGAACTGAAGAACAAAAACAAAAATATTTAATTGATTTAGCTACGGGAAATAAAATTGGAGCATTTTGTCTTTCTGAGCCTGAGGCTGGTTCGGATGCAACTTCACAAAGAACCACAGCAATAGATAAGGGCGACCATTACTTACTGAATGGCACAAAAAATTGGATAACGAGTGGAAGTACTGCTTCAACCTATATTGTAATTGCTCAAACTGATGTGGATAAGGGGCATAAAGGGATTAATGCTTTTATCATAGAAAGAGGAATGGAAGGATTTATTGTCGGAGCTAAAGAAGATAAGCTTGGGATCAGAGGGTCAGATACACATACGTTGTTGTTTAATGATGTGAAAGTTCCAAAGAGAATAGGGTAGGAGAAGATGGATTTGGATTTAAGTTTGCAATGAAGACACTTGCTGGGGGGAGAATTGGTATTGCTGCTCAGGCCCTAGGAATTGCCTCGGGTGCTTATGAAATTGCTCTTGCTTATTCAAAAGAAAGAGAAACATTTGGTAAACCCATTTGTGAGCACCAAATGATTCAACTTAAATTATCAAAAATGGCTTTGGATATTGAAGCCGCAAGAATGTTGGTATTAAAGGCTGCTTGGCATAAAGATGAGCACATGGATTATAATACATCAGGAGCTATGGCAAAACTGCTGGCATCACAGGTAGCGATGGAAACAACAGTTGAGGCCGTTCAAGTTCATGGAGGGTATGGTTTTGTTAAAGAATACCATGTAGAAAGGTTGATGAGAGATGCTAAAATTACACAGATTTACGAAGGCACTTCTGAAATTCAGAATATCGTAATTGCGAGAAGTATATTAAATGATTAATTAGACATAACCTAGTTTGTTCATGCAGCGAGAGTTTCCGATGAAGCTCTCGCTTTTTTTTATAAAGTTGCTAGGTTCTGTCGCTCCATCAATTAGTGGGTACATTAATTATACACCACAATAATTATTGACGCACAAATCTTAGGAGTATTAGTTTTTCCTCAAAATAAAAATGTGAGTATGCATAAAAAAAAAGAGCCTCAAATTCTTGAAGCTCTTTAAATTGTTAGTAGGCACTATCTCAGTTTCCCCTTGGATCACCTAATCCAACAGGACTTCCGACTCTATCCATAGCACATCTAAAACCAATGTTTGCTGTTGACAAATCATGATCTAAGTATCTTCTTGTTCCCGGACTTAACCAGTAAACTCTATCTCTCCAAGATCCACCTTTAAAAACTTTAGATTTATCAGATATTAAACTTGTCGGGTCTTGAGCACCAGCCAACCCTTTTTCTTTCCCACTTTGGTACATAACCCAATCTTCATTCATGGTTCCTGCATTAATCTGCGCAACTCTTTCTCCTCCATTGGCGGCAAGAGGGTAATAAATAGAAGAATTGATGTCACCATCTAATTCATCAATATTATCGGCTACTCTGTAGTTTCTACGCTTTAGATTCTCTTCTGCAGTTGTTTCTCTAACTTTTACGTTACCCGGAGTGTTAACTACATATTCTGAGATTCCAGATCTTAACATTGGTGAAATTTCTAGACTGTAGTCTATAAAATCAGGGTTTTGTTGAATCCTATTGTCAAAATCGTCGAATACGTTATCAAAAATTTCCCTAATTCTTCTTGAGGCCTCAATGGGTTGTTTCTCTTTGGAGAATTTAATGGCTTCATCGACATATGTGTTGACCTCTTTAAGGAGCTCTCGCTCTAATGAATCAAGTCTAGGTCCATGTGGGTACTTGGTATATTTTCTGTCACCTGTTCCTAATCTTTCTAGTTGGAATTCAGCTAGGTATTGTTTGATACCATAAACATCATACATTGTTTCGTCATACTTTTCTGCAATAGACCCTGTACTATTTAAAACTTTAGTCTTGAATACATTACCTCTAAATGGTCTGAATTCATCATACTCTTCACTGGATAAAGGACGGTAAACATCCATTACCCATTCACTAACGTTCCCTGCCATGTTATATAAGCCATAATCATTTGGCCAATAAGAAAATACAGGAGCAGTAATATCTGCATTATCATTCAAGTTGCCCGCAACTCCCATCATATCTCCTCGGCCTCTTACAAAGTTCGCCATCAGCTGTCCCTGCCATCTATCATCTGGATTACGCACCCAATGACCGTTCCACGGATAAACCCTTCTTTCTACAATTCTTTCTTCCATAGTGTTCCCAATTAAACCATATGCAGCAAACTCCCATTCAGCTTCTGTAGGCAGCCTATAGCGAGGTAATAAAATACCATCAGACATCCGTACATTTCGCGTAACTAAATCTTTCGCTTTAAATTTACCAGTAGATGGGTCGTAACCTCCTTTTGAAGGGTTCATGTCAGGAATTTGCCCTCTAGGATTAACTCCTTGGTCATATTGCCCTGCAAAGTATGCGTCAGTTGAAAATGGTTCATTCTGTTGGTTAGGGTTCATCATTAAAATTCCTTCTCTAATCAAAATCCATTCGTTAACACGGTCAGTTCTCCAAGCACAAAAATCGTTTGCTTGTAGCCAAGAAACGCCAACAACAGGATAATCTCTGTAAGAAGGATGTCTTAAATAGTATTCTGTGTAAGGTTCATTGTATGCTAATTTTTCTCTCCACACCAATGTGTCTGGCAGTGCTTTTTTATATACCATTGGGAAATCGGTATATGTTCTACCTATCCAATACAAGTATTCGCACCAGTTAAAGTTGGTTATTTCAGTTTCGTCTAAGTAAAAAGATGAAACTGTAACTCGTCTAGGGGTACTGGCGAAATCTTTCATTAAGTCTTCTTCCACCCTCCCCATGGTAAATGTTCCCCCTTGAATCAGAATAAGCCCAGGGCCTGTTTCTTGCTCTTCATAAGGAACTTTTTGAAAACCACCATTTCTTGGGTTGTTATAATCCCAACCGGATACACTGGACCTTTCGTATGAACAAGCAGCTAATAATCCTATTAACGTAAAAGCTACTACTTTTTTCAATATGTGTTTACTCTTCATAATGCGAGATAATTTTTCCTTATAACTGTGATTATAGAAAATGGTTACAATTAATTTTATATTTTTTTTAGAAAGATGGGCAACTTATGGTTCTAAATGATCTTCTCTTAGGTCTACATTCAAAATTGAATTGTAAGGATACTTCATGAGCTCCTCCAGTGGCAACTGAAAGTTTAGATACGGTTAAATCATAACTGTAACCCAGTCTAATTATGTCTGATTGTATTCCCATGAGAACAATAAATGAATCTTTATTTCTATACCATACGCCACCTACTAATGGTCCTTTCTTTACATAAATCCCCATATTAAGTTGCGTAAACGTACCTTGTCTTCTAAACAATATGTTTGGCGACACCATGGCGTCATCTTCTTGATACTTTGAAGCTCTACCAGCTAGTGGGATCATGGCTCCAGCATGTCCAGTTAGTTTAGTGGGTAACGAACTCTGCTCATTTATTAAAGATTCATTTGGCTCTGATAAATGATGCGCAGCAAAACCAAAAAAGAATACATCGCTAAAACCTAAAATACCAGCAGAGAAGTCGATGCCTGAAACTGTACCTCCTCTTGGTAAATCTCCAGTTTGATAAACGAAACCTCTTCGTTCATCAATCATGTCACCAAAAGTTAGTTTGCTCCAGTCTAGTGATTTTTGGAAAAATGTCGCTTCTACTCCTGTCCTTACCGAAAATTTACGATTAATTTTAATTTGATAAGAATAAATACCGCTTACCCTTGTAGATCTTAATGTATTTGCAGCTTGATCATTGGTTACCATTAGGCCTAGGCCTCCAGTTAAAGATTCTACATGTTGGTCATAACTAGCGGATGTCGTAATGAAAGTTCCGGAAATACCTGGCCACTGGTTTCTGTAATTTAGCGAGATTCTTGGACATCTAGCTGTTCCCGCAAATGCAGGATTTAAATACAGTGGATTAGCGTAAAATTGGCTAAACTCAGGGTCTTGAGCTGTTACTTTATTTGCTGCACTGCTAACTATAATAGCAATCAATAAAAATAATACTTTAAAATACCTGATCATAAATTTATAAATGATTGTGCAAAATCGACCCAATATTACGAAAAAAAAATGGTTGGGTTACAATTTAATAGCTAGATTTATGCAATAAATGGCATCTCGGTGTCGTTTTTCCGAAGAATAAGTGTAATTAATCAGGCATTTACCACCTTTATAAAATGACGTACAAAATTTCTAATTCTAGTTTATTTTTTTTTCCAATTTTCTGTATTTTCAGGTTTTTCTCAAAAAGGTAAAGAAGTTATTGAAGAATTGGAATGGAATGGTGTCTATTCCATGAATATCAATGGAATGCATTATAAACAGTGTATTTCATTCATCCAATGGATACTGGGATTTTGAAAAAGAACAACCCTACTTGTTAAAGTATATTCCAATATACAACACAGTCTGTTAAGTTTAATGTAACGAAGTTGAAGTAGTTCCATTAACCAGTTCTGAAGTTTCATTAATTAGATGTTTCTAAAATTAAGATCCTCGTTTGACTTTAAAACAAATATTACAGATAAAAGGAAAAAGTTTTATGCAGTTGTTGAAGTTAATGAGGTTCGGAAAAATCCGACATCCGGACAGTTCGAAAAATTGGTTAGGTATGAAGGAAGTTTAAGCGTTTCAGGAAGTGCATTAACAACTTCAAAAGCATCCTATTTGACTACCTCAGCTTTTGCGTCAGGTTCTGGAGAATGGTATAAGGTTGGTGTTGTGGAAGATGGTGTTTATAAAATTGATTATTCCTTTTTAAATGACATGGGTGTAGATATGTCTTCTTTAAGTTCCAGATGCAATTAATGTTTTTGGAAATGGTTCCGGTTGTTGTCTGAAAACAATAATGATTATCGACCTGATGATATATCGAAAAATGCTATTCTTATTGAAGATGGTAATGATGGATCTTTAATAATGGCGATTACCTTCTCTTTTATGCTAAGGGACCGCATAGATGGAGTTTTGATGGTAGTGTTTTTTCACATAAATCCCATGAATATTGTGATACCTCCTATTATTTTGTCAATATTAATAATGCTAATCCAGCGCCGAAACGAATGGGGGGAGCACAATTATCTTCTAGTTCAGAAACGAATTTGGTAACAACTTTTATTGATTATGATTTTATCGAGGAAGATGATTACAATTTAGGAAAATCCGGAAAACAATGGTATGGAGATATTTACGATGTTCAAACATCTTATAATTATAGTTTCTCGATGCCGAACATTGTTAATACGGATTCGATAAGAGTTTATGCTAAAATTATTGGACACGCTTCTAGCAATGGTACTAGTTATACATTAGCTCTGGAGGAAATTCACTAGACATTCCTGTTGGAACATCTGGCACCGGAACTTATGCGCCATTAGGGTAAAAGTGTTAGCGGAGTATTGGATTACCTGGGTAATGGAAATAGCGTGGATGTTCAAATTACGTATAATAAAAATGGATTATCTTCTTCAAAGGGCTGGTTAGATTATTTAGAAGTAAATGTGCCAAGGGCATTGACAATGACAGGAAGTCAGATGGAATTTAGAGATGTAGCCTCAGTTGGATTAGGGAATGTAAGTCGATTTTCTGTAGGCAACGTTGATAAAATACACCGAATATGGGAGGTAACAGACTTGTCGAATGTCTCTATTGTTGATTTTAATACAGTTGGTTCTGCAGCTGAATACAAAGTGAATACTGATTCATTAAGAACCTTTATTGCATTGGAAGACGCCTTGTCAAAAGCTCCTGATATTCCACCACAAAGTACTATCTCAAAATTTACATGGATTAGGTTTGCTGATTTGATTATAATTGTGCCGCAAGAGTATATGTCTGCAGCAATTGATTTAGCAAGTTTCCACCAAGCAAATGATGGGTTAATTTGTCATGTTGTTACTCCCAAGTCAAATTTATAATGAATATTCTTCTGGGATGAGAGATGCAACAGCGATAAAGCATTTTTTGAGAATGTTTTATGTGCGAGCAGGGTTAGATCCAGATCTTGATACCCAAGATATTGTTTGTTTTTTGGCGATGCGACTTATGATGCTAGAAATAGGTTAGGTCATAACATGAGTTTTATACCGACCTATGAGTCGACAGAATCTTTAAGTATAACAAGTACTTATGCTACTGATGATTATTTTGCCATTCTATCAGATAATGGAGCAATGAATAATTTTGATTTGATGGATATTGCTATCGGCAGACTACCCGTAAATTCTTTGAGTGAAGCAAATGAATATGGTTGCCAAAATCAAAGGATATAGTTCAGTTTCTGCTATCAAACCAGAATAACTACATCTTGCTCCAATGGAGAATCTAATGCAACATTAAATGATTGGCGAAATATTGTTTGTTTGTTAGTGATGATGAAGATGGAAACGTTTATTTTAGGATACAGAAGAAATGGCGGATACAATTCGTGTAAATAATAAAAGCATGAATATTGTTAAATTACACATGGATGCTTTTGTGGAAACAACTACTCCGGGAGGGGATGAAAATATAGGGTGTGAAGAAGCGATTCAGCAAAGAGTTGAAAAGGGGGCGTTTTTAGTGAACTATATCGGCCATGGTGGTGAAACGGGATGGGCTCACGAACGTATTTTAAGAGTTCCAACAATTAGGAATTGGACTAATGGTGTGAAGTTACCTAGTTTTATGACTGCTACATGTGAATTCAGTAGGTATGATGACCACGATCGAACTTCAGGTGGTGAATATGTGGTACTTAATCCAGATGGCGGAGGAATAGCTCTATTTACAACAACTCGCTTAGTCTACAACAGTAGTAATAAGAGATTAAATAAGCATTTTCATAGTACAATCTATGACAAAGTTGATGGAATGCCCCAACGAATTGGAGATGTTTACCTAGAGACAAAAGATTTGTATGTTCAAAATGGTGGAGGCGATATCAATTTTAGAAAATTTGCATTGTTGGGAGATCCGGCAGTTAGACTGGCTTTGCCGCAACACCAAATTGTAACAGATTCCATTAACGGTGTATCAATTACTGCAGCAATTGATACTATGAAAGCGTTGAGTGTTGTCACTGTAGTGGGGACATGTAGAAGATTATACAGGTCAGAAATATAACAAGTTTTAATGGGGTGGTTTATCCAACGATATACGACAAAAAGCTCAAGCTTATCTACTTTAGCTAATAGTCCAGGA
Organism: uncultured Flavobacteriales bacterium; assembly: GCA_943787725.1. GTDB lineage: Bacteria > Bacteroidota > Bacteroidia > Flavobacteriales_D > Parvicellaceae > CALSMU01. Next base: position 18,510 of record CALSNM010000007.1, on the reverse strand, counting down.
TCTTCTGTAGAGCCATTTGAAACATGGAAAAATGTTGTTTACAAAGGGAAGGCTACTGTTTTAAATGGTGTTTTTAAGTTTTCCTTTGTGGTACCTCAAGATATTTCGTTTCAATACGGGAATTCACGCATAAGTTATTATGCTGAAAATGGAGAAGAAGATGCCCAAGGATACAGCGAAGATGCAGTAATTGGTGGAATCGATACTGCTGCTATTTCTGATGATCAGGGTCCCGATATTTCGCTGTATATGAACGATGATAGTTTCGTTTCAGGTGGAATAACAGATGAGAATCCTGATTTATTTGCTAAGGTTTTTGATGAAAATGGAATTAATATGGTTGGTAATGGTGTTGGTCATAACATTGAGGCCGTAATTGATGAAAATACTTCTGAGTCTATTATATTAAATGATTTTATGAAGCTGATTTGGACACTTATAAAAGTGGTAGAATATCTTACCCGTTTTACGATTTAGAAGAAGGAAATCATACGTTGAGTTTAAAAGTATGGGATGTTTATAACAATTCAGAAAAAAGTGAAATCGAATTTGTGGTTGCTAAGGAAGAAAACTTCACCTTAGATCACGTGTTAAATTACCCTAACCCTTTTACTACGCGGACGGAGTTTTACTTTGAGCATAATCAGCTGTGTGACTATTTAGATGTTCAAATACAAGTGTTTACCGTTTCAGGGAAACTGAGTTAAATCTATCACTGAAAGAGTGCGCTCTGAGGGTTTTAGGTCTGAAGGTATTGTATGGAATGGACGTGATGATTATCGGAGAAAAAATAGGTAGAGGGGTTTATGTATATAAATTGAAAGTTCTAAACGAGGGAGGAGAAAAAGTGGAGAAATTTGAAAAATTAGTAATTCTTAATTAAGCATGAACAATAAGTAAGTAACAAATTGCGTATATTTGCTGTTCTATTGAAAACCCAAATAATGAAAATGAGATTAAAATCAATATCAATGAATCCTTATTAGTGCTCTGCTTTTATCAGTATCCGCTAAGGCTCAAGTAAATTTAAGCGGAGCAGAAACGGGTTCGGATATCAATACGATAACAACTGCGGTTCCTTTTTTACTTATTTCCCCTGATTCTCGTTCCGGGGCAATGGGAGACGTTGGTGTAGCATTATCTCCAGATGCAAATTCTATCCACTGGAACCCTGCTAAACTAGCTTTTATTGATGATGATAAGGATATGGGTTTTTCTTTGTCTTATTCTCCTTGGTTAAGAGCTTTGGTAAATGATATCAACCTTGCTTATTTATCAGGATACAAGAAATTAGACAAGAATTCTGCGATTGGCTTCTCTTTACGGTATTTTTCTTTAGGAGATATCACTTTTACAAATAATTATGGCCAAGAGATACGTAACTTTAAACCAAATGAATTTGCATTAGACGGAACATATTCTAGAAAGCTAGGGGAACGATTCGGCGCTGGGCTTGCAGCTAGATATATATATTCAAATTTAACTGGAGGGATTTCTTCTACAGGAGCTGATGTAAAAGCTGGTCAGTCTGTCGCTGTAGACATATCTGCATATTATGAAACAGAAACATTTGAAGTTTCGGGTAAGGATGCTAATGTTGCTTATGGATTAAATATTTCAAATATTGGAGCAAAGATGTCTTACACGGATGCTGCGAATAGAGATTTTATTCCAACTAATATGCGGTTAGGGTCCGCTTTTAACCTAGACTTAGATGAGTTTAATAAATTGACGGTAGCGTTAGATGCAAACAAGTTATTGGTTCCTACTCAACCTGTATATCTGCAAGAGAATGGTTCTACTGTTTTTGGAACAGATGGTCCGGTAATATTTTCAGGTAAAGATCCAAATGTGGGTGTTGCTTCCGGAATATTTGGCTCGTTTAGTGATGCTCCAGGGGATGTTGTTATAGATGAAGATGGAAATACAACCGAGGTATTAAAAGGAACTAAATTTAAAGAAGAATTGAGAGAGGTAAACATATCTGTGGGAGCAGAGTATTTATACAACAATTTATTAGCAATTAGAGCGGGGTATTTTCATGAGCATTGGTCTAAAGGAAATAGAAGATTTGTGTCTCTTGGAGCTGGTATCAGGTATAGTGTTTTTGAATTAGATTTATCTTATTTATTGGCCTTAACACAAGCAAGTCCTTTAGCAAATACATTGCGTTTTACACTAAGGTTTAACTTTGGTGATGTAGATAGTGAAAGTAGTATTTAAAGTATTAGAAACGAAGATTTGAAAAAAAGCCACCTGCAATTAGCAAGCGGCTTTTTTTAATTCTGGTAAATGCTACGGAACTAGCTGTTACTTATTCCCTCATCTCTAAAGTGTCCTTTTTGCTCATCTTCATTATAATAGATAAAGACTTGGGCAGTATCGTTTAAGAAATTAATCTTACCTATTTCAAATCGTGTTATTTTCAATCCCGTCCTTTTTTCAAGGTCGGCAAGCAATTCATTGTGTTTTTCAGGTGTTATCAAATCTATTTTTTCAAAAGTTATCACCTTTCTAGATTCATGTCTTAATAACCAGATTTTTTCAAGGCCGTATGTTACTCCTATAATTGCAGCATTCGTAAAAGCCAACTCAGCGTAGCTCATTTTCTTATTCGACAGTGCATTGATAACAGAAACACCTATAACGATAAATAAATAGGTCATTTCTTTAATTGGAATAGGGTCTGTTCGATATCTTATTATTCCGAATATGGCAAACAATCCTAAGGCCATTCCCATTCCCATCTCAAACTTCTTAAGCGTAAAACAGATCATAAAAATTACCAGGCTGATCATTATATATGTAAAAAGATAGTCCTTTCTCTTCGCTATTGGATAATAAATAGCTCTGACAATTATTAGAATGACACTTAAGTTCATCCCGAATTTGAATGCCAATTTCCAAAAATCATTTTCAAATAAGGGAACTCCTAAAAAACCACCAGAAGAACTTTCTTTGGATTGCTTAATTACATCTTTAATTCCATCCGCGCTATCCTCAATAGTTTTCGCTAACCCTTTAATTGTTTCATTTGCATCTCCATCCATTAGAAAATCAAACATTCCTGTGTTATATATTTCAACTAACCAATTCATTTATTTTATTTATGTGTAAATGTTTATGTTTAAATCTATTGTTTTTTAACTCTGGGTATAAAATTTTTGCTCCTATGCAATACTTGCTAACACGCATTGGTCTAATTCCATTTTCTTTTATCAATAGCATAAACGGGGAGTTTCGATTGACTTTTTCTTGTTTCACTTCTCCAATTATCGTGTTTTCCAGAGTGTGATTTTTCTCCTTCCATTGAAAGCCTAACCCAATGTCAAGTGTAAGCCTTTCCATATCTGTTTTGTTAACGAGTGTAATTCTATAAAAGGAATTCCATAATTTCTTTTCCAGTTTAATTTCGTGAGGAATTACACCATTGACAAAGTTTATTGAATTATTCGACATCTCTTCTTCAAAATCAACAATTTTGATTCGACTTTTCACGGTTCTCCCTTTTTTCTTGTTTTTGATTTCTAGAAAACATAAAGCTGAATCAACATATTTTCTCATTCGTACTTTATAACGGTTTGGCCATCCATTATGATGATGCGTGTAAAAATCAAAATTATCTGTGTCGAAATAGAGTGTTTTATATTGAGCTACTCTTTTATCTTTAATTTCTAAAACCTTGTAGTGCTCTTTTAAAAAGGGCAATATTGTTACAAATAGATTTTTTGGAATCACAAATTTTGTGTCGGTTCTGTTCAGTAATTTAACAGTGTCCATCTCCTTGAGGGATGTAGATTCGAACTTTTGTAATATGTCTAAAATACGATTCAATTGGTTTGTTTGCTAAAATATTAAAAATAAAGTAAAAAATACTGCTTAAATTAGCGGGCTATGATTTATTATTAACTATTAGGTATTAGCAACGGTCGTTTAATAATAATTCAGTTAATGAAACAGCTGATTTAAAAATACGCCTGATTGAAAATTGCATTTTTAGTGTAAATTAATCGCCAACAATAAAATATATGAGAAAAGGAGATTTAAACATTAGCTATAGAATTTACGCTAATGCAGCAGAGTTAGATAAGTCCGATGCTGATTTAATGTTAGCAGCGGAAAAAAGCTTAGGAAATGCTTATGCTAGGTATTCAGGGTTTAAAGTTGGAGCTGCTTTGTTGCTTGAAAACGGTGAAATTATTCTTGGAAACAATCAGGAAAATATAGCATTTCCTTCATCTATGTGTGCAGAAAGAGTTGCGTTATATTATTGTAAGGCAAATTATCCCGGTGTTAAAGTTATAAAGATAGCCATAACAGCTAAAGCCTCTTCTGTAAAATTGATGGAACCTGTTTCGCCTTGTGGAGCGTGTAGACAAGTGATGTCGGAGTATGAACGAATTCAAAACACAAATATTGAAATGATTTTAAAAGGAGAAGAAGGAGAAGTGTTTATATTTGATACTGTAACAGAACTGCTTCCGTTGGCATTTGAAACTAAAGCATTGTAGAATATTTCTAAATAGTAGTAGGTAATACTTCAAAACCGATGAGAATTTAATTTATATTTGTGCACCAATATTAATAACTGATGGCAACAAAAACTATAGCAAAAAGCAAAGCAGCAGCAAAATCCCCTGCTAAACTGAAATATAGCAAAAAGCAATATTTGAAATGGTACGAAGATATGCTATTGATGCGTAAGATTGAGGAAAGAATAGGGCATCTATATATTCAACAGAAATTTGGAGGCTTTTGTCATTTGTATATAGGACAAGAGGCCCTGGTAACGGGCACTGTTTCTGGTTCTGAAAAAGGAGATAAGCATATTACTGCTTACAGAGACCATGCGCACCCAATTGCATTGGGAGTGCATCCAAAATATATGATGGCTGAACTCTACGGGAAGACTACGGGACTCTCGAAGGGGAAGGGTGGTTCTATGCATATGTTTCACAAAGAAAGTGGTTTAATGGGAGGGCATGGTATTGTCGGTGCACAAATTCCAATGGGCGCTGGTATAGCATTTGCTGAAAAATATAAAGGAACTAAAAATGTTACCTTTTGTTCATTTGGCGATGGAGCAGCTCGTCAAGGAGCCTTGCACGAAACATTTAATATGGCGATGACTTGGAAATTACCGGTTGTTTTTATTATTGAAAATAATAACTACGCAATGGGAACTTCTGTAGAAAGAACAACCAATGTTATGGATATGTCTACAATTGGAGATTCCTATCAAATGCCTTCTTTTGTTGTTGATGGTATGACTATAGAAGCAGTGCATGAAGCGATTGAAGATGCATGTGTTCATGTTCGTGCAGGTAAGGGCCCGGTTTTGCTGGATATTAGAACCTACAGATACAAAGGTCATTCAATGTCTGATCCACAGAAATACAGAACCAAACAAGAGGTTGAAGATTTTAAAAACCAAGACCCAATTGATAAAGTTTTAAGCACGATTAAAACAAACAAATTGGCTACTGATAAAGAAATTGAAAAAATCATTCAAAAAGTTAAAGACGTCATTGATGAGTCTGTGAAATTTGCTGAAGATTCTCCAGAACCGGAAGCAAATGAACTTTATGAAGATGTATATATTGGCGATTACCCTTATATAATGGAATACAAAGATTAAATCTAGCGAGGAATAACGGAAAGAAATAATTTGAAATGGCGGAAATTGTAAGAATGCCCAAATTAAGTGACACCATGGTTGAAGGGGTTGTTGCGGAATGGCATAAAAAAGTAGGAGACAATGTTGAAACGGGTGATTTGTTAGCTGAAATCGAAACAGATAAAGCGACAATGGAGTTTGAAGCATTTCAAGAAGGGGTTTTGCTGCACATTGGCGTTGACAAAGGTAAAGCAGCTCCTATTGATTCTATCCTAGCTGTATTAGGTAAGAAAGACGAAAACATTGAAGCAATATTAAAAGCAGAAGCTGATTCTGTAACTGAGGACAAAGATGAACCTGTCACAGAAGCTCCAACTCCAACTCCAACTCCAACTCCAACTCCTGCGCCTTCTTTAAAGAAAGAGGTGATAGTAAAATCTCCGGTGGAAGGTGCAGCTAGCAATCCTGTTAAATATCCACCAGCAAATGCTGTTAGTGGAGGTAAGGTTAAAATATCTCCATTAGCTAAAAGATTAGCCCAAGAAAGAGGAATTAACTTTTCTTTTATTCAAGGTACGGGTGAAGGTGGTCGAATAGTAAAAAGAGATATTGATAATTATCAAGGTGGTGGAACTTCATTTGTCGGAACAGAAAGCTATACAGATGAGACTGTTTCTCAAATGAGAAAAGTAATTGCTTCACGTTTAGCGGAGAGTAAGTTTACAGCTCCTCATTTTTATTTGAATGTATCTATTGATATGGATAATGCAATGGCGGCAAGAGTGTCTATTAATAAAATGATAGCTCCTCAAAAAGTATCATTTAATGATATGGTGGTAAAAGCTTGTGCTGCAGCCTTAAAAGATAATCCTGATGTGAATTCTGCTTGGTATGGTGACTTTATTCGAAGAAACGATCATATTCATATCGGAGTAGCTGTTGCTGTTCCCGACGGTTTGTTGGTTCCTGTTGTTCGTTTTGCTGATGGCAAATCATTAACGCAAATTGGAGCTGAGGTAAAAGAACTTGCTCAAAAAGCAAAGGATAAAAAATTACAACCTGAGGAATGGGAAGGAAATACATTTACTATTTCTAACCTAGGAATGATGGGTATAGAAAGCTTTACAGCTATTGTGAATCCGCCTGATGCATGTATTTTGGCGATAGGTGGGATCAATGCCGTTCCAGTTGTGAAAAATGGAGAAATAGTTCCGGGAAATATTATGAAAGTGACGTTAAGTTGTGACCACCGTGTGGTGGATGGCGCTGTTGGTTCGGCTTTCTTAAAAGACTTTAAAAACTACATGGAGAACCCTGTATTACTATTAGGTAAACAAAGTATATAGTTCAAAATAGAAACAAAAAAAAGCCACTAATGATTTCATTAGTGGCTTTTTTCGTACAATGTAAATTTTTTATTTCTTCTTAGAGGCTTTTTTCGGAGGCTTTTTTCGCAGCAGCTTCAGTTTTTTGAGGCGCTTCTTTATTTTCAACTTTATCTTCGTTTTTCTTTTCTTTCAACTCTAATTTGTTCGAGCCATGCAAAAGATTGTACCATTGAAATAATTTTTTAATATCAGAAGTAAATACTCTTTCTTCATCATACTCAGGAATAATACCTCTTAAGTATTTTTTTAAATCATCAACGTTGTCTTTGTGACTTGGCGCTTTACCCCCTTTTTCTTGCTCAAAAATTAATTTAAATATGTCGGATAGAAGTTCATCACCTTCGTAAGTGTATATACTAATATCCTCTAATGCACTAATTCTGTTTGATGAAAAAGCTGGAAATTTCTTTCCGTCAATTACTGATTCAACGATAACATTGCTTTTACTTTGACCAGCAACAGTAAACAATCCACCTTTTCCGGAAATAGCAATAATTCCACTTAAATTCATAGTTCGTATTAAAATTAAATTTTCTTAGAGACAAAAATAAAAATATATATTCGGTAGGAAAACTTTTTGACTATTTAAGCACAACAATTTTCTTGCAAACCACTTGTAAGTCGTCAGAAATTAGCAGAAAATAGGCTCCTGCAGATAAGTTTCGATAATTATGTATTCTTGAATCAGATAAATATGTACTTGAAATTAGTTTGCCTAAACTGCTATACAAGCTTAGGGTGACATTGTATTGATTTGTTTCAATTGTAAAGGTTCCGTTATTCGGATTTGGGTATATAGCTCCATTGATTGTATGTTCACTTATGTCGACGGTTGAAATTGTTGTAATACTCGAAAATGTGCTGCATCCAAATGAATTAAAAACTTCCACCTGATAATTTCCATTCTGCATTGCGATGTAAACGCTGTCATTGGCTCCTGCTATTAATGCACCATCTAAATACCATTGGTAACTTTCATAGCCTCCAGCTGTAGACAAAGCTGTATTGTTATTTGTAATTATTGCTTGTGCTGGATTTGGTTGTTCTGTAACTGTAATAAAGCAAGTATCGCTTACGCAAGAGTTAGTGTCCAGTCCTAGGATATATCCATCATAGTCCTGTGTGAAAATCCTGGGATTGATTGTTAGTCCATCATTCCATAATACAGAATTAAACCCTCCGCTTTCTGATATTGTAATAGAAGTATTTTCACAAAAATCATAGGTGTTTGTTAAGCATTCCAAAGTGGGTTTTTCAGCAACTGATGTGGTTATATTCATTGTGTCACTAATACAGCCAGTTGTTAAGTTAGTGACCATAAAATAGGTTTCAATGCTATCAGAAAAATATTGAAAACTTGTTGTGTCACCGGATTCCCAGAGGTAGGAGACATTGGTAGAAGTAATGGAAAATTGATTACTGTCACCTTCACATATTAAGTTGTTTCCAGAAAAAGTTGCGAATTCTTTTGCGTATATTAAAGTTTCAAATCCATCTAATTTACCATATCCGAATGAATTATTTGGAACTGCGCCTGTAAAAGAGTCTGTATAGGCAGCATTTGTTAAGGCATCGCTAAAATAGCTAGCATCTGCTTTTGGACATTGTTCTAAAAACAATGCAGCTACTCCTGCAACTACCGGACTGGACATGGAGGTTCCTCCATTGCGGTAATGCATTCCGCCTAAGGCTAGAACGTCGTCGGTGCTGTTTGCTACAAACTGAGCTATTCGATAAAGAGGATAGGCACTGTTTGTAACTGCTCCAGAAGCAGCTATTTCTGGCTTAATTAAGCCGGTACGAGTTGGTCCTTTGCTAGAACTGGCTGCTAATTTGCCTCTTGTTTCGCCTGCCGGGTTCCAATTTCCTAGTTTATTTACATAACCACTGTCATTTGCATAATTCCCTACTGTAATAACATTTGGAGAACATTGAAATGAGCTCACAATTGTTTGCAATGTATCGGGATAAACATATTTGTTGATTTCCGTAAAACCAATAATCGTATCTGCTCGATTTTCCATATTTGAAGTTCCAAATGTAGCGGTTGTCCATATATCGAAACTCCCGGTTCCAGCAGTCTCAAACCTGAAATGATATTGAGCTGAATCAGGTTCTTGCATATAAGCTTGCAACAGGTATTGGCCATCCCGAGGCTCAAACCAGTACATAATGGTTCCTAATATATCATCATTGAAGTTTCTGATGGTGTCAAAAGTCAAAGCATTTTGAGGCATCGAACCAGCATTAAAAAACTGCCCCCTTCCTCTAAAACTATGGTTAGGATAGACTTTATCTGCTCCAATACTAAAATTAACATTGTTTAAATCTGCAGTGTCAGCCCATACTTCAAAGAATACCGTAGGAACTCCAAAAGCCGAAGTAGGGTTTAGTTGAAACCAAGTCATCGAAGTATCTGTCACTTCTGTATGCAAGTGGTAGGGGTCAAAATGTCCGGAATTTCCAGCTGCCGCAACAAATAAGTGCCCTTTTTTCGCATTAATTAGACTATCAATATAAAGGGCATAGGGGTCAAGTGCATCATGAGAGCCATAGTATGTTCCAACACTTGCATTAATGACACAAGGTTTGCCAATAGAGTCTGCAATTGTGTAAATATATTCTACTGCATCTACAACTGTGGAAAGCCAATCAGCTGCTGCTTCATCAGTTTCAACCATTATTATGTCTGTTTTGGGCGCAACGCCTTTGTTTTTTCCATTGGCAAATGCATTTCCACAAGCTGCTCCTGCAACAGTTGACCCATGGCCCCATATGTCAACATTTGTTGATAAACCTTGGTTTATTTGAGTGCTGTCCCAATGCTGCCCATAACCATATTGTGCCGGAGTATATTGGTTAACGCCAAGTGATTGGTCCCATAAAGCCATAACACGCGTGCTACTGTCAGGATTCATGAAGTCAGGATGTAAAAAGTCAATGCCTGTGTCAATGAAACCAACAATAACTCCATCACCATCCAAAGAAGTGTTTAAGGGCGCTGCCCCCAAATGAATATCATTTATACGGTTGTTTACCCGCATTGTGTCGTTTAATGCTGTTCCTTGGTATGCTCTAAAATTGACATTTAAAATATTTTGATTTTCAACAAATTCCTGCAATTCATTTGATGGAATTCGAACATAATACCACCCTTTTACAGAACCACGGTATATTCCGTTGTGTTGTTTTGTAATGTTTTTAATTTCGGAAAGGTCACCTTTTACAAATAGACCTACCTTTTCAGAGGAGTTTGAATTTTCTAATAAGTATTTTTGAAGATAGAAATTTCCCTCAAATTTATTTTGCGAGAATCCTGTTATCCCAAAACCTATTAAAACAAATAATAGTAAATATTTTGTCATCATAATTCCAAAGTTACTTAATTTCTTTGTAAAACGGAATGTCTTTTATGTAAGAAAACGATGCGTCGATAAAATTTAATTCCCCGTAATACATTTCTAATCCGTTTGTTAGGAAAATATATGGAGCGCGAATAATGGAGTTGTACCGCAATGCTTGATGCAATGTATCTTCACTTATTTTTATTCCTGGAGCCTTGCATTCTACTATAACTAAGGGTTTTCCAATATTGCTGTGGAGAACAATGTCGAAACGTTTTTGAAGATTATTGACAAGCAAACTCTTTTCGATGGCTATTAAAGAGGCAGGATATCCTTTTTCTTCAATTAGATACCAAATAACATGCTGCCTGACCCATTCTTCAGGTTGCAGCACTACCCATTTTTTTCGAATTATGTCAAATATTTGCAAAACATCAGCATTTCTTTTTACATTAAATGGATAGGAGGGTAAATTCAGTTCTTGCATCTAATTGCAAAGATATTTGAATTTTTGAAATAGGAGTTTCTTCATTTCATAGGAGTTTGTACCTTTCGCACATTATAGAGACAAAGAGATGAAAACGAAAAAGGAGATAGTAGAGAATTGGTTGCCACGTTATACTGGAGTGAAGTTGGAAGATTTCGGGAAGTATATTTTACTTACGAACTTTGATAATTACGTCGATATTTTTGCAGAATTAAACGGTGTTAAAGTAGATGGTAAGGATAAAGCTATGCCAAGTGCTACGGCCAATAAAATTACAATTATCAATTTTGGAATGGGGGCTGCCAATGCAGCAACTATAATGGATTTGTTGTCTGCAATTTCGCCAAAGGCAGCTTTGTTTTTAGGGAAATGTGGAGGTCTTAAAAAGAAAAATAAAATTGGAGATATGGTATTGCCAATTGCAGCTATAAAAGGGGAAGGAGCTTCCGATAATTATTTTCCGCCAGAGGTACCTGCCTTACCAGCGTTTAATTTACAAAGAGCGGTGTCGCACTCCGTGCGAGAAATGGATTTAGATTATTGGACAGGTACAGTTTATACAACTAGCCGAAGAGTATGGGAACACGATGAAGTGTTTAAGGATTATTTAAGAAAAATCCGTGTAATGGCAATTGATATGGAAACTTCAGCCATTTTTACAGGTGGTTTTTCTAATTCAATTCCTTCCGGAGCTTTGTTGTTGGTGTCTGATCAACCGATGATTCCTGAAGGAGTTAAAACAGATGAAAGCGATAAAAAAATTACAGGAGATTTTGTAAACAAGCACATTCAGATAGGAATAGATTCTCTGAATGAGTTAATCAATGATGGAAAATCTGTGCGTCACATGCGATTCGATTAAGCAATGAAATACGAAGAAATCATAAAGGAATTGAAGAGTGGGGTTTACAAACCTGTTTACTTTTTACAAGGGGATGAAGGATACTTTTTAGACAAGATATCTGACTTCATCGCTGAAAATGTTTTGGAAGCTTCTGAAAGAGATTTTAACCAAACAATTCTTTATGGTAAGGATGTTTCTATGCAAGATATAATTAGTGCAGCTAAACGGTATCCGATGATGTCTCAATACCAGGTAGTAATTGTAAAAGAGGCGCAACATTTATCGAGAACAATGGATCAACTGGAGGCTTATATTACCAATCCTTTAGCTTCTACTATTCTTGTTTTTAATTACAAGTATAAAACCATTGATAAACGAAAAAAAATCGGAAAGCTACTTGCCAAGCATACCGAATTCTACACGGCCGAAAAAATAAAAGATTACAAATTAGCAGATTGGATAGTTGGTTTTTGCAAAAGCCAAGGGCTTCAAATAAAGCCAAAAGCTTCCCATTTAATGGGTGAGTATTTAGGAAATGATTTAAGTAAGATTGCTAATACAATTGAGAAATTAAAAGTTATACTTGAGAGTGAAACGGTTATCGATGAAGATGTAATTCAGAAAAATGTTGGTATTTCAAAGGATTTCAATATGTTTGAATTAAGCAATGCACTGGCAGAAAAAAATGTTTATAAATCGAATTTTATCGTAAATCATTTTGCACAAAACCCGAAGAATTATCCATTTCCTGCAACGTTGGGAACGCTTGTATAATTATTTTACGAAGTTAATGAAGTATCATTTCTATGCATCCTAAATCATCTGAAAAAGAACTTGCTGTTATATTGGGAGTTCATCCATATTTTTTAAAAGATTACCGCGTAGCAGCTCAAAACTATACCAAAGCAAAGTTGGCCAGAATATTTGGATACCTAAAAGATTATGATCTTCGCTCCAAAGGGGTTGGGAATGTTTCCATCTCGGATGGAGAACTATTGAAAGAGTTGGTGTTCAAGATATTGCACTAGGTTGCGCCAATATCTGAGTTTAATTTAGATATTGATTTTAAAAAGTGACCACCCGGTTTTTGGTTATATTTTTCCAAAGAAATATTCAAATCCAAAGGTCAAACGAGGTAGCTCGTAATTACCATGTGGTTGTTTTGTTTTTAAAGCTATTGGAGTATCTATACTTAGCATATATTGCCCATACTCTCTTCCCAAAACGAATAATTGCTCCGTAATTTAGCTTTTCAAAATCCTGTAATTTTTTAAGCTGTGTAAACCGATTTTTCTTTCCCTATTTTCAACGTTTGGCTGTATTTTCTTCCAAAATTATAACCACCAAAAACTCCTATATCTAAATACGATCCTAGTTGATTGCCTCTTTTAGGTTCGAAGTTAAATTGAAAGTAACTAGCTGCACCTATCGTATAGATTTGATACCTAGCTTTTTTCACATCAGGGGAGAAAGTTGGCTAAAGCATAAGCGTCTTTTAGGTTTATAAAATGCGCGGAATACCCAATTCATAGTCAATTCCAAATCCAAGAAATCGATTTAATTTAAGCCGGGTGCGTGTTCCAAACCGCATCTCCATGGATCTCCCATATACAGGTGAAATAATGGTGTCGTTTTCATGGCTATAACCATCTGTATGCATTCCTAATGCAAAGTATGGGTAGGAGAAATGCGCTCTGTTTGGTCCGTGTCCTTCGTCTATATCTTCAAAATTTTCAGGTACCGTTTGTTTTATTAATACGGTTTGTGCAGCTATCGAAGTACAGCTTATAATTAGGATGAAAAGAATACTATGTTTTGGCACTATCCTCATTCTAGAGTTATTGTTTTTGAAGTTCCTTTGTAATGAAATCGATACGTTTTTCCGATGTTTTCGCTCTTTTCTTATTCTTAAAATATTTTTTTCGTAAACAGATAAAACAAGGTATTCATCTAAATAACCTGCATCATTTTCAATATGGTAATAGAAATAACCAGCACCGCTTTTTTTAATATTACTATCTAAAGTGCTATATGTATCTTGAAAGTGAAGCCATGGAATTCTATTTAGCTTGTTAAATGTATAGGGAAAATAATCGAAAACGATTTTATCTTCTATAGTGAAATGATTCATCTTTAATCGTTATTTGGATAAAGGATTCACTTTCATCTAGTGTAAAAGTTTCGCTTTCCTCGGTCCCATTTAACTGGTTCAGTAAAATACGTTGCCTGCGGAACTCCATAGCCATGAGCATAATCAAAGTAAGGATGCAGATTTGCAGATTCTTCTAGTTTCTTGAATAACTCCATATTTGTTAGGGTAGTATCGCTTTGCCATACACAAGCAGCAAATCCAGCTACCAAAGGACTAGAAAAAGATGTTCCTTGTGTTTCATGAACTCCAATCCCTGGGCTATATCCCATAACATGACCAAAGGCAGAAAGATTTGGTTTTAATCTGTGGTCAGCTGTTGGTCCATAAGAACTAAAAGAGGTGTGCAAGCCGGTCCAAGGATTTATTCCTCCAACAGATAAAACGCTGTCAGCATCGGCTGGTGCTCCGATGTACTTCCAGCTTCCATGCTCCATCGTTTCCGGCAGCATTAACCACTAAGATGCCCTTTCGAGCTGCGAGATTTCCAGCCTTAGAAATAATACAGGTTTTGCCATCCATGTCTTCAACGAAATGCCTTGCCGAAGTGTACCCAAGAGAGCTGTTTACAATGTCAGCTCCGTTTTTATCAGCCCATTCAATGGCCATCAACCAATCCTCTTCTTCAGCAGTCTCCTTCATATAGTATTCTTTCAGTTCTTGCAAGTAAGAATTCTGAGTCAATAGCAAGACCGATAAAAACGCCATCTGTTTTTCCAGCTATACAGGAAAGCACAGTTGAACCATGAGAACTGTATTTATATATATCGGGTTTGTTTTTTTTGAAATCCCATGTTTTTATAATTCGGTTATTATCTCTAATGTGCTGGTAAATTGAAGAAGTGTTTACATCTGGAAAGCCAGCATCAATAATACAAATTCGAATCCCTTTTCCAGTCAATCCTTTTTTTGTAAACTCTTTCCCTTGCATCGATGCAATTTGACCTTCCAAAAGACCTTGTTCACCTTTATGCAGTTCTTTGTAATCATTTCCTTCAGCAAATACTGTCCTGGTGCTCATAGCTGAAACCTCTTTTACGAAAGTGAGGTTTTGTATTTCAATAAGCTGTTGAGGAGTTAATTTACATGCAATGGCATTAAACCATCTTGTATGTCCGCAAATGAATTCTGCAATATGGGAAATTTTGTCTTGGTAGTCAGTTCGTAAAGGTCTGTCCGTAAAATGATTTAATGGAACGTTGTTTTTTATTCTTCTATTAATAGCTTTTTGATCAAAATAATTATGCGGATTAAATTCTACACCATCTTTGTCAGTTAGATAAACCCAATACTTTTCTTGAGAGAAGTAAGCATTGAATAAAAGAAAGGAAAAGAGTACTAAAACTATCCGCATTATTGAATATTATGCTGTGAAATTAATTAAATTCGTTCAATAAACAGGATTAAATATGATAGACCTTAGAAGCGATACTGTAACACTGCCCACTAAAGAGATGAAAAATGCAATGCAAGCAGCTCCTTTGGGAGATGATGTATTTGTTGAAGATCCTTCAATTAATGCCTTAGAGGAAAAGGTTGCAGCAATATTCGGAATGGAAAAAGCGCTTTTTTGCCCTTCCGGAACGATGACCAATCAAATTGCAATTAAAGTACATGTTGTGCCTGGTGATGAGGTTATTTGTAGCAGAGAATCGCATGTGTATTGTTACGAAGGAGGTGGTATTGCATCAAACTCAGGGGCTTCTGTTCGGCTTATCGAAGGGGATTCCGGAATATTAACAGCTGCACAAATCGAAGCAAATATCAATAGTGACGATGTTCATTTACCAAATACAAGCTTAGTAAGTTTAGAAAACACCTCCAATAGAGGAGGTGGAGTATGTTATGCATTTGAGGAGTTTTATAAGATTAAAGAGGTTTGTCAAAAACACGGTTTAGCGCTTCATTTGGATGGTGCAAGAGTTTACAATGCAATTGTAAAAAATAAGGAAGATCCAAAAAAATATGGTGCCGTTTTCGATTCAATTTCAGTTTGTTTGTCAAAAGGTTTAGGAGCTCCAGTGGGATCTGTTTTACTGGGGAGTAATGATTTTATAAAAAAAGCAAGACGCGTTCGTAAAGCTTTTGGTGGCGGTATGCGACAAGCCGGAATGTTAGCCGCTGCCGCATCTTATGCTTTGGATAATCATGTTGAACGTTTGGCTATTGATCACGATAATGCGCAAAAAGTATTAAAAGCTGGATTAAGTAATCAATGGGTTAAGGGAGCGTTACCCGTAGAAACCAATATTGTTGTTCTTTTGCTAAAAAATGAAATCACAAATACAGAGTTTCTTGAGAAATTAAAGAATAAAGGAATTTTAGCTGTAGGCTTTGGGCCGCAGCGAGTTCGATTGACAATGCATTTGGATGTTTCTGAAGCAGATGTAAATACAATTTGTGAAATACTACTTTCTCTTTAGGAAAAATGCTCCCGTATTTTCACATGCTTCTTTTATAGGGGTAAATTTAAAATCAATTGCTTGTTTTAACTTATCACTATTATACTGATTAACAAAGTGACTCGTGCTCACACTTTCTTTGGTGATTGCAGGGTTTTTTCCGCTGATAAAGGAAATAAATCCTGCTAACCTCCAAACAATTCCAGTTAGCCATGGTTTTGCTAATTTCGATGGGGCCTTTTTATTTAAGCTGCTTGCTACTAGTTCAAAAAAAGTTTTAAATGGAAGATTTTCACCAACGCATAAATACCGTTCTTTACTAATATCTGATTGTACAAGTTGAATGATAGATCTAGAAACATCTCGAGCATCCACAAAACCGTTGGTTCCTTTCGTATAATATTTAAGCCCTTTATAAATTGTTCCAAATAGAGTCCCGCTACTTTTGTGCATCTCTCCTGGACCTAAAATTACCCCGGGATTTACCATTACACTATTTAGTCCTTCTTCAGTGCCTCTCCAAACTTCATTCTCAGCCGTATATTTAGTTATTGCGTAATAAGAGTTTTGCTTTGATGTTTTCCAAGTGTCTTTCTCACTATACCATTCTTGTCCGGCTGTTCTTCCTAAGGAAGCAATTGAACTTATATACCCTAGTTTTTTTACATTATTAGCAAGACATAGATTAACAATATTGGCAGTTCCTTCAACATTGATTTTATGCATCTTTTGGCGGTCTTTTTTATTGAAGCTTACAATGGCGGCTGCATGATAAACATTTTCAATCCCAATCATTGCCTCCTCTATACTGGAGATGTCAGTTATATCTCCTAATACCCATTCGATGCAATTAAAGTTGGGGTTGTTGTAATGTTCAAAGATGCTTTGGACTAGCTGTATGTCGCTTGATGCTCTTTTTATAGCTCGAACAGTCTTTCCATTTTGGGTGAGTTCTTCTAAAATATGCGAACCTACTATTCCTGTTCCACCTGTTACTAAATCCATGGGGTAAAGATACGGTTTTGAATTAGTCACGAACACCAATTACGCGTACTTTCTTTGGCTCTAACTTCTTTTTAATTTCGAAGAAGGTTAAATCAATGGATTGATAATCACCATTTGGACTTGGCTTAAATGCAGGAGCTTGCAATATTATTCCATCCGGATCAATGAGGAAATATTCAGGAAGGTTTTTTAATCTGTAATCTGTAATTAAACCAACATCCCGCTTGTAATGGGCAATGTGCCACTTAAATTCAGGGTGCTCTTTTATATACTGTAAATAAGCATTTTCATCTTTATCCATCGAAACACTAATAAACTCAATATACTTTCCATAATCTTGGTAGAGCTTTTGCGCTATTTCCATTTCTAGTAAGCTTGACTCGTTCCAGGAAGCCCAAAAACCTAAGTAAATATATTTTCCTTTTAACGAATCAAGTGATATTGAGTCCCCCTTGCTTGTTACGATTGAAAAGTCAGGTGCTTTATATCCAATTTGTAAATGTGTTAAAAGGGTAAACGTGTTTTTGGCAATAATTCTGTTTTCTGGAAATAAAGAAGTATTGCCTATTTCTTTGATGAGGTTTAGAATGTTTTCTTTAATGAAATTCTCGTAATAATATTCTTCACCAAGTCCTTTTATCATAATTAGCTCTCTCAATTTAGCATCTTTTAAAAATATGTCATTAATGAATATGTCATTCAACATGGATAGGCTAGCATGGTTGTTAATTGCTAAATATAACTTGTCTTTACCTCCTTTTACGGGCAGTTTTAGTGTGTTTTCGTAAAACTGATTTATAAACTCCATATAAGCATCGTTATCTATAAAGTACAGGTTTGTTGTTGATGTAGTTATTGAAAACATTTATTCTATTTGTTACAATTTCTTTTCCAGTAGAAATTTGTTCTAGCGAAGCAATTGAGTAACGGATGTAATTATGGAAATATTTATTTTTAATAGGCTTATAGTATTGGATTAACGAGTCTTTGAACTTGTCTAGTTGTGTACTGTATTCTTTAAAGTTATTCGATTTTATGCACTTTAAGACATACATGGAATCACCAAACATAAAGTGATCTGCTCTCAAATTATATTCCAAGACTAAGGCATTTAAATCGTTGTCAGGGAGGTCTTCAAATACAAGTTTTACGTTACTTCCAGCTGTGTTTTTGCCACTAGGTATATTTATTTTATATAGATTTAGTATTTGGGTCAATGTATAAGATACTGCTCTTTTCTTCAATTTCTATAATTGCCTTAAAAGCTTTATCTG
>CALSNM010000006.1 GCA_943787725.1 uncultured Flavobacteriales bacterium | reverse complement strand
GAAATTATTTGGAGCAAATGGAGAAAACCGATTTCTTGGCTTGTTTTCAAGAAAATGGTAAACCGGATAGATGGGTACTTGATGAAAGTATTAGAAACCAAGAAGCAATTGAAGTAAAAGAAGAATCAATCGCTAAATTAAAAAGTTTGAAAACAATGCTTGAGCGTTATAATTATTTTCCTTTTATTTTTGATTTAAACGATTGGATTAGTGCTAATCAAAGCCACATCAACGTCCTTTCAGACCGGCACGACACAGGCAAAGTTATTGTTGGGTTTGATGCTGCTCAAAATTTCACGGGCCAGGAACACATTGCTACATTATACGATTCTATCGAGGATCAAACTGAAATCAATTTTGAATATGAATCTTTTTCTTTAGGCGATAAAAATCAAAGTGCAAATAAAGCTTATACTAACTTTAGACCACACCTATTAAAAGAACATGGTAACCGCTGGTATGTTGTTGGAAACTTCACTTCAAACGGTAAATTTTTTCACATTTGGAGTTGACAGAATTAAAGATTGGATTCCAGGGGAGGAGCCCAAATTTGAAAGAGACACAATAAACCCAAATGAACTATGGAAACACTCATTGGTGGTATTTATACTTCTTGGGAAGATGAAAACGGAAAATGGTCTTCTGACCCAGAAAAGGTTAGTTTTAAGGTGAAAAATGGAAAGCGATACAATAACATTGACTATTTAGTTAGTGACCCAATACATGCCTCGCAAACGCCAAAAGATTTAACTCCAGAAATGTTCGACAAGGATGGTTATGTTGAATTTGAATTAGAGGTGTTTTTGGATAGTGACCTAGTAAGAAAGCTAAGGAGCATTGGGAATCATAATTTAAAAGACATAAAACTCAGATATATTGGGGTGAATGGGTTAGTGAATTGTAGATCCTATTATTCTAATTTCTTTTTTTAATAATTTTTCGAGAAGTATATTACATTGACGATTTAGGCGCTAAAATTAATCATTAAAAAAACATCAGAATTAAAAACAAGTAATTGGATTTATTTCAAATAATTATAGATTCATTATTCCTATAAGTTCTTTAAGAGATTCATTTGTAATTGCCCCATTTCCAAGGAAAGGAATGAAAAATATTTTTATTTTTTTATTGTTATCCTTAAAACCATATTCAAGTGCATAAATATTTCCATTACTTTTTTTACCAAGAAGATGTTCTTCTAACTTTTCTAATTTTAAATGAACAGCTATTTTTATTGTGACTAGTCTTTAAGTGGTTCTTCGACAAGCTACCGTGTATTACCATTATTTTAACTTGCCCTTTTTTAATAATGTTATTTAACAGACTACTCCTTTTGTCAGTAACCATGCTTTTTAAATATGCCTTTTTATCGGTAATTCCCCATTGATTGTATTCTCATGCAATCATACCAATCTCCATTCTTAGGTCTTGGCAAAGGAAAAAACTCCAATAAGCTATGGTCACTGCTTCTTCTGCCTAGTTTTTCAACTTGGTACTTAAGCAGATTCTCATTTTCCCAAACTCCGTTATTATTTAACCCAACCAGCAGCTTACAATACCATTGCCAAGTTTTTTGCGGCTTTCCATCTCCTTGAAACCAAGAACGCTCCTCATGAGAGGGATGATTGACATGATATTCCCTAAGGTCCAAAAGATTGCTCGGTGATTTGGTTTAAAATGTCTGTTCGTTGGTTATAATTTGCTAAAATTGTCGATTCGTTCTGAATTCTATTTGATTGCTTCTGGTCATGGCTATCTCCTTTTTTATCGGAAACTATCCCCGCCACCCCTCTCTTCCAGGCCCATAATTATGAACTTAGGTTTGGAAGATCCATATCCAATATGATTGTCTAGTAGATTAAATTGTTCTTCATTCATAACTTACTTTCTATTAGAATTAATTAATATTTAGTAATTAATTTTTCTAAATACTCTACCTCAAAAGGAGCTTCATTATACTCAACATCATAACAAGTCCCTCTATCGTTTCTAGCTCGGCTTTCCAATCCGTTAAGTGTGTAACATTTTGGAATTAAATTGTGCTTAGTCTTCATTTCTTTGAAAATTTTTACATCTCCATGATTCTCGTATCTATCCGTTAACAAATGTTTTACACCTAATTCACTAAACAAGCCGTAAACTCCCTTTACACTTCTTTTACCTCCCCCATACCCCATGCCTTCGTTAGTCTTTAGAAAGTATTCCATTTGCACTTTATTTTTTAGCAACACTTCATCTAAGAAGTTGATATTTTCGAAATTAAAATAGAGCACATCATTCGTACTCAGAAGTTGCTCAGTATCCTTATGCCATAATTCTATTTTTAATAATAAAATTAAAGGTTCATCTCTAGCAAACTCCGGTAGTCCAACATAATCCGGATTTACATCATAGTTTATAGCTGTTTTGAAATCAATCGGATTGCTTTCAATTATTTTACCGTAGGTATATTCCCAATTTAATGTTGAGTTTTCGCCTAGGTCAAAATCGAAATGATGTGCATCTAATGCATAATCTGTAAAAATAAAACAAGTCTGGTTTTCCAGCCTGACCGTTCTATTTCATTAATTAACCCAAAGTCTGAAGCTGAACTAGGATACCAGCAAGAACTATATTCTTTACCCAGCTTAGTTTTTAAATTATCAAAAGCAATTTTAGATTCCCTTGTATTTCCTTTTAGGAGATTCGTTATTTTATTCATAATTTCTTAAATTTAAAAGATTTAAAAGTACAATTTTTTTATCTCAACTCCGTTCTTAATTCCATCCATACTTTACCTAACATATTATTTCCATAAAACTTACCCTCTTCAAAAATACCCTCCCCAAAACATATTATTCCCTCTATTCCTCCTCCTACCAACATTCTCATAAATAAACCTATCTCCACTTTCTATCAACAATTTCCTCATCCAACTATAATTATCCACTTTTAATCTAATCACTTTTCTCATATTCTCCACATCCTCCTTACTTCCTCTTTTTATAAACATTTTATCATAATACCTCTTACTCACACACTTTTACCATCATACCTCCATTATCCACCAATCTCAATTTTTCTTTTATTTCTTCATCTTCAAATCTCATACAAATAAATAACCCTCTCACAACTTACATACTCCTTCCCTTCATATTCCAATTTACATTTACCCATATTACCCATCCAACCCCATTCTTCTTTTACTTTTCCAATACTAATTACCTTTTTCCATATAACTGTTTTTTTTGATTACAGCTATATAACACACCTTACTTGTACAGAATATACAAGTAGGGTGTAATAGTCATTATACTTCCATTAGCAAGCTATTCTCAGGTCCTCAAAATTTGCCCATTCTCGAATGATATCCCACTCAACATCAATAGGCTTTCTGTTAAATTTTCCTTTTGCTTGAAAAATCTTATTATTCCGAATTTCAATAGTTATTAAAGGGAGCTCCAATAAATCATCTACCCTTCTTAAAGAAAAGATTTCACAATGCCCTTTCCTGCAAGAGCTTCGATAAGAATAAACACAATGATTTAACTTATGTCCCTCAGTGCTTTAACTCAATACTTGTTTTTATCTGCTTTATGATATAGTTCTTTTTCATTCACTTCTTGAGAGAACCCTGATATCTCGGAATTTTTAAACCGATTATATTTTTTGCCTTTTTATTTCTTGTTGTCTAATTATTTGTACATGCCATTCTTCAGTGTCCGTTATAAGGTTATTTACTGATTTTTGCTTCCAATTAATCTTTCTATTATCTAGATAATGACACTGATTAATATAATCCATTGTATCTCCTATGTTCTCAATTGCTAATCCTTTATGATAAAACTGACTCATAGTTTTTACCCAAAACTCTGATTGCGCAAAATTTCGAATATTCCTTAACACCCCCATTGCAAACCCTTTGCTGGTTCCTAAGGACAAAAGACTTGAGTACACTAATCCTTCCTTTACAGACAATCCTATATCTCCTTCTATATTAAGGAAAACATGAGCTGCTTTTTTAGTTAATGGCAGCGGTAATTCTTTTGCAGATTTTAAACTGTTTCGTTTTAATATGTGATCCAACCAACCTTTCTCTTTTAATGTTAAGTTGTAATAGTTTCGGATAAATAAACTTGAAACCTTAAATCGACTAAAGATCATTTTAAAAATACTATTGGTACTGAACTTCTCAAGAGCTATCCATTCCTCTTCAAAAATCTGAGGATTCACTTTGTATATTTCATATACCTTGAGTAAGTCCTTAAAAGAGTGAGTCAGGAATGTACTTATAATTAACAAACTGATTAACTTTCATTATAAATTCTATAAACTTTATCCTGTGTAACATCATTCTCAACTGGAAGTGCGAAATGACCAATCAACATTCTTCCAAACACCTCATTTAATTTTCTTTGAATCTGATACAAATAGTTTAACTATTAGTTCCGACCAAATAAAGAATACTTTATAATTAGCTAATAGGATTTGCTCAGTTTTTTCTTCTGCTCTCTAATTCCTTTTTAGGAAGTTTTTAATGATAGTACATTTTTGACGGAAGGAATCAACTCTTGAGAAAGCTGTTTTGTGAAAATTCTTTGTTTAAACAGTTGAATTAAAAGAAAGTATCTGTTTAGTAACAACTCTCTATCTCCTCTACCATAATAGGATTTGTATATAATCGCTTCCCAAACCTCTTCGCTCAGGTTAATTGCACCAATTTTCTTTGAAAAATAAATTAGCAGATCACATACATCTGCACATTTCAACCATCTCAGATATAGTAAGGTAATAGTGTCGAAAGAAAATAGTGGAATGTTTTTTCTAAATATTAACTTTTCATATTCTTTTAAAAATGAATCTATTTTTCTTGAGTTAACTGTTGCCAGTATCGGATGTAAAGAAATTAAAAATCGCTCTTCCGGAACTTCCAATTGCATTGATTTTACGTTTGTTATTCCTTTTTGTTTTATTGTTTCTTGAAGTTTTATTTTGAAGTTTTTTGTTTTCATAAGCTGCGTTTTAGTGTTAAACTTTATTGTTTAATAATTGGGGTATATTTTGAGTATGGTTTAGAAAGAAGAAATATTCACCGTGACCATTTTGAATCCCTTAAGATTAAGAAGCGGAGTGTCAGCTTCAGTCTGTTAAGAGCCATAATTAGATTAAAAAAGGATGGTGTGTCAAAGAACTATATAGATATACGATAGAGCTTGTAAGAATCTTACAAAAACTATTGAACTACATAAACAATGCAGAACACCTAAATAGATACATGCCGATTTGCGCTCTTGAAAATTAACTTCAATGGTTTTCTTAAAAACTTTATAAGCTAAGAAGCTGTTTGTATTTGTCAATAAAAGTATTTGTACAAATCATACAATAGCTATCCGTTTAATAGGTATTGAGTATTAAAACAAAACAGCAATTTTCTTAATAAGCACTAACATATCAATTAATGGAAAATAAAATCTGTGATTGTATCCTTATCAAGTTATGGCATTATACAGAGGTAATTGATTAAGTCACTGCAAGCAACTATTATTTTAATAGTCAAATAAAACCCAGAAAAAATGAAAACACTGCTAACCATACTTACATTGATCCCTTCATATATCATGGGTCAACAAGAGATTATTGAGTCCATAAAATTAGACTCTCTTATTTTTGAAAAAATTAATGAGTACCGAATCAGCAAAGGCGTGGATAGATTTGTAGCCTTCGAAGATTCTTTAATGCGGGAGTTTAGCTATAACCTAACGAGGGAGAATTCAAAAAAAACAATGATAGAGCACTCTAAAGGTAATAACTACACATACTATAATGTTGAATGTATCTATTCCCTTAAAAAATTCGGGACAATAAATTCAACAGAATGGTTTGTAAAACAAATAGAAACTGGAAATTATACGGAAATGGCAGATGAAGTAATAGAAGGATGGATCAATTCATCTTCTCATGAGAATGGTATTTCAAACCCCTATTATCACATTGCAACAGTAACTTCAAGAATTACTTTAAACAAAAGAACTAAAGAGGGGCTTCTTGTAGTAAGCTATCATGGACTATCAAAAGATAGAGGAGGCTTTTCGGCTTATGTGTATAATGTGAAATAGAATTTAACTAAGCTTTGGCAAATAATACAATAAACAAATATTTTATATTATGAAGAATTTAATAACAATCGTATTTCTCGCATTATCATTCAATTCATTTTCTCAAGAGATAGAGATTAAATCAACTGAATTGGATAAAATGGTATGGAACAAAATAAATGAGCGACTTGTTTCAATCGGTAAAAAACCTATAGTTGAATTTGAACAAGGAGAAATGAAAAGCTTTAGCACTAGAGTTTGTGAGACACTAATTCCAGCAAATGCAGAATTTAGACACAGCCCTAATGACAGCATTTCTAAGTACAGCGGTGGAGAATGTATTTACACAAATACTACAACATCCACTCATGAAAATACTTACATTAATTATATAGAAAACGGCAACCTTGAAGCCATTGCACAAACCATAGTAGATGGATGGGTAGGATCAGAAAGTCATAGGATGGCTATTTCTGAGAATTGGTATGATTCAACAACGGTTTCGACAATTATACGGTACAACAAAAAGACGGGCTACTTTAAACTTGCTGCTGCATGGCATGAAAAAGATAACTTATGGAAAAACGCATTTAAAAATTAGACTTAGACTTGTATAATCTGTACAAACTCGTTTCGTTATATAAACAGTAATCCACAAAAACAAAACTTATGAAATCAATTGTCTTACTGCTTATTACTTTATAAACTCAAATAAAGAGTTGGAAACATCCTATGTAATATCTTCATCATCAAACACATTTTGCACAATAGGAAGCAAGCTACTTATTTTAGGATTTTATTACCCGTTAAATCAAAAAAAGCTTCTCGTTGAGAAGCTTTTTTTGATGAGTTTATTTTATCTTTTCTTTTTACCTTGTTGTTGCTTTTTCTGCATATCCTCTAATCTTTTTTGAAAAGCAGATTGTTTTTTAGGCTTCTTTTTATTCTCCGCCAATTGCAATCTTAGTTTATCTTCATCAATCATGTATCGCTTTATTGCCCACATTATTCCCATATTCATTAAGTTACCACATAAATAATAATAACTCAAACCAGCGGAATAACTATTGAAGAAAAATAACATCATTATCGGGAAGAAATACATGATAATTTTCATGTTTGGCATACCTGGCTGACTTGTGCTCATTTGACTACTATTCATCAGTGTATAAAACAATGTCGAGATAGCCATTAATATTGCAAACAAACTCATGTGATCACCATACAAAGGAATATCAAACCCAAAATCCCATACGGAATCAAATGAAGATAAATCGTCTGCCCATAAAAACGACTCATGACGTAAATAAATACTAGACGGGAAAAATCGGAAAACTGCTAACAAAATTGGCATTTGGATAATCATTGGCAAACAACCGGCCATTGGGTTTACTCCAGTAGCTTTATAGAGCGCCATGGTTTCCTGTTGCTTTTTCATGGGATCTTTTTTATCCACGTACTTCTCATTGATTTTGTCAATCTCAGGCTTTAATACACGCATCTTCGCAGATGACTTATAGTTTTTATAGGTAAGAGGTGTAATGATTATTTTCACAAATAAAGTAACCAATAAAATTATTAATCCCATTCCCAAACCTGTTCCTCTTAACATATCAAACATGGGCTGAATCATTATTTTATTAACCCAACGAAATATTCCCCATCCAAGGTTTATTATACCCTCCATTTCGTTGCCGTAAGAAGCAAGAACATCGTTCTCATTTGGACCAAAATAAAAAGTATAATTCGATACTGACTGAGCTGGTAAATTAAGAATAGCTGCATAATTATCTGTATACACATCCCCTTCTAGCACCTTTTTCATCAAATGACCTGACTTAAAACCATCTTCACTTATTAATACTGAAGAGAAGAATTTGTGCTTAAAGGCTACCCAATTCATATTGCCTTCCCAATCTTCAGCTAACAATTCATCATCCACGCTTTCTGAAAGATAATCTCGTCCTTCTCCAAAATAACGATACATTACTGTAGTTATCATTCTCTCATCACTTGCTAATTTCTCCGTACAGAAACCATTCATTTGCCAAGAAAGACTAACATCTCCCATAGCTACATCTGCATCTAGACCAACAAAAGCAACTGAATAGCCAACATCGTACTTATTATCCGCTATGGTATATGTGTACTCAACGTACTTATTTGGATCACTTGTTTTTGTTCTGAAAACTAAAGTATTGCTAGTGCTTGTTTGCTTTTCAAAATACAAATCACTTGTTTCTATTGCAGCATTATTATGAACTAACCGCAACGACTGCGTTGAAGTTTCTTCCTCAAACAATTGTAAAGGAATGCTATCAGTTCCTCCAGCATTATAGTCTTTCCAAGTTTGGTATTCTTTCAGCTTAACATCAACTATTCTTCCACCTTTATTAGAAAAACGAACAATTATTTTATCATTTTCTAAAACTGAATAAGAAGTATCACCAAAAATACCAGGTGTGAAAATCCCAAAATTATCTTGTTGAGCAGCAGATTGACTTAATTCTTTTTTTATTTTCTCAACCATTTCCAGAGAATCCGTTAATGCCTTGAGCATCTCAGGATTTTCTTTTATCATCTCAGGAACAGAGTCTAAATTAATTATTGGAAGATTAACCTCCGACTCGGCAGAATCAAATACAACGACATTATTATCCAAACCATCCTCTACTACAGCTTCTGTTTTGGTTTCTTCATCCACTGGCTCCGGCTCTGTAACAAGCGTAAAAGTGAAAAGTATCCCTGCGATTAGCAGTAATCCTATAATTGTATTCTTATCCATTTTTATCGAAAAATTTAGTCGGCAAAGTTATTCATTATTCTACTTAACACACGGTTATTCGCATTTTTTTTATGACGAATAAAACCACAGAATATTTTATCTCAAACGTAATTATTTAATAGTACGTTGAAAACTTTGTTAAGAACATGCTCCATCACTTATGCAAACAATAAACATCAACCATTAGATTTGTATGCAATCACATAAGGATTAATATTATGTTAGCGACATTATTTGGAAAGAAGAAACTTACAGAAGACAAAGCGGCGAACATTTTCGTAAATAGCTTAATTCAAGTTGTTGAAAATAGTTTCTCCGACATAGTAGACAGCATTAAGTCAGATGGTGAATTCATAAGAACCCCATGCCTATCAGCTGCAGATAGCGATAAATTTTTAATGATAGTATTAGCTGGAAACCTAAAATACCTTTCAAGACACCTATCTTCTGCCGAAGAGATTATTTTAAAAGCTAAAATTATTGAAAAATTTGGCATTGTATTCGGGTTGTCGTACACAGAAATGAAAGCGATAGTTGACGAATACACTAGTTTCATTCATAGAGTAAATCATCCGTCTAGAAACACTTTATACGGGATGAGCAAAGCCGTTTTCTTTAAATACAAACTAGGTCAATACCAAGATGAATATTTTTCTCAATTAAATGCTCCAAGCCCCATTCTTTTAAAACGAATGGACAATGTTATGGAAAATTTCCTATGGGACTGGGACACGTTTTTTGACAAATACAAATTTAATCTTTCAGACGCATAGAACGAAAAATAGACCGTCTCCAAACATTTTTTATTCGGAGGCCAGTCAGAAAAAATGATGATTTACTTTAAATCAAAATGTTTTATAGCCATTTCTTTGATTTCATTTCCAATAGCTAAAGAAGCTGTTGCCGCTGGGGAAGGTGCATTCAAAACATGAATACTATTTACACCGTATTCTATCCTAAAATCATCTCTTGTATCACCATCTGTTCCTAACAACAAAGCTCGAACACCAGCCCTACCTGGCTTTATGTCTTCCATGGTTAAAGAGGGTATTAACCCTTGGAGGGTTTTAAGGAAAAGTTTTTTTGAAAAAGCCCTTCTATATTCATTGATACCGAAACTCATGTTTTTAAGAAACAACTTCCATGTTCCTCCATATGACAAGGCACTTACAGTATCGCGAAAGCTGAAATCTGTTTTCCCATAACCTTCCCGTTTAAATGTAAAAACAGCATTTGGACCACATTCTATCTCTCCGTTTGTCATACGGGTAAAATGAACTCCTAAAAATGGAAATTCTGGATTGGGAACAGGGTAAATTAGGTTCTTTACCTTATGTTTAGCTTGCTCGGTTAATTCATAATAATCACCTCTAAATCCGACTACTTTTTCTTTAATTTTTACACCATCCTTTTTCGCCAATCGATCTGCTTGCAATCCACCACAAAAAACAAGATTTTTTGCAGCAAAAGTTCCTTTAGTGGTTTTTATTACAGTTTGTCCTTCGTTATGGTCAAAAACCTTTGCTTCAGTGCCTAAAAGCATTTTACTTTTTGGCTGCAGACTTAATGAAACCTCAACCATTTTCTCGGTAGCTTGACGATAATCTATAATACCGGTACAAGGTACCCATATACCAGCAATACCAACAACGTCAGGTTCATAGTTTTTTATTTCTTCTCCAGTAATCTTCTTAATTCCTTCCGTATTATTCGCTATTCCGTTTTCAAAAATTTGATCCATAAAAGGCAAATCTTTTTCACTGGTTGCAACAACAACTTTTCCACAAACATCATGATCAACTCCATGCTCTTTTGCAAACGCCACCAGTTCATGTCGTCCATTAACGCAATATTTAGCTTTGGAAGAACCGGGTTTATAATAGAGGCCAGAGTGTATCACACCCGAATTATTTCCTGTTTGATGATCAGCCAATCCTTTTTCCTTTTCGATTAAAAGAATCTTTAAATCAGGATACGCTTTTTGAATTTGATAAAAAGTAGCAGCTCCAACAATTCCCCCACCAATTACAGCAATATCGTAAGTCATGTAATAAAATTTTCTGCAAATTTACGCAATAGAATAATTGATACTATACTTCTTTTGACTTTTCTTCTTTAGGAACAAAAAGTAATAATATTAAACCGATAACAAAAAATACTGTTAAAGCCATTATAGAGTATCGAATATTGAATTCTCCTGTCAAGAAACCAAAACTTACAATACCAATTGTCATTCCAATTTTTTCTAACACATCGTAAAAACTAAAATAGGATGCATGATCTACTGTATCCGGCAAAAACTTCGAATAGGTAGAGCGCGACAAAGATTGAACACCCCCCATTACAAACCCCACCACACTTGCCAAAATATAGAAATGCAATGGAATAGTTAAAACATAAGCACTAATACAAATACAGACCCATATACATAGTACTGTGACCAATGCATTAATATTCCCTAATTTCTTAGATAAACGAGCAAAAAACATGGCCCCCGGAATAGCAATTAACTGAATTGCTAAAATACTTGCAATCATAGCCGTCTCCATCCTTGATTGAATAATAGCCGATCTTGCAGCTTTATATTCTGAACCAACCAAGTTTTTTATAGGTGTGAAATCAATTCCAATAGACCAATCAATTGCTTCCAATCCAAAAAACTGAGCCATAGTCATAATCGTTTGCACCGCCATACTAAAAACAAAAAACGAAATCAGATAGCGTTTCAATCTTGTTATTTTTGAAAATTCGCGCCAAACACTTTGCAACTCCATAAAACCTTTAGACAATATCTCGCGATTACTAACCCCCTTTGCTTTTTCATTCGAATTTCCCGGTAATCTTCTGTAGGTTATTTGAGCAAAGCCAACCCACCAAACTCCAACCAATAGAAAGCTATATTCTGCATCCCATCCTAAAACCATTATGGTCGTTAAACATATCACCAATAATATCGCTCCACCTAAATACCCTTTCGAAAAACCTTGGGCACTAATTAAATCATGATCCTTAGGCTCGGCTATTTCTGGCAAATAAGCATTATAAAAAACCAAACTTCCCCAAAAGCCAATATTGGCCGACATGCAAAAAAGCAATCCTATTTCCACTGAGTAGCTATTCCAAAAAAACAAACCAACACATGAAATGGACCCTATATAATTAAAAATACGCATGAATTTCTTCTTGCTACCCGAAAAATCAGCTACTCCCGATAATATCGGTGATAAAAAACTAACGATTAACAACGAAAGTGCGATTGCATAAGAATATATCTCGACTCCATTAAAATGCATACCAAACACTTCTGCCATTCCATCACCAAGGCCATTCAGCTCAGCGGTTTTATCAACCCACTTATCATAAAAAAGCGGAAATATGGTAGTCGTAATTACCAATGGATAAACCGAATTAGCCCAATCATACATGACCCAAGCTTTGATTACTTTTTTATCTCCTTTTTTGAATGACACTCTTTAGTTTTAATATTATATGAATATATAACTTTTATTCATAAAAAAACCGTCCAGAAATCTGCACGGTTTAATATATACATATTTGAGTTCTTATTTTACTAACTCAACTTCAACTCTTCTATTTTTAGCTTTATCCAGCTTCGTCACTCCTTTTGAATTTGAAGCTCCTTCATCCACCGATGTAACAATAACTCGACTTTCATCAATACCTTTGCCGACTAAATAAGCTTTGACTTTTGCTGCTCTCTTCTTTCCTAATCCTTTGATATCTCTATTTTCTGGATCAGCTTTTTGTGCATCCAATTCTTCTTGATCCGTGCGACCAGTAAGCTCCAATTTAATTGCTGGGTCTCCATTCATTATGGCCGCTAGGTTATCTAAATCTTTAATCATCAAGCGTTCAATTTTAACACTTAAAATATCAAAATAAACGGTTGTCAATTTTATTTGCTCTTCCACCGTATATCCATCCTCAGAGATAAAATCTTTATGATAAACCATTGATTCTAAAATTTTAGCTTTCATTTTATTTGAACAATCGCAATCTGCAGGATCCTCAATAATAAAAACTTCAACCTGGTCAATATAGTAATATGCTTTAGGTATCTGTGTACCTTGAAAGTTTTTTAACTTTTTTAACTTTTCAAATTTAGTATCCTTATTATTATGGAAATTTCCAATAACTAAAAACTTTTCTTTTCCAGACGCTTTGTAAACTCCGCATACAGGCTCCCAGTTGTAACGAGCATTTATAACCTTGTTTCCTGGAAGCAATACAACTTGATTAAACTCTTTCTCTTTTTCGAAAATAATGTCTGTTTTTGATTCTTCCTCTAAAGGGTTCTTACCAAGATATGCTCCAAGATTGTTTACTGCATATTTAGACAGATCAGATAAACTTACATAGTACTTCACGCAATACTCAACATCTTTTGTAAGTGCACCCAATAAATGCGTTTGAATGTAAGTCCGAGGCTCTTTATTATTATAACTATACGCAACTATTCCAGCATATCTATTGCCATCCATTGGAAATTCTTTCCCAAAACTATTGTTTGGCGCTGAACATGGCTGCGCTCTGGTCTTATCAAACAAATCAGCATTTAACCCGGTTGGTGATTCCCAGTTTTCGGCTACGGTAATTTGCTTCAATTTTTTCAACTTTCCTTTACCTGTGCTTTCAAAGCTTGGATTTGTTACCAGATTGTCATCATCTTGAGCAACTGCAATAATTGCAAACATTGCAAACAATCCAAAAAATACCAACTTTTTCATATTTTAGTTTTTATATTCTTTTACCGTATCAACAAAGCATCTTACTTTATCAGGATGCATATCTGGATAAACTCCGTGCCCTAAATTTGCAATATGACGATTTGCTCCAAAACTACTAAGCATTTTACTTGTTTCCAACTTAATTGCATCAAAATCAGAATAAAGCACACATGGGTCCAAATTACCTTGCAAAGTTTTCTCTTTTCCAATCAACTCTCTACTTTTCTTGATATCCATGTTCCAATCTAATCCTATTGTATTACAGTTGAGCTCCCCCATTTCTTTTCTTGCAAAATATGCTCCCTTCGCAAAAACCGTCACAGGCACTTCATTTATTGCATTGCAAATCATACTAACATATTTCATTCCAAACTCTAAATACTGATCATAGCTCAGTATACCAGCCCATGAATCAAAAATTTGAACCATATCAGCCCCAGCTTTAATCTGAGCCTTTAAGTACTTAATGGTTGTTTGCGTAATCTTTTCTAATAATTGATGTGACAGCTGCTTGTCCGTGTAAAGCATTTTTTTTGCATTACTGAAAGTTTTGGACCCTTGACCTTCCGTCATATAGGAAAATATTGTCCAAGGAGCACCAGCAAACCCAATAAGAGGTACCCGGTTATTTAATTCCTTTTTCGTAACTCTTATTGCTTCCAACACATAATGCAATGCATCATCAACATCTGGAACATTGACTTTTTCTAAATCCGATAAAGTCTGAATTGTTTTTTCGAAATAAGGGCCTTTTTTTTCAATCATTTGGTATTCCAGTCCCATTGCCTCAGGAACAACTAAAATATCCGAAAAGATGATTGCAGCATCTACTCCTAAAATATCTACTGGCTGAATTGTAACTTCCGCAGCTAATTCTGGTGTCTCCACCAACTCTTTAAATCCACTTAGGCTTTGTCGTATTGCTCTGTACTCAGGTAAAATTCTACCTGCTTGTCGCATAATCCAGACAGGTGTCCTTTCAACTTTCTCCCCTCTTGCCGCTCTTAAAATCAAGTCATTTTCATATTCCATAGGAAGCAAAGGTAAAAATCATGTTTTACTTGATAGCTATTAGTTTGTTATAATTATGAAAAATTATATTTACCTTATTAAGGACACATGACCGGTATATTCTCTAAACTCTCCTGTAATTCCGTCTACTGTCTTAACAATCCAAACATAAACGCCTAATTCAGCGGGGCCAGATTTATAGGTGCCATCCCATTTCAAAGACATGTCTTCTGTAAAGAAAACAACATTACCCCATCTATTAAATATCCTCAGTTCATACCCTTGTTCAGAAACACTCTCTCCGAGAGGAAAGAAATAGTCATTAATTCCATCTCCATCTGGAGTAAAGGCGCTTGGTACATAAAAATTATAAACTCCGTTTACGACAACATATAACATGCTCGTATCCGAACAACCATTTACATTTACAGTAATCAACTCAACCGGATAGGTTCCTGGTTCAGCATCTGGAAAAACCAAACTAGGATCCGTCTCTGATGAAGTTCCTAATTCTCCATTTTCACCAAAAGACCAATACCAACTAACTACATCGCTTGATGATGAATCAGTAAAATTAACACTTGGATTCAAAACATCTGTTGGATTTGGATCCGACAAGAAATAAGAGATTGGATAATCATATACCGTAATCATATTCATAGCAGTTGTGTTTGAAACACAACCATCAGGACTAGTAACAATTAGATCCACGGTATAACTACCAGGAATTGAATAGGTATTAGAAACTGTTCCACATATTGAAGATGTATTTCCATCTCCAAAATCCCAAAAACAAGAACTTATCATTGATTGGTTTGTTGTATTATTGAAAGTAGTAGCCACGGGATAACACCCTTCAACAGCATTGGCTTCAAACAATACTACTGGCTCATTATACCATGTAACCTCAACCTCATCTATAGTCGCTGGAGTCTCACAGTTATCTGTAACAGATACATAAAAAACCTGAGGACTAGAAGTGCTTAAAACGTCAATATCATTATTAGCTCCTACAACATTTCCTTGAGCATCTGTCCATTCATAGAAGTAAACACCGCCAATTCCGCCATTTGCTTGCACGCCAATCGAACCTAAATCTCCTGGACAAACAATAATATCTGGATTCGTAGTTGTCAATATTGGCGGAAACAAACTGACAGTGACACTTAAGGTATTAGAGATGCACCCAAGGACATCAACAGCGTAAACATCGTAGATTGTACTTATGGTAGGACTTACATTTTGAGTTCCCGCGTTGCTTGCTATACCTTGAGACCAGTTGTAATCATATGGCGCACCGTTTCCGTTAGTAGCGTTAGCCAGTAAAACACCATTTCCTCCGATACAAACAATTGTATCATTAGAAACAGTCAAATTGACAACGGGCGGTTCAATTATCGTAACCACCGTATCAGCATAACATCCTTCTGTATCTATGGAACGAATTTTATAATCACCTGCAGCCAGGCCAGTAATGGAAGCATTTGTAGTTACCATATTGTCCGTTTGAATAATTAATCCTGTACTTACATCAGTAAATTCTATTGTCCAAGGACCATAAAGACCATTTGGTACAGCAAGAATTTCTCCACCACTACCTCCGTTACAAGTAATATGAGTTAAAGTTGGATTTGGAGCATAACAAGTATCGCACAGAACATCAATTAAAACTTCAACTGTATCCGTACATCCTCCGTTTAAATCCGTAACGACCAATTGATAATTTGTAGTTGACAATGGCACTCCAAAAGTATTTTGAGCAGTAGCATCGTCAATTTCAGAAACTGGTGTCCAATCAAATGAGAAGTTGGCAGGATCAGGAATTGTTGGACAAGTTGTGAACCTAGTAATTGGCCTGTTAGCAGAAGTTGTAGACGAAGGCTCTGGACACGCTGGCTGACTATCACTTCTATAATACAAGCATGAATTAAACCCTGTTGTAGTGTATGGAGTTGATGAATTTTGCGTGTAGGAAACAGCAAGATTATCGTAACAGATCTCTACAACCAGGTTAGATATACCATCCCATTCATATGCTGTGGTTAAGGCATGAACATTCCAACCTGTGTTAAT
Organism: uncultured Flavobacteriales bacterium; assembly: GCA_943787725.1. Classification (GTDB taxonomy): domain Bacteria; phylum Bacteroidota; class Bacteroidia; order Flavobacteriales_D; family Parvicellaceae; genus CALSMU01. The sequence goes on along the minus strand of CALSNM010000006.1, from coordinate 101,608 downwards.
AACTATATTCTGAGGAGACATAACTTGTGTTAATCCAGCTTCCCAAGCAGTTAAAGAAGTGGTCCCTGTACAACCCATACTTATTTGATAGCTATTGTAGGTCGTGGTTCCATTTATCGTTGTAACCTCCCATGCTATTTCTGTAATCTTACCACCAATAAAGCCCATTGCATTTAGTTCAGCCGCAGTATATAGAAATTGATGCTTAGCGTTTCTATACCAATTTCCATAAGGTGCTGGCCAGGACGTTGTAGTTCCCGTTCCGGATAGTGTACCAATGATTTGTTGCGAAGAAGCTGATGAGCAAACTGTATTGGGAGAAGGACCGCACACAGCAGGAACACCCCCACCCAAATCTGTAGTAAAGTTAACAGTATCGCCACAAAAAATGTTATTCACATCAGCATTAACAGTAACATCTGGAGAATAAGAAGCTGCAACGTTTATATCAATCGTATCATTTTTAACACATCCATTTGGACTTGTAATCTCAACTGAATATTCATAATTACCGGGTGTCGTAGGGGTTACAGTAGGACCTGCAATTGTCGTACTATTTAAAAAAGCTCCAGGATCCCATTGATAAGTGTAAGCTCCTGATGGATTTGGAATTAAACTAAATTGAATATCACTATTTAAACACGTAGTAGCCGAACTTTGCGTCAAAGAATAGGTAAAATCTGGCACAACCGTTACAGTCACTGTATCACGATTAACACAACTACCTGTTAAATCACTTACCACCTCATAAACAGTAGTAATTGATGGAGATGCGATGGGATTGGAACAAGGTGTGCAACTAAAATTGGTGCCAACATTTAAAGGATCTCCGCTTACAACCGACCAATCGAATACCGTGCCATTGAAAACTTCTAATTGGGTTTCTTGACCCAAACAAATTATAACATCTCCAGAGGCATTGGTACTTCCCACTACATCCATATTATAAACAATGGTTTGCTGCCCTGAAACTGGACAAGCATTATCATAAATCGTAACAGTAAAAGTATTATTTGAACTTGCACTTCCAGGAGGAGGAGTCCATGAAACACTCATTGCAATTTCATTACCATTAGGAGTATTAGGGTAAGAGTAAGAAACCACTGAGCCAGGCAATATTACGTCAATATTTGATTCCATAAAAAGAGAATCTCCAATATCTGGATCGGTAAAAAGCATCTCAAACGTAAATGGCACACCCTCACACATTTGCAAAGATGTTGGACCTGTTTGAAAAACACTTCCGTTAACATTCCCAATTGCTCCACTAGTAGCACAGTCCACCACTTGATTATTACAGGCTACTACGTTAAATACATAATCGTAAACTTGGCTACCCACTAAAACTCCATTCGCATCAAATTCTTCTATTAGAATAACCACTAAATACTGTCCTACTAGACCAGGGGCGATAAAATTAACTTGACCGGTAACTGGATCAATAGTTGCTCCAGGTATGGGGTTAGCTCCACTGTATCCTGCTCCATAAACCACTGGGGTTAACAAGGGATCTTCCAAAGCATCTGTAAAAGAATAAACCAAAGTATGTCCATCCACCTCAACAACACCTAAACTGTAACATACAGACTGCCCACTGCAAACGTAAGGTATTGGCGGAGCAGTGTAGGTTGGGGAATTATTACAAGGGGCATCTAAATTATTTAAAGTTGCATAAAAATAATAGTCATCCGTTGTACTTGGAGCATTTACACTTCCGTTTCTACAACAAGAACTATGATAGAAAGTCCAAGAATCGCAGGGACCTGGTAATGTAACTAAAACTTGATACTGATGCTCCTGAACCCCAGGCAAAGTACCACCATTACAAGTACTTTGAGCTGTTGGACACAATTGTGAGACCTCATTTCCAAAAACAACTTCAGTTGCATTGAGCACTTGAGCAGGTAAACCACAAGAATTTACAACATTAATCGTAAAAGAACTTCCCGGTGTCATAAAACCTGTTTGACAATCCTCATACATTGTTAGCGTAACTAAATATTGATCTGGCCCCACGCATTCATAAGTTATATTACCTCCTGGAAGATGCGATGCTTTTGTAGATGTTATCGTAAAAATTATAATTACGAATAACGAGATAATTTTTTTCATAACTTTGTTATGTGTTTTAACCAATTTTGACATGTAAATCAATTTATAACGTATAAAGATACGAAAGTTGCCTTAATTTTCTAAACAAAAAGAAACTTGTTAAATTATTAACGAATATTAATACATACTATCTAAACTTAACTAGAAATTCAATCGTACTGGATTGATCATAAGGCTTGCGATAACCATGCTAGCACAAGATTAGAACTTGTGAAGCGAAAAACTTCAAGATGAATAATAAAATATATCAAATACAGTGGAAAAAAAATATATTATCGCACTAGACCAAGGAACCAGCAGTTCCAGAGCCGTACTATTTAATAAACACGCAAAAATTATAGACGTTGTACAATGTGAAATAGAACAAATATTCCCACAACCTGGCTGGGTAGAACATAATCCTGAAGAAATTATAACAACACAAACAAAAGCTCTTCACGACTTAATAAGCAACAACTCTATCAATCCATCTGAAATAGACTCTATTGCCATTACTAATCAAAGGGAAACCACAGTTCTATGGAATAAAAAGACTGGGAAACCAATTTGCAATGCTATTGTTTGGCAAGACAAAAGAACCTCCAATTTATGTTCAAAATTAAAGGCAGAAGGACATGAAGAACATTTTAAAAAATCTTCTGGTCTTGTCATTGACTCCTACTTTTCAGGAACTAAAATCAACTGGATCTTAAATAATATTGAAGGAGCAAAAAAGTTGGCTGAAGAGAATAAATTACTTTTTGGAACAATTGATACTTGGTTAATTTGGAAGCTTACTAAAGGGGAAATCCATGCAACGGATTATTCTAACGCTTCAAGAACGCTACTTTTTGACATCAATCGCTTAAAATGGGACAATAAGTCACTGAAAATTTTAGACATCCCAAAATCTATACTCCCTTCCATTAAGAACAGCTCTGATGACTATGGGTTTTATGAATATAAAGGGACAAAAATTCCAATTAGAGGAGCAATTGGCGATCAACAAGCTGCATTGTTCGGACAATGTTGTTTTGAATCAGGAGAAGCAAAAAACACCTATGGAACAGGATGTTTCATGTTATTAAACACAGGAAATAAGAGAATAGAAAGTAAGAACGGACTGCTAACAACCATTGCCTGGGGAATGGATAACAACATTCTATATGCTCTAGAAGGTAGCATATTTATAGCTGGAGCTGCTATTCAATGGCTAAGAGACGGTTTAAAGATAATATCTGAATCTAATGAAACAGAACAACTAGCAAAAGAAGCTAATGAAGATGAAGTAATTGTTGTTCCTGCATTCGCAGGACTTGGAGCCCCTTACTGGGACATGTATGCCCGAGGCGCCATTTTTGGGCTCACGAGAGATTCCGGAATATCGGAAATCTCAAGAGCAACTCTTGAATCTTTAGCGTTTCAAACTAAGGATGTGCTGATAGCTATGGAAGAAGATTCAGGAATACATCTTCAATCTCTTAACGTTGATGGGGGTGCTAGTGCTAACAACTATTTAATGCAATTTCAATCAGACATATTGAATACACCTGTTAATAGGCCTGACATTATCGAATCCACCGCTTTAGGGGCTGCATATATGGCGGGACTGCATACTGGATTCTGGAAAAAAGAAGACTTAAAAAAAATGAAATCTATAAATGAAGTATTCAAGCCAAGTAAGGAACAAACCGTTTTTGTTAAGAAATATTCACTCTGGACTGAAGCAGTTAAAAGATCAATGAACTGGACAAAATGAAAGGATTAAAGCACTACTTGTTTAACGCTCAAAAAAGAGAAGAAGTTAAATCTCATTTAGCATCCAAAGAATTTGACGTACTAATTATAGGGGGAGGCATTACAGGAGCTGGCATCCTTTTAGATGCTGCTTCAAGAGGACTTTCAGCTGCTTTAATTGAAAAAGAAGACTATGCTTCAGGAACGAGTAGTCGATCAACAAAATTAATCCATGGCGGATTGCGTTATTTAAAAAACTTCGAATTCAAATTGGTTCGCGAAGTTGGTAAGGAGAGAGCCGTGGTCTACAACATAGCTCCACATCTTGTAGTACCGGAAAAAATGCTACTCCCCCTAGTGGAAGGTGGAACATTTGGTAAAACAGCAACTAGAATTGGCCTTTGGCTTTATGACAAACTTGCCAACGTAACTGGTGAAGACAAGAGAAAAATTCTTTCAAAAGTAAAAACCCTTAAAGTTGAGCCAGCGCTGAAGGCTGAAAATTTAAAAGGTGCAGGGTATTATGCCGAATACAGAACGGATGACGCGAGATTAACTTTAGAGATAATTAAAACGGCTGTTCAGTTAAAAGCAACTGCAATTAATTATACAGCCGCAACTGATCTGGTATACGAAAATGAAAAAGTAATAGGTGTAAATTGCATGGACACCATTACAAAAAATCTGTTTACGGTAAAGGCAAAAAAAATAGTCAACGCCACAGGACCATGGGCGGATGAACTAAGAGAAAAAGACAAATCTCTATCAAAGAAAAAACTGCAACTTTCAAAAGGAACCCATATTGTTGTAGCAAGAGAGAAGCTTCCAATCAACAACAGCATATACTTTGATGTTGAAGGAGGTAGAATGATTTTCGCCATACCCAGACAAGAAATCACCTACATTGGAACAACAGACACCGAGTTCTCTGAAGACAAGAACAACCCACAAGTAACACGGGAAGATGCACAATACCTTATTGATGCTGTAAACAAAATGTTTCCGAATAAAGAGCTCGATATTTCCGACATACTATCTTCATGGTCAGGTATCCGACCATTAATTTATGAAGAAGGGAAAAAAACCTCTGAACTATCAAGAAAAGATGAGCTATTCATATCTGATTCAGGCTTAATAACCATTGCTGGCGGGAAATTAACCGGTTATCGATTAATGGCAAAAAAAGTAATTGATTTAATTGGCAAACAATTAAACATTAATCATACGTGCACTACTCAGGCTATTAAAATTTCTGGAGGAGAGTTTGATACACCTGATTTAGTCGACAGCTTTATTTTATCCATCAAATCAAGATTAAAATCATTGCAAATAGCTGAAAAAAAAGCAGAATACCTGGTTAGAACATATGGAAAACAAGCTAATTCAATTCTAGAGATATTTGAAAATGAGAAATTTAATTATTTGGTTGAAGCTGAAGTTTGGTTTTCTTTACGCTATGATTCTACAACAAATCTAATAGACTTCTTTTTGCGAAGAACGGGTAAAATAAATTTCGAACCAAATATTGTATTGGAGGAAGCGAAAATCGCACTTTCACAATTCGCAAAGTATCTAAACTGGAATAAATTAGAAGAAAATTCAGCAATAAAAGATTTAGAAAACTATTTAATATCTGTAACAACTTTCGAATGAAACAAATAGATATTAAAATAGAAAAAACAGCTAGATATTTTGTTTTAGGAACTCCAAGTGACAAAATAACTGATGTGTGGTTTGTTTGCCATGGATATGGTCAACTAGCAAAATATTTTATCAAATGGTTTGAACCTATTCTGAATGAGAGCACTCTCATTATTGCTCCCGAAGGATTAAGTAGGTTTTATTGGAATGGATTTTCTGGAAACGTTGTAGCCTCATGGATGACAAAAGAGGAAAGAAAATCAGATATTGATGACTATGTGCAATATTTGGACAAAGTGGCACATCAAGTTCTGCAGAAAAGAATGAAAGTCAATATAAACATATTAGGCTTTTCTCAAGGAGCAGCTACTGCTAGTCGATGGGCTATTTTAGGCGAGGTTACACCAACAAACCTTATTCTTTGGGCAGGTTCATTTCCTACAGACATTAGCTCTCTGGAAAATATAGAAGCATTCAACAAATTTTCATTACACTTTTTAATCGGAGATGCTGACAAACTATTCTCTGAGGAAATTATTAACCAATACATTGAAGAATTTAAGGAAAAAGAAATCCCATTTAAACTTTTTAGATATACCGGAGGACACAAAATACTGCCGCAACCTCTCTTAAAACTGCAAAAACACCTATCCAAGTAACCCTATTCTAATTTTGCTAAATTTCGTGAATTTATATAATCAATTTTGACTATCTTTATTGAATCAAATTAACGGTAAAACAACCTTATTCATAATTCAACAGTCTGTATATTGTATTAATTCTTTGAAACCATGAAAATTCTCTTTAAAAACATCACCTTTTTTATCTTGTTATTTTCGTTTTCTGGTCTTTCGCAAACTACTATAACTATAGGCTCTGGTTCCTCAACAAATACAAACACAGATTATCCGGCTCCTTATGGAAATTGGTATTTTGGCGCCAAACATCAAATGCTCATCCTAGCCAGTGAATTAGGTGCGCAAGGAATGACAGCTGGTGATATCACTAGCCTTGCTTTTAATGTAGCCGCAGTAGAAGGGACTCCTCTGACTGATTTCACAATAAAGATAAAAAACACAACTAGCACGACAGTCGCTCCTACTTTTGAAACCGGGCTAACCACAATATACGGACCACAAACATACACAGAGAGTATTGGATGGAACACACATTCATTTAGTTCTCCTTTTTATTGGGACGGAACATCTAATGTATTGATAGAAACCTGTTTTAATAATGCAGCTTTTACGGGAAATGCTGAAACATACATGTCATCAACAAGTTTTGAAAGTACCTCAGTGCGTTTTCAAGATGCAAGTGGAGTATGTAGTTCTGGAAATACTTTCGACACATTTTTTGAAAGACCCAACATGCAGTTGCAGTGGGAAGCTCCTAACGCTCCTCCGATTTGTGACTTTTCTGTTAGCTCAACAAACACCTGTTCGGGTGATATTCAGTTTTTTGATCAATCAACGAACTCTCCAACAGCTTGGTCCTGGGATTTCGGTGATGGAGGCACGAGCACATTGGAAAACCCAACGCATACTTATATAGCAAATGGAACTTATACTGTAAGCTTAACTGCAACCAATGCATTTGGCAGTGACATTGAGACAAAAGCAAACTACATAATCGTTAACGTATCTGGAGCTACGCCAATAACAGCTGCATGTATTCCTAATACAACAGATGGTTCCTTAGGGTTTGGAATTACAAACGTAACATTTAACACATTGAACATAAATTCTGGAAGCTCTGTAGAAGGCTATACGGACTTTACTTGTAGCCAGACAACTGTATTTGCTGGTCAATCGTATAATATATCAATTGATCATGCATCTCCAACTACTCATAATTGTGCGGCATGGATTGACTATAACAATGATGGAACTTTTAACCTAACAACTGAATTAATTGTTTCAAGTTCAAGTTCTCTTGGAACATCTGGGTCCGTAACTATTCCCTCAAATGCAACATTAAACACCCCTTTGCGTTTGCGCGTAATTGCAGATTATGATTTAAATGCAGACCCAACACCGTGTGATGATCCGGGGTATGGACAAGCTGAGGACTATACAATTATAGTTGAACAAGATGTTTCTCCTCCTGTGGTAGATTTTAGTGCCGACATAGTATTAACTTGCGATGGTATAGTTAATTTTTCTGATTTATCAACGAACATACCTTTCGCATGGGGATGGGATTTCGGAGATGGAAATACATCCGTACAACAAAACCCCACACACACATACACCGCAGATGGAATTTACACCGTCGAACTAGTTGCCTCAAACACTTTTGGAAACAGCACATTAACCATGCCTGATTACATTGAAGTAGCCATAGCAAATAATGTAATTGCAGCATCATGTGAACCGCAAACTTTAGCACATTGCTGTGAATATGGAATCTATAAGGTGCAGCTAAATACAATTAATAATTCATCGATAAACGCAATTGAAGGTTATCAAGATTTTTCTTGCCAAAAACAAACTGATTTAACGCCTGGAAATTCCTATTTATTAAGTGTAAGAACTGGTCCAGATAACCCGCAAGACACCAAGGTATGGATTGATTACAACAACGATGGAATGTTTGACAACTCAACTGAACTTGTTATGGAAGCATTAAACACTTACGATCCAGAATTAAACATTACCATCCCAACATCAGGTATTACGAACAACGCATGGTTAAGAATGCGTATTTCATCCGACGAAGTTGGGAGTGCAATTACTGGATGTACCAATTCCACTAGAGGACAAACGGAAGATTATGCGGTGAGAGCAGTCGTTGTGGGAGTTGAAGAGGTTACTGACCCATTTCAAATCTATCCAAACCCAGCAAATGAAAAGTTTTTCATAAAGTCTGCAGATCAAAGAATTAAGCACATTACATTATATAATTTAATAGGGGAAAAGATTATTGCGCAATCAAATATAAATACCAGGAATGTATCCATGGATGTTTCGGAATTACCTAATGGAACTTACCTCCTTGTGATAAAAAGTGAATCTGGAATCCAAATCACTCGAAAAATTATTGTTCAGTAATGAAATATGCTTTAATCATAATTGCTTTTACATTATTCTCGGGTAAAGCTTATGCTTCACATCTAATTGGAGGTAATTTAGGGTATGAATATATTGGCCAATTTGGAGGAAACTATCGCTATAAAATCATATTAACCACTTATACTGATTGTGCTCCTCCGAGTAACTTTCAAAGTGGACCAGAACAAACAATTGCAGATATTGGTGTGTATGAGCATGATTTACAAAACTCTCCTTTGGGTGGTGGGCCAGTCAAAAGCTTCGTTGCAAGTGTAAATATGGATTTGGTTCTAGTTGAAAGGATAGATCCAAACATCCCAAATGGATGTACTATCGGAACAGGGACTTGCATCGACAAAGCTGTCTATGAAGGTCTTATAGACCTTCCTTTGAATTTTTCGGGTTATCACATTTTTTACGAGAGATGTTGTCGTAATGGAACAATTGTAAACCTTATTCCTGACGAATCTATGTCATTTCATGCCTACATTTCACCACCTTTATTGGAAAATAGTTCGCCCGTATTTACAGATGACCCCGTTCCCTTTTTATGTGCGGGAGACACCACCACATTGTTGAACTCTGCAATTGACCCCGACGGAGACATGTTAGTATTCAGTTTTGTTCAACCTTATGATGCCCAGGCTTCATCATCTGCCAACGCCGCTCCCGGACCGCCAGGATCTCTTGATTGGACAATTAATACAGTTACTTATGCGCTCGGATACAGTCTTTTTCAGCCATTTGGAACTGGAGGCTATACTAACATTAATGCTTCAACAGGCCTTACAACCTATTATCCTCCAGCTACTGGAGATTATGTAATTGCCGTAGAAATTAAAGAATATCGAAATGGCAATTTAATTGGTGTTACTAGAAGAGATTTACAAGTTCTGGTATTATCTTGCCCGCTAAATCCTGCGCCAAATATTGACCCAGCAGCGGGTACTACCAATGATCAATTCACTATAGAGGAAGGAGAAACTTTATGTTTTGATTTTGGCTATAACGATCCAAATGGAGATAGTCTGACCTTGATAGCGAGCGGAACGGTATTCGATATAAATTTAGTTAACCCCAACGCAACTATAAATCAGCCTGTAACTGGTTTAGATACTGTATCAACAGAGTTTTGTTGGACAACAGCTTGCGGGCAAGCTCAAAGTTTACCGTATCAGTTTCAAGTTTCTGTTATAGATAATGGTTGTCCGCCAAAAACGACAAACTCCGTCTATCAAATTACAGTAAACTCCGTTGCCCCGCCGACATCAATAACAGGGGACCCAGTCGTTTGTCAGTTTTCCACAGAGACATATACAACACAAAACATTCCAAATACTAGTTACAATTGGACTATTACAGGAGGAAATATCGTCGCCAATAATGGCAGTTCCATTGACATTCAATGGATATCTCCAGGCACAGGAACCATATCTCTAATTGCAGAAAATCAATTTGGCTGTCTATCTGACCCTATCACGGAGGACATTACAGTGACCATTGCCCCTAGCACTGATGCAGGACTTGACACCACGATTTGCTATGGAGATACAGCAAACATTGTTGCAACAACAGATGCGCTGCCTGGCTTTACAACAAGCTGGACACCTAGCGTAAACGTGATTAATGGAACAACATTAACACCAGGTGTCTTTCCAACTGACACAACAAAATACTTTATTTTAATTGATATTGGAGGAGGTTGTTTTGCACTGGACAGTGTCACGGTAAATGTTAACATTCCTTTTGTCAGTGCAGGAGCGGACACCTCTATCTGTTCTGGAGACAGTGTTCAATTAAACGGTTCTTCATCAATTGGAGCAACAACCTGGTCCCCAACTAGTGCACTAAGTAATGCCACTGTACTAAATCCATTTGCCTCACCAATTGTTTCGACTGAATATTTATTGACATTGGTAGATGGATTAGGCTGTAGTATAACCGATACAATCAACGTAAATGTCGACCAAGCATTTACATTAAACACGAGTAATGACACCACTATATGTCTTGGAGATTGTGCTAATTTATCAGCTTCTGGAGCAACTACATATGCTTGGGAACCCACAGTAAATGACTCAACTCTATCTAGTCCTATTACATGTCCCGCTGCAACTGAAACATATTTTGTCTATGGAGCAACAGGATCTTGCAATGATACAGCGGAAATCATAGTTACAGTTACTGCCCTCACAACTGTTGATGCTGGAGTAGATGTTTCTATTTGCGAAGGTGACTCTATACAATTAAATGCTTCGGGCGCAGCAGCTTATATTTGGACCCCTGCTGATTCAATTACGGATGTAAATATTTCAAACCCTTTCGTATTCCCGAGCAACACTGCAGAATACATTGTAACTGGAACAAATCCTTTAGGATGCGCTGATGCCGACTCTGTAATTGTATCTGTTAATCTATTGCCTTTTGTTGACGCTGGAGTTGACACATCAATTTGTTTTGGTGATAGTGTTCAACTAAATGGCTCATCTGCTGTGGGAATAACCTCTTGGACACCTGTAACCGACCTTAGTGATCCAACCATATTAAATCCATTTGCCTCTCCTGCGGCAACAACTGAATACCTTTTGACATTGACAGATGGATTTGGATGCTCTTCAACTGATACCATGGAAGTAAGTATAGAACCAGCATTCACTCTTTCTATTAGCAATGATACAACCATATGTCTTGGAGATTCTGCGAACCTATCAGCTTCTGGAGCAACTACGTATGCTTGGGAGCCAGCAATCTTCTTGACTGACTCATCTCTCTCAAATCCTATTGCTTTTCCAAATACAACGGAAACCTATTTTGTTTATGGAGCTACAGGAGCTTGTAGAGATACATCTCAAGTTACTGTGACGATTAATTCCCTTACGACTGTTGATGCTGGAATAGATGTTTCTATTTGTGAAGGTGACTCTATACAATTAAACGCTTCGGGCGCTGTAGCTTATATTTGGACCCCTACTGATTCAGTTACGGATGTAAATATTTCAAATCCTTTCGTATTCCCGAGCAACACTGCAGAATACATTGTAACTGGAACAAATCCTTTAGGATGTGCTGATGCCGACTCTGTAATTGTATCTGTTAATCTATTGCCTTTTGTTGACGCTGGAGTTGACACATCAATTTGTTTTGGTGATAGTGTTCAACTAAATGGCTCATCTGCTGTGGGAATAACCTCTTGGACACCTATAACCGACCTTAGTGATCCAACCATATTAAATCCATTTGCCTCTCCTGCGGCAACAACTGAATACCTTTTGACATTGACAGATGGATTTGGATGCTCTTCAACTGATACTATGGAAGTAAGTATAGAACCAGCATTCACTCTTTCTGTTAGCAATGATACAACCATATGTCTTGGAGATTCTGCCAACCTATCAGCTTCTGGAGCAACTACGTATGCTTGGGAGCCAGCAATCTTCTTGACTGACTCATCTCTCTCAAACCCTATTGCTTTTCCAAATACAACGGAAACCTATTTTGTTTATGGAGCTACAGGAGCTTGTAGAGATACAGCTCAAGTTACTGTGACTATTAATTCCCTTACGACTGTTGATGCTGGAATAGATGTTTCTATTTGTGAAGGTGACTCTATACAATTAAACGCTTCGGGGGCAGTAGCTTATATTTGGACCCCTACTGATTCAGTTACGGATGTAAATATTTCAAACCCTTTTGTATTCCCGAGCAACACTACAGAATACATTGTAACTGGAACAAATGCTTTAGGATGTGCTGATGCCGACTCTGTAATTGTAACTGTAAATACATTACCGATCGTTGATGCAGGAGAGGATTTGTGGGTTTGCCCGGGAGATGACATCCAATTAAATGGCTCCGGAATTGACATACCAGTATGGACTCCAATAGCCGGATTATCTGATCCTAATATTTACACTCCTATTTCCACTCCTTCCGACACAATAGCTTATATACTGACCGTAACTGATATTAATTTATGTACATTAACAGATACGATGACTGTGTTTGTAAATCAAAATGTGCCAACTGATGCTGGCGGCGATACAACCATTTGTTTTGGTGACTCAGTAGTTATCGGAGGAAACCCTACTGGAATCAGCGGAACGACTTATGCTTGGACTCCAGCAAATTTAATCGTGGACCCCTCCGTTTCAAACCCCAATGTATTTCCATCCGTAACCACTACATTTTATGTTATAACAACAAACGACACCTGTTCTGGCTTGGATTCTGTTATCGTAAATGTAAATTTACTTCCTACTATTGATGCTGGAAATGATGTGCAAATCTGCATTGATGATTCAGCACAACTGCTAGCCACCGGAGGACTGGATTATTTGTGGACACCGAGCATTAGCTTAACTGACGACACAATTCCCAATCCTATGGCATTTCCGACGGACACAACGGAATACATAGTTAATGCTATAGACATAAATGGTTGTGCAAATTCTGATACTGTTTCCGTAATCGTAAATCCTTTACCAAGTGCTTTTGCAGGAAATGATGTTGCTATTTGTTTTGGAGACACAACCACCTTGACAGCAACTGGTGGTTTAAACTATAGTTGGTCACCCACGGATAGCTTATCCAATCCATTAAATGACATTACACAAGCGTTTCCAATAATAACCACAGAATACATTGTAACTGTAACCGATACTAACGGATGTATTCATTCAGATTCTATTGTGGTTACAGTTAACGAATTACCTATTGGTGATGCTATAGAAGATGTTACGATTTGTATGGGTGATTCTGCACAATTAAATGCTACAGGCGGCGACACCTATGTTTGGGCGCCTATCATTGGTTTAAGTGATCCTAATATTGCAAATCCTTGGGCAAATTCAATTATAACAACAAATTATGTAGTATTAATTACAGACTTAAACGGATGTACTGATACCGATACGGTTATTGTAACTATCAACAACCTTCCAAATATTAGCGCAGGAAGTGACATTCAAATTTGCATTGGAGACACTACTCAATTGCTAGTCACTGGTGGAACCAGCTATTTATGGACTCCAGAAACTGGACTTTCAAATGATACGAGCTTCAACCCAACAGTTTCGATAAATGACACCATGGAGTATATTGTAACCGGAACCGATGTTAATGGATGTATTAACTCTGATACAGTTTCTGTAATTATCAACCCTATTCCTGCTGTGAGTGCCGGAAACAATGTCGATATATGCATTGGAGATACTACTCAATTAACCGCTACTGGAGGAGAATTTTACAACTGGAGCAATGAATCATTTTTAAATGATAATCTAATTTTTAATCCAAATGCAACACCTGATACTACTATGGAATTTATTGTAACTGTTACGGATTCCAACACCTGTCTAAATGTAGATTCGGTTATTGTCGGTGTTTTTATTATTGAAGCCATATCTGACCAAACTATTTGCCTAGAAGACAGCGTACAAATGGATGTTTTTGGATCAATTGGAAGCATTTATTCCTGGACACCAAGCACCTATTTGTCAAATCCAAACATTGCAAATCCTTTCTCTACTGCACAGGAAGATATAACCTACTATGTCTCTGTTTCTGATGTGCAAGGTTGTTCTGATCAAGATTCGGTAATAATTACTGTATTGACTGTTCCTAGTGCCTCTTTCACTTCTGAAATTGAAGCCGGTTGCGATGGTGTAGTTGTAAAGTTCACCAACACATCTATTGATGGCCTTAGCTTTGATTGGCTATTTGGAGATGGTGAAACCACCACTGATGAAAACCCAAGTCAAGCTTTCCCTTACGGAGAAGATTTTACAGCAGCTTTAACCGTAACCAACACAAATGGATGTATTGACTATGCTACATTTTCTGGAACTGCCTTAGATTTTGATGATTACTTTGATATTTTTATTCCAAACGTCTTTACTCCTAATGGAGATGGAGAAAACGATATTTTTGCCGTGGAGGTTTCTGGGAAATTAAATGAATGTTCAGACCTGAAAATATACAATCGATGGGGGCAGATAATTTTTATTTCGACCGGAGGAAACACTAAATGGGACGGATACACAAATGTTGGCCTACCCGTGCCGGAAGGAACTTACTTCTTCGTTATTGAAATTAATGGGATTAAAAGGTCGGGATCGGTAGCTATTTTTAGATAGTCTCACAATGTATACTCCAAAAAGCACCTTAATTGTTTTTCTTGAAAGAGCACTACCATAAATTGGCAAACTTATATAATTAACTACCTCACCACAGTAATATGACCACTGAATTCGTAGAACTGACCTTCCGCATCGACAAAGGTTAATTGGTAAACATAAACATCAATTGGAACATACTCTCCATTATATTTTCCATCCCACTCTTGGTTTGCATCGGAGGAACTAAAAATAATATGGCCTCGCCTTCCAACCACTTTGAGATCGTAAGAACTAAAATCTATTAAACTTACTACGGGCTTCCAAGTATTGTTTATACCTCCTAGGAAAAGCCCATTGGGAACGTAAACAATAGGTACATGATTCACGCAACTTCTATTCGATAAACTAGTTTCTGCGATTCCATAATTATTGCTATTTTCGACGGCTTCTATATAATAACAAAATTCACCGCTAATTTTGCTCGTTACCAAGGCTTCTATGTTATCTTGATAAAATGATTGATTAGAGGGAACCGTTGCAATTGGGACTGCAGCGTACACTCCATTTACGGAACGATAAATCCTATATTCCATAATACTTCCATCCCAATTTTCGTATTTAGTCCATTGCAAAAGATTAACTAAAGTTGTTTTATTTTCGTTAACGGTCAATAGCATTGACTTTCCTACATTAGAAATCAAGGAACTTCTACCACAACTATCTTCCAATACAACTTGATAGTAGTAACTTTGATTATCAGTAGTTACATCATAATCAGCAAAAACAATTGGATCTCCACCTCCTGTAGATACAGAAACAACATCAAACGGATTGGCTAAATTATCAGTCCTCTCTAATGCATAAGAATTAACAATTGCTGAAACATCAGGATGAAAACGAACCTCTATTTCGTCTTCGCTAACCACGGTAGCTGTTTGCAGATAAGCAAATTGAGGTGAGGGTGGTTGGTTTACAAATCTACACACTTTATTAGAAATAGAACTAGATGTCTCCCCTACATTAACAGCTCTTATTATGTAGCAATACAATGTATTAGCAAGTACTCCAGAATGAACATAAGATGTTTCTGAACTCCCTAATGAGCTAATTAGAGAATATGCTCCTCCATCGGATGCATATACTTCATATCGAAGCACTCCTGTATTCCAATTTTGATAGGCATTCCAAGTAATAGTGACTTCTTTTTCACAAACATCCAAAGATGTAGATGCGTAAATAGAATTCTGAGGCACCCCCATTGGACTCGTATTCGAACAACTATCAAAAGCAGCTACGCCATAATTCTCTGACTGAAAATCAACGAAAGAATTTGTGTTGGCATAATTCGTATTGGTATATCCGTAAACCGTATCTATAATTATCCAACCACCAGATATAAATTCTAAAATTATATAGCCAGAAGCATCAATCGCATTACTTTCAGTCCAGTTAATTATAGCATTACCCGTAGCTGTATCAACTGTAACCCAATCTATAACGGGGGCATCTGGAGGCATCAAATCTTGAAGTATATCACCATCAATATTAGACACTGAATTACATCCAGAATTATCTGCTAGCTCAATTCTGTAATTTATTGTTTCACTGCATATCGTTATCGTATCCCGATAACTTTCAACTCCGTGCTGAGTAGAATCAATTAATGTCCATACATTCAAGGGGTATTCCTGGTAAATCATATACCAGCTGTTTGCAGTCATTAATGCTGGGGTTGACATTCTATTCCAATTCAGTAAAGCCGTCCCATCTCCTGGGTTATTAACCGATAAAAAAATAGTTAATAGCGTATCTTGCGATACAGATTCAGTAGTAGAGAAACTCGTTACAACGTATTCTATTGAGTTAACATTCGCATTTGCACCCAGGTGATTAAAAGAATTCACACCCAATACAGATTCCGTTCCTACTTGAATAAAACCTCCTCCATTATCTGCATAAACTCTATACTCCACAAAAACGCCTGAAGGGTCGCTAGCTGGAATCCAAGTAACAATTACATCACCAGCAGCATTAATGGAAAGGCACTTTAATTCAGGAGAGGCAACCTGCCCAAAAGACATTAATGAAACCGCTAGAAAGAAAATTACCGAAATAAAACATTTTAACTCTTTCATTCCGGCACCTCTTTTATGAATATGTTTTTCTATTCTCAAAACAATTTGTGAATCCTATAACGTAGTTATAGAGGATATGTTATGTATTAATCTACTTTTGATTCTAAAAGATTCTTCGAAGCTCTAATTACTTTTTACCAACAACAACTTCCAACATTTCCTTCGGATTAAAATATTTTTTAGCAACAATAAGTAATTCCTCTGATGTCACATTATTTATCATTGAAATGTAGCGATCGTAAAAACTTAAATCTTCACCTTTAAAATAGACCGTTTTATATTTATCCGCCATTGAAAAAGGTCCATCGGAGCTTTTTAACATAGACCCCAGCATATAATTTTTAACCATCACCAATTCTTCCTTAGGCACCAATTCATCGCACAATCTATTCAATTCAAGATACACCTCTTGCAAAGTTTCATTAGTTACATCTGCTCCAACTTCTGCAGAAATAAAAAAGAATATTGCATCTTCCATTGAGACAATTGCAGAACCAATTCCATAAGTATATCCTTTATCCTCTCTAATATTAGACATGAGACGTGACCCGAAGTAACCACCCAAAACCGTGTTTATAATTTGCAGTTTAAAAAACTCATTTGAACCATATTTTACATTCAATACTCTGCCGATTCTAATCCCTGATTGAATTGCTCCTGGCTTTTCTTCATAAACTTTTTCTGCCTTAGAAGATATCAGTTTTTGGGAGTTTCTTTTGTTTTTACCAATAGGAATTGCCCCAAATTCTTTTTCAAGCTGACTGTATAAAGAATCATCAAATTTTCCTGCAACTAAAATTAATCCATTACTTGCAGAATACATTTTTTTATAATAATCAACTAGCATAGATGCACTTAGCTCATCATATGCAGTTTCATCAGCAAACTTCCCGTAAGCATGGTTTTTAAATAGTAATTCTGTAAAAAGCTGTCGACACCTGTAGCCCACCTTTTCATTTTCGACTTTAAAATTTTGCTTACCATTTTTTAAGTGGATGTTTAATTCTCTCTCGGGAAAAGTAGGGTTCAAAAGTGCTTCAGCAAAAACTGGCAATATATGGTTTAATTGTTTTTGAATAGTAAACAAAGTAACATGAGACATATCTCTATCAGAGTCAGACTGCAGAAAAGCCCCATAATAATCAATCTTATCCATTATTTCTCCAGAGACATAATCAGATGAAGCCTCCCCTATCATTTTACTCACATATCTAGCAGTTAAACTTTTCTCTTGGTATTTAGAACCTGAATGAAAATTGAATTCCAATTGAATAACTTCCTGGCTTCCAATATTAAACCCTAGAATTTTCATTCCATTACTTAATGTTCTAACTTCAGGTTCGATGTAAGAAACCTTTTCTGTTTCCTTTGTCTCTGGTGCTGTAACTCTATCCAACATTATTTCTTTGCTTTATAAAATAACACACTACTGTTTTCTTCTTTAAAAATTTCCTTTGCCTCTTCCCGTAAATCTTTTGGTGTTATATTTATATAATTATCCATTTGCTGATTTATCATTCCTGCATCTCCTAGTAATTCAAACGAACATAAGTTCATTGCTTTGTTTAAAATACTCATTTCTCCAAAAACATTAATTGACTCCATTTTATTTTTGATTTTTTGAAGTTCATACTCTGAAATTAATTCTTTTTGTAAAATTTCAAGCTCTAAGCGAACTTCTGCATATGCTTTCTCTAATGAAATCCCTTCCATAGGCTTACCACTTACTACAAATAAACCTGCATCAGAACTACCCGTGATAAATGCATCTAGCTCCGTAAACAAATGTTTTTCCAAAACTAATCGTTTTGTAAATCGAGAAGATTTTCCTCTAGATAAAACATCAGACAACATATCGGCCAAATAAAACCTTTTATCCATTCGACTTGCCATATGAAAAGTCATGTATAAAGCATCGCTTGGAACATCCCGCTCTACCTCTAGCTTTCGTAATTCTGTCTGTTTGGGCTCAACAGGCAATTCTCTGCTATAGTTTTCCTTAGGCTTAATTGGTCCGAACCATTTTTGAGAAAGTTCTTTTACTTGCTCGACAGTTACGTCCCCTGCAACGCATAAGATACCATTTTGAGGTGTATAATGTTTGTAAAAAAATGTTTTTACATCCTCCATTGTGGCATCTTCAATGTGCTGGATTTCCTTACCAATAGTAGCCCACTTGTATGGATGATTCTTATAAGCCAATGGCCTTAATAACAGCCAAACATCACCATAAGGTTGATTCAAATAGTTTTGTTTAAACTCTTCAATCACAACACTCCGTTGAACTTCTAGGCTTTTATCGGTAAAAGCTAATTGATTTAGCCGGTCTGATTCTAACCAAAATGCAGTTTCTAGGTTTTGAACCGGGAGTGTATCATAATAATTCGTCACATCATTCGAAGTAAACGCATTACTGCTGCCTCCCGCATTTTGCAATGGACTATCAAAATTTGGAATATTTGCCGACCCTCCAAACATGAGGTGTTCAAATAAATGAGCAAAACCTGTTCTGCTCTCATCTTCATCTCTAGCCCCTACATCATATAAAATATTAAACGCTGCAATTGGAGTAGTTATATCTTGATGTACCAATACTCTTAATCCATTATCTAAGGTAAATTTTTCAAATTTTATCATTCTCCTTTCGCTAAATTTTAAACCGATTTTCGCCGTTTATTTCCTCTCTAGCCACATAAAACTCCTGCATAACTGCTTCAACAATTTCACCAGCAGGTTTTATCTCATTTAATGTTCCGGAAACCTGCCCAATTTCCAACTCTCCTTCTTTTAAGTCTCCTTCAAACATGCCTTTCTTAGCTCTTCCTCTGCCTAATAAAGTCTTGAGTTCTTCAATTGAAGCACCATCCTTATATTTTTCTTGAATTCTGGCGTAAAATTCATTTTTCATTAAGCGAACAGGAGTTATTTCTTTTAAAGTCAATATAGTGTCTCCTTCTTGCGATTTTATTACTTCATTTTTAAAGTCAATATGTGCAGAAGATTCATGAGAAGCAACAAATCGAGACCCCATTTGAACACCATCTGCCCCAAGAACCATGCATGCTAACATTGAACGACCAGAACCAACACCTCCCGCAGCAAGGACAGGTATATTAACTTGCTGAACTACCATTGGAATCAAACAAAGCGTAGTTGTTTCATCTCTTCCATTGTGACCTCCTGCCTCAAAGCCTTCTACCACTATTGCATCAACACCTGCAGCTTCTGCTTTTAATGCAAACTTTACACTTGAAACAACGTGTACGACCACAATACCATGTTCTTGTAGGTGTTTCGTCCAAATTTTAGGATTACCGGCTGAAGTAAAAACAATTGGTACTTCCAAATCAATTATGGTTTTAACATGTTTTTCAATATCTGGATATAACATGGGTAAATTCACCGCAAAAGGTTTGTCCGTAGCGTTTTTACATTTCACAATATGATCTTTTAGAACCTCAGGATACATAGATCCGGAACCAATTATACCCAAACCACCTGCATTGCTTACTGCACTTGCCAATTCCCATCCGCTACACCATATCATCCCTCCCTGAACAATAGGATATTTCACATTAAACAAACCCAATATCTTATTCATTTACAGTATTTTAAATCCAAAAAAATTAACTCAATAAAAATTCTATTCGAATGAATAACGAAAGTACAGAATTCTATCCTTTCTACTATTTCGTTTTTATTAAATATTCAGGAATTTTCATTACTGTCATTAAATTAACCATTTGGAAATAGAAGTACAGATTTTCTATACATCCTTCGTTTAAGCAAAAAAATATTTTGTATTGAAATCCTGCTATTCCAATATATTCTGAGTTGTAACATGTTCCATTGAAGAAGAGTGTTGCAGATTTAGACTTATTTTACGAGGTTAAAAGAGTCGACACTATATAAAAATGCATTAATACTTATTTTACATTTAACGTTATTCCGCAAAACAAAATAATGGCTTAATATCCCAATCTGAACTTGTTTTCTAGGTAATGTATATTTATATTTGTTCTTGTAATTGGAAGGATGAATAATATCAGGTTAGCATTAACGACATTTTTGTCTCTTATTTTATTGTTAGGAAGCTCACAATACAATTTTGATTATGGTATTAAGTTAGGGGCAACAAACTACCTCGGAGATATTGGAGGCCAGGAGAAAACGAGAAGAGATTTCATAATGGACATGAAATTAAGTCAAACCCAATGGGTGTTTGGTGGTTATGCGCGTTATAAATTCCTTCCAACATTAGCCGGAAATGTTAGTATTAATTATGGCAGAATAAAAGGTGATGATGCTCTATCGTCGAACAAAGGAAGAAATACCCGAAATTTAAGGTTTAGAAACAATATATTAGAAATTTCAGCTAAAGCTGAATACTATATTTATGAAGCGAATGATATTGGAGGAAAAGGAAGGTATATGCTAGACCTAAAAACCTATGCGCATCTTGGAATTAGTGGATTTAACCACAACCCGAAAGGAAGCTTTGATGGTTCTTCTTGGACTGCGCTACAACCCCTTGAGACTGAAGGAGTAAAGTATAGCAAATGGCAAATAGGCATTCCAGTTGGAGCTGGAGTATTTTTCACTTACAAGAATAAACACCGAATTGGATGGGACTTTACGTGGACTGTTACTTTTACGGATTACTTGGATGACATAAGTACCGTTTTTTACCAGGGGCCACTTGAGGGTAATATTGGCAATCAATCTGGATTAACAAACGCTGACGAACAGTTTTTAGCAAATTTTGATGTTGGACAAAAAAGAGGTGACCCCACCCATAAAGACAACTATATGTTTACTACTTTTTCCTACGGCTATTTGATAAGAGGTCAAAACTCATTCTACAAAAAATCGTATAATTTCAGACGTGCAAAGAAAAAAACAGCGCGTAAAGTTAGAGCTAAGTTTTAGACTTGTAGTTCGCTTTTATTTTGACTTAAAATATATTTACGTAGCATATTGAGACTTGTCAATGCCGTAATCTGAGCATTTCTTTGACGACTATTACCCAAGCGAAGTTTTTGACTTATCACTCCAGAATCAGAAGCCACAGCAATCCAAATTGTACCAATTGGTTTTTCATCAGAACCTCCATCAGGGCCTAATATACCAGAAGTAGCTATTGAATAATCCGTTTCAAACTCTGCGATTGCTCCAACGGCCATTTGCTCTACAACTTCTTGACTTACAGCTCCTTTTTGATCAATATCAGAACGACTTACCATCAACTTAGTAATCTTAACCTCATTATCATAAGCTATTACACTACCCTTAAAATAGGCCGAACTTCCGGGAACAGATGTAATCAAATGCGCTATATAACCTCCAGTGCAACTTTCTGCTGTGCTTAACGTTTTGGAACTTTCTACAAGAACATTTCCAACAAGTTGATTTAGCTCTTCTTTGTCATAACCAAAAATGTGATCACCTATTATAGTTCTTAGTTCGTTAATTTTATTTGATATCGACATCAAAACTTTCCTTTCATCTCCTCCATAACCTGACAATCTCAATTTAACGACACCAGGAGATGGCAAATAAGCTAATTTGATATTTACTTTTTTTAACGAATTTTCCCAAAGTTCTATTTTCTCTGCTAAAAAGGACTCTCCAACACCAATTGTTTTAACTGTTCTATGAATAACCGTATTTTCAATAAAGTCTTTACGCAGACGAGGAAGCACATGCTCCGTCATAATCCCTTTCATCTCATAAGGAACCCCGGGCATTGACACATAAATCACATCATCCTTTTCAAACCACATACCGCTTGCTGTTCCTCTCGTATTTTCAAGAATTAAAGCATTACTTGGCAACATTGCTTGATCTTTATTTACATCTAACATCTCAAAACCTCTAGAACTGAAAAATATTTCCAGTTTGGAAAAAATCTCTTTATTAAAAAGTAATTCCACTCCAAAAAACTTACATAATGTGTGCTTGGTTATGTCATCTTTAGTTGGACCCAATCCTCCGGTAATTAGAACAACATCTACTTTTTTTGAGGCTCTTTCTAATGTCTCCAATATATGATTTTCATTATCAGTTATTGCAGTTATTTGATGCACTGATGCACCAATTAAACTCAATTGCTCTCCCATCCAAGAACTATTTGTATTGATGGTTTGACCAATTAACAACTCATCTCCAATTGAAATTATTTCTACATCCATAATCAGTTATATAACTTTCACAAATCAAACTTACGCATTCACATTGAAAGATGGCAAAATAATTGTTATGTTTACTCTCCAAATTAAGAGAAACTTTAGTATGAAAAATAAATTAATGATATTTACTGTGTCAATTACATTGACCTTTGCAAGTTGTGACGAACTAACAAGCATTGCTGAAACGGCTACCACTGCTATTGAAACAGGAGGCGGACACAACGAAACTACAGCATTAACAAACGACGAGGTAATTAGTGGATTAAAAGAAGCACTGACGGTAGGGATCAATAAAGGCTCAGGCCTTGCCTCTGCTACTGATGGATTCTTTAAAAACCCCTCAATTAAACTTCCTTTCCCCCCTGATGCGCAAAAGGTAAAAGATAAAGCTATTGATTTAGGTTTGCAAAATAAGGTAGATCAATTTGAATTAACTTTAAATAGAGCTGCCGAAGAAGCAACGAAAGAAGCAGGGCCAATTTTTATCCAAGCTATTAAAGACATGAGTATTGGTGATGGTTTTGCTATACTAAAAGGAGAAGATAATGCCGCCACAAATTATCTACGAGATAAAACGACCAGTAAATTGGTTTCTGCATTTTCTCCCAAAGTAAAGGCAGCCATTGATAAAGTTCAATTGACTAAATACTGGACACCTTTAACTAAAGCATACAACAGCGCTAACATTTTAACGGGAGGAAGCGACGTAAATACAGATTTGAATGCATTTGTTACCGAACGAGCAATTAAAGGGCTTTTTCTATTAGTTGAAAAAGAAGAAAAAAACATTCGTAAAGACCCGCTTGCCAGAGTCACTGATATTTTGAAAAAAGTATTTAGCTTTATTGATTAAGAACCTAATCAAAAAAAAGCTCATTTATCTAAGCTTTTTTTTATTTTTATACAATGCTGAATAGAACAATCGAACACAATACACCAATTGCACCTTCAGAATTAATAATTACTGAAGAAGGAAAAATATATCATTTAAACCTACATCCTAATGATATTGCGGATGATATAATTGTGGTTGGAGACCAAAACAGAGTCAAACAAATTTCGCAACACTTTGACTCCATTGAGTTAAGGGTAGAAAACAGGGAGTTTGTTACGCATACGGGAATATTCAATGGAAAGCGTCTAACTGTAATTTCTACTGGTATTGGGTGCGATAACATTGATATCGTAATTAATGAACTAGATGCACTAGTTAATATCGATTTTCATCAAAAAATAACAAAAAAAGAACATCGACAATTAAATATTATACGTCTTGGAACAAGCGGTTCTCTCCAAGCTAGCATACCAGTCGACTCCTTTGTAGTTTCGGAATACGGATTAGGATTTGATGGTCTTGCAGGTTTTTATGATGGAGTTTTTGAAAAAGATGAATTACTTCTTAAAGAAACTTTTGAGAATCAAATTAATTGGGGACCTGAAATTAACCCGCCTTACTTTGCGAAAGGAAGTAATGAATTAATTGAAAAATTGAAAGAAGGTATGCATAAGGGAATTACGGCAACTGCGAATGGGTTTTATGGGCCACAAGGAAGATCGCTGAGGTTAGCCGCAAAAATCCCAAACCTGAATGAGCAATTAAATGAATTCAATCACCATGGCCTAAAAATAACTAATTTCGAAATGGAAACATCTGCGCTTTATGCCTTATCAGGGATGCTAGGACACAACGCATGTACTGTTTGTGCCATTATTGCGAATAGATTTAAAGGAGAATACAGTAAAGATTATAAATTAACTGTCGATAAACTAATACAAATTGTGCTAACAAGGTTAACAGCTTAAACTTCACTATTGTTTTAACCAAAATATTCGGTTTCACGTCAATTAAACCTTAAAATAGAGTAACCCCACATGGAGAAATTACGTTTTTAAAATAAAATGACTCCTAACAATCAAATAAAAGCATTATTAAACCTTATAGAAGACCCTGATGAGGATATTTTCATGCAGGTAAAAAATGAACTGGTTTTCTTGGGAATTGATGTTATTCCAACCATTGAAAAAGCTTGGGAGAAAAATCCATTCGGAAAAAACTATTTGATCAAACTTGAAAATATCATCCATGAAATACAATTTAAAGACAATTACAATAGCTTAATTAATTGGAAAGAATCAGGATCCACAAACCTCTTAGATGGAGTATTATTGGTAAATAAATTCCAGTATCCGGAACTAAACCGAAAAAAGGTTGAAAAGCAATTAAACATCCTTGTGCAAGATGCTGAAATTGAGCTCACTGAACACATGACGGGACTAGAAAAAATTACTATCCTTAACCATATTATATATAAAGTTCATGGTTTTTCGGGAAACAAAGACGACTATTACTCCCCTTCTAATTCATTTTTAACCAGCGCATTGGATCAAAGAAAAGGCAATGCACTTATTTTAGCAATTATATACCTTGAAATAGCAAACAGACTCAATATTCCCTTAAAAGGCATCAACCTTCCTAACCATTTTATCTTAGGCTACCCAGATGGAAATAAATTTGAAACAAACAATCAAGAAACGAATTCAATGTTATTCTATATTAATGCTTTTAGTTCTGGACATATCTTGAGTAAAATGGATATTCATGAATTTCTCAATAAAATAGAATCCGAACATAAACTGGAATACTTTACTCAATGCACTAATCATGAAATTGTTAAGCGTCTAATCACAAACTTGAAGTATAGTCATGAAAAACTAGCGGCCGAAGAAAAAATTAAAGAGCTTGATTTATTATTATCCATATTCAAATAAAATATTTCAGTTTTGCAACTTTTTTCTATCGACCATAAATTTAAACCAGCGCAAATGCATTTTATAGAAAAAAACAGTATATTCGTCCGTACTTTAAGCAGTTAAACATAGACTATTGAGTTAATCTTGAAAATTAACTTTTAGTGGTATGTGTAAAAGTTAATATGAAAGCATCAACAAATACTATTATTGAGGTCTGTAGCTCTAGATATGAAAAGATATGTAAGGAGTACAATAACTCGAATACTGACAAAATTATCAATAGTCATTTTGGTGAATTTAGTCAGGATTTAGTTAATACAATTTCCAATGACGTTGAAATGTTCATGCTTGATTCTGGTGACAAAAAAGGAACCGTAAAAAGAATGTTCAGTATTTTAGTTGAAGGACTTCAAAATATTAGACTTCATGGTGAAAAGGGAAAAGAGGGGCATCAGACTTCTTTTTTTGCAATTGACCAAAGAAGTGACTCTTACAAAATTGCATTGGGAAACCTCATCTTTACTAGATACAATAACAATATTGAGTCGCGAATCACAGAAATTAATAAAATGACTCGCGAAGAAGTTAAAACCCTTTATATGGAAGTACTTACAAATGGTATTATTTCCAATAAAGGTGGAGCAGGCTTGGGCTTCATAACTATGGCCATGAAATCAAATAACAATTTAGATTGCTTTTTTGACGAAATAAATAATGAGTTGTCTTGTTTTACTCTTATCATCACACTAGATAGGAAGAAAAAAGCTTAATTAATGAACCTTTTAATCGAACAGGGAAAAAACACTCCTAAAGTATCTGGAGATAGCACTAGTAGGACTCTAGTGATGGAAGGGAGCTCGTTTCCTGAAAATGTTCGAAAATTTTATAATCCGATAAATGATTGGCTTGATTCAATTGGAAATACCAAGTCTACTATGAATATTGATTGTAAATTCTATTACTTGGCATCTTCATCTATAATAGCGCTACTTAAAACACTAAAATACGCAGAAAAGCTATTCGGAAACGCAAAAATATCAATAAAATGGAGGTATGAGGAAGATGACGATGATATTCGTAAAATAGGTGAAGATTTTTCCTATTTGCTGGGAATAGAATTTGAGTTTATTGAAGAACCTGAAGAAGTTTAAAGAACACTAGGTCTATTGAATGCTATCGTCAAGTTTCATAGTATATTGATTAAATAATACCGATTTTTCATAGAAAAACCCCTATATCAAATGATATGATATAGGGGTTTTTTTAATGTCTAAAAACAATTTACTTATGCTTGAGCAGCAGCTTCAGCTTTAATCAAGTTTAAAGCCGAACCGTATTTATACCATTCTATTTGACCAGCATTATATGTATGATTGCATAAAACATTATCTATAGATCCATCCGCATGAACAATCTCTAATGTTAATTGCTTCCCTGGTGCAAATTGATTCAAATCAGTAAAGTTAAATGTATCATCTTCCTTAATTAAATCATAATCACTTTCAGTATTAAAGGTCAATCCTAACATTCCCTGCTTCTTTAGGTTTGTTTCATGTATTCTAGCGAAAGACTTTACAATCACTACGTAAACCCCCAGATGGCGTGGCTCCATGGCTGCATGTTCTCTAGAAGAACCTTCTCCATAATTATGATCTCCGACAACAATACTTGGAACTCCAGCGGCTTTGTAAGCTCTTGCTGTAGCAGGAACTGCTCCTTTATCTCCGGTCAATTGGTTAACTACTTCGTTTGCAGCTCCACCAAATGAATTTACAGCACCAATTAAGCAATTTTCAGAAATATTATCTAAATGACCTCTATACTGCAACCAAGGACCGGCCATAGATATATGATCCGTTGTACATTTACCCTCTGCCTTAATTAACAATTTAGCACCAGTAATATTCTCTCCATCCCAAGGAGCAAATGGCGTTAATAATTGTAATCTTTTAGAATCCTCTTTTACAACAACCTGAACTCCAGATCCATCTTTTGCAGGAGCTTGATAGCCGTTATCATCAACAGCAAAACCGTTAGGAGGTAATTCCATTCCCGTCGGCTCAGCCAGGTTCACCTCTTCCCCATTCGCGTTAGTTAAAGTATCTGTAATTGGATTAAAATCTAATTTTCCTGATATTGCAATCGCAGCAACCATTTCTGGTGAGGTTACAAAAGCCATAGTATTTGGATTTCCATCTGCTCTTTTCTTAAAGTTTCTATTAAAAGAATGTACAATGGAGTTTTTCTTTTCTTCCGAAGCGCCTGGTCTATCCCACTGACCAATACAAGGACCACAAGCATTTGTAAATATTTTAGTATTGTTTAGCTGATTAAATGTATCAATAAATCCATCACGTTCAGCAGTGAATCGTACTTGTTCAGAACCTGGGTTAATTCCTAAAATTGCTTTTGCATTTAATCCTTTACTTACCGCATCGTCAACAATAGAAGCTGCACGAGATAAATCTTCGTACGAAGAATTAGTGCAAGAACCGATTAAAGCCCATTCAATATCGGTAGGCCAATCATTAGCAGCTGCTGCAGCTTTCATTTCTGAAACAGGTGTTGCTAAATCTGGTGTGTAAGGGCCATTTAAATGGGGTGTTAATTCCGATAAATTAATTTCAATAACCTGATCAAAATACTTTTCTGGATTATCATAAACCTCAGCATCTCCAGTTAAGTGTTCAGCAACTTCATCAGCTAAAGCGACAACGTCAGCTCTACCAGTGGCACTTAAATATCTTCTCATTGAATCATCATAACCAAAAGTAGAGGTTGTAGCCCCTATTTCAGCTCCCATGTTACAAATAGTTCCTTTTCCTGTTCCAGATAAAGACTTAGCACCTTCACCAAAATATTCAACAATAGCGCCGGTTCCTCCTTTTACGGTTAAAATTCCGGCAACTTTTAAAATAACATCTTTCGCCGATGTCCAACCGTTTAATTTACCTGTCAATTTAACCCCAATTAATTTAGGGAATTTTAATTCCCAGGCCATACCTGCCATTACATCAACTGCATCAGCTCCACCTACTCCAATTGCGACCATTCCTAAACCACCTGCATTTACAGTATGAGAATCCGTCCCAATCATCATTCCTCCAGGAAATGCATAATTCTCTAAAACTACTTGATGGATAATTCCAGCACCTGGCTTCCAAAAACCAATTCCGTATTTATCACAAACAGAACTTAAGAAATTAAACACTTCGTTGTTCTTGTTAATACCATCTTGTAAATCCTTATCTGCTCCTAATCTAGCTTGAATCAAATGATCCGCATGTGCAGTTGAAGGAACAGCAACTTTAGTCTTACCTGCTTGCATAAACTGCAACAACGCCATTTGAGCAGTTGCGTCTTGCATCGCAACCCTATCTGGAGCAAAATCTACATAAGACTTACCTCTTTCATAGGCTTCAGTTGCATTGCCTTCCCAAAGGTGGGCATATAATATCTTTTCAGATAAGGTTAATGGTTTGTTAACCAATTTCCTTGCTGCTGCAACTCTTTCTGGAAAGCGGGCATAAACCGCTTTTATCATTTCTAAATCAAATACCATGTACTGTTAAATTTTTAATGCATAAGACTATAATTTCTAAAGGGTAGCGAATTTAATCATTATTCAAGTAAAAGACAATTAGATTTGGAGTAAATACGACTATTAACTTACATTCCCCTAATATAACATATACAATTATAAAGATAGCTACTTTGTAACTATCTTTGCCTTCGAGTATGACATTAATCGATAAACTTTTTTCAAAAAAAGGCAATCGTCAGTTTACAAAAGACGAAGACACTCTTATTGAAGCTCTGAACAATACAATTGATTTTATTGCGGATGAGGCATATATAAACTTTACGCATACAGGACTTTTTGCTATAGACAAAGAATTGGGTAAGTTTTTAAAAATAACCCATTCGAATGGAGACATTCATTCTCAGATTATTGATTTTAAATCCATTACCTCTTATCAAACTACGATTAAAGATCGAGCCGACGAAGAATGGATGGAAAACTTTACTAAATGGAAGACACAAAAAAAATTTATTCGTTCCATTTCGATTCTAATTGAATCAGACTCCAATGAAAAAATGATTCTATATTTTTCAAAATCTGAAAACAAAAATGGAGATCGTGTCGCAAGTATCCCTGTGAAAAGAGCTCTCTTTTCTATGGAAAAATGGGATAATATTTTGTACGGAATACTAGAAGAGAAAAAGGACAAAGACTTTTTTAATGATTAAAGGAAGGCCTTTATATCAATCAAATCCTGAACATTGCCAAGTACATTTAGGTTGTGATTAACTTTATGCGGGTTAAAATAGATTGCTTGCATTCCAAAATCTAATGCTCCTTTTATGTCGCATAACAAATCATCTCCTATCATCACACAACCCTGAGCAGAAACTCCCACTTTGTCTACCGCATAGGCAAATATTTGTGGGTGTGGTTTTTTGGCACCGGCTTTCTCAGAGGTAATAATTTCGCTAAAGTGTTCAGTCAAATTACTTTGTTTCATCTTAACATGTTGCACTTCTTCAAAACCATTCGTAATAATATGAAGCTCATATTTCGGTTTCAAATAATCGATTATTTGAAATACATTGGGAAATAACTCTGTTCTATATGGGCAGTTTGTGACATAGTCGTGACCAATACTTTCGGCCAATTTAACATCTAATATTCCAAAATATTCTAATGTGTCAGCAAAGCGTTTGGTACGCAAATCTTCTTTTGTTATTCCGTCTTCACGATACAAAGCCCAACAGTCTTCGTTTATTTTTTTATAAATTCGAATAAACTCTTCTGGTAACGATATGCCTTTCTGATGCAATTGATGTTTCGACCATAAATTCATCAACTCTTTGTGAGAATTCTTTTCAAAATCCCAAAGTGTTCTATCTAAATCGAAAAAAACATGTTTTATCATTGACCAAAAATATATAGATTGGATAATGTAAACAGGTTCGCCCAAAGAAAAAGGCTAACGATTTCTAACCAATAGGTAAATTTTATTCGCCTATAAAACTTTGCAATAATTATACTCCCAATTGGAATAGATAATACCATGGGACCAACAATCACTAGGACAAAATAACCAAAAGAAGAAAGCTTCATTTTAACAATAAACTTGTTCATTCGAGAAAATTGCTTTTTGGGCTTAAGGGTACCTTTTTTAATTTTCTCTAACTTCTTAAGCTTTGCTCTTTCCATTAATAAAGGTGAGAAAAAGAAAAACACATTGAAGCTTATAAAAGCGCCTAAGAAAGTTGAAATAACAACTTCCCAATAGGAAATATCAATCTCCGCTGTTGAAGCCGCTAGCAATAAACCTGAAGCGGCAAACATAAACTTAACGGAACCTAACCCAGCCCCCCATAAATACAATCCCCACATTTCTTCTAAATAATATTTATCTTATTTATCTTCTTTCTCTCCAAATGCAAGATCTCCTGCATCACCTAAACCAGGCACAATATAAGACTGTGCTGTCATCTCTTCATCAATCGCACCAATCCAAATAGTTGTATTCTCTGGCATATTTTTACGAACGTATTCTATTCCTTCGGCACTTGCAATAACACCTACTACATGTATATGTCGCGGCATTCCTTTTTTCAAGAGTGCTTTATATGCCAGAACCATAGAGGCTCCAGAGGCTATCATTGGATCTGTAAGAATTACCACCTTATCATCTAAGTTAGGGCTTGACAAATATTCAATTTCTACATCAAAAAGATCGTTAGATGAATGCTTTCTATAGGCTGAAATAAAGCAATTATTAGAATTATCAAAATAATTTAAAACTCCCTGATGCAAAGGCAGTCCTGCTCTTAATATAGTTGCAACAACTGGCTGCTCTTTTATAATATTTGAAGGAGCAACCCCCAATTCAGTGTAAACATCTGACTCCTCAAACTTTAATTTCTTACTTATTTCGAATGCTGTTATCTCACCCAATCTTTCTAAATTTCTTCTAAAACGCATTCTATCTGAATGCACTTTAAGGTCTCTTAATTGTGCTAAAAAATTATTATAAAGAGAGTTGGTTTTACTAAAGTCATGCACCTTAATCATAGCCGAAAGTTGTTTGTTTTGATTTGTTTTGTTTTCCAAAAATAATGAATCCGATTGATTTTTTTAGATATTAAGACATAAGATCGCTTCGCTTTTAAACAAAAGACAATTCTAGAGTCTGAAGTCTTTTGTCTGGCAACTTCATCACCGAAACTTATCTCTTAAACCTTTGGCTTTTTTTATCAGGTAAGGCAAATCATTTTTTGAAAAACTCAAGTAGGTTTTATCAACACCACCCAATCTTTTATAAAACTCAGCTACAGAAGAAACTTTTGATCCACCAAAATCCAATACTCTATTAGTAGATGAAGATTCATTTATTAAATAATCCATTAAAAAATACATCGCTCCAGTTTCTCTTCCCTTAAGGGTGGAAGCACCTTTTAAATAGGTAATTCGATTATTTTGAATAAAGAAATAGCCCATTGCAAAAACCTCATCACCTTTCTTAACAGCTAGCAACTTTGCTTTGTTCAGATGCAACCCAACATTCATTAATTTATACAAGCGACTATAATTATCTTTAAGAAACCCTAATTTAACGCCAACCGATTCTTTAAACAAAGACATAAAAACTTCTAAGTCTTTCATTTCAGTAACTTTCAACTCGTTCTTAATCGCTTTCTTAATTTGTCGTTTGGCATTGGTTGAATATTCAGCGCTAAGCGCCTCATGACTTTGATTTAAGTCCAAATACTGACAAATAACTTCTTCTATCTCGAAACCAAGTGCGTTCTGAATGGGATAGTTAGGAAAATTGAATTGTACCAATTTAAATTTTGGGGGAATGCTAGAAATAAATTGGTTTATTACTTCAACTGAAGGTAAATTCTTTCCGAGAACATTGAGCTGTTGATTAAAAAAAGGCTGATATAAAACACTTTGGTTCTTTTTAACTGTATATGGAATTGGCATAATGAAATCAAAATCTCCCATTACTAATGCCCCCCAATTATCAGATACCGCATCTAAATACCACGAGTAGCAGTAAAGGCTTAAAGTATCAGAACATTCAACAACCACATCCCAGCTAACTTTGTCCACATCTGCAGCTTCTACCCATTTTATATTTAATTTCTGATTCTCGATGGTTTTACGAAGTTAATATTTTAGATGAATTTATTTTTAAGCAAGACCGCATAAATCTGTTTCCTGATAAAATTGTGATTTGTTTTGATTAATTTTGATGTCAATTAACTATCAAGAAATAAATCAACATTTGGCATTACATTTGCTAAATTGATTTTTTCATATCAAAATAAATCTGCATGAACATTCTAAAACTTTCTCTATTACCTACCCTTATTGTTCTATTGAACATTAATTCTTTTGCACAAGCTGCTGAACAAAAATACAAGGCATCCATGAATGGATGGGAAGTTAATCTGGAAATAGCACAAGCAATATCAGCTAAAACCGGAAAACCTATTTTAGCTAACTTTACCGGAACAGATTGGTGTGGCTGGTGTATTAGACTTAAAAAAGAAGTTTTTGTCAAGGATGAATTTATTAAATGGGCAAATGAGAATTTTGTTCTCTTGGAATTAGATTTTCCAAGAAGATTTGCCCTTCCAGTAAATATCAAACAACAAAATCAGCAGCTAGCCCAAGCATTTGGAGTTAGAGGGTACCCTACCATATGGGTATTTACGATTTCTACCAATGCTGAAACTGGGAAAAGTGAAATTAAAGGATTGGCAAAAACAGGATATGTTGCAGGGGGACCTAAAAGCTGGATTAAAGATTTTGAAGGAAAACTAGCTGCAAGCAATGTCAGAACACCTGAATAA
Source organism: uncultured Flavobacteriales bacterium (assembly GCA_943787725.1). Taxonomy (GTDB): domain Bacteria; phylum Bacteroidota; class Bacteroidia; order Flavobacteriales_D; family Parvicellaceae; genus CALSMU01. The sequence goes on along the minus strand of CALSNM010000006.1, from coordinate 68,021 downwards.
CAAAAAGAAAGTCTCGTCTTTTCGAATTTAAATAGCTTGCGTGAATCCTCATTTAAAAACAATAATTGCACTTGCTGGTCTCATCTTATCACTTATTGGGCTTATATTAATTTATCAAGATTTCGCAATTAGACAAGTACGAATATTGCCTATAGCATTATTTGGATTAGGAGTAGTCAGTTCCTATAAAGTGTTAATAAAAACCAATCACAAGTCCAGAAAGTTTAAACTAAAGGATTTTGAAGATAAAGAGGCCTAATGCTCATTAGGCAAACTAAAAAGACCGTTATTGATATTCTCTAGGTTATTGCGTCCTCGTAAACGGCTCTCCACCCTTTCCAAATACCTTTATCAGTAACTGTCTCATTATGCCATATACCGATAAAAACACCACCCACTTCTTTGACTTGCTGTTTTAGGGAGGCTACTTTTTCTTTTGCATCCTCAATCGACAACCCCAAATATTCATTCAGCGTTCCATCCATATATGCAAATGGATGAATCGTAAGGTTTAAGACTTTATTTTGTAGTATATCAAAAAAGGTATAGGGAGTGCAAATTGAAGCCCTAAACCCAATATTATCTGCATAACCCATTGAGTAATCATTTGTAATTCCTGCTCTCTCTAAATTGCGATAGGTCCCTGGAATGTTTAGTTTTAAGAAATGCTTTCTTGACTGATTAACTTCATTGTCAGTAATTGAATTCAATCTTTCTATCTCCTTTTCCAGTTGTTTTGGATTCAAGTAGGAGCCATAAGAAGGATGAATCCCAATTGTTGCATACCTAGATATTTGATTAATCATACGTTGTAGAGCTAAACTTGTATACGGCACATTTTTATCAAACTCTCCTTTATCCCCCAATAAAAAGAAATATATACTTTCAACACCTTTCTCAGCCTGAACTTTTTTCAAATAGTCATATGTATCATAAGGATCATTTTTACCAGATGAAAGAACTTTTGCTCTGTCCCCTATTTCTGATAACTTCAATTGTATTCCAGCTTTAGCCAAAGCGCCACTTGCTCGAAGTGTTCCTTTATTCAGATAAGCCCAGGCATTGTCCACATCAATTGTATTAATTATCTTGAACGTATGCTTACGAAGTTCCAATCTTTCGAAGTGAGACTTTAATTTCTCTTTCAAAACTTCTCCCCATATATTAATCAACGGAAGGTGCAAATAACCCAACTTACTAGCCAAACTAATATTTGAAGTATATCTATCATGCTTATCTGATGTATATTTCCAATATTCTTCAAATCGCGTTGCTAAAAAAAAACTAGCTGAGAATACATCAAATCCTAAATCATCAAATTCTGTAGTAAATAGTTTTAATTTTTCTTTTCCTCCATATTTAAAAGAGACATCAAACTTTTTGATCTCATTTTCAAATAGCAAACCATGCGGATGAACCTGAAAGGAGCTCTCGATAAACTCTCCAGAATAATTAATTAAAACATCACCTGGAATCATTTCTTCTTTGGAAACGTATTCATAATCAAACAAGCACACTTGTTTTAACACCAAATCCATAGCATACTTTATTCTTTCTGTGATATTTGGTGCGTATATTTTCATTTTAACTCAAATGCTTCAACATCATTTCACAAATAAATTCTGCTGCTTTTCCATTACCAAAAACAGGAGGAAATTGTAAACTGGAATCATTTGAATAACGGTTATAAGCTTCAATTATTTTATCTTTATTCCAACCTACAATCGTAGCGGAACCGCATGAAACTAATTCTACCCATTCCGTCTCTGGTCGAAGAATTATACAACCTTTGTTAAAGAAAAATGCTTCTTTTTGAACCCCTCCGCTATCTGTAATTACCAATTTAGCATTTTTCTCTAAAGCAATCATATCTAAAAATGAAACTGGCGGAATCAATTTAATATTAGGATTACTTTGAATCGTTCGATACAGTTCCGATGGTAAATTCTGTGATAAAATTTTAGCTGTACGTGGATGCAACGGCAACACAATTTTAACGTTATTCTCTTTCGAGATAGCTTGTAGAGCTTCAAATATCCCCGTAATTCTTTCGGGTGTATCGGTGTTGTCATTGCGGTGTATTGTTGAAAGAATATACTCACCTTCATTTAACGCATTATTATTGAGTACTGTAGATTCCTGTGCGCTTATTTCTGAAAAGTGGATACTATTGTCGTACATAACATCTCCACAATGAAACACACCTGGATTATCCATAGTGTAATTTCCATCAGCTTCCTGTATAAAACCCTCTTTCAATAAGTTTTCTACACCTGTTTTTGTTGGGGAAAACAACAATGAAGAAACATGATCGCACATTATACGATTAACTTCTTCAGGCATTTTCTTATTATAAGATCGTAAACCTGCTTCTATGTGCACTACTGGAATGTGAATTTTAGAAGCAGCTATACCCGCAGCTAAAGTAGAATTAGTATCACCATAGACAACAATAGCATTCGGTTTTTCATCTAGGATCACCTCCTCAATTCCTTCAATCATCGTAGCTGTCTGCCTCCCATGACTTCCTGAACCGACTGACAAGTTAATATCTGGAGAAGGAATGCCTAGTTCATCAAAAAATACTTGAGACATGTTTTCATCGTAATGTTGACCTGTATGAACGATAACCTCGTTTATTTTTTCCGAATAATGATTTTTGATTGCTCTACTTAAAGCGGCGGCTTTAATAATTTGAGGCCGTGCCCCAACAACTGTGATAATTTTAAACATAATATAATTTAACTAAATCATTCCTTCATCTGCGAAGCTAAAATACTCATTATCTCCAACTATAATATGATCGAGAATAGGAACTTCCATTATTTTTCCAGCATCTACAATTTTTTTTGTCAACCGTATATCTGAAATACTTGGCTTGAGGTTTCCCGAAGGATGGTTATGTCCCAATATTATTCCTGAAGCTAAAGATTCTAATGCAAAATTAAATACAACTTTAGCATCTATAACTGTACTGGAAACACCTCCTCGACTAATTAATTTTGTATCAATCACGTTATTTGCTCGATTGAGTAAAATTACCCAAAACTCTTCGTGGGGGAGATCTTCCAACTTTAATTGAAGAATCTGAAACGCATCCTTACTCCCGCTAACATTCTCCTTTTCTAAAACACCAGCTGTCTTCCTTCTTCTTCCCAATTCAAGAGAAGCGATTATAGTTATCGCCTTTGCTTCGCCGACACCTTTAAACTTCATTAAATCATTAACGGAAAGTTTAGCTAACTTATTAATATTGTTACCTAAACTCTGTAATATTCTTTTTGACAAGTCGACTGCAGATTCGTTGCGATTACCTGATGCAATTAGAATGGCAATAAGTTCCGCATCACTCAAAGCTCCTTTTCCTTTTAGTAAAAGTTTTTCTCTTGGCTTATCGTCATCTGACCAATCTTTAATGGAAATGTTTTTAGAGTAATTCATTTAAATAATATTTATTTATGGAGGTTCTACAAACAAAAAAAGCCCTCCAAAAAGGAGAGCTTAGTTAAATAAATGATTTAAGAAATTTTATAACGCGTTGACTCCTCTAGTCAATTTAGATTTCAAATTAGAAGCTTTATTCTTATGAATAATATTTCTCTTAGCCAATTTATCAACCATTCCTAATACAGTAGGCAACAATTTAACAGCTTCTTTTTTATCTTCTAATTTCTCCAGTTTTGCCATTGCAGAACGAGTAGATTTATGCTGATACTTGTTTAATACTCTTTTAGATTCGTTTGATCTAATTCTTTTTATTGCTGACTTATGATTTGCCATAATTATTATTCTTTGTTTAATCTATGTAGCCCGTAGGGGAATCGAACCCCTGTTTCATGGATGAAAACCATGTGTCCTAACCCCTAGACGAACGGGCCAAATTTAAAGCTTCCTTCAATTTTGGTTTGCAAATGTAATATATTTTTATCTAATGCAAAGTGGAATTTAATTTTTTTTAATTTTTTCTTCAATTTCACAATTACTCTATAGAATCAGAATCCGCTTTGAATTGAAAACCCAAACGCTTAGCCGTCTTCAACTTCAGCTTATCACTCAATTGTTGAATTTCAAAAACTGAAACTTCTTTCACCTTATCGTACGGAGGAATAAATAAATCAAAATCCAAAGTATACAAAACCGCTGATTGAATAATTGCCTTCATCTTATCTTTATCAATAATCGAGTTGATAATATCATTATAGAGAAAACCCATTTGTCTCTTCCCTTCAACCATGAAGTGGTTTTCAGCATTAACAAATAATCGTCCAATCATATAACCAGAATCATTTACTCTATTATATTTTATTGAATCATTCAAAAAATTATAGATGTTAATCAATCCACAATAACCACGACTCCCGTTCTCTTTAAAATATGAGGTATTCCACAAGCTGTTTTGTGAATCGAACTTAAAAACATTTGTATGCATGTGAAAAACTAAAACATCTCCTGCTACCCTTAATTGCGCTTCAAATTCGCCCGTATCCTTATACTCAACAATAACGCGCTCATCAACAGATTCCATCCGAGCACTAAGATCATCTCCAATTTCTTTCAACACCTGTTTCAGAATCTTAAAATTTAGAATAATATTATTAAAGACATCCTGCTTCAATACACTTTTATCCTTTACAGTATTAAATATTAATTCTTGTGTAGCTTTTTCGTCCATCATAATTAAGTAAAGTTTAATAAGCTTTCGCAAACAACACCATTCCTTTAGAAGGTTTACCTGAATATATGCAACTTCCTGTTTCTTCTTTCTGATCAAAAGGAATACATCTAATTGTCGCTTTAGTTTCTTCTTTTATTTTTTGTTCTGTTTCTTCTGTTCCGTCCCAATGAGCTTTGACAAATCCTCCTTTATCATCAAGAAGCTCTGTGAATTCATTCCAAGTTGCAGCAACATTTGTAAACTCCTCTCTATATGCTTTAGCCCTGTCTAGCAAATTTATTTGAATCTGCTCTAATAAATGTTGAACTTTAATTGCTAAGCCCGCTTGCTCGAAACTTTCTTTTTCCAAAGTATCGCGTCGTGCTAACTCAACTGTTCCGTTCTCGAGGTCTCTAGGACCTATAGCAATCCGAATAGGAACACCTTTCATCTCATATTCCGCAAATTTCCAACCAGGCTTACGTTTATCATCATCATCGTACTTAACAACAATACCATTTGCCTGCATTTCAGCTTTTAGCTTATTTGCGACTTCTGAAATTTTCGCCAATTGCTCATCCCCTTTATAAATAGGAACAATAGCTACATGAATAGGTGCCAATTTAGGAGGCAACACCAATCCTAAATCATCACTGTGCGTCATTATAAGACCTCCTATTAAACGGGTAGAAACGCCCCATGAAGACGCCCAAACATACTCTTGCTTGCCTTCTGAATCAGCAAACTTAACATCAAATGCTTTGGAAAAATTTTGTCCCAAAAAATGAGATGTTCCAGCCTGTAATGCTTTTCCATCTTGCATTAAAGCCTCAATGCAATAAGTATCTTCAGCACCTGCAAATCGTTCGCTTTCAGACTTCAACCCTTTAATCACTGGCATAGCCATATAATCCTCTGCAAAATCAGCATATACATGCATCATTTTTTCTGTTTCTTCCAAAGCTTCTGTTTTTGTAGCATGAGCCGTATGTCCTTCTTGCCATAAAAACTCCGTCGTCCTCAAAAACAAGCGGGTTCGCATCTCCCACCGCACAACATTTGCCCATTGATTGATTAATAATGGTAAATCTCTGTAAGACTGAATCCACTTTTTGTAAGTACTCCAAATAATTGCCTCACTTGTTGGTCGAACGATTAATTCTTCTTGCAATTTTGCATCTGGATCAACCATTAATTTTCCTTTTTTATCAGGATCATTTTTTAATCTATAATGGGTTACAATCGCGCATTCCTTGGCAAAACCTTCAGCATTTTTCTCTTCAGCCTCAAATAAACTTTTTGGTACAAAAATTGGAAAATATGCATTTTGATGCCCGGTTTCTTTGAACTTTTGATCCAAAACAGCTTTCATGTTTTCCCCAAATAGCATAACCATATGGCTTAACAACCATGCAACCTTTTACTCCTGAATGCTCTGCCAAATCTGCCCTTCCAACCAACTCATTGTACCATGCTGAAAAATCCTCACTTCTTTTCGGTAATCCTTTTGCCATTTTTGGTATAGTTTTTGTTCAATTCTTGTTAACGACTACAAAGTTAAAAATTAAAAAGAGGTAGCTTTTATAATGTGCTCAAACTTATTTAAATTTACTGTTAAGTCGATATTATTAATAACATATAATTTCAATATCATGAAAACCATTTTCTCAATTCTACCATTAGCTTTAGTTGTACTTTTGTCTTCTTGTTCATCTACACAAGACTTAAGCTATAAAGACGATATTTATTCTGAAGAGGAGTCATATATACCAACTACAAGTTCAAATTCTGAATTTGATGAATATTATTCTTACGAAGAGAATGCATCTGTTCATTCAATTGAAAATGAGTATTATAATCCAAAATATTCTGAAACTGAAAGTAACGATAACGGCAATACATACGTTACAAACAATTATTACAACACCAATTATGATTACCAATATTCTTCAAGAATAAGAAGATTCAATTACTGTAATTCAGGATATAACTATTATGACCCTTGGTTTACCAATTCTTATTATTATGGAAATCCATACGGATGGAGCACAAATATCTACTATGGAAATTATTACTCAGGATACGCCAATAATTCTTTTTACAACAATTGCATGAACTGCTGTTCAAACAATAACTACTGGAATAACTATGGATACGGTGGTTATGGATATGGCTGCTATGGAAACAACTTCAATGGATATTACGGCAATGGATGGAATCATAATGCATATGGAAACAATTTTAATTACGGAAATTACTACGGAGAGCAAACTGCGACTAACTCATACTTTGGAAACCATGGAGGAGGCATGAGTTCAAATTCATTGAACGGATCTAACTACGGAAACTCAAGTAGTGAAGATTATAATACAGTTACTGCTGTAGTTAAAAAAATTAACCCCACTATGAACCAATCTGGAAACAGCAATAACAGCTCCACATCGTCAACGACATCGAATATGAGCGGAAATAGCGTGAAAGAAAATAGCGGCTCCAATATATTGGCTAATGCCACGAAATCGCCTTCATATGACAATAGTTTATCTTCTTTAGCAAATAGTAATAAATTTGAGAATCACCAATTAAACACCTCTAAAAATTCTGCTCAAAAAGTGAATTCGAATTACATTTCCAGAGAGCCCGCATCTAGCAACAATTTTAAAGGAACTTCTTCTGCATGGAAAGCGAAACCACTAGAAAAGACTACTACAAATTTTAGCAATGGAACAAGTCGACCAAACAATAACATTTACGCTAGACCATACGACGCCTCAAAACCTAACAACAGCTATACAAGACCATCAACTACTAAAACGAGCAACAACATTTATGGAGGCTCTTCATCCACTTATAAACCATCAAGAAATAATGGTAACATTGGAACCAGGAGCAGTGCAGGGTCTTCGCGAAACTCATCATCTCCAAGTCGCTCAAGCGGAAGAAGCAGCGGCTCTTCCCGAAGTAAAGCGAGTGCACCATCTAAATCAGGAGGAAGAAGATAATTACATAAAAACATAAACTCTAATGAAACGAATTTTATTTGTTCTGGTTGTTCTTATGGCATTTTCAATGCAATCGAAAGCGCAAACGGAAGAAGATGCTTTACGCTACAGCTTTCTTGATTTTGGAGGAACTGCAAGATATAATAGCGTTGCAGGGGCTTTCGGTGCGCTTGGAGCAGATTTATCTGTACTAAGTGTAAATCCTGCGGGAATGTCTCGTTTCAAGTCATCCGAATGGTCCATTACACCTCAAATTGGCTTACAGAACTCTGCTACGCAATTTGCGGGAATCGATGCTACAAACGGACATGAAAGTATTGTGATTGGAAACATTGGTGTTGTTGGCGTAATTAAAGCAGGAAAAGAAAGCGCTACTTTATGGAAAAGCATTCAGTTTGGTCTTAGCTACAATCGACTTGCAAATTTTAACGAGCGAACCAGTATTTCTGGCATAAGCGACACCTCAATGTCGTATGTTTTTGCTGCACAAGCCAGCGGCATTCATCCCGACGATATTTATGAAACTCTACCATTTACTGCAGGTCAAGCTTACGAAACTTATGTAATTGACCAAGGAGACACTTCTGGAAACTTCTATACGACACAGATGTATCAAGGAGAATTCAACCATCAGCATACTATTTATCGAAAAGGGCACATGGGAGAGACCGCAATCGCAATGTCTGGAAACTTCAACAATAAAATATATTTTGGTGGAACAATTGGCTTTCCCACTATACGGTTTAGACAAGAAAAAAATCATAGCGAAACCGCCCTAAGCGACTCGCTTGAAATAGAAAACTTTACTTATAACGAGTACTTATCAACCCGTGGAAATGGTGTAAACGCTAAGGTAGGAATCGTTTTCCTCCCTGCTAAATGGCTGCGAATTGGGGCTGCCTATCACACAACAACGAAATTCTACTACATGAAAGACAACTGGAATTCAAGCATGTCCTCTAAATTTAAAGATAGTGAATCCTACACCTCCAATTCTCCTGATGGCAGCTTTCTTTATAGGTTAAAAACCCCCGGAAGGTTTATCGGAAGCCTTTCCATCATTATTGCTAGAAAGGCTATGATAAGTGCTGATTATGAGCGTGTTGACTATTCGAAAAGCGCTTTGTCCAGCCATCCTTTTTCAGGAAGTAGTTATAATTTTTCGAACGAAAATAACACCGGAGAAATTAACTTTAGAGCGACCCACAACGTAAGAATTGGAAGTGAAATGAATATAGCAGGCCCCCTATACACCAGACTGGGTTTTGCCTACTATCAAAACCCATACAACCAAGCTGCTCTAGAAAACAACGATGCCAAACTAACTTATACTGGAGGTTTTGGATACCGTGTTAAAAGCTTTTACATCGATTTCGCAGTTACAAGCTCAACATGGACCAAAGACTATTATATGTACGACCCAATATTAGTGGAGAATACACCAATCAGAAAGTCTAACACTAATTTAATCTTTACCTTTGGACGTAAATTCTGATCCATTTAAAGAATCGACAAAAAAAAAGGGACTAACTTAGTTAATCCCTTTTTTAGCAAAAAATAGATTTGACTTACTTCAATAACTTAGCAAGCATTTTTTCCATTTTATCAGTTTCTTCTTGAGCTAATTCTAAATCAACAAGAATTCTTCCACTATGTTCGTCAATAATTATTTTTTTACGAGCTGCAATATCCAATTGCCTTTGCGGCGGAATTTTGATATAAGACCCTCCCGAAGCACCTCTTTCGACAGGAACAACAGCTAAACCATTTTTAGCTGCATTTCTGATTCGTTTGTATGCTTTCAACAATCTTTCCTCAACTCCTGCTGAAGCTTCTTTTGATTTTTCTCTCAACAGGCTTTCTTCTTTTTCAGTTTCAGCTTCAATTTCAGCAAGATCATTTTTCTTAGCATCCAAAGCTCCTTTCTTATCTTCTAATTCAGCTACACTTGTCTCAAGCGATTCTTGCTTAGAAGCGATTCTTGCTTTATACTCGTTTATTCTTTTTTCAGCTAATTCGACTTCCAACCCTTGGTATTCTATTTCCTTAGTCAACGAATCATACTCTCTGTTATTTCTAACCTTCTTTTGCTGCTCTACATATTTTGCAATACCAGCCTTAGACTCTTCAATAACATTTTTCTTTTCGTTGATTTGCAAATTCAAATCACTAATCTCTTCTTCAATTTTAGCTAACCTTAAGTTCATTCCTTCTAATTCATCTTCAAGATCTTGAACCTCTAAAGGCAATTCACCATGTACCTGACGAATTTTATCAATTCTAGAATCAATAATTTGAAGATTGTAAAGCGCTCTTAACTTTTGCTCAGCTGTAGATTCTTTCTTTTTTGCCATAATAATTTACAAATAATTAACGGGATTAGTATTTACCTCCGTAAAACAGACCGCAAAAGTAGTAAATTTTTCCTTTAGTTTGTCAACTAAAAGCTCAATTGTATACTGTTCGCTTTCAAAATGTCCAACATCTGCGATAACAATAAGGTTTTCAGCGTCAAAAAATTCATGATATTTGAAATCTCCTGTAATAAAAACATCCGCTTTTGCCTGTATAGCATCTTTCAATAAAAAACTTCCTGAACCTCCACATACAGCAACTTTCTTAACTGGTCTTCCACTTAAATCAGTATAACGAATACAATCCGTTTTCATGGTGACTTTCAAAGATTTTAGAAAAGTTATTTCATCGACTCCATTTTCCAACTCGCCAATTAATCCGGCCCCAACATCCAAATTACTGTTCTGCAGCTCCAAGATATCATAAGCTGGAACTTCGTAAGGATGATCATTGGATAACGCGATTAAAATCGCTCTTTGCTTGTCTATTGCATATATTACTTCAAGCTTCTGCTCAGTCTCAAAATGTCTTTTTCCTTTTTCTCCAACAAATGCATTGGTATTATCCCCTGCTCGAAAAGTACCTTCACCCACACTGTTAAAGCTACATTCATCATAATCCCCAATTTTCCCAGCTCCAGCATTGAATAAAGATTCACGTACTTTTTCCAAATAATCAGAAGGAACATAAGCTACAAGCTTCCTGATATTATTGCTCGAAGGTGCCAATATACGCGTGTTAATCAACCCTAACTTTCTACCTATCATTTCATTCACTCCATTCAACATGTTGTCCAAATTCGTGTGAATTGCATAAATAGCGATATCATGTTTAATGGCTTTAATTATCGTTCTTTCAACGTAGTTGTTACCCGTAATTTTTTTCAATCCTGAAAATACAATCGGATGATGTGCAACAATTAAATTACATTTTCGTTCTATTGCTTCATCAATAATTTCTTCCGTACTATCCAAGCAAACTAGAACTCCTGAAATAACATTTTTATCATTTCCAACAATTAAGCCAGCGTTATCGTAACTCTCTTGATACTGAAGTGGAGCTATTGATTCTAAATAATTTGTTACATCTTGTATTGTCATTCGGCTAAATTATTGATTTTTGTAAAGAGTAAATTAAATTAATGAAAGTATTTCGCTATATATTATTCCCGATTGCTATGATCTATGGAGGTATTACGATGTTGAGAAATTTTTTGTATCAAAAAAATATTTTCAAATCAAGTGAATTTGATCGCCCAATAATTTGTATCGGAAATCTTTCTATGGGAGGAACAGGAAAAACACCACACACAGAATATCTCGCTAGATTATTAAAAGATGATTATCACCTTGCTATACTAAGCCGAGGATATGGAAGGAAAACTACAGACTATATCGAGGCTAATGAGAATTCAACGGCAATCCATATTGGTGATGAACCCGCGCAATACAATCGGAAATTTCCAAACATAAAGGTTGTCGTTGAAAAAAGAAGAGTGAAAGGCGTCTTAAATTTACTTTATGACAATTCATCTACAGAAGTCATATTACTTGATGATGCCTTCCAACATCGATCCCTAAAAGCTGGGCAGAACATATTAATTACCGATTTCAACAAACCTTTCTTCAAAGATTTAATGCTTCCTGTGGGAGAATTAAGAGAGTTTCGAACAGGAAAAAACAGAGCGAATATTATTATTGTGTCAAAATGCCCTCGTAATATTTCACTAGAAAAGAAGAAAGAAATTATTAAAGATATCTCACCGAATGAAAATCAGAAGATATTTTTCAGTTTTATAAAGTACGGTCGGATTTACAACCCCTTTACAAATGAAGAACTAAAAGGAGCGGTTTCAAACTTCCAGACCCTTGTTTTAACGGGTATTGCCAACCCCACCCCACTTTATGAAGAATTAAACCGGAAGAGAAGTAGTCTTTAGCAAAAAAGCATATCGAGATCATTATCCATTTTCTGAAAAAGATGTAGCAACAATCTCTGAAATATTTGGTACTTTTGATAGTTCGAAAAAAATCATTTTAACCACAGAGAAAGATGCATCTAGATTGCTGGAAATAAAAGGGTTTGAACAATTACCTATTTATTGCATAGAAATCGAAATTGGTTTGATTGATGATAAGGAAAAATTTGATAACGAGATACTAGAATATGTTAGAAAAAATAAAGAAGACAGCAAATTACATCAAGGAAACAACGAACTTTCAGCCTGAGGTTGGAATTATTTTAGGCACAGGATTAGGTAATTTAGGAAATGAAATAATAGCAGAATACGCAATACCTTACGAAGATATACCAAACTTTCCGGTATCTACAGTCGAAGGACACAGTGGGCAATTGATTTTTGGAGAACTTGGTGGAAAGAAAGTAGTTGCAATGCAAGGTCGGTTTCATTTTTATGAAGGCTATGACATGAATGAATGTGTTTTTCCGGTCAGGGTTATGAAGTTTTTAGGAATTGAGACACTTTTTGTTAGTAATGCAAGTGGAGGTGTCAATCCTGATTTTGAAGTTGGGGAAATTATGATTATCTCCGATCATATTAATTTATTCCCTACCAACCCATTAATGGGTAAAAACTATGAAGAACTTGGCCCTCGCTTTCCAGATATGAGTGAACCGTATGACTTAAAACTAATCGCTAGAGCTGAAAAAATTGCAGCGAACAATGATATTAAAGTATCTAAAGGCACATATGCTGGACTGTCAGGACCAACACTAGAAACACCTGCAGAATATAACTATGTCAGGATTATTGGAGCAGATGCTGTAGGCATGAGTACAGTGCCAGAAGTAATTGCAGCGCGTCACATGGGAATTCCTTGTTTTGGGTTTTCAATTGTAACTGACCTGGGTGTTCCGGGAAAAATAATTGAGATGACGCACGAAATTGTCCAAGGTATAGCAAGGGAGGCTGAACCTAAAATGACACTTATAATTAAAGAGTTATTAAAAACAATGTAATTGCAATGAGCTTAGAAGAAGTATTAGAAAAGTATGAACCCGTAATCGGTTTAGAAATACATGCGCAACTCCTTACAAATAGCAAAGCCTATAGCAGAGAAGCAAATGAATTTGGAGCAGTTCCAAACACCAACATAAGCCCCATAAGTTTAGGACATCCAGGAACACTTCCTAAGTTTAATACGAAGACACTTAATTATGGAATCAAGCTTGGTTTAGCTTGTAATTCTGAGATTACAAGAGACATGCATTTCGACAGGAAGAATTATTTTTATCCTGACTTACCTAAAGGATATCAAATAACACAAGATAAAACTCCGATTTGCACAGGAGGCTATATTTTGATCAAAGATGCTGATGGAAATGAGAAATCTATTGAGTTGACTCGAATTCACATGGAGGAAGATTCGGGAAAAAGTTCGCATGACATTGATCCTTTTGATAGTCTGATTGATTTAAATCGTGCAGGAGTGCCTCTTTTGGAAATTGTAACGGAGCCGGTTTTCAAAAATGGAAAAGAAGCATACAACTACCTTATTGAAATGAGAAAATTAGTACGTTACCTTGATATTTGTGATGGTAACATGGAAGAAGGAAGTATGCGGTGCGATGTAAATGTTTCCATTATGCCAATAGGTAGCAAGGAGTTTGGACAGCGCGTTGAAGTAAAAAACATGAACTCTATTAGTAACGTTGAAAAAGCGATAGAATATGAAATAGTGCGTCTTGCTGGCATACTGGACAATGGCGAGGAAGTATTGCAAGAAACAAGAAACTTTGACGCCAATACCGGAAAAACAATTGCCCTTAGAAAAAAAGAAGATGCACATGATTATCGCTATTTCCCAGAACCAGACTTAACAGCTCTGCATATAACTCAAGAATACATAAACGAAGTCAAAAGAAACCTACCTGCGCTTCCACATGATTTATATAAAAAATATGTATCCGAATTAAAACTTTCAGATTATGACGCAACTAACCTTACTGATTCAAAAGGGATTGCATTGTATTTTGAAGAATTGATAGCACATACTAAAAACTTTAAAGCTGCTGCCAATTGGATGATGGGAAGTGTAAAATCGTACCTAAACCAAAATGCTCTAGAAATAGAGGACTTTCCAATTGCACCTGAAAAATTAGCTGAATTAATTCAATTAATTGAAGAAGATAAGATTAACAACTCCGTTGCAACTCAAAAGATATTCCCTCTCTTAATAAAGACCCCAGAAAGCAATCCGATTGAAATTGCAGAAAGTAACGGTTGGATTACGAAAACCGATAGTAGTGAGATAGAAAACGTAATAATTAATCTCTTCAAGAAAAATCCTAGCGAATTTGAACGTTTTAAAAATGGAGAAAAAAAGTTGACTGGATTCTTCATGGGACAGGTAATGCGAGAAATGAAAGGTGCAGCTGATCCAAAAACAACCACCCAACTCTTGAATAAATTAGCAAATGAAGTTTAATCTACATCTTCTTTTATCTTTGATTATTTTTGGACTTATCTCTTGTTCAGATAGTAATAATGAAGCAACACCTTCATCGCAAAACTTACAAGACATAACAAATCAGAAAGTTAGCTCAAAACCTTTTACAATAGAGGGAGTAATTACCAATGGAGCTAAAAAGAAATTCTATTTGTTTGAATATGGTGGTAATGTGCCTGCTAAAATAGACAGTGTAGTAGCTGATGAGAGCGGGAAATATGATTTACAAGGACATGGAAGTGACTTTAAATTCTATGGCATCGGCAACACAGTAAATAACGTAGCTGCGCTTTTAATAAAAGGAGGAGAGAAAATAATTTTAGATTCTGACTTCAATCAAATGTCTATTTCTGCCAAAGTCAATGGTTCTGAAGACACAAAAATTATGCATGAGTTTTCAAATAAACAAAAGATGTTTTTCGACACAATGCAGAGCTATAAAAAAGAAATAGAAGCCCTTAACTATGAAGAATCAGCAAAACGTGAAATTATTATTCAAAAAGCAGAAAAAGTAAAAGAAGATTTCAACTTCTTTACGTATAATTTCATTGACAATAACCTGCATTCTCCTGCGGTTTACATGGCCACTTCAGAACTTTATGACATTGTTAATGAGATAGATTATTTAAAAAAAATTGAAAAAACGATGTTTGAGCATATGAACAACTCGCCATTCCATAATGCGGTATCTCAAAAAATTGCACAAGCTAATCAAGCTATTTCAAATGCCTCTCGTCAAAAACAAATGATTGCTGATCAAAAATCGGCTTTTGCAAACGCAGGAATTTCTATCGGAAAAAAAGCACCAAACCTAAATTTTCCTAATCCAAGCGGAAAAAACATATCATTGAATAGCTTAAAAGGAAAAATAGTTCTGCTTGATTTTTGGGCTTCTTGGTGTAGGCCCTGTCGAGCAGAAAACCCAAATGTTCTTCGCTTATATGAAAAGTACAAAGATAAAGGATTTACTGTTTATAGCTATTCGCTGGATAAAGATGCAGAAAAGTGGAAAAGTGCGATTCAACAAGATGGATTAACTTGGCCTTATCACACAAGTGACTTAAAAGGTTGGCAAGCTGCAGGTTCTGCAATTTACAATGTGCAAAGCATACCTCAAACATTTCTAATCGGAAGAGATGGAAACATAATTGACATAGGTCTGAGAGGGCGAGATCTGGAAGAAAAATTGAAAGAATTATTAGACTAACATTTATGAAAAAATATATTTTATCACTCTTTATCATTTCTATTACAACTGTTTCTTTCAGCAGCGCACCTAAGAAAGTTGAAATTTCTGGAATCATTGAAAATGCGGCAGGTAAAATGCTTTACTTAAATGCTTTTATAAATAACGCTCCAAGTATTATTGACTCTGTTGTAATCAAAAAGAATGGAAAATTCAAGTTGGCTGTTAATGTATTAAAACCAGATTTTTATACAATAGGTTTTTCTAAACAAGATTATGCGCTTCTTGTTTTGGATAGTGTAAATGAGGGTAAAGTAATTAATTTCAATGCGGATGGATTAAAAATTATGGAAACTTATTCCATCTCAGGATCAAAAGACAGTGAAATTGTTAAATCCCTAGTATTACACCTATCCAATCATTCAAAATGGAAAACAGAATATGCCAAAGGTTTGAAAGACCCAGAATTCACACCGCAGCAAAAAGCGGAAACAAAAAGAAAACTGGACTCATTAGATCAAAATTTTATTACAAAAAGAGATCGGTTTATTAACACGAACTACAAATCCATAGCCGTGCTTGCGGCTATGGGATATTTGAATCCTCAAACTGACTTAACATTATATAAAAAAATAGAAGAAGGACTTGCTGAATCTGTTCCCAACTCATCATATCATCTTGCCGTAAAAACACAAGTTAAACAAATAGAAACGCAAATTGAAAGCAGAAAAAAGGAAGCAGCAGAAAGGGAAAGGTTAGAACAACTATCTGCTATTGGCTCTGTAGCTCCAGAATTAAATTTTGCAGACCCAAATGGAGAGGTAATTTCAATTGAATCGTTACGTGGTAATTATGTTTTAATCGACTTTTGGGCTTCATGGTGCCGTCCTTGTCGAGCAGAAAACCCAAATGTGGTAAAGTTATACAACGAATATAAAAACAAAGGTTTTACTGTGTTTAGCGTTTCTCTAGACCGAGACAAAAACAGATGGGTGGGCGCAATAAAACAAGATAATTTATACTGGCCAAATCATGTTAGTGATTTGAAACAATGGAAATCTGAGGCGGTTAAAACTTACGGATTTACAGGAATACCATTCACCGTATTGCTAGATCCTGATGGGAAAATTATAGCAAAAAACCTCAGAGGGCCTGGGCTTGAAAACAAGATAAAAGAATTACTAGGAGACTAAATTCATTCTCTCTTTTTGCCATTCTGAAACTTCTAAACTCACAATACTCTTGCACAATGAATAAATTAATCCTTATTACCTTTTTTACATTTATGTATTGTGGTAATTTTAGTCAAAATTACTTCCAGCAAGAGGTTAACACGACCATTAATGTACATCTAAACGATAAGAATAACACACTCTCAGCTTTTGAAGAAATAGAATATATTAATCATTCTCCTGATTCATTAGAATACATTTTCATGCACATTTGGCCAAATGCCTATCGAAACAATGGTACTGACATGGCTATCCAAAATGATGAAAATGGAGAAGTTGAATTTCATTTCGCAGATAGTATAGACAGAGGGTTTATCGATTCATTAGACTTTAAAGTAGATGGAGAATTTGTTGTTTCAGCTCCAGATATTGACCACATCGATATTCTCGCTTTAGTATTGAAATCTCCACTTGCACCAGGCGAAAAAATAACCATAACCACTCCATTCAGAGTCAAAATACCATTAGGAATTTACTCTAGACTAGGGCATATTGGTGAATCTTATCAGATAACACAATGGTTTCCAAAACCAGCTGTATATGATAAAGATGGATGGCATCCTATGCCCTACTTAAGTCAAGGTGAATTCTATTCAGAATTCGGAACGTATGATGTTACAATTACATTGCCCAAGAATTATGTTGTAGGTGCAACGGGTGATTTAGTAGACGGAGATGAAGAGATTGCTTGGCTTGAAAAAAAGGTTACTGAAACTAAACTTTTACTTAAGGAAGATAAAATTGGCTATTGGAGGAAGGATGGAATGGATTTTCCAGAAAGTTCTACAGAATTCAAAACCCTCCATTACCACCAAGAAAATGTACATGATTTTGCTTGGTTTGCTGACAAGCGATATTATGTTTTGAAAGGTGAAGTAGAATTACCGCATTCTAAAAACAAGGTAACCACCTGGGCAATGTTCACTAACAATGAGGCAAAACTATGGGCAAAATCTATCGAATATTTAAATGATGCTACCTATTACTATTCCCTATGGAATGGGGACTATCCATATAAACACGTGACCGCAGTTGACGGATCTATTAGTGCTGGTGGAGGCATGGAATATCCAAATATTACGGTAATTGGAGAGTCTTATTCTGCATTTTCCTTAGAGCAAGTGATTGTACATGAAGTGGGGCATAATTGGTTTTACGGAATTTTAGGTTCAAACGAAAGGCAGCATGCTTGGATGGATGAAGGTCTCAATACTTTTACTGAAAATAGGTATACCGAAACCAAATATCCAAAAATGGATTTAGGAGGTATTGGTTTACCAAAAGGAATTATAGCTAAATCAGGTCTAAATGTTTATGGTCCAAGAGGAATGTACGATTTAGGCTACCTTTTCAATGCAAGAAGAAATTATGATCAACCTATTGAAACTGCATCACAAGATTTTACACCTACAAATTATGGAGCCATTGTGTATGGAAAGACTGGAATTGGGATGGACTATATGCTTGCTTATTTAGGTGATACTCTTTTTAATAAATGCATGCATGCTTATTTTGACAAATGGAAATTTAAACATCCTCAACCCGATGACCTGAGAGATGTATTTCAATCTGAAACCAGAAAAGATCTAAGTTGGTTTTTTGATGACTATATAAAAACAACGAAAAAAATCGACTACAAAATCGCTGGCATTAAAAAAAATGAAACTGGAAAGTTTAAAGTAACCATAAAAAACAAGGCCGATATAGCTGCTCCATTTGCCTTATTTGGGATTAAGGGCGACTCAATAGTCGTTGCAAAAAAATGGTTTGACGGTGGTTCCGATGAAATTACAATTGACTTTAATGCAGAGGGTGCAGATAAAATTATTTTAGATTATAATAGAGACATTCCTGAAATTGATAGAACAGACGATGTAATTAAAACTTCTGGACTATTTAAAAAAGCTAGGCCAATAAGCATGGAATTTTTAGGAAGTATTGAAAGTAGAGACAAAGCATCATTATTCTATCTTCCATTATTCGGTTGGAATTCTGCAGACGGAATAATGCCTGGAATCGCTTTGTATAATACTACTTTTCCTGAAAAGAAACTTGAATGGTTAGTTATACCAATGTATAGTACACGTTTAAATAACGTAAATGGTGTAGGCCAAATGTATTATAACATGTATCCTAATTCTATTTTTAGACGACTTACAGTGGGAGCAGAAATAGCTGCATTTGGATTGGATAAAACATACAATACCGTTCCATATTATGCATTTCCTGAAAACATTTACCTAGATCAAAGATTAAAGATTGAAGGGCACATAAAAACAGAAATTAAAACTACTCTGCGAAAAGTTAAACAACTTTTAAGCTATCGTTTTGTCTCGACCTTCGAATCAAGTAGAAATATAATACTTAAACCCAATAGATATAATATCCTGAACTATGAAGTTTCCAATAGGCAAATACTAAAACCTGCATCACTCGATTTACAATTTTTGCACGGAGACCCAAATTTAGCAACTAACTTTTCTCAACTAAGCCTTGAAGCTAAACTTCGCTTGAACTACAACGTTTATTTAAAAGGAATTGACTTTCGTTTTTTTGGGGGATATTCCCTACAAGAGTCAAATGATTTTTCTAATCGTTACAGCTGGAGATTAGCTGGGCAAAATGGAGATCATGATTATCTTTATGACCACGTTCTACTTGGCAGAAATAATAATCATCCAAATATGTTATCTCAGCAAATCACAAATACCCATGGAGCATTTAAAATCCCTACGTCCTACTCTAGTAATAGTTGGATTTTAAGTACAAATATAAAAATTGAATCTCCTGTTGGCCCAATTGGAATATTTGCGGATGCTGGCCTTTACCCATATACTCAGATAACAAATGGAACTGTAAGCGAAAAGATCGGAGTATTGTATGATGCTGGTATTTACATTCATTTACCAAAAGATATATTCGAAATCTATATTCCTCTGGCTTTCTCAAGCGAAATTATGAAGGAGTTGGAATATTCTCAGCCGGAGATTGATTTCTGGCAACGAATTCGCTTTATGATCAATATAAATCAATTGAATCCATTTAAAATGCTTCGCGAAGTGAAGCCTTAAAATTAATTTTTTTACGTTAATTTGTACTGTGCAACCAGGTAAAAAAATATACTTTTCTTCTGATTATCACTTGGGAGTTCCCAATTCAAGTGACAGTCTCAAACGCGAAAAAAAGATTGTAAGGTGGCTCGAAATGGCACAAAAAGACGCGCAAGAAATTTTTTTAATGGGCGATATTTTTGACTTTTGGTTTGAATATAAACACGCTATTCCAAAAGGATTTATTCGCATACAAGGTAAAATTGCTGAAATTACGGATAGCGGCATACCAGTTCATTTTTTTATTGGAAACCACGATATGTGGATGTTTGATTATTTCGAAAAAGAACTAGGAGTAATAATGCATAGAAAGCATGGACCTAGAGAAATTGGAGAAAAAAAATTCTTTTTAGGACATGGAGATGGTTTGGGACCTGGAGATAATGGCTATAAATTCATTAAAAAAGTATTTGCCAATAAATTCTGTCAATGGTGTTTTGCAAGGATTCATCCAAACCTTGGAATTGGCATGGCTAATTACTGGTCTAGAAGAAGTAGATCTAAAAATAAAGAACCGCAAAAATTTTTAGGTGCAGACAAAGAATGGCTTATCACATACTGTAATAAAAAGCTAGAGGATAATCATTATGATTATTTTATTTTTGGTCACCGGCATTGGCCAATAGAACATAAGTTGCAAAATGGAAGTTTCTACATCAATCTCGGTGACTGGCTGCATCACTGCACTTATGCTGTTTTTGATGGAGAAAAAGTAGAATTAAAAAAGTTTGAAGACTAGGCTTGCACCCTTTCGATTAAGTCTACTATTCGATTAGAATACCCCGCTTCATTGTCATACCAGCCGACAACTTTTATCATGTTTCCAATTACAGAAGTCAATTCTGAATCGTAAATAACCGAATGTGTATTTCCTATTATATCTGTAGACACAATAGGGTCTTCAATGTATTCGATTATTCCTTTTAAAGAACCCTCTGCATATTCCTTAAATACGTTATTCAATTTATCTGCCGAAACAGGAGTCTCAACTATACAAGTAATATCTGTTAACGATCCATCGGGAACAGGGACACGAATGCCTACCCCCCCCATATGACCGTGTAAGTGAGGGAAAATCTTAGTTATTGCTTTTGCAGCTCCGGTTGTGGTAGGAACAATGGACTCAGCAGCAGCTCTAGCCCTGCGCAAATCCGAATGAGGAGCATCATGCAATCGTTGATCGCCAGTATATGAATGAATAGTCGTAATATATCCATTTTGAATTCTACACAACTCATCAATTATTTTGACCATTGGAGCTGCACAATTTGTTGTACATGAAGCATTACTTATTATCTGTTCCGTTCCATCGATTAAATCATCGTTGATACCCATTACCACGGTTCTTATTCCATCTTCTTTTGCCGGTGCGGATAAAATTACTTTGTTCGCACCAGCTTTAATATGTTTTGATGCTAATGCTCTTGTTCGAAAAATACCAGTAGCTTCAACAACTACATCAATATCTAATGATGACCAAGGTAAATTTTCTGGATCTTTTTCATTAAATACTTTAACTGTATTACCATTTATTATAATCTCATTCTCATTAGCTGATACTGTTCCTATAAAACCTCTATGGACAGAGTCGTATTTTAATAAATGTGCTAGAGTTACTGTATCAGATAAATCATTAATTGCTACCAACTCAATACCGTCATTACCTTGAATTGCACGCGTAAAAACCCTCCCTATTCTTCCAAAGCCATTAATGGCTACTCTAATCTTTCCCATAATTCGTTTATTTACTTAAAGGTAAAAAAAAAGCCTCAACTCGATAACCGAGTTGAGGCTTAAAACGTTTTTATTTTTGTTTAATATTTAATAAACTTCGTTACTTCAGTTGAAGTGCCCGACTTAAGGGTTGCTAAATAAGTTCCTGAAGGTAATTTATCTACATTAAAACTCATGCTGTGTTTACCAGTATTCATATTACTCCAAACTACTTGATTAATAATTTTACCTTGTAAATCATATACTTTAAACTCAACATTAGACATACTACCTAATTCAAAAGACACATTTCCTTCCGAAGAAAGCGGGTTAGGATAAATACTAATTCCGGAAATATCTTCCACATCATCAATCACTTGATGCTCTCCCGAACCAACATAAGAATCTGAAGTCCATATACCTCTTCCAAATGTTCCTAAGAATACTTCATAAGGATTTTTAGCACCTTGATCAAAATCTCTCCATTGTTGACGCACATCAAAAATTGGTATAATACCTGTTTCCGCTGTATGAGCAGACCATGAAGCACCTCCATTATCAGAAGAATACGCACCAAACTCCGTTCCTACCATCCAAATATCATCTCCGTTAGGATTCATTATAAATTCACAACCAAACATAGTGTAATTTGGCAGGTTACCACTTACATCATTAAAATCACCTGCGGAAGTAGTCGTAGAAGCATTTGTACATAACTTAACTGTACCTAAAGAAGTACCTGTCGTTACTAATACCCTATCATAATCCAATGGATCTGTGGAAATATCTGTGATTATTTGACCGATAGTAAAAGAAGTCGTCCATAACTTGTATGTAACAAAAGAGCTATCATCAAAATTCCCATAACGATAATTTTCTGCGCTCCAATCTAATGTTTCAAAACCTCCCAAAATCGTATCTCCAGTAGCTATATTAATAATTGTATCTCCTGATTCCGGTCGATAATCTATGTCACCTGCTGTTGAAGAATAAGCACTATCCAATCCTGATACTCTATGTAAAACACCATTAGTAGTACCAATCCATAAAACATCTCCATCTTTAGAGAACTCATAAGAATGAGCTCCTCCAATTCCTGTTTTCCACCATGGCTGATCTCCAGGGTTATTATTTACCATTGAAGAGCTAAATCTTACCATTTCTCGTGTTATATAGACCTGATCACCCATAGTAGCAAATAAAGATTGCTTTGGATCTGGTAAGTTAATGGTATCCTGTGCAATTGGATTGTAAAGATAAGGTACACCACCTGGAATTGTATCAAAATTTGGCAGTACAGAATCAGCTGCCGGTGTAACACTACTAAAAGTAACAGTTAAGTTTTGAGTTAATGTGTAAGTGAGTGGTAAATTCAAAGTTTCACTATTATACTCAACAACATCTCCTATCGACATGGATGAATCTGGAATAAATTGAACCGAATCTTTACTATCTAAATCATTATCATCTTCAAACAAGCGAATAGCGTTGTAAAAACCTGAACCAGCAGCTGGCGCATCAACCGTTTGCCAGTTTAATCCCTTATCCGAACTTCTGAATAGAGCTCCGCTGTATATAGTAGAATAAATCACATCACCATTACCCATAAATGAGATTTCAGATTCAAAACCATCACCACCATTTACTTTAGCATAAGATTTCCCACTTGCACTCGTATGGTCATTATAAGCTGTACCATTATCTTGCGCACCTCCGATAGTTTCTCCATTAGGACCATAACCAATACCGTAAAATTGAGTAGCATTGTATCCTTTGTTTATGACTGTGAAGAAAGAAGTTTCGTTAGTAAAAGACTTAGACATTCCTCCATCGTTTCCGATATACAAAGCTCCGTTAGAGTCCCAAGTAAGGTGATGATTATCTGCATGGACATATATAGGGCTATTTTGGTTTGCGTTCCACAAAGAAATTTGCTCCCATTGACCATCCGCATCGGACGCAGAAGTTCCTTCTGTTTTTTCCCATCTATATAAATCTATACCACCAAAAATACAGTGATCCGGATGGCCTGGCACTCCGTCAATTACCATATCATAGTAACATTGTCCATTGGCAGATATACAAGGTGTCCATCCAAAAGTTGATGCTGGAGCTATTTTATACCAATTTTGTCCATGATCTTCGGAATACCAGACTCCCCTCATTTGTCCTCCAGATTCTTCAGCCATAAACAGATTGTAGTATCCCGCAGAATTTTTTTCATAAGAAACCGCACATTCTTTCCTGTTTCCTCCATTTGAAATTGGAGATACCACAGTACCATTTCCAATGCAATTAAAGAACGATGCCCCCCCGTCTGTAGAGACATACAATCTAGTAGTACCAGCAGCACCTGAAGCTACAACTACATTTCCATCAGCAGAAACAACAACCTTTACCAAGTCTGTATTAGCCGTAATATCACTATTTAAATTCTCTACAGTTTTATTTACAGATCTATTCATCCCTAAATTATCCCCAACAAAATAGATAACATCACTTTGCGATAAATCGGCAGCAACTCTAGAAATTTCATCATTTTGAGTTCCAGATAATTGAATCCAAGTTGCACCGCCATCAGTGCTGTACCAAATCCCATTTCCATCTTGCATTCCTGAACTTTCAAAATCTAAGCTTCCTTCACCCAACAAATTTTTACCTCCGGTCCCTACATATAAAGTTCCATTAGGCGTCATACACATTGAAGATATCGACATAGTTCCTATTGACAGATTACCCGTTAAAGTATTGTCATCCCAAGAAGTCAATCGATTCCAGTTATTTCCAGCATTTACAGACTTATATACACCTCCATCCACAGATCCGGCATAAACAATAAAGTCGTTATTTGGATCAACAATAATTGCTCTCGTTCGACCTCCAATGTTATCAGGACCATCCTCTCCAAATGTAAAAGCGGCTGCTTTCTGATTGTTCATGGTTAAAGCTTGTTGATAAGCAGCCTGATAATCACTTGGCTCTACCTTCCCAGTCACAGGATTAACATACAGCGAGTTTAAATACTCATTGGACTGAGTCCAACTTTGTTGCTTAGTTCTTTCGCTTGCAAGCTCTGTTGTAGAGTAAGATCTCTCTGAAATCGTTTCAACATTATTACTAACGTATACGGCTACTGCGGTCACTGCAAAAGCCACTGTTCCTAAAAATAATTTTGTTCTTTTCATAAAATCAATTCTATTTTATCTTGAATCTTGTTTTCTGATGTACAAATTTAACGAAAGTTTTATACTTTTCTACCACTTATTGAGCGAAAGGTAGATATTATTTTTTGAGCGGTAACCACAAGCAACCTAAACACACTTTAAAACAAGTGTTTTTCGGCATGGTAAGATGAGCGAACAAGTGGCGAACTTTCGACAAAACGAAACCCTTTTTCAAGTCCAATTCGCTTATATTCTTCAAATTTCTTGGGTGTAATGAATTTATCGACCGCTATGTGTTTATTTGTAGGCTGTAAATATTGACCCAAAGTCAAAACATCCACTCCGACACTTCTTAAATCATCCATTGCTTCAATAACCTCCTCATCTGTTTCTCCTAAACCTAACATGATTCCCGATTTGGTTCGCATACCCCCTTCCTTTAATCTTCGCAAAACCTCAAGACTTCTATTATATTTTGCCTGTATCCGCACTTCCTTTGTTAACCTTCTAACCGTTTCCAAATTGTGCGAAACAATTTCTGGAGCAACATCAATTATGCGTTGCAAGTTTTCCCACTTTCCTCCAAAATCAGGTATCAGCGTTTCTAAAGTAGTTCCAGGCGAGTGTTTTCGAACGGCCCTAACTGTTGCCTCCCATATTTCAGAACCACCATCTCGCAAATCATCCCTGTCAACAGATGTTATAACGGCATGTTTAACTTTCATTAATTTAATGGACTCAGCAACTCTTCTTGGCTCAAATATATCAGCTTCAGCAGGTTTGCCTGTTGATACCGCACAGAAACCACAAGATCTGGTACAAACGTTTCCTAGAATCATGAACGTTGCTGTACCTGCACCCCAGCACTCTCCCATATTTGGGCAGTTTCCACTTTCACAAATAGTATGCAATTTATGCTCCGAGACAACCTCGCGAACCTCTCTGTATTCTTTGCCTGTAGGAAGCTTAACCCGAAGCCATTTAGGCTTTTTCACTCTTTTATTTTGCGGTTGTTTTTCTTTTAATTCTGCCATCACATTCAAATTAGAAATATTTCTTTCCAAAGAGCAAATTTATATAAAGCGAGGGATACAAAAAATTATTTTTACTGTTTGTCATAATTGGAATTTTTTGAAGATATGCATCCAACACTCCTCCAACCTCAATTGCCTTAATACTACTCCTGTAGCCTGAGTATTCAAAATTAATCCCCAACTTTAAGAAGGCGCCTGGGTAAAATTTCATTTCGGAAACACCTCTTGCCGCCGGACCACGACCAAAAATATTTGATAAATTATGTTTTTCAGGATCGTATCGTTCTACCTGAACAATTTCACCAACTGTATTAAACACCTCCAAATAATATGGCTTAGCCATTCCAATTGAAGGACCAGCTATCCAAACAAAACTTATTTCAACTGCCTGCTCCCTTAATTTTTCATGTAGAATCTTTTTTCTTCCCAAACCAAGCCTCAAAATATACAATGAATTCAATTTACCATAAACGAACCCTTTTGCATTTTCATCAATTACTCCAAAAGACTTTACTTCTTTGGAGTGCTTCATTGAAACAATATCGAAAGCAAAAAGTTTTTTTGTGTCAGCCGTTTTAAATTTTGAAAAATATATGTTAAGGCCTAACCCTTGCGTATGCATTACAAAGCCTCCACAAGCAGATTTCCGAAAGCCCGCTTTGTTATTTTGTTCAGCCGGTAATTGAGCTGAAACTTTCGTCGCTAAAACAACAAATAGCACTCCATATATATATATTAATTTACGCATTCCTTATATCAAACCAAAGGTACATACTTAAAATCATTAAAACGAAACGAACCTTAAACAAATTGCCTAAACAAAAAAAGCTCAACCAAAGGTTGAGCTTGAACAATATTTTATTGGTGTATAATTTTCAATAAACTAATTCCATTTCTCCAAATTCCTTAGACTCAACATCTTTGAAATCACCTGGTACATCATTCTCATATTCATTAGCGGCATAAGCAGCACATCGTGTATGGCCCCCGCCCATAGAACAGGATACAAATCCAAAAGATATTACAACAAAAAGAGCAATTAATTTAACAGATTTCATTTTTGAATTTTTAAGTAATGTGAAACATCTACGCAAATAAATAAATAAAGTTTCAATAAATTACATCCAATCTACATTTTTATTTGCAGACTGAACGTTTATTTCATTTTGGTTTTCATTAATTTGATAAGTATTTGCACCATAAGCAGCACAAGTAGTATGCTGAGAGCATGAAACCAAACAGAATGTTGTTCCTAAGACAGCAACTAGATTTTTAAATACTTTCATTAAAATTATTAGACTTTTATTTATTTAAATTTCCCACATATTTTGAGTACAAATATTAAAAATAATATCCAATTTTACAAAGAATAAAACGCCAAAGTTATGAACATGGACAATGTAATAAATGGAATCGAGGAAGGATGGAAGGACGCCTTAGCTTCAGAATTTAAAAAACAATACTTCACAGCGCTAAAATCAACCTTACTTGTTGAAACGAAAACATCTGACATATTTCCCTCTCAACCGGATATTTTTGCAGCATTTAACTTGACGCCGTTTAATGATGTTAAGGTAATCATTATCGGACAAGACCCATATCATGGAGAGGGGCAAGCTAATGGTTTGTGCTTTTCCGTATCAGATAATATAAGTCACCCTCCATCATTGAAAAATATTTTTAAAGAAATTCAAAATGACCTTAAAATACCCTACCCAAAAAGTGGCAACTTAGCAAGCTGGGCCAAACAAGGTGTATTATTATTAAACGCTTCATTAACCGTTCGAAAAGGCGAAGCAAATTCTCATATTGACATTGGTTGGCATACATTTACTGATGAAATCATTAAACAATTATCTTTTCAGAAAAAGGACCTAATATTTTTACTTTGGGGAGGGTTTGCAAAAAAGAAAATTAAATTTATCAATGAAGAAATTCACCATATACTTGCATCAGGCCATCCATCACCTTTAAGTGCAAACAGAGGTCATTGGTTTGGAAATGCACATTTCAGTAAAACAAATGACCTATTAATTAGTTTAAATAAAGAACCTATCGATTGGAGAATTAAATAAAACGTTAAAAGATTGTCTAAATACGCCTTCATATCTGTTCTTTTGTTATTGAGCCATATTGCGTATGCACAATCCTGGTCGAACACCTTTTATGGTCTGCCCGGAAATTATGATTTAGATAAGAGCTTCCAACAACTCTCAAGAAAAAACCATAAACAGAAACTAAGAGTAATACAAAACACGTTGATTCAAAATGGATATTTAGCAGCAGGAATTGACAGCGTGTTTATAGATGACTCTCTCCGGAAAATGGATATCTATATCCACACTGGTGAGCTCTATTCTTTATCAAGGTTGACTTTTAACCCAGAAAATGAAGATGCATTGAGTTCTTCAGGTTTTAGGGAAAAATTATTTTCGAATAAACCATTTAATCCCCAACAATTATCAACGTTATTTGACAAATTACTTATCTTTTATGAAAACAATGGCTTTCCTTTTGCCAGCGTTAAATTGGACAGTATAACATTTAACGACAACCAACTCAATAGTAAATTATTGATTGAAAAAGGACCTTTAATTAGAATTGACAATATTTTTGTGAAAGGAGAGGCGCAAAATTCAAACAAACTAATTTACAATATTCTGCAAATCAATCCGAATAACATATACCAGCAGCAAATTATCAACCAGATAGAAACACGCATAAAGGAATGCCCTTTTCTTCAAGCAATTAAACCTTCAGAATATGAATTTGTGAATGATAAATGTAATATCTACGTTTATTTAAAAAACAAGCCTGCTAGTAACTTTAATGGCATTATAGGCTTATTACCAGATGATGATGGCAAAATTAATATAACAGGTGATGTAAATATTAAGCTATTGAATGCATTGCACAAAGGTGAAACCATCCAATTGAACTGGAGAAAACTACAGCCACTGACACAAAACCTCCAAACAGCCTTTTCTTATCCCTTTTTGCTAAACTCATCTTTCGGAATTGACACAAAATTCTCTTTATACAAAAGAGATACTACATTTTTAAATATTGAAGGAAAAATAGGTGTACAGTATTATTTCAATAGCGACAATACTCTTGCTGTTTTTTACCAAAACAAAAGTTCAAATTTACTTTCTACACAGCAGTTTCAATTTGTGACAACACTTCCTGAATTTGCCGACATCAGCAATAGTTCCTATGGAATTGAAATAAAGTCAATTAAATTGAACTACAAATACAACCCAACGAAAGGGTATGCCGGTTTTTTATCTTTTTCAGCTGGAACTAAAATTATTCGTAAAAACAATAACTTAAATCCTATTGTTTATGAGGATATAAATTTAAAAACAGCTCAATTTGAAATCAAATCAAATTTGGATTTTTATATCCCTATAAAAAAAAGAAGCACCATTAAATTAGGCTCCAAAACCGGGTTCATTTTCAATGAGAACATGTTTACTAACGAATTATTTAGAATAGGAGGCAATGTAACATTAAGAGGCTTTGACGAAGAGTCTATTTACAACTCAAGCTTTGCTATTGGAACCATAGAATACAGGTTTCTTTTGGAGCAAAACTCTAATCTATTCATGTTTATTGATGGCGCTTGGTATGAGAATAGAGTTAAAGAAAGCTTCATAACGGATACTCCTTTAGGTACTGGAGTTGGAATAAATTTTAGCACAAAACCAGGAATATTTTCTATTAGTTATGCCTTAGGGAGTCAGAAAGGCAGCCCATTTATCATCAAGTCCGCTAAGATTCATTTTGGTTTTATCAGTTTTTTCTAAATTAGAATTATGTTAAACGATTCTCAATGACTATTCCACATCTGTTTAATTTATTATATAACCTAATTAAAAAAAGATCGTAATTAATATTTCTTAATCGCAATAAGATGAGATTTTTGAAGCCTTATATTATGTCTAAAAAGTTACTGTTTAATTTCAGCATTCTTCTTTGCTCTGCTTTCTTAATAAATGCTTCATTTTTTACAATTCCAAGAACAAATGCCTCATTAAAAAACAATGAGTTTTTACTGGAATACCTGTCAATAAAATACCCTGACCATAGTTTTGAAAACTTTATTTACGTAGGAGTCAAAAGACAAGAATTAGACTTATACTTAAATGGAAATCACGTAATATCTTACCCGGTATCTACCTCTACTCACGGAGCTGGAACAAAAGCCGGTAGTGACATGACACCTATTGGACTTCACAAAATAAAGGAGAAATTTGGATCAGGTGTTCCTATTGGAGGAATTCTAAAAGCTAGGAAATACACCGGAAATATTGCTAGCATTCAAACCAATCCTATAACAACAGGTAAAGACGCTATCACCACACGAATTTTAACACTTGAAGGATTAGAAAACGGTATAAACAAAGGTGGTGAATTAGACTCTTTTGGAAGACACATTTACATACATGGAACTGCTGAAGAAGGTCTAATTGGACAACCAGCATCACATGGCTGTGTGCGAATGAAAAATAAAGATATAATTGACTTATTTAATCGAGTTGACAAAGGCTTGACTGTTGTTATTTTGAATAATTAGCAATATGATAATTAAGATTTCAGGGGGGTTACGGAAAGTAAATTAGATCAGCCAAACAAAAAAAGCCGTAAAGCCCTCCAATAAAAAATCGATTAACTCATTTATTTCAAAGTACAAATTTTACATTACTATAACAATCACATCCTCCTTATCATTTGATTTTGTAAAGTAATCTCTTATCTTTGCACGCGCTTTTAGAATAAAGCTGATTTAGAACTTATTAAATTTACATAGATATGACAACTACAACAGAAAAATTACCTTACAAGGTTAAAGATATTTCCTTAGCAGAATGGGGAAGAAAAGAAATTACAATTGCTGAAGCTGAAATGCCAGGCTTAATGGCTTTAAGAGAAGAATATGGAGATTCTAAGCCTTTAGCGGGAGCAAGAATTGCAGGTTGTTTACACATGACTATTCAAACTGCTGTTTTAATTGAAACATTAACAGCTCTAGGTGCTGAGGTTACTTGGTCATCTTGTAATATTTTCTCTACACAAGATCAGGCTGCTGCTGCAATTGCTGCTACAGGAGTTCCTGTTTATGCTTGGAAAGGATTAACTGATGAAGAATTTGATTGGTGTATTGATCAAACAATTATGGGATTTAAAGGAGGAAAGCCTTTAAATATGATTTTAGATGATGGTGGAGATTTAACAAATATGGTTTTGATAAGTATCCGGAGTTATGTGCGGAATTAAAGGATTATCTGAAGAAACAACAACTGGAGTTCATAGATTATATGAAAGAATGAAAAATGGAACTTTAGTAATGCCAGCAATCAATGTAAATGATTCTGTTACTAAATCTAAATTTGATAACAAATACGGATGTAAAGAATCTTTAGTAGATGCAATTAGAAGAGCTACAGATGTAATGATGGCAGGAAAAGTTGCTGTTGTTGCTGGGTATGGTGATGTTGGAAAAGGTTCTGCTGCTTCTTTAGCAGGTGCTGGAGCAAGAGTTATTGTTACTGAAATTGATCCAATTTGTGCTTTACAAGCTGCAATGGACGGTTTTGAAGTTAAGAAAATGGATGATGCTTGTAAAGAAGCAAATATTATTGTTACAACTACTGGTAACTTTAACATTATTCAAGGAAGACATTTCGAATCAATGAAAGATCAAACAATCGTTTGTAACATTGGACACTTTGATAATGAAATTGATATGGCTTGGTTAAATGGTAAATATGGTAATACAAAAGATACTATTAAGCCACAAGTTGATCAGTATAATATTAACGGAAATGTAATTTTTGTTTTAGCTGAAGGTAGATTGGTAAACTTAGGTTGTGCAACAGGACATCCTTCTTTTGTAATGAGTAATTCATTTACAAACCAAACATTAGCTCAATTAGAGTTATGGAACAATACTGATGCTTACAAAAATGAAGTTTACATGTTACCTAAACATTTAGATGAAAAAGTAGCAAGGTTGCATTTAGCTAAAATTGGTGTTGAGTTAGAAACATTAACACAAGATCAAGCGGATTATATTGATGTTAAAGTTGAAGGTCCATACAAAGTAGACCATTACAGATATTAGAATTTTTCTCCACGGAGACATTGATATTAATAGTACTTTTAAAGTCCCATTCCGATAACTTTCAGGATGGGACTTTTTTATAACCGCATATGAAGTTTGGAGGACGATTAAAATATTATTTAGTAGGTTTTAGCATTGGCATAATTGCTTGCTTAATCATCTTTAAGGGAAGAGGCTGTGAATGGTTACCCAACCCGAGAGTTTTAAATGCTATTCAATCAAGCAGTATTTATTACAATCCGCAAGACTCTTGCCTCATGGCTGAAAATGAAATATCTAAAAAAGATGTTTTTTTGCTGCTACAAAATGGAGATGTCAATTTTAAAGAAAGTAACACAGAACGAGAATTGGCTACTTATAGACTTAACAATCTCGATACTGAATCTGAATTAAAAAAATATGTTATTGAACACAATAGTTTAAAAATGTCCTTTGATTTATTTGAATTGGATTCTGTTGTTTTCATTTCCAAGATTAATGGATTAGAACCTTCAGCGAACTGTTCAGAATTATCTGATATTGCCATGGCAATGTACATGCCAAATGATATGACTTTAGAGAAGTTATCATCGAATGCACTCAGGCTTGAAAAAGGGTTTCAATGTGAGATGGATTGCTTTGGAATATCTCAATCAAACATTGATAGCTTATTTGTTTTTGGGAATATTTTATTTAATTACAGTTTTCCAAATAAAGAACCTAATCCATTATACTATATTGAAAAGGAAATAGACGAAGAAGTTTACATTTTTAAAGTTGAACAAGGCGCAACCAAAACAAGGCTTTATGGGATTGCTAAATTGGACGGTGCTTTCGATAAAGGGAAAACATTTTCTATCGATTATTTATTTTCGGAAAACCCTCATTGCGATTGCCACCAATAAATACTTTTAGTTATTCTTAAATTTCTTATCAAAATGGACTTCTCTTTCAAGCACTTCTCCAAACATACTTTTTTGTTGCAATTGCAACCATAACTTGGCATCGTGAATGTCACTAAAGATTTTAACCGGATTAGCTGATTTACTTGATCGAATATAAAATTTAGCATATAACCTAGCAGATATAGTATTGATAACAATTGCTTCAGCAATTTTAATCTCCTTTGTTAAAGTATCCTTTGCAAAAAATTCTCGAGCATCAGCTGAAATACTCCCATATACCCGAGCATCAATTAAAGACAAGAAAGGCTTGCCTTTCACAATTGAGTAGATTGCCTTATTTGCTTCTATAGCATCCCTTAACTCAAAAAAACGGTTTTCTTTAAATTTCAAAAGAACCAGATTTCCTTGCAAAAGCTCTATAAAACCCTTGTCTAATTCAATTGCTTGCAATTTCGGATATTGTGTTTTCATAGGTTTTTTTTCCGTTTTTCATCTGATAATATATCAAATTTAACGAAAAAATTCGAATTAGCAACAATCAACATTTAACTACTATTGGTTACCTAACCGAATATATCCAGACATCAATTCCATCTTCTTTTAATGCTATGGATCGTTGAATTGCTATTGATTTGTTGGTAAAAGAACTGACACAAGCATAAGCGAATTGGTTGTCGAGGTTAAAATAGATAAATGAATTATGCCCTTTAACAGATAGTTCTTTCACCAATCCTTCAGCGTTTGATTTGTTTTTAAAACTACCTGCAATCAAATAATATTTATTCTCTTTATTACTAATGCCTTTATCCTGTAAAACTTTCAGAGGCTTTTCAATTTCTGATACGAAAAGAGTTTCCTTGTCTTGGAGTGGCCATTCAATTTCTGGCATATTTTTTCTGAACTCTATTTCTTCAGCATTTTGTGCAAGCAACTCATCATACAGCAAGTCTGTTACTATGGAGTCATAATAAGTATCATGGAAAACCATAATACTACCCTCATAACAAGCCACCCATATATTATTTGTTTCATTGTCATAAGTAATTCCGATTGGCTTATCATTTGTTTTAATACTTTCCACAACCTTCATGTCTGCAGTTGTTACTTTAGTTAATTTATCACTTCCGTAATTGACTACATACAAATACCTGCCATCTCCTGATAGCGTCATCGAACGAGGAAGGCTTCCAGTTTTAACTTTCATAACCTCATTGGTAGATAAATCGATTTTACCAACTACTCCATCTCCATTCAAGCTTACATACAAATAATCATTTTTTGGACTCATACATAAATGACGAGGAGACATTCCAATATCTTTTATCCAAGTTTTCTCAAAAGTTCTTAAATCAATAACAGCTATTTTACTTGAGCCCATTATAGCTACATAAGCTTTAGTTCCTGCACTATCCACTATAATTCCTCTAGGATAAGTTCCCAATTTTATTCTTTTAATTTCTTTCGATTTGTCCGTATTTATAACGCTCAAGTCACTACTACTCCAATTGGTAACTAGCACATATTTACTATCAGGTGTAGCCGCCAAATATTTGGGAACTGCTCCAACCTTAATAATCGCCTCAATCAACAATGTGGAAGTATTAATTTTATAAACAAAGCTGCTATCGTAAATTCCTGTTCCGTGACAATTATCACAACCAGGCTTGTTGAATTCAGTTTCCCCTCCTCCACTCATATTATAATTAGAAACCCAAGCAAACCTGCCGTCATGCGTAAATGTACATTCTACAGGAGAGCCTCTGTACAGTCCATCTCTTTTAGAATAGCCGAACTTATTCAATTCGACCTTATCCGAAATGGTTTTCAATAACTGAAAGCTTCGGTCATAAACAGTAACGGAGTGTTTATACATCATGTTTTGAGCAAAAAAAAGACCATTTCCAGAATGGACAATAGATTTAGGATTGATTTTACCTTCAATAATTTTCAATTGAGATAATGTACTGTCCTCCTTGTACCCGTGGGCCGAAAAAGAATTTAAAATAAAACAGAGATATAGAAATTGTTGAAGCATCCTACTAACAATAAAGCGGTAAAGATAGTTTTTTTATAAAAAACAGGTAAATACGGATTAGTTTCTCTCTAAAAAACAAATTAAATCTGCCGCAGATTTTTCTGGAATCTCCTCCATGGGAATATGGCCCACATTTTCATAAATAACCAATTCTGAATTCGGAATATCTTTTTCAAATTTTCTAGAATGCTTAACATTAATCCAATTATCATTGGCTCCCCACATAATTAACACCGGGATTGAAAGCTGTGCTAGACGATCCGTATTATGCGCATGATCAGAATTTGCTAATTTAACAAAAGCTTCTTTATTTCCTTCTCTATGGAACAAGTCATAGTGGCGATTTACAACCTTATCTGTTACTTTAGATTGATCTTCAAAAACCTGTCTCAAAAACCTTCGAACAACAGCTCTTGGGACATAGTTAAACACATTTCTAAGAACAGGAGTTTTGGCTATTACAAATGGCAACGGCATACTTTTTTCTCCAACATATCCTGCAGAATTAATTAAAATTAATTCATCAACCCTATTTTCATATTTCACTGCAAATTCCCAACAAATCCAACCTCCTAATGAGCTTCCTGCTATGCAACAGGATTTGATATTCAGCTTTTCTAAAAATGCATCTAAAAAATCTGAATAGTCGTCAATACTATACTCATGACTCGGATTTGGACCTGTTAAACCAAAACCCGGCAGGTCCAATCGGATTACTCGATATTGCTTTTTTAATATTTCATTCCAATCATCGAATGAATGAAGAGAAGAAAATGTCCCATGAACTAAAAGTATTACTTCACCATCGCCTTCATCGCAATAATGGATATCTAGTCCATCGATTGCAACAAAACGAGAAGTTTCGTAAGTATATTTTTCTTTTAATTCATCTATTACCATAAACCATTAGGAAAGCAAATAACAACATAAAAATCTAATAAGCAGATTGTTTTTAGTTGTTGCAATTCCGAAATAACAAAAAAAATCGTAACTATAACTATTCAAGCAGTTATAGTTTATAAACAATCTAATTTGAAAATACCAATTTTTCCGTCACCAAAACTCCGTAAAATTTCATTTTGAAATATTGAGCGAACGCTTCTTCAACTGTTATATCATGCTTTCTAAGAAACTTAGCGTCAATCATCATATCGAAGAAAAATAAATCTGTTGCTGCCATCATATCAACATTGAAGCTCCTAAACACTCCCTTATTGATACCTGCTTGATAATAAGTTTTGATATTCTCTGCAGATTTTTCTCTAAACAAATCAACATCAGCCCATGTTTTTGGAAAATAATTCTTTAAATCTTCAAGATACAGAGCAGACATTCCTTTTAAGCTTTTCGTGAAAAACTGTGCGCCTAAATAATATCTTTCTGTAAATTCAACAGATTCATCAAATAATAAGTCTCGAAATTTTTGAAGTTCTACAAGTTTAAACCACAATGCATCATGTATTAAATCTTCTTTAGAAGAATAGTAATTATAAATAGTAGCTTTACTTAAGTTTAAATGTTCAGCAATATCATCCATGGTAGGCTTACGCATACCATTCTTATAAAAGTATGGCATTACATCTGCTAGCCATTTTTGCTGTTTGACATTTAGCGGCTTTCTTTCTTTATCAGTTGCTTTTCTTCCCATATGAACCTTTGTTAATTGTTTATTGCGGTAAAAAATAATTCACTATATTTATCATCAAAATTAACAATAATTATCATCAAATGATAAAGCCAATTCTATTTACTCTTGTATTCTTAACTACTTGTTTCGCGGTTACATCTCAAGAAGAGGGGAGTAGCAAAAACACAGCTTATTTTGAATTATTAGGTAAAGGAATTTATTATTCCTTTAATTATGAAAGAGAAATTTATAGAATTGATGAGAAATTAGCTTTTAATGGAAGTGTAGGGCTTTCCATTTTACCTGGCTTCACTGATATTGAAAAGTCAAAAGATCGTCTTTTTCCATTTGAAATAAATGCGAAATACAGTTTTGGGAAGCACCATGTTGTACTGGGGTACGGAACAACTTTATGGAAGTACAAAGTTTTGGATATTAAAATTGACAATTCTAACATTGGTTTAGCACCTGAACCCAAGCTAAAGGAAATGAAAGAATGGTTTGCTCATTTAGCACTAGAATATCGTTATCAAAAACCGGAAGGTGGGCTTATGGCGAAGATAGGAATTAGTCCTCTCTTTTTTGATTATATGGCCAACTCTGCTTTTACGAAAAACACGAATACACAGTTTTCCATTAACCTGGGAATTGGATACAGTTTTTAATAATTTCAGCTTTAACTATTTAGAATGAAGAACAATACAATCAATTTACTTTCAGGAACTATTATGGTTTTTTCCATTGTTTTATCTGGTGCTTGTAAAAAGGTTGAAGTGATTGATGAAAAATCTGGTGGTTGTTTTGATACTGACTCCCCTATTCATAATACTGATATTGATTATGATGATGGCACATGCCAATATGCATATATAGACCTCTATGAACTTACTAATCACCCAGATCAAGATCCGGCCAATAGTGGACAAGACTGGGATCTTATTGCCGTAGGAAATTCTGTAAGACCAGACGTACTTTTAACTATCACCAATCAACTTACAGGAGAAGTTTTATTTGAAGGTCCTGAAACAGGAGATATCGACCCAAGTTCAACTCCTACCTGGTCTGCTCCGTATCAACAACAATTATTCAATCATAATTACGAATGGACATTATACGATAATGATGTTAGTGGATCTGAATTAATGGCTTCAGGAGTGTTTAATCCAATTGAATTAGCCAATAACGGAATCATTCAATTTGGGGATATTAATTCACTGCAAGACTCAACAGTAATTACAATGTTTTACACCTTGAAATAAACTCTTTTTAGAAAATGGCTAATCCATTTCAGAAAATAAGAAATAACCAACAATTTTATTTCGAAAACACCTTACGAAAAAGCTCGATTTTTGAGCGAAAGCAAAAGCTGAAAAAAGTAAAAAAGTGGATCAAAGCAAATGAAAGCCATATTATAAAAGTATTGTATGACGATTTCAAAAAATCTCCTGAAGAGGTCCGAATAGCAGAAATAAAACCTGTAATTTCTGAAATCAATGATGCTTTAAAAAACCTAAGAGATTGGGCGGCACCTCAAAGAGTAAGAACACCTTTATATCTTCTAGGAAGCAAGTCGCACATAATCTCCCAACCAAAGGGACTTACCCTTATTATCGCACCTTGGAATTTCCCTTTCAATTTAACAATTGGACCTTTGATTTCTGCAATAGCAGCAGGAAATTGTGCTGTGCTAAAACCATCTGAATTAACGCCAAACTGTGAACAGTTAATCCTTAAAATGATTACTGAATTATTCCCTCCCGAGGAAATAATTGTTATTGCAGGCGGCGTGAAGGAGACAACCCAGTTGCTTGATTTAGCATGGGACCACATCTTCTTTACTGGAAGTCCACAGGTTGGAAAAATAGTAATGAAAGCTGCATCAAACCACCTTACACCAGTTACATTAGAGCTTGGCGGAAAAAACCCTGTTATCGTTGATAAAACAGCTAACCTAAAAGATACAGCCCAGAAATTAATATGGGGTAAATTAATAAATAATGGGCAATCTTGTGTTTCCCCAAATTACGTTTTAGTTCACTCCAAAATTAAAGCTAAACTAATTGTAGAATTGAAAAAAGTTTTTACCAAAATGTATGGGCAAACCAAAGAGGAAGTTGAAAGTAATAATGAACTCACCCGAGTGGTAAACAATCGTCATTTTAAAAGAATTACATCCCTAATAGACAAAAGCATTGAAGAAGGCGCTAATGTTATTATAGGTAACGACATTAATTCCGATGACAACTACATTTCGCCCACTATATTGGACAACATAACCACTAGTTCTGCTATTTTTAAAGATGAAATTTTTGGACCTGTATTACCATTAATTGAATTTCAATTGCTTGATGAAGCGATTTCAATAATCAACAAGGAGGAAGCTCCTTTAGCTCTTTACATTTTTTCCTCATCCAAAAAAAACACAAAGAACATTATTCATAATACATCTGCAGGTACTACCGGAATAAACGAAACTACCATTCAATTTATTCATGGAAACTTGCCCTTTGGAGGAAATGGTCACAGCGGAATTGGAAGGTCACATGGAAAATATGGCTTTACTGCCTTTTCAAATGAAAGAGCTATTTTAAAACAATTAAGAGGTTTTACAACTATAAAGTTAATTTACCCTCCTACGAATAAATTTAAACGTTTTATTATTCGGTTTATGACTTGGAGAATGTAATAGCAATTAACCCTTTGAGAAACTTTGAAGAAGATTTTACAGCATGTTCTAATAATATGCTTGACATGTTTTTTTGACAGCCTACTCCCTTAATCTCATTGTGTAAAGAGCAATTGCAACAACAGCAAAAATAACATTTGGGACCCATACCGCCACTATAGGAGCTAATCCAATATTTAAAGAAGCTACCGTAGTCATTTTCATAAAGAATATATATAGTACGCTTGCCATCAATCCAATAATAATATTTTTACCTACTCCTTCCCTGGACTTTCGGGAAGAAACTGCAACGCCGATTAATGTTAATATATAAGTTGCAAATGGATAGGCAGATCTCTCATAAAGAACAATCTCTATTTTTGGAACAATATTAGACCCTTTGTTTCTTTCCTGATTTCTAAATTTCACCAATTCAGAGGTAGTCATTGACTCCATAATATTATCTCTCTGACCAAGGTCTTTGACATTAAAGCTCAGTACAGTGTCGATTGTTGCTATTTGCTTTACTACTTCATTTGAATCATTTATTTCGCGAATAAACACTTTATCTAACTTCCATTTATTCGAAACACTATCACCATAAGCCTTCATTACCTGCATATCTGTTTTTAACTCATAAAGGCCTCTGTCATTCTTTTCCCAAGTCTCAATCCACATTCTTGTTACTATATTCAATTTTGCATTAAACACTTTATAATGCAAGGTCGTCTTCTCATTCATTTGTAAATTTATATTCTGAAAAGAACCATTCACCGGAGTGTATTTACTTTCAAAGAGTAGTCTTTGCTTATTTGCATTTGGCACCATTAAATGATTCATAAACAATGCAAAAATTAGAAGCGCCGTAGATACAACCATATACGGTCTTGTAAACCTCCAAAAACTGACGCCATTGCATAATATTGCTATTATTTCTGAGCGTTGCGCCATAACACCGGTAAAAAATAATACAGATAAAAATATTATCAAGTAGCTAAACAAATTGACATAATGCAAGAAAAAATAAGGATAATAATCTATGGCTATTTCCCAAAAAGAAAGGTTGTAATCTGGATTTGTAAAGTCTCTTAACTTTTCACTTATATCTATAACAATAGCAATACTCATTATCACCATTATCATAAAAATGAAAGTTCCCAAAAACTTCTTCGTTATGTATAAATCCAATTTTTTCATTTAGCCAATTTGCTAAAGTCTATTACCAAGCTTAGGTATAATATTATCTTTCCATGTTGAGAACGTACCAGCAATTATCTGTCTTCTCGCCTCTTTTGTAAGCCATACATAAAACGCTAGGTTATGCAATGAAGCTATTTGTGAACCCAATCTTTCTTTGGAAATCATTAAATGTCTTAAATATGCTTTGGAATATTGAGAATCTACATAAGAAGTTCCATTGGAGTCTAAATCAGAAAAATCATTCTTCCATTTTTCATTTCTTATATTGATAAAACCCTCACTTGTAAACAGCATACCGTTTCTTGCGTTGCGAGTTGGCATCACGCAATCAAACATGTCAACACCCAAAGCTATGTTCTCAATTATGTTTATCGGTGTTCCAACTCCCATTAAATAACGGGGCTTATCTTTCGGTAGTATGTTACAAACTAAATCTGCAGTAGCGTACATTTCTTCTGCTGGCTCACCAACTGAAAGACCACCAATGGCATTACCTTCTCTTTCAAAAGAAGCAATCATTTCTGCAGATTCTTTTCTTAAATCCTTATAGGTGCTTCCCTGAACAATTGGAAAAAATGTTTGGTCATAACCATATTTACCTTCTGTAGAATCAAAACGTTCACAACACCTTTTTAACCACCTATGCGTCATTTTCATAGACCTTTTTGCATAAGAATAATCACATGGGTAAGGAGTACATTCGTCAAATGCCATTATAATATCCGCACCTATAGTACGCTGAATATCTATTGCGTATTCAGGAGAAAATAAATGTTTTGATCCATCAATATGTGATCGAAAGGTTACCCCTTCTTCTTTAATCTTTCTTCTATCTCCTAATGAATAAACTTGAAAGCCACCTGAATCCGTCAAAATAGGACCCTCCCAATTCATAAACTTATGCAACCCTCCAGCATTTTCAATTACTTCTAATCCCGGACGCAAGTAAAGGTGGTAGGTATTCCCCAAGATGATTTGCGCTTTAATATCATCCTTAATTTCATGCTGATGCACAGCCTTTACAGTTCCTGCTGTCCCAACTGGCATAAACATGGGTGTTTGAATTTCGCCATGAGCCGTTTTTACTAGCCCCGCGCGAGCTTTGGACTTGGAATCTGTTTTTTCTAATGTAAAGTTCATAAATATGTGAATAACGTTGAACTGCAACAAAGATAAAATAACTTTTAGAAGAGTACTTTTAGCAGCACAAAATCATTCATGAAGCTAGAATTAAATACAGAAAACCTCTTGTTTATAATATATTTAGGGGCATTTTTACTTCAGTTAATCTATTTCCTAGTTTTCTTTATTCGACTAATGCTTAAGCAAAAGCCTGTAGCAATAGAAAAACTCAAGCCCGTTTCAATAATAATTGCTGCAAGAAATGAAGATCAAAACCTATTGGAATTTCTACCCAAAATATTCGAACAAGATTATCCAAAATTTGAAGTCATAGTAGTAAACGATCGATCTTGGGACAAAAGCATTGATATTCTGCAAGCTTTTGCAATAAAACATAACAACTTGCATATAGTTGAAGTTCCAGATTTAGAAAAGGATGGATTTGCTAAGAAGTTTGCACTTACTTTAGGAATAAAAGCAGCAAAACATGAGTTAATGCTATTCATAGATGCTGACTGCTATCCAAATAGTAAAAAATGGCTGAAAGAAATGGCTTCAAGACACACAGGCTCTAAAAACTTAATTCTAGGGGCTAGTCCGTATGCACGCGAAAAAGGAGTTTTAAACAAAATTATTCGATTCGATGCTGGGCAAATAGCTATTCAATATTTATCCTTAGCAAAATCAGGCATCCCTTACATGGGGGTTGGCAGAAACCTCTCCTACACGCAAGAACTGTATGATTCTGTAAGAGGTTTTAAAAGTCATTACTACATCCCTTCCGGAGACGATGATTTATTTGTTAATGAAGCGGGAACTAAAACAAATACTGCTGTTGTTTTTTCGAAAGAAGCAATTACGATATCTATTCCAAAAAAGAATTTTACAGATTGGTGGTATCAAAAGAAAAGACACCTCACCACTGGAAAACACTATAAAACCTATCACAAGATTTTACTTACACTTTATCCCGTTAGCCTAGTTATAATGTACATTTTACTTCCAATCCTATTGGTTATGCACAATTGGTGGTATATAGCTTTAGGAATTGTAGGGTTTAGGATACTGCTGCAAATGATTATCTTTAGCCGTCCGTTTAGGATAATGGGGAATAGAGATTTGATATTATTAGCACCATTTTTTGAA
The DNA here is from genome assembly GCA_943787725.1 of uncultured Flavobacteriales bacterium. Classification (GTDB taxonomy): domain Bacteria; phylum Bacteroidota; class Bacteroidia; order Flavobacteriales_D; family Parvicellaceae; genus CALSMU01. The sequence goes on along the minus strand of CALSNM010000006.1, from coordinate 25,296 downwards.
GTAGTTATGTTAATAATTAATCCTATTTTATTATTTAGTAACAAGAAAAAGAAGAAGCAAAGGCATGGGTTCAAACGAAGATGAACATATATCGACAGATCACCTTTCGGATAAAGCTAAGTATGACTTTATTCTTGTACAACGAGCTGTAAAATCGGATGACCAACAAGCTTTTGCCGAGCTAATGGAACGCTACAGAGACTCTATCTTTTTTATGCTCTTAAAAATGATAAACAATCGAGACGATGCAGAAGATTTAACCATTGAAGCATTTGGAAAAGCCTTTAAACGTCTTCACCAATATACGCCTAGCTATGCTTTCAGCACGTGGTTGTTTAAAATTGCTACGAACAATTGCATTGACTTTCTTCGTAAGAAGAAAAAAAATGTTCTTTCCATAGATAATCGTTTCGAAAACGAAGATGGCGATTCTTTGATGATGCAGCTAAAATCAGGAAACAGAAACCCTGAAGAAGAAGCAATTCGTGAGCAAAAAATCATCATGATGCGAGCAATAGTGAAAAAATTAAAGCCGCGTTACCAAGAATTAATTGAACTAAGGTATTTCAAAGAATTTAGTTACGATGAAATTTCGAAAGAGTTGAACCTACCATTGGGAACGGTTAAAGCTCAATTATTCAGAGCTCGCGAATCTCTTTACAATATATTAAAAAACTCAAAAGACAGAATCTAATTCGCCCTCTATTGGAATCAATTATAAAATACTTTCCTGATTTATCCGATGAACAGATCAAACAGTTTACTGAACTGAAAGGCTTATATCAACACTGGAATGAGCAGATAAATGTTATTAGCCGAAAAGATATTGACAACTTTTACGAGCGTCATGTTTTGCATTCTTTGGCAATTGCCAAAGTAATCTCTTTTGAGCCTGGAACTATATTGCTCGATGTTGGAACAGGTGGAGGTTTCCCTGGAGTTCCATTAGCTATACTTTTCCCAGAATGTAAATTCCACCTAGTAGATTCTATTGGAAAGAAGATTAAAGTCGTAAAAGAAGTCTCTATTGCTCTTGGGTTAACTAATTTAAGTTCAGAACACCGACGAGCAGAGGAAATAAAAGGCTCATTTGACTTCGTAATTAGCCGAGCTGTTACTCGACTAAATCGTTTTATCCCTTGGGTTAACACTAAGTTCAAATCGAAGAACAACAATACAATTCGAAACGGCATTCTCTATCTGAAAGGAGGCGATTTACATGAAGAATTAAACGAAGCAAAATTGAAATACAAACCAACTTTGTATAAAATACCTGACTTCTTTGAAGGTGATTTTTTCGAGACGAAGCAGGTTGTCTATGTCCCTATAATGGGTAGTTAAAAGAGATAAAATAGTTTTTTAGTCGAATAACTGCCATGAAATTCTGTTTGAACCATAAAAATCCTTCTGAAACAATGTTTCGTCAAACCCAAATCTGATTTTGCCAAAATAAAAAGTCCGTTTGACAACATTAAAAAATGTAAAAATTAGTGATAGTGATGTTTTTGAAAATTTTTAACTAGATTGCACCATAGTAGGATAAAGCACATATGTGTTTTAGCACTACGTTATGGATAACTAATAATACGTGGAGTCTAGTAATCACGATAAAAACAGGGAGAAACGAAAATCCTTAAGAGTAGTAAAATATAAAAATATAAAAATGAAAAAATTAGGCTTAATTATGATTTTGATTGCAGCAATTTCCTTCAGTGTAAATGCTCAAAAAGTAGTGAAAGTAAAAATTACTACTTCAATGAATATAGAAAGTGCTTTGGCTGATTGTAAGGAAGCAGGGAAAAAAGCGAAATTTGGTTCAAGGGATTATGAAGCGAATAAACTAGAGGGTAAGGTGACTTTATGGAGAACAATTGGAGCAATAACACAAGCCGACTTTTATTGTGAAATTAAAGCTACAAATAAAGGAGGCATTACTACCTTAAATTTCAGAATGCCTAATAATCCTGATATTATTTCGTCAAATTGGAAAAAAGAATTAAAAAAAATAACAAAACATTTGAAACTTCCTGAAATGATGGTTAGTGAATATTTTTATGGTATAGAATAATATATCCATAACAAAACCTAACCTGCATTAAAACGCAGTTTAGCCACAACGTTGTGCTTCATGGACTCTTTGAGTACTTGTAACTTTTAATATTATGAAATTAAAATTAATCATTCTTACAATCATGATTTGTTCGAAAGGAGCATTTTCTTATTCACAAAATGACACCTTATATTCAATCAATTATATACTTCTTTCCTCTGGAGATGAGAGAAAAACAATTGCAGAAAATAGAAAAATATGGGTGATGGACAAAAATGAAAACATTGTAAATGGTCGATTTAAAATAAAAAATGACTCCATCATATCCATAAAAAATCAGAATTTTGAGATATCCTCCTTAGTAACAATTTCAACACCGAAAAGAGGTTATAAAATACTTGTCACTGCCTTAGGTATTTGTGGATTAATCAATAGTATATTTGCCGCCAAGTCACTAAAAAATTATAAACCCACAATCCCAAGCGATATTATCGTCGCAACCATTACAGGTATGGGGGGAATAGTTATGGGTATATTAGCTATTGAGGCCATAATTCAACTCACTGAGAATGATCAAAACGCATACAATACTGTAAATAAATATAAAATATCCCTTATACATCAATAATTATAACGAAGCACAACAGCACCTAAGCGCTATACCTAACTTTGTAGTTATCTGAAAAGGTTTATCTGTTTGCCCGTAATATTTGCTGGTAGGTACTTATAAAGATAGTCTGCTGCATTCAGCCTTCTGTTATCAGTGCTTTGTGTCACCTATAAATAAAGTAGGTTAGCAAAGTGTCGCAATTATTACTAAGTTTGGGAGTACTAAGATAGTGATGTACAGCGCTTAGCTAAACGTTGGCAAACATTGCACATTATATCATGAAGAAAATATTACTTGCCTTAACCCTCCTCTCTAACGTTTGTTTTGGACAAAATAAGAAAGAACAAATTGAGATATTAGGAAACCGAGTTGATAGCCTTAAGTCAATCTGTTTTGAAACAAGAAATAAACTAGTGGCGGCCAACAAAATCATTGATTCAAGCAAAGTGAAAATTAATGAACTAAGCTCTCAATGCAGACGATTGGAGGATGAAAAAGAAAATATATCCCAAGAAAACATTTTGCTTCAAGAAAAAAATGCTGAGTTGCAAAGCAAACTGCAATCAGTAGAGAGGAATCTTACAGTTACAAATGATACAATATCCCTTCTGCGCAATAAGGTTAATAAAATGAGCTACCCGGAATTTAATCTTATAAGCTCAAACAAAAGGCAGTCACCAGTAACAAGGATACCATTTATTGCTGACTATAAGATAGAACTACTAATTGGAAATACAATTATTGATGTTTTTGAAGATTTTGGATACGCCTATATATCTGATGATAAAACCTATATAGAGATTAGAACAGATGCAGGTAGTAATCGCAGCTATTGGTTTGAATTAGATGAATTTGGACAATTGATTGTAACAAAGCATTACTCTTTAAGCGATATGGATATAGATGAGGATACTTGGAGAAAAACATATAAAAATATCAATAATTGGAAATTGATAAGCTGTAAAGGGGTATGCAAATAAAATAAAGCACCCTTTTATTGTATTTAAAATAAGAGGTTATGCAAAATATAGTGCTAGGGTTGCTAAAAACGATTTGCCAACAATATCTAAACTACATAACCTAACCTACCAAACCGATTTTACGTAGTTTAGCTGGGACGTTAGCACCAATAAATTCAAAGTCATGGCAGAAGTTACAGCAGAAAAAAATGAGCAAATCGCGAAAATGAACTTCGGATCCATTTATCCGCATTATCTGAATAGGATAGAAAAGCACGGTAGAACTAAGGAAGAACTCGACCGTGTTATTATGTGGTTAACGGGCTATGAACAGAATAAATTAGATTCCTTTATTGTTGGCAATGGAACTTTTGGAGATTTTTTTAGGGAAGCTAGAATCCATCAAAATGCGCATATGATTAAAGGCTTGGTATGTGGTTATCGTATCGAAGAAATACCTGAAGCGTTTGCTTTATATCGCGATTGCAGACGGATGGAAAAACTGATTGATGAACTGGCTAAAGGGCGTAAAATGGAGAAAATTTTGCGTGAAGAAAGAAAGTAGAAACTGTTGCTAACAGGTGTATAATGTATAGCACTCTTTGGGATGCGACGACACTATACAAAAAACGTTATGTGCAAGCCGGTAAGGAAAAGACTACAACGATGAAAAATATTTTTATAGTAATATTGTTTTTGACTCAAGTGACTTACTTTTCACAAATCAATACATTTTATGTAAAACCTATTCAGACAGACATAAATTATGCTGCCGTTCAGGACAGTAACTTGGTTGTAAGCAACACGACAACTAGTATTGTTAAACTTTTTCTGTTTATTGGTGGGACAAACAGCAATACTAAGTCGTATCAAACCATAAGTAATTTTGCTGGAAACCTAGGCTACGATGTGATAAACCTTTCCTATCCAAATGCAGTTGCGGCAGCAAGTTTAGGAAGTAGTTCTGATAGTATGGCTTTCAATAAATACAGACAGGAAGTTTGTTATGGAACGCCATTAAGTTTTGAAGTAGCTGTTGATACACTAAATTCTATTTATACACGGACAGTAAAACTGTTAAACTATTTAAATATAACTTATCCAACGCAAAACTGGAATCAATATTTAATTAACGCTACCACGCTCGACTGGTCCAAAATCGCAGTTGGCGGACATTCACAAGGTGGCGGACACGCTTGTTATTTTGCAAAATTTAATGACGTAGAGAGAGTTCTTATGTTTTCAAGCCCTAATGATTACAGTAACTTTTTTTCTAACTCAGCAAATTGGTTAAGAACTTCAGGTATTACCGCAATGAGCAAACATTTTGCATATCTAAATTTATTAGATGAAATTGTATCGTTTAATAAACAACTAACAAACATAAAAGGTTTAGGAATTTACCCATTATATGACACCACCTATGTTGATATTTCAAGTTCTCCCTATAGTAATTCACATTGTCTATATACTACACAAACTCCTGGACTTGCTATTCTCTATCATAACTCGACAATGAAATTAAGTTCAATAAATAATTCTGTTTGGACTTATATGCTAACATCTAATATTACAACGAACATAAATGAAATTAAAATAAGCAATGAATTTTCAATCTATCCTAATCCGACAAATTCAATAATAAATATTAATTCAGAATACAATTTACTTGGCAAAACATACATCGTTCAAAATGTAGCAGGACAAACTGTTTTGACAGGCAAATCCTCAAATAACAATTTTTTAAAGATTGATTTTTCACTACTTGAAAACGGTATTTATTTTGTAAGTATTGACAAGAATACATTAAAGGTTATTAAACAATGACAAAAAGGGCAGCACATAACACGGTATAGCAAATAGGTCGTTTGGTGATTTACGAAAGTTAAGTGCTATTTACCAACAAGTCAAATGGTTGATTTGGCTTTTAAAATGAATAAGATAAAAACAAAATACAACGTTTTGGCTCAGTGCAAAATTGATACTTTATCTGTATCTTGTCCCCTTCTTGCCATATACCAAATGTTGAATGTGAGTTTTTCGAGACGAGGCAGGTTGTCTATGTCCCTATAATGGTTAACTAATGTGCTTTTTCAGAAAGTATCCTAGCTGTTATGGCGCACTCTGTTCAAGGCTATTTAAGTGAAATAAAAACAATGAAAAGATTAACCGAAATAGAAATTCAAAAGGCGTTGCTATCTCTAGAGGGATGGAAATATGAAAAAGATGGAATCATAAAAAAATTTGTTTTTGCAAATTTTAAAGATGCCTTAGCTACAATGAATAGAATTGGTGAAGTGGCTGAAGAAATGAATCATCACCCGGAATGGTTTAATGTTTACAACAAATTAAACATCCGCTTAAGTACGCATGATAAAGGCGGAATAACACAATTAGATATTGATTTGGCGAAAGCGATTGAAGAAATAGTAAATAGCTAAAACCATAATTCATTTCATTGAGAGATTGCGAACTCAGAATCTTGAAGCTGATAAAACCCATATGCGTTTATTTTTATCTTTGGTAGCTGCTTTTTTAACTCAAAATAATTGTATCCATCGGCTAAGCTATCCCAAAACTCCAACCGGCTAAGTTCAGCAGAATATCTCATCCTATTTTCACTATAATTCTTCATTCGGAATGGAAATAAATGAATAGGAATTTTACTTTGTCCATTGCTTTTTGCTTCAACACAAATCACATATAATTCTTTAATCCATTTATCTGTAAGTGGTATACAGCCGATGCTAACACAATCACCGTGAATGAAAATATCTCCACCAACATCTCGGGAATTTGACAATTTTCGATCGCTAATATTAGGGTAGTTTATACCTACTGACAAAAAGAAGTAGCTTAACGGATTAAAACGGTCGATATGATAAAACCCTTCTGGAATTTGCATATCTCCCTCTTCCCTTTTTGGACCGAGTTCACCAGAAAAAAAGCAGAAATCATATGACTTAATTAAAATGTAAATCGAATCGCTGTTATTCTTGGCGTATAATTCAAGTTTTCTTTCAGACTTAATAGCGCGCAGAAAAATATTCATTTGATTAATGTCGATACTTTTTTCATGAAAAATGCTATCAATAAAATCGTAATTCTCATAGTAAGCTTCTCTTACTCGTTGATATTTTAGTTGATTCATATTTGAACGACTGACAATGGATTGGTGTAACCTTAAAAAACAATGCGATTATAATTAATGTAAAAGTTGGATTAATTATTGGTATAGCTCCGATTAAGTCTATATTTTTACGAACTTTCATAATTAACAAATTTTAAGAGAGTATTTTTATAACTTCACCTGACAGTTCTTCACTAAAGACAATTCACATTATATGATAAGGAACATTTTAATCACATTACTCTCAGTATCTGCTGCTATATCATCTAGTTTAGCTCAAATAGAAAGTGAGATATATACAACCACTTACAAGGTGAATGAGCTAATGAACCTAATTGACAGAATGTATGTCGAAGATGTGGATAGAGAACAGCTAGAACTTGATTTTATTAGAGGAATGCACAACAACCTATCTCCTTTTCAAGCTTACCATAAGGACTCATTACTAAAAAAGAATGAGATTCCAACGCAAAACAAGTATCAAGGAATTGGTATCTCTTTTAAATTTAAAGGAGACACTGTACTGGTAAAAAGTGTTATCCCGGGAAGCGGTGCAGATAAAGCAAATATTGAAGAAGGGGATAAAATAACAAAAATTGGAGAACAAAGTATAGAAGAATTTTATTCATACATAGACATTACACGAGTATTAACGGGAGAAGCGAACAGCTTGATTAACCTAACACTTTCAGATGGAGATAGTTCTAAAGTTAAAACTATTACCCGCAGTGAATGCAACGGTTATTCTTATACTGTTTTGGGAGATAAGGATAATTTGACTTCTATTAATGAATATGAGAAAGCACTGAAATATTTTGATGCTGTTTATTCAGATACAGTTACAAATACCGTTATTGTTGAAAATGGAATTCGTTATATGTTAGACCAATTAGATCCGCATTCAGCATATATTTCATTAAAGGACATACACGACATGAACGCTCCTTTAAAAGGCTCGTTCTCTGGTGTAGGAGTTCGGTTTCAAATAGTAAAAGATACAATCACCGTTGTTCAAGCAATTCCTGGAGGGCCTTCTGAAAAGGTTGGAATTCAAGCAGGTGACCTATTTATTGAGATTGACAAAGAAATCGTGGCTGGAACCGGAATAAATAATACTGGAGTTCGAGACAGATTATTAGGAGATAAAGGAACCAAGGTTCAAGTGAAAATGAAAAGAGGTGGAAGTAAGGAACTACTGGAATTCACTGTTGAGAGAGATAAAATCCCTATTTATAGTTTAGATGCTTCCTACATGGCAGCGCCTAAAGTAGGATATGTGAAACTAAATAACTTTTCAGCCACTACTGTGGACGAAGTAACGAAAGCAGTAAGAGGGCTTCGAGCAGATGGAATGGAGGACTTAATAATTGACCTACAAAGTAACGGCGGCGGATATTTAATGACAGCAATTAACCTAGTGGATGAATTATTAGATGATGATAAACTTGTGGTTTATACAAAAGGAAGGACCTATCCCAAAAACAGTTATGGAACAAGACATAAGGGAGATTTTGAAAAGGGAAGGTTAATTGTTTTGATAAATGAAAGTAGCGCATCAGCAAGTGAAATTGTTTCGGGAGCAATACAAGATTGGGACCGAGGACTTATTGTTGGAAGAAGATCTTTTGGAAAAGGTCTTGTTCAAAAACCAATATACCTAACGGATGGAACTCAAGTAAGAATAACCACGCAACGTTACTACACACCGTCCGGAAGATGTATTCAAAAATCCTATGAAAATGGCACCCGAGAATACCGAAAAGAAAAATACGAAAGGTACACCAGTGGCGAGTCATTTAATAAAGATAGCATCCACTTTATCGATTCGTTAAAATTCGAAACAAAAGTAAAAAACAGAACAGTTTATGGCGGCGGTGGGATTATGCCAGATGTGTTTGTGCCTCTGGACACAAACGGAACCAGTAAATATTATTCTTCATTGATTAGAAAGGGAATTTTGAATCGCTTTGCCTTAACTTGGGTAAATAAAAATCGTGAGAAATTAGAATCTAAATACATCTCGTTTGATAAATATAAATCCAACTTCAAAACTGAAAAGGTAATGAAAGAATTATTTAAGTATGCGGAAGAGGAAGGTTTAGAATATAACGAAGATGAGTTTTTAGCTGCTGAAAAAACGATTAAAACTAGACTTAAAGCCAATATAGCTCAAAACCTTTATGATTACAGAAAGTTTTATGAAATAATAAACGATTTGAATTCCTCACTTCAGGAAGCCCTGAAAATTCTTAAAGAAGGAGATGAATTTAATCAGCTTTCGGCAAACTAAACTCTAGCTTTAACAATTCTTTAAGATACTTCTAATTATTATTATTTAAATTTACGAGAAAATTTAACACATGACAAATAAAATAACCTTAGGCCTAGTTGGTGCAATCCTTATATTATCAGTTTACAATAGTGTACAAATATCGAATATAAAAATTGAAAATATAATAGAACAACCGAACAGATCAAATACTGCAACCAATAATGTTGTGCCGCAACAAAATAATTTACCTACGAATCCAAATATGGAGAATTTAAATGCACAATCGTTAAATTCTGCGGCAAATACTCCAGTTCAGCAAAACGCAAGTCCGATGAAAGCTGTTTCAAGTGGACCAACTACTTCTATCAAATTTAAAAATGAAGTGCATGACTTCGGTAATGTTGATGCAGAAACTGAAAACAAATATTCCTTTGAATTCGTAAATACGGGTACGGAACCGCTGTCAATTACGAATGCAAAAGGATCTTGCGGGTGCACGGTTCCAGATTGGCCAAAGTACCCAATTAAACCTAACGAAACAGCAACAATTGATGTGATTTTCAGACCAAGCAAAGGACAGGCTGGATCACCGCAAGAAAAAACAGTAACTGTTGAAGCAAATACAGAGCCTAAAAATACTATTGTGAAAATTAAAGCATTTGTTAACGCTGAAAAATAACCTAGTAGTCGCATTAAAAAAAAGCCAAAAGATTTTCTTTTGGCTTTTTTTGTGTTTTAGAGATTTAATAAATTCATCATCTCAAAATTTCTATCAGAGAGGTAAGCAAAAATGAATTTAAATCCTAGCTATTTGACAAGACCCTTTGTATCGTATTCCAATTCTCTTTCTCTTATATAAATGGCTTTGTAAAACGTTTTCAGAGGATCAAAGGTTCATCTCTTTCTACTTCTATATGAAAATCCTGGTGTAAGGTAAACTCTAACTTTTTTAATTATGACTAAATGATGTACCAATGCACATATTTGGCATTACAGTAATATGACACCACAAATAAGATACTTTTTAATTAGTCTGTTCTTTATGTTAAATTCTATTGCACTGTTCTCTCAATCAAGTAATTTAAGCAAACCTAGTAAGATTTACAGCATGAAACATAACAATAAGCTTGAAGTCTTAAAAATATATGGAGATAGCGCTTATGAGCATCTTAGATACCTTACCAAAAGGGGTTTTAAAGAATTAAAAATAAATAAAGGAAAAATTTTTAAAGTATGGAATGGTATTTTGATGATGACTCCAGAAAATAAAGAATTTAATTCAATGCTATATAATCGAAAGTTATACGTTAGTAAAAACATATACCTAAACTACAAGGATAATTATTTTTCAAGAAGTTATCCCATCCTTAAAAAACAAAAAGCAAAATCATTTTATACTCCGTCTATAATACACCCCGTGTCGAATGAATTAGTAGTTTACAACGGAGATTGTAGCGTATCGGTAGAGGAAATTGCTAACCACATAACAAAGGGCATATATAGCGATAGAGATAAAACATTAGCTATTGGAAATTTCGTAATTAATAATTTAAAATATGATTACAATTATTACCACGGAAGAGCAAGAAAAATTCACAATCAATATGATGCCGAAAAAATTTTAAAGAGCAAATATAAAATTGTTGTTTGTACTGGATATGCACATATTTTCAATGAATTTGCTAAACATTCTGGATTAAAGTCAAAAGAAATTGCAGGCTTTACTAAGACTACTCAATCAGATATAAATACTTCACAAGGATACCATGCATGGAATATGGTTTGGATTAATGGAAATCCAAAATTATTTGATTTTACATGGTCAGATTACAATGACAGCACCTGGCTAGATGTAGATCCTGCAATAATGATATACTCTCATTTTCCCGATTACAAGGAAGACCAACTACTAAATCACCCTATTACCAAAGCAAAATGGCTTAGCTTACCTGTTTATCTCCCAAGAAATAAACAAGAACGGGTTATAAGTAATTTTCAAGATGGAATTACATATTCTGATTCTACCACAGAAATAACATTTCCTAATAATTATAAACTTGATGCGTATTCATTAGATAATAATAGCTTTTATAGTTATTACCGAGGCGGAAATAACCCCAAATTAAATAGGGCTGAAAAATTGGATTATAAACAAATCAAAGTCTCAGAAGATTCAACCATTTACTCAATTCCATTAAATAAAAATGTTTCTTTGATTGATCTTTATGTTAATTCTGATGTTGACAAAGCTTATATACAATTTATTGCTGTCAAAGGAGATTTTAATACACTTCTTCAATTTCATGTAGAAAAATCCACCAATGAATTATTTGAACCTATGGTAATGGGTATAATTTCTTCAATACGTTTAAACGACATTGAAAATCTAAAAAAATTAACTTCTGATACTTGTTCAGTTTTATTTGATAAAAGAGGAAACTTAAACTTAAAAAATGAAATTATGGAAGAAATAAATAAATGGAAAGGCGAAAGAAAAAAGCAATATTATTATACTACTGAAAAAGGTACTACTTATATGGAACTAACAGATAAACTTAAAATTCATTTAAAGAAAGAAAACAATAAATTCATTCTTGAGAAGTTTTCTATTTCTACCAACAGAATATAGTAAAACCAAGAAAAGTTGTCGATTGAAACTTAACAGAAATGGATGCCGATTAAAAAGGCTGAAAAATGAATAAAACTAATTATTAATTAAATTAAACCTTAGCCTCTTCTTCTTCGGATCTCTCGCTGAATCAACGAAAGTTCTCTACTAGTTTGCCCGGCAACTGATGTGTTTTCTTCAGCTCTTCGAATTAAATAAGGAAGAACCTCTTTAACAGGTCCGTAAGGAACGTACTTTGCTACGTTGTACTTTTCATTCGATAAATTGAAACTTATATGATCGCTCATTCCCAACAATTGAGCAAAATATATTCGTTGATCCGTTTTTTTCTACTCCATTTTTTAGCATCAAATTCGCCAAAAATTGTGAACTATCTTCATTGTGTGTTCCCGCACAAATAGAAATATCCTCTAAATTTTCTACACAATACTCTAGTGCTAAATCATAATCATTATCGGTTGCCTCTTTAGTGATGTGAATAGGGTCTTTATACCCCATTTCAGTGGCCCGCTCTCTTTCTTTTTCCATATAAGCCCCACGTACTAGTTTCACTCCAATTTTAAAATTATTCTCTTTTGCTTTTTTATGCAATCCTTTTAAATAATCTAATCTATCCCATCTGTAACACTGAATAGTGGTATAAATAATAACCTTTTCTGTATTGTACTTAAACATCATCTTTTCACACAATCGGTCTATCGTATTTTGAATCCAGCTATCTTCAGCATCAATAAATAAAGGCACATCTAATTCATAAGCAGCTTTACAAATAGCATCGAAACGTTCTGTAACATTGTTGTAAGCCTTTAATTCCTTTTCGGTCAATTTATTTAATCCTTCATTTGCATTCTCCAAAATAGAGAATTGAGCTATACCCGTTGGTTTAAAAACTGAAAAAGGAATAGCCATACTACTATCAGCTTTTTCGATTGTAGCTATAATTTCTAAGACGGTTGAATCTAAATCATCTTCCCGTTCTTTTCCCTCCACAGAGTAATCCAATATAGTACCAACACCATATTTATTTAATGTAGTTATTGTTTTTTCGCATTCCTTAATATTCTCACCTCCACAAAACTGTTTGAAAATGGTACTCTTGATAATTCCTTTTATTGGAAGCTGAATAGAAAAGGCAACGTCAGTAAGCCACCTACCAATCCTAACCATAGAGCTATTACTAACCATATTAAAAAGCAGCTTGGCCCTTTTCAAATCATGACTGGATTTACTTTTAAAAGCTATTTCTGTATTATCAAATTTCAAAGCCATTGAATTGCTTTTAATAAAGAGCAAAGATAAGTATTCAACCGCATATAAAAAATGAATTCAAAAAGCTATTTTCTAAAACAAAACAAAGTTTATTTGAAAGACAACAACCACTGAATAGCCTCATCTCTACTTTTGAAAACTTTTGTAGGCATGTGTGGTTTATTAAATTGAATATAAAATTTTGCTACCATATTCAATGACAAGGTTGATGTAACAATAGCATCGGCAATGGTGTAGTTATTTTCCTCCGCAGAAGATGCATATTCCCTCACAAAAGGATCGAAATCGGTATTGTAACCACCTTCAAACAAATTAAGGTATTTCTCACCCCCCAAACTTCCGACCCAATTTAGTGCCCCTGAAGTATCTTCCATTGTAATTAATATATTATCCTCAAAAACAGTATTCATGATGCCATCTTCTCTTAAATACATCGAGAATGCCTTAAACTTTTTTTCTTTTAATATTTTAACCGTTTCAATCATTAATCCCTAATAGAATCACTGCCACTGTAACAATAATTTTCAGCAGCTTTATAAAGTGTCAATGCGTAAATAAAGCTCTAATCTTTCGCGAAAATTTATCTACTAAGTAATTAATATCTTCCGATATTTTAAACATAACTATTAATGGTATATAAATGCATAAAACAACAAATGACTGCACAATAATACTGAATATTGGGCTTTCTATTTCCGGAAGTAACCCCGTTAAATAGAAAACTGAAAAACCAATAATAATAGTCAAAAATGTTTTCATTGTGTATGGTTGCATTTTAAATTTTACTAGCAAGAAAAGAAAAGACACTAAGTTGAATAACAACAAAGAAATTGCAGTAGCCAAGGCAGCTCCAACTATACCGTAGATTGGAATAAAAATCCAATTGGTAAAAAGAGTAATAAAAATTAAACTTATGGTTATATATGTGCCGAATAAATAATATTTGGATGTCATTATTATACCACCATTAATTCCAGAAGCAATGTGAAAGAGTTTGGCTAAACCCAGAAAGAATACAACATATTTAATAGACGAGTAGTCAAAACTTTCTTGTGAAATTTCGATTAATATTGTAATAATTTGGTCAATATTGATCCATATTCCGATAAAAATAAGTCCACCAACAACCAGTTGATTAATAGCGGTCTTCTTGTACAAGTTTTTTACCTCTTCTATATTATTATCTGCCCATGCTTTTCCAACTAAAGGGGAAGCAATGTTGCTTATTGCTCTTGAGGGTATTTCAATGACAGAACTCATAAATACTGCCAAAGAATAAATTGCAATGGCTTTTAGCCCTTCATTTTCTCCAACACCAATAATACCAACCATAGAACCTATCATCAAAACATCAATCATATTTGATAATTTAAACCCAATACCTGAGAAAAAATTGGCTATTCCATATTTGAAGAATTTCTGTCTGTTTTCAGGCGTCATAACTTCCTTATCCCCTGTTATATCGAATTCTTTAATCTTTATCAAATAAGCAAGGAGTAACAATGATTGCATTCCATATATAAGAACAAAGCAAAGCATGAAAAAATCAAAACTAAATAATTCAAAATAATATAAAAACAATAAAAAAGTCTGAGCGACTCTCATAAATATTTCGCTAATAACCAATTGGTAAACACTGTGGAAAACCACTTTTAAATATTGACTAATAATACCATTAACCACAACAAAAAAAACAAAAGGGATTAATAAAAAATATTTATCCCCAAGTGCCTTCGCATTGTTTTCATAAGGCAATAAAACAACAGATTTACCAAAATATAAGCAACTGCCAACAATAGCTACGCCAACTATACATGTGATAATTACAAACCGCAGAATGCCATAACTACTGCCTTGTCTTTTTCTGAACTTATGCAGAAATTTAATTAAAATGGAAGGCATACCCATCATCGCAAACTGTCCACCAAGTAATCCAATCGTAACTATTATGCGGGTCAATCCATATTCATCTGCTTCCAACATCATTGGAAACAATATCATCGTATTTATAGCACCTAAAAACACACCCGTAAAAAGTGTAATTGTATTCCAAATGCTTTGTTTTGCAACTATTCCCATGTAATTATTGCTAAAATAACATTAGATTAATTAAATTATTTCCTGTTCAACGGGAATTGTTCATGTCAGATTGTTTGTATTTACAACTTTAAATATTCAAAGCTGCTGCATTCAAGGTGAGCTAAATTAACTATCCTTATTCTGGTTATTATACTTTTTCCAGAAACGTACATGGTTAATGAAAGAACTATTTTTTTAAACTGAATAGTTCTATTGGTGAAATCGAGATCAAAATTCTTTAAGAAAAATATTAGCTGAAATACCAGTTTAAGCAATACTTACACCTTTTCTGCTATTACCGCATAACCTAAAGGAAATTTCTTTGCCGTTTTATTTGATATTTTTCTACCAATACCCGTATGAACAAAAACCCAGGTTGACCATTGAATAAACCTTACTAAAGGTTTCCCTATCAGAGGGATTACTTTTAAATTTTTAGCAAAAATATCAGCAATGATTTCAGGAGCACCTCCAGTAGCTTTTAAAGACAAGACTTTCATCCCAACCTCTTCCGTCATGGACCGCAATGCAAACTCTGTATACCTAAAATAATCATGAGGTTCTTCATGAATACAATAATAAAACGGAACATTTAACAACATTACACCTTTTGGTTTCAATACACGAGCCATTTCACTCATCATTAACTCAGGTCGACGAATATGTTCTAGAACTGAAGAAGTAATAATAACGTCAAATTCTTCATCTGAAAGCTCTAAAGGCTTATTCAAGTCAGCATTCAAGTCTAAATATTTATTTAAGTGCATGGAGTCTTGCCAATCAACACAGAAATTATCTTCAACCAAATCTTTGTATGTGGCATATAAAGGAACATTCCCGCAACCTAAATCAAGTAATTTACCTTTTGCATAATTGGATAATTCTTTTTGATAAAACTCTGCCGTAATATTGGTTGCCAATCTCGAAGAAACAGTAACCTCCTTTTTATCTCGAGACGCTTTTAATTTGCCATTTCGATAAACAAATTTTGTAGGCAACCATTTTTCTTTATTTTTCATAACTAATTATTTCATCAGTTCATTCACAAGGTCAATAAATTTATTTCGTTCATCAAGAGGAAATCTATCTATTATACTTTTTCTAGATTTTTGTGACAACAATTTTTTATCACTTGCCATTGCTTCAGCAAATAGACTTCTCAGTTCAACAAGATTTTTATGTTTCAAAACAAATCCACAGTCATCAATTATTTCTGGAATTGCAGCTACATCCGAACCTATTGGGATGCAACCACATAGCATCGCCTCACAAATTGCACTTGGAAATCCTTCACAAATAGATAGTTGCAAATAAAACTCATGCTTAGCATAAAGTGCTTTTAATTCATCGTAAGATACAGAGTCAACCAATTTAACATTTGATGGTAAATTTATTACAGGAATATCATCGATTGTTCCTCCTACTATTGTAAATCTATTATCAGGATAACTTTTTGCCATTTCGACAATCAAATCAATTCCTTTTCTATAAAAATTCGGATAATTCAGAAATCCAACTGTAATGAACGAGTTAGGTGTTTTCGTTTCATCATTTCTAAACTGTGTAGCGTCATATCCATAAAACAATTCGGTATACCCACCTTTAATCTTAGGGCAAAATATTTTGTACCCTTGTTTAGGATAATCGTCTTTTGTATACGTATAATTGGATTCAACCAAGCTCTTGTGAACAGGCGCAAAATGGGTAGCTAATCTCAATGACCAAGCCGTAAATGTTTTTAAAATAGGTCGGTTAAAATTTCCATAGTTTATAGAAGGAAAACTTACACAATCCGTTCCTCCTAATACTATTAAGGATGGTTTTCTAAAGATTTTCGCATAAAATGCAGGTAAAAAAGATTGATACCCGGCAAACTGCACAATCACAATATTAGCTCCCCAGATGTTAAACAATAAAAAGAAAAATTGCTTAATAAACTGAAACGGAACAAGCACTTTATTATTCGGATTAAAAAATGATTTCTTAATAATAAAATTAGCTTCAAGTAAAGCAATATCCTTTCTAACAAAAGAAGTATTTAGAGAATGTATATATAGAACTTTCTTTTTATCCATTTATCCAAATCAAACTATTTCGTTTAACAGCTCTACCATTTGACCTGTTAAATTTCTTCTTGAAAATTTCTCGATTGAATTAATAGAACATTCAACTTTTCCTGTTTTAGCATATTCATTATACAATGAAATTAATGCTAACTTAAGATCAGATTTGTTGTTAAACGAAAAAGTATACCCAGCCTGGGTCTCGTTAATGATCCTACATGAATCTCCTTTGAGTGGACCAATACAGATAATTGGTCGTCTTGCAGCTAAATATTCGAATAATTTACCGGGTATTACTCCCATTGAATTTGGTGTGTCATTTATTGGTAACAGCAATAATTGCGCCCCTAACAGGTAATTCACAACTTCACTATGGGGAACATAATCTATCTTGTTAAGGTTTTCGTTTAAATTGTTCGCATGTAGCGCATTTTTAATGGCGATATCTGTAGGTCCAACCATTTTAATTTCTAAATTATCAGAAAAACCTTCTATTTCAGAACAAATTTCTCCTAAAACTTTCCAAAGGTTATGGGGGTTTCTATCCTTATTCATTGACCCTATATGCACTATAGAAAATTTTTGATCCAATTGCACTTCTTTATCTGTAAAATCCTTTTCATCAAAGCCGTTATAAATAACATTGAAATCTCGCTTCGATTGATTTTTAAAATCTTTCGCCCAATTTGGGCTAACGGTTACCAATGCATCTGCATGTTTTATTACCGCATCTTCCAAGCGATGATGTTTCTTATCTGCCCACTTTGAAAGCATCAATTTATCATAAAAATCAATATTCGTCCAAGGATCTCTGAAATCAGCAAGCCAAGGAATATTAAATTTCTTCTTTAATGCTAATCCTATCATATGTGTGGTATGAGGAGGACCATTAGACACTATTGCATCAACTTTATTTTCATTTAAGTAATTCGAAAGATTCTTTACAGAGGGTTTAATCCAAAATTTTCTAGCATCTGGAATAAATAAATTTCCCCTAACCCAGATCGAAAATCTTTCCATCAATTTTGGCTTCTTATTCTCTGTTAAAAAACCTGTTTGAATTTTATCCTCTTTTTTTTGACCTATTATTTTTTTATAAAATGTATAGGGTTCCCAAATTGGTTCTCTTAAAACTTCAACGTTTTCGGGAATATCTTTTTTCAAAGAGTAATCAAGCACTGGAACCTCACCTCCTTCTATTGTAAAAACAACAGGTTCCCATCCGTACTCTCTTAAATACTTTACAAATTTCAACCATCGCTGCACCCCTGCACCACCACTAGGTGGCCAGTAATAAGTTATAATTAAAACTTTTTTAATCATCTTTTCCTTTAACTATAGAAAGGTAACCAAAACCAAAAACTAATAAAATGATTAAACTAGAAGACGCCAGCGCAATATTTGATAATGAAGCAAAGGACTTCAACTCATACTTTAAAATAACCTCTTTACTCCCTTCAGGTACCTTAAGCCCTCTTAAAGTATAGTCAACCCTATTAATTGGAGTCACGACGCCATCTACGTATGCTCTCCAACCTAATTCGTAATACACTTCAGAAAAAACAATAAAGTGCTCTCCTCCATTAACGTTCTCCAAAGAGTATTTAATCTCGTTAGGTCGGTAAGAAGTCATTGTTACCGTTTCATTTCCATTGTACGCGTAAGTTCCAGAAACCCCTTCGTTGAAAAGTTGCCCGTTGTCATTTGAATAAGTCTCATCAGTAATTGCGGTAGTTTCTAAATTTTCCTTATCCAATGCCATAAATTCTTCATCAGCTGAATTATATGCTTTTACTTCTGACACAAACCAAGCATTTCCATATGCCTCTGAATTGATAAATCCGGGTGTTTTTTGTTGATTTTCAGGAGAAAGAGTTACCGGGTCTCTCATGTCAATAAACACACCCTCGCCACCTTTATTCGCTATAATATATTTTGTATTTAACATGTGTAATATTTTAGCCTGACCCAATGTATTTGGATTGGAAGCAAGCTGCATTTGACCTCTCATTTTTCTCTCGATTAAATCTTGGTATCGCTGAATTTTAGCAGCATGATAACCTCCTAAAGATTTATGAAAATAAGATATAGAAGTTTCCTGAGAATAGTCGCCTAACAAAAAGACTCTATAGTTAGTCAGTCGATTTAACTTACTAAATCGCTTACTTGCATCTTCCCTGTATGTGAGGGGTTCATTTTTTTCGGCTGTTTTTTCTTGAATAAACTGTTCGATTTCTTGACCTAATTTAGGGTTTTCAGCAATCTCATTGTACATTATTGCAACATCCGAATAAGTAGGAGTAAATGGAATGAGTTTCTCTTCAGTTTTCTCCCATCGGGCATATTCAGCATTCTGTCCGGGTTCATTATCTAAATAACGTAACCCCACACTCCATAGGTCAACCAGAATTAAAGCAGCCTAAAGCTATTGTGAAATAAACAGGCTTCATTTCTTTGTAAATGAAGAAATACAATAAGCCAATGGCCAATAACATAAATATTAAGCTTCTAAAAGCATCCTTTTGAACAACAGAAGCTCTATATGCAACAAGCTGCTTTTCTGCCTGTTCAAGTTTAGGCATATAGTGTTGGGTCACTTCCATCGCATATTGTTCGGGTTCTCCATTATAATTTTGTGGTACGGATTGTTCTGGATTACTCATAACCATTGCAGTGATTTGTTTACTAACATTACCGGCTCCAAAGATGGAGGCATCCTTGTCACTTTTCGAAGGTCAACTAGAGAGCCAGGCATAGCAGCAAAATAATAATGTCACAAAAACAACAAACCCTGAAGCTCCTAAAAATAGCTTTTTCGACTCAATCTCTTTCCTGCCAAAAATCATCATCGTTCCCGTGGAACGTAATTCTTTATTCCTAACAACATCTTTAAGCCATAAAAAACCAACTATAGGCAATATCAGCTCAACTATAACTAATATTATTGTTACCGCTCTAAACTTATTGTACACGGGGGCGTGATCCCAGAATAAATCTGTTTAGCCACATTAAGTTTTTACCCCATGCCAAGCATAATTGATAAAATCACCATAATTAGTAATGGCCATTTCAAGTTGTTTCTCCAAAACACCATTCCCAAGACAAACAGTAGGCATACAATTGCTCCAATATAAACCGGACCAGCCGTTGAAGCTTGATTTCCAAAGTAAGTAGATACAATATCACTGGAAACTTGGCTTTGGTATAATTGATAATTCAATTGAAGAATTTCTTTCAATTCTGCATTGCCCTCGCCTTTCATAAACTCTTCATCTCCAATCAAAGCTCCAGAGGCTCCACCTTTCACATTTGGAATCATAAAATTCCAAGTCTCACCCTTACCATAACTCCATAGCAAAGCATAATCCTTTTTCATACCTCTTTTGCGTTAAGAACTTTAAACACCCCATCAATAGTTACAGAATCTAAGCCTGTCTTTTGAGCTATTTCCAGCGATTGGCATCTCCAAAATACATTTTGGCATATCACAACCTGATAACTTCAATTTATTTAACACTGACGTATCAATCTCATTTGCATATTGACTAAGCTGTTTAACTGGAGTCAATTCAGAACCTCCACGCTGTGTATGCGGAGAATATTCAGCAGTACCATATAGGTTTGGAATATTTGTTGATATGGCAAGTAACGTTCCTAATGCAATAAGTCCTGTCCTTTTTGCTAATGATGGCAAGGACTTGTCTTTGATATATTTTATAACATAATAAACAAAAATAAAGAACAGCATTATAAAGAAATAATACGTAACCTGAGGATGATTGGCATTAATTTGCAACGACATAAAAAGTGTCATTACGGCTGTACCTAACAATACTTTATTTCGGTACGCTAACAAAAACCCTCCAAGTGCTGGAGCCATATATGCAATTGCTACAGCTTTTGAATTATGCCCTGCCCCCATAATAATGAAGAAATAGGATGATAAACCATATGCAATTGCTCCTGCTAAAGCAAGCCAAGGATCCACTTTCATACATAACAAGAATATGTAAAAACCTATCATATAAAGGAATAGATAATTTATTGGGTGTGGTAATCCTAGCATAAAGACCTTATGCAGTTTGCCGATTAAATTTGAATTATAAACAACTGTAATTTGAGTTGCAGGCATTCCCCCAAAAGCGGAATTGGTCCATAAAGGTTCTTCTCCAAAATCAGCTCTGTGATCAACTGTCTCCTTGGCCATCCCTTTATGCATTTTAATGTCGTGGCTCTTTAACATATTACCTTGCATAGCAGGATAAAAATAGGCCATTGCAATACCAATAAACACGCACACCGCAACCAAATGAGGAAGCATTTTTTTCCAATCAATAGTCATTTAATCGTTTTTTGTTGTTGGGTAAAGATATAAGTATAAACGTTATACTCAGTCTCGAATAAAAGAATTTATTATTCCGAAGTTTCCTCGAAATCAATGTAATCTCCTTCTTTTAACTTTTCTTTTTTATGAGTTGTGGATTCATTTTGCTGCCCTCTATGCCCAGTAGAGAAATTTGAATCTACTTTATTCAAAATTTTTTGTCGTTTCAATCCATTAAATATTAATATAACCACCAAGATGATTAGTAATATTTCATAAATACCTCCAGAACCCGCTAACAGCATATTACTTACTCAAGTAAAGGTTTCTCTCAGAATAAACCTTTCTGAAGAATGGATCTTTTAAATCTTTTATAAATTGAATCGCTTCTCCCGTAGATTTCATTTCAGGTCCTAGTTCCTTATTGACATTAGGAAATTTCTCAAATGAGAATACCGGAATTTTGACCGCATAACCATCCATATTTGGATTAAAAGTAAAGTCTGTAACTTTTTTACCCATCATTACCTTTGCAGCGTAGTTAACGTAAGGTTGACCGTAAGCTTTTGCAATAAAAGGTACTGTTCTAGAAGCTCTAGGATTCGCCTCAATAATATAAACTACATCATCTTTAACTGCAAACTGAACATTGATCAAGCCTACTGTCTTTAACGCCACAGCAATTCTCTTTGTGTGCTCCTCAATTTGTTGAATGATAAAATCCCCTAAATTATAGGGAGGCAATACCGCATAAGAATCGCCAGAATGAATCCCAGCAGGCTCAATATGCTGCATTATTCCAATAATTTGCACATTCTCACCATCACAAATCGCATCTGCTTCGCATTCGATTGCTCCACCTAAAAAGTGATCCAATAAAATTTGGTTATTTGGCATATCACGCAGGATATCCACTACGTGATGTTCTAATTCTTCCTCATTGATAACAATCTTCATCTTCATTCCTCCAAGAACATAAGATGGCCTTACTAATAAGGGGAAAACCAAGATCTCGAGAAAGGTCAATTGCTTGCTCAGCACTTTCAACAACACCAAACTTTGGGTAAGGAATATCTAAATCCTTTAGTAAAGTTCGAAAATCGCCCTCTATCTTCTGCTAAATCTAAAGCATCGAAACTTGTCCCTATCACTTTAATTCCGTAACGCTCAAGTTTCTCAGCCAATTTTAAAGCTGTTTGACCACCTAACTGAACAATAACGCCCTCCGGCTTTTCTTGTAAAATAATATCATAGATATGTTCCCAAAATACAGGTTCAAAATATAATTTATCAGCTGTATCAAAATCAGTAGAAACCGTTTCTGGGTTACAGTTAATCATGATGGTTTCATAACCCTTCTCTTTGCTGCTAAGACGCCATGGACACAAGCAATAATCAAATTCAATTCCTTGGCCAATTCTATTTGGGCCGGAGCCTAAACACAATCTTTTTCTTTCTGAAGGAATCGATTCATTTTCTTCGATCAAATGTGAATAATAATAAGGTGTTTGTGCTTCAAATTCAGCAGCACAAGTATCAACCAATTTGTAATACTCTATTTACCCTAAGTCTTGCCTTTTATTAAAACTTCACTTTCTAAACATTTTAGCAAGTGAGCAATTTGTCTATCGGCATAGCCTTTTTGCTTTGACTCAACAAGCAATTCTTTTGGAAGTGATCGAAATATCGTATTTTTCAACTTCGTTTTTCATGTTGAATTAATTCGTCTATTTGACGTAAAACCAATCGTCAATTCTCGTTTTCTTTTATCGTTTTAAAAGGAATACCCAATTTAATGGCATCATAAATATGAAATAACCTATCCCAACTGGCATTTCCAAGACTATGTAAAAAGCTTATTTGATCTTTTAATTCTTTTCCATCAGCTCCTAATCCATTTCTCCTATTTCGAATGATTGACAAGCTTTTTGCAAGTGCTTCTTGAAATGTACGGCCAATTCCCATTACTTCTCCAACAGATTTCATCTGAAGCCCTAGTCTTTCATCAGAACCTGTGAATTTTCCGAAAATCCCAACGAGGAATTTTAACGATTACATAATCTAATGTCGGCTCAAAATAATGCAGATGTTGTTTTGTGATTTGATTATCCAATTCATCTAAATGTATAGCCAATAGCAATTTAGAAGCGATTTTGCAATTGGATACCCAGTTGCTTTAGATGCTAATGCAGATGATCTGAAACACGTGGATTAATTTCAATAGCAATTATATCTTCATTTTCATCATCACTTACGGCAAATTGAACATTACATCCGCCAGCAAAATTACCAACAGCACGCATCATTTTGATTGCCATAGTTCGCATCTTCTTGATAGGTGATATCGACTTAATGTCATGGCTGGAGCAACTGTTATAGAATCTCCTGTATGAATTCCCATAGGGTCAAAATTTTCGATAGAACAAATAATGACAACATTATCGTTTTTATCTCTCAACAATTCTAACTCAAATTCCTTCCAACCAAGTAATGCTTTATCAATCATTACTTCGTGAATTGGCGATTTATGGAACCATCTGTCATTGCATGTCAAATTCCTTTCATTGTATACAACGCTGCTCCTGCTCCACCTAGTGTATAAGAAGCTCTGATACACATAGGAAACCCAAACTTCTTGAGCAATTACCTTTACCGTCTAAGGAAAGATTTCGCAGTGGCTTGCGGAGCCATAGGCACATCAATATCGAGCATTAAGTTCCTAAAAGCCTCTCTGTTCTCTGTAATTTCAATCGCGTCCAGATCAACACCGATGATAGCAACGTTATAATCTTGCCAGATGTTCATCTCAGAACAGGAAATGCATAAGTTCAGTGCAGTTTGACCGCTCCATTGTCGGCAAGTACCGCATCAACATCATGGATCTCTAAAATTTCAATTATTGATTCAGGAGTAAGAGGCTTCAAGTAGATATTATCTGCCACGACCTTATCGGTCATAATTGTAGCAGGATTCGAATTAATTAAGAGTCACCTCAATTCCTTCGTCCCTAAGAGATCTTGAGGCCTGAGAGCCGGCATAATCAAATTCACAAGCTTGTCCAATAACAATTGGTCCACCTTCCAATAATCAAGATCGATTTGATGGAATTATCTTTCGGCATAGAATATCAATTTGATAAATTTCTGCAAAAATAAAACAATGCTTTAGGTAGAGTAGCATAAAAGTTGTTACAAGTTGCTAACGACTTATTAACAGAGCATACAAAAAAAGCCCTCCATCTAACTGATGAAAGGCTTTTCAAAAAACGGCAACGACATACTCTTCCAGATTTTACTCTAGTACCATCTGCGCTATAAGGCTTAACTTCTCTGTTCGGAATGGGAAGAGGTGGACCCTTATGCAATAGTCACCGAAGACTTTTAATAAATTACATGTTGAAAATAAAATTAAACCAGAGAAAGTATTAGAATAAACTGCAGCTAAATAAAGCTTACAGGTAATTAGTACTACTCAGCTTTGACGTCACCGTCTTTACACTTGTAGCCTATCAACGTCATCATCTTTAACGACCTTTAAAAGATATCTCATCTTGAGAAGAGTTTCGTGCTTAGATGCTTTCAGCGCTTATCTCAACCAAACATAGCTACCCTGCGATGCAGCTGGCGCCACAACAGGTACACCAGAGGTTTGTCCAACCCGGTCCTCTCGTACTAGGGTCAGGTTCTCTCAAATATCTAGCGCCCACAACAGATAGGGACCGAACTGTCTCGCGACGTTCTGAACCCAGCTCGCGTGCCACTTTAATGGGCGAACAGCCCAACCCTTGGGACCTTCTCCAGCCCCAGGATGTGACGAGCCGACATCGAGGTGCCAAACCACTCCGTCGATGTGAGCTCTTGGGAGTGATCAGCCTGTTATCCCCGGCGTACCTTTTATCCTTTGAGCGATGG
>CALSNM010000005.1 GCA_943787725.1 uncultured Flavobacteriales bacterium | reverse complement strand
TACCGGAAGAGTACAAAGTTCCTTATGATGTAATTGAACTACCCTCTCAGGGGTTGTTATATATTGGAGGAAGAAAAGAGGTTGGAGGAAGAAATGAATTGGGACGATGCAATGAAGGCTTGTGCTGATTTAGGAGATGGCTGGCGATTACCTACAAAAGATGAGTTGAATCTATTATATGAAAACAAGGAAAAAATTGGCGGTTTTGCTATAACAACTATTGGAGTTCTACGGAGGGACGATAACTACAATGCGTGGATACAGGATTTCAACTATGGTACCAGAACTCTCAGTAAGAACAGCTCAGCTATGTTCGCGCTGTTCGGGCTTTTTAACAATTTACCCATTCATCTATTTAACAATTTTATAAATACCGCGAAGCGGTCGAATTCACTATTATACCGTTCATTTTTATCATTTTTATTGTACCATGTATGTTCTGACACTGCGCCTTAATAGTAGAACCTCATCCCAGTAAAACCCAATTTTAATAACCCTAAAAAGTGTTTTTTAGACGATGTTAATGGAAAACACTATGTTGTCCATTCATTTAAGATAGATCGTTGAACTGGTCAAATCTATATACCCTCCTGGTTTGTATATGGGGGTCCCCCTGTCCCTCCCTCTAGGTATCCCCCCATCTACATGGGGGGTGTGAATCGGAACTATGAGGTAGTTGATATTGGAGAAAAATTTTGTTCCAGAATTAACACCCCATTTATAGGAATACGCTAGGGGTTAAAAAATATTTTTCAGGAAAAATTAGAAAATAAGTTGAAGAACATCACCTCACTTGAGGATAAGTAATTCTTGTCCATGTTATATACACTCTTGTCAAATAATTAGAAAAATAATTGGTTGATAACCTTTACTATGGTTATAACCAGATTTAACATTGATATAGAAAACGTAATTAAAAAATTCCCCGGGATCCCAGGACAAGACAAGACCAGAAACAAGAATAAATATTAAATAAGAAAAATAAATAATTGAATAAATATTTCCTGGGACCAGAACAAGAACAAGAAATAAATTGAAATAATCCCCCAGTAATAAAACAGAATCTAGTTAAACATGAAAATTAGAAAACCAGAGGAATTATTTCAACTCTTTAAAATATTTTAATCTATCCAAATTGTAGTAATATAGGATGTAATTTCCAAGTCTAGTTAATCCAAAATTGATACTGACCTGATATATAAAATAATGTAATGACCGGTAAAACTTATACCAATCTTGGTCATTTCTGAGAAATCTCTGAGTGATTAATTGCAATATAATTGTCATAAACTTTTTGATAATGTTTAATATCGACTCTATCTATCTCAGGTGGAGTTTTGAGGTAGTATTTATGAGTGTGTATTTATACCGAATATTTATCCATATTATTGTACACATTCCCGTTTTTAACTTCAATTCAAGTTCAATAATCACTTCCGCGTTCAAATCTATGTTTTGATTATTCTTATCGATAACTAACAAGTCTTGAACTGGTAGTGAAATTTTACCCAATGTTTTCACATTTAGGTTTTGAGTTTCCAACGCTTCGAAGGCGAAATCATCTTTCAGGTTGGGTAGTTGGTCTTCGACCCACCATCTGTCAATTTCTTCTTTGATTTTTGAAAATAGGTTATATCTATTGGTGTAAAACTCGTTAGGAGTGATTCTGTAAATTGGTGTTGATTTTTTCATGTCTTTTCTGTTTTCTAATAAATATCTATTAGAAGTGAAAAAATCATTTTATTTTATTGAAATGGTAATTCTATGATATCATAAGGTACTGAATATTCTTCAGGAACATAACTTGGTGACATCTGATTTTTCACATCTTCCATAATAAAACTTTTATAATAAATATAATAGTATTAAAACTATTTAGTAAAGTATTAAAGGTATCTTAATACTCCAACTTTTCACCAACCCATCTCCAACTCACTACCACCGTTCCGAACATTATTACAACCACATTGGTTTTTATTTTCCAACATACTATAATCCCAATTATCTGGTGATGACGTTTCTAAGGCGGTAACACAATCCTCTTTTACAAGGGCGAGATACATCACTTTTTCTCCATATTCCTTTTCAAAAACCAACCTGTATATATCACAGTTTCCTTCTTTTTTTCCTTTTTCACCTTTAATAAAATCAAGTTTATAATTCTGACTTTCAATATATTTTCTGGCGGTTTCAAGTCCTTCATCTTTTGGTACACTGAGATTAACATTTGTGTTTGGGTTGTCTTGAACAGATAAATTGACATCTGTTATGGATTCTTCCTTTTCTTCCATTAAAATCATCAAAGAATCCAATTTGGAGGAAACATCCGTCATGTCTTGTTTTATCTTTTGGTTTTGTTCTATTAAAGAATCCAACTCTTGTCTGTTGTTATCACAAGAGAATAAAACAAATAGAAATAGAAATGGAAAAAGGTTTTTCATATGGTTAATTTTATATTAATGTTAAAAATACATCATTTGATTCATTTAAGTCTTTACCCATGGGTTTAAAACAAAATGTGTTACGATTCTTACACAAGCTCTAATATTAAGGATTTCACAATCCACGTAGAACAATTCTATTGGTGTTTTTTTAGATTATTCTGTATTTATTAATAAAGATAGATATGAGTACAGGACACACTAAATCACAGATAACACTTCAGTTGGTATCGGTATATGATAGGACACTAGAACACTACGTGGAGAGGGTGAGTAATTATCTACGTGACTCCTTTCTATTACATATGAATTCATTGATTTGAAGAATTATGAGAACAAGAATGAAATGGATATCGTACTTGGGGATATCGAACCACCTAGTTACTTTAGTTTAGATAAAAATATTCGATTATTTGGAATTCTATCTATTTGATTATTCTTCTGTGGAGGACATCATTAAGGACATAAATATTGAAGTCTATGGAGAAAGTCTTGTGGAGATACCTGATACAAAGAACATTTATATTATAAAAATCATATCAGATTTTTCATCTTAGGATAGTAATTCATTATTAGTTGATTGAGGTTATTTTAAAATTGAATTTATCCATAAAGTTTCCTTTTTACCAACTGGTAGATATTTAATTAATAAGGGTGGGTACTTTATTATTCAAGACACCCTATTGACTTTTAAAATATAAATCTCTAACATTAATAAAGATGAAGGAAAATCTCAATTAGATAAATTTCTAAATGACTATGGACTTATTATATCCTATACCTTCTATAATTAACAATAATCTAGGTAGAAATGAATACAATTAAAATATTAAATGATGACTGGGTAGATAGAAAATATGTTTTAGATAACTACCCATTAGGTTCTAAAACCTATAACAATAAGGTAACTCAATTAGATAAGGAAGAATATAAGGAGTATTCTATGATTGGGAAATTCGGTAAGAGATTTATACATAAGTCGATTCTCGACAACATCTTTCTCTCTGATAGAATTCCCAATCGTGACCAACCACATCAGGTTCGTAAATGGGTTAAAAAACATAAATGGGATTATTTTGGGAATATAACTCCTTTGGATTCAGATATTGATACAAATGAGAAATTGATAAAGAAATTATTTAATCTTTTAAAATACAGATATCCATACCTCATCCTTTTTTATTCTATTGAGAAGAATCCACATTCCAATACCTTGTACCACACACACTATCTTTTAAAAACTAAGGAACACATCAACACTAAAGAGATAATCTCCCTGATCAAACAGGATACACTATTAAATGAATTTCTCTATCCTTCTGTTGATATAAAGACAAACAGTAGAATTCAATTGGAACCATATGATGATTCATTTTATGACGGAGGTATCAAATATGTTCTAAAAAATAATATCAGTATAGGATTGTTGAGGTAAGAATGAACTCTTATCGAATAAAGAGAAAGACAACTAGATAATAGACTTACTACTCAACTAAGACCGACTAACAATCGGTCTTTTTTTTTGTCTACATGTATCAATTTAAATCCGTATCATTTTAATCTTTCATAACCTTACACAAGATAATGAAAATCGTGTCGTTATAATTTAAAAGATTAAATAAAGACAAGATGAAAGTTGTAATTCTAAGTCGTGTAAGTACACATACACAAGACAATCAAAGACAAATAAATGAACTCACGGAATTCTCTGACAATAGAAATTGGGAGTTAATTAAAGTGTTCCAAGAAAAGATATCAGGTAACACAAAGAATGAAGAACGACCAGTTCTGATGGAGATGATATCTTTCATTCAAAAAAATAAAATAGACAAGGTTCTATGTTGGGAATTGTCACGATTAGGAAGAAACATAGTAGAGGTACTTCAGACGATCGAAATCCTTAATCAACAGAAAATATCTTTATTTATCAAGAACTATAACTTGGAGACATTAGATGACAATAAAGAAGTTCTACCTCTATCACAATTTATGATACAAGTTTTAAGTAGTGTAAATCAAATGGAAAGAGTTCAAATACGACAACGAATAAAATCAGGATATGATAATTATCGAAAGGGTGGAGGAAAAGTTGGTAGGAAGAAAGGATTTAAGAAATCGGATGATGATTTGTTAGAACAACACAGAGATATCATTAAATATATTCGTCAGGGTCAATCAATAAGAAATACAATGAAATTAACTGGTAAGAGTAGTGGAACTATTCAAAAGATTAAGAAACTTATAAGTTAATCTAACCCCAACAAGTACTCATCTATCCCTTCAGTTATTTCTAAATGTTTTATTATCATATATTTAAATAAAACTTCATTTTGTCTTAAACCGAAAATTTTAATAAGGAAATCCTTGAACCGTTCTGTATCTGCTAGGACACGTCTATCAGACTTACATTCCAATAGGTGTCGAATTGTCTTGGTATAGAAATCAGAACAATACTTTAACTGTTTTGGGTTTAGAGCTAATTCTTCCATTATTTATAATCTTGTTTCAGGAAGATAAGCATAATGATTCAGAATCCGGAATCCTGTGGTAGGAAAAAATTACTTTGATGTAAAATATTCAGATGAGATTGGGGATAACCCCAAAACTAGATTTTATAAGATAAAAACCATAGGAAGGATCACCAATCGCGGACCCACAACCACCATATGTGAACGCTGAATTTAATAAAATGTGTCTGTGTGGTGGTGAGTTAAACCAAAGATTAACCAAAGTTTTAGCGTTATTTTCATACGTTTCACCACCCCATAAAGATCCATCTAAACAACATTCACCTACTACACCCCCTGCGGAGTGTTCAAATTTATTATTAACAAGCATCCATTCACTATGATTATATGAATGTACCCTTCTCTCTTTTGTAATTAATAGTGGTTTTATACCTCTACTAACTCTTTCTTCATTCACATACACCTCAACTAAACTATCTAATAGTTTAACATTAACTCCATCATGCCCGATAGTGTCTGTTGGTAATTGTGAAGTTCCATTTAATGATAGTAATGTGATTAATAATGTGATTAAGTTTTTCATAGTTGTTTATTTTTTATTCGGTTACAACTTTGTCCAACCCCTTAAACTCTCACCTTCATAACCAAACTCAAGTCCATATATTTTATTTAAATCACCATCTATATATGTGTTTTCGTGTAGATTATCGTCGATGGTGATTCCTCTAACTTTACCAGCCCAACTATAATCAATTTCTACACTGTCATATCTATCTGAATTAGGGTACAGAATAGTCATTCTATAGGCTGAACCAAACTCGTGATTATGACTGTCATAAGTATTCTTTATCAATTCTAAGTATGGTTAAATCTTTGGACCGAACATTTAAATATTTCTTAATGAATTGTGCGAAGTATTCTTTGTCCTCACTTAGTTCGTATTGATTATCACTTAAACCATAAAAGGTAATATCATCTTCTTGAATCAAATCGAATAAGGGTGTTACATCACCTGTTTCGATATATTTCACCAGTTCATTGGTGAAAGATGTTTCAAAATTCTTTTTGATTTCACTTTTTTGGGTTAGTGAGTTTTTTCGTTTTTGTAGTATCTACTCTCACTTCCGCTGATACCACATTTGTTAATCCAATTAGGATTCCGAGTATTAAAATTAATTTTTTCATAGTTTTTTGTTTTTATTCGATTACAACTTTGTCATATGAGTTATTTTTTCTCCCTCATAACCGTATTCACAACCATATATTTTATTTAAATCACCGTCAACATATCTATACTTATGAAGATTATCGTTGATTGTGATTCCCATAACTTTACCTTCATTGTTATAGTTAATGTCAATATTATCATATCTTTCTGAATTAGGGTATAGGATAGTTATTTTGTACATGACACCAGACTGGTGAATAATAATTGTCATAATATTCTTTGTCAATTCTAAGTATGGTTAAATCTTTAGATCGAACATCTAAATATTTCTGAATGAATTGTACGAAGTATTCTTTGTCCTGACTTGGTTCGTATACACCACCACTTAAACCAATGAAAGGTTATATCATCTTCTTGAACCAAATCTAATAAGGGTGTTACGTCACCTGTTTCGATATATTTCACCAGTTCATTGGTCAAAGATGTTTCAAAAGTTCTTTTTGATTACCCTTTTATGGGTTAGTGAGCTTTTTCTTGTTTTTGTAGCATCCACTCTCACTTGCGCTGATACACCAATTGATAATCCAATTAGGATTCCGAGTATTAAAATTAATTTTTTCATAGTTTTTTTGTTTTTATTCTATTACAACTTTGTCATATGAGTTATTTTTTCTCCCTCATAACCGTATTCACAACCATATATTTTATTTAAATCACCCTCAACATATCTATACTTATGAAGATTATCATTGATCGTGATTCCCATTATTTTTCCTTCATTGTTATAGTTAATGTCAATATTATCATATCTTTCTGAATTAGGGTATAGGATAGTTATTTTGTACATACCACCAGCTGGTGAATAATAATTGTCATAATATTCTTTGTCAATTCTAAGTATTGTTAAATCTTTAGATCGAACATCTAAATATTTCTTAATGAATTGTACGAAGTATTCTTTGTTTTGACTTGGATTATATACACCACCGCTTAAACCAATGAAAGCTATATCTTCTTCTTGGACCAAATCTAATAAAGTAGTTACATCACCTGTTTCGATATATTTCACCAGTTCATTGGTCAAATTCCTTTCATAAGTTTTTTTCATTACCCTTTTATGGGTTTCACTTCTTGTTTTACCATCCATATATTGAGCTGATACACCAATTGATAATCCAATTAAAATTCCGAGTATTAAAATTAATTTTTTCATAGTTTTTTGTTTTTATTGATTATGAAGAGGGTTGATTTAACTCTTTCATAGATGTTTTATATGTTGTTAATCAATTTTCTAATGTCTGTCTCAGATTTCACTTTTAAAGGTGTCCCAACTTTAAATTCATGTTTTTTTGCAAACCCCGTAATTCTTTCAAATTCGGAATTGCCTATAGCATATGCTTGCGCCAAGGAATCAACTACAATTAATGAATTCTTACTTTTAGGATCGAACTTAAATTTATCTAGGTTATAGGGGGTATATGTAAGCATTGAATTTACAGAGTCCATCAATAGATATACCTTTCTTACGGGTAATAAACTTCCTTTTGCATCGACAAAGGAAGCTATGGATAGATTGAGGTTCAATTTTATAGACTCTGTCTAAGTTTGCCCACCCAAAACTTTGGATTTCAAACTCTCTAGAAAATTTTCCAGTTAATTCGTAAACCTTGTTCCTTTGAGCAGCCTGCTCTTGTCTAATCTTTCTTTGTCGAGCTTTTTCCTTTTCTTCTTCTTTTTTGGTCTCGATAAAAGTTTTGTATTTATCATATGTTTGGTTAAAAACATATTCTGCATACTCCATGTCTCGAGAATCGAAAACCGGCCGTACTGTTGTTTCAAAAACTTTATCACCTTTAACCAGTTTTAGTTTGTATACTCCATTCTTCTTTCGCTTAACAATCTCCATTTCATTCCATACTGCAGATGTTACCCATTTATTTTTTGCAGGGTTTTCACTGTCTTTCTTTCCTGCAAATTCCCACTGCACCCCATTATAGATATTTAACTCTGGATATTGACTGAAATCTGTTTTGAATTTAAATTGAAATAACTCTTTGTCTTTTACTTCAGGTTTTACTGGGTTTATCAAACCTTTTTTTTGAAGCAAGCTCAGCAAAGTTGGGTTCTTTATAAGTAGAAATTCCTTCCACTGATGGCAGCTCTCTTTTTAACTCCTCTGCAGGTACATCACTTTCAACTTCAACCCATTGGCGATTTACCGTATCTAAATTATAAAGGTTATAATCATCATCGGAAAAATCTGATTCCATATTTACTTTAATTTTACGATCGGGATTTACAAAAAGTGGTTCTTTTCCTTTCCATGCAATCATTTCCAACATTCCGGCACTTTCGAGATATTCCTGAGACCCTTCAGCTGTTTCCATAGGTACTCCACTCATCATAATTGTTACGGGGTCGTTTACCTCCCTATAAGCCAATTTTACTTTTCCTTTAACTACTTTTCCATCTTTATCTAAAAAGGCAGATTCTGGTATGTTGATTTCTGTCTGTCCGTATTTCAAAACGGCTCCTTCAGAAGCGTCTACATCAAAAATTGTTCTTGGCACCTGTACATCAAACGGAGCGTCAATGTATGCTTCAGGCACCTTGTTTTTTGAGATTACATTATTTTTATTGTCGCAGTTTTTTAATAGCATCACTGATGCTACAATAGCTACTGCAGAAGCGAGGACAAAATATTTAGTTTTCATGACTACTTGTTTTTAGTGGTTAATAAATTATTGTTGTTTATTCTTTTTATAAATAGAAAGCGCTTATTCCAATACATGTCATAACTAGGCTCTCCTTCTCCTTCAATACAAACACCACTATTAGGGCAGTGTATTATTTTAATTTTACCATTGTCGTTAGCGTATATCATACCCACATGCTGAAAATGATATCCGTTATTTGATTTGGATCCAAAAAATATTAAATCCCAGTTTTACAATCTTCTTTGCTTACTATCGCGTACCTAGTTTGGATTGTGACTTGGCGCTATGAGGTATATTTACCCCCGATTTTTGATACACATACTTTGTGAATCCAGAACAATCTAATCCACTTGAAGTTTCTCCTCCGTATATGTATCTTGTACCTAAAACACTTTGCGCATCCGTAATTAACTTACTCTCACTAACTGATATCGTATTAGAAACATTCTTTTTTGGGGTGCTACTGTTCTTCTTTTTTGCTGTCTTTTGTTTTACGTCATTTGTTGACTACTATTTGATCGTAATTATTTACATTACTACCAAATAGTTTTGAAAATTTATCCGCTTCTTTCTGGCTTTACTGTATTTCTTCTTTTCCAAAATTTCAGTAATTCGAACTTCATAAGCGGTACTTAAATCATTGATAATTTTTTGGTTTACAACAACATTTGAATTTTTATTGTATTTCTGATATTTACCATAACTTCTTAAAGAATTTGTCAAATATGACGTTTTTACCCAATTGGGTGTACTTTTTGTAATTGGAACAAGTAAGATAGTAATAGGGCAGTGCCATGCCTTTTCCTTTTTCTATAAGTCTATTTGATTTTCGTATGCATCTATCTGGTGATTTTACCAATAGTTTTTCGAGCTTAGCCTGATCTTTAGACAAAGTTTGTGATACAGATGTAAAACAACTTAACAGTAAAAGGCATACTATGTAAATTACGCTCTTCATTTGTTAAGTGTATTATCGATATTTCGAATTGATAAAAAAGTAGTAAATACGTTTGTGGGTAATCTAAAACGATTGAAAGTTTCTAAAGTAGAAACATAGAATAGTGAATCTGAGAGTGTCAGTTGGTGTCCTTGTGAAATAAAATACCCCTCTATTATTTTGTTTGAAAAAAAATGTTGACATTTTTCATAACGAATTAATTTTAATTTAACATTTGATAGAGTATTGTATTTACATAGGCAATTGGTCGAAGTTTTAGTTTGTTAAGGTGTCTTACTAACTATATAATACTTAAGATTAAAAAAGGTACAAGAAAATTGAATTTCATTGCTTGTATAACTCTACGGAGGTACCTTCTAAAAGTTGGGGTCAAATAATAGTTGGTGTTTGACAGATAATAAATGGATGAGGTTTTGGTGTATGAAAACCGATAAAAACGAATCAAATTATGATTTTATCTGTTTATTATAGAACTCAACCATATACCTCTTCATTACTTTATTTGAAGGGTAAAAAAGAATTTTTAGAGGTTGAATTTCATTCGGGTACTTATATTGATTACTTTTCATTATAATATTAATCATAAAGACAAAACAATATGAAAGATCTATTACGAACAATAGGAAACGTCATTAGGACATTAATGATTTTCTCTATTTTTATCATTGTACTCGCGGTTATTATTTACCAAGGTGAACATGTATTTCCCTATACTATTTTCAAAGTTCTAGGTTGGTCTGCGCTATTATACGGAATACTTCTGCTTGTTAATGTGGTATATGTTTTTTCGGATCGTTTTTCTGGTCGTACATCGAAGA
Organism: uncultured Flavobacteriales bacterium; assembly: GCA_943787725.1. Taxonomy (GTDB): domain Bacteria; phylum Bacteroidota; class Bacteroidia; order Flavobacteriales_D; family Parvicellaceae; genus CALSMU01. The sequence continues at coordinate 176,106 of CALSNM010000005.1, read as the reverse complement.
AGAAGAGAAGAAGAAGAAGAAGAAGAAGGAGAAGAAGGGCCCCTTAAAGAGGGCACATTGGTAGGTTTAATCCTATTGCTAATAGGAGGTGTTTTTCTCAACATTTGCTATTAAGACCAAAGAAACTTATGTAACTTGAAAATTCAAATCTAAAGTAAGATGAAAAGAAAGAATATTAAATATATACTACTATTTGGATTGATGTATAGTTGTGCACCATCCGATAATTCTGCTTATGATAAGGGATATGACACTGGTTTTAATGCTGGTTATGAAGATGGTTTGAAAAAAGCGGAAGAACAAAACCAACAGGCTTTGGAAGAGGCTATAGAATTAGGTTATCAAGAAGGTAAAGAAAAATACTTGAAAGAGAAACGAGAAATAGAAGCTAGGAAATCTGAAAATGGTGATTATATCCCACCAGGCAACGCTGAAGAGAAAGGAAATGAAGTAGAACAGGAAAAAGAATATGATCATTCAACTAATCTTGAAGCTTCTTTAGAAATTAAAGCTACAGCCACACCGATTAAATTAATCTCTTAATATAGTTTACTTTTAATAAAAATCAAATAGTTTTAATAATATGGAAAATCAAAATGTTATGGTTATTGAGATTATTTCAGATTAAATGTTTTTATCATTTTTCGACTTAATAACTCCGAGTGTAAAAGTTCCAATTTCCCCATCGTCAACTTTGATTGATTCTCCCCATGCGCTATTAAATTCTTTGACCATAATACTGTTCTCAATTTTATTGTATCTCAACATAGTTTTATATGAAGTGTGACCAGTGATTTCCATCAATATCTCTGGTCTCATTCCTTTTTGAAGTGAAAGCGTTATAAATGTTCTTCGGCAGTCATGGCTGGAAAGTTTCTCCCACCTTTTAAATGATTTTTTTTCGGTTTTATTTCCTTTCTGAATATGTAAAGTGATAGGTTCTGTAAATCCACATTTTTCTCCCACTTCTTTTATGTACTTATTGAACTTTACGGATGAAATTTGAGGTAATATGGGTTGGTCAAAGTCACTAATCTGATTTAGTAGTTTTCTAATAATGTTGTTGTCAAAAATTGATGTTTTAGATTTTAAAATGTCTAAAAAACTTGTATTATTTTTATTAGATTCAGAGAACCATCTTATTAACTCTTTAATGGAGTAGGGGTTGAGAGGAATGGTCAATTTCTGATTAGTTTTTTTACTTGTTAATTTAAACACTTGGGACTCAATCCCACCTTCACCTGAGTAATGAAAGTCTGATATCAATAAACCTTGTCCATCACTAAATCTTAGTCCTGTGGAGGATAAAAATATAAATATACTAGCACATTTTCTTAATCTTAAGCTATTCTTAGGGTTGTCGCAGAACTTTACTAATTCAGAAAGATGTCTTTCTGAAAGTGGGAATATATCTCCTTCTTTACTATATATTTTATAGGACTTATAACGGAAGTTACTATGGTATTCTTTTTTTACGGCCCAGTTCAAAAATTGTTTAAGAGTTTTAATATACTTTCCGATTGTATTATTCATTAATCCAACATCTCCGTATTGATTTTCACATTCTTCTAAGAAATAGTTATTCCAGTGTGTAGAAAAATCTACATCAAACAATTCCCAACTTAAATTTTGGTCATGTTGAGAACAATAATTGATAAGATGGTTAAATGTTGTTCTGTAAATAGAGGTTGTAGAGGTTGACCAAATGTTCTGTTTCAATGTCATTAGTTCGTTCCACGCATTATTAACGGAAATATCATTTAAATTGGGTTCAGCCGTATTTAGAACATCATTCTTTTTATAATTACTGAAATAATTTTCAAAATTCCTTTTAATAGATTCAGTACTTGGGTCAATCCCTTTTCTTTTTAAATCAAATACAATATTATTAATTGTTGTTTTGTGGGTGTCAATAAGGTGATTAATCTCTCTGGATCTAGGATGAGAAGATACTACATGACCATTTGTATTGTTAAAATGACTAATTAAAACTTTTTCACCAATTGTGAATTTGGTGACTTTACCTCTACCGTGACTGTAAATAATGATGATTTTACATAATCCATCTTTATCTGGCTGGTCTTTTCTTAAAATACATTTTACTGTAGGCATGTATAAATATACTCATAAATAAAATAGGGTTGACAATAGGTATGACATATATCGACAATAAAATATATAAATTATTGATGTATAAGTATTTAGTTTTTTGTTTTATATAGGTTACATTCCCGTCCAGACCGCATAAAAAAGCCTCAGCAAACTTATAATGAGTTAGTTGAGGCTTTTTGTTTTGTGACTTACCCCACATACCCCACAATTCAAAATTATAATTGTTCATTATTAAATGTCATCTAGAAAACGAAATCAGGTTTTCTTTAATTAAAATAAAAGAATATCGAGAGTATGAAAATGTAGATCTCTTATGTTGCTTTTGTTTGAGTCGTTAGTAGTTTTTATGGAATTAGTGCTATTTTTGTAAATCAAGAGTATAGTTTTGTGATTATGGGTAAACTAAAAATTATTGTATCTGGAGGGTTTATTTTTTTTTTCAATGGAATGAAGCCAATAATTTTGGTAGTTATTTTTCTTTTTTACTTTAACCCTGTTGAGAGTCAATTCTGGAAGTCCAAGAGTATTGTAAATAGAATAGACAGCCTTGAATCAGTAATCAGCAAAGACCAGGAATCACATAAAAAAGAATTAAACCAATTATCCTATTTAACCAACTTCCTATCAAAAAAAGTAGATTCATTAACCCTGGAGTTAGCCTTTGTCCAAGGTGCTTTAGATTCTCTGCAATTTGCAAAGAAAAGCGAAGTTACTTCAAAAGAAACCCTTCTGAAAGAATTCCATCTCGATTCATCGAGTGCTTTCTGTCCGAATGATGAAATGCTCAAGCAAGTTGAGCATTTAAAAGATTGTTGTTGCTTATTGGAGCAGGAATGTCCAAATAAGACGCATGAAGGAGGGCTTCAAATTATCAAGGAGGGTTACCAAATGGCTGTTATACGAAAAGATGTTATTGTTGGATCATGCTGGGATTTCATAAATGCAGTATATAATAATGCCGGAGTTCAGCGGTCCAATAGAGAAGTTATTTACAAAAGAAATAAGGGAGTAAAACATTCAAGCCCGGAGATACTAGAGCCTGGAGATTGGATTTATCATGTTAACTATTCGTACCACAATGTTGGACATAGTGCAATATTTATATGCTGGAAAGACTATGATCAAAGAATGGGCATAACTTTAAGCTATGTTGGTCAAAATAAATCGGTTCCCGGAAAATATGGGGTTTATGATCTAAGTGGGGTTTACAATATAAAGAGAGCAAAAAAGTGACTTAATCGTAAAATGACCCAAGTGAAGAAAAATCAGGAGAGAATGGCTGAGGTCTTTGCGCTTCATATTCCAACAACAGCATCCCTAGTTTTCCAAAAAAGGGTTTACTTATTTGTTCATATTGATATATTCCATCGTTAATTGTTTTGTTCTTATTAGTGTACATAGTAATTGATAGAAAAAAATCTTTGTTAGTCTCCAAGTCAACCACATAAGCCGCTTCCGTGGTAAAACCATAGGCCAGGCCAATCTTACTGAAAGTTCTTATGCTATTTGATTTGGTGTTTGAATTAGGGTCTCCGAAGACAATATACTTTAGCAAGTTGTCAGGATATTTCGTGCTGTCTTGATAGATTTTGGTATTTAATTCCCTGGGGAACATACCGAGTATTTTGATCAAGAAATTCCTATCGGATTTCTTTAAATTCCACCGCCTTGAAGTATTTATGTTATTTGGATAAATCAAATCTGTTAGTGAATTGTGCAAGTTTTCTAAGGATGTCGAAATATTGTAATTAAAATCATATGGTTTTTTAGTGGTTTTTCTGTTTTTATAAGAATAGGTTCCAATTAATTTTTTTTGGCTGTAGTTATAGTTTTCAGCCATCTCTGACAGATTGAGTACTGAAGCATCTTGTTTATGCAATAACTGATCATTTTGATCATAAAATTTAATGGTATTACATTTCAGGTTTTCTTGTAAGTTGCAGCCAGCAAACTTATTGAAAACATGAATATCATTAAGGCCTTTTTCCCTTAACTTAGTTTTCAGATATCCCGGAGTTAGAAACTCATATACGCTATTGAAGGACACATTATTACTAACAACAATCATTTCTTTTATAATATCATAAAACGAGGATTTTGAATTTTGAGAATTGCTGATATGAGCATTGCTGCCGCACAGATAATCATTATTGAATCGGAAATAATAATTGCCGCCGATATTTAAATCATTCAGTTTCTCCATGGCAATCATAGCGCAAGGAAGCTTTACCGAACTAGCAGGGTAAAAGTAGTTTTCTTTTAAGAGGGAAGAGTTAATTATGGAAACGGAATCTTCTGAATGATGCGTTACTTGACCATAAACGATTTGCAACCTGTATTGCTCATGGTTTTTTAAAACAGCATCAACCAAAGGATCTTTTCCTTTTACAAATTGCAAAAACTCTTGCGTTTTCAGAGTGTTTTGCTGGCTTAAATTATAATTATAACTAATTAACGCTACAATTAATACAGTCAATTTTAGATTCATCTTTTAGAAAGAAAGTAAATAAAAACTCCGGGAACAACTGTAATGAGGCACCAAACTATTTTGATAGGGTCTTGGCTGATAAAATAATAAAGCATCCACGATGAAAGAGCAATAAACATCAAAGGAGAAAATGGATAGCCTAAACATTTTATTCCTAAGACATTAGGGATTCGTTTCTTTCGAATAATAAACACCCCAAAAACCGTTAACATTGCAAATACCGTAAGCGTTATACCAATATATTCGACTATTTCCTTAAACGAGGAGAAGATCACCAGTAAAGAGGAAATTACAGTCAGAAATATGATCGCTGGAACAGGATTTCCTTTGCTGTTCTGTTTTCCAAGTACTTTAAATAAAGTAAAGTCTTTACCAATTTCTTCTGCAACTCTGGGGCCCGCAATCATCATGGCACTTAATCCAGATAGAAGTGCAAAAGAAAAAACTCCACTAACTATCAAAGAAGCCTTATTTCCAAGCACTTTTTGCATTACGACATTACCTACATCGATCTGTCCTTCCAGCTCTTGAAATGATGCCACATACATAAAAGTAAAGTTCAGTAGCAAATAAATTACAGTTACAGCCAAGGTTCCAAAGATCAAAGAAAATGGAAGTGTTTTTTTAGGGTTCTCTAGGTTTCCTAAAATATAGGTACTTGCATTCCATCCGCTATATGAAAACATCACCCAAACCAATGATCCTGCAAAAGCAGAGCTTAAAATGGTATTTGAGGTTTCTCCTGTTGGACTGAAACTAACATTGCTGGGTTCATATCCAAAATAAATAAAAGGAACAATTATGATTGAACCTATGATTAATAACTTAAATGCGGTAATGTAATTTTGAAAAACCCCGCCAAATTTAACACCTTTTATATGTACTAATGCAATAAGCATAATTGAACCTAAGGCAACAATTTTTTGAATAGGTATTTCAATACTGAACAAAGAAATCGCATAGGTTTTTGATAAGCCTATTAAAGGAAGAAAATATTCCCCAATAACCAGAGCTAAGGCTGCAATTGAAGCTGAAAACCCAACGATTATCGAAATCCAACCACTTAAAAAACCAAGTAAAGGGTGATACAGTTTTGAAAGAAACGAATATTCACCGCCAGAACGATTGACGCAACTAGCAACTTCGCTATATGCAAAGGCACCACATAATGAAAATAACCCTCCAACAACCCATATTAGCAATATAGTGAAAGGATCCGGTATTGCATCGGTCATTACTTGATAGCCTATCGCGGTAAAGATGCCGGTTCCTATCATATTGGCAATAACCATGTTTGTGGCTACCGCTTTGGAATACTTTTCGGCTTTCACTTCTTGATATATAGCATTTGATTCTGTTTCTGAGTTCCCCAGTGATAGCCCAGAGAGAATGGCAATTTACCCCTGTATTTATCCCCGTGTGAGTAAGCTCTATTTAAATCTGCTTGAAATCTAGATTGACTAAAGTCTTTAACAGGATTAACGTAAAGGCCATAAAGATTAATCTCCCACTTAAGCGAGTCAAAATATTTATAAGGAATACCTGTGTCGTCCTCAAGGATTGATTGGCTTTTTTGTTGCACCATTTCCCTAATGTCACTAAAACTGTTATAGTGCATTAAGTAGGAAGCGGACTTAACAAAACTATTTCCAGGTCTAACTGCGCTTAGATATTTTTTAAATTCGGGATTTTCAATAAACCCATCATTTGAAATATCACAATTAAAATAAGTCATTGACTTTACTTTATCACTTCCTACTTTTCTGAAAATAAATTTCACTCCTTCAATACGATTTGCAGGTAGCTCTGTGTTTATTGATTGTTCTTTTAATACAGAAGAACTATCAACAAAAACCCTGGATACGTTAATTATTTCATGATCAGTTCTTGCAATAAACCAATAAAAAAGTGGGAGTAATCCATTTAATTCTCCTCCTTCTCGGGTATCATTTTTCATACGCTTTGTAATAAAATAGCTTCTTTTATAGATATCTATCAGGCTTTGGTCAACAGCGTCAAGGTAATTTTTCACCTCATCGCTCTTCATTGAATTGATGTCCGGAATGTCTCCAATCTTTTCCTGAGCCATTAGCACGTAGTCATTCGCTTCAGGAAATAAATAGTAGGCATGCAGGAAATCTGCTCCCGAAAATGGATAAAACAATAAGCTCGTGTCGTTAATGTTATCTGCTGAAATGCTATCCATCCATTTCTGCATTGGCACTAACCTTCTCTCTTCCATTTTTGAAAATGCAGTACCTACCTGTTTGTGGTAATTATTCCAATATGCAGAGTCTATGTTAATCTCGTCACTAAAGTAGGAAAGATCCATTCCCGAAATCAATTGAGCCAATGAATTGTGAAATGTATCAATTGGCACTACCGCAACATTAGCAAAAGTATCAATTGTTATTAAAGACAAAGAATCGTTGGTCAGTTCTGTTTTTGGTTGAGCTTCGGTTTCACTTTCACTATGGGCTTTACCTGATGGGCCACAAGAATAAAATCCAACTATCAATAAACAAATTAAAGTAATGTTGCAAGAGTATAATCTTTTCATATCAAATTTAATTAAATACAAAGCCGCTGCTTTGAACTATTATTAATTATACTAAGAACCCTAAGCATTCTCAGTTATATTCCACAAAAAATCAGGCAAATATAACCGATTAATTCTAATGTTTTATATTTAAATTAAACTTTGAATGTCAATTTCTTTAAGCTTTGCTTAAATAAGTGCTTCATTCTGCTAGGCTCCGTCATTTGTTTGAATAATTAATAGGAAGTAGCCGAAATAAACCGTAACATTTGAATTAGTAAACTGAAGTTACAAACCCATTAGCGATGTACGTTTTTCCTTTTTCTAACTGGAGGATAGTATAGGTTTCAAATTCACCATTTATTTTTTCAATTTGTACGAGTTTTTGATATTCACTTTTTTGTTTTTCGTTATCCCAAACTAAAATTTCAATTTCCCCAATAAGTTCTTGGTAATCAGCAAATTTGTAAGCTTTTTTCAAGGCATGTAATGATACTAAACCATGATCTTTAATATGGAGTGGGTGCGATGGAGTTAGCTCGACAGTATGATCTTCAGTTGAGGCTTTAAGTAATGTATGGTGGGTTTGTTTTGCTGATTGAGTAACCTTTGAAATTTTCATTTCATCTGTTTTTAAATCCAAAGAATAAATTTCATTTCCTGTTTGGATTTGATGAATGGAGCGATGACTTTCTAAATTTAGAATTTTAGTATTACTATTAAAACAACATCCTCTTTGGTGTATTTCTGAAATAGCAACATCCTTCCATTTATCTCCTTCATAAACAGATACGATTTCGAATCTAAAAATTTCATAATTATTTTCAGGAATCTTAAATGATTGTCCTCCCATTTTGTCGCTTAATACTAAATAACAAATAGGGCTCTTATCACCATATATCTTAAATTTTTTTACTCTTGAATTGTTTTTCCAGGAGGTGTATGACCTTTGATATCCATTGTATATTAAAGTGTTAACGGAGGCTGACAAATAATCAACTTCAAAGTATTCACCAATTCCATAATCTGATTTTCCCTCAACCCATGCTGTATTAGGGTCATAATCCTTTAAGTTCTTTGCATTGTAATTATACCTTCCTTGGGGTCTTAATGTTGAAGAAGCATATGCGTTTTCGGGCACCATTATACAAACTTCCCAAAAAGTTGGACCTTCATAATTAGGATCCTCATATTCGCTCATAATTTCATCCCAATTCACTCTACTTTCGCCTCCATTTGCATAAATGGTAGGAATTTGAGCGGAAATTACATTAGAGGTTAAAATAAAAAAAGAAGAGAGGATAAAATATTTCATGGATTATTGAGGTTTTAATTTCCTAACAAGTTAAAAAAAATTCATGAATTAAGGTTGCTTTTTAAACTTTCCGAAAAACCTTAGCATTGGATCTACTTCACTATTCCAATATGGGTAATCGTGTTTAGCCAAAGAATCGATGTGCAGAGTACAAGATAAATCTGGTTGATATCTGCGTAGGCTATCATAAAACATTACCGTTTGATTTGCAGGGGAAACATTGTCTTTTAATCCATGGCCCAAATAGGTGGGAACTGCATATTGTTTTATGCTATACATAAGGTTATCTTCTTGTATCCATCTTTCCTTAAATTTCTCATACTGACCATAAAAACCAATGTAATATCCGCTTTTTGGAAAAAACGTATGATCAAAATCTGCAGAAAGTACGGCAGCGGCTTTAAAAATATCCGGATTGTCAAGTGCGATAAGGGCGGCACCTTTTCCACCTGTTGATAGACCAAGAATATAGTTGGGTTGACCTGCTATTAAAAGACCAAATTCATTCTGTAAATAAGTGATAAGGCTGTCTTGAAACCATTTTCTTGTAGGATATTTTATCCAATCTTTTCTGGTTTCCGGATAATAATAATTCGAATAGGTACTTTTACCCATCTCTGGCAGTATTATAATATACCCTTGTTCAGTTGCTTTTTTGCAGAGTTCTGTTTTATCACACCAATCTGTGTGCGGAAGATTCCATCCATGTAAGGCTAGAATAACACCTTTATAATCTCTCGAACTGTCAGGGACTTTGATTATTGTTTTGTATGAGTAGTTCTTGAATTTAAGATCAAAACTAGTGTCCGTTGATATATTAGGTAATATAGCTTTTGAAGAACAAAAGCCGAAGAATCAATTTCGTTGGATTGGATATAGCTTGATTGATCATGTTTTAAAGAATATTGCTGATTATTCTCTGTTGCTGAATGACTGCAGCAAAAGAACAAAAAGATCAAACTTGCATAAAGAAAATTATTTTTCATATTAATTTAGTCCCACCATTTAGGGTTGAGCTCACATCCTACCATAATTATATCTGCAAAATGGTCAAACTCCATACATCCCATATTAGAATATTGTAAAATAATAAGGATTCTATCTTCCACTGGCGATTTATAATATCCCAGTATTTCAATACTCCCCGCATTCAAGCTATAGTTTTTACTCACCGTAACAGCTTTGCCATTATGATACACCTTAAGGGCGTATTTTAATTGGTTTACTCCCTCACACTCATAATTATCGTATGTAGATACTATTGTTGATGAAAGCTTGAAAGTGTATAGCCCTGTAGAACTTGGGGTTCTATTTTGTTCACGGATCCCTCCAAAAAAATCATAGGTTATTTCATAATACCCCAATAGGTCATTAATTGATCTTTGTTTCTTTCTCCATAGATAATCAATGTCACATGCATTTTCACTTGCTTGGTGTTCTCCAGGAGAATCTCCACCTAGTAAAGTTTTATTTAAAACTTTGTCTGTTGCAAGATTTAGAATAACCAATTCATACTTACAACCTCCATAGCCGCCAAACGCAGTATTTTTAAGATAAGCGATATTCCCTTTTCTACTCCAACCAATAATTTTATAGGTAGGCTGCTCGCACATGTCACAAATGTCATAGTCAATAAATTCGCCACGGTTTTGATAGTTTTGGGAATAAAATAGAGTAGGGAAAATAAAGAGTAATAAAAAGATATTTTTCATGACATAATAATTTCTTTACAAGTTAGGCAATTTTACAATACAGATTGATATTTACCATTTACTCATCTCTGAGCACCACTCTTCATAGGTTTTTTGGTCGCACATAATTTTTGTAAAATGATTGTTTGGTTTTCTAATGTTACCGGAATTGTATTTCCTTATAAAATTGATGTAATTATTATTAATATTATTTTTGTTTACCCTATTGAAAAAATTGTATTCAAAAATTTTTAAGATTTTCCATTGAATTTCTAATTTATTAAGATGGTTAATGTGGTTTATTAAATATTTATATCCAGAATTATTGTAATTTTTAAGAACTTCATCATTTATTTTTTCTGAAGGATATTCCTCTAGGTTCTGTTTAATAAACCTTAGCTGCATTTGAAAAGGACCAAATGATATTGTGTTGAATCTTTCCATATTTAATTCATAAGACATCTTTAAATAGCTAATTTCTATCTTGTTCTTGTTGTATGAATAGGTGAGGTATTCAGGAAGAACTATGGTGATAAGTTCTTTTTTTGACACATAGTTGGGATCTGGAAAATCTACTACTTCAGTATGAAACTCATTTAATTTTACAATGCTTTCTTTTTTAAACTCTAAACAAGAATTTTTTAAACTTTGAGCGCTTACTAGTTTTGGAAAAATAACAATAAGAATAATGTATTTAAATTTCATTTAGTTTATTCTAACCGATTAATTATATTTATGTAAACGCTATGCGTTTGTACTATTATACTAGGCTTACCTTACAAAATTCACCGCTACGCAGCATATTACCCATTTAAAATAGTCAAATAGATGAATTGTTAAATAGTTAAAAACCCCGAACAGCCCTAACAAAGAACTCGAGGTTCTTATCGTTGGCGTACTGGCCACCACTGGTGAAACTCTGGTACCACGCAGTGTCGTTATCCTCCTCCGTAGAACTCCAATACTTGCTAATAGCAAAACCGCCAATTTTATCCTTGTTTTCATATAATAGATTCAACTCATATTTTGTAGGTAATCGCCAGCCATCTCCTAAGTTTTCGCAAGCCTTTTTAGCTTCTTTCCATTCCATCAATCCTAGATCTTCGGTCATCACTTCTAAATCGGCCAATTTTGATGGTTGATAATTTATAAGGCGGCAAAATGATCTCTTTGTTATTGTAAGCGTTTTTAAAGTCAATAAAGATCAATTCATCTTCATCGTAATCTTCCATGTAATAATGTTCTTCAGTAGATGAGGTGCCAATGAGTATATTGTCGTCAGTTAGCTTAATTGGATATATAAACCCCTTATAATTTATAGGCAAGGAGTTTATTTCCCTTCTCTGTGTCATATACACGCTTGAATAACAAACTCCATTGTAATAGTTTTTGTAATAGCTACTGTAATGATTTTTGCCTTTGCAATTTTCTGGATTCAATGATCTTCCGGTAATTTTAATCGGTTCTTTACTGTCAACTAGATTTTCAATGTACCTTTTCATCGCAGCATCTGAAGCCATTATGTCTTCTATTTTTTTCCAAGTATTGTTTTCTTCGGAGTATTCATACTCTATCATATATTCTTCACCTTCATGACCTGCATATGGAGCATTGTATCCGGTTTGTTTTTGAGAAATTTGTTTTGTCAAAAAAAGCAGCTTCCGGCTCTGTCCAAAGAAATCATCATCATTATACACTTTAGTGATCACTCCGTTGTTATAGGAGTAAATAGAGAAATCATAATAGCCATCACCATAAGGCATTGAAGTAGTGGTAGTAAAAAAAATATTATTCTTGTTTCTAAAAATAATTGCCATTTGTCCAAAACTTTCATGCGCATCAAAAGTTGTCTTTTTACCATTCTTATCGGCGACTAACATTGTGTGAAATCCTTCATATAGGCTAATGTCAATTTTGTGCGCTTTAAAGAGGGGCAAAAAGACGCGATAACTGTAACTAATAAAACGTTCTCCGGTAACGATATTATTTATTAATGAAACAATATTTGCTCGTGTATGAATAGTAATTCCATTCTCTGTTTGCTTTACATTTCTGGGACGGGTCAAGCCAAATTCGATTTGGCTCATTTCATCATCATACTCATCGGTTGGCTTTTGACTAATATAATTGGTCCTTTGAGTTATGAAAATAAGACTATCTGTTTCTATACACCATTTTCTATTTTCTTTAATTTCTTTAATTTGATCGTAAAAAGGAAATTCCTTAATAAAGAATTCCATAAGAGGTAAGTCCCAGTTCTCATTTACCAAGTCTGCTAATGTTTTCATTTGGTTTTCAGTAACATCGAATAGCTTTAAAAAGTCTTGGTATAGGTTTACACCATTGTGGTTATAATTTGATCCTGCTGAAATTAATTTAAAATAGCGTTCCCCTAATTTTATTTTATTAGCCGTATTAGGGTATTTATTAAGGTGATTTTTAATGGGGTCAATTGTTCCATATGGGTATTCAGCTTTTTTTAATACTGCTTGGTATTCTATTTCCTGAATGTTTTTTCGTATCAATTCCTTTTGGGTGGTATTTGGATATTCAAAAAGAAAATCGTTATAATCATCAATAGTATTTGCAGAAATCACTCTTTTAAAGGCCAGCTCCTGGCAATTATCAATTGCTTTATCTATCCTTTCGGAGCTTGCATTTGGATAATCTTTAATGAATTGTTTATAGGTAGCTTCCGAATTTTTGGATATCGCATTTTTAAAAGCAAGCTCTTCAATGTTTTTTTCTGCTTTGTATTTTAAATCCAAAGAGTGCTTGCCGTATGCAGTTATGAAGTCCTTCCAATAATAAATATCATTAAATTTTTCATATTTATAATATACTGCATTGACCACTTTAGAGATTTCTTCTTTTTCATTGTTCATACAGAAATTAAAGGCAGAACAATTTTTTTTTCTCCCCTCTTCTGGCATTAATTTCAGTGCAGAATAACTTACCATAAGCTCCTCATACCATTTCACTGGATCATAAGCTGCACTTTTTTGAAAGTATAAAGCCATTAAATAATGATAAGCAGCATGATCAATCTGTTTTTGAGGATGTTCAGCATCTTTTGTTAGGTACTTATTGCACTTATCATTAAATGCTTCCCAATTACTCTCATTAATATGGATATAGGCTTTTTTAAGCAGCCGATTTTGGCATATTATAGATTGAGTTGAGCATACCAATAAGGCAGATATTAAAACTATTTCACTAATTTTTTTTAATTCCATTAATTACTATTGAATTTAAATTCCACTCTTCTGTTAAGGCTTTTGCCTTCATCTGTTTAATTATTAATAATCTTAATCTCTACTCTTCTATTTCTAGCTCTTCCTTCGTCATTTTCATTAGTAGCAACAGGTTTTGAATCTCCATAACCGATAATTTGTAAAGCGTCTTCAGAGCACCCTTTATTAATGAGAAATATTTTTACTGATTCTGCTCTTTTTATTGATAATTCATAATTTGCTGTAGAATCCCCAATGTCATCTGTATGGCCAGCAATCTCAATAGTCAGGTTATTTTTATTAACTACTTCAGCGACCCTTTTTAATTCTGGAATTGAATAGGCCAATAATTCTTTTTTACCTAAATGAAAGAAAAGATTATTAACAGGTATAGCTTGCCCATTATCTATCATTTCTTTAAAGGTTACCATATTTATAGTATCCATTTTTTCTACTATCTCAGTCGTATTTCTTAGGTCTAGGTTCCCCGATATCGGAAAATAATCTTGTTTCTCGACATGATAACCATAGATCTTTCCTAAAGGAAGAACAATAAAAAAACTGCCATCTACTGGATCTGATTGGGATTCTCCGACCTGTTTCCCCGTATTTAGATCTTCATAGAAAATTTTTGCATGTATAGGTTCATTATTTTTAGAGATTAATTCACCACTGACGGGTAGCAACTAAATCAGGTCTCATGGAAGAAGGTAAATTCAACCATGATAGGTTCATATTTGTCGTATTTGTTACTTGCTCAGAAAAATATGCTTTTTTACCATCAGTAGAAATTTTGTATCCCCAAATCCTTTCCACTTCCATTTATTTCTTTCCCAAGGTTTATTGGAATACTCCAATCTGTCCAACTACTGTCATTTAAACGTGTGCTTTTATATACGTCCTGATCTCCGAAGCCTCCATGGCCATCAGAAGAAAAATACAATGTTTTCATGTCCGGATGTAAAAATGGGGTTCTTTCGCTACCCGAAGTATTGATTAGTGAGCCTAAATTTATTGGTCTGCTCCACCCGTAATTATTTCGCTCACATATATAAATATCAGAAGGGTAATTTTTATTTGCTGAAATATTTTCTTTGAAATTATAGCCTCCTTTTCTTGTAGAAGTAAACAATATCGCCATACCATCACTAGTTAAAAACAGCATCAGCATTCCATTGACCATTATTGATAGGATCTTCAATCAATTCAGGATTAGACCATCCAGATTCAGTTTTTTCGACAAAAATAGATTTGACCTTCTCTAAACATAAGCATTTTTGTTCCGTCAGTCGATATACTTACCTTAGAGGAGCTTCATTTGTATTGTAATTACACAAGCTTTCAACTAGTTCTGGTTTCTCCCATTTACCAGAAATATTTTTTGAAAAATAAATATCTTCTTTACCAAGATTATCGCTTCTGTTTTTACCACAGAAATACAAAGATTTGAAATCTCCTGATATAGTAGGAGAATATTCATTTCCTTCTTTCGTATTCAAATATTTTGGGAATGATTGTTTTTTAATCTCGCTATTTGACGGGCCAGAAACAAGTTCCAATAACTTCAAGTAATCCTTATCAGTATTAAAATAAGGTCTGAATTTTTTTACTATGCTAGTTACCTGTGACCAGTTTTTGTTATCAATTAAGCGTTTTAATAATCCCACTAGGGCTCTATAAGCTTGGCGATAAGGTGCTGCTGATTTAATATAACTTTCTGCTAATTTTATTTCAGTCATGTTCAGTTCGAAATTAAAAGCTTTATTTTGATTGTAACTGAATTGAAAAATTAGTTTTTTATTTTCTCCATGTGATATTCTTCCATCAAATACTTTTGTTTGGCCATTAATTTTTAACCGCACTTGATAGCTTGTAGGATCCTGCGAATCATAACCTCCATGTTTTGCATAGTGATTAACAAAAATTTTGTAAGACCCATTTGGAGCACCTTCAGATGGCCAATATATATTTTCAACTGGTTCATTTGAACTCGGTCCACCTGCATTCATATCTACATCTAATTCTCCTCCAGAAGATGATGTTTTCCGACTGTAAAAAATTTCTTCCCCACTTGGGTCTATGCAATGAAGATCAATATCATTATAATTATTCCATAGAAGCGATATTTGCACATCTCCTCCTTTTGCTCCTTCTCTAGTTAATCTTTTTTCAAAATTATCCAACGAATTATTTTCTTCTAATAATCCTCTTATGAAGATCAAATCTTTACTCTTTTGAGCAATTATCAAATCTGAATTTATTCTTCGCTCAATGCTGCCATTAATGGCATAATTTTGTGTGAACCATTCAATGCTGGAGATTTCACCATCAGAAGAAATAATATCATATACGATGTTTAATGCTTCTTCTAAATTTATACGCTCTTCATAATTTTTAATCATGTATTGAATCATAATAAGGTCATTATTCCTTTTACCTATTTGAGAAATGCTGTCTATGGCAGCCTCTATATATTCATTGCCAGGGTTTTCTTCAATAAAAGAAATAAATGAAAACCCATTATTAGGGATAGTATTGTGCAAAAAATAGTATTCATTGTATTTTTCAAAAGCAATTGATGAAAATGGGCTGGATGGATATTTCTCATAATATTGTTGATACCTATTCCAGTTAGAAAAGATATCTTCAATTTCATTATATGCTAGCTCATAAATTATACTAACCGCTGAGTCAACTAAAATAGCGTTAGGATAATTATCTACAAACTCCTTATATGCGATAATCGAGTTCTGTTTTTTTGCTGTTAGAAAAGCAACCTCATTTCTTAATTCAATAGCTTTAGGAATTTCAGCTGCATCTGGATAGGTATCTATAAAATCTTGAAATGACTCTACTGTGTTTATTTCTTTGGTGTTTTCAAAAGCAAGTTTATTTCTTAATGCTATGGCTTGAGTTATTTCAGCAGCATCTGGATAGGTGTCTATAAAATATTGAAATGAAATTATAGTATTACCCTCTTTTGCTTCATTAAAGGCTAGGATGTTTCTGAGTTCTATGGCTTGAGATTTTTCTATTGCTCCCGGGTATTCTTCAATAAAGGTTTCGATCGACTTAATCGAGTTATCAGCTTTCGCAATATCAAAAGCAAGCGAATTTCTTAACCTAATACCTTTGTTGTTATATTCCAAAACATCTATAATCTGAATGAATTTATTATAGGCTGAAACTGTTTTGATATTCTTTACATCAATTAGAGCCTTCTCGCAGATACTTTGGAGGCTTATTTCTATGAAATTCGTATCATATTGGAATTTAGTAAATACTTTCCTAAATTTTTCCTGATCACCATCAGGGGCACTAACATAAAATTTGCTAGCGTTTATAATGCTTTGGTAAGCATTATAAATTTCATAATGACCAAAACCCCTATTGCTTTGAACTTCCGCTAAAACAAAGTTTAAATATAAATTGTCAGGTTGTTTGATAATTTTACTTTGCGCGCAATCATACGCTGCTTCAACTTCATTTTTTGACAAACTTTTCAAACAGTTTTTTTGGCTATAATTTTTATTTCCAAAAAAAATTATAATTAACAATAGAATATGTATGTGAAAATATTTGATACCTTTAGCTTACAAAAGCCAAATTAAAAATAAATCCTAAGAACTATGAAATATCTTTTTGAAAAAACGCCTTTTCTCCTTCTTTTTGGTTTTTTTCTATTTTTGACTGTCTCATGCGGTAGTGAAGTAGATCCGGAAAAAGAAGTAGATTGTTCTGATGGTGTCTTTATTCCTTTTCAGGAAAAAGAGGACGGTAGATGGGGCTTTGTGAATTTTTCAGGTGACGAAGTAATCCCTCCGGAATTTAAAGATGCTCCTACCGTAGCAAGTAATGGAGTTTCAATGGTTACTGAATATCACGAAGGCGATAAATATTATGATTTCATAAGGATATATGCGGATGGTGATAAATATAAGATCGATGAACTAGGCATGAAACTAGTTGAAGCATTGCCGTTTAGTGAAGGGATGTCTGCAATAGTTACTGAAAACAATAAGATTAAATACATTGATGATAATTTTAATGATTTATTCACATTAAATGATATTGAATTTGCCACCTCTTTTTCTAATGGGTTAGCGGCTGTTCAGAACACAGATGGTAAGTGGGGCTTCATAAATAAAACAGGTGAAATTGCAATTAAATGTCAGTACGATCAGTCTACAAAATTCAATGACAAACACGCTTTGGTGTGGGAGAATTCGATAAATAGTGCTTATGTGAAATTAATTGAAGAAAATGGCAGTGCTGCTGTTAACTTCAAGGATAAATACGTTGGATTTGGGTTGCCATCCGAAGGTAAAGTAGCTGTTTTCGATGGATCAGGATGGGGTTTCTGCAATTATAAGGGAGACAAGGTAATTTCAATCCAGAATTCTTGGACGGCTGTTACCAATTTTCATAATGGTTTTGCCTCGTTCCAGAAAGAAAATGACTGGGGACTTATTGACTCAACAGGAGAAGTGATTGTGAGGCCTAGGTATCGTAACCCTCTAATTTTTGACAATGGGCTTGCTCCAATTATCGATGAAGAAAGAGTTGGTTTTATTGATAAAGAAGGTACAAAAATCATTAGACCTGCATTCAACGAAATAGCTTATGGTTTTGCTTGTAAAAATGCTATTGTAAAAGACGGAAAATACTATATCTTCATTGATAAAGAAGGCAAACAAGTTAATAAAAATGAATGTAGAGAATTGGTTGAAAACTCCAATTATAGTTCTTACAGAAGAAGTAAGTATATGTATACGAAGTTCAAGAACTTTATTGCTAGCAATCAACTCGGGCAAAAAAGTATTCAATCGCAGTTCTTTGATGTGGATAATCTTCTGGCTAATACTATTGGAAATATTTCAGATATCAACCAAAAATCTAAAAACATTATTGCGTCTTTGAACAACTTAGGATTTAACGATAATATAGAAAAGGGAGTCAACAAAAGTGGAAGCTACTTCAGAAAGAAACAATTTCAGGAACCGGGAGATTATTTGCCTACCAACATTTCATCAAGTTCTGTTACCGTTTCTTTTGAGAACAAGGTAAAGTCGGCCGTGCGAAACGAATATGGCTATGTGAGCAGCTACAAAACAAAACTTGACGATCCTACAAATGCTGTCAAGGAGATAAGTTTTAAAATAAAACTAAAAAACAAAGGTTATGGAAAGCAATCCTCAGTTGCGGCTGCAATTGGCTCGGAATTATCTTCGTTGGGATACTCTGTAAATCCTGATAGGAACTCAGAATTTTTAAATAGCGATCAGGTAAAAGTGGCAACTCTAACAACTAAGAAAAACTATATAATGTTTTCCTTGTTCTACTATAATACTCCGGCAACCGAAACAGAGGCCGCTCTGTAATTCAGTCTTTAAAGATAAAATCGGTGGTTTTCAGGTTTAACCTAGCTGAAATATCTATTGGAGTTCTAAGGTGGATTTTGCACAATGGACTTTAGATGACTTAGTTTGGAGTTTGGCACAGGAGAGCAAGGATCAGAAAGTCAAATCGACCGATGCAATTTGTAGGTAATCGACAATATTTTTTATGAAACCCGCCCATTGATTCATTTAAGTATTATAATCGATAGTTATATCTACTGTGTTGAAGATAAAATGAACAACTTTAATTTTTCCATTATTCTCGTGGATAACTCTAGAATTTGAAGCATAACGATGGAGCTTTTTTAGTTTGTATTATTCCTGGCGAGTTGAATCAATTATTTACAAGTCTTATGCTTAGTTAGATAACTTTTCGATAACCCGGATTGCTGCTTCTTCTCCAGAAACGATAGCGGCGTTTAAAGAGCCATTCAATTGAGAATCTCCAGCTAAAAAGATGTTATCTGCTAAACCTGTTTGCGGTGGTTTTACAGAGCATTGTAAGTCCTTCAAGTCTGGCAGCGCATGCGGGATGTAATAGTGCTTAATAAATCTACCAGAATCAATTCCGCAGTATTCTTTTAGCTCTTTCTTTACGCGTTCAATAATTTTAGATTTCTCCAAATCTTTATCATCGACAACTGTTACGGATAGCAATTCTTTTTTTGCCCTATTATGGGTTTTCAGGCTTGTGTGATAAAAGATGTTATTTATTATTGATTCTTTTATTGGGTATGAGACCAATCAAATTCTTTCGAATGATTTTATCATCAGTTTCAAAATACAATACATGACAAGACTTCCAATTGATTGCGTGGTTTCTTGAATTTGAAAGCAAATTGGTAGCGTCTATGGTAAAGCTGGTTTTCAATTTTGTTTTGTCATCAAGCGTTATTTCATTGTTTTCTATGGATACTACCTTTGTGTTAAACTTAAACGTAGTGTTATTCAGATTTTTGAAAAGTTGCTTAGGAATGGCCTCAATGCCCGATTTAGGAAGAGAAGCATGCCCCTCACCGAACATTTTGTAAACAAATTCGAACATTCTACTGGATGTTTCTAAATGTGGTTCGAGAAAAATCCCAGAAAAAAAAGGTTGGAAGAAATCAGTAATTATTTCAGCTGAAAATCCCAGATCAGTCAAATAGGAGAGTGTTGATTTTTCGCTCTCCGAAAATATTTGATTTAAGCTTTTTTTCTTCAATCGATTATTCAATTTTACTATTTTTAACTTATCCGATAAAGTTCCGATTCCAGATAAAAGGGTAGGGAATAAAAGAGACTTGTTTTTTATTGGGTCTCCTATTATTTTTTGCCTCTTGTTTTTAAAAATAGATGCTCCGGGTAAAAACAACTGTAAATCTAAAGATGCAAAATCAAGGTAATTTTGAGCAGCAGGATAAGCAGTAAGCAGCACTTGGAAACCATGGTCTAATTGATAGCCATCTACAATGTCCGTTTTTAACCTTCCTCCGGGCCGATCTGTAGCTTCTATAATTACAGGGTTAAATCCATTTTTTTCAAGAACAGTAGCTGCAATCAATCCGCTTATTCCTGCTCCTACAATATGTATTTTTTCCATTTTTTCTTTTCCAAATGTTACACAATAAATGTCTCTTGCCTAGTTTAGAGTACTAACCGTCATAGTATTCTAAATTTAGCGCTTCGTTTTTAAAATTCATCATTTTCTTGATAAACTTTTTGTTGTCTGTGTAATGTCGACTTTTTTTAAACTGAATGAACTCTCCGTTACAATGAATGCTAAATGTTTCAGTACTGAATATCGTTAAACGATAATAGGGAATTGTCCAAGAATATCGGTCTAACCTGTTAGCAAAATGAATAATGATACCTTTTGGCCTTAATTCAATATTTGCATAATTGGTATCTGTCGATTGCATATTTTTCGGCTTTAGAGACGCGCTAATTTCATTTATTACCAATCTGCCAGAGCCAATACCCTTTAGTTTTATTTTTTCTAATAGAGAATAGGCTTTACCCAGCATTTCATTGCTCTTTTTTTCGTAATCTTTGTTTCTATAGCTTGTGTTGAATAGCATAATTTTTATTTTTTAGTTCTGAATATTTAATGACTCTAGGTAGTTTGACGCATTTTCAAGATGACTTTGCTGCTTTTCTTTTGGCATTTTATCATACATCCTAACCAGCATTCCCAACCTAGGATTGGATAAAAAGAATGCACGATGTGTATCCATAAACCTCCAAAAAAGACCGTCCCAAGTCGCTTGCCATTCTCCTTTTTTATAGTTACTCATTTTCATAAGGTAGTTACTACCACTTATATAGGGCTTAGTAGCCATCAGTCCACCATCGGCAAATTGACTCATGCCATAAATGTTTGTAACCATTACCCAGTCATAGGAATCAATAAATAACTCCATAAACCATCGATAAACTTCATCTGGGTCAAATTCGCAAAGCATCATAAAATTGCCGATTACCATCAAGCGTTCTATATGATTGCAATAACCAGTTTGTAGAATTTTTTTTATGGTTTTATCTATTGGCGGTATACCGGTTGTTCCGTCATAAAAGGAGCTCGGTATTTTTTTGTCAAAATTCCAGAAATTGGTTGTTCGCTCTTCGCTGCCTCTGCATTCATACATGCCCCTTATAAATTCTCTCCAGCCAATTATTTGCCGCACAAAACCCTCTGTCGAATTAATTGGTATATCGTTGTCCTTTGCATATTTTAAGCAGGAATCAATAACTTCATTAGGGGTGATTAGACCAACGTTGAGCATTGGAGTTAATACGCTGTGGTTGAGAATGGAATTTTCGGCAATAATTGCGTCTTCGTAAACCCCGAATTCAGAAAAGCGTTGTTCAAAAAACTGATTGAGCCAATCTTTTGTAGATTTAAAACTGCTTGGATAAAGCGGATATTCAGTAAGGCTGCCTAAGTGATTGTTAAAGTGCTTTTCTACATATGTTTTTGCTTCTTCATAATATGGGTCGATATCAGGAAATATTATAGCTGGCGGTTGCTTTTTGGCTGGATATTTTTTTCTATTTTCCGTGTCGAATGTCCATTTACCTCCGGTTGGTTTTCCATCCGATTCAATTAATATGTTGCGTTTTTTCCGTTGTTCTTTGTAAAAATTGGTTTGCTGGTATTTCTTTTTATCGCTTTTAAAAAATTCAGTCAGTTCTAATTTTGAATTCAAAAACAACTTGGATTCATAGATTTCTGTTGAAATGTCATTTTTTAAACAACCAGCAGTTATTCTTTTATTGAGCCAATTATCTGCAGGTTCTATATAGTTGATATGCTCAACACCTCGGCGCTTCAGTTCGGGAATAAGTAATCTAATATCGCAGATACTTTCGGTTGCTTCAATGTAAACAACCTCAATGTTTTTTTCTTTACTAAGAAAAGCGGCATACCTTTTCATGGATGTCCGATGAAAAGCTATTTTCTGCTTGTGAAAAGGGTAATGCTTGAAAAACAGGTGTTCTTCCACTAAATATATCGGTCCTTCACCATTGAAAAGAGGAGATTCTTCAAAAAGTTGATGCGGGAATATTAGATTTATTTGCTTCATTTTGTTTTATTTCTTCTACAACGTTCACTGCAATATTTTACTTCATTCCAGTTTTTTTTCCATTTTCTTCGCCATGTAAATGGCAGCTTACAAACGACACATATTTTTTCTGGTAGGTATTCTTTTTTCACGCTAAAATATTAGTTCATTGTTTTTCCTTCTTTTCTAGACTCTTCTGATTTCGTTTTACATGTGTATTCAGTATGCGCCATTTTTCTTTTTGTACAGCAGGGTGTTTTTTATGTGTCCAAATTTTATCTCTAGCTTTTCGCGCACTTTCTTGCAGGTCTACAATCGGTAATGGATAATCTTTACCTAGAGTAACTTCACAAAACATTTGCTCCATCGAAGTCATTTTCCATGGTTCATGAATATTTAATTCCGGTACATTGCGGAGTTCAGGAATCCATTTCTTTATGAAAGATCCATCAGGATCGTGCTCAATTGAGTTTTTTACAGGATTATAAAGGCGCACGGTATTGATTCCAGTTGTTCCAGCTTGCATCTGAAATTGAGGGTAATGTATTCCGGGCTCATAGTCTAAAAATTGTTTTGCTAAAAAATACACTCCATCTCTCCAATCTTGATCCAGATTAAATGCTAAAAAAGAGACAACCATAGCTCTCATTCTAAAATTTATCCAACCTGTAGATTTCACCGCACGCATACAGGCATCAACCAAAGGGTATCCTGTTGTTCCATTTTCCCATGCATGTATAAAGCTTTCATTTTTTTCATGTGGTAAAAGTTCATATCCTCTATTCAAGCAAATGGTTTCATAGCTGCATTCCACCTCAAATTTCTGAATGAAATGGCAATGCCAATGCAAACGAGTGAGCATTGCCCTAAAAGCTCCTTTGTTTTCTGCTCTGTTTGGGTGTTTAACTACAAATTGATAGACTTGTTTAATGCTTAAATTTCCCCAAGCCAAATAGGGCGATAGTCTACTGCAAGAAGTTCGACTTTCTGTTGGTTTAGAAATGTGTTTATGGTAATTGAAACCTCTTTTGCTTACAAAGGAATGAAGATATCTCCAAGCACTTTTGTTCTCCGGCTGGTTGGAATTCTTCGGGATATATCTCGTATTGTTCTTTTAGTTTTTTTGGCAGTATAAAAGGGTGTTCAATCGTTTCGTTATTCGCTATAGAATATTGGTTGCTATGTATGGGAGAAAGAATTTTATCATGCCAATTTTTATTCCAGTTATCTCTGTTTTTAATGCCTCTTATGATACCGTCTCTTTGCGATTCATTCCAAATTATACGCTGCTTTTGGCAGATCACCTTGATTATTTTATCACGTTTCCAAGTAATCTCGGTTCCGCTCTCTTGGTAACTGAAAAGAGTTTTTATTTCAAACAGTGAAGAAAAGTATTCAAATATATCCACTGCTTCTCCATAAAAGATTTCCACGGATCTATTGTAGGGCTTTAGTTTTTTATTTATTGCTAAGATAGAGTGGTAGACAAACTGCAAGTGCCGCAAACTAGTATCTGCATAATTTATGATGGATGGTTCGAATAAATAGATGATACGGTATGGAATACCCTCCTTTTCCGCATTTGCCAGTGGTTCGTGATCCTGAGAACGAAGATCCCGCTTTAACCAAACAATATTTACTGGTTCTTTTTTCAATAGTCTAACTGCTTTTTACATTTTTTCCAAAAGGAGAAAAAAGAGGAGTGATAGCCTTCTACATCAAACATCCAGTCTCTATTAACTTCAATTCCTTTGTAATGATTATTTAAGGGATGTTCTTTGAAGTGTACATCTTTCAGGAGGTATTTATCCACGAGGTCGTCAAATTCTCCCAAATAGAGCTGAATTTGATGTATGTTTTCTTTTGAAAACTTTGTGATAAAATCAAGCGTTTTTTTACTAATCGGATGATTAGAAAAATGCGAAGGCTCAAGTAATAATATTCTGTTTGCTACAATATCCTTGTCCCATGTTGGGTCAAGATTATAAAAGTTATAGATGTATGTTGGTAGTGATGTTTTTATTTCTAGTTCTTTTTGCTCTGGTAATGGTGTTTCCAACTTTACCGAAGAGGTTTTTTTCAAAACTTCTGGAATTTCCAATGAGCTGAAGGCTTCGTATGGTATGTCTACAAACGTATTTTTTTGATTGGTAAAACAGTATTTATTAATGTTGTCTTGATTGGCTACATACTTTTTGTTTGCATTCGCTCCGGCTACCCATTGCCAGCTCAAGGTATTACTTGCCCAATCTGCATCTAGTAAGTGGTAATACATCCATTCAGCAGGTTTCTTCCAATGGCTTTGACCGATATTGCAAGCAATGGATGCGATATACATTCGCACATGGTTGTGCAAGTATCCAGTTTCATAAAATTTACTGATTGCTTTGTCTATTGCTGTAATTCCCGTATTTGCTTCTACAATAGCATCAGCAATGCTGTGGTTTGCTATGGGAGTTTGTACATGTTTCAGGTCCTCATTAATTGCCGTATTTTTTGAAATAGCAATTTGTTGCCAATAATCTCTCCATGCCAATTCTTGAATAAATTTTTCAATCTTGGATGGATTGTATCCTCTATTCAAAACTTCAGAAAGAATAAATTTTGTAGATATTATGCCTCGCGAAATATAGGGGGATAAATAGGTAACCGAACCGTTTAGATAGTTCCGTGTTGATCCATATTTAACCGGATCTATCTTTCTAACTCGCTGAAGAATCTCTTGATAGTTTGATGGAAATATTGAATATTCTTCTTGAAATAAATTCATTTATCTTTTACTTATTTTATTTCCAGTGATTGCTCTCTGTCGCGAACACTTAAAGCGCGTAACTTCCGAGCTTCTCTTGTAAAGATGCTTCTGACTAACGCCGCTATTCACGCGCTTTCGCCAGCGTTTAAAACTTGAATTTTTTAGATTGCTTCGCATTATCTTGATAACCTCTTTCTCAGGTAAGTCAAATTGAAAGGATATCGCTTCGAATGGCGTTCGGTCTTCCCAAGCCATCTCGATAATTCGATCCAATTCTTGTTCTGTAAAACGTGTTCTATTTTTCATCCACTTTTGTTTGGCTGTATTGACTTTCAATTGTTTTGCGTTTTAAGCTATTCAATTGAATTACTGTAAAGTTACAACTTTGTTTAATGTTTATGCAAATTTATTAAACAAAAAAAGAGCTTTCATTTACGAAAGCTCTTTTTTTTTAAAAATCTCAGAAAAATTAAAAGGTAAACAGAAGGCCTAGATTGGTGTTGAAGTCTTTTGCCTGAAGCGATGAGGGAGGTTCACTATCGTAACGAATTTCAAAATCGCAA
Organism: uncultured Flavobacteriales bacterium; assembly: GCA_943787725.1. GTDB lineage: Bacteria > Bacteroidota > Bacteroidia > Flavobacteriales_D > Parvicellaceae > CALSMU01. The sequence continues at coordinate 150,469 of CALSNM010000005.1, read as the reverse complement.
CTCAGTGTCATCCACTTATTAATGGAAAAAGTACCATAATTTGTAAATGTTAATGGATTCAAAGCGTTATACCTTTCTTGTCTTACAATCAACCTTCGTAGGGTAGATTAAAGAGCAAAAAAAGCCCGCGGGAAAAAATCCATTAATCGCCACATGGCAAGTATTCCGATCAAACCTGTTCATATTTGTACTTTACTGCAAGTCTTTTTGTACATTAGTGCGCATTTTTACTAACAAAATAATTATGAAATTTACTTTTATACTAATTGTAGTTTTTCTTGCTTCTTTTTCGAATGCTCAATTGAAAGGAACTTATTTAGAAAAAAGAAGCAAAAAGGTTTATAAAACAACCGAAATAAAGAATCAAATTTGGATGGCAGAGAATTTAGCTGTTCAACATTTTAGAAATGGCGATATTATTCCTCAAGTCAAAAGCGCTGCAGAGCTAGAGCAAGCAAGTGAAAAGGGTCAACCTGCTTGGTGCTACTATACACTCGGTGATTATGTGCCTTATGCCTTTGAAAAATATAATATACCTGTTAACAGTGAAACAAAAGAGGTATTCGGAATATATTATAATCGGTACGCAGTAAATGATCCAAGAGGATTGGCCCCAGAAGGTTGGCGTATTGCAACAATTAGTGATTGGTCAACTCTAGTTATAAATATTGGAGCTGGAGCCGAGGTTTCAAGAGATGGTAATTTCTACAAACATAGTGGCTTGAAAAAATCAACCAGTTCTTTAAGAGTTCATAAAAATATTTCGAAATTGAGAAATCAAAGTGGCTGGGCCAAAGAAAGATCCGGAGACAATGACACATACTTTTCAGCCCTCCCGGGTGGATATGTAGAAGATGGCAATCCGTATAATAGAACGATAATTGATTTTGGTGCTTGGTGGTGCTTCAATGAAAATTGGGATTCGACTCTTGTCCCAGGAGATAATGCTTGGGCCATTATAATAAAACCGGATAATGTAATAGAGGTAGAAGATATCTATCATAATACCAAAAAACACTTTGCCTTACCGGTTAGATGTATTCGGGACGATGAATATTTTGAGCCGATTAATAGGAACGATTTTTTAAATGAATTGCTTTCTAATCTAATTCTTAGTGAAGAATTAATAGAGTCAGAATTGAATCAACTTGATAGCGAAAAAAGTGAATTAGAAAGGAAAATCAAAAAAGTAACAAAGAAGAATAAAAAACTCGAAAAATTACTTTTCAATCAAAAACTTATTAAAGAGGAATTTGAGAACAAACTTAAAAAACTTAAGAACATACAGATTGACAGGAGTAGAATTGAAACTAAAATACTTAGCTTAAACAGTAGGAATAATTATTACACCTACGAATATTTTGATTCAAAGAAAACTGTAGGGGTACGGTGTGATTGGATGGCAACCAATCTTTGCACAGATGTTTTCAGGAATGGAGATTCAATTCCTATGGTTTCCTCTGGAAAAGATTGGATGAAAGCATATAAGAATAAACAACCGGCGTGGTGTCATGCGTTGGTTAAAGATCCTGAAAAAAATTTTAATGATAAAACTGAAAAAATATACAATTGGTATGCAATTAATGATCCAAGAGGATTGGCTCCATACGGCTGGGAAGTTCCAACCTATTGGGATTGGGAAATTCTTGCAAATCATCTTGGAGGGTTCAATTTGGCAGGAAAAAAAATGAAATTAGAAGATGGATGGCCAGAAAACAAAAGCTCTAAAACTAACATGAACATAAAACAGTCTGGGCTAAATGTCGAACCGGTTTCTTTAAGATACACCGATTCTTATTTCTACTCTTTTGACTGTGGTTCTTTTTGGTCTAGAACGGGTGTCAGAGGAAAAGATTCTTTAAAATGGTTTTATCAAATCCCATCACAAGATGATACACTTCGTAAATTATCATTGCATGCAGGAACTGGGGCATCTGTTCGATGCATTCGAAAAACAACTACACAAACTCTGATAGGTTCTAATCTTTGGTCTACAAAAAACCTAAATGTAACTACCTTTAGAAATGGAGACTCAATTCCTGAAGCAAAAACTAAACAACAATGGATTAATGCCTCTAAAAATAAAACACCCGCATGGTGCTATTATAATAATTTACCCGATAATGGAGGAAATAGCTTTTGCGATGGGAGAAAATATGGCAAGCTCTATAATTGGTATGCTGTGAACGACCCCCGAGGTATTGCACCGGAAGGATGGAGAGTAGCATCGGCAAGAGACTGGATGAATTTAAAAGAGAATAGAAGTTTTAGCGAAGATGATTTAAAATCGGAATTCGGATACACGGATTATAATTATGGGACAAACAAAAGTGGTTTTAATGCACATCCAGGCTATTTTCGAGATGATCAAGGTAAATTTCGAGATGGTTTAAATATTAATCACAAAAAAATAACTACTTTTTGGTGGACATCATCAGAATTTAATTTACCAGGTCAACCAGAAGGGTATAAACCAAAAAGTTATATCGTTGGTAATGAATCAATAGAATCCGCATATTTTAGTGATTTATTTGATTACCGCAGGGGAGGCTTAGATTATGATAGATTTTGCTTTAAAAAACCCAAGGGTTTTGGTTTTTCCATAAGAATAGTGAAAGAAGGTGATTTTTAAGACATTATCAGATCTAAGACAAGGATTTATTGAGGTGTTGGTGTATTTGGAATTGGAATAGAATCAGGGTCATCTCTAGTTAGCTTTTTAAAGTGTAAATTATTCATATTCAAAAAGTTATTTGTGGTGTGGTCTACTCGGAAGATCAAAATTTTGGTGATTTGAAAATATTTACAAGTGAGATAAAGAAATTAGAAAATAAACTTCTCAAGATATCAGATCAGTTTATTGAAGATGAAATTTCAAAAAATGAATATGAATTACACAAATCTCGTGCTGAAGAAAAACTATTTGATTTAAGACAAAAACAGTCTGAACTAACACAGACAATATCGAACCTGGATAGTAAACTTGAAAAGTGTACTGATTTTGTCCGAAACCTCATTAAAATATGGTGTTATGGGGCTTTAATAGAAAACATAAGTTACAAAAATTAATGTTTCCAGAGGGAATAATCACTGACCCAGTTTCAAGACAATATAGAACCTGTAAAATTCAATTTCTATTTCCATAAATCGTAGAGATGACAACGGATACAGGAAAAAAAAAAGACTCACCGATAAAAAATACCGATGAGTCGCCTTTTGGTAGCGGGGACAGGACTCGAACCTATGACCTTCGGGTTATGAGCCCGACGAGCTACCAACTGCTCCACCCCGCACTATTGTGTGTGCAAAGATAATTTTTGTTTCTTTGTATCCAATTAAAAAATGAAATAAAATTTAAAAATGCATAAATCAGGTTTTGTAAATATAGTCGGAAGCCCCAATGTTGGGAAATCTACGCTTATGAATAAGTTGGTGGGGGAGAAGCTTTCGATCATAACTTCAAAGCAACAAACCACACGTCATAGAATAATGGGAATCGTTAATGGAGATGACCATCAAATTGTATTTTCCGATACACCAGGAGTTTTGAATCCGCATTATAAATTGCACGAAAGTATGATGCGTTTTGTTTCAAGCGCGCTTCAAGATGCGGATATTATTCTTTTTGTAACCGATATTTTTGAAACAGAAATGAATCATAAAGAGACACTCGAAAGAATAAAAACGCATAGCGCACCCGTTCTTGTTCTGATGAATAAAATTGATTTAGCAAAGGATCCGCAGATTTAGAGAAAAAGGTAAATTACTGGAAGGAGCAAATCCCACGGGCTGAAATCTTACCCATATCTGCATTGCATGGGTTGAGTAGATTTTATTATGCCGCGACTTATTGAGTTATTGCCCGAAGGAGAACCATTTTTTCCAAAAGATGAGTTAACGGATAAACCGATGCGTTTCTTTATATCTGAAATTGTTAGAGAGAAAATATTGCAAAATTATTCCAAGGAAATTCCTTATTCGTGCGAAGTAGTTGTAGAATCTTACAAAGACAAAGAGAATATTGTCGATATTCGCGTCCTTATTTATGTCAACAGAGATAGTCAAAAAGCTATTTTGATAGGCCACAAAGGAAGTAAGATGAAAAAAGTAGGGATCGAATCTCGAAAAGACATTGAAGCTTTTATTGATAAAAAAGTATTTCTCGATTTATACGTGAAGGTGGATAAAGATTGGAGAGATAAAGATCAGAAGTTAAAGAAGTACGGTTACGAATAGATATTCAGAATAAAATGGCAATAGTTGCAATAGTAGGACGCCCAAATGTTGGCAAATCAACACTTTTTAATCGATTAACAGAATCTAGAGCTGCAATTGTTCAAGAAACAAGTGGAGTTACGCGAGATAGGCATTATGGTAAAGCAGAGTGGAATGGAGTAGAGTTTTCTCTTATCGATACAGGAGGGTATGTAAAAGGTTCTGACGATATTTTTGAAGGGAGAGATACGCAAACAAGTTGTAATTGCTCTGGAAGAAGCAAATGCGGTTGTTTTTGTTGTGGATGTAGAGACAGGAATTACAGATCTAGATGAATCCGTGGCAAAACTATTGCGTAAAACAAAGAAACCTACTTTTGTTGTTGTCAATAAAGTGGATAATAGTGAGCGAATAAATGATACCTACGAATTTTATAATTTTGGTTTAGAGAATGTTGTAAATATTTCTGCAATCAATGGTTCTGGAACGGGTGAACTTTTAGACGGTTTAACAGATGCGCTTAAAGAGTTAGATAAGCCTGATAGAAATAGATGCAGATTTACCGCGTATTGCAATAGTTGGAAAACCAAATGTTGGTAAATCATCTTTTACAAATGCGCTTATTGGGGAAGACAGAAATATAGTAACAGATATTTCCGGTACAACAAGAGACTCTATCGATACACGACTCAACATGTTTGGTTTTGATATGGTACTTGTCGATACAGCTGGTATTCGTAAGAAGAGTAAGGTGCATGAAGATATTGAGTTTTACTCAGTTATGCGTTCTATCCGCTCTATTGAAAGTGCTGATGTTTGCGTTTTTATGATTGACGCACAAGATGGAATCGAAAAACAGGATTTAAGCATTTTCTCGGTTATCGAAAGAAACAAAAAGGGAATTGTCTTGCTTGTCAATAAATGGGATTTAATTGATAAGGAAACCAATACAATGAAAGAATTTGAAGATGATATTCGTTCAAAAATTGCTCCGTTTAATGATGTTCCAATTTTATTTGTTTCTGCTTTAACAAAGCAAAGAATTCATAAAGCCTTGGAGCAGGTTGTCGAAGTTTTTGAAAATAGAATACAAAAAATACCCACTTCAAAATTAAATGAATATATGCTTGGGGTAATTGAAAGGTTTCCTCCGCCAGCTAATAAAGGCAAATTTGTACGTATTAAATTTGTTACGCAATTGCCAACACATTCACCTTCTTTTGCTTTTTTCTGTAATTTGCCCCAGTATATTCCAGATTCTTACAAGCGATTTTTAGAGAATAAGTTAAGAGACAAATACAATTTAACGGGAGTTCCAATTCGGATCTTTTTCAGAAAGAAATAGTTCTTTCTCTTTTCTTTGTTAATTAAGTCCACACTTTACTGCCTTCAGAACAGTTTTTACAAATGTCGATTTCTTTTCGATTTGACAACACTGACTTTCTGAACTGTTTATATTGATTACTTTTCCATATAGATGAAAAAGTTTGCTCCGAAATGCTTCCCTAATTGATGCGAAGCATCTTTATCAAAACAACAAGGTACTATTTTTCCATCCCATGTAATTACGCATCCACTCCACATTCTCCAACAATGATTACTCATTTTGTTCTTAAGAGCAAAAGTCCCATCTTTTTTCTTTCTGTATCTGGAATATTCCTCTTGTTCTGGAATTAATGGATTTCCATTTTTATAATCATATACTTGAGCAGTTTTGAATTTGATTTCATCAACTCCCATTTCTTCTGCGAGTTGAATAGCATCCTTAATTTGATGCTCATTTGGTTTGACAACTAGAAATTGAAAGATCACATGAGGTGTTGAAGATTGCAATTCTTTTTTCCATTTGACGATGTTTCTTGTTCCTTCAAGCACTTTTTCCAGTGTTCCATGAATTCTATATTGCTCATAAACCTCCTGAGTTGTGCCATCTATCGAAATTATTAAACGATCAAGTCCAGATTCAATCGTTTTCTTTGCAACTTCTTCTGTTATAAAATGTGCATTGGTAGAAGTTCCCGTATATATTCCGCTATTCGAAGCATAGTTTACTAATTTTAAAAAATCGGGATTAATGAAGGGCTCGCCTTGAAAATAGAAATTGATAAACGATAAATAAGCGCCTAATTCATCGATTATTTTCTTATTCAAATCAAGTTTTAAATTACCTGTAGCTCGGGTAAATTGCTTCAGTCCACTTGGGCATTCAGGGCATCCTAAATTGCATGCGGTGGTAGGTTCGATAGAAATAGAAGAAGGCTTGCCCCAATTAATAGGTGTTTTAAATACCCGAGAGACTACGAAACTCGAATAGAGTTTGATAATGTTCCAAACCTTTTTGAAAGTTTGCTTTTTAAGTATGGCGTTATTGTCTGATTTGTTAGAAAACACGTTTGTAAATTTACATTTTTTAATTTCTAGAAGTACAAACAGGCATATTTTTGTAGACGAATACTTCTTAATTTTTTGTTTGTAAAAAAGCCACTATCTTTCCTTTATAATTCTGATATTTATATATTTACATGCAATATTCATTGCAAAATAATTACCTTACTACAATGAAATTATTCATTTTTAGTTTTCTTATTTTACTTTCAAATTTATTTTGGGGACAAAATATTTACTTAGGTAAAGTAATAGATAGCGAGACGAAGGAGCCTTTGCCATTTGTTAACATAAGGATAGGAAGTTCTCAAAATGGCTTTACCACAGATATTGATGGAGTATTCGAATATGAGTCAGATGTAAAAATTGAAAATTTCGAATTTAGCTATCTCGGGTATGAAAAACTAGAACAAACTGTAGAGGTTGCTGTTCAGAATACAGTTTACTTGACAAAAAACTCAATTGGACTAGAAGAAGTTGTAATTGATGCAGACTATAATCCTGCTTTGCCAATTATCAAAAAGGTAATCCGAAATAGAAGGTCAAATAATCCAGAGAAAAATTTAGATTTCTATTACGAAAGTTATAACAAGTTGACACTTGGTGCAGAACTAGATTCTTCAGGATCTGCTTCCGAAGATTCTAGTTATTTAATGATGCAACAATTTTTTGCAAAACAAAATTTGATGTTGATTGAAACCGTGGTCGAAACGTATCATAAAGCACCTAATAAAACCAAAGATATTGTAATTGCAACGCGTACAAGTGGCTTGCAAAATACGATGGTGCCTATGTTGGCTACCGAATTGCAAGCTTTTAGTTTTTACAATACCTTTTTTACCTTAAGTAATGTTCAGTACATATCTCCTATTACAAATGAGGGGTTTTCAAAATATAACTACAAGCTACTGGATGATTATATAGAAAATGATGATACCATATTTGTTGTTTCGTTTTGGCCAAAAGAAAAACGTGTTTTTAAAGCTATGGAGGGTGTTTTAAATATCTCCTCTGATAAATATGGAGTTAAAAATGTAATTGCAAAACCCGTAAACTCGAAAGGATCAATAGATATTCAAATAAATCAAAAATACCAACAGATAAATGGTGTTTGGTTTCCAGAGCAGTTGAACTCTAATTTAGACTTTCGGAATTTGAGTGTTGGAGGGTTAGATATGATAGGGAAGTCGGTTTCTTATCTAAAAAATATCAATCTAAACCCTAGTGATGATGAATTAAAGTTTGGAGATATTACTTTGGAGATGGATATTAAAGATAAAACGCAAAATGACAGTTCACTCTCTAATTCCAGACATAATCCATTGTCATTAAGAGATAGTCTTACTTATCAGGTAATAGATAGTATTGGAGAAGAATTAAATTTAGATGAAAAAATGCTACTTATGGAGTCGCTATTAGATGGGAGATTGCCTTTAGGTCCATTGATCTTGATATAAAAAAGGTGTTAGGCTATAGCAATTACGAAGGTATTCGATTAGGAGCTGGTTTGTTTACAAATGACCGACTAACGAAAAAAATGACAATAGGCGGTTATTTTGGCTATGGATTTAAAGATAAAGCGTGGAAATATGGAGGTGAATTGGACGTGAAGTTATGGCCAAAAAAAGGGGTAGGCTTAAATGTTTCCTTGACACATGATATCAGTCAAGCAGGAAGTATGGCGATTGGAACTAATGAAAAACTTGGTAGCAATCAAGATTTGTATCGCTTTTATACAACTCTTTATGATCAGGATATTAATTGGAAAGCAAGCCTTCGATTTAGAGTTAAAGGCGTTAAGGCAAAAATTACAGGTAAATTGCAGCGATTAACACCACTTTACAATTATCAATTTGAACAAATAATGGGCGAAAATACAGTTTTGGCAACTTCTGAGTTTTATTATTCTTTAATAGGTGCTGAATTGTGCTATTCTCCATTTTCAAAAGTAATGTATAATGGAAGTAGATTAGTTGATATTTCTTCAAAGTATCCCGTTTTTAATTTAAGTTTTCAGCAAACAGTTCCTTATATAACTACCAATGAATTTCAGCGCTTATTGAGTTAAGGTTACAGACAATTTTTCATTGCCATTTATAGGTAAATCAAATTTTGCACTTATTGGTGGAATAGTTTCGCAAGATGTTCCTTTCTCTTATTTGTTTAATCAGCAAGGAACAAAAGAAAATTTTGAACTATCTGTTTTCGAAAGTTTCGAAACGATGTATGTAAATGAATTTTATGCATCTGCATTTGTAAACGCATTTTGGGAACATAATTTTGGAACTTGGTAAAGAAAAGGAATGTTTCAGCCTGAGTTAGCTATTTATCAAGGGGTTGGGTTTGGAGATAAAGCTAAAGTTAATTACCATCTCAGCTTGAGGGTAAAACCATGGAAAAGGGTATTATGAGTCCGGGATGAAAATTCATAATATAATTACACTCGTCAACAGGTGGTTTTGGTTTAGGATGTTTTATCGGTATGGCCCGTATTTGCTGGATAAACAGAACGACAATTTCACATTTAAAATTACTATTTCAATGGGATTTTAATATTACAATTCAATGTGAATTTTATGCCGGATTTTAATAAATAATTCAGTAGATTTGCTAGCTGTTCTTGATAAAAGAAGAAACACCGTATGTGGCAGAAAGTAGCAAAAGGTATATTACGAAATAGGTTAGCAATTCTTATTGGAATTCTGTGTCTTACGCTGTTCTTTGGGTATTTTACCAAGTCATTAAAATTATGTATGAATTTGGGGGATTACTCCCAAAGACGGATTCTACCAATATTGTTTACCAAGAGTTTAGAAAGGATTTCGGACAAGATGGATTGGTTGTTGTAATTGCAAATACAAGTGAAGATTTCTATGAAAAGGATAACTTTCAGGATTGGTATGAGCTTGGTAATCGGTTAAAAAAGCTAAAAGTACCATGCGAAGGAACACCCATGAAGATTCGGTTTCAGCTATTGATTCGGTATTTTCCGAAGCACATTTATTCAATATTTACAAAAATGATTCGCTCAAAAAATTCGAGTTAAATCCATTATTTACCAGTTTTCCAAAAAACCAAAAAGCGGTGGATAGTATTAGAAATGTGGTTTATTCTCTTCCTTTTTATCGAATATGATTTACAAGGATAGCTCTAATCTTCATATTATGATGGTTTTTGTAAACGAGCCTATTTTTAATTCAAAAAACAGAGGTTCTTTGGTTTTTGATATAGCTGCAATAGCGGAAGAATATACGGATACCTTAGGGAGCTTTTAGGTATTCAGGGTTGCCATATATACGCTCTGTGACGATGAAAAAGGTGACGGATGAATTATCCATTTTTGTACTTGTTAACCATATTAATTACGCTCTCTTCTGTTGTTTATGTTCTTTAGGTCTTTAAAGGTTGTTCTGGTGTCAATGGTTGTTGTAATTATTGGTGTTGTTTGGTCTGTAGGCTCTATTGGGTTAATTGGTTTTGAGTTAACAGGTTTAATGGGGCTGATTCCTCCCTTGATGATAGTTATTGGAATTCCGAATTGTATTTATTTAATAAATAAATACCAGCAGGAGTTTAAAATTCATGGGAATAAGGCAAAGAGCACTTTCTCGTGCGATTGGAAAAGTTGGTAATGCAACCTTGTTAACTAATGCAACCACGGCAATGGGTTTTGGAACATTTGTTTTTACCAAAGCGGATATGATGAAGGAGTTTGGAATAATTGCTGCCATAAATATTTTAGCAATGTTTTTCTTGTCAATATTAATTGTGCCGATTATATACAGTTATCTAGGAGCTCCAAAAGCAAAGCATGTCAAACACCTCGATAAAAAATGGCTTTATGTGGTGGTAGACAGATTGGTAATTTGGACTACTAAATATAGAACTTTGGTTTATACTATCACCTTTGCTATTATTGCTGTAGGTATTTATGGGATGTCGCTAATGCGCTTATCAGGAAATATTGTAGATGATCTTCCTAAACATGATGTTGTTGTTCAGGACTTGAAATTTTATGAAGAACAGCTCAATGGAGTAATGCCATTTGAAATAGTATTTAAATCGCAAGATACTATTTACAAGGATTTGAATTTATTGAAGAAAATCGATTCCGTCCAGAAAACTTTATTGACAGAGGATAAGTTGTCAAAATCCATTTCTATTGTAGATGCAGTAAAATATTTAAATCAGGTTTATAAAAGGAGGAAAAGAAAAGCATTATCGATTGGATCTTAAAACCTTAGGAAAGATAAAGGAAAAAGGATATTTTGAGAATACATTTAAAATGAAAAGTTCACAGTCAGATACCTCAGGAAGATTGGTAAATGGGTTTCTTGGATTCAACCATGCATAAAACTCGAGAGTAACGGTACAAATTGCTGATATAGGAACAGACTCTATGTCTGCTTTAGTGGAAAGGGTTGAAGCGAAAATCGATAAAATAATTTTTGCAGAAAAAAATATGGTTAATGCAGCGTTTTCTGAAAGTGATTTGGATAAACGAGATACTCTTTTGGCGACGCTCTATGATAACTATAGTTATGTAATCCATAATTTGAAACAAAAGCTAATAGAAGAGCATCCTAGTTTGGAAGATGTGTTTGATGCAGAAGAGGAGGAAGATACCATCTATGCTCTTCATAGGGAGGAGGGTTTTGAAGAGTTTAATTAGAGGTGTAGTGAAAGCCTCTCAAAATGAATATTATATTACGGGAACGGGTATTCAGTTTACAACTGGAACTACTTATTTGGTTAAAAACCTGTTTATCAGTCTTGCAATCGCAATTTTTGTAATTGCGATCTTAATGTCCTTTTTATTTCGTTCCTGGAGAATGGTCTTAGTATCGTTGCTGCCCAATTTAGTTCCACTAATAATAACAGCTGCTATTATGGGGTTCGCGGGTATTCCTATTAAGCCTTCTACAATCCTAGTATTCAGTATAGCTTTTGGTATTTCTGTAGATGATACAATTCACTTTTTAGCAAAGTATAGAATGGAGCTCAAAACAAGTAAATGGAATATTAAAATGGCCGTACTTATCGCTTTAAGAGAAACGGGCGTCAGCATGATTTACACTTCAATTATTCTATTTTTTGGCTTTGGGATTTTTGTTGCTTCGGATTTTGGAGGAACGCAAGCACTTGGTTTATTGGTAGCGACTACATTGTTTACTGCAATGCTTGCAAATTTGGTGTTACTTCCTTCACTTTTACTTTCTCTTGAAAAAAGGATAACTACAAAAGCATTTAAAGAACCTCTTCTAGAATTATTCGATGAAGAAGAAGATATAGAGTTTGAAGAACTGAAAATTAAATAAATTATGAAAGGAATTATATTGGCAGGTGGGTCTGGAACAAGACTTCATCCCTTGACTTTGGCAGTAAGTAAACAACTGATGCCGGTTTATAATAAGCCGATGATTTACTACCCTCTTTCCACATTGATGATTGCAGGAATAAACGAAATTTTGATAATCACGACGCCCCATGATCAGCACGCTTTTCAGCTTTTGCTTGGTGATGGAAAAAAATTAGGTTGTAAGTTTACCTATGCTGTTCAGTCAGAACCAAATGGTTTGGCGCAAGCATTTGTTATTGGTAAACAATTCATTGGAAAAGAGAAAGTGGCGCTGGTTTTAGGAGATAATATATTCTTTGGCACTGGAATGGGTAAATTGTTGAGGTCAAGTCAAAATCCAGATGGAGGTCTTGTTTTTGCTTACCATGTTTCTGATCCAGAAAGATATGGTGTTGTTGATTTTGATGATGAAAACAAGGTTTTGTCGATTGAAGAAAAACCGGAAAACCCGAAATCAAATTATGCTGTACCTGGTTTGTATTTTTATGACAATGATGTTGTGGAGATTGCAGAAAATTTAGAGCCTAGTTCTCGAGGGGAATATGAAATTACAGATGTTAATAAAGAATATTTGCGAAGAGGTAAGCTCAAAGTTCAAACACTTGAAAGAGGAACAGCTTGGTTAGATACAGGTACTTTCACTTCTTTAATGCAAGCGAGTAGTTATGTTCAAACTATTGAGGAAAGGCAAGGTTTAGGTGTAGGATGTATTGAAGCTGTGGCGCATGCAAGAGGCTATATAAGTGATGAACAATTAAAGGAAATAGCTCTGCCTTTATTGAAAAGTGGATATGGTAAATATTTGATGAGTTTGATAAAGGAGTAATGAAGTCAATAGAAGAATATCAAGAAATTATCGCAAATGGGATTGAGGAATTTCAGAATGAAAATAAAGATTTTTCGCTTTATAAACCTGTTAATTATATCCTTGATTTAGGAGGAAAAAGGTTAAGGCCTGTTTTAACTTTGTTGGCAACAGATTTATTTGGAGGTATTGTTACTGATTCAATTAAGCCTGCTTTAGGAATAGAAGTGTTTCATAATTTCACACTTTTACATGATGATATTATGGATAACGCTCCTATAAGAAGGGGACAGGCTGCAGTTCATGAAAAATGGAATGTGAATGCAGCCATTCTTTCTGGTGATGTAATGTTTGTTCAGGCATTTACCTTAGTCACATCTTGTAAAAATGAATCTCTTAGAGATGTTTTGGATTTGTTTAATATAACTGCGGTAGAAGTTTGTGAAGGGCAACAGCTTGATATGGATTTTGAGTCTAGGAATGATGTAAGTATTGACGAATACATAGAAATGATTCGCTTAAAAACCTCTGTGTTGGTTGCTTGTGCCCTCAAATTAGGTGCTGTTTTGGCGGGTGCACCAAAAGAAGATGCTGAAAAACTATATGATTTCGGGTTGAATTTAGGAATTGCTTTTCAAATAAAAGATGATATTTTGGATGTCTTTGGCGATGCTGCCTTGGTGGGTAAAAAAGTGGGTGGAGATATTTTAGCAAATAAAAAGACATATTTGTTATTGAGAGCACTAGAAGATGCAGATGAAAGTCAAAATACCCTTCTAAAAAGTTGGCTTTCAAAAGAAAGTAGTGTTGAGAAAGTTGCAGCGGTTACCGAAATTTTTGAAATTTTATCAGTAAAGCAAAAATCGGATGAAGTCATGGATGACTATTACCAGAGGTCAATAGAGGCTTTAGATGCTATCCAAATTGATGATTCCAAGAAAAAGTATCTGCATGGATTTGCTGCAGGCTTGATGAATAGAACCTTTTAGGGACAAGTTATCGAGTTACGCAAATCATAATAAAATGTCTTTGTTGACATTTCTAGAATAATCGGAGTGGCTTATTTTGTAGGTGAATTTTAGAATTAGTTTCTAATTAAAATCCTCCAAACATTGCTTTTAGAAAAAAGTTCTTTCATTTTTAAGGTGTCATTCTTAACTTTATATATGTATTTAATTCTATTCTTGATTAAAATAGTATCACCATGACATTTATATTCCATGGTTCCTACTTTTTTGAATGTTTTGTCAGAAATTGAAATTTCAGAATTAGAAAATTCCCAATATTTTTCTTGATCAACAAAACCAGCTGACATTACACCTTTTTTTTCTGACGTTTCCCAACCAATATAAACCCAGGTCCCATTAATTTCAGTTTTTTGTTCATTGCATGATAAAAAACTTAAAATACTAAAAAAGATAACTAGTTTATTCAACATTATTTTATGTTTTATGAGCCAATATTTCTTTTTTGATTCGTAAAGTTAATCAATTCTTATGCTTCTTATAAATCCACAACCCACCATATATCATTACCACTTGCAATACAATTCTAACAAAAGCTATCGTTTTAGTGCCAATGAAGGGGTCTTCTTTAAACATGTCCCAGATATGAATAGGTAGAAAGATAATCATCAAAATCATAAAAGCGAGTCCTCCATACTTTCTATACTTCGGAACTATCAAAGCAATACCGATGCCTAATTCAGTTATCATCGCCAATAAATGAGCTGTAAATTCTGGAATAAAACTCGGAATAAGTGCTGAATACAATTCAGAAAAAGCAACATGGCCAACAGCTCCTAAAATCATGGCTACAGCGATAAATATTGAGATGATTTTCTTCATTTTTTAAGTTGATATCAGGAAAAGCAACATTAATTACTTTACCAAAAATATTTTGACTAACTTTTTAGCTAAAGTAGGCACAAACAGTTTGGCAGGCAAGTCTGTTTACTTGAGGTTTTGTTGCATAACGTTTCTTTTAACCTAATAATTTGGAATTCCGTTCTCTAAAGAAGAAATAGAGAGAAAATGGTTACGAATTGAGCAAATTTCGTTATGTGTATTGATTGGATGAATCGTTTATTCTTTTCTACAAATAGGTTCTGAAAATAGTACTTTATTGTTGTCCCATTTATAGGGGTAATATAATCCGGTAATCAGATGATGGTTTGCTTCATGAATTTCAATACAAATAGCATCTTTCATATTTAATCGTGGTTTATTTAGAAAACTATCAAAACAGATAGTCCATGCTTTGATTCTCTTAATGTAGGCCAATCGATTTAATTTAATAGAAAGGTATTCAATTCTGTTTTCCTTTAAGTCTAAGTTAAGTGCTGGGTCTTCTATGATTATTTCATTTTGCATATTGACAAAAGCTCCAAATGGAATCAGTTTTTGGTTGGCTTCGATGATCTTTTTTGCATAAGAAAAGCAAGCTTCTTGTAATATTAATTTCTCCTCAGTTATGTCTTGGCTGCTCATTTGATTGATAACGTTTTTTATAAGTTAAGTTTTACTAACACTTGTTGGATTGAGAAGTGTTGTTTTAACCACATCTAATCGAAAAGCGAGTGTGTATATAGTTTCCTTTGTTTTTTACTTGCATGTATTTAGTACATTTCAGCTTGGACTTCAAATAATTCTAATCCAATTGTAATTCGATTTTTATCGATTTATTGAAGTTAGTTTTCGTTTTTTGAATGATTTTATTCGCTTTAATGCAATCCTTTGCAATCTTTTCCTTTTTCCATAGTTAGCTTGAAAATCTATTACGGAAGCATATTAGGTTTACTTCCAAAGTTCAATGAGATAACGCATCACATTTTTACTGCTGACACCTTCAATGGCATCCGGTGACACCTGCTCAGAAATTGATTCAATAATCGCCGGATAGCGGCTGGCATCTTCATGCTCTTTAAAATAATAAGGAACTCTTGACGGATCGGGATGATTACCAGTAGAGAAATAATCGGCTCCAAAGCAAATGGATTTCATACCTCCAAGTTTAATTCCGTAACTCATATGCTCGTAAAGGACATTAGGGTCTTCTTTATGCACAAAGGCCCTCAAGAAATTGACTCCAATGATTCCGCCCCGCTCGATGATTGCTTTTGCAATATGGTCAGGAAGGTTGCGGACATGATTGAAAATCTTTCTGTAATTTGAATGACTGGCTAGAATAGGCACATCTAAGTTGTATTTTGAGATGTAATCCAACATATCTTGAGCTAAGGCATCACTGGCATGTGAAAAATCAACCGCAATTTTTTTTCCATCCAAGTATTGAAGTAATTTTTCTCCATCTTCCTTTAATCCTGCATCACTATTATTTCCGCCTCCAAATCTATTTTCTGTATGGTGTGTAAAACCAATATATAATATCCGTTTTGTATTGGTGATGATTCGCTCCAATCTTTCTAAACCAATTTCCAACGGCTCATCCTCTTCGCAAAATCCGGAGGCATTTTCAATCGCTGCAATCATCCCTAATTTCGACGAGTTAGCAATTTTACTCAAGGTGTTTATGTCGTGGACTAGGTTGCAATCATTCGGGTATTGGGCGAGGAAGGACGCAAAAATCTCACTCTGTCTCAAGGCTAATGCAGTGCTTCCATTTTCAGTAGCTGTAAAAATAGCCATGACCTGCAGCTTCACATTTCCTTCAGTCAAAGCTGGAAAAGAACAACCAATACCCTCTCTTTTGAATGGGTCTGGATTAGCCATATTTAACATATGTGCGAGCAAATCGCAATGCAGATCAATAACTGGATACTTCATTTAAACATCTGATTTGTAATGGATTTTTTTATTCATTCTATAATGTAAATTCAGAAACCGAATTCCGTAAAAATTCAGATTATGATCAGCTCTTAATACATTTTCTTCATCTTCGTAAACTCTAATCCATTCGTGCATTGATTTTACAAATCTTGCCCAATATTCTCCTTTTTTATTTGTCAGAGTGAAGTAAAATCCGTTGTCTCCGAATTTTTTTCCATCAGAGCAGAGTAGAAGAGAACCATCTTTTTCAACTTTCTGTGTCATAACCACGGAAGCATTCCCATTGGGCAATGGAAAAACCACTTTTAGAAGTGGTGATTCGTAATTCGGATTTTTACAAGTTGTATAAATTCCTGAATAGATAACATCGTTTGTACTTTTTATTATTCTATACCAAATTGTCCATTTGATTTCCTTTGTCTGTTTGTCGTTTAGTTTGATTATTTCACTTTTTAATCCTTTTGCGGTGTCAATTGAATTCAGAGGTAAATTCAGTTGTTGAAGTCGCTTACTAAAAAGCAAATAAAGAAGTTTGCCAAATGGTTTAAAAATACCTTTCCATTCAGACCAAACCTCAAAATCATAATTTGATGTGTTTTCGTAAAAGTCAGCAACTTTCTCGTTTAAACGGTTTTTGTCTTGGTCAGAAATTCCGATTTGTTCCATTTTTTTTGAGAAGTCCAGAATTCGGTAAGTTTTTTTGAATTTCTAAATTCTCTTTTTCCGCTAATTCGAATATGAACTTATCTTTAATAATATCTGTATTTCCAATCGGTCCAATTACCACTTAAAATCGTCTGGATTTATTCTTTTCCCTGATATTTTAACCCAAATTTGAGTGATTTTATCTTGTAGTGCCATTGAATTCGTTTAAATGGGTGCCAACGTTTTGGATAAACTACATTTTAATGCAGTTTAGGTTTTGTTATTAAATGTAGGCACACTTTTCCAACATCGGATAGCTCACAAATTATTTAATCCTGTTAGTTCTAATAGCTGAAAAATATTTCTCTTGGCGCATCTTCATAATCCTCCCAAATGCCATCGTACCATACATCAGTGCTAAAAGCACCACTCTTAACCAGATACCATTTTCCATTACTTTTCCGGAAAAGTGCTTCGACATGACAACAATCATAATAATCATCCGGAAACATAATTTCTTGCCCATCTTTTCTTTGAGCATTTCCCATAAACCAAGCATAATTATTGCCTACTTTAAAATGATTCACGACAAAAACTAACTCCTGCTCAAATTCCTGATATAGATTGGCTCTTAAAATATCCAGCATCATAGATCTATCCCTAGAATTTGATGATGTTTTGGTTTTATATTCCTGAATAAATTGTGCAATTCCAGAGTGGCAGAGGTTGGTTAAGAATAAGAGGATAATAATTTTTTTCATATTGTTAATGATTGGTTCATAATTATTTTTTTCTAAGGGCTTCTATTGCAGAACGTTTTGGCTATGCGGTGTTCATCACAAGCTTAGCACTAACAAACTTAGTGATATTTACGATACTTAGCCAACCTAATTTATTTATAGTTTACAAATATTACGAGCAAACATACAAACCTATCAGATAACAGTAAAGTTAGGTATAACGCTTAGGTGCTGTTGTAAATAGTTTTATTGACTAATTTTTAATGTTAATTTGTCCAAAAGATATTCAGGAATACCATCTTTTTTTTCTTTTTCCAAAATAGATTTTAGATACGCATTTTATTTAATTTTTTCTTCTGAACTTTCTAGTTGATTTAATTTTTGAATGAGTTGAAGGTAATGGTAATTAACCTCTTTTTTATTAAACCAATAATTTTGAATTGATTTAAAAATAGCATCGAAATATTTTTCATATAATAGGTTATCTGTGTAAATGTAATTAGAATAATATACCAAAATATTAGGGTTTTTAGAATCAGGATTGTTTCACTCTTCTTTTAACAATTGCTTACTATAATTCCATTTTTTTTTGAAATAGTTATCTTAATTAAAAGACCAAGGGCAATAAAAACTAATCCATAAGCTAGAGAGATTAAAAGTCCATTAAGGTCATATATAGAGTATGACCTCCAAATTATTATTATTAAACTAAAGAACCATAATGGAATTGTGTATAGCCTAGGGTTTAGTCCTATTCCATTCCTTAAACATGCAATTGGCAGAACAATTGACCAAAATTCAGGTCTCCCTAAAGTACCGAAGTCCGGGTTTAAGCTTGAATAGAAATAGCTTGTTGGTATTACAATTAGAGTTACAACGAGTACTTGAAGGTTATAGATTATCATTTATTAATTATTTACAACGTTGCGTCTAAACTAAGTTATAAAATTTGGTTTAGTCTGTGTTGCAAAGAGTTGTTAAAATTCATGAGTTGACTTTGCATATTGCTATTGATTTTTCGTCTGATAATAAATAGATATAATAATTGTTTTCAAATTTATTTTCAGTAATCAAACAATTAGGCATATTCAAAATATCAAGGTTGTTTTTGTGCAAATAATCATCTAATTCGTTATTTAGGTAATATTGACCTTCTTTGAATTTTTCATTATTCAGAACTAAATTGTGAAGGGTTTTAAAATCTGTTTTGTCGATTTCAAATATTCCATATTCCATCAATGGTTCTATGAAAGATCCACTTTCTTTTCCATTTTTGATTAAGGTTACTTCACTTAAATTCACCAAATCCTGCCATTTGGTTGATATCGCCAAACAGGTCTGAATGCTTTATCTCACATGAGAAAAGTAAAAGAATGGATAATATAAAGGGGAGTCTTTTTATCAATAATTCTTTACAACGTAGGACTAAACCATACAAAAATATACCAATGTGGTTTATATCTACTATGGACCCGATTTCAAATGTAATGAATCTAATTGAAAATATTTTGCAGTGCATTTTTTAAATCTGAATATTGAAATTTAAACCCAGATTTCAATAATCTATCATTACTTACTCTGCTTCCTTTTAAAAGAATATCTGCCATCTCGCCATAAATCGTTTTGATAATAAGAGAAGGGACTTTTTTTAGACGTATTTTTTTATTGAACTGAGCTGCTATTTCTTGAGTCAATTCTCTGTTCGTTGCGTGTTGACTAGAAACAGCGTTGTATACCCCATTCATTTCAGTAGTTAATGCATAGATATATAAATTAGCAATATCGTCTATGTGTATCCAGGGCATGTATTGTTTGCCATTACCAAGGGGAGCACCCATACCCATTTTAATTGAAGTGCTCATTTTTGGAATAGCTCCTTTATTCTTATCCAGTACAATCCCTGTTCTTAATTTGACAACTCTTGCGAAAGGTTTAAAAAGATCTGCTGCATTTTCCCATTGGATGCAGCATTTAGCAATAAAATCATCATGTGATTGAGAGGATGCATTGAATATTTCTTCAGTAGTTCTAGCACCATAATAACCGATCCCAGAAGCAGAAATAAAACTTTCTAATTTTTCCAAAGCCTCAATGTGTTTAAAGAGTAGGCGAGTAGTATGCACTCTGCTTCTAATGAGGAAGCGCTTGCGCTTTGTTGTCCAGGCTCTTTCTGCAATTCCAGCTCCGGCCAAATGAATGATGTGCGTGACTTTGTCAAAGCATTTTAAGTCAATGGTTTCTTTTTCCCAATCCCACTCATACGTTTTAACCCCTGATTTTGAGTTGCGATGTCTCGTTAAGTGCACAACTTCTACACCTTTTCCTAGCAATAGTTGTGTTATCCTATTTCCAATTAAACCTGATCCACCTGTTATGAGAACTTTCATGGTGCAAAAATGCAGATTATTATTTAGAAAAAAACCGAATTAACTTCTATAAAGTTAAATGATGCTCCGTTTTGCTGTCACTAAACCAAATTCTGTCTGATTTTTGGTAAATCAATGAATGGATTAATGATTGATTAAATTTTATATTATTCTAAATTAGAACTCGAACATTGGATAATGATCAATAAAAAAAGCAACTCATTAAGGTAGGGCTAAATTCTCATTTATGCTTTGGTAGTTCGTTTATTGTTTCTATGGACATTCTTTTAGATTTCCATATTCGTCGAAGCATTTTACATTAGGAGAGGTATCATTTTGGGTGTAGTTTATCTCCATTTTTAATTTCCCTGAATCATAATATAATATTGCATAAATAGATTTTCCCATATCTGAGGCACCTTCACTAATAAGAACTCCTTTTTCATTCCACCATTTGCTATTACCATTGGCTTTTCCATCTAAATAGTTCGACTCTTGTTTTAGCCGTCCATTTTCATGCCAGCGTGTGTCTTGACCGTTTAACTTATTATATTTTTTACTGTACGTCCTACTTAATTGGCCGCTAGGGAAATAGGCTTTTGTAGTTTCAATACCCTCAGTGTAAGTAGTTTCAAACCTTAATCTACCATCATTGAACCAACCTTTTGCTTTGCCTTCTTGGTTACCATCCAAATTTCTGTCCTCTTTGATTTGACCATTGTTATACCATTCACGATATGTGCCATGATTTGGGTCCTCACTTTCGTAGTTCGTTTCAGATCTAATATTACCACTTGCATAAAATGTTTTTTGTTTTTTTATGACACTATATCATAATAGGTTAATGAAAGAGAGCCATCATACTCACTCCAGCTTTTCCATATGCTATCTTTTACTCCCTCCTTATAATAACCCTCAGATCTTGGTTGGCCGTTATCATAATACTCTTTACATATCCCATTATTTCCATTACTTATTCTTGATATCTGACCATTTTTATAATAATTTTTGATTTCTTGACATTTCGAGAGTAAAGGATACCCCATGATAATGAGTATAAATAGAAACTTCATTTTGTGTTGTTTAATAATTGAATTCAAAGCTAATTAATCCCAAACTAAAAATCCAAAGATTCATTTATAGATGATGAAAAAACTTGCCTAGATAATCATTAATAATGCGGGACTCGAACAATCGGTCAACTTTAACTAAAAAAGCCACTCGTGAAAGTGGCTCTGCCTATTCTCCATGTTCTTATTGCCTTTTTTGTTTAGTTGTGGTGAGACGTATTCAAATAGTGACACCAATGCAAGAGTTATGGTTTGGCAATTTGTTGAATCTAAACTTAAGGGGCCTCCATGATGGCTGGCGGAACAGCCTTGAGCGAAGAATGCCTAAAAAAAAGGTTTAACGGATTTAAATCTGTTGTGTTAAGTTCGCGGAGCATCATTTAAAGTTTCTTCATGATGATTTGAGTTGAAATGATTGTAAATTTGACTTCAAAGATATAGTTGTATATGAGTTTAGAGATTAGTTATCAAGGTGTTTCGTTAGTGGAGGAAGATATTTTAAAGAAAGTTATAGAACAGTTAAACAAAGACTTAATGTTAAGCGGATTAGAATATGAATTTGCTATTAACTCAGAAAAAGAACGCATTTATTCGGGCCCTACTGCATTGGATAGAAACTACACTAAGTGAAAATGAAGATGTACTCTTCAATTTTTTGTACCGAGTAGATGTTGACCAAAAAAGTATTTGTTCGAAGGACGGCTTACCGCAAGAAAACCTTTTACGATTAATTTTAAATCGTGAATTACAAAAAGTAGTATTAAAAAGACAATACAGTTCGGGCACAAGTTCTTAATTTGCTTCATATAAAAACTGCATTTTAAGATTTCTCAAATAAAAAATTACTGAAATAAACGAAATGGGTCACAAATGAAATGGAGTTGGATAAATAAAATTATACATTTGTAACAACAGTGTTTAAATTGTAATGAATACCAATGGATAAATTTTCATATATAAGTAATGCGGGCGGAGCCGTTATAGAAGACTTATACAGCAGTTATTTGAAAGACGAAAATTCGGTTGATGAAAGCTGGAAAAAGTTTTTTGAAGGATTTGAATTCGCAAGAACAAGTTTTGAGGACGGAGGAGAAATACCTGATAATGTTCAAAAAGAGTTTAAAGTAATAAGATTGATTGGAGAATATCGAAGTCGTGGGCATTTATTCACAGATACGAATCCGGTAAGAGAGCGAAGAAAGTATAGACCTTCTTTGGATTATCAGAATTTCAAGTTAGAGGAATCTGATTTGAACGTTGTTTTCAAAGCTGGAGAAGAAATCGGTTTACAAAACGCTACCTTAAAGGAAATTATTGATCATCTCAAAGATACTTATTGTAAGTCAATAGGGATAGAATATATGTATATACGTCATCCGGAGAGGGTGAGGTGGTTGCGAGAAAGAATAGAACTTAAAAAACAGGCCGAAGCTTTCAAAGGAAAGAAAGATTCATGTAATGCATAAATTGAATCAATCCAGTGTTTTTGAAGAGTTTTTACACAAGAAATTTGTAGGTCAAAAGCGTTTTTCAATTGAAGGAGCTGAGGCATTAATTCCTGCTCTAGATAATTTAATTGAAAGAGGGACTGAGTTTGGTGTGGAGGAATATGTGATGGGAATGGCCCACCGCGGGAGACTAAATGTTTTGGCAAATGTTTTTAACAAAACCTACGATGCTATCTTTAGTGAGTTTACCGGAAAAGTTTACGAAGACAGTCTTTTTGATGGTGACGTGAAGTATCATCTAGGTTACACAAGTGAGGTAGTTGCAGATACAGGAAACCATGTGAAATTAACTTTAGCACCTAACCCATCTCATCTAGAAGCTGTTGATCCAGTTGTTAGCGGTATTTCAAGATCAAAAATAGACTTTGAGTTGGGAGGTGATAATTCAAAGTTAGTGCCTATTCAAATTCATGGGGATGCCGCTATAGCAGGTCAAGGAGTTGTGTATGAAGTGATTCAAATGTCTCGTTTGGCAGGTTACAAAACAGGAGGTACATTGCATATTGTCATCAATAATCAAATTGGATTTACCACAAACTATTTAGATGCTCGTTCCAGTACATATTGCACGGATGTCGCGAAAACTACTTTAAGTCCTGTTTTTCATGTAAATGGGGATGATGTAGAAGCATTGGTTCAGACGGTCCAAATTGCTTTAGAATATCGTCAGAAATTTAAAAATGATGTATTCATAGATATTCTTTGTTATCGAAAGTATGGTCATAATGAAGGAGATGAGCCTAAGTTTACACAACCAAAACTTTACAAAGCTATTGCTAAGCATTCTAGTCCGAGAGAAATATATTTGAAAAGATTAATTTCGGAAGGAGTTCTAAGTGCTCAAGAAGGGAAGGATATGCTGAAAGAGTTTGACGACATGCTCCAAGATCGTTTGGAAGATGCTAAGCAAATAAAAAAAGCAAAAGTAACGGATTTTCTTCAGGAAAGATGGGAAGGCTTTAGGCCTGCAACAGAGAAAGATTTTGATTCCTCACCGAAAACAGGTTACCCAAAAAAGAAATTAGTAGCATTAGGGCATAAATTAGCAACACTTCCAGAAGGGAAAAAATACTTCAGAAAGATTGTTAAGCTCTTAAAAGATAGAGTAGGTATGCTAGAAACGAATACTCTTGATTGGGGTATGGCGGAAATGCTAGCTTATGCTACTTTGTTGGAAGAAGGTTATCCGGTAAGAATCTCTGGTCAAGACGTGGCAAGAGGAACTTTTTCTCACCGACATGCTGTAATCAAAACAGAAGATACTGAAGAGGAAATTATTACACTAAATAATTTGTCTGATAAACAAGCGGAGTTCACGATATATAATTCATTATTGTCAGAATATGGAGTTTTAGGTTTTGATTATGGATATGCTTTTAATACCCCAAATGGATTAACCATTTGGGAAGCGCAGTTTGGAGATTTTAATAATGGCGCACAGATTATGATAGATCAATTTATTAGTGCTGCCGAAGATAAATGGCATACGCAAAATGGATTGGTAATGCTACTGCCTCATGGATATGAAGGTATGGGATCAGAGCATTCTAGTGGAAGAATGGAAAGGTATTTACAATTGTGTGCAGATTTAAATATGCAAATTGTAAACAGCACTACTCCTGCTAATATGTTCCATGTATTGCGTCGCCAGTTGCATCGAGATTTTAGAAAGCCATTGGTAGTTTTTACACCGAAAAAGTTATTGCGCTATAACAAGGCGGTTTCCACTGTTGACGAATTAGCAAATGGTGTATTCCAAGAAGTAATTGACGATTCTTCTGCAAAAGCTAAAGATGTTGATACTGTTGTTTTTGTTTCAGGTAAGTTTTACTATGATATAATCGAAGAGAAAGAGAAAATTGGAGCGGGAGAAAACATAGCAGTAATTAGAGTTGAACAATTATATCCAGTACCGCATAAGCAAATGGATGCTATTGTCGACAAATATGGCAAGGATGCAAAATACATATGGGCACAAGAAGAACCCGGTAATATGGGTGCATGGTCACATATGTTGAGACACTATAGGACTGTTCAGTTGGAAGTAGCTTCTAGGTTGGATTCAGCAAGTCCAGCTAGTGGTTCCCCAAAAGTTCATGCAATACGCCAACAAGCTATTTTGGATGAATTAATGAGTAATATAAAAGAAAAAGTATAATATACTTAATACAATTAGAGAATGTCAGTATTAGAAATGAAAGTGCCAAGTCCAGGAGAATCTATCACAGAAGTGGAGATTGCAGAATGGTTGGTCGAAGATGGTGATTACGTAGAAAAAGATCAAGCTATTGCAGAAGTTGATTCAGATAAAGCAACCTTAGAGTTACCAGCTGAAGAATCCGGGGTGATAACATTAAAAGCAGAAAATGGCGATGCAGTTGATGTTGGTGCTGTTGTTTGTTTGATTGATACTGCTGCTGAAAAACCTGCTGGTTTCGATTCTGTAGCAGAGGAAGCACCTGCTATTGAGGAAGAAGTAAAGGTTGAGGTTAAGCCAGACCCTATGCCAGTTTCCAAGAAAGAGTCTCCGGTAAAGGAAACGTATGCTGCGGGACATCCTTCTGTTGCTGCCAAAAAATTAGCTGATGAAAATAATGTTCCTTTGCAAATGATCAACGGCTCCGGTAAAGACGGAAGGATTACAAAGCAAGATGTGGTTTCTGCTATGGCAGGTGGATTAGATGCCTCAAATGCACAAGGATGGGGAGGAACAAGAGATAAGGAGACGATAAAGATGAAAATGCTTCGTCGTAAAATTGCTTCTCGTTTGGTTGCAGTAAAAAATGAAACAGCAATGTTGACTACATTCAACGAAGTTGATATGAAGCCAATTATGGACTTGCGAAAAAAATATAAAGCACAGTTTAAGGAAGTACATGGAGTAAATCTCGGCTTTATGTCGTTTTTCACAAAAGCTGTCACTGAAGCGTTAAATTTATTTCCGCAGGTCAACTCGATGATTGATGGCGATAATATGATTGCTCATAACTACGCAGATATAGGTATTGCGGTAAGTTCTCCGAAAGGATTGATGGTACCTGTAGTGCGCAATGCAGAAAGGATGAGTTTAGCAGAAATTGAAGCTGAAATCAAAAGATTAGCTATAAAAGCAAGAGATGGAAAAATAGCTATCGAAGATATGGAAGGAGGTACGTTTACCATAACAAATGGCGGTGTATTTGGTTCTATGTTGAGTACACCTATTATTAATCCACCTCAATCGGCTATACTAGGAATGCATAACATTGTAGAACGTCCCGTTGCAATTAATGGTAAAGTAGAAATACGTCCAATTATGTATTTAGCACTTTCCTACGATCACAGAATTATTGATGGAAAAGAGTCTGTAAGTTTCTTGGTAAAAGTAAAAGAAATGTTAGAAGATCCTTCTAAACTTATTTTTGGTTCAAAAGAACCTCATGAAGTTTTATTAGGATTGTAATAGTATCTTTTTATGCAGAATTAAAAAAGGCTCAACAGTTCTGTTGAGCCTTTTAGTTTATTGGTGAAATATGTATCTTAAAGATCACAGTTTCTATCTTTAAGTACCGCATCTATTTCATTTTTAGTATATTTTCCATCAGCACATGCTTGTTCAATTTCTTTTATGTAAGCATTGTGTTTTTCGAGCAAGTCTTTTACTTTTTCTTTGTCATCAGAGTTCATTAATATTTCATCTCCGACTTCGCATAAGCAAGTTGCTGCTCCTTGCACCGTCGAGGTATCGCATTCAGCGATACAAGATGAAAGAAAATAGATTGAACTGATTGCTGCTATTAGTAAATTTTTCATTTTATAGTTTTTAAATTATAATTACCTATTACTTTGATTGGTCTAGTTTTCGTACCATTGTTAAAATCGTAGCTAATCCAACTGTTTCTCCCTCTTGGTCATAGATGTCAACTAAGAATTTTACAATTCCTTTAGCTATATCATCTTCGTCTTTCTTTTCTTGATTTATTTTTTCTTTAACTGTAAAACGAACACCTATTGTTGCGCCAGCATAAACGGGTTTTGTAAACCTGCATTCATCGATACCGTAATTTAAAAGAACGGGTCCTTTTTTCGGTTCAACGAATAAACCTGCAGCTTTTGCTAATACAAAATAACCATGTGCCACGCGTTCTTCGAAAATGGTTCCATCTAAAGAGGTTTCATCCATGTGCGCATAAAAATTATCTCCACTTACGTTAGCAAAGTTTACAATATCTGTAGTTGTAACCGTATGCTTATGTGTAAAAACAGTCTCGCCGATTTCTAATTCTTCAAAATGTTTCCTAAATACATGTGGATTGGCCTCCGGCATATCCGCTCCAACCTGAAATTGTTGTGTAATTTTAGAAATTGTAGTTGGGTGTCCTTGAATAGCGGTTCTTTGCATGTAATGCAAAACACCTCTTATCCCCCCCATTTCTTCACCACCACCAGCACGACCAGGTCCACCGTGGGTTAATAATGGCATTGGTGATCCATGTCCAGTACTCTCTTTTGCACATCTTTCGTTAAGAACCAATATTCTACCGTTCATATGTGCAGCTTCTGTAACGAATTCTCGGGCTAATTTATCATCGTTTGTAATAATTGAAGTAACCAAGGACCCTTTTCCTAATTCTACAATTTTTACTGCCTCATCTAAATTTTTATAGGGCATTAATGTAGATACTGGTCCAAAAGCTTCAATTGAATGGACTCCAGTTTTTTCAAAAGGATTATCATTTCTAAAAAGAATAGGGGAGAAGAAAGCACCTTTGTTTTTGTCAGCACCGGTAACTTCGAAATTATCTAAATCTCCGTAAACAATGTCTTGTTCTTTCATCAAAAGCTCAACATTTTCTCGAACTCTTTCAACTTGCAGGTTTGTTGCTAATGCTCCCATTCGAACACCTTCAGTGGCAGGGTCGCCAATAATAGTTTTGGCTAACCTTGCAGAAAGGGCAGTTTGAACATCTTCCATTAATTTTTCTGGAACCAATATCCTTCTTACTGCGGTACATTTTTGTCCAGCTTTAACCGTAATTTCTCTTTGAACTTCTTTTACGAAAATGTCAAATTCTGGAGTTCCAGGAACAGCATCTTCTCCCAATACACAGGCATTTAGAGAATCTGCTTCTAAGTTGAATGGCACAGACTCTTCAATAATATGTGGAAGTCCTTTTAGTTTTTTTCCAGTTGCAGCAGAGCCCGTAAATGTTATCACATCTTGATTTGTAACATGGTCAATAATTCCACGACCTAAACCGGAAACCAGTTGCAATGCTCCTTCAGGTAGTATTTTAGACGCAATAATTTCTCTAACCATTAGCTCAGTCAAATAACTCGTAAATTCAGATGGTTTAACAACAGATGGAACACCTGCCATAATATTTACTGCTATTTTTTCAAGCATTCCCCAGATAGGGAAGTTAAAGGCATTAATATGCACTGCAACACCTTTTTTTGGAACCATAATGTGATGCCCAATAAAAGTTCCGTTTTTTGACATGGGTGCAGCACTTCCGTCCACATAATACGGCAAGTCTGGGAATTGCCTTCTGAGTGAAGCATTGGCAAATAAGTTTCCGATACCGCCTTCAATATCAATCCAAGAATCTACTTTTGTAGCTCCGGTTGCGGCGCTTAATGAATAAAACTTGTTTTTAATTTCTATCAAATGAAGAGCTAGAGCCTTTAGCATTAAGCCTCTTTCTTGGAAAGTCATTTTGCGCAAAGCAGATCCACCTTTTTCTCTTCCATATTCTAATATAGACGCATAGTCCAGGCCAGCGCTTGAAACAGATCCAAAATTCTCTCCAGTAATTGCGTTGTGTAGTTCCAACTCAACACCTTCTCCATCTTCCCAGTTTCCTAATATATAATTTTGTATTTTCATTGTTTCTGATTTGAGCCACTAAAGATAAGAATTCCCTTGAGTATCGAAAGATAGACAAGATCTTCTTGTAATTTCCTCACTCCAGAGTAAAAGGAGTTTCATTTGTAATAAATCATAATAATAAGTCAATAAATCAATGTAGTTTAGAAAAATAGAGCAGAAGTGGCATGCATTTCAATTACTTCTAGTAATATTGTGAAGCTTTAATCAAAAATAAAAGTATGCGAATAATAATAGATATAGATGTAACCAATGTGGAAGAAGTGGTTAAGGCGCACAAGGGCGAATGGCAGAATTTATTAGCGGGTGTGCTTTTGTCCAAAAGTAAAAGAAAAAAGCGCGTTGAACAGGGTGTTTGTGCAGAAATTATTAAAGCATTTGAGGTGGAATTACTCAAAGGCTTGAAAGAAGAAATGATTGAAGCAAATATTTCTTATTCTATTGAAGATGCGAATGAAGATAGTAATCTGAGTATGTAGTTTGATAACATCTTTTTGATTGGCTATCAATTAAACCTTAAAGTACCCTAAGAATCTTTCCAAATTTTATAAGCTGATTCTTGCTCAGGTCGATTTGATTCAGCTTCACGAAGGGGTTCACATTCTTTTAATATAGTGTGGCATTCATGTGCTAATTTTTGATAAAGCTTTGTTCCTTCAGTTTTCCATTTTAACATTTCTTCACTAACATCTTTTACGATTTTTCCTGGATTTCCAACCACAATCTTTCGAGCGGGTATTTCAGTTTTAGCGGGAACAAAACAAAGAGCTCCAATAATACACCCTTCTCCAAGTACAACATTGTCCATAACCACTGCATTCATGCCGATTAAACAGTTTTCACCTACAATTCCCCCATGAATGATTGCACCATGGCCAATGTGAGAATTTTGTTTTAATATCGTAGTGGTTCCTGGAAACATATGAACTGTGCAGCTTTCTTGTACATTACATCCATCTTCAATAATTATTTTGCCAAAATCACCTCTGATAGCGCAGAATGGACCTATATAAACATCTTTGCCAATAAATACGTTGCCTGTTACATTCGCTTGAGGATGTATAAATGCAGATTCATGTATGACGGGTTTAAAACCGTTAAATTCGTATATCATAATTCGTAGTTTTTAAACTCTTTCAATTATGGTTGCGTAACCTTGACCAACGCCGATACACATAGTTACCAAAGCATATTTTTTATTTTGCTTGTGAAGTTCAAGCATTGATGTTTGCAATATTCGAGAACCTGTCATTCCGAGTGGGTGGCCAATTGCAATTGCTCCTCCATTTGGGTTAATTCTTGGGTCATTATCTTCTAATCCAAGTTCTCGCGTACACGCCAGAGCTTGAGCAGCGAATGCTTCGTTTAACTCAATTATGTCCATGTCGTCTATAGTTAGACCAGCTCTTTTCAATGCTTTTTGCGAAGCTTTAACAGGTCCAATTCCCATTATTTTTGGTTCAACACCCGCAACAGCAGATGATACTACCCTTGCTTTTGGCGTAAGATTGTTCCTTGCAGCTGCTTCAGCAGAGGCAAGTAAAATTGCACCAGCTCCATCGTTTAATCCAGAGGCATTTCCTGCTGTTACAGTTCCACCTTCTTTTCTAAATGCAGGTCTTAGTTTCCCTAATATCTCAAGAGTTGTACTTGGTTTAATAAATTCATCTTTCTCAAAAATGATAGGATCTTTTTTTCGTTGCGGTATAATCACAGGAACAATTTCCTGAGCAAGCCTTCCGTTGTTTTGCGCTTCAGTAGCTTTCATTTGCGACCAGAAAGCAAATTGATCTTGATCTTCTCTGCTTATATCATACATGTCTACTAAGTTTTCGGCAGTTTGACCCATTCCATCCACACCATACAGTTCTTTCATTTTTGGATTGATAAAACGCCACCCGAAACTTGAATCGTGCATTTGAGCATCTCTGCCAAATGGCTGAGACACTTTAGAAATAACCCAAGGTGCACGTGTCATGTGTTCTACACCTCCAGTAAGGTATATATCTCCATCTCCAACTTGAATAGCCCTAGCTCCATTTATGGTAGAAGCCATTCCAGACGAGCAAAGTCGATTAATAGTTTCTCCGCCAATTGAATAGGGAAGTCCTGCTAACAAAGAACACATGCGAGCTACATTTCTATTGTCCTCACCTGCCTGATTTGCGCAACCGTATAATACATCTTCAATTTCTTCTGTATTAAGAGATGGGTTTCTTGCCACGAGTTCCTTCATTACAATTGCTCCTAAATCATCTGTTCTGACAGGTGATAATGTACCTCCGAAATTTCCTATTGGGGTTCTGATTGCATCTATTATATAAACATCTTTCATGTAAGGTTTTATTTTAAGAATTGAAATTAACTAAAATAAGAACAGTATTAATGAATAATTACCAATTAAAGCTCCCAATTCTTATTTGTTCTGTAAACGGTTCCTTTAAATAAGGCGACTGTTTCGTTGTCTTGATTTTTCACAGAGATATGATAAATAGCAATTTTGTAGGATAAACTTTCCTCAATAGCTTCAGCTGTTAAAACATCTCCAATATGACAGGGTTTTGTGTGAGATATGGAAGTCTCAATTGACATAGATTCCCTTCCTTGCGAGTTGCAAGCAAAAGCCAATGCACTATCGGCTAAAGAGTAAGTGATTCCTCCATGAGCAATTCCAAAGCCATTTACCATTTCTTGCCGAATGGTCATTACAAGTTTGGATTTTCCGATTCCTTTTTCTACAATATCAATACCTAGCCATTTGCTGAATAAATCGTTTTTATACATTTTATCGACGATGGAAGAGGAGGAAGGCTTTTCCATTTGATATTAAGCTTCTTGAGCAGTGGTTTTTGATTCTACTTTCCATTTTTCTGCAGCTTTAATAAAGTTTACAAATAATGGGTGTGGATTTTCGACAGTACTTTTGTATTCTGGATGAAATTGCACAGCAACAAACCAAGGGTGTTCCTTAATTTCCACAATTTCTACTAAATTGTTTTCAGGATTAATTCCTGTGGCAACCATACCATTCGTTTCAAACTCGTTTAAGTACTTGCTGTTGAATTCATAACGATGCCTATGTCTTTCTTCAATGTCATGTTTTTGATAGACATCATAAGCTTTAGATTTATCTTTAATGTTACAAGGATAAGTTCCCAAACGCATGGTTCCTCCCATCTCTTGAAGGTTCTTTTGTTCCTCCATAATGTCGATAACAGGAGCAGCTGTGTTTTTATCAATTTCCACAGTATTGGCATTCTTGTGTCCTAGTACATTTCTTGCAAATTCGATTACGGCACATTGCATACCTAAACAAATACCAAAGAATGGTACTTTATTTTCTCGTGCATATTTAATTGCCAATATTTTTCCGTTAATACCTCTTGTTCCAAAACCTGGTGCAACCAATATCCCTCTAAGTTTACCTAGCTTTTTATCAATATTTTCTTCTGTAATTGATTCCGAATGAATCCATTTTACATTTACCTTACACTCGTTAATTGCGCCTGCATGAATAATTGCTTCTGCAATGGATTTGTAAGAATCTTTCAGCTCAACATATTTACCTATTAATCCAATCGTAATTTGTGATTTAGGATTCTTAAATTTATTTAGAAAATCTTTCCAAACGGTTAAATTAGGTTCTCCATTTAACGGTATATTCAAATGCTTTAAAACTACTTGATCCAATCTTTCATTTTGCATTAACAATGGGACATCATAAATAGTTTCAGCATCAATTGATTCAATTACTGCTTCAATATCAACATTGCAAAACCGGGCAACTTTTGATCTGATTTCTGGGCTTAAATTATGTTCAGTTCTACAAACCAAAATGTCGGGCTGAACGCCATATTCCAAGAGCATTTTTACCGAATGCTGAGTTGGTTTTGTTTTCAACTCTCCAGAAGCTGCTAAGTAAGGAATTAATGTTAAATGAATAAACAAGACATCCTTGGGCAATTCCCATTTTAGTTGACGTATAGCTTCTATAAATGGAAGTGATTCTATATCTCCAACAGTTCCACCTATTTCCGTTATGACAAAATCATACTTTTTAGTATTTCCTAAAAGTTGAATATGTTCTTTAATTTCGTTTGTTATGTGGGGAATAACTTGTACTGTTTTACCTAAGTAATCACCTCTTCTCTCCTTAGAAATTACTGATTGATATATTCTTCCTGTAGTAACATTATTTGCTTGAGAAGTAGGAGTATTCAAAAACCTTTCGTAGTGGCCTAAGTCTAAATCTGTTTCTGCACCATCCTCCGTAACGTAACATTCACCATGTTCGTATGGATTTAATGTTCCTGGATCAACATTTAAGTAGGGGTCCAGTTTTTGAATGGTTACCGAAAATCCTCTAGCTTGAAGAAGTTTAGCTAGAGAAGCTGAAATGATACCTTTTCCGAGTGAAGATGCTACACCACCTGTTACAAAAATGTATTTTGTTGTTTCTGACATGCCGTACCTTGAATATTTATGAATACGGAACGTAAAGATATAGCAGAATCACTTTCTAACAGCCATTTTTTTTCAAAAGTTTTCAAAAAAGTCAAACTAGGTCAAAATCAACAATAGGAAAGTAGAGAGAATTACTTAGAATGTCCAACTAAATCCTAGGCTAGGAATCAATGGAAGTTGGTAAACCTTTTCGTTTGTAATTCTATCAACAAAGAAAATGTTTTCACGACTATATGCATTTGTTGCACTGGCTGTAATTTCCATCTTGCTCTTGTTTTTTAATTCAATATGCTTTTTTAAAGTAATGTCTAAACGGTGGTAAAAAGGTAATCTTCCATTGTTTATATCGGCATATAAAATTCCTAATTGATCTGTATTGTCTGTTGTTATATTCGTTCCTATACCTTGAGAAAAATCAATGTTTTGATAGTATCCTTGGGTTTGCGTAAATGGCAATCCAGAACCAAGGTTCCATCTTCCATTTAATTCCCAGTTTTTCTTCTTGTCTAGGAAATAAGTTGCTATAAAATTGATGTTATGTCTTCTGTCAAAAACTGGTGCATATGTTTGTATTCCATCCCATCTATCAACTTTTCCGAGGGAGTAAACAAACCAAATATATGTTTTGCTTGTCGAATATTTTAGGACTAAATCAACACCATATGCTTGACCGGTTTCAACGATATAATCTTTTTTCAAAACATCTGAAATAGAAGGGTCTGTGCTTGGAGAATCATCATATATTTTGTTTCTATTGGTATTCGTTAATTGGTTAAACCATTTATAATATCCTTCCACGTTAAGCGATAAGTTTTTGCCTAAATCATATTCAAACCCAGCTATAGCATGTGTCGCTTTTTGAAGAGAATGTTTTAATTCCTTCGTTTTTCCTCCTGGAGAAGTAAGTTCATCTTGCAAGTCCTCAGAGCCCGTTAGAAAACCATAAAATAAATTTACTACGTCTCTATCAGAGTTAGCACTTGTAAGGTTTTGAGAATATAATCCTCCGGCAAATTTTAAACGAAAACCTTCATTAACATTATATTTGATACCTAGTCTAGGTTCAGGCGATGTTACTTTTGACGTTGCATAAACTTGCATTCTAAAACTAGGGTTTAGAACAAGTCTTCCTCTAACTATTTTGTAATCGATATAGGTAGAAATCTCAGTTGTATTTTGCGTTTGTTCAATTTCTCTTCCTGCAGAATTAAAGAAAGAATATTCTGTACGCAAACCTTCTAAAGATACTCCATATCTGATCTCATCGTCACCTTCTAAAAAGTACTTGAAATCAAATCCTCCACTAAACCCTTTAACTGTACTTGAATCGGGTAAAACCATTTTTGTAGGATCTGGAAAACTTTCTCGCATTCCAATTCCATATTTTGAGTAATTAAATTTACCACTAATCAGCACGGGACTCCCTTCAGGCACCACAACGAAATTTGTGCCTATTCCATAAGAACTCCACTTTAATGTAGAGAGCTGTTGCCAGGTAACATTGTCTCTAAAGTTAAAACCAAATACATTGAATTTACTGCCGTTATTTCCATGCATAGATATTTTTCCATATAAATCAGTGAATCCATAAGGAAGACCTTCATCACCTTCAACAACATTGTTGTAAAACAATTTAGAACTTTGCTCTAGATAGGAGTGCTTACCAGAAAATAGGTAAGTAATATTGGCTCTACCATCATTTTCTTCTCTTTTCTTTTTACCTTGTAATGGACCCCCTAAAGTTAATTTTGCTCCAAATGGATTAAAAGCAACTCTTCCTTTTGTCTTTCTTTTATTTCCATCTTTCGTGGTAATATCCATAATTGAAGAAATTCTCCCACCATATGTAGCACTATATCCTCCTGTGTATATATCCGCATTTCGAATTATTTCGGTATCGAATACAGAGAAAAATCCAATTGAGTGAAATGGGTTATAGATTATCATGCCATCTAATAATACTTTATTTTGAACCGGAGAACCTCCTCTTACATACATTTGTCCACCCTGATCACCAGTCGTTACCACACCTGGTACTGTTTGGAAATAGGTGGCAATGTCAGATTCGCCGCCCACTGAAGGAACTGCTTTAATGTCTTTTTTAGTGGCTTTTATTACAGAAATTTTAACCTTAGTTTTATCTTCTATTCTACTTGCATTAATTTCAACTTCTTCGAGTACACTTTCCAAAAAAAGATTTTGGCTAGTTATTCT
The DNA here is from genome assembly GCA_943787725.1 of uncultured Flavobacteriales bacterium. Taxonomy (GTDB): domain Bacteria; phylum Bacteroidota; class Bacteroidia; order Flavobacteriales_D; family Parvicellaceae; genus CALSMU01. Next base: position 115,041 of record CALSNM010000005.1, on the reverse strand, counting down.
TCCTGCTTTTACGATTACTTCAACTTCTATCGGTGCGTATTCAATTGATCCAATAGTTAAAGTATACGTGCCAGGTGGAACTTTTGAAATTTGATAAAAACCATTTACATCTGTTGTGCCGCCATATGCTTTATCCTTTATTAGTATACTACTGAAAATTACAGGATCCCCTGATTCTTTTTCAAGAACAGTTCCCCTAATGGTTCCAGTTTGACTAATAGCAACTGAACATAATAGAAACGTGAAAATAAAAGTTAAAATGGTATTGGTTGCTTTCTTCATTGCTGAATTAAGAAGTTAGGTTTTATAGAATTCAAATTTAGGCTAAAATATGAATAAACGAATTAAAAAAAACAACGGAAATATAATTAATACATATACGGTATTGATTCTTGAGTGAAAGGAAAAAAACCGGCTATTTGTTATTTTCAATTATGTAGTTTAACACCTTCGTCATCAAATGAACTCTGTCTTTTCCTCTTACATTGTGCGGGTGCATCGGATAAGGGAAGAAATCGATTTGCACTCCTTCTTCAATACATTTTTGAACAAAGGCTAAATTATGTTGCATTACAACTACATCATCAACTGTTCCATGAATCAATAATAGCTTTCCTGCTAAATCATTAACGTAAGTTAATGGACTTGCTGTTTTATAGCCTTCCGGGTTTTCTTCCGGAGTATCCATGTATCTTTCACCATACATTACTTCATACCACTTCCAGTCAATTACTGGGCCACCTGCAACTCCTGTTGTGAATGTGCCAGGGGTTCGAGTCATTAAAGAAGTTGTCATAAACCCCCCATAACTCCATCCATGAACGGCCATCCTATCACTATTAATAAACGAAAGAGATTTTAAAAATTCCACGCCAACTAATTGGTCTTCTATTTCAATGGTGCCGCATTGCCTGTGAATAATTTCTTTAAATTTTCTACCGCGGTTAGAAGTTCCCCGATTATCAATTGTGAAAACGACATAATCTTGCTCCGCTAACCAGTTCATCCATAAGCTAGCTCCAGCATTCCAACTATTTGTGATAAGTTGCACGCCTGGACCTCCGTAGACATAAACAAGCACAGGGTATTTTTTGTTTTCATCAAAGTTAGTTGGTTTTATCATTCTTCCGTAAAGCGGTGTTCCATCTTTTGCTGTTAGTTCAACGAATTCAATTTGTCCTGTTTTATGTTCTGATAGTGGATTTGGAGAAGCAAAAAGGTTCACAATACCACCCTTTTTGGTTCCAATAACATCAACTTGTTTTGGAGTAGTCAAGTTTGAATAACTATCCAAAAGATACTTGCCATTCGAATGTGCTTTTATATGATGAACACCTTTAGCTTTGGTAAGTTTGGTTACTTTTTTCGTTTCTATATGCACAGAATATGCATGTAACTCTCTTCCATCTGCACTGGTTCCTTCAAAAAGTAGACAGTTGGTCTTTCTGTTAAAGCCTTTAATACCAGTAACTTCCCAATTGAAGTCAGTCAACTGATCAATTAAATCACCATTTCCGTTATATAGATAAATATTGAAAAACCCATCCCTCTCGCTCAGCCAAACAAATTGATCCTTTTCTTCAGGAATAAAATAAGGCGCATATATTGGTTGCAAAAATGTATCGTGTTTTTCCTCAAAAAGTGTTTTTATTTTGTTCCCAGTTGCTGCGTCATATTGGTTGAACCAAAAATGATCTTGACCTCGATTCATTTCCACAACAAAAATGGTTTTTTCATCTGGACTCCACGTCAAGTTAGATACATAATGCTCTAATGGCTCTCCAGTTTGTAAATAAATAGTCTTGTTTTCTGAAACACTATATATTCCCACCCTACCATGTTCACTAGCTTCACCTGCCATCGGATATTTAATACTTTTCAAAGATCCGGTTCGAGTTGTAATATCTAATAATGGGTAATCAGCTACATTTGCTTCATCTTTTTGGTAAAATGCTAATGCGTTTCCTGAAGGTGACCAAAATGTCCCTTTTGATATCCCAAATTCAAAACGATGAATTGCTTGTCCAGAAACAATATTCTTATCAATATTAGTTGTAATAGCGATCATAGAATCTTTCTCTGTAGCCAAATATAAATTGTTGCCTATGGTATAGGCAATTGACTTGGTGTTAAAATTGAAATCACTATTTAATGCGCTTTCTGGATAATGGATAGAAGAAAATTTTCCGATGTTCTCTCCTTTGTAATTGTAAACAATTTTATTTCCATTATGATCAAAAACAAGTTGCTCTGAAGAAATTCTTTGGGCATAAGGAAGGTGTTTTAAATCAGCAATGTTTTCTTGAATACTTTTTAGTGTGATTTGTTCCGCTATTCTTGCATCAGGGAGCGCCGTAGCAGGAAGAATGAAATAAGTGTTTTCTTTGGCATGGGCATATTTATCTGCATCAGTTAACCATTGAGCCCATTTTAATGACTTAGGATATAACCCTTGGTAGTAACCCATTACGGAACTTTCAATTGTTAAGTCTTTATCTTGAGCAATAGCTGAAGAAGTGATAAAAAGTAAAAACAATAAATTTTTCATAATCTTTATTCTTTTGGAAATAATTTGAGCCTTCTTTTTAATTTGTCAATCTCATTTTTCCCTTTTTCAATATTTTCATTAACACCTTTAAGAAGTGCTTCAGCTCCTTTAGAGTTAGCGAAGAAGCCTAAATTATTCTCGTAATTAGCAACTTCTTTAACGATGTCATTTATTTTATTTCTAATTTTCTCTTTCTCTTGTTGGAATAACCTTTCTGCATTCCCGCTAACTTTTAAGCTGTCTAGTTTGGCTTCAAAAAGAATTTTTTCTTTTTCAGCATCGTCCATTTTTAAATTATTGTAATGCGCATCAATAGCATTTTTAAATGCTTTGTAAATAGCATCCTTCTTTTTAAATGGAACATTTCCAATTTCGGCGAATTCAGTCGAAAATGTTTTAAGGTCGGTTATTACTTCTTTTGGGTCCGCTTTGTGTTTGTATGCTTTTATTTTTTCAATCAAAGCTTCTTTTTGTTTTAAGTTATTTTCATTGTCGACGTCCATTTTCTTAAAATGTTCTTCTCTATTTGTAAAAAACGCATCGCACTTACTTCTAAATGATTTCCATAGTTTTTGTTCAGCATGCTGTCCTGCATGCCCAATTTTTTTCCAATCTTCTTGCAGTTTTTTGAGTGCGTCAGCAGAATTTTTCCAATCTGTAGATTTGGATAATTCTTCCGCTTTCTCAATCAATTTGGCTTTTAGTTCTTTCTTTTTATCGAAAACATCATTTCTAGCTGCATAAAAAGTAGATTTTGCATCAAAAAAAGTGTCAAATAACCCCCTAAAATCATTCCATACTTTTTGGTTACTGTCTTTTGGCACCTGGCCAATATTTTTCCATTCTTTTTGAATTTCTAGTAATTCTTTCGTTAGTTTATCCCAAACCTTATGTTCCGAGAGCTTCTTGTGAAATAATTTCTTTTACTTTTTCAATGAGAGCCAATTTCTTGACTAAATTCTCTTTTTGTAATTCTTTTTGATCTGTATAATGTAATTTTATCTTAGCGTACAGTTTTTTTACTGTTGACCAATATTCTTCTTTTAACTTCTCCCAATGCTCTTTAAATGTTGGGCCAACCTCGTCCCACTCATTTTGTAGTTTGCGCAAAGATCTTTCCACTTCTTTGATTTTCTTTTCTTCTAAAAGAGCTTTCGCTTGATGGATAATTTGATTCTTCAAAGAGTAGTTTTTCTTTAAATCATTTTCTTTTAGCTCTTTATATATGTCTATATTGTAACTGAATCTCTCACTTAATTTACTGTATTCTGCTTGGATTTTATTGTGCTTATCTTGTGGTATTGCTCCAATAATATTCCACCGTTCTCTAATTTCTTTAATTGTGCCAAATAGCTTTCCTAAATTCTCTTCGTTTTCAATCAGTTTAGTGAAGTCCGCAATAATTTCTTTTTTTAAGATTAGATTTTTTTCTTCTTCCATCTTAATGAAGGTATAGTAATCTTTTTTCTTTTTTTTATAAGATTCGATGGCTGCAAGAATATCTTCATTTAGTTTTTCGCTTTCTGCTTTATCTTCATCATTATCTGTATCTTTTTCTTGAGAATCACTTTCTTTTTGCTCACTGTTATATATTGCGTAGAATGCCTTTGTTAGTTTGTCAATTTCATAACCAATTTCAACAATTTCACCTGTCTTTATTAAAGCTATTAGCTTTTTCAGTATTTCTATCTTATTCATTTTACAAAAAGGTTTTCAATTAAGTGAAGCGAAATTACTCCGAATGGATTATTTATACAAAATTATATTAACCACCTATTTCAACCACTCTCATTAGTTCAGCACAAAGCATGGCTCCAAATGTTCCAACGGCATATCCTAGTACTGCTAATAATACTCCTACGGGAGCTAAAGAAGGACTAAAAGCAGATGCGACAACTGGCGCGGATGCCGCTCCTCCCACATTAGCCTGACTGCCAACAGCAACAAAAAAGAAAGGCGCTTTGATTAATTTAGCTACCCCCAATATGATAATTGCATGAATCAGCATCCATATAGCACCAATTAAAAACCAAGAAGGGCTTTCAAAAATTTCTGTAAAATTCATGTGGGTTCCTATAGATGCAACCAATACATAGAGAAAAACACTTCCCATTTTGGAAGCTCCAGCTCCTTCATAATTTTTTAACTTAGTAAATGATAATCCAACGCCAATTATGGTTGAAAATACAATCAACCAAAAAAATCCGCTGGCAAGCGAGGTTAATCCAATTTTTTCAAGCGTCGCTTTTATTTCGCTAAAATAAGGAGTAATGATTTGAGACAATATGTGGGCTAACCCGGCACCCGCAATTCCAATTCCAGCTATTACCATTAAATCTGTTGTACTAGGAATTTTAGAAACTTTAGCAGCAAAACCTTCCATTTTTTCTTTCAGAGCAGTGATAGCAGAAGAATCGGCTTTGAATTTTTTATCAATTCTTTCATGAATTCCAGCTCCATAAAGTAATACTGCCATCCAGACATTTGCAACTAACACATCAACAACTATCATTTTTGAGAATATATCATTGGGAGTTTCATAAACCACTTTCATTGCTGTTTGGTTTGCTCCTCCTCCAATCCAACTGCCTGCTACGGTTGCGAGCCCTCTCCATATCTCTCCAGCATCAGCACCTAACCATTCAGGAGCAATAGAAGCAACAATCATTAATGCAATTGGTCCTCCAATGATAATTCCCAAAGTACCGGCAAAGAACATAATTAGGGCTTTCGGACCAAGGCGTATAATCCCCTTTAAATCTATACTTAAACAGAGTAATATTAAACTAGCGGGTAATAAATACCTTGAAGAAACATAATATAAATTGCTGAAATCACCAGAAATGATATTAAAGGAGTTTAAGAAAGCAGGCAAGAAATAGCACAAAAGCAACGCGGGTACAATTCCATAAAACTTCTTGAATATTGGAAGGCTGGAAGTGTAAAAAATTATTGCTAGTAAAAATAATAGTAATCCTATGACGATCGCATCATTCGTAAAAAGTGGTGTTACTTGAATAGTTTTAAATTCAAAATTAACAGTGCTTTGTTCTGCATTAGAATCCAGATGTATAAATTTTATTTCTACTTCATGATCTCCTTTTGATAAGCCTTCAATGAAAAAATTACTATACCCTTTGAATCTAAATTTATATCCGTCAAAATTTAATAGCGTGGAATCTATGGTTTTTGAATTAATGTTTACGTCGTGAACATCAACATAGATAAAAGGTGTTTGATCTAAAAAAAATTTGATACCCGAATTTTGTTTGTTTACAAGCTGATACTTTAATTCAGAAAGATTATCAGTTCCAGTAACTGGAGTAATGAAGATTTTTTTATCGAGTTGAATTGATTGTGTATTCTCATTGAAAACTATTGGTTCTCCAGCTTGGACTGAAAAACTAGCCATAAAAAATAAAAGACTAAAAATTTTATTGTACATCTTATTCATGTGTAAATTGTTTCTTAGAATCATTAATAAAGGACTTAAAGGGAACAGACCCCGATAACCAATATATCATCTACTTGCTCAGTGTCTCCTTTCCATTTTTCTAGTTCGGTATCGAGCCTAGATATTTGCTCATTAGGAGATAAAGATTGAATTTCTTGCAACAGTATTTTGAACTTTTTATTCATGAATTTTTTATCTTTTGGACCTCCAAATTGGTCTGGAAATCCATCCGAAAACATATAGAAACAGTCCCCTTTATTAATGTCAAATTCATGAGTTGTAAAACCATTTTTACTATAAGAACTTCCACCTCCAATAGGATATCGATTGCCTTTTGTTTCTTCGATATTTTTTCCATTGATTTTAATTAGTGGGCGAAAAGCTCCCGCATACTGCATTTTATTATTTTTTAGATCGAAGGAGCATAGAGCCATGTCCATGCCATCTTTACTCTCCTGGTCATATCTTTTTGAACTCAGTGCCTCCAGCACAGCTTCGTCTAGTTTTTCTAAAATATACCCTGGGTTAGATTTTTTTTTATGAGATATTGCGTTTAGTTTGGAGAAACCAATCATACTCATTAAAGCACCTGGAACTCCATGGCCCGTGCAGTCGACTGCAGCGAGTAATAGCTTTCCATCAATCTCTTTGAACCAATAAAAATCTCCCGATACAATATCACGTGGTTTGTAATAAACAAAAGAATTAGGTAAAGCATCTTGAATCTGTTCCGTATGCGGTAAAAGCGATTCTTGAATTTTACGTGCATAGTTTATAGAATCGGTGATATCCCTATTTTTTAGCTCAATAACTCTGTTTTTCTCAACAATAGATAGAGTCAGTTTATCCTCTTCCCGAAGGATTCTTCTGGCATAGGGAATTAATAGCAGAGCCATAAAAAGTATAACAGCTAATGAAATCAGTGCTTGAGTTTTGTATTGGTTAAAAACCATATCCCTGAAGTAACCGAATTCTACATCCGCTTCCAGCAGACCTACAGTTTTATTCTTTGAATCTATTATAGGGAAAAAAGCGGACAACCATTCCCCATTTTCAGTTTTGTATCTTGGGATTGTTCCTCCTTCATTCATTTTTTCTAATAAGATTTCAGGAAACATTTCGTATTCATGACGGAAATTCACATTAGTGTCAGAACTAACACCGAAATAAAAAATTTCTTCCTCAGCATTGTATATAAGAGTATATAGCGGTGTATTCAGCTTGTTTTGCTCATGCACTTTTCTTAACATTGAATGAATTTCAGAATATTGAGCATTCTCATCTGCAGATGTTATGTCATCTTTCCATGGGTGATCTTTCATTAACTTGTTGTGCACATCACCATCAATATTTATTGCTAATGAAGAGGCAAGGGCTTGTAATTTCTCATATTCTTCTTCTTCATATAAATTCAATTGATTTATATATCCAAAAACGATAAAAAAGGTAGTAATCCCAATAATGCTCAAATAAATGAGGAACATTATTCTTGTAGTTACATTACCTAATATTTGTTGAAATAAATTACTCAAAGCGAATGTGAATGATTATCAAAATTAAGACTATCTGATTGTTTAGCAAATAATAAGGGATGCAATATTACAGTCAATGGCCTTTTTTTCCTTTATATAGTGGCAAATGCACTAGTTTACTCTCGTCAGGTCCATTGTACAAAATAATATTTCTATTTGGTCGTAGACCTATTCTTTTGAGAGCAGATAAGTTTGAAGAAATTATCCATGCATCATGTCCTTCCCAGAAATGTTTTAATCGAGTACCCATATCACTATAAAATGCAATGTCATCTTGCAGCTTAATTCTCTTATCGTAGGGAGGGTTCATGATAATGATTCCATTTTCAGAGGGCTTTTCTAGACTAAAAAAATCGGATTGATTGAATGTTATGTTTTTTCGAAGCTCCCTAAAAGAAGACATATTGTTTTTTGCAATTCTTATTGTTTGCCCCGAAATATCAAAGCCATAAATTTTCACATCGCTAGTTGTGATAGCATCTTTCGCTTCAAAATAGAGCATGTCCCATAATTCTTCATCAAAATCTTTCCATTTATGAAAAGCAAAATCATCTCTTAAAATACCCGGAGCAATGTTTAGAGATTTCATCCCAGCTTCTATACACAATGTTCCTGAACCACACATCGGATCAATAAATGGAGTTTTTACATCCCATTCAGAAAGTTGTATCATTCCTGCAGCTAAAATCTCATTGATAGGTGCATCTCCTGTTGTTTTTCGATAGCCTCTTTTAAAAAGTGGAGTTCCTGAACTATTCAATAAAATAGAACATTTGTTTTCAGAGATTCGAATAACAATTTTTAAATCCGGATCATACTTGTCAATATCAGGTCTGTCATTTGTTTTTTCTCTAAACTGATCTACAATGGCGTCCTTACATTTTAATGCAGCAAATTGTGAATGATTAAAATAAGATGAGTTTACTATCGCTTGAACAGAGAAAGTTTTTTTCAAATCTAAATACCCAGTCCAGTCAATTTCTGAAACACCAGCGTAAAGTTCTTCAGTAGATTTAGCCTTGAATTGATGTATGGGTTTCAGTATGTCCAAAGCTGTTCTTAGCCAGAGGTTACTTTTATAAAGAAGTTCTTTGTCACCTGCGTATTCAACTGCTCTTTTGGCTACTTTAACGTGTTCTGCACCTAATTGCGTTAATTCTTCCGCCAGAACTTCTTCAAGTCCAGAATAGGTTCTAGCAACTAAATTCATTTTCATAAAACAGGGTTATTCATCGTTTTTATTTTCTTCGTCTTCCTCCATCACTTCAAAATCGACATACATGTCATCATCCATAATTACTTCTTCGGGTTCGTTTTTAGGGAAAGGATCTTCCATGTTTCCGAAAGGTGAATTGCCTCCAAATGGATTGTTATTAGCCATGTTCCCAAAATTCCCAAATGGACTTTTAGGCTTCCTTTTTGGTGCTGGTTTTCCGGTTAGTAACGCTACTATCGTTTGGAATAGAAATCCTGTAGCATTAATACCTTTAAAAATCATATTTACCAAAAAGAAAAGCCCAATACAACCAATTATCCAACCGATAATAATCGTATCATAAAAATCATTAATACTTTCCAAAAACCATTGGTTTATGTAGTTGTCTATGAGTAAAGGGTAGTTAAACGCAATCGCATAAAAAATAAGTGTTAAGCCAACCAGGTGTGGTCCGTATTTAGTAGTATTTTGGCTGTTTTTACCTCCAAGGTTTGAACGGAATTGAAACATCATTTTGCTTCTCTCAAGTTTGCCAGCCAAATATAAGTACAAAACAATTCCTCCAACGATAATGTATAGAGGTCCTTGCTTTGGGTCAATATTTTCTTTTTTAATAAAATCAATCGCCTTAATGGCGGTTAAAGAGGCAAGAAAGTAGAATTGAGCGGCTTTAATTATATAGTTTAGAATTGCATTTTGCGCATTATTATTATTGTTACCGAATACATATTTAGGTAACAAGGCAATAAAAAACCAAATGATGCTAAAAACTATGAAGATAATTCCTAAAAAGAATATGTAATTAAATATTTCCATTGGCAGCAAAAATACCTTTAAAAAGCGAAAGCAAAAATCAATTTTAGAAAAAGGTATAGCTCAGAGTAATATAATTCAAATCCAATAGGTACATTCGCATAATTATTATTTAAAAAAATTTATTGAAAACACTACAAATGAAAAAGTTATCAATCATTATAACAGCTTTTATATTCTCCTTAAATAGCTTTGCTCATGAAGGAATGTGGATTCCGTCTTTATTGAAAGCATTAGAAAATGACATGCAAGCGCAGGGAATGAAATTGACTTCCGAAGACATATATTCAATTAATCAATCAAGTTTGAAGGATGCGATTGTTCATTTTGGTGGAGGTTGCACGGCGGAGGTTGTGTCCAAAAATGGATTAATTCTCACAAATCATCACTGTGGATTTAGTCAGATTCAACAGCATAGTTCGTTAGAAAAAAATTTTTTAAAAGATGGTTTTTGGGCGATGTCTACTGCGGAGGAATTAAAAAACCCTGGATTAACTGCAACATTTATTGTTCGCATCGAAGATGTTACAGAAAGAGTAAGTAGAGGAATTACAAATGCGATGGATGCACAAACAGCCTATAAGATGCGGTATGAAACTAGTTTGAAAATTGCTAAAGAAGCTACTGAAGGGACTGGATATGAGGCTGTTGTTAAGCCGTTTAATTATGGAAATGATTACTACATGATTGTAACAGAAACGTATAATGATGTACGTTTGGTAGGTGCCCCCCCTAGTGCAATTGGGAAATTTGGAGGTGATACAGATAACTGGGTATGGCCAAGACATACGGGTGATTTTTCTGTGTTCAGGATATATGCCGGTAAAGATAATAAGCCAGCAGAAATCTCTGATGCTAACATTCCTTATTCTCCAAAAAAGCATTTACCGGTTTCTATGGAAGGCGTAGAAGAAAATGATTTTACAATGGTATTTGGATTTCCTGGCAGAACGCAGCAATACCTTACTTCATATGCTTTGGATACTTATATCAATAAAGTTAACCCAGCGCGGATAGCAATGCGAGAGCAAAGTTTAAAGATAATTGATGCTGCAATGGCATCAGATGAGAATACTAAAATTCAATATGCATCAAAGCAATCTAGAATTAGTAATGCTTATAAAAAATGGATAGGTCAAAATTTGGGATTAAAGAAAAAAGATGCTGTTGGTAAAAAGCAGGCTTTAGAAGCTGAGTATAAGAAAAGGGTTCCAAAAGAGGGCCCTTATAAAAATGTATTAGCAGATCTTAAACAAAAGCAAGCAGACATTGAAAGTTCTGAAGTGGCATTTAATTTGTTTTGGGAAATATGGTATTATGGTCCAGAAATAATTCGATTTTCTAATAGTTTTGATAAACTAGAAGGGCCTGATTTTACAAAATTAGTTGCAGAGAAGGAAGAAAATATTCAATCCTACTTCAAAAATTATGATGGAGTAATAGACAAAAAGATATTTATCAAGCTAGTTGATATGTATGTAAGTTCGTTACCCGAAAATTTAAAGCCAGAAATTAATTCAAAATATGCAAATGATTACAAGGCATACGCTGATTATTTATACAAAAAATCAAATTTCACCTCGAAGGAAAAGGTGGAAAAGTTTTTAAGCTTCAGCGAAGGTAAAATGAAAAAGAAATTAGCCAAAGATCCGGCTTATATTCTTTCTAAAGCAATAATGGAAAATAACGAAATAAATATTAAGCCAAAGTATTTTCAACATTATGTTGAAATAGATGCTCTAATGAAAAAGTTTGTAAAATCACAGCAAGAATATTTTCCAGAAAAAACTTTTTGGGCGGATGCTAACAGTACTTTAAGGTTAACTTACGGAAAGGTGGAAGGAACTTTTCCTAGAGACGGAATGGCTTACACATGGTTTACTACCTTAGATGGTATTATAGAGAAGAACAATACGGGTAATGCAGACTTTAAAATTCCATCGCGATTACGAGATTTATGGGAAAAGAAAGATTTTGGACCTTATGCAACAAATGGCGATTTGCGCATTTGTTTTTTAGGCTCTAATCATACAACTGGAGGTAATTCAGGAAGTCCAGTAATTAATGGAGAGGGACATTTGGTAGGGATTAATTTTGATAGAAGTTGGGAAAGTACAATGAGCGATGTAATGTTTGATGGAGAGATTTGTCGAAATATAATGGTAGATATTAAGTTTGTGCTTTGGGTAATAGACAAGTATGCTGGCGCTAAACATTTAGTTGATGAAATGACATTGGTAGATGCAGAATGGAGAATAAATCAAGAGGAACTAGGTGTAAAAACCCATTTAAATCAATATAGCAATAGATTAAGAGATGTTCCATCTGATTTATATGCACTTTTAGGTCGGGCTGAAATCTATTTAAACCTAGGCCTAAATGATAAGGCAATAGACGATATGAACACAGCGATTGAATTGCACCCAAAAAACACTTCTGCATTGAACATGAGAGGAGCCTTTTTTGCGAAAATTGGAAGACAGAGAGAGGCTATGGCTGATGTTCAAGCATCTCTAAAAATCGATAAAAATAATTTAGAAGGTTATTTTGTTAGAGGATTGATTTATGCTGATTTGGGGAAGTACCAGGAAGCAATTAAAGATTTTGATAAAGTAATTCAAATGGATTATACATTTTACAAAGCTTATTATGATAGAGGAGTTTGCTATGAAGGCATAGGAGAGGTTGACGAAGCGTGTAAAAACTTCGAGATTGCCAAATTGATGGGTGACAAGAAAGCAGCAGAAATGTATCACATAGGCTGTGAGTTCGGAGCTTGGTAGTTAGTCCTCTGTTAATAATTTTGTAACATTCTTGTAGGTTAAGTTTTCAGTTACAAGCTTTTTTATTGCTTCAAAATGTTCCTCATTCTTTAGCGTTATTTTTTGAAGAGATAATTGTGATTTACAATAAATAGTTATCGTTTTAGATTTCTCATGTAATTCAAAATCAGCTAAATCATCCCAAATAATTAGCATTGTTTTAGCAGGGTATCCGTATAAAACTCCTTTGCTACAATACCCTACTAGAAAGCCTGTTTTGAGATAGTTATAAATTAAGCGTAATTGCAATCATTAAAGCAAGGGAAAAAAGTATCGTTTTATTATATCCTGAGATTCCTTGTTTAGAATTATAAATATTGCTTAACAGAAAAATAAATCCAACACTAGCTACCATTATATACCTAAGTATTGATTTTGTGTTATTTATTTTAAGCGCTTTGTTTTTTTTTACTTCCCAAGACTTATCATCATATATTTCTATTCGGTGTGATTTTTTTTGCAGAAAAACAACAGCAACAAAAACAAGGGGGAAGAAATGAGCATATTTCCTGATTAATTGGGGCAATGAGATATGAAAAATAGAAGCAATATTTTCTAGATTAAGCACGATACAAACTAATACGAACGCAACAATAGTAATTGTGTTTTTATTTTTAGTGACTTGCTCAGCAATCATTTTGAAATGGCTTGTTCGAGAATCAAAATAGAGTTTTTCAGTTGCTTTCCTACCTCCAATTTAATCTTTTTTATTGGTTGATTAGACTTGCATGTAATAATAATTTGGTTGTTATTTTTGTCAACATCATATTTGGCTATATCACTCCATATTATTAGCTTGGTGTCATATTTAGAACCAAAAATGATACCTTTATCACTCAATCCAAGGTTCCAATTTCTTTCTAAGACTATAAATTTTATAGTAATGGCAAGAATACCACCAATACCATAATCATAAACTAGGGGCATTATATTTCCTTTGTACTTGTAGTCAATATAAAAGTGTAAAGCAGCTAGTCCACCCAATAAAAAACCACCCATTATCTTGAGTGAATAGTTGAATCTAAGGGATTTGTATTTGGATGCTTTCCATGCGAAATAAGGTGATACTGATGTTTTGTTTTGCATCATCTGTCGCATCAGAATTAATACTGTAACAGCTTGAATTATCATAGTAATTATTATGTACCTATAATATATTGGGAAAGCATGGATCAAACTATAAGAAATAAAAATACAAAACAGCATAACCCCTAAAAGTAATTGTAAGTATTCTAGCTTCTTATTTGCAAATTGAGTAATCATCTTAATATCCTACAAAAAAAGTATAATTTCGACAGATAATAAAGGAATAGATAAAGTTCGTTATAATTTTTCATGTCAATGCTAATAGAAAGCAGAGGAGTATATTGTTTTAAATCCTTAAAAACAATAGTCGTAAATGCAAATTAGTTTATTTTTACGGCATATTTTAAAACTCACAAAATGTCGGTTCATAAAGAAGTGAAAAGAGTAACAACCCACGTACTGCAAGAAATGAAGCATCGTGGTGAGAAAATATCAATGCTAACTGCCTATGATTATTCTATGGCAAGTATTGTAGATCAATCTGGAATGGATATAATTTTGGTTGGAGATTCTGCATCAAATGTTATGGCCGGACATGAAACTACTCTTCCCATAACGCTAGACCAAATGATATACCACGCAGCTTCTGTAATACGAGCTGTAAATAGGGCATTGGTTGTTGTTGACTTACCATTTGGAACATACCAAGGAGATTCCAAGGAAGCATTGCGTTCGGCTGTCCGCATTATGAAGGAAGCTGAAGCGCATGCCGTAAAATTGGAAGGTGGTCGTGAAATTAAAGATTCGGTTGATAGAATTTTATCTGCAGGAATACCGGTAATGGGACATTTGGGATTAACTCCGCAGTCCATATATAAGTTTGGAACATACACCGTTCGCGCAAAAGGAGAGGATGAGGCAGAGATTTTAATCGAAGATGCTAAAATTCTAGAAGAGGCAGGTTGTTTTGCTTTAATTTTAGAAAAAGTTCCAGCTGAATTAGCAGCAAAAGTAGCCAAAGAAGTTACGATCCCGGTTATTGGAATAGGAGCTGGTGGTAAAATTGATGGACAAGTATTAGTGGTGCATGATATGTTGGGAATTACGCAAGAATTTTCTCCAAGATTTTTAAGAAGGTACCATAATTTATATGAAGAAATGAGAGGTGCATTTAAAAATTATATTAGTGATGTGAAGAGTGGGGATTTTCCGAATGAAAAGGAGCAGTATTAAATAATTGTATTAATTGCGAAGGAATAAATTATCTCAACATTTCTTTCTATTTAATACGTTCTACAAATTCAATATGGGTTTAAAAGTACTATACGAAGACAATCATATCATTGCTGTGCAAAAAGTAGCAGGAGATTTGGTTCAAGCTGATAAAACTGAGGATGAGACTTTAGCGGATAAGGTAAAAGCTTATATAAAAAAGAAGTTCAATAAGCCAGGTGATGTGTATTTGGGGATTATTCATCGATTAGATAGACCTGTAGGAGGGGTTATTGTATTTGCCAGGACAAGTAAAGCATTGGTTCGCATGAATAAGCTGTTTCAAGATAAACAAATTCAGAAAACATATTGGGCAATTGTAGAGTCAAAACCGCCAGAAATTCAGGAAACATTAATTCATTACCTAAAGAAAAACCAAGAGAAAAATAAATCTCGTGGATATGATAAACAGGTAAAAGGAGGTAAGCGAGCTGAATTGGATTACAAGCTTTTGGGTAGAAGTAAAAACTATTATTATTTAGAGATTGACCCCAAAACTGGACGTCATCATCAGATTAGAGTTCAATTATGCACAATAGGTTGTATTATAAAAGGAGATGTTAAGTATGGCGGGAAAAGGACCAATAGAGATGGTTCGATTCATTTACATGCGCGAAGTATTTCTTTTATTCATCCGATTCAGGATAAACCTTTAACGATTACAGCTAACCCTCCTTCTGATCCTCTTTGGGATGAAATGCTTACTTTAGCTTAACAATTTATGTCAAAAAAAAATAGCAAAAAAAAGCAAGAAGGTTTATCCAAAATTTAAAAAAATAATACATTTGTCCAACCTATATTTTAATTATAAAACAAATAAATTAAATGTCAGAATTTCAATCAGAAATAGATGCTTTTATCGATAGTGTTAAAGCTAAACAATCACATGAAACGGAGTTTTTACAGGCAGTAACTGAAGTTGCTGAAGCAATTATTCCATTTATTGCGGATAAGCCAAAATACAAGGATGCCAAAATTCTTGAAAGAATGGTTGAGCCAGAAAGAACAATCATGTTTAGAGTTCCTTGGCTAGATGATGCAGGTGTTCCTCAAATTAATCGAGGTTACCGTGTTGAATTTAACTCAGCAATAGGACCTTATAAAGGTGGGTTACGTTTTCATCCTTCAGTGAATTTGTCAATTTTGAAATTTTTAGGTTTCGAACAGGTATTTAAAAATTCGCTAACAACTTTACCAATGGGTGGAGGAAAAGGTGGTTCTGATTTTAACCCAAAAGGCAAGTCAGATAACGAAGTAATGAAATTTTGTCAATCTTTTATGTCTGAGTTGGCTCGTCATATTGGACCTAATACAGATGTTCCTGCTGGAGATATAGGAGTTGGAGGCCGTGAGATCGGTTACATGTTTGGTCAGTATAAGAAATTAAGAAACGAGTTTACAGGTATTTTAACTGGAAAAGGCCGTAACTGGGGAGGATCATTGATTCGTCCGGAAGCTACGGGATATGGTACAGTTTATTTTGCTGCAGAGATGTTGAATACCAAAGGAGATAGCTTTGAGGGAAAAACAGTTGCTATTTCTGGTTCTGGAAATGTTGCACAATATGCTTGTGAAAAAGCAACGCAATTAGGAGCAAAGGTTATCACAATGAGTGATTCTAAAGGTTATGTTATTGATCCTGCTGGAATTGATGCGGATAAATTAGCTTGGATCATGGACTTGAAAAACAATAGGAGAGGAAGGATTAAGGAATATGCTGATCATTTTGAGGGAGCCAGCTTCATTGAGGGTAGTAGACCATGGAATGAAAAATGCGATGTAGCTCTTCCTTGTGCTACGCAGAATGAATTAGATGAGTCTGAAGCAAAAACCTTATTAGCAAATGGTTGTATTTGCGTGGCTGAAGGAGCAAACATGCCTTCAACACCAGAAGCTATTGCTGAATTTGATGGAGCAAAAATATTATTTGCACCAGGAAAAGCCTCTAACGCAGGAGGTGTAGCAACATCAGGTTTAGAAATGTCTCAAAACTCTTTACGTCTTTCTTGGACGGCTGAAGAAGTAGATGAGAAATTACATTCAATTATGAGAAGTATTCATCAACAATGCGTGGAGTTCGGAACAGAAGGTGATTATGTAGATTACGTTAAAGGGGCAAATATTGCAGGTTTTGTAAAAGTTGCTGACTCTATGCTAGACCAAGGGTTGGTTTAATACCATAACAAAATTATTTGGAAAGCTCTCTATCGAAAGGTAGAGAGCTTTTTTATTATACAAACCAATATTTCGTTGTATCAATTTGGAAGAGTTGAAGTTTCTCTTGGTATTTTTCAAAAGCTGTAATCATTATTTTTTTAATTTCCTCTTTCGATAAAATTTCGCTGATAGGTTTTTGATTTTGTAACAAAATCGATTTTACATTATCATTGATTTTATTTTCCCAATATTCCAATGCAATTTCTTTCAGTTCCACCTCAGATGGTTCTTTAAACTCTATAATTGTGCGGACGGCATCTTTTGCTTCATCGGTGTAGTCATTTCCGGATTCAAGAATGACAACTAATTCTTTTAGAGAATGATTGGAATATCGTTTAATCAAACTCATAATTTATCGTTTTTATCCAGCAAGAGGTGAGCGGCTTTAAAAGGACTTAGTGTTCCTTGAGTGACTTCTTTTTCTAGTTTTTTAATTTTTTTAGATACAGATGAGTCATCGAAGAATGTTCTTTTTAACTCTTCATTGATTGTTTCGTGCATCCAATATTTTGCTTGATTTTGTCTTTTTTTACTAAAAGAACCATTTGTTATAGTGTGGTTCTGGTAAGATTGAAGGGTTTTCCAAACTTCGCTGATCCCAGAATTATCATATGCGCTGCAAGCACCTACTTTTGGAATCCAGCCATTTTCATTGGCCGGAAATAAGTGTAAAGCATTCTTATATTCGGTTGCTGCTCTTTTAGAGTTTTCAATGTTTTCACCATCAGCTTTTGTTATAACTATGGCATCAGCCATTTCCATGATACCGCGTTTAATGCCTTGTAATTCGTCTCCTGCACCCGAAAGCATCAATAGCAAGAAAAAATCTACCATACCGTGCACAGCAATTTCTGATTGACCTACACCAACTGTTTCTATTAGGATAGTGTCATACCCAGCAGCTTCGCATAATATTATAGTTTCTCTTGTGTTTCTTGCAACCCCCCCTAAGGAATCTTTAGCCGGTGAAGGTCTTACATAAGCATTTTTATTGGTCGATAACTCCTCCATTCGGGTTTTGTCACCTAATATGGAGCCGCCATTTTTTTGACTACTAGGGTCAATTGCTAAAACAGCAATTTTTCTTTCTTGAGTTGTTAGAAAAGTCCCAAATGATTCAATAAATGTACTTTTCCCAACGCCTGGGACACCAGTAATTCCAACGCGAATGGATTTCCCACTGTGGGGAAGGCATTTTTCAATTATCTGTTCAGCAAGTTCTCTGTGCTTGGAGTTTGCACTCTCTATAAGCGTTATTGCAGCACTTAAATAAGAGACGTCTCTAGATAAAATTCCAGCGACATATTTTTCTAACGAAATTTCCTTTCTTTTTTTTAAATGAAAATTCTTATTAATACTTTCGTCGCTCATTTGGTCTAAAGTTAATACTTTGGATTCGATTAAAAAAAATAATATAAGTTGAATATGAAATGGAGTTGTAAAGCATTTAAACAGTTGTCGCTAGATGAGTTTCATGACATAATTCAATTGCGTGAAATTGTATTTGTTGTTGAACAAGATTGTCCATATTTAGATGTCGATGGCAAGGATAAAGACGCATTACATGTGTTTGGAGAATATCAAGGAAATATTGTCGCTACTACTCGTATTTTAAAGCCTGGAAAATCATATGATGAGGTTGCGATTGGAAGAGTAGTTACTTCTCCAACTGTCAGAGGAATGGGAATAGGTAAAAAGTTAATGGAGGAGTCCATGAAGTTTGTAAAGCTTCATTTTGGTGAGGTTCCAGTTCGAATCTCTGCTCAAACTTATCTTCTAGAATATTACAAATATTTTGGATTTGTAGAAACAGGGAAGGAATACTTAGAGGATAATATTCCTCATTTAGAAATGCTTTATACGCCTCAGTCTAGTTGAAATAGTTTGTCTAGTTCCCTATAGTTAAATGTTCTTCCTGTAAAATAATTCGTCTCTCTTTTGTCTTTAACTTTAAAAAATGCTGGAAACTCATTACCTGCTATTTTTCTAAAGTCATTCTTTGAAATTCGAATATAGGGAAAATTACATCCGTTTTTTTCAATAAACGCTTCGGTATCTATTTTGTTTCCAGGAAAAACCAGTATAATTTGGGTAGAATTTAATCTAGCTCTTTTCGAAACACCTAGTTTAATTGCTGCAAGATTACAATAGTAGCAGGAAGTACTTAAAAAGGCAAAAAACACTTCAGGTCTCACCGCTATTCCTGAGTCGGAACATTCTTTATAAATATTTTCCCAGTTAAGAGTAGGATTCTCAATGGAGCTTTTGTGTTTTTGGAAATCATCAATGTAAATAGGATTTATTATGAATAAGGGAATGCCAATTATTACTGCTAAGCAGGAGTTTATTATCATGTTTTTCAACCTGCTGAATGAATTCTTCTTGCTTTCCTTTTTTGGACTGATAGCAAAAATGATAAGATAAAATATCCCTGCTAATGTTATCCACTTATTAAATAAAAAAAAGGTAAATTCATTCGCATATAACCCATCAATAGGTTTTCCAAAAAAGTCAATTAAATAAAAACCGCTAAGTAAAAGAATTGATAGGGAGAGCAATTTACTATGAATTGATTTGAGTAAAAGTGAAATTGCAATAATAAATTCTAAAATAATAATTGCGCTGATTGCTACAGGTGCAATTTTCCAATTGAAAATGCTGCTTTCAACTAAAGAAAACACTATCGGTTCAATAAAAATGATCTTTGTAATACTTGAAGCCAGAAGTATTAGTGCTGCTAATATGTTAAAGAGAACGTTCAAGAGATTTAAGAAACAAAAAAGCCCTCATGATTGAGGGCTCATATGGAGTTTATTGAGTTTAATCCAGGCTACAACCTACACCTGTTCCTACATAAATTGCATTTGTTTCATTACATGCCGATTCTGCATCTTTTTTTGTTTGATTTTCAATTGTGAATGAAACACTATTTACACTATCTGAACAAGTACAAGTCCAATCTTTTTTACATGAAGTTGTCCCTGCAAACAAAGCAACAACTCCAAATGCTACGATAATTTTTTTCATAATAGTTTTGGATTAATTTAACTTGAAGCTAATATAATATATTACTGCTTAAGAACAAAGCACAATATATTATATAGCACATATCCCGAGCTATTATTTTGTAACAATTGAATAAATTATTCATTATATGAGATATCAGAACGGCAGGGTTGTTGATTTTGATGGTATTATAATGTAAATTTGTAAACATGAAGTGGATAGTGTTAGTCTTTCAATTATTGTTAATAACATCATTGGGTTTTACTCAAAATCAAGGGGATGCAAATAAACTTGATGCAAAAGGTAGAAAGCAGGGGAAGTGGATTAAGTTTCATGAAGGTACAAAAAAGAAAAGATATGAAGGAACGTTTAAAAATGATATTCCAATTGGTAAGTTCACCTATTACTACCTAACTGGAGAAGTTTCAGCAGTTACAGATTTTATTAATGATATGATTGCATATACTCGAATGTATCATTTGAATGGAAAGGTAATGGCAGCTGGAAAATATTTAAATCAAGAGAAAGATAGTACGTGGTTGTCTTTTAATGATAGAAAAGAAATCATCAGTAAAGAAAATTATGTAGCAGGAAAACTAAATGGAGAAAGTATCGTTTACTTTCCTAGTGACCCGTCAAAAGGAAAAGTAAAAAGATATGAAATTACGAATTATGAAGCTGGTTTAAAGCACGGTAAGTGGATTCAGTTTTATGATTCAGGTAAAACAAAAGCAGAAGGTGTATACAAAGATGGCAATTTTGATGGAAGAGTTAAATGGTTATATGCAAGTGGAAAAATAGAGATAGATGGATATTATAAACATGCTGTCAAAAATGGTTTTTGGAAGTACTATGAAAATGATGGTGAGCTAAGAAGAAAAGTATATTACAGAAATGGTTCGGTGATAGAAGGGGATACATTAGATAAGTATCTGGAGAAATTAAGGAAAGCTAAAGCAGCACAAAAAACCAAGCTAGAATGAATAAATTATTTTATACCGTATTTGCATCAATAACTTTATTATTCGGATGCAAAAAGTCGAATAATGAAACAGTTAAATATTATTATAATTACTTTCCTTTGGATGTAGGTGCTTGGATAGAGTATGAAGTTGTGGATATTATTCATTCTCAATTGGGAAGTGATACAGCAGAATATCAGTTAAAAGAAATAGCTGCTGAGGAGTTTTTGGATAATGAAGGCCGATTAACTTATCGAATTGAGCGATACTGGAGAGACGATAGTAATGCTAATTGGAGTATTAAAGACGTTTGGTATAGTAATAAAACAAAAACAACTGCCGAGAAAGTGGAAGAAAATGTCCGTTTTACAAAATTGATTTTTCCAATAAATACTTCAAAATATTGGGATGGAAACGCTTACAATAATTTGGAAGAATGGGAGTATTATTATGATAGTTTGCACAAACCAAAAGTAATAAATAATTTAAGTTTCGATTCAACAATTACGGTAATTCAACGAGATAATGAAAATGTTGTGGAATATGAAAAAGTAAAAGAGGTTTATGCGGTTGATATAGGTCTGATTTATAAAAGTCATATTGATTTAGACATTAATTTATCTAATATATTAGATATAAACAATGGAAGAGAATTGGAAATCGCGGTAACAGGATACGGTAAATGAAAATAACTCTAGTTCTTATTATTTGTTTTCCCTTTTGTTTTTTTTCTCAGAATTCTAGTTTTTGGATATCTTTTACAGATAAAAATAATTCTCAGTATTCCGTTAATCAACCATCTCAGTTTCTATCACTCAAGAGTATCGAAAGAAGAACAAATGCAGGTATTTCTATTGTAGCAAGCGATCTTCCGGTAAATGAAACTTATATTGATTCTGTATTGGTTTCTGGAGATTTTGCGCTATTACAAGCTTCTAAATGGTTGAATGCTATTGCTATTTCTACTGATGATACGATATCATTAAATACTATTTTAAATTATTCTTTTGTTTCTAATGTGATTCAAGTAAAATCTTTAAAGCAAGACAAAATTATCGATAAGTTCGAAGATATTGCAAATACAAAAAATGAAATTAATTTATTGAGTATTCCACATTATCCATATGGATATTCTTATAATCAATTAGCACTGCACGCCGCAGATAAAATGCAAGACTTGGGGTTTAAGGGGCAGGGAATACATGTTGCTATAATTGATGCAGGTTTTTTTAGAGCAAATGAATTACTTGCCCTGGAAGATGTCTTTGATGAGGGCAGAATATTGTCTACTCGAGATTTTGTTAATGGAGGAGAATCGGTATATGAAGACCACCAGCACGGAACGATGGTCCTTTCAGTAATTGCAGGTTCAATTGATGGCGAGTTTAAGGGGTCTGCTCCTTTGGCTAGTTTTCATTTATTAAGATCTGAAGATGTGGGTTCTGAGACGCTTTTGGAAGAATATAACTGGATTGCCGCAGCTGAATATGCTGATTCTGTAGGAGTAGATATAATTAATACATCATTGGGATATACAATATTTGATGATACTCTTCAGAACCATACATATGCTGATTTGGATGGGAATACTACGGTTATTGCAAAAGCTGCAGATATAGCTGCAGCAAAAGGAATTTTATTATGTATTAGTGCGGGGAATTCAGGGGCCTCTGCATGGCAATATATAAGTACTCCAGCTGATGCAGATAGCGTCCTTACGGTTGCTGCGGTTGATAGTAATGGAACATATGCTTTTTTTAGCAGTGTTGGCCCAGCAGCAGATAATGATATAAAACCTAACGTAGCCTCGGTTGGATGGAATACCTACTTAATAGCTCCATTTACAGGCGAAGTTATGCTAGGAAGTGGAACTTCATTCAGTGCTCCAATGATGACAGGTATGGCCGCTTGTTTATGGCAATCTTTGCCAAATAAAACGAATGTAGAGATAATGCGATTAATAGAGGAAAGCTCAAGTCAGTTTAGCAATCCTGATAGTTTATTGGGTTATGGATTGCCAAATGTTTTTGATGCTTATAGCAAAGAAACAGGCGTTATTTATAGCTTACCCAGAGAAGATATAATTGAAGATGTGTTTCCTGTTCCTGTAACAGATTTGTTAAATATAATTTTCGTTAGTAGCATAAACCAGGGAATAGTAATTCGAATTTATTCGGAAAAAGGAGACTTAATAGTTTCAGTATCGGAGACTGTTTTACAGGGAAAGAATCAACTCGTATTGAATCAGTTAAATGAATTACCTTCAGGAAGTTATATTGTTGAAATTGAATCTGGAGAAGGAAATAGAGTAACTACCACCATTGTGGTTATTTAATGTTTAAATCGACCATTTTTTTATCTTCAATATATCCAATTAATCGATCACCAATTTTCACTGGACCAACTCCAGCAGGGGTGCCTGTAAATATTAAATCACCAATCTTCAGTGTCATAAATTGGGATAGGTAACAGATTAAATGATCGAAATCAAAAAGCATATCTTGTGTATTTCCTTTCTGAACTATTTCTCCATTTTTTTCTAATGAGAAAGCTATATCATCCAGGTTTTTAAATTCACTTTTTTGAATAAATTCTCTTGATAATGGTGCGGAACAATCAAATGCTTTTGCTTTTTCCCATGGAAGACCTTTTGCTTTACATTCAAGCTGAATATCTCTAGCGGTAAAGTCAATTCCTAAACCAATTTCATTGTAATAAGTACTTGCAAATTGTTTAGAAATATTTTTACCTAATTTACAAATTTTGATAACAAGCTCAACTTCGTAATGAAGGTCCTTTGTGAAATTTGGATAAAAAAAAGGCTGTTTTTTTGGCAGTAAAGCAGAATCAGGCTTCATGAAATATACAGGTTCTGTAGGTACAGCATTTCCCAATTCTTTCGCATGTTTGGCGTAGTTTCTTCCAATACAGATAATTTTCATGATTACATTTCTTCTTTAATTTTTCTAAATTTATTTTTGGTGTCTAGTGTGAAATCTCCTTTCATGAGCCAATTGAAGTACCCAGGTTCTTTTTTAAAGATGTCTACTACTGCTATTCCTTTGTGCTTTCCGAAATTAAAAACAGGTATGTTTTCCTCATTGATTGCAATTCTTTTAGAAAAGTCTAATGTTCGCGCTCCCATGGTTGTGAATTCACTTAAAAAGTCTACATCACCTTGTATGTTGTCATATTTTTCGATTTGTGCTTCCAGTACTTCTAGAGTAGCAATTGTATCAGCTTCTGCACTATGGGCATTAGTAAGGTCTTTATTGCAGTAAAATTTGTAAGCAGCAACCAGTGTTCTTTGCTCCATTTTGTGAAAAACATTTTGAATGTCAACAAACTTTTTTTTGTCAAATTCTGGATCGATTCCTGATCGTAACATTTCTTCAACAAGCAAAGGAATGTCAAATCGATTGGAATTAAATCCGGCCAAATCAGCATCAGTTATAAAAGCTTTTATTTCTTCAGCAATGTCTTTAAATGTAGGAGATGCTACAATGTCAATGTCATAGATTCCATGTATTTCCGATACCGCAATAGGGATTGGTATTTCCGGATTTACTTTTTTCGAATAAGATTCTTTGGAGCCATTTGGATTTAATTTAACTATAGCTATTTCAACTATTCTGTCTTTTGCTGTATTTGTTCCAGTTGTTTCTAAGTCAAAGAAAGCAAGCGGTCTGCTCAATTTTAAATTCATGTATTATTTTGAAAGTTTATATAATTTTTTGATTGCGCCCAAATCTGCATCAAATTCAGAAACTACAAGTTTAACGATTTTTAAGTCATAACCATCTGCTTCAATTTCTAATTCATATGTTCCGGGATCGAGAATCATGGTTATTTCCCCCGTGTGTTTATTACTTATATAGGTCCTAGGTTCATCTTCATCTTCCATAAATATAGTAATATTTCCTCCTTCTATTTCAATGTTGGACGCATTGTCTTTGAGGTCAACAATGTACAATGCTTCTCTAATTTCAACCTCCTCAAAAGTGATTCTGTATAAATCTAAATCACCAAAACCTTCTTCTCTCACTGCTGTAATATATGCGTGTTTTTCGTCATCAGCAAAGCTTATAGTCTTTTCATCATAAGATGTATTAAGAGGATACCCTAAATTTTCAGGCTCACCCCATTCCTTATTTTTATTGTCCCATCTAGATTTGTACAAGTCATAGCCACCCATGCCCGTGAGTCCATTTGAACAAAAATAAAGTGTTTTTCCATCTGGAGATAAAGTTGGAAAATCTTCATTTTGAGATGTATTTATTGTAGACAGGTTTTGCGGTAATGCCCACATTCCGTCGGGAAGTTGTTTGGTCATGTATATGTCTAGGCCTCCAACTCCTCCCGCTCTGTTACTTGCATATATAAAAGCTGTTCCGTCACTAGAAATTGAAGAAGAAGTCTCAAGGTATTTGGTATTCACTCCTTCTTTTATTTTTTTCTTTTTACTGTAGGTGGCACCTTTTCGTTCAGCTTCATAAATATTCCCTTTCTCTCCTGTTGCGAAATTATCTATATATACGAATATTTTTGCTCCATCATTATAAATACCCACACATTGTTCATCATAGATACTATTTAATGATGTAGAGTTTTTTGCTTTAGAAAAATTAAGTCCATTAAAGGAACAAACATAGACGTCTGATGGATAATATCCATCGAACTCGATTAAACCCTTTCCTTCTTCTCTTCGTGATGTGAAAACAAGTGTCTTTTCATTTTTTGTTACGAATGGATAGTAGTCCGGAAATTCAGAATTGATAAATCGACCCATATTTTCAAAGGATACATTAATTGGCTTACTAATCATATCCATTGCAATTGTATAGCTTTCGATCAAGTTGGGTATTTCTTCGACATGCTTTCCAGGATTTTTTTGATACTCTTTTAGCGTTTCTATAGCTCTGCTATAATTGTTGCCATGCGTGTAAGCTAATGCCAGATAATATAGGACTTCTTTGTTTTTTTTTTCTAAATCTTTTGCCCTTTCCAAATATTTTATGGCGAAAGATTTGTCTATGTTGCTATTCAGATAGCACAGAGCTAGATTCGTTAATACTTTTTCGTTTTTGGAATCGAGTTTTAATTGTTTTTTGTATTCAGGTATTGCTCCTAAAAAATTCCCAGACTTAAATAAATCATCAGCAAGTCTGAGGTCCGCTGTTTGCGACCAAGATAACGTAGGGTTAATTAATAAAATGAGTATAAACGCTATTTTAAATCGCTGGTACATTGTTATTGACAAAGTAAGTAAATTACCTCCGAAATGCAATAAAGACCCATTTCTATTCGGGAAACGGGTCTTTGCTTAATAGGGGTTTAAAGGTTTTTTATTCTTAAAACTAAAATGCTTTTAGTTTAATATATTGGAATTTATTATACTTTTCTGTGTCTTTGAAGTCACCCTTATATTTTGGTCCCTGAACAACAGAATTAATAGAGACAATTTTCACTTCTGATAAGTTTACGCCAGCTGCTTTTAATTTATTCATTAACATTTCTTTCGCTTCATTAGACCTGTAGGTAGATAGCTTTTTATTTGAGCCAAAAGTTCTTGTTGGAACATATGAAGCACTGCCTTCGATTTCAATATTCACAACTCCTTTTTGTTCTAGTATACTTTGTATTCCATTTAAAAATGCTTTAAACCTCTGCTCCTCGGATTCTACTCCTTTTTCGTTATATCCATAGAATTTTTGGAAAGATATAGGTTTAGTTGAAACAACATTGTTTGTATTGTCACTAGTTTCAACGATGTTTTCAGTAATGGTTGTATCTGTATCTGTATCTGTATCTGTATCTGTATGCTGTATCTGTATCTGTATCTGTATCTGGCGCTTGGTTTGAATCGTTTAAAGACAGATCTCCAAGTGTAATAACTTTATCAATTACATGATAGTCTGAATTACAAGGAACTGTAAAATCAGTTTCATGAAAAGTATTTTCACCTTTCATATATTCTACTATGTATTCATGGCAGGGAACTAAGCGCAAATATGTATGAACCGGTTCTTCTGTTGGGCTTATATTTAATGGGATCTCCATCCTCGGTTAAATCAGTAACCCAAATTGTTATTCCAGCCGGCAATTCAGGCTCCGAACCTTTATCAATATAACCTCTAAGAATAGATACAGGTTCAATAATGGCTGTGTCTAGCTTGATGCTGTAGATATCTTCTCTACCTAATCCTCCTTCATGTGAAGAAGAATAATATCCTTTTTTCCCATCTATAGTAGTTGAGAAGTATACATCATCACCAACTGTATTAAGAGGGTATCCCATGTTAAGGGGGTTACCCCAAGTTCCGTCTACATTTTTCTTAGAAAAGAAAATGTCAAATCCCCCCATACTTTGATCTCCATTAGAACTAAAGTATAGTGTTTTGCCATCTGGATGAAAGAACGGTGAATCTTCATCATATTCTGAATTAATTGGAGTTCCAACATTGAGTGCTTTACTCCATTCGTTATTCGGAAGTTTAACACTTCTATAAATATCTCTACCACCCATACCACCGGGACGGTCACTTACAAAGTAAAGCGTTTTTCCATCTGCAGATAGTGTTGCATGCGTCTCCCAATAGGGTGTGTTAATATCTACTTCCGTGTTTTCACCGCCTATAGTACTTGAGTTCGCCATAATCAAAACCTTCTCTTTCTGAGACGTAGATATTTCCATCTCCATCGTTATCCTTGTAGATAAAGAGAAATTGGCCATCTCCAGATACGCTGATTGTCGCCTGATTACTTCTGGGGTTGCTAAAGTCCATTAGCTCTGGTTCTTCCCATTCTCCCGTTTTAATGTTTTTATAAGCAACATAAACATCTTCATAGTGCCGACCATCTTGTGGGCTAAAATTAAATTCATTTGAAACTTTATTGCTGTCGGTTCGAAGTCGCCTAGAAGTAAAAAAAAGCGCGCTTTCGTCTGCAGTTATGACCGGACTAAAATCAGAAAACTCACTATTAATTGGACTACCTATGCTGGTGATTTTAAAGTTCTTTTTAGCTGAAACTTCTATTTTCGCATTTGTAGAATAAGTGGAATACATTTCATTTTTATTGAAGAGCATGTGCTTGGAGCTGACTTCTTCTTTAAAATGCTGGTATTCCAAAAGGGCCTCATCAAACCTCTCATTTAGATGATATGCTTGACCTAAGTAATGATGTGTTTCAAAAGGAGCGTTCGTTTCACCCGAAGAAAATGGATCATATCTTTTTGAAACATTTTTTTCTGCAATAAGAAGGTGTTTTAATGCTTTATTTCTTTCTAAGCTGGAGTTCAGATAACACAAACCTAGTTTGTAATTTATATTTGAATTAGCGGGTTGCTCCTCAATTAAATTTAACCAAATTTTCATGGCAAATTCATACAGGTAATCCTCCATAAATGAATTTGCGGTTTCAAATTTCTGTTTGAAAGATGCATTTTTTAGGTTTTTTTCAAAATCATCTGTAGCAATTTGAGAATAATTAGTCCCAAAAAGCAAAAACGAAAGAAGGAGAGTAAAAAAACTATACTTTATTTTGTCAATCATAATTGTTCTTAATTTGCAAAACTTGTTTTTCTTCTGTGAGTTAGATTTCCCTATTAATATCGAATTGTTCAAGGTAATCAGCAACTCTTTTTACAAAGCTTCCCCCTAAAGCTCCATCAACGATTCTGTGGTCATATGAGTGTGATAAAAACATCATATGTCTAATTGCAATAGCATCTCCTTGAGGAGTTTCTATTACTGCAGGTTTCTTTCTTATTGCTCCCAGCGCTAAAATAGCACTTTGCGGTTGATTGATAATTGGAGTTCCCATCACATTTCCAAAAGTTCCAACATTTGTAACGGTGTAGGTTCCTCCCTGTATTTGGTCTGGGCCCAGACTATTGTTTCGAGCGCTGTTAGCAAGACTATTAACTTGTTTTGCTAGTCCAACTAGGTTTAGTTGCTCTGCATTATGAATAACAGGTACGATTAAATTTCCAGTAGGAAGAGCTGTAGCCATTCCAAGATTAATGTCTTTTTTAATAACAACGTTATTGCCATCTAACATCGCATTCACTTTAGGGAAGTCTTTTAGGGCTTTAACTACAGCTTCCATAAAAATCGGTGTAAACGTTAATTTCTCACCTTCTTTTTTCATGAATTCATCTTTCATTTTTTTTTTCGCCACATTACAATGTTAGTAACATCAGCTTCAACGAAGGATAGTAACATGAGGAGAGACGTGTGTACCGACATAACCATGTGGTCAGCGATCATTTTACGCATTCGGTCCATTTCAACTATCTCGTCATTTGGACCAATTGGAACTGGAGGAGCTTTGTGAATAGGAGCGACCTCACTATTACTTGGTGCTGCCTCTTTTGGAGGCCTCGCCACTGTCTTGACAGGTGTTGCCGTTATTTCATTATCTGCAGTTCGGGTTTCAATGTAACCTAAAATATCTTTTTTAGTAACTCTGCCTTCTTGCCCAGTTCCAGCAACGGTTTCTAGTTCTCCAACAGAAATTCCTTCGGTTTTGGCAATACTTCTAACTAAAGGGGAATAAAACCTTCCACTAGGGCCATTTTTTGGAACACCAACACCATTTTGACTAACTTCAATTGGAGTAAGCAATTCTTCTTGAATTTGTTCAGCTACAACTTCAACAGTTTCTGTTTTCGTCACAGCAGGCGCATTAACAATAGTATCTTCACCTTCCGCACCGATTATAGCAAATGCAGCTCCTACTTGAACTACATCTCCGTCATTAAACATTTTTTGTTTTAGTACCCCAGAAGTAGGAGCAGGAACCTCTGAGTCAACCTTATCAGTTGCTATCTCCACGATCGGTTCATCTTCTTCAATTTTATCTCCAACTTCCTTTAACCATGTAGTTATGGTCGCTTCTGCTACACTTTCTCCCATTTTAGGGAGTAATACCTCTATATCCGCCATGTCTTTTTAAAAGATTTATGCCGCAAAAATAGGCTAAAAAAATAGTAATAACAAGAACTTTCTTGCGGTAATACTAGGATTAATTTCCTAGTTTTTTTATATTTTTATAGATGGTTTTGAAATCTGTTAAGAGTGCATAATCTTTGGCATAAATAAGGTTTAGTTTTTTCTCGATTTCAGGAGAGTGGGTATTGACATTATCTAACAAACTAATAATTCCATTTTTTATTAACGGAAGTTGCTGGTTTTTGCTGTTTTTACTGTATCCTACCCAAGTTTTTTTACCAACTAAGGTAGAAAAAATATTTCCCAAAAATTGAATAGGAGATTTGACTATAAACATTAAAAAAGGAAATAGTGAAATAAAAATAATACTCAAACAGAAGTCTAAAATTCGCTTTTTTCTTCTATTGTTGGGTTTATCTATATTGTTTACATCTAACAAATATAAATCTCCTGAGGTGTGAATAGAGTTACTTCCAATTAAAAAAAGACTATCAGGCTGAGCAATTTTATAATCGACTTCGCGATTAGATTTGATTGTAGCCATTTGCTCGATGATTTGCTGAGCACTAATATCTTTTGCACAAAAGATAACTTCATCAATTTTGTTTATATGGATGAAATCTGCTAGTTGATTTAATGTCCCATCGTACTCATCGGAATGCTTGTTGTGGACATTAAGTATTGCTTTGTAGCCAACTTTGGTTGTTTGTATTAATAAGGCATGAATCCTCTCAGCTTCTATTTTTTCTCCAATAATTACGAATCGTTTTTTGCCTGTATTTCCAATTTCAAACCCTTTAACTCCAATTAAATGTAGCACGAACCTTGAAAACAAAAGGGATAGGGTGGTTCCCATTATTCCTAATAAAATAACGATTCTTGAAAATTGTACAGATTTTGGAAGTAAGCCATAAATAATGAGAATAAGTGCGGTTCCTGCAACGGCCCCAATTAATGGTTTTACAGGTTTTATGGGTTTGTCATGGGCTCCAGAGAAAAACGCAGCAAGAACCCAAACAAAACTATATATGGGAAGCGCCCAAGCTATAACTTCAAGAGGGAATTCCTTGTCAGAAAAAAGTTGATAGGCAATTGTGATTCCAAACATTGAAGCAAGCACAAGGCAAAAATCAAATAACGGAAATGCTAATTTTTTTAAAAATCGAGTTGTAATAGCCATCGAAGCCCTTAAGTAAATAGCTAGATTGATCAGCAAAGAAAAGGTTTTGGCATTTTTCTCAGAAAAGTGTTTTTTAGCAAAAATGATCATGGCATTGTAAAATACAAAAACATAATTAACGGAGCTTTTTTTTGTGCTTTCTCCTTTGTAATGTATAATTCTGGTTTTCGGAAAGTAATAGTTTTTGTAGCCTCCTAAAATAATTCTATACGATAAGTCAATATCTTCTCCATACATGAAAAAATCTTCATCGAGAAATCCAACTTTATCTAATACAGTTTTTCGCATTAACATAAATGCACCAGACAAAATTTCTATTTCATTTGTTTCATTTTGCGGAAGGTAACCTAAATGGTATTTTCCAAATTTTTTTGATCTTGGAAACACCGAAGAAAGTCCAAATATTTTATAAAAAGCAACGCTTGGAGTGGGTAGCCCTCTTTTTGATTCGGGTAAAAACTTTCCTTTTCCATCCAACATTTCAACGCCTAAACCACCAGCATCCGGATGGGCATCCATGAATTCAATACACTTACTAAATGTATCTTCTTCTACTACCGTATCTGGATTTAGTAACAACACGTATTCCCCTTTGGCAACGCGTATAGCTTGGTTATTTGCCTTGGAGAATCCCGTATTTTCTTTGTTTGCAATTAATTGAATTTCGGGAAATTTATCTTGCACCATTGTAACAGAATCATCGATGGAATTGTTGTCAACTACGAATGTTTCTATTTGTAAATTTTGAGATGCAGCTCGAACCGAGTTCAAGCACTGCTCTAGGAAGTACTCAACATTGTAATTGACTATGATTACCGAAAGTTTCAAATATTAATAATCTGGTGTTGGGGCAAATATAACAATTCCTCTAACGCTTTTTACTTGTGTTTATTTCTTGCTTTCAAAAAAAGCTTATCCAGTGTATCCCGACATAGCCACATGGATTATTTGAGAAACGAATATGTTACGGATCGTGGGAAAATCCCCTACTAAAGACCCTTAAGCAACATTAAAAATTAGTAGCTAATAATTTTTATATCCAAGGGATATATTTTTTTATTAAAATATATTCAGTTATTGCTTCTGTGTAATTTTACCATCGTTAGAGATGAGAATAGTGGAGTTTGGTAAGTCTTTGGTAGTCAATTTTTTAATCTCTTTAATTACTGCTTTTTCAGGGTCTAATTGCGGGCCACCTTCTCCTGTTTGTTTGGTTGATGTTATTTGCGCATCGATGAATTTACCATCTTTCGTAACGTTAACCTTAACTATTGGTGCTAAACCTTTTACTCCTGACAAAGAGAAGCGCGCATATGTAGCAAAATTCCCAAGACTATATGCAATAAATCTATTCTTATAAATATCCATACTTCGTGTTACATGGGGACCATGACCAAATATGACATCTGCCCCAGCGTCAATAGCAACTCGTGAAAATTCGTATGGATTCCCTCTATTTTCACCCAAAAAAATTTCGGTTTTTTTTGTAATGTTTGTGTATTCACTTCCTTCAGCGCCTCCGTGAAATGAAACGATAACAATATCTACTAAAGAGTCCAAGTAAGCAATAGTTTTTTTATGAAAACTATAATCATTTATTTTCACGGTACCTCTGTTTGGTGAAACGGCATAGAAGCCATACTTGATTCCATTTTTTTCAAAAATTGAATAAGGGCAAGTTTCTAAACCGGCATATTTTATACCTACTTTTTCAAGCTTTTCGACAGTGTTTTTTCTTCCAATACCACCAAAATCACTCGAATGATTATTAGCGAGACTTAAAACATCAAATCCTGCTTCCTTATAATAATTGACGTAGTGGTCAGGAGATTTAAATGCGTAACACAATGCAGGGTTATTGCATTTTTTTACAGTTCCTTTATTGGTGAGAATAACCCCCTCTAGGTTACCAAAAGTTAGGTCGGCATTTTTTAGAATACTTTTTACAGGAGCAAAAATATCTTTACCATCGTTAGGTGGTAAGTATCTGTCTGACGGAAAATTGGTGCCTATCATCATATCTCCAACGCCAATGATTGAAATAGATTCAGGGTTAAGAGGAAAAACATTTTGGGATTTTATAGGTTTTTTTTCTACAGAGATTAATTTTGCTAACCTACCTGCAAACAAAAAGCGTTCATCGTAATAACTTCTTGGAAAGTCATCAATTACCACACCTCTATTGCAACTATGTATCATTTTAAAAGTACTATCTGTTCTTTCTAAAACCATGCTGATATGACCGACTACTTTAGTTGTTTTATTTCTTCCTGTAAAAAATAGTAAATCCCCTTTCTTGATTTCATTCAGATCAATCTTTGTTGTTTGAGAAGCAATGGTTTTAGATGATCCTGAAACATGGATGTCTTGATTAGACCAAATGTATTTTATGAATCCACTGCAATCTAGAATGTTACCACTCGGACTTTTTGATCCATATGCTTTTCCAAGGAGTTGTTTTGAAGTAGAAATTACACTGTCGATGGTTTGCTCAGAAGTAATTTTGGTTGCAAGGTTTGAAGAATCGGCAAAGATTGCAAAAGTGTTTTGAACAAATAGGAAAGGAAAAATAAAACAAACAAATTTTAGACGAATTATTACCATAATCAAATTTAAGTTTTTTTCTATCTTTTAGCAGAATGAATTATGTTAAAGTTTTGTTAATAGGCTAATTTATTTAGGGATTACTACCGGGTTGATCAGCATATCTTTTGTTTAGAGTGTCGACGAGATATTATTCAAGGCTTATAGCAAACTTTAGCGCGCTAAGTTGTTTTCAAAAGGAGATCGGTTAAGGATAGATCGACCGAGTGTAACTTCATCTGTGTACTCTAATTCATTCCCAATTCCTATACCTCTTGATATTACACTCACGTTGACATTACATTCCTTAAGTTTTCTGAAAAGATAAAAATTAGTAGTATCTCCTTCCATTGTTGCGCTTAATGCTAAAATAACCTCTTTGGATTCCGGCATACTTGCTCTTTCAATTAAACTTTTGATATGCAAGTCATCTGGTCCAATGCCGTCCATAGGAGATATAATCCCTCCAAGAATATGGTAAAGTCCTTTGTATTGCTGTGTTGCTTCAATTGCTAGGATGTCTCTTAGGTCTTGAATAACGCAGATTGTCGATTCATCTCTTTGTGGGTTAGCACAAATATTACATAAATCCGCATCGCTTATGTTTTTACATTTCTTACAGAATTTGATTTCGTTTTTCAGTCGTGTCATCGCCATTGTAAAAGCTTGGACATCGCTTTCAGAACGATTCAACATATCTAGCACTAAACGTAGAGCAGTTCTCTTTCCTACTCCTGGAAGAGTTGCCATTTGCTCTACAGCATTATTTAATAATTTAGAATGAAATTCCATTGTACAAAAATAAAGAATACCGAGATTGAATAATAAACAAGTTGTAAATGTTATTAACGATGTTTTGTTGCGGTGTTCCCAAAGCGCTTAGCGTTTTTGCCGGGAAATATCTATATAATCCTTAACTAGAATTTATAACCTCGAAATTAAGAACTATTTTATTAAACCAAATAATATAGCTTGTTCTTTCATCATTTCTAAAATTAAGTCAATCTCTCGTTTGTGCGTTCTAAAAGATAAAATGGCAAAACGTAAAGTATAAATACCTTCTATTCTAGTGGATGAAATGAAGATTCTTCCATCATTGTGAAGTCCTTCAAGTATTTTCTCATTGAGTTTATTTAAGTCTTCATCAGACGTATTTATTTTCCAAAACCGAAAGGTTTGCACAGATAATTCATGCTCTTTCCCAACCGCTATATAAGGGGTCTCCCTTAGTTTTTGATAAGCGTATTTGGTTAAAAGATATTTTTCTAAAATAGCATCTTTAAATGGTTTTAATCCGTGAACCATTAATGGTAACCACATCCTTAAGCCTCTAAAGTTCCTAGATAATTCAGGAGATACATCTGCGGGTGACCATTCATCAGGAGCTTTATAAGCATCTTGCATATAATTAGCCGTGTAGTAATGAGAATGCAACATTGCTTTTCTATCCTTTACTAAGATCATTCCTGTTCCGTATGGTAGAAATAATCCTTTATGTGGGTCAATTACCAATGAATCTGCTTTTTCGATTCCTTTAAACTTATCTTTCAGTTCGTCAATGAGATAGAAATATCCTCCGTAAGCGCCGTCAACATGAAACCAGCAATCATTCTGCTGTGAGATTTCAGATAATTTATCTAGGTCGTCAATTATCCCGGTATCTGTTGTTCCTACTGAGCCAATTATTACAAATGGCTTTAGCCCTTGCAATTTATCTTTTTCAATTTGATGAGACAGGAAATCAGTATCCAAATGATAATTCTCTTTCAGTGGAATATTTCTGTAAATACATTCTCCTAAGCCGGCAATTCGAATGGCCTTATTAAGGCTATGGTGCATTTGAGATGAACCATATATTACAGTTGTTTCGAAGTCTTTTCCTTTTATGCCGTGCGCATCTCTTGCAGAAACAATTGCAATAAGGTTTCCAATACTTCCACCAGTGGTCAAATTTCCGCCGTATTCTCCAGTAAAGCCAAATTGTTTGGCTGTCCAATCAATTAAATGGTTTTCTAGTCTAATTGCTCCTGGATTTCCAAAGTATATTCCAGAATATTTATTCGTAATAGCAGCTATTAAATCTCCATATCCCGCAAGTGGTACCCCACCACCTGGTATATAGCCAAGATGTCCGCCAGAAGCTGGTTGAAGTCCAGTGCTATTTACTGATCTTTCATAAAGACGAAGTAAATCTTCTAGTTTATATCCGTTTTCAGTGATAGGGAAGTCATAGATTTCTTTACTAGGTTCGGAGTCAGCTACCCATGAATTCTTACCTTCCAATTCATCCAAGAAGTTGAATAGATAGTCTCTTATGGCAGTGTCATACTTTTTTCTTTCATTAGAAGTTAAGTCCAGTTGCCGTGCTGATTTTTCGAGTTGTTTGAGCTGGTCTTCTAGGTTCATAGGTGATACTAATAAATCAACGTGGAAATCTAATTTGTAACGGTTTTCTACAAACATAAGAAAACCTTTTCTTTGTTGCATGTCAAATGCGTTAATCATATCTGTAATAGTCATTTACTTTTTAGTACTTCTGTTTATTGCATGGCTAACAAGTAGAAAAGCAGATAACAGTACTTTCTTTTTAGGTGAGAAAAAATCACCTTGGTACATTGTGTCCTTTGGTATGATTGGAGCTTCATTGTCAGGTGTGACATTTATTTCTGTTCCTGGTTGGGTTGGCAATGAAGCAAATCAATTTAGCTATATGCAAGCAGTATTTGGCTACTTGATTGGTTATTTTGTGGTGGCTTATGTGTTGATGCCTATTTACTATAAAATGAATTTGACCTCCATTTATGAGTATTTAAAAGAGCGATTTGGTAATTGGAGTTATAAAACTGGAGCATCATTTTTCCTAGCATCTAGAGTAATTGGAGCCTCAGTTCGATTGTTGCTTGTTGCAAATATTTTGCAAAGTATATTGTTTGATGACTGGGGAATTCCATTTTGGGTAACAGTAGTTATTTCTGTTTTGCTCATTTGGATTTATACGAATAGAGGAGGGATAAAAACGATAATTTGGACTGATACATTGCAAACGAGCTTTATGCTAATAGCTGTAGTATTCACTGTTTGGCTAATTAGCGATGCTTTAGGGTTGTCTGAAAAAGAAGGTTTAGTAACTGCAGTTTCTAACAGTGGATATTCCCAAATATTCTTTTTCGATAATATAATGGGAAGTAATCATTTTTTAAAACACTTTTTAGGTGGAATATTTATCACAATAGGAATGACTGGTTTGGATCAGGATATGATGCAAAAGAATTTGAGTTGTAAAAATATAAAGGAAGCGCAAAAAAATATGGTAACAATGGCAGGTGTCCTGGTAGCGGTTAACCTAATTTTTCTTGGATTAGGAGCGCTACTATATATGTATGCCGAAAAAACAGGCTTAGGTAGCGGGGTAAAAGGGGATTTATTGTTTTCCACTATTGCAATGGATGAATCAACAGGGCGGGTAATTGGAATACTCTTTCTATTAGGGTTGATTGCGGCAGCTTACAGCAGTGCGGATTCTGCCTTGACCTCACTTACAACATCATTTTCAATAGATTTCATGGATGTAAAATCAAAAGTAAAGGAACAGCAGGAAAAGATCAGGAAATGGGTTCATGTTGGGGTTTCTCTTGTTATTGTTTTGACTGTCATTACATTGAAATACACAACCGAAGAGTCAGCAATAGGATTGTTAATGAAATTTGCTGGATTTACTTATGGTCCATTAATCGGGCTGTTCTTTTTTGGTATTTTGACAAAAAGAGATTTACGCGATAAATTGGTTGTTGTCGTATGTGTTTTAGTTCCTATAACTATTGGGGTGTTGTGGTATTTTTCTGCTGGAGCGCCGGGTGTTGCAAATACCTTAAATGAAAAAGGTGAGCTAATTAAGGAAATGCCAGGAATTTTTGGTTACTATAAGTTTGGCTTTGAGATTATAATTTACAATGCGCTGCTCTCCTTTGGTGCGTTGTTTTTGATTAGCAAGCGAAATCTGAATGCATTAAATTAATAGGTATATTTGGACTTCGTATAGATTAGCCTTACCTATTTTTATGAAATACTTAGCCTTACTGTTCGCGCTATTTTTATTTTGTTCATGTAAAAAGAATGAGCCCATTGCTTGTATTAGCTCCATGGATGAGAAATACGAAGTAGATGATAAGGTTACTTTTGTAGCCAATTGTTCGGAGAATGATTTTGGTTACTATTGGGATTTTGGTGATGGAAATATTTCAGAAGATAAAAATCCAGAACATATCTATACCTCTTCTGGAACTTATGCGGTAGAATTAAAAGTCTATTCTAAAAACAACAAATCTTTTGAGTCGGATTACAAAACTATAACAGTTAAAGATCTCCCCTTATCTGTTACAATAACCTCAATTGTTCTGTCCTCTTTTCCAGAATTGAATTGGAGTGGTGATTTATGGGATATTCAGGGGTTGCCAGATGTCAGGTTTCAGATAGTAGATGGTACGATTACTTATTTGGATGGAATTGAGGTTGGTCAGAATCAGTTATTTAATCAGTCTTATGTATACTATAATGACTTTCCGGTGGAGCTTCCATTCAACTCAGATTATTTACTAAATGTTCTGGATGAAGATGGAATCACAGATGAATTAATTTCTGTTTTAAATTTTAATCCTGCATTATATTCGCTAGATGAAGAAGCAAGTGTGACAATTAATGATGGAGATTGTACCCTAATATTAAAATTACAGTGGGTGTATTAATTTGAATGGAAAAATTTATTTCTTATTCAAAATAGCCTTGTTAATTCTCTTAACTAGATTTGGACCTTCGTATACAAAGCCGGTATATATCTGAACTAAATCTGCACCAGCTTCAATTTTCTCCAAAGCATCTTCTTCAGAGTGAATACCCCCAACACCGATAATTGGAAATGCTCTATTTGATTTTGTCGATAGGTATCGAATGATTTCAGTGGATCTCTCTCTTACAGGTTTTCCACTTAGTCCACCATTGCCAATTTTCTCAACAGTTTCCTTTGCCGTTTTTAGTCCATCTCTGCTTGTTTCTGTATTGGTAGCAACGATTCCGTGAATTCCTGTGCTGGCTATAAGTTCAATTATCTCATCTAGTGCATTGTGATCTAGATTGGGTGCTATTTTTAAAAGGATTGGACGTTCAACTTTTTTGGTGCCGTTAATGACTTTTAACTCTCCCAAAAGCTCCGTTAGAAAATCTGTATCTTGAAGTTTGGTGAGGTTCTTTACGTTAGGACAACTTACATTCACTACAAAATAATCAACGAAATCGTGCAAGGCATTGAAGTTATAGACATAATCCGCAATTGCATCTTCATTTGAGGTTGCGGTGTTTTTGCCAATGTTTCCTCCAATAATCAAATT
The DNA here is from genome assembly GCA_943787725.1 of uncultured Flavobacteriales bacterium. Classification (GTDB taxonomy): domain Bacteria; phylum Bacteroidota; class Bacteroidia; order Flavobacteriales_D; family Parvicellaceae; genus CALSMU01. The sequence goes on along the minus strand of CALSNM010000005.1, from coordinate 76,075 downwards.
GGTTCTTTTCTTTTTAAGATTTTCCACAATAGCATCAACTCCGATGTTGTTAAACCCCATTCTGTTTATTAGTGCCTCATCTTCTTTCAAACGAAACATTCTTGGTTTAGGGTTTCCGTCTTGTGGTTTTGGAGTGGCAGTGCCTATCTCTATAAACCCGAAGCCATAATTTTCCAATTGATTAATTAGTACAGCATTTTTGTCAAATCCAGCAGCAATTCCAATTGGGTTTTTAAATTTTAGGCCAAATAGTTCTCTTTCTAACTTCTTGTCTTCAGTACCGAATATTTTTTTATTGATAGCTGCAACACCGGGAATTGCATTAGAAAACCGAATTAATTTAAAGACAAAGTGATGAATTTTTTCTGGATCAAATAAAAAGAAAAAAGGTCTTAAAATCGCTTTATACATGCCGTAAGTCTGAATTTGACGCAAAAATACTATTTATTAATCAACTCATTCAAAATTGAATGGACTTCTTCTGTATTCCAGTTATGTGCTCCTTTCATTTTGTGCGTAATGATTTTGTTTTTGTCTATGATAATTGTTGTTGGGTAGCTATTTGTTTGAAGTTGATAAGGAGTTTGATTAATAGATGTGTAAATTGGAAGTTTATAATTATTGTTATGAGCAAATTCTTTTAGAATTTCAATTGATTCATGTGGGCTAACGAGGATAAACATTATATCGTTTTTATATTTCTCGTATAAGCTATTTATTGATGGTAATTCGGTTCTGCAAGGTCCACACCATGTTGCCCAAATATTAATAAAAATGGGTTTGTTGGTATCAGATAACCACATTTGGTCATTGTGAATGTGCTGAAGATTCCAGTCGGTTGATAGGAAATTGTCATTATTATCATACTTTTCCATGATTGGAGATGATAGAAAAAGTCCTCCAATCCAGGCTCTTGTGGATCCTCCCCAAGGAGTTAGGTATAAGAATGCTAGTATTAATCCAAATGCTATCCAAAAAATTAAGTCGGATTTATTCTTTCTTGATAATTTCATTTCTCAAAAGTATAATATTAAGTTGTAGTGCAATGTCGCATATGTTTCAATTCCACAATATCTTTTGTTAATATTTCTAATAGTTTGTTGGTGAATTCTGTAGAAGAAAAGCCCCTGTTTAGGTGATAAGTACTATTTTCGTGCACTTAACTCATGTCATGATTAAAGGAAAGAAAATAGTAGTAGTTATGCCTGCATATAATGCAGCAGATACATTGGAGAAAACGTACAGGGAAATTCCTTTTGAAATAGTGGATGAAGTTATTTTGGTTGATGATCATGGCACGGATAATACTGCAGAATTAGCTCGTGAACTTGGAATTAATCATGTTATTCGTCATGATGTAAATAAAGGGTATGGTGGAAACCAAAAAACTTGTTATAACAAAGCTTTGGAAATTGGTGCTGATATTGTAGTTATGTTACATCCTGATTACCAATACACCCCCCAGTTAATTCATAGTATGTCTTATCTAATAGCAAACGATGTATATCCGGTTGTACTAGGTTCAAGAATTCTTGGGAAAGGAGCTTTAAAGGGAGGAATGCCTTATTATAAATATTTTGCAAATAGAGTTTTGACACTTTCTCAAAACATTTTGGTTGGTCAAAAATTATCTGAATATCATACTGGTTTTAGAGCATTTTCTAAGGAGGTTTTAAATGCAATTCGTTATAATGAGAATTCAGACGATTTTGTGTTTGATAACCAAATGCTTTCTCAAATTATATACAATGATTATGAGATTGCTGAAGTTACATGTCCTACAAAATATTTCGAAGAAGCTTCATCAATTAACTTTAGTAGAAGTGTAACTTATGGCCTTGGAGTTTTAGGAACATCTTTTAAACACTTTTTTACAAGAATTGGCGTTTATAAATGGAAATTGTTAAACAAAAAATAAATTGTGATCCAATCCATTCTAAAAAACATTAAAAAACAGCCTTTATTCTTTTTAATATACTTGGCTTTTTTAATGTTTTTGGTTGTAATTCTTTTTACTTACTCTAAGACTGATGGAACACTTTGGGCCAATCAATATTGGTCTCCATTTCAAGATGTATTGTATAAGTATATGACCTATTTAGGTGATTTTGGTATGGCAACTTTAGTCTTACTGGCCTTGTTGTTTTGGAAATTTAAATATGCAGTTATTGCAGTTGTTAGTTTTGGCGCGACAGCTGGAGTTACTCAATTCTTAAAAAAAATAATTTTCTACGATATTAAACGGCCGATGTATCATGAGGATTTATGGAAGATCTATAAGCACGGAGAAATTCATTTGGTCGAAGGGGTTAAGCAGATGTCGGATTACTCATTCCCGAGTGGGCATACTACTTCTGCTTTTAGTATTTTTTGCTTAATCGCATTGCTGAGTAAAAATAAATGGATTGGCTTTGTATGTAGTGTTTTTGCCGTGTTGATTGGTTATTCAAGAGTCTATTTATGTCAACATTTTTATGAAGATATTTTTGTCGGTTCATTAATAGGTGCAATCGGTTCTTTATTGATATATTCATATTTCGAAAATAAAACCTTCGGGAACTGGGGTGAGAAATCCCTATTGAAGCTAAAATGAAATCATTCTTAGAAAAACCATATGGATATCAAGTTCTTCTAGCTTTAATTGGTTTGGTATTCTTTCTTCCGTTTTTAGGCAGTGTACACTTATTTGATTGGGATGAAATTAACTTCGCTGAATCTTCACGCGAAATGTTAGTTTCTAAAAACTTCTTTCAGGTTCAGATAAATTATGAGCCATTTATGGAGAAACCACCCTTGTTTTTCTGGCTGCAATCTTTGTCGATGGGTGTGTTTGGTATGACAGAATTTGCAGCACGATTTCCCAATGCTATTTTTGGAGTGTTAACCATGCTAACGCTCTTTAAGATTGGCAAGACATTACGTTCTGATATATTTGGATTCATCTGGGCGCTAATATATTTTGGTTCGTTTTTGCCCAATCTTTATTATAAGTCTGGAATTATCGACCCCGTTTTTAACTACTTTATTTTCACCTCAATTTATTATTTAATTAGGCTTATTAGTGTTGAAAAAGGAAAGGAGCAGAATAGATTTGCTGCTTTGTCTGGTCTGTTCGTTGGATTGGCAATTATAACAAAAGGCCCAGTTGGGTTGTTATTGCTGCTCTTGACTTTTGGAGTTTATTGGGTGTTTAATAAGTTTAAAAAAGTTGGCTCAATAAAAAGCATATTAATTTTCATTATTACAATATTTGCAGTGACTTTTCTTTGGTTTGGATATGAGTTAATTCAGAATGGTCCATGGTTTATAGTTGAATTTGTAAAGTATCAAATAGACTTATTTACTACACCAGTTGCAGGACATTCGCAGCCGTTTTATTACCATTTTGTTGTTGTGTTAATCGGTTGTTTTCCACTTTCAATAATAGCAATTCCTAGATTTTTAAATAAAAAGGAACAAGATACTTTTGAATTTGAGAAGTGGATGAAAATATTGTTTTGGGTTGTAATGATTTTGTTTAGTATTTCAACAACAAAGATTGTGCACTACTCTTCGATGGCATACTTGCCGCTTAGTTATTTGGCTGCAACTTATTTGTTTAAACTTCAAGAAAGAAAATTAGAGTTAAAAAAATGGATGTTGATTACTATCGGTTTTTTTGGATTCGTTTTTTCTTCCCTTTTAACGTTATTACCAATTATTATTGATAGAAAAGATGATTGGCTAATACCTAATTTAAAAGATCCTTTTGCCGCAGCACAATTATCTGTTGATATTCCAATAACTGGATGGGAATTTTTAATTGGGGTATTCTATTTTATTTCCATTGTTTTTGGAGTTTATTTTTTATTCAAATTACAAGTAATAAAATCCGTGTTAGTATTGTCTCTGAGTACAGCCCTTTGTTTGTTAATTTTTGCGCGAGTAATGGTTCCCAAGATTGAAAGTTTTTCCCAAGGACCAATGATTGCATTTTATGAAAACTTAAAAGGAAAAGACGTTTATGTTACACCAGTAAATATGAAGAGCTATGCTCAGTATTTTTATTCTGAGGTGAAGCCTCTGGGAGAGGGAAGCGCTTTGTCAACCTATAAAAAACAATTGTTGCTCCAACACGATGCAGAATCGTTTAATGATTTGCCTCAAAAAGATAAAACTATTTTTAATTCCCAGGTTGTAAATTGGTTAATGACTGGAGAAGTTGATAAACCGACTTGTTTTGTGGTTCGGGTTCACCAAAAAAATAAAATAGCAGACCAAGCTAATTGTGAGTTTTTATACCAAGAAGGTGGTTTTGCATTTTACAAAAGAAAAGAATTTAAATTACCGAAATAAAACTAATTTCCACGTTTACACTTTTTGGTAAACAAGAAACTTCTACGGTTTCTCTTGCTGGTGGGTTTGTGGGGAAGTATTTTCCATACACCTCGTTTACTCTGGAAAAGCTATCCATATTGCTTAAGAAGATAGAGCATTTCACAATGTTTTCAAATGTCATGTTGGCTTCTTGAAGAACGGCTTCAATGTTTTGCATTACTTGTTCTGTTTCAACTTCGATTGAATCCATATTTAGTTCTCCCGTTTTTGGGTTAATAGCAATTTGACCACTTGCAAATAATGTGTTACCAGACAGCACAGCTTGGCTGTATGGTCCAATTGGCGAAGGTGCATTTTTAGAATTTATTATAGTTTTCATAATTTTCTTGATTTATCTCACTCCAGTGTCGTACCAAGTTCTTCTTCGTTGAAGTTTTAGGTCTTGGAGAAGTGAGGATTTTACGTTAATTTGAATGTTGTAACTTTTCATGTATCCAAATGGTATCCAATTAAAACTAGCTTCCCAGCAATGTAGGTTTCTCGTAAAATTGATAGAAGAATAACTAAATTGTTTTCGCGTAAAATCATAATTAGTTCCAAATTCTATTTTCCAATTCTTGGAAAGGCTTAAGTCACCGTTGATGCTTAAGGTTTGCGTGAGAACTATTGTGTCTGTGCCTTCAGAGATTAATCTGTTTCTGTCAATTTTATAATTAAATGCAATTGTCCATGGAACACTAAAATCTAAATAGGCATCTGGATTAATATTGATCATGTCCAAATCTGTTTCTGTTCCTTTTTTACTAGTGTAAGCTCCCTTATGTCCTTTTTTGCTTTTAAACCTTAGATTTACTGCTAGGTTTAAATTTTTAATAGTACCCGATTTTTCCGTTTATATTATATTGAAATTCATCTCTTTTTATGCCGTTTTTATAGTCGTAAGGATCAACATTTCCCCCAAAACGTAAGCTTAGGTTTTTGTAAAGAGTTGTTCTTCCAGAAATAGATATATTGTCCATTTTTAAAGAATCTCTGTTAAAATCATAAGCTGAACTAAACGTTATGTTTTCTAATATTTTGAATTTATTGAATGGAGTTTTACCTGTAGTGTCATTTAGGTTTTTTTGCTTCATTTCGATAGCGTTGATTAAGTTGAAGCCAATTCTATTTGAAGAACCAGTAGAAGGCCTGCCAAATATTCCATTTTGATATGGAGAGTATTCGACCTTTTCAACTGAAGAAATAGTATCTATTCGGTAAGTATTCATATAATTTATATCTGGCCGATAGGAGTAGTTTAAATTTGGAGTAATGGTGTGTCTGAATTTAGTTTCTTTTACTCCTGTTAGGAAGTTTGCAAAACGGTAAAAAGCATAAACTTTTGATGTTAAGCTAGCATTAAAACTATGCCAATATGGTGCTGAAAATTTTTGAACTGTATCAGTTGTTTCCTGTGTTAGCTGCGGATTCCAGTTTTTCTGAATTTGGTCCAAATAAAACAAAGATGTCAATTGATACGAAGGGTTAAATGTAACTGTTTTATTGAGGAACTTAAAAGAAGTGGAAGCATTAACATTATGCCGCATTCCGTTACGTAAACTATCCGGAAACGTGCTTAAATTATTTAAACTTACATCAGTATCTTTCAATGAAAGTTCGTTTTTTAATGTTGTATTGTAGTTCAATCCTATTTTGTTTAATTCCTTCTTGAATCCGCTTTCAATTGCTTTTTTGGAGTTAATAAATTTAAAAGGATAAAACCGATTAATATTGTACGTTATTTCTGGTAATGTGAAGGTGATATTGTTTGTACTGTTGTTCTGATTATGTCTTGCGTTAATGGATAGGTTTGATGGAATTTTTCCTTTGAGTAAATTTACTTTGCTTCCCCAGGTTATATTAGAGTTAAAATTATTAGACAGATAATCGTTTGCATTGACATTATTGAAGTCGTTCTGAAAATTAGTAGATGTGCCTGCATTGATGGATGCACTGAATGTTTTTCCTGGTTTAGCTTTTGCGTCTTGACTGTGATTCCAGCGAATAAAAAATTCGGAAGTTTTGGAAAAGTCCATAAATTCCGGATCGCCTTGTCGAACCTCTCGAAAGCTCAGGTTGAAGTTACCGTTGTATTTGTATTTGTTTTTATAGGTAGTAATGTTTTTTATTCCCCAGCTACCTTTAGAGTATATGTCTCCGAGTATTTGAGTTGCTAGCTTATCATTTTTGAATTTATGATAATAACCACCTCCCAATAAGTAAAACCCAAGCGCAGACTCACCATAAGTTGGTATTACGATTCCGTTTGCTCCTTTTGTTTTGTTTGGAAAATATCCAAATGGCAAACCAAGTGGGGTAGGGACATCTGCAATAAACAGATTAACGGGTCCTGAAATAATTTTATCATTTGGTTTTATTATTGCCTTTCTCAGTTTAAAATAATAATGAGGATGGTCTAAATCACAAGTTGTATATAAAGCAGTGTCAATATGGATATTTCCATTTCCTTGTCTTTTGACTTTAATACCATGGATATAACTTTCTCCTTCTTGCAGTTTAACTTGATAGGTGATACCTCTTTTTGACTCGAAATTAAACCGTAAGACTATCTGCTTTGGTTTTGGTGTCACCGTCCGTTAGTTCTGGTGTACCAACCTTATTTCCAATAGGAGTCGATGCACAATCTTGCGAAAACTTCTTTTGTTTCAAAATCAAATTCAATATAACATGCATCGAGTATTATTTCACCGTAATCAATGTGAGCTTGACTATAAAGGCGTGCTTTTTGATTAGGCATGTCCATTACTATCGAATCCTTTGCATTGATAGGATAAGGGAGATTCAAGCTCGCTCTCAAGATGGACAGTAGAATCGTTTTGAGATTGAGCAAGGAATTGGTGGGGTTGATTGTTAACAATGCACCGATAATAATTAACCGCAGAGCATACAAAATCATAGGTAGTTTGAAGCTACATTTGAAGATGTGTGTTTTGTGTTGTTTTTGATGCGTACAAAATCAGAATAATGTATAAAACGAACTTATTAAATAATTCTTGTGCGAAGAAACGTATTTTTTTGACGTTTTTTATCAGTATTGCTCTGCTGTTTTCAACTTCTGTCATATTCACAAACAGGTTTAGGAATAAAAACGGTAGTTATAGATGCTGGACATGGGGGTAAAGACCCCGGAGCTGTAGCTAAAACCAAATTGCAAGAAAAGGATGTGGTGTTGGATGTAAGCCTTCAGTTAGGGAAATTAATAAGCGCAAGTTTTCCGAAGGTAAAGGTAGTTTATACACGTTCAACGGATGTGTTTATCGGATTGAGTAAAAGAGCTAAAATAGCGAACGATGCTGGAGCTGATTTATTTATTTCAATTCATTCAAATGCTGCAGGCAAATACATCTGCCAAAGGCTTTGAGTCATTTGTGTTAGGATTGCACAAATCGGAAGCAGCTTTGGAGGTAGCAAAATGGGAAAACTCCTCAATTCTTAATGGAGGAAGATCATGAACAAAAATATGAAAGTTTCGATCCAAATGATCCTGATGCATACATAGCACTTTCACTCCGTCAAAATGCTTTTTTAGATCAAAGTTTAAAATTAGCACATCTTTTCCAGAAAAATTGCGTAGGAGATTTAAAAGGCCTGATAGAGGGGTGAAACAAGCAGGTTTTTTGGTTTTATATAAAACAACTATGCCTTCAGTACTGGTTGAACTAGGTTTTTTGTCTAATGTAGAGGAGGAAAAGTTTTTGGCGAGCAAAAACGGAAGGAGTTTCATTGCAAAAGAGTTATTTGATGCATTTGCGACCTATAAAGAACAAAATGATAAGGTTGATGGAACGCTTAAATCGGATTTGGAAGACCAAGGAAAGTCTGTAAATGCAAAGAAGAATGACAAAGTTGATTTTTCTGAAGGGAACCAAAGTATTGTATTTAGAGTTCAAGTAGCAACTTCTACAATTAAACTTGAATTGAAACCATTTAATTTTAAAGGCATGAAAGATGTAGATAGAATTGAGAGTGGTAATAAGCTACAAATATATTGTTGGAAATTATAGTTCAATTGAAGAGGCAAAAAGTCGGCAGACGGAAGTAAGGAAGGTTGGTTACGAATCTGCCTTTGTAATTGCTTATGAAAACGGAAAAAGAGTTAGATTTGCAAAAAGCAATTGAAAAAAGTAAAATGTAGCTTTGCATTATGCCATATTCTGCACTAATTGAAAATAATTGGGGGATATGAAAAATGGGTAATATGAAAATAAGAAAAGAGTTTATTGTTGGTGTTGTTGCTTCAATTGCAATTTCCGGATTAATTTTAGGGTTTTTCTTCCTAAAAGGAGAAATTTTATGGAACAAGACGCAATCTTATTATGCCATTTTCCCTAAGGCAGATGGACTAACTACGAGCAGTAAGGTCTCTTTGAATGGAGTTAATGTTGGTTCAGTTTCCGAAGTTGGTTTATACCCAGATAAATCCAGCGGAAGTGCTCGTTAGGTTTGAAATTAAAGATACACTTAGTTAGGATTCCATTAGGTTCTATAGCAAAATTAGAAGCTGATTTGTTAGGCACAGGTTTTATAACATTACACTATAACGATCAGGAATCTCACTTTTCATGAAGTAGGAGATACCCTGTCTGTTGGTGTGCAGGAGAGTTTGCAAGGAGAAATTGATAAAAGAATTCAACCCTTAATGATTAAAATGAATCAATTGGTAGGAACTGCAGACACTGCGATAACAGTAATTCAATCTATTTTTAGTAATAATACGGATAATTTAAATGAGTCATTCGATGGGCTGCAAAGAACAATTGAAAATTTTGAAAGTATTTCAACTGAACTAGATTCTTTAATGATAACTATGTCAGCTAGCAGGTATAAAATCAGTTCGATACTTACTAATATAAATTCTATAACTGGAAATCTTAAAGAAAGTAATGAGAAAATAACTTCTGATTCTGACTAATGTCAACGATATAACGGATTCAATTAAAGGAATGGAATTGATTGGTGTTGTGAATGATGCGAGAACTGCTTTGAATGGCGTGAACATACTGTTGGATGAAATTCAGAATGGCGATGGAACCTTAACCAAGTTGATGCAGGATTCTGTTTTATATGAGAACATGAATATTATGGTTGAGGAGGCCGGACGTTTGGTTGAAAATATTCAAGAACATCCAAATAGATATCTTCAGTTTGCGATATTTGGAGGTAAAGACAAAGGTTTTTTGAGTTCTAAGGATGAAAAAATAGTAAAGAAGTGGGTTAAAGACACGCTTCGAGATAGAATGGATTAATAAATTAGCATGGTAGCAAGTATTATTTTTATTGTATTAATTGTTGTTGGAACCGCATGGTTTGGGCGAAATGTAATGCGTATTCGAAAGAATATTTTATTAGGAAAAGATCTTAATCGTTCAGACAAAAAAGGTGAGCGATGGAAAACTATGATATTAGTTGCCTTAGGTCAAAAAAAGATGTTTCAACGTCCTATTCCTGCATTACTTCATTTTGCAATTTATGCAGCCTTTGTTATTACGCAAATAGAATTAATAGAGATTTTTGTTGATGGAGTTTCTGGGTCTCATCGAGTTTTTGCGAGTTCATTGGGAGGATTTTATACATTTCTTATAAGTTTTATTGAAATTCTATCTGTACTTGCTTTGGTAGCAACTTTCGTCTTTTTAGCAAGAAGAAATTTATTGAAAATTCCTCGTTTTCATATGAGTGAAATGACAGGTTGGCCAAAGTTAGATGGTAACATCATTCTTTATCTGGAGATTGTCTTAGTGCTCTGTATTCTTACTATGAATGGTGCTGATGAAGTATTAATGAATGTTGGACACTCACATGCACTAGGTTTAACTGGAGATACTTATGGATTTGCTGTTTCTAGCATTATTGGCCCTAGTGTTTTTGGTGGAATGGACGTAGCTAGCTTGGAAATATTAGAAAGAATAGGGTGGTGGGGTCATATTATTATGGTATTTACCTTTTTGAATTACTTGCCTATTTCAAAGCATTTCCATGTGTTACTAGCGTTTCCAAACGTGTATTACTCGAATTTGAAAAATAAAGGACAGTTTTCAAATATGGACGCTGTTAAGAAAGAGGTTGAAATGATGTTTGATCCCAACGCAGATCCGTATGCAGCTCCTCCGGAGCCCGCCGGTGAGCCAGAAAGGTTTGGTGCAAAGGATGTTACTGATCTTACATGGAAGAGTTTGATGGATGCCTACACTTGCACGGAATGTGGAAGATGTTCGTCTATGTGCCCTGCAAGCCAAACAGGCAAGAAGCTTTCTCCGCGTAAAATAATAATGGATACTAGAGATCGATTAGAAGAGGTTGGTAAAAACATACGTAAGCATGGTAAAGAGCATATTGATGGTAAGTCATTATTGGGTGATTATATAACTGAGGAAGAACTATGGGCATGTACTTCTTGTAACGCTTGTGTGCAAGCTTGTCCCGTTAATATAGACCCATTAAGTATTATTATTGATTTAAGAAGATATTTGGTTATGGAAGAATCAAAAGTTCCTTCCGAATTGGCAACGATGCTTACAAATATTGAGAATAATGGGGCTCCATGGCAATTTTCTCCGATGGATAGGTTGAAGTGGGCCGATGAAGATTAAAATCGAATAAAATGAGTGAAAAGATTAAAGTACCTACAGTAGCAGAAATGATGGCAACGGGAGAGGTTCCTGACATTTTGTTTTGGGTTGGATGCGCGGGGAGTTTTGATGATCGGGCAAAAAAAATTACCAAAGCTGTTATAAAGATATTGCACGGCTGTAAAATAAAATTTGCTGTTTTAGGAACGGAAGAATCTTGTACTGGGGATCCAGCGAAGAGAGCAGGAAATGAGTTTGCTTTTATGATGTCTGCAATGCAAAATATTCAGGTATTAAATGGTTATGAGATCAAAAAAATTGTAACTGCTTGCCCGCACTGTTTCAATACAATCAAGAACGAGTATCCAGAGTTAGGAGGTAAATATGAAGTGATTCATCATACTCAGCTTATAAATGGATTAATAAAGGAAGGGAAGCTTTCTGTGTCTGGTGGTGATTTTAAAGGCAAGAAAATTACTTTTCATGATCCATGTTATTTAGGCAGAGCAAACGATGTTTATGAAGCACCAAGGGAGGTGTTGCAAAAACTAGATGCGGAATTAGTTGAAATGAAAAACTGCAAAGCGAAAGGTTTGTGTTGTGGAGCTGGAGGAGCTCAAATGTTTAAGGAGGCAGAGAAAGGAGATAAAGAAGTTAACATAAAGCGTACAGAAGATGCGTTGGAAACAAAGTCAAATATTGTTGCAACTGGCTGTCCATTTTGTAACACAATGATGACGGATGGAATTAAGCATTTCAATAAGGAAGAGAGTGTTGAAGTACTCGATGTTGCGGAAATGATTGCTAACGCTATGGACTTATAATATGAAAGTCGAATTATCATCTCAACCAGATAATGCCAAAGTTTGGGTGTATCAATCAAATTTAGAATTGACTGATAGTGATTTAGCTCAAATAAAAGAGATCGGGGATTTTTTTCTTGGGCAATGGGAGAGCCATAACCTGCCAGTTAATGGCTCTATAGATGTTTATGCTAATCGTTTTATCGTTATTTCTGCATTTAGTGATGAAGATGCTATGTGTGGTAAAGCACAGGATTCTCAAATGAGATTGATTAAAGAGCTAGAGGATTTGGTTACAGGTAATTTAACTGACAGAATGTTAGTGTTTTATCAAGAAGAAAATAATTAAAATCGTTTCATTTTTCTGAATTAGAACAGCTTTTGTCAGATAATAAAATAACCAGCGAAACAATTGTTTTTAATAGTTTGGTAGCAACCAAAAAGGAATTTAAAAATTCCTGGAAAGTAGCTATAAAAAATACATGGTTAAACCAATTTTTGTAAAATTTGGATTTAGCTATTTTTAAAGAATGCTAGTTTCAGAGTTTATCATTTAATAAATCTTCTCTAGATAGGGGTCTATCCGCTATTTTCCATATAAAGCCTTCCAGTTTTTTATCCGCGTTTGATAAGCTTGAAATGGGTGTCATATTAGACGATGGGTCTGTAATAAATTTAATAGTTTGAATTTGACTACTGTCTAATTTTATTTTAATGTTGGTACAAATTGATCTGTTCATATCTGTTACAGGGTCTCCTTCATTTCCAAGAAAGTAAATTGTCTCTCCATTCCCTTTTACAAAAATTTGATCCAATTGATTCTCTTTGAAGTTGCCCTTTATAGTCTTGCCTTTTATTTGGTTATAGTTGCTTGTATCAACTTCAGAGACTATTAGCGCATCGTAATTAATAAACAGATTACTTATGTTTCCTCCGCTAGTTTTAATTGTTATTGTCTCACCTGTAAGCTGATTTTCATCAGACCAGATTATTGGATCGATAAATAAATGCATTAATGAATCTTGTTCATTGTATACAATTGAATCACATCTAGCCTGAAGATCTTTTTTAAATAATGCAACGTTATGAAAACCTCTGAAAGATTGCCTTTTAGTGGTAGAATCAATTTTAAAAGTTAAAGTATCTGCATGTAAGTATAAAGTGTCTAATTTTTCTATTTGCGTAAAAATTGCATTACCTGTGACCAATGAAGAATCGTTTTTTTCATCATGTATAGCTATATCCCCATTTATGATTATGTTATTACTTGTATCTGTAATTTGTACATTTCCATAAGCTTTTCCCTCTCCAATATTTCGATCGTAATAAATACTATCTCCCTCTAGTTTTTGCTCTTTAGAAATGATGTATGTATTGCTCCAAAATGAAGAAATTTCATTTTGCGTATCGTACCATCCATGCTCACAATAAATAAGATTCTCATCAGAACGAATGAAAGTAGGTCCGTGAAAGTAAGATACTTCTGAAATAGTATTATAGGTGAGAGTATCGGATTCTATTGTGTATTCAGGATTTAATAGTCGGACGCTATCTTTAAAAAAAAGGGATGCTGTATTACTATTGTAGGAACCAGTGCGGCTAGAAAGTTTGTTGTTATTCTCGGTGCTAACTATTGTTCCTCCATAATAATAGGTAGCGATTCCAGAATTTAAATCGTAATTCAATATGTTTGTAGTCAGTTTTAAATCTTTCTCTTTGAAAAATATGTTCCCCCTTAGCTTAGCAAGTTTTTCATCACCTAAATAGAAGAGTGAATCTCCTGTTATTGAGATAGTGTCTCCTTGATTAACTTTGATGTTTCCATAAGCTTCTAAGGAGTTTTCCTCTTGAAAAATAAGTGCACTATCGCAGTACATTAATGCTCCATCGTGTTCAAAAATTACGTTTCCTTGCAATACTTGAGCATCAGATACTCTATCATCCCTGTATAGTCTATCTGCTTGTTTAATGATTACCTGTGTTTTATTGCTTTCATTTTGGGCTGAAAGATTACCAATGGTAAACAGAATTAATGTTATGTGAAGAATATATTTCAATGTATTATAAAGACGAAAAACGTAGAGCCTTCTCTTTAGTGTGCAAAGTTAAAACTTTTGGTGTACTCCGTTAAGAGCTTCAGAATGCAATAAAAAAAAGGAACCTGAAATTATTCAGATTCCTTTTTTAATAATTTGTATCTAAATTTAAGCCAATACTTTATCTCTTTGGATTGTTTGGCTTCTATCCGGTCCAACAGAAACAATAGAAATTGGTGTTTCTAATTCTGCTTCTAAATAGGCAATGTAGTCAACCAGTTCCTTGGGGAAATCAGATTCAGATGTGATTTTGGTTGTGTCAATGTTCCATCCTTTTTTCTCAATATAAACGGGTTAACATTATCGTTAATGTTGTATGGGAAATAATCTATTTTTTCGCCGTTATGAATATAATGCGTACAAACTTTAATAGATTCAAAAGAATCTAGTACGTCGCCTTTCATCATTGATAATTCAGTAACACCGTTTATCATAATCGCGTATTTCAACGCTGGAAGATCAATCCACCCACATCTTCTTTCTCTACCTGTTGTTGCTCCAAATTCAAATCCAAGCTTTCTGATTCTTTCTCCAGTTTCGTTGTCTTCTTCACTTGGAAATGGTCCGCTTCCAACTCGCGTGCAGTAAGCTTTAAAAATACCAACAATACGATCAATTTTATTTGGAGCAATTCCTAAACCAGTGCATGTTCCTGCAGTTATGGTATTGGAAGAAGTAACAAAAGGATAGGTTCCAAAATCAATATCAAGTAGGGTGCCTTGCGCACCTTCAGCCAAGATATTTTTTCCATTCTTAATGGCATTGTTCAAATAATGCTCACTATCAATAGCGGTTAATTCTTTTATTGTTTCTATTCCTTGGTGGAATTCAGCTTCCATATCATCAAGATTATAGTCCATGTCATAAAAATTCAACATGTTTTTATGCTTTTTAACAAGATTTAAATATTTTTCTTGAAAATCTGCTTCAAAGATATCTCCTATTCTTAATCCGTTACGACCAGTTTTGTCCATGTAGGTTGGTCCAATTCCTTTCAAAGTTGATCCGATTTTGGCCTTTCCCTTAGCCATTTCAGATGCTTTGTCAAGTAATTTATGTGATGGAAGAATCAAGTGCGCTTTTTTAGAAATAAGCATTTGTTCTTTAACATCCACTCCCATTTTTAAGAGCTTGTCAATCTCTATTTTTAAAATAACTGGATCAATAACAACACCATTCCCAACAACATTTTTTACCCCCTTGTGGAATATGCCAGATGGAATGGTGTGCAATACGTGTTTAATTCCTTCAAATTCAAGCGTGTGTCCTGCATTTGGACCACCTTGAAAGCGAGCAATTATATCATATTCTGGAGTGAGGACATCAACTATTTTTCCTTTTCCTTCGTCTCCCCATTGAAGACCTAAAAGTACATCTACCGCCATTTAAATTTTATTATAGTGAGTTAGTTAAAGTTTCATTTGCTTGCCCAATACTATCTTTAATAGTAAACACAGTATTGAGTTTAGAAATAAGTAATAAATTTTTTATTTTTTCAGGAACATTTACAATCACAGCATCTCCTCCCATATTCCTTGCCTTTGTGAGCAGTTGAATAAAGCAATTCAAACCGTTACTGTTAATGTACTCCATGTGTTCTAGGTCTAAAACAATCTTATTAATTTTCTCAGAAATAGTATTATCCACTTCTTTTAATAGCTTGCTGGTTTGCTCGTTGTCAAGAATTCTCCCACTTAATTTTAAATGCACAATTGCGTTTTCCTCTGTTATTGTAAATGAGAACATATCCATTTGATTATTTACGTTTACCATAAAAATAGAGAGAGTGGTTTTCAATTTCAATTTCAAAAACGTCTTCTAGTGTTTGCTTAATTTGTTGAATCCTTGGATCGCAAAACTCAATTACTTCTCCATTTTCTAAAATGATGTGGTCATGTTGTTTAAACTCATAAGCTTTTTCGAATTGGGAAATGTTTTTTCCAAATTGATGTTTCCTCACCAAGCTGCAATTTAGAAGAAGCTCCATTGTATTATAAAGTGTAGCTCGGCTAACTCGATAGTTTTTGTTTTTCATGTTGACATAAAGCGCTTCTATATCAAAATGGCCAGAAAAGTCATAAATTTCAGTTAGTATCGCAAATCGTTCGGGAGTTTTCCTGTGGCCTTTTTCTTCCAAGTAATCACAAAAAATTGCTTCTACTTTTTCTTGAACAGATGACGTTACTTGTGCTTCTTTCATTTATGAAAAAATTGATTTTTAATCAATAGGGTAAAGGTAAGCTATCGAGGAGGATGTACCGTGTTTTTTATTTTAAAAGATATTAAGAAAATAAGGGGTTTTACACATTTCT
Source organism: uncultured Flavobacteriales bacterium (assembly GCA_943787725.1). Lineage (GTDB taxonomy): Bacteria > Bacteroidota > Bacteroidia > Flavobacteriales_D > Parvicellaceae > CALSMU01. Next base: position 59,918 of record CALSNM010000005.1, on the reverse strand, counting down.
CTTTCCAATTATGGGTATTGTAAGATTTCTTTGCTGGATAAGTGTGGAAATCTTAGGAGAATTATGGCAGAAATTACTTTAGATTTAATTTGCATAAAACCCTTATTATCAAAATTTCAAAGTTTGTTTGTAAAACGGAAGATTATTCTTCTGTTGCATCAACTCTTTCAATAGTGTTAACCCCTTCGATATTTTTAAGAGTTTTCATTAATTCTGTTAAATGACTGATATCACTAATGTATAGCATTACTTTGCCCTCGAATATGCCATCGTTTGAATTAAAACTAACAGCTTTCATGTTCACGCCTTTCTCACTGGATATGATGGAAGTGATTTGATTTACAAGCCCAATGTCGTCAATGCCTGTAAATCGAATACCAGTTAAAAAGTCTGCTAATTCCTTACTTTTCCATCTAGCATTGATTACGCGATAAGCATAATTTGCTCGCATTTGTTTGGCATTAGGACAGTTATTGCGGTGTATCTTAATTCCATCGCTTATTGTTACGAAGCCGAACACATTGTCCCCAGGAATTGGATTGCAACAAGGGGAAAGAGTATAGTCCATTTGGCCAATATTTTCTCCAATTATTAATTCCTCTTTTTTTCCTGCTACCTTTTTGTATAGTGCTTCGAAGGACTCCTTTATTGTTTTTGTGATAGAGCCATGTTTAAGATTTCCACCCTTAATTACTAGGGGTTTAATCTTCTTTAAGTCTAGTTTTCCCAAAGCAATTTGAACGTACATTTCTGTGTGTTCAACCAGTTCATAAAGTTTTAATAATTCTTTAATGTTTGGTTCTGTAAAATGTACTTTCAAACTATTCAGTTTTCGCGTTAGAATCTCCTTGCCATCATTCGCAATTTTTTTCCTTTCGTCTTTTAAAGAAGATTTAATTTTTGCTTTCGCTTTTGATGTAACTACATAGTTCAACCAATCTTCCTTAGGCGTTTGGTTTTTAGAAGTTATTATTTCAATTTGATCTCCACTCTTAAGTTTATGGCTCAGTGGAACTAATTTATGATTAACTTTAGCACCAATACATTTTGAGCCTACTTCCGTATGTATTTCAAAAGCAAAATCAAGGGCAGTTGCATTTAGTGGAAGTGTTTTTAAATCTCCGTTAGGCGTAAAAAGAAAAATCTCTTTCGTGTAGAGATTTAACTTGAAATCATCTACAAAATCTAAAGCATCACTATCTTTATTTTCGATAAGATCACGAACTTGGCTTATCCATTTATCAAACCCGCTTGTTTTGTCGTTTTCTTCTTTGTACTTCCAATGCGCAGCGAAACCTTTTTCAGCAACTTCGTCCATGCGTTTAGTCCGAATTTGCACTTCTACCCATTTTCCAGTTGGACTCATTACAGTAGTGTGCAAAGATTCGTAGCCATTTTGTTTTGGATGTGATATCCAATCTCTCAGTCTTTCAGGATTTGGTTTGTAATTATCTGTTACTATCGAATATGCTTTCCAACATTCAGATTTTTCATTTTCGGCTTCAGCATCAATAATTATCCTGACAGCGAAAACGTCAAATATCTCTTCAAATTCGACTTCCTTTTTATGAATTTTATTCCAAATAGAATGAATAGATTTTGGACGACCTTTGATTGTGTAATTCAGCCCTTGAGCGTTTAATTCCTTTTTGACAGGACCACAAAATTTTTGAATGAACCGCTCACGGATTTCCTTTGTTTTCTCTAATTTAGCTTCAATCTCATTGTATTCTTCTGGATGAGTATGTTTCAATGCAAGATCATCCAGACCAGATTTAATACCGTTTAACCCAAGCCTATGTGCTAGCGGCGCATAAATAAAAGAAGTCTCGGAAGCAATTTTCAGTCTTTTATCCTCACGCATCGATCCAAGAGTCTGCATGTTATGCAACCGATCTGCAAGTTTTATTAAAATAACTCTTAAATCTTCAGGAATGGTAAGAAGCATCTTTCTGAAGTTCTCTGCTTGAGCAGATTTACTCAAATCGAATGCTTCAGAAAGCTTTGTTAAACCGTCAATTATTTTTCGGCACTTTAAACCGAACATTGATTCAATGTCGTCTAAGGTAATGTCAGTATCTTCAACTGTGTCATGCAACAAAGCACAAGCAATAGAGGTTGCTCCTAAGCCTAATTGCTCCCCACAAATTCTTGCTACGGCTATCGGATGAAAGATGTAAGGCTCTCCTGACTTTCGTCGCATTTCTTTATGTGCTTCAACCGCAACATCGAATGCTTTACGAATAAATTGTGTATCTTTTTTTGTACGTTCAACTTTCATTGAACGGAGTAAACCTCTATATGCGTTTAGAATTTCCTTTTTCTCTTTTTCTTCATCAATTTGCATATAGATTTGGTTTTAGGTTTATTTTGCTGGTAAAACTTTAGTTGAAACTTCTCCAAAGCCAACACGAATACCATCTTTTTCAGAGTACCCTCTCATAATAACGGTGTCATTGTCATGAATGAATTTTCTTTCTGTACCATCGGACATTGGAAATGGTTTAGTTCCTTTCCAGGATGTTTCTAACATGGAACCATACATTCCTTCTTCAGGACCACTAATCGTACCAGAACCGTAACAATCTCCATTGTTAATATCACAGCCATTAATTGTGTGATGCGCCAATTGCTGGTTCATATTCCAGTACATGTACTTGTAATTAGATTTACCAACAGAAACTTCTTCTCCATCCTCTGGCTGAATTAAAACTTCTAGGTTTATGTCTATGTGCTTATCTCCCTCATATTCTAGGTAGGGCAATACTTTTGGTTCTTGAACAGGACCAGAAGTTCTAAATGGTTCTAAAGCATCTAAAGTAACAATCCATGGTGACAATGAAGAAGCAAAGTTTTTACCTAAAAAAGGTCCTAGGGGAACATATTCCCATCCTTGAATATCTCTTGCACTCCAATCATTAAACAATGCCATCCCAAAAATATAATCATCTGCTTCTTCTGTAGATATTGAATCCCCAAGTGAGTTTCCATCAAAAGTAATAAAGGCGGTTTCTAGTTCGAAATCTAATAAATTACTATTTCCAAATACAGGAACTTCTGCCGTAGGCGGTTTTTTTTGTCCTTTCGGTCTGTGTATAGGGGTTTCTGAAACAATAATAGAACTCGATCTACCGTGATATCCAACCGGAATGTGTTTCCAGTTAGGAAGCAATGCATTGTTCGGATCTCTAAAAAGGCAACCGACGTTGTATGCATGTTGCTCTGAAGAGTAGAAATCGGTGTAATCACCTATTTCTACCGGAAGATACATCTTAGCATCTGATTGGTTGAATAAGATTTGGTTCAACTCTTCCGCATTCTGCTGTAATTCTTGATTCGTATCATCCAGTAAATCAGAAATTCTATTTCTCAGTTGACGAACAGCCATTTTTCCATGCTGCATCATTTTATTTAGAAAATTGTAATCAAAGTCTTCTAATTTAAAGGGAGTATCGTTTAAGTATCCTAATTCAAAAAGGTTTTTTAAATCAAGAATTTTTTCACCAATAGCAACACCAACTCTTGGTGAATCTGTTAAAACAGAAAAAACTCCAAAAGGAAGGTTTTGAATTGTGAAATCACTATTTAAGGGTATGTTTACCCATGACTTCAAATTTGGATTATTTGCTTTTATCATTTGTTATTAGTATTAAAATTTAAATATTGGAAGAGGACTCATTAGAGTATTTACTTCTTTTTTAACTTCCTCAATTATAGCATCGTTTTCATAGTTTTCAATTACTTTGTCAACTAATTCAACAATTATTTTTATTTCTTCTGTGTTAACTCCTCTTGTGGTAATAGCAGGAGTTCCTATTCTAATTCCACTTGTTACAAATGGAGATTCCGTATCAAATGGAACCATATTTTTATTAACCGTAATATCGGCCTTTACTAAAGCATTTTCAGCATCTTTCCCTGTAATGTTCTTTGATCTTAAATCAATTAACATAGAGTGGTTATCTGTTCCTCCAGAAATAACTTTATAGCCTCTTTTCACAAAGGCATCAGCCATAGTTTGCGCATTTAAAACTACTTGCTTACCATAAGCTTTAAAATTATCTGAAAGTGCTTCTCCAAATGCAATTGCTTTGGCCGCAATAACATGCTCTAGAGGTCCGCCTTGTGATCCTGGGAAAACAGCCGAGTCTAACAACCCTGACATCTTTCTTAGGTTTCCATTTTTCCATTTTATTCCAAATGGGTTTTCGAAATCTTTTCCCATCATAATAACTCCACCTCTAGGTCCTCTCAATGTTTTGTGAGTAGTAGTTGTAACTATATGACAATGGGGCATTGGGTCGTTTAATATTTTGGCAGCAATTAATCCAGCAGGATGCGAAATATCTGCCAATAGCAAGGCACCTACTTTATCTGCTATTTCTCTGAAAAGCTTGTAGTTCCAATCTCTAGAATATGCGGATGCGCCACATATAATTAATTTGGGTTGCTCTTCAATAGCTTTTGCTTCGATTTTGTCATAATCAAGAACACCTGTTTCTTTTTCTACACCATAAAATGATGGAACGTATAGTTTTCCAGAAAAGTTAACGGAAGATCCATGGGTTAAATGACCTCCATGCGATAAATCGAAACCTAAGATTTTATCACCCGGATTTAAGCAAGCTAACATAACAGCAGCATTTGCTTGCGACCCTGAATGCGGTTGGACATTTGCCCATGATGCTCCAAACAATTCTTTCAATCTGTCAATTGCTAGTTGTTCTATTTTATCCACAACTTCACATCCTCCATAATAACGTTTGTTGGGAAGTCCTTCTGCATATTTATTTGTAAGAATCGAACCCTGTGCTTCTGTAACACTTTCGCTTGCAAAATTTTCAGAAGCGATTAATTCAATCCCAGTGATTTGTCTTTTTTTTTCTTCTTCAATTAAATCGAAGATTTGCGTATCTCTTTGCATTCTAAATTAATTTAGATACAAATTTAATGATTTGCTATGAAATCTTGCCTCGCTTCGAACTTTTCTTTTCCTCCAGCAACTGCTAATTTTTCTTTTTAGAAAAGATGGAAGGTTATTGATTATTTGCTAGTTTTCTGAATGAATTATTATTTTTCGTCATTAAAACTTAAGTGCAATTTAAATGCTAACACTAGAAGCAAAGTAGGTAAAGAAGATTGTAGAAAATGCATCAGACCTAAAGAGATTAAATAAGTGTTTTCCTGCCAATTATAATCAGAATAAATAAACCGTAATCCATAGATAATTAAGGCTGAAAAAAAGATAGCTCCATAAAGAACTATAGCATATTTTACTATTCTTCTCTTGTTGTAAAGTATAAAAGGAATAAGTATACTAAACAATAAAAAGTAAAAAGTAAAAGCCAATGTGAAAAGCCATTTCAGATTTATTAATTCGGTTATGGGTTTTCCTTCAAGTAACTTTTCCATCCACGAGTCAGTATAGTTCTCTGCCATTGCTTTTCCTTCTGAGTTAAATAGGCTTAAATAATGAATTTGATATTGCAGGTTTTTAAAAACATAATCTCGAATAAATTCAGAATAAAATAAAAAGAATACTAAGAAAATAAGTGTAAATATTTTTAGTGTTTTATTCATTTCAAATATATCGTCATAGCCATTTTACCTTGGATATGAATCTAAGTATTTTAGATTTAATCCTCTGTTTTTACTATTCCTGATAATTTCTGAACCCACCAATACCAAAGAAGGAAAATAAGTCCATAAATAATTACTTGAAAAGTTATGTTGTGGTTAAAGTCTAGAGCTTTTGGGTTTTCAGCAGAAATAATGGTAAGTAAGGCTATGCGAACAGCATTTGCAGTGTGAATGATAAATATTCCTAGTGGAATAAACCAAAGTTTCTTTTTCCATGAACCAGGAAATGCAAGTATGAATAATGTGAATAATCCAAATATTTTAACCCCGTTGCAAGGTTCTCCAATCCAAACACCATGATTGTGGTAATCTCCTGCTACAGATGTGATTACTAATCCAGTAGATGCATCTAAAGTTGGCTCATAACCATATATGCTTACAAACATATTTGCATATTCAGCTAAGCGAATTGAAATACTTGTTTGAATATTGAAATGATTGGAGTCAGATGAAAAAAGTTGATCTAGCTTATATATATTTTGGTAAAGGCTAAACCATAATATAGCAAGACCAGAGAAAATAATAATAAACTTTAAAAATGGATTTTCGAAATGTCTTTTCACTACAAAAGAATCTTGAGGGAATTTATTTCTTTTTTAATACACTGTAAACCTTCTTTCCTCCAAAAGCTGCACCTATTGCGACTAAAAAACTAAGCCCTCCATCAACAGGAACGCAAGGAGGCGGCCAACAAGGAGGTTCTCCACCCCCAGGTCCACTAGGAGGGTCTCCGCCTCCAGGTTGTCCCAGCGCAACGAAAACCAACAATAGAAGCGATAGAGTTAAAAATATTTTTATAAGATTCCGTGCCATTACACCACAAATATAATTATTGATTGCAAAGAAACCCATTTTTTTTTATTTGGAAAGAGATTTAATCCCTAATAGACCGTATTATTAATCACTGGAAAAAAGTTGTATAAACACTCTTTTTAAATTTTGAGCAGATAAAAAACAATGCATTCATCAGCATAAATGACGAATTATATAGTTTTACCTAGAAAAGCAATGCTATATTTGTGGTAGCAATAAAAAATCAAAGCAATAAGTTTGAATACTACAAAACAAAATACTACCGAAGAAAAATTATTTAGTTTGAATGATCTAAAATGGATTTGGAGTGCTATTGCAAGCGGTTGGTATTTGTTTTTTATTTGTCCATTGGTTCTCGGCTTAGTTGGGTTTTTTTATTCCTATAAAACTACGCCTCAATTTGTTTCGAAGATAGAAGTGTTAGTCAAATCAAATGAGGTATATGATTACCAACAATCACTTCGTAGTAATATTGGATATAATGGATTGAATTCTGATATTCCAAATCAAATTAGAGTTATAAAGTCATTTGACTTAGTGAAAAGAACGCTTTCAAAATTGAACTTTGATGTTTCTTATTTTATAATCGGAAGATTAGTTACAAAGGAGTATTTTAAGGACACCCCTTTTAAAGTAGACGTATTTTATTTAGATAAGCGATTATATGAAACCCCTTTCGAGTTTAAAATACTCGATGATAAAAAGTATGAACTTAGCTATTTTCAGGCTGGAGATAAGGTTGTTGAGCAGCATTTATTTGATGAGTTTGTTCAAACAAATGATTATGCATTTAATGTTCATAGCAAGGGAGAGGGAAATCGATTTGTAATAGGGCACGAGGAAAATACACATTATCAGTTTGTTATTCATAAGGAGAATTATTGGGTTAATCGGGTTATGTCTAATTTACAAATAGTTAATGTTCCCAATACTTCGATATTGCAGTTGATGTTGACGGATGAGATTCCGCGAAGAGCTCAGATAATATTAGATACGTTAGCCAACGAATATATTTATTATACAGTAGAAAATGATTTTAAAATAAATGAAAATTCCCTAAATTACATCAATACGCAGTTAGGTGAAGTTGTAGGTATTCTAGATTCTATTGAGTTGGAGGTAGAGCAAGTTCGAGATACTAATAATATTTTGAATTTGAAGCTAGAATCAGGTGCTTACTTTGCTGAGATGATGGACGCGGAAATGAAAGAGAAAAAGCTGGAGTTGCAATTAAAATCAATGTTTAAGCTGATGGAGTATATAAAAGATGAGAATAGTCAAAATGTGCAGCCTCCGTCTTTTTATATGAGTGATCATGACCCTTATTGGAATTCTGCCTTGTCCAAGTTTGCCGAATTGCGGATGAATAAAATTGAAATGGAATATATTGTAAAAGAAGGGCATCAAGGGTTGGGTCAGCTATATGTGGAAATGGAGTTGTTAAGGAAGGACATGCTGGAATATATTAAAAATGTAAATGAAGGGTTGGTGGATCAATTGGAGCAAGTAAAAAGTCAAAGATTGTTTTACATGGGCATGGTAAAGAAACTTCCTAGAATGGAAAGAGAGGTGCTTGCTGTTGATAGGAGGCTGCAGGTCAATGAAATGTTATACATGTTTCTTTTAGAAAAACGTGCCACTACTTATATCACTCGGTCCGGTATCGTCCCGCAAACAAAAGTTATTGAAAAAGCAAGAAAACTCAGTCGCGTCGGTCGGAAAATAAATGATAGTGTTGTTCTGTTTGTTTTATTTGGAATAGCATTGGCGTTTGCTCTTGCTATGCTGAAGTATCTACTCTTTCATACTTTTGGAAGTTCGAAAGAGTTAGCTTCTGAAACGGATTTACCTGTATTAGGAAGTATTCCTTTGGTTACTGAAAGGGAAGTGGCAGATGGCGCGCTTACTTCGTCAAAATCAAACATCATGGAAGCATTTAGAGGCTTGCGTACAGCGTTAAGTTATATGAGCTCTGGTGGAGATTCTAAAGTTTTTATGCTTACATCCATTCATCCTGGTGAAGGAAAAACTTTTTTATCCCACAACGTAGCATCTATTTACGCTAAATCGGGAAAAAAGGTAATACTTGTTGATTTTGATCTACATAAACCACGCGTGCACAAATTATTAGAGTTGAGTAATGAAAATGGTGGTTCTAGTTATTTGTCTGGTAATATAACTATCGATAAGTTAAAAGTACATCATTTAGAAAATAATTTGGATGTTATAACAAGTGGAATTGTTCCGCCTAATGCATCAGAATTGGTGCTTTCAGATAAAGTTAAAGAATTATTGAGTAAGTTAAGAAATGAATACGATTTTGTATTTATAGATACGCCTCCAATTGGGTATATTAGTGATGGGATTGTATTAATGAATTTAGTGGATAACTCTATTTTTGTTATGAATGCCAATAAAGCCAATAAGAAAGGAATAAAATTTTTGGAAGAAGTTGTATCGAAAAGTAATTTGAAACATAATGGAGTTGTATTGAATGGTGTGAAGCAAAAACGTTGGAAGTATATGTATGGTAAATACGGCTATGGCTATGGCTATGGCTATGGCTATGGCTATGGCTATGGCTATGGCTATGGTCAGAGCAATGATAAATCCACCTAAATAATAGAGAACATTAATAAATTGGAAAACACAAACGACAATCAATGGGATTTAGTGGTTAAACCTACAACTAGTTGGTTTAATTTAAAGCTTTCTGAACTTATTCGCTACAAGGACTTGTTGTTTATGTTTGTCCGTAGAGATGTTGTTACAATATACAAGCAAACTGTTTTGGGGCCTCTTTGGATATTAATCCAACCAATTTTTACAACCGTGATGTACGTTTTTGTGTTTGGTAATGTTGCTAATTTACCAACAGAAGGAATTCCTAAACCTTTGTTTTATTTATCTGGTGTAATTTTATGGGGGTATTTTTCTGAAGCTTTTAGCAAAACATCTTCAACGTTTAGTGAAAATGCCGCAATTTTTGGAAAAGTCTATTTCCCTAGATTAATAATGCCATTATCAAAAATCTTCTCCGCATTAATAAAATTTGGAATTCAGTTTGCCCTTTTTGTGGGCTTACTTGTTTACTACCTAGTCACTGAACCAGAGACTATTAATCCAGGAGTATCAATGGCTTTTCTGCCAGTACTTTTATTCTTAATGGCGGGATTAGGATTAGGATTTGGACTTATATTTAGCTCATTGACAACTAAATACAGGGATTTAAAGTTTTTAATTCAGTTTGGAGTTCAATTATTAATGTATGCAACACCAATTATTTATCCCCTAAGTATGATGCAAGAAGGATCTACCACGAGGTTTGTGTTAGAATTGAACCCAATATCTCATATTATTGAAGCATTTAAATATGCATTTGTGGGGAATGGGTCGTTATCAGCTGGAGGATTGGTGTATTCAGGGATATTTACTTTGGTTATATTATTAATGGGAGTTGTTGTTTTTAACCGTACTGAGAGAACTTTTATGGATACTGTATAGTTTATGAGTGAAACTGTTCTTAAAATAGAAAATTTATCAAAGTTGTATCGGCTAGGAGAGGTAGGAACTGGTACAATTTCTCATGATTTAAATAGGTGGATTGCTAAAGTTCGTGGTAAAGAAGATCCTTTTGCCAAAGTAGGACAGGTAAATCAAAGATCAAAACAAGCAACAGGTGATTATGTATGGGCTCTAAAGGACATTGGGTTCGAATTAAAAAAAGGAGAAGTATTAGGAATTATAGGGAAGAATGGAGCAGGAAAATCAACATTATTAAAATTAATATCCCAAATTACTGCTCCAACTACAGGTTATATAAAGGCAAAAGGACGTGTAGCCTCATTATTGGAGGTAGGCACAGGCATGCACCCTGAAATGACAGCACGCGAGAATATTTATTTGAATGGAGCTATTTTGGGAATGACTAAAAAAGAGATTCGTTCAAAGTTTGATGAAATACTAGATTTTGCAGGTTGTGCTATGTACGTGGATACTCCGATTAAACGGTTTTCTTCTGGAATGACGGTTCGTTTAGCTTTTGCTGTTGCTGCTTTTTTAGATCCTGAAATACTTATTGTGGACGAGGTGTTAGCCGTCGGTGATGCTGATTTTCAGAAGAAGGCGATTGGTAAAATGAAGGAAGTTAGCGAGGGGACCGGAAGAACGGTTATTTTTGTTAGTCATAACATGGGTTCGGTTAAAGACCTTTGTACCTCAGGGATTTTGTTGAATAATGGTCAAATAGACTTTGCTTCTAATAATATTGAAGAAGTAATTGACTATTATTTATCAAGTAATGTTCTGTTGGATAGAAATATTAATGACATGGATAGAAAAGGGAATGGGAAAATTGTTTTTTCGAGGTGTGAATTATTGGATGCAAGCGGGAAAAAAATGAAAAAATACCATACGGGGGATAGAATGACATTTGATTTTGATTTGGACCAGAAAAGTCCGAATCAGTTGGATGCAGAGATTATTATTGGTATCAGAAGAAAAGATGACTCTCCAGTGTGTTTCCTTTCTAATAACTATACTGGTGTTGAGGTAAAAATATCAGAAGGTGTAAATTCCGTTAGGTGTGTAATTAATAACATTCCCTTTACTGAAGGAGATTATATCGTAAATCTAATGGTAAAGAGTCAAAATCAAATTTGTGATTGGGTGCAAGATGTCACTTACTTTCAAATGGAAAGGGCTAGCTTTATTTACGAGAATTATGTTTACCCTGAAAATTATAAAGGATTTTATATAGAACATGAGTGGACTAGTAAATAATATTAGCAATTGGAAAGAGTCATTCTTACGGAGAATAGTTCGGTATTTTTCTAAAAAGCCTTATGTATATGTTAGTGGCGGTGGTAAAATAATCAATGAAGGTAAATTTTTAGATTATTGTTCTTTAATAGCGGATGATAACAGTGAGATAGTCATTGAAAAAGGAGCGAGTTTAATAAATTGCCGAATAGTAGCGAATAAGAATTCGAAAATTAGAATTGGAGCTTCTTGTACGATTACAAATTCAATAATATCGGCTACAAATGGAAAAGTGGAAATTGGAGAGGTTTCCGTTGTTGGTTCTACCCAAAATCATCCCACTAGAATAATTGTAAATGATAGTCTGTTTTCATCCGGATCTAACTGTAAGTTATTTTTGGATAGTGCTATTGTTCGATTTGGAGGGATATTGAATATTGGTAATTACGTGGGTATTGGTTATTTTGGAGATATCAGATGTGATGAGAACGTGGAAATAGGTGATTATGGATTGATATCGTATCATGTAAATATATACGATACCAATGTGCATTCAACCGATAGTGGACAGAGAAGAGATTGGATAACTGAGCAGTTTCCCTTGGGTCTAGTCGATCCTGTTAAACCTAAAACTCAAAAAGTGGTGATTGAATCTGATGTTTGGTTGGGGAAAAACGTGAGTATACTAAAGGGCTGCATTATAAAAAAAGGGTCAACTGTAGCTTTAGGAGTTACTTTGTCGAATTATCAGGGAGAAGTAAAAGAAACATTTGTTTCTGAACCTCCACGGGTTTTATGATAAGAAAAGATCTTTATTACTTGCTCCTCTAGTTTTCGATTTATACAAGATTAAGTCATTTTTTTGAGAAGTTTTATTTTATAATATTCTAGTTTTGAATGGAAGGTGAAAAGGTAAAATTATTAATTATCTCCTATTATTTTCCTCCTTTTAAAAGGGTAGGATGCAGAAGATGGGCTAAACAGGCTAAATTTCTTTGCAAAAAGGATGTTGATTTTAAAGTGTTGGCCGGTCGGTATTATGGGGATTCTCCATGGAGTTCAGATATTGAAGAGTTTGAAAATAAAATTGAAAGGGTTGAGCTGGTAACACCAAAAATTCCTTATCATAAACGTGTGATTCCAGCATCTTTGATAAGTAAATTAAGGTGGAGAGTTTCTAAAAAATATTGGAAACTTCGAAATAATTTGAAATACGGAAATCATAATGATGTTTCAGAACCATCTGTAAAGAGTTTTAAAAGAGCAACATTTAGTATAATAGAAAAGTACAAGGTCAACTTTGGTTGGATTGTTATAACAAGATTATAGATGGATAATATTAAGGTTTTAATAGTTTCTTTTTATTTTCCTCCTTATCCAAAAGTAGGAGGAAGAAGGTGGGCAAAATTTGCCAAATATCTTAATAGAGATGGGGTTGATACGCATGTATTATGTTTGACTTTTAACCAGGATAATGGTAAGCTAGGTCCATGGAATAAGGATGTGGAAGAATTCAATGAAAAGATTTATCGTATAAGAAAAGAATTTGTTAAACCATACCATCTTCGCACTCTTCCAAAGAATATTGTTCAAAAAATAAAGTGGAAACTAAGTATAGCATTGGAGAAATATAAGAAAAAAAAATATTCAGGAAATTATTCTGATCCAGGCAGAGAATACGCTGTTGAGGTAAAAAATAAAACAGCTGAACTAATTCAGGAACATGGGTTTTCAACGGTAATTGTAACAGGTGGTCCTTTTACTATTCCGTTTGAAGTTGTGAAATTGAAAAATAAATTTTCTAAGGTGAAATTCATTGTTGATATTCGAGACAACTGGACAGGCGGAGTTAAAAATTTGCTTTCCAATTCTCAGTTGAAAGCGGAGTCATCTAAAGAAGAATTAACTTATAAAAGAGCTGATAACATATTAACTTGTGCATCGTATATTTTAGAAGATATTAATAGCAGATACAATCTTGTTGGGAAAGTTCATCATATTAAACATGCATATGATCTAGAAGATTTTAGTCCTGAAATTTTTAAAAAACAGAAATTGATTAATTCTGATTCTGTAGAAATGGTTTATGCAGGAACGCTCTATGTAGGGATGGAAAAAGAGGTGTATAAGCTAACGGAATTTTTACGGTTTTTAAAAATGAAGGGATTGGTCCCAAGAGTTAGATTGTTTTGCTTTAATGGAGGGTATGAAAATATTATCGAAGACTCTGATGTTTCTGATTGCTTCGTATACGAAAACATTGTAACGCCTTTGGAATTAAGTAAAGTGTTTTCTGATAGTACTTATATCTTGCAGTTAAGACCGAAATCTGAAGAGGGATGGGAGAATTTTTTAAGTTCCAAATTCTATGAATTACTGCTTTATCGCAAGCCAATCCTTTATTTTGGTCCGTCAGGTACTGTGCAACAATTTTTAGAAAATAAAAAATTAGGTATTTGGATTGATTCTTATTCTGATGATACTGATTTTGATCAGTTATATAATCAGCTCTTAAAAAATGAGATTCCAACCCAATCTTACGATGTTTCAAAGCATGAATTTAGAGAGGAAGTTAAGAAGTTAAAAGAAATATTGAAGCCGTAGATTCGAGAAGGTTTTATTCTCTATTTTTGTGTTAATAGCATTTAGAAATTTAATTTAACGATTAAATGATAGTAAAGTTTTTCATTACACCCGTATATCCTTTTGGAAATGATCATTATTTCCATGAGATGATAGCTGTTGCGGAAGGGTTTGAGGCATTAGGGCATAAGGTGATTGGAAACAGCGATTACTGGTATTTGCCAGATGAAAAACGATACCTGATTCCGGAGGCATTAGAAGAGGATTTTGATATTGCTATCTATGATTATCGCTATGTAACTTCATTTAATCATCTTTTATTTAGATCGGGATATCCAAATTTTGATAAAACTAAGAAACATATCCTAATAGATCGTAATGACTTTATTTCTCCAATTTGGGATGGTGATAATCACTACAAAATTTTTGATGTTATTTGTTCAGGAAATCTATTTACAAAAAAAAAATATCCCGAAAATGTAAAGCCTTGGGCTATTGGATTAACAAACAGAATTATTGATGCTATTGATAGCAGTAGAGGAGAAATTAAGCATAAAGACATTACCTATAATTATAGAGTTCCTCATAACCTACGAAAAATAGTTTTGGAAGGGATGGAAGATAAAGGGGTGAGTTATAAACTTTCGCTGAGGTTAACTCAGCCGGTTGACAAGAATAAGCTGGATTTAACGAATATTGATCATTTCTATTGGAAATACTCTGTAAAAAGGCATAATCCCGAATATTATAAATTGATTAATGAGAGCTTGTTCCTAATGTCGGTAGGAGGCTATTATGATTACAGACCACTAGTTTACAAGCCATATAATTCCGTTGAGAAGGTACAACGTAAGTTTTATGCCTGGTACAGTCGGTATCTGAAAATGCGAGATAAAGATTTTTCTCCTGCTCAGTTCATATATCAGTATGATAGCTTCAGATTATGGGAATCTTTTTATGCTAATTGCTGTCCAATTTTTATGGATTGTGATTTTTGGAGTTTTAAACTTCCGGTTCAACCTGTTGAGGGAGAAACTTATATCGGAATTAAAGGCTTTGATTTTGAGAAATTCAATAAAATATTGAAAAACTTATCAGAAGTTGAGGCAGAAAAAATAGGCAGAGCAGGTGCGGAATGGATGAAAAAACATTATTCTCCAGAGGCACAGGCTAGAAGGATATTAGGTCACTTATGAGTAAAGAGAGATATTTAATAGTAAAGGGATGTGCCGGGTTAGGGAATAGAATGTACACGCTTTCCAGAGCAATTCAATACGCAGATTTAAATAATCGAAAAATATACATAGATTGGTCCGATGGTCAATTCGATAAAAAAGGAGTAAATCCTTTTTATGATTATTTTGAAATTGATTCGTCAATTACTCAATTTAAGATTCATGATATTGAAGAAGGAGGTTCTGTTTATCCAAAGTTATATGGTTCTAACTTAAAAGCATCAATATACGATTTTTATATTCATGTCAATAGAATGATTCAAGTAACTTTGATGGATAAGATGCTTCATAAAGCTGCAACCTTAACGAACTTAAATTATGGTGAAAAATTATTTGGATATTGGTATCCTAGTTTAAAAGGCAAAAGTTTATCAGAAAAGCAGAAATTGAAGGGAGTTTTTGATTCGGAATCTTTCTCCCTTGGGTCGAACATGAAAAAGGATAAGGAAGAAGATGTCGTAATTTTTGCAGATTTTTCTCCAGAACCAAATCGTGATATTTTACTAAATAAAATTCGTCTTAAAAGCGCTTTGCAAAAGAAGGTTTCCATAAAGGCAAAACATTTAGGCTTGATTGAAAACTGTGTTGGTGTACATGTGCGTTATACCGATAAAAAACCTACAAAAACGCTTGAAGCATTGCTTAAAAGGTGTGAGGTGGAAGTTGGTAATGGTAAACAAATATTTTTGGCTACCGATAATAAGGAAATTGAGAAACAATTTAAAGATCAGTTCGGAGAGAAACTTGCCTTAAATCTTAAATTAATGCCGAAAGAGGCAGAAGAAAAAGGATTGCATAGATGGGCTTATAATGATAATTCTAAAGCTGACGTATTGCGGAAAATGTTTGAAGAGAGTATTGAAGATATGTGGTTGTTAGCAGAATGTAGTGAGTTGTTTTATCAAGGGAATAGCTCTTTTTCTGTTTTTTCTTCCATCATTTCTAAAAAGAGTAGTGAAGACTGGATGAAATTTATTGCTGAATGAAAAAGCTTTGCTTGTATACTATGAAATTCCCCTTTGGGAAGGAAGAAACATTTCTAGAAAATGAAATTGATGTGTTAGCTTCAGAGTTTGATGAAGTTCATATTTTCCCAATGAATGTAGTTGAAGGAATTAGAGAAGTGCCGATAAATGTCAGGGTACATTATTTGTTTGATGGTTTTGATTATAACCAAGGACATGTAGGTGTTTTATTATCCAATTTAAGTGCTGTTTTAAGAGTGTTTTTTCATGATAAGAAAAGTGGGAGAATACCACATGGAGGGAGTATGGATAAATTACATTATATACTTTCTTTTTTTGGACGTTCTAAGAGATTAAAAGATTTTTTAAAAAGAGAAGGATTGTTAAATGCGGTGCATTACACCTTTTGGTTCGACTTATGGGCAACTTGTTTAACTTTTATAAATTTTAAAAGTAAAATTAGCTTTTATTCAAGAGCTCATGGGTTTGATTTGTATGAAGAAAGAGGGAACCATAATTTTATTCACTTTCGTGAATTACAATTAAAAAAAGTAGAAACAGTTTTTGTGGTCTCTAAAAAAGGTCAGAGCTACTTACAAGGGAAATATCCCGATTATGAACATAAAGTAAAAACAGCTTATCTGGGAACCGTAGATAATGGCAAATCCCCAATGCCAAATTCAGAGAGGTTGAACGTGGTGTCTTGTTCTAACGTTATTCCTCTAAAAAGAGTGGGGTCTATTATAGAAATATTGAGAGAAGTAAAAGGTAGGGTTGATTGGGTTCATTTTGGTGATGGACCTTTATTAGAAGAGATAAAAAAGAAATCGAAAAGTTTGCCTGAGAATATAATCTGCACCTTTAAAGGACGAGTTGCAAATAAGGATGTCTTAAAACATTACAAGTCCAAACCTATCGATTTATTTATAAATTTGTCAGAGACTGAAGGGATACCTGTTTCCATTATGGAGGCAATCAGTTTTGGAATACCTGTAATGGCTACAAATGTTGGAGGAACTTCCGAAATTGTATGTGAAAATACTGGGTGGTTAATTAATGAAGAATATACTCCCGCAGAAGTTAGGACGATACTCGAAGAAAACAGAGGAAAAATGAAAGATGAAGTTTTTCGTAATAATGTGAGGGGGTTTTGGGAGAATAACTTCAATGCAGAAGTGAATTATAAGAACTTTGCTGAAATTTTATTAAACGGACGTGGGAAATAAAGTGCCATTGGTTAGTGTTGTTATTCCTTGCTATAATGTAGAAGGTTATCTAGATGATTGCCTTGAGTCTGTATTTAAACAGGTTTATACGAACTTGGAAGTGATATGTATTGATAATAACTCTACTGACAAAACTTGGCTTAAGCTAAACCATTGGAAAGATAGAAATCCTGATATTATTATTGATAGAGAATTGAAAAAAGGAGCTTGTGCTGCAAGAAATAAAGGTATTTCATTGGCTGATGGAGAATATTTCCAATTTTTAGATGCAGATGATCTTCTTTTGAGAAATAAAATTGAGGTTCAGGTTACTTTGTTAGATGAACGTGAAGATTTCCCATTTGTCTCAGGGGCTTCTAAATACAAGGGAATAGATGGAAGTATAGTTGAGGTTTCTCCCGAACAAGAAAATATTTTTCATTCTCTTTTTATTGGTAAACTTGGTAATACCTGTTCAAATTTATGGAATGCTGCCAAATTGAAAGAGATAGGAGGATGGAGTGAGGATCTGTATAGTTCTCAGGAAACTGATTTAATGTTTCGCTTACTTGTAAAATATCCAAATGTGGTGTTTGATGATGAATTTAACACTATAATTCAGGAGCGCTCTTTTGGTCAGATTACAAAACAATCAAACATGGAAGGGAATTTTATTAGGTATCTTGACTTAAGACTTCGAATTATTGATTTTATGGAAAAAGAAAATGTAAACGTTGAAAAATATTATCAGTTGTTATTTCCTAAAGTGAGAGAGTTTTATCTGTATAATAAGGATTTTTCAATAAAATATATAAAAACAAAGTTTCCAAAAAAGTTTTTACCTTCCACTCAATTTGGGAATTCAAAAATATATTGTCTGCTATTTAAAATATTAGGTTTTAGTGGCGCAGAAAAAATAAAGAGTGGGTTAAAATAATTGAAATGAAAAAAATACTTATAGTCGTAGGAACAAGGCCTAATTTTATTAAGGTAACTCAATTTAAAAAAGTTGCAAGTCAATATGAAAATCTTGAGGTCAAAATTGTTCATACAGGACAACATTATGATGATAAGATGGCTAATGTGTTTTTTGATCAGTTTGAGTTACGTCCTGACTATTTCTTAAATATTGGAGCAGGAACGCCTAATACACAAATGGCTAATATAATGCTGGGTCTTGAGAATTTAATTTTAAATACATTCTCCCCAGATTTGATCTTGGTTCCTGGAGATGTTAATTCAACATTGGCTGCGGCAATAACGGCAAATAAGTTTGGGATAAAATTGGGCCATATTGAAAGTGGGTTGCGCTCATTTGATAGAAGCATGCCTGAAGAGATAAATCGAATATTAACAGATGAAATAACCGATTACTACTTTGTAACGGAAGAAAGTGGTCTCAAACATCTAAAAAATGAAGACAAAAAGGGAAAAACTTTTTTTGTTGGGAATACGATGATAGATACAATGGTTGCTTTTGAAAAACAGATTGATCAATCTTCCATTATGGAAGAAATGAGTTTGGAAGAGCAGAAGTTTGTTCTGATGACAATGCACCGTCCAGCTACTGTTGATAATGAATCGGAGTTATTAAAGTTGATAACATTGATTGATGAATTGACAGTAAAATACAAAGTTTTTTTTCCTATTCACCCAAGAACTAGCTACAAGTTGGAGGAGTTGAATTTGTTGAGTCAGCTTACTGATAATAGTAGATTAATTATGTCTGGACCTATTGGTTATTTTGAATTCCAACAGTTGGTTAAAAATTGTAAATTTATCATAACGGATTCTGGAGGGATTCAAGAGGAATCAACTTATAGACAAGTTCCATGTATAACACTTCGTCCTAATACAGAAAGACCGATAACGGTTGATAAAGGTTCTAATACACTAATCACTTTTGATATTGATGAGTTGCAGAAATTAATTGGGTTAATTGAGTCTGGAGTTTATAAAAAAGGTGAGGTTCCAGAGTTATGGGATGGAAAAGCAACAAATCGGATTATTGACGCTCTGATAAGCGAGTAAATGGTATACTTAACCTTTGGAGATATGTATTCAGGTGTTTATCAAAGCCAGGTAATAGAGGTTTGTGAATACCTATCTGAATTGTCGAATAAAAAAGTTCGATTAATTGCATTTGTTCCCTATCCCTTTCTCTTACAGCAGAAGACTATTCTAAGAAAGAAATATTCTAGAGTGCTTGTGTTTCCCATGCTTCCCGCACATTTGCATAGGTGGAAATTATACATTCCTTTTTTGGCTTTAATATTGTTGTTTGTTTCATCAAAAAAAATATTTTGCAGAGGGATTTTCACAAGTAATATGGGACTCTTACTAAGAAAGTTTCATCTAGTGCAAAATGTTGTTTTCGATGCTAGAGGAGCTCAGAAAGAAGAGGAGAAAGAGTATAATGTTACCGGGGATCAAAAAATTAATAATCAAATTGAAACGCTTGAAATAAAAGCTATTAATGACAGTGATTATAGAATTTCTGTTTCAAGGCAACTTGTTCAATACTGGGAAAATGAATATGATTATCAAAAAGGAAAAGAAGTGATAATTCCTTGCACTTTAGCTGAGTCATTTACTGAAAAAACTACCAACTCTTTTGATGTAAGGAAAAAATACGGTTTTGGAGAGAATGATATTGTATTGGTTTATTCTGGTTCTTCAGAGGGTTGGCAATCATTTGCATTGTTGAATGATTGGTTGAATAGAATACTTGCTGAAAATGATAATGTGAAGATTATTTTTTTAGCTAAAAAAGAAGCAGTTGAAAACTTAATTTTTTATGAGAATAATACAAGCAAAATTGCAATCGATTGGGTGAAACCAGAAGAGGTATTTGATGTATTAAGTGTCTGTGATTACGGGATATTGCATAGAGAGAAATCGGTAACAAATCAAGTGGCATCGCCAACGAAGTTTGCAGAATATTTAGCTTCAGGTCTGAATGTTTTGATTTCTCCAGGAATAGGAGATTATACAGAAATGGTAGTAAATGAAAACCTTGGATCTGTTTTAAGTGATGATTCGATAATTACGCTAGAAAAACTGTCACCACAGAGGAAAAAAGAATTGCGTAATTTTGCTTTAGAAAATTTAACTAAAAAATCATTTAAAAAACAGTATCGTACCGTTTTACAATGAGATTTTCGAATTCATTAAAAGTTGTAAGTTAAATAGTAATGAAGATAAATAGTTTGACAAGATTCCCATTTAATATTAACGAATAATGAAAATTGGACTAATTTCATCAATGGGAGGTGCTGCTTGGGGCGGAAGTGAGGAACTATGGTGTGCTCTAAGTGAGTTAGCAATCGATCATGGACACCAGGTTTCTGTTTCTATATATGACTGGGGAATGTTACCCGAAAAAGTTAAGCTATTAAAAGACAAGGGGATTAGTATTCATCTAAGAAATAGAATACAAGGAGTTAGTTTAAAAGAAAAAATAAACGCAAAACTGAACCAATTGGTAAGGGCAGAAAAACAATTGTCTCAATTTGTTAAGAAATATGATCAAGATGCATTGCTCATTAGTTTAGGTGCTCTTTGCGAGTTAGAAATACAACCCATTCTGTCTTTTCTTGAAAATATTCAAACTCCATACTTTATTGTTGTTCATTCTAATTTAGATTATCATACGGTACCATTTAATAAAATTTCAAAAATTAGAAAAGTATTAACGAAGGCACGAGTAGTCTATTTCGTTTCGAACCGATTAATAGAACAGATAGAAAGACAAATTGCTGTTAAGTTGCCAAATGCAATAATTGTAAAAAATCCTATTAACATGGATCATAAGGGAATTATGCCCTATCCAGAATCGGAGTTAATTAATTTTGCTGTGGTTGGTTCTCTACAAGTTGGTATTAAAGGTCAAGCCTATTTACTTCAAATTCTAAGTAGTGAAAAATGGCAAAATAGAAATTGGGTGTTAAATATTTATGGTAAAGGTCCTGATGAGCAATTAATTCATGAGCTGATAGCTATGTATAACCTGACTGAAAAGGTGTTTTTAAGGGGTTATGTTAACGATGTAAGGGGCGATATATGGAAATCTAGCCATATTTTATTGATGCCATCTTTTAAAGAAGGATTACCAATAGCTTTAATTGAAGCAATGTTGTGCGGAAGAACAGCTGTGGTAACTGATGTTGGTGGTAATGCCGAAATTATTAAAGATGATTCTATAGGGTTTGTTGCGGATGCTCCAACGAATCGGTCTTATGAAAGAATGTTAGACGAAGCCTGGAAGAAGAAAGAGGAATGGAAAACGATGGGAGCCAAGTCTTTTTCGGTGGCCAACTCATTTTTTGGTGACAACCCAATGAATGCATTATTAAAAGAGTTGGTAGATTTAAAAAAAGGTTGATTAATAATACTTTCTCATTCCAAGAAATTTAAGCTCTTGTAAATATTAATGTTGGATGTTCATGATTGAGTTTTTTTTTCAATTTGGTCGTGACATTAATCAGACCAATACTGACTTCAAAATTTGAAGCTTGATAATCAAATATATAATAAAAGTGGTAATTTTGAAATAACAATTTGGTATAAATATTTTTTGTAAAACAATATTATTAGGATTCTTTATAAATTTTTAAGTATGATTAAGTCTAAAAGCGATTATAAATATTATCTAGAAGCGGATAGAATTGCGAAAGGTTATCCTAAAAATCCTAGTTTCAAGGAAAGGGTTGTGATGATTATGTTTCCTGATCATGTGAGGAGATTTCAAGTGTTATTAAGGAAATTGGAGTACAGCATAAATTGTAAAAAAGGATTTTATTCCAAACTCAGAAGAGCTTTTTTGTATAGAAAAATAAGCAGATTGTCATTTAGACTAGGATTTACAATTCCTCCTAATGTGTTCGGACCTGGATTGTCTATCGCCCATTATGGAACTCTTTTGGTTAGCGTAGGAGCAAGGGTCGGCGCTAATTGTAGATTGCATACTGGGGTTAGCATTGCCACAGAAGCGGGTCATGCTGCTAAAGCTCCAACCATAGGTAAAAACTGTTATATCGGTCCAGGTGTCAAATTTTATGGAGATATAACTCTAGCTGATGGAATTGTAATAGGAGCGAATGCAGTCGTTAATAAATCATTTTTAGAACCAAATATTGCCATTGCTGGCGTTCCAGCCAAGAAAATCGGGAGTTTTGATTCGACGGAAATTCTAATTGCTGCTACAGATTTACTGGAAAGCGGATATGATTTAGAAGAACTTTCCGGTTTAACAACCAAAGAGATTAAGAGTAAAATAGGTCAAAATAAAAGTTGAGGGTGGTATTAGATTTTATTCAAATATTATTCATTAATAGCTGTGTTATCTATCTTATGTTTCTTCTGGGGCAGTTTTTCTCCCCTTTACTATTTTTAGGTAATTCAACAGAAGGCAAGATTTCGAACTTATTTCATTCGGTATTAAGTGGAATGATATTGATGGTAATTATTTACTCCATTTGGAAAACTGGAGGAGTTACAATTAATTGGATTTTTGTAATTGTTCCTAGCTGTTATTTTTTCCTATTTAAAAAACAATATTTGGTAGACTTATATGATGGATTTAAGTTTCGATTGAAGCCAGATAATTTAGGTTTGTTGCTTACCTCAATATTGTTAGTGAGTTTGGGGTCCTTTTTATATGTATTGTCATTAAGCATTGAAAATGATGTTATTTATTATTCTCAGATTTCGGAGGCTTTAGGTGAAGGTAGTTCAGAAAATTATTACCACCACTATAATGAGATATTAAATGTTTCTGGTGTTACCCTTTATCATTATTTCGAATTGTGGTTTACATCAATCTTGAGTGAATTACTGCCTTTGTCGACAATTATTTTATTAAAGTATTGCACGTATGGAGTATTGAAAGTTTTAATTCTATTAGGAGGATTGGCTCTTTTGGAAAGGGTTTATAAAGTAAGCTGGTATCATTTACTGTTCTTATTTTGCCTTTTATTGGTTGATTGGAACTTTTTTTTAGATCATTTTACGGTTACATCTCCAAGTTTTTCAAATGTTTGGCGTCGCCCAAATTTTATAACCTATTTAGTGTTTTTTATTCCGGTTATTTACTCGATTTTAGGAGGGAAATATAGAAATGGCTTGATTCTTTTATTATTGATGGTTCCCGTTTCGGTGATTTTAATTCCAATAGCTATGGGGTTGTCCGGCTTTTTTGCTTTGGCGGTTTACCTTTACAAAAGATTGCGATTATCTATTAAAGATTTTGAATACCTTAAGTTATATCTTGTTTTTGGTGCTGTTGGTATATTTATCGTTTGGTTTTTAAAATTTAATGAAATAACAACCTTTGATTTTGCAACTGCAGGATTATCAGAAAAAAGCCGTGTTTATTTTGTTTTAGAAAATTGGAAAGCGATTGTAGGTACCTATATTTTAATGATATTGAATCAAGCAATTATGTTTATTCCGATGCTAATTGTTACTTTTTGGTATAGGATAAAATATAAGTCAGAATTTGGTACACCATTATTATTTATTGTCATTGTGTCAATTATTGCTGTTCTTTTAGGGACAATGTGCTTTCAGCTATTTTACGATGTGGACAATGCTTATCAGTTCGCCTATCCTGGTAATGTCTTTTTATCTTTTTCGTTTGTATTTTCATTAATTTACTTTATTACAGCTACTAATAATAAACTCGTAAAAAAAATTGGAATAGCGTTGTTAACGGTGATTTGTTTTTTGACATTGCATAATAAAGTTAAATCAAAATTTTTTGTAAAAAACCAAACTTACACAAGTTTGACACAGTCAAATCTTTTGAATGTTCATCGATTGAGTCCAGAAGAAATTGTAATAATGAATTATGTTGCACCGCGAATTGAAAATGCACAGGGAGCATTTATGGTGGGGTTGGAATATTTAAATGATTATCCTAAAAAGAGTCGTCAGGTAACAACATATCAACCTTGCAATTACATGAAATATTATATGTGCTCTCTAGCAATATTGCCGATGACACCTTCTCGAATATTATATGCTGATATGTCTGAAGATGAAAAAGAGGTGTCGAAGGCGTATAAATCGAATAAAGACATTTATTTTTATAAAAATGAAAAACCTGAGAATGATTATCTGTTAGAGTGTATTGATGTATTAAATATTAAATTTGTAATGACATTCAAAATTGATTCTGTTTTGAAAATGACATTGGAGCAAAAGGGAGAAGAGATTAAATTAAGTGAATTTAAATCAATTTGGCTCTTTGATTAATTTTATAATGAAAAAGGTATTAATAACACAGTCCAATTATATCCCATGGAAAGGGTACTTTGATGCAATCTGTGAAGCGGATGTTTTTGTGTTATATGATGAAATGCAATATACCAAAAGAGATTGGAGAAACCGTAATAAAATCAAAACGGCTAATGGTTTAAAATGGTTGACTGTTCCAATAGAGGTTAAAGGTAAATTTGAGCAGAAAATAAATGAGACTAAAGTGAGTGATGCCAATTGGAATGCAAATCACTGGAATATTTTGAAGAACAACTATGCTAAAGCTGCATACTTTGAAGAAAATGAATTTTTTATTAAAGATTTATATTTGAAATGCGAAGAAGACTATTTAAGTGAAATCAATTTTTATTTTTTAAAGGCAATTTGTGTTAAATTAGGAATTACTACTGAGTTTATACGGTCCAAGGAGTTTGAGTTGAAAGGTAATCAAACTGAAAAGTTGGTGAATATATGTCTAGAGTTAAATGCTACTGACTATATAACAGGGCCTGCCGCTAAAAATTATATGGATGAATCTTTGTTTGCAGATAAAGGTTTAGAGATTAACTTCTTGGATTATTCGAGTTATCCAGAATATAATCAACTTTATGAGGGTTTTGAGCATGGAGTGAGTATATTAGACTTGATTTTTAACGAAGGGATAAATGCTTGTGATTATTTGAAATGCATTAAAAGCAACTAATGGAAAATTCTATTATATCAGTGGTGGTGCCAGTTTATAAAGCTGAAAAAATCATTGAGAAACTTGTTGCCAGAATAGAGGCAGAGTTGATTAAAATCACCGTAAACTTCGAGATAATCTTGATAGAAGATTGTAGTCCTGATAGTTCATGGGATGTTATTTGCAAAGTTGCTAATAGAAATAATAAAGTTAAGGGAGTCCGCTTTAGTCGAAATTTTGGTCAACATATAGCTATAAAATCTGGTCTAGAATTATCGGAGGGAGATTGCTGTATTGTTATGGATTGTGATTTACAGGATGACCCTATTTATTTTCATGCGCTTGTTGAAGAGTGGCAAAAGGGAAATGAAATAGTGTATGCTCAAAAAGAAAAAAGATCACATTCAAAATTTAAAAATATTACAGCTTCAATTTTTACTAGTATTTTTAATTTCTTAGTGGAATCAGATCGTAGTAAAACAAGTTCAAATATCGGTTCGTTTAGTTTGATTTCAAGAAAGGTGGTAAATGCATTTAACCAATATAATGATTACCAATTTCATTATTTAATGGTTTTAAGGTGGCTAGGGTTCAAAGCAAGTTATGTAACTATAAAACATCGAGAGCGCATGGAAGGAAAGAGTTCCTATACTTTTAAAAAGTTGATGGAGCATGCTATTGTAGGAATTGTTTATCAATCGGATAAACTTCTTCGGTTGAGTATATATCTTGGGTTTCTATTTTCTGCTTTTTCCATGATTGCAATTCTAGTGGTTGTTATTAAGTATTTTGTTTCAGGGTTTCAGTCTGGTTGGGCTAGTATGTTTGTTTTGATACTCTTTTCTACCGGATTGTTGTTAATGGCAATTGGGGTTTTGGGCTTATACTTAGGAAAAGTGTTTGAACAGGTAAAGCAACGGCCACAATATGTAATTGATAAAACAATTAACTTGTGATTGGCTTACCTCCTGGAAACATATTACAGTATTTATTCCTAAAGGAAAGGTTGAATGGATTAAGAGGCATTGGTAAAAAAAGTTTTATAGAAATAGGATCGGGTAATGGATATGTTTCTGAAATTTTTTTGAATAAAGGATTCGAAGGAATTGGATTTGATTTGAATGAATCTGCTTGCGCAAATAACGAGAAACATAACCAAGTTTTTATTCATTCGGGGAAATATACCGTAAATAATGAAAATTTTATTACTACTAATCAAGCTTTAAAGGCTGATATAATAATTTCCTGTATGGTAATAGAGCACATGTCAGACGAACTTTTAGATCAGTATTTTAAAAAATGTCATGAAATTTTAAATGATGGAGGAGTTATTATTTCGTTGGTTCCCTCCTCAATGAAGCACTGGGGAATTGAAGATGAAATAGCAGGTCACATTAAAAGATATGAATTTCACGATTTTAACTTAATGGCAACAAAGTATGATTTACAGGTAAAAAGGCTTACTGGACTTACCTATCCACTTTCAAATGTTGTTTTTGGTATTTCGAATAGCTTGGTTAAGAAAAATGAAAGCGATAAATTAAAATTAAGTCAACAGGAAAAAACTGTATATACAGGAAATAGAGATGTTCAATACAAAACAACCTTTCCTAAGGTATTTAATTTGATTCTTAACCCTATTGCTATGTACCCATTCCATGTTCTTCAAAAAATGTTTGGGAAAAATAAAAACAATATGGTTATTTATGGTGAACTTGAAAAAAGGTGATTATGGTTAAACAATATGGAATAAGTTCTATTGAGTCAAGCGAAGCAGCACTAGATAGACATTTAGAGAATATTCGCCTCAGAGGATATACTATATTAACAGATGTAATACCTTCAGAGGTTATTGAAAAGTTTAAAAAATCATTGGAAGAAGTTTATGTCAATCAAGAAAGAGAGTTTGGAAAGATTGAATTAGGCGAAATTTCTGAATTAGATATAGTAAGGGCGCCATTTGCGTATGATGAAAGCTTCCTCTCATTAATTACAGAGCCCAAAATACATCAGATAATACGGGCAATACTTGGTGAGAACTATGTGTTGCAATTGCAAAATAGCATTATCAATAGGGCTAATGTCGAACACCACCAGGCATCTTGGCATAGGGATATTCCATATCAAGAGTATACATTAAGTAGGCCTATATCAATGAATGCGTTTTATTGTTTGTCTCCATTCACTAAAGAAACAGGAGGCACTATATTTCTTCCTTATAGTCATAAGTTTGAAAAATTTCCCAGCCTCGGCTTTTTAGAAGAAAATCAAATTCAACCTGAGCTTAATTCGGGAGATGTAATTATTTTTGATAGTTGGTTATATCATAAGGCAGGTAATAATTCATCAAAACTAGATAGATACGGGATAAACCATGTTTTTACAAGTCCTATTCTTGCTCAGCAAATAAATTTACCAAGGTTATTAAAAGGGAAATATTCAGAAAATGAACAGCTCTATGAACTATTAGGATATAAATATGAAAGACCAGATTCAGTTTTAGAATATCGAAAAGAACGATTACAAAGAGTAAAGCAACGGAATGAAAAATAATAAATTAGTGATTATTGGAAATACAAGTAATGCTAAATTAGCACATTATTATTTCGAGAATGATTCTGACTATAATGTGGTTGCGTTTAGTGTAGATGCGAAATTCATCGATGATAACGTTTTTTGTGGGCTCCCAGTGGTGGATTTTACTACTTTGGAAAAAAAATATCCAGCTTCAGATTATGATGTATTTGTGGCGATAGGTTATAACAGTATGAATAAAGTAAGAGAGAAAATGTATAATCTTTCAAAGAAAAAGGGGGTATTATTTACCTAATTATATTAGCTCAAAATGTTCGTTTTTTTCACAAGAAAAACTAGGGGATAATAATCTAATTTTGGAAGATAACACAATTCAGCCTTTTGTGAAAATCGGAAGCAATAACGTATTTTGGTCAGGTAATCATATAGGTCATGATGCTCAAATATGCGATCATTGTTTTATAACTTCCCATGTTGTGATTTCTGGTTTTACCGTAATTGAGAATAATTGCTTTTTAGGAGTCAACTCTACATTTAGAGATGGAATTTTAGTTGGGGCCTATTCTCTTATAGGTGCAGGTGCTACTATAATGAAAAATACAGATGAGGAAAGTGTTTACCTTGCGCAAAAGCCATTTAAGATGAATAAAAAAAGCTTGGATCTTAAAATTTCATAGGGATGAAATGGATAAAACTAGGCCAAATATTTAAAGTTGAGAATAATAACACATTTTTAGCAAGCCATGCAGCTAATCCGTTAGCTATTCATCTAAAAGATGATGTTTTCAGAGTATTTTATAGTGGAAGAGATCTATCGAATAAATCTTCTGTTTCTTTTGTTGATATTGATATAAAGAAACTATCTGTAAAACATGTCTGTAAAGACGCATTGTCGATATATGGAGATCAAGGAAGTTTTTATTCGCATGGAATTAGTATTGGAAATGTTTATAAAGGTTTAGATGCTAAAGATTACATTTTGTTTATGGGATGGCAAATTGTTGGTGATGATCATTGGAGAGGGGATATAGGTAGATTAGAGTTAATTCATAAAAAAGAATTGAAACTAAATCCCGAAAGTGCCTTTATGGGTGTAGATGAAGAAGATAAGGTAAGTTTGTCCTATCCTTTTGTTATTTTGCATGAAGGAATCTATAAGATGTGGTATGGCTCTACTATTGAATGGTATACTGAAAATGGTGAGATGCTGCATGTAATAAAGTATGCAACTTCTAAAGATGGTGAGAGCTGGGCTAAACATGGAGTAGCTATTCCTTATACGTTAGGGGTAGCGCAGGCTTTTTCTAGACCTTCTGTAATTATTGATAAGGATGGTTACCATATGTGGTATTCTTATCGTGATGGTACAGGAAGAAAATATAGAATTGGGTATTCTTTTAGTCTTGATGGAATTAATTGGAGTAACAAATTAGATGAAGTTGGAATTGATATTTCTAAATCAGGTTGGGATTCAGAAATGATTTGTTATCCCTTTGTATTTGATCATAAAGGAGAACGGTTTATGCTATATAATGGAAATTCGCACGGTGAACAAGGATTTGGTATAGCGGTCTTGAAAAAATAATATTTTTAAAAAATTAATCAATATTTAGTTAAACTTAGCTGCTAAAAGTACCTTCTTAGGTATCATTAAAAAATGCTGTAAAATAATGTTGGTAAGTTCAGCTTCTTGTTTGATCAATATGTTTAAGATTTTATGCTATTTTCTATAAATAAAATTAGAATCTACGAACCAAGTTACGAAAACTTAATCCTCATGTTTATTCACCAGCTCTATTGCCATTATTTATATAGAGAAATAATTTTTATACTAAGAAGATGTTAAATTAAATCAATATGTCTGGCAGTATTTTTTATTCTATTATGTTTGTTACATTCGCTCAGTGAAAAACATTGTTTATTTTGAGGGCTTTAATGGCATTCGTTTAATAGCTGCACTAGCTGTTATTGTTCATCATATTGAACAAATTAAAACGATCTACCATTTTCCAAATATATATAATGTTCCTTTGGTAAAAGAGCTGGGAGGAATGGGAGTTACACTATTTTTTGTTCTCAGCGGTTTTCTGATTACATACCTATTGTTAGCTGAAAAAGATTTGGTTAAAACTATTGATGTGAGGAAATTTTATATTAGGCGTATCTTGAGGATTTGGCCATTATATTATTTTATGATTATCATTTCTTTTGTTTTCCTTCATTTTATTTTACCTGTTCCTGGAACCGAAAACCTTCAAGAGAATTATGGTGGCGTGGTTCTATGTTTTGCTTTTATGATGCCCAATGTAGCGATGATTTCTTTTCCTATAGTCCCATTTATTTCTCCGCTATGGAGTATCGGCGTGGAGGAACAGTTTTATTTAATTTGGCCAGTGCTGTTAAAATATTTTAAAAAGATATTGTTGCTTTTATTCACTGTAATAATTGCAATGGCTCTTTTGCGATTTGGTCTGGTTAGGTTAAGTTTTTATACTGAGTCGAATATTCCATTGACGCTATTCAATTTTTTTAAGTTCTTTAGAATTGATTGCATGGCAATAGGTGGTGTATTCGCTTATTTATTTTTTTATCGAAAAGAGAATTGTGTAAAATACTTTTTTTCTAAAATCACTCAAATTATTTCATTTTTACTTTTAATTGTAGTGATTTACTTCCAGAGAAATAGCATGTTTTTTAATCAATATATTTCGATGTTGTTTGCATTGATTTTATTGAATTTGGGAGGAAATAAAAAAAGTTTGTTGAAACTATCAGGATCCTTTTTTCACAAAGGAGGCGAAATATCGTTTGGACTTTATGTTTATCATAGCTTCATATGTTTTGTGGTAATTGCAAACCTTGAAAAAATTGTCGATGTGGAAAACACAGTTTTGTTTAATTTTGTGTTGTATATTGCAGTATTTGGATTAACAGGAATAGTTTCTTGGATTAGCTATAATTATATGGAGAAAAGGTTTCTTTCATTTAAAAAGAAATATACGATTGTAACATCGGGAGAAGATGCAAAGCAAGAATAGAATACCTTTTAATGTTCCTCATTTAACAGGGAAAGAGACGCATTATATTTATGATGCAGTTGATTCCGGTAAATTGTCTGGGAATGGCAAGTATACTCATCTATGTCATACTTTTTTTCAAGAGAACTATGGATTTTCAAAGTGCTTACTCACAACGAGTTGCACGGATGCGCTGGAAATGTGTGCTTTATTAATAGGTGTTGAGCCAGGCGATGAAATAATTATACCTTCTTATACATTTACGAGTACTGCAAACGCATTTATTTTAAGAGGAGCAAAGGTAGTATTTGCGGATTCTTGTCCAGGAAATCCAAATATTAACGTGGAAGAATTAGAGGCTTTAATTACTCCCAAAACAAAAGCCATCGTTCCTGTTCATTATGCGGGGGTAGCCTGTGATATGGATGAAATTATGGCACTTTCTGCGAAATATAATTTGTTTGTAATTGAGGATGCTGCCCAGGCAATTGATTCTTTTTATAAGGATAGACCTTTGGGGTCGATTGGTCATTTAGCTACTTTTTCTTTTCATGAAACGAAGAATTTAATTTCTGGTGAAGGTGGAATGCTCGTTATAAATGACAAAGCGCTACAACAAAGAGCAGAAATAATATGGGAAAAAGGTACTAATAGAGCGGCTTTTTGGAGAGGAGAAGTGGATAAATATGGATGGGTTGATATAGGTTCTTCATTTTTGCCATCAGAGGTTGTAAGTGCATTTCTTTATGCGCAATTAGAAGAATTGAGTAATATTCAATCACAGAGGAAAAGAATTTGGTCAACTTATTATAATTCCTTGGAGATACTAAAAAATAAAGGCGTAAGATTACCTGATATTCCAATCCATGCTTCCAATAATGCTCATATGTTCTATCTGGTATGTAATAGCTCAGAAGAGAGAAACAACCTTATTTATTATTTAAATAAAAATGATGTAAATGCAGTTTTCCATTATTTAAGTTTGCACAGTAGTCCTTATTATCTAGAAAAGCACGATGGAAGAGATTTGCCATGTTGCGATTTTTATGCTGATTGCCTTGTTCGTCTGCCATTTTATTATGGGTTGACTAAAGAAGATATAAATTCGATAACAACTTTGATAAAAGAATTTTACGAATTATAAATGACTAGTTAAAGTGATTTCAATAGACATAATCGTACCAACCTATAATCGATTGGCTGATATACACAAATTCGTTGATGAAATATTGGCACAAACTTATCCCGCTTTTACTGTATATATTGTTGACGATTGTGGCGATTGTGATTTAAACTGGCTCGTTCACTATGATGTCAAAATTCATTATATCCGTCTGCAAAAAAACCAAGGACAGTCATCTGCGCGGAATGTAGCAATTAAAATGGGTAAAGGAGATATAGTAGTTTCTCTTGATGATGACGCATGGTTTCTTGATGACAAGGAAGCTTTGACTAAACTGGCAGAAAGGTTTATGAAATCTGATAAAATTGGGTGTTTGATGTTCGATGTTTTGGAACCAGAAAAAAAATGGTTAAGTGAAATAAGAAATTTGAATGATGGAGAAGTTATAGGAAGTCATATTACCTGTGGATGCGCATATCAAAGAATAGCCTTGGAAAAAATAGGAGGTTTTAATGAGTTTTTTCATTCAGGATCTGAAGAATCGGACATGTCGTTTAAATTGATATATTTTGGGTACGAACTAATCTTCACCAAGCAAATTAGAGTTTTTCATAATTACAATGGGCAGGAACGTTCAAGAAAATGGTATAATAAAGTTAGGTATAACACAACAAGAAACGATTTATTAATTGTTTTAATGTACTTTCCAAAGGTTTTTGTCTTGAAATATTTTTTTGGAAAATACTTTTCTCATATTAAATTTTCTCTTCTTAACAAAAGAAACAACAAAGTGGATCAATTAACCGCTTTTTGTCTTACTATCCTCACTATCTTCGCTGTTCCATTTTATATTCGCAGAATTGGAAAAAACAGAAGAGAACTTTCAAAAAGTGATTTTATTAATTGGCTAAATATTCGGTGGTAAAATCTTTGCTGATATATAATTCTGAGTTATTGATAGTTTTACTATTAACTGTTGTTGCTGGATTTGCTAATCCCATTTTAGGAACTTTATTAGTATTATTACTTGCATTATTAATGGTTAAGGCTGAGAAATGGAGTTTACTACTTGTTTTCTTTGTTGCAATATTAACTTTTTCTGATTCCAGGTTAGGAATGTTTTCCTTTAGTGCTATGGTAAAACCAGTACTTACGTTATTACTGGGTTTACTGGCTTTATTTTTTTATTCAAAACCCACTGGTGCACCCAGACTTTTCCGATCTTTTGCCCCTTTTATCTTATGCGCTGTCTATGGTTTAATTTACAGTCCGATGCTGGAAGTAAGTGCACAAAAAGTGTTGTCCTATGCATTCATAATTATCTTGGTACCTTTACTGTCTTATCTAGCTTATAAAAAGGATAAGCTCAGGTTTTTAGAGAATATCATATTCTTTTTATTTCTAGTAATGTCTGTCGGATTGCTGTTAAGTTTCTTTTTTAAAGAGGAAATGTATTTAGTGGGTAGATTCAGAGGGCTGCTAGGGAATCCCAATGGCTTGGGTTTATTTATTACAAATGGATTTTTGTTATATCAGTTAATTCGTCAAAAATCTCCTTCTTTATTTAGTCTTAATTTTAGAAGAGTTTTTGTGGCTTTAGTTCTTATTAGCTTGCTTATGTCAGGATCTAGACAATCTATTATGGTTGTTTTGATATTCTACTCCATGGGGTACATTTTTAAATATTCAAATTGGTTAGGTTTTATTTCTTTTTTAATTTTAGCTTTTGGGTTTGAATTTTTAATTAGTCAAATTCCAACCGTAACAAAACTATTAGGTTTAGATAAAACTCTACGTGTGGAAGATATTGAGCAAATTAAGGCAGGTTCTGGTCGGGCGATTTCCTGGGCCTTTGCATGGAAAGAAATTCAAGTTGATTATTTTGCAGCAAAAGGTTTGAATTACACGACTTATCTTTTTCAATATTGGAGAGAGGAATTTAGGGCTTTAAATCATATGGGGAATGCTCATAATTCCTATTTAACTGTATGGTTAGATACTGGTTTTCAAGGATTTTTGACCTTGTTTGGAGCGGTGATTTACCATTTTATACGACTGTCTAAATCAAATTATACTGCTTTACCAATTTTATGTGGATTAGCTTTTTCTTTTATGTATGAGTCTTGGTTTGCAGCATCCTTGAACCCATATACTATTGTTGTTTTTTTAATTATTAGCACAATGTATATTGTAGAAGATGAGAAAAAAATAGCCAAAAAATAGCCAAAAATGATTGATTTAATTAAAGAAATATTACAAGATTCGATAGGTAATTTTACGCTACCAGAAATAGCTTTTACATTTTGGAAGCTAATGGTTGTTTCGATTAATTTATTGCTATTTTTTCTTTTGTTTAAAGGTGTTTTAGATAAAAAGAAGGTTATTCTTATTACTTATCTATCTCTATTTATAGGTGTCATTGCCGCAATGAACATACCTTTTGCCATTTTAGGTGTTTTTAGTTTATTTTTTTTGTCAAAATTGTTGGCCGAAAAAAGTACAGACTTATATTTAATCTTTTTTGGAATAACTTCCCTTTTTGTAGGGTCTGGTAATGTTCTTGTTTCAGAATTATTTTTTATTATTATCTTTTTCATGTTGTTCTTTCTTAAAAAGAAAGATGAATAGAAACAGAGCCATATTTGTTGCGCTGAGTGGAGCCAGTTTGCTATTTGTTCTCTTCGCAAAGAGGAACGATTATTTTCATTATGATGAAAATGTTAGTGTTGATCTTACGTGTCAAATGGAGGGCGAGCCACTACCTTTAACATTGAGTCTCAATCAAACTTCTTATAAATGGAGACCTCCTTTGCCAGAGGTTCGCCAATTTAATTTGTCTAAAGCAGTCCAAAAAGAGAATGTTACTTATTGTCTTCCAAAAAAAGACAATGTAATTCAAATCATGGTGAATATTCATCCAGACAGCTTATTCGACATAAAAAGAGGTATTTACACAGTTGGAAAATTTAAATACTTAACTCATTTAAAATCGATTTTTGATTATTGGCATGAAAAAGGAAATTACACAAATAGGGGGACAGATAGTGAACGTATGGCAAAAGTTTACCTTAACTCTAATGAAGCTTTGGATTTAGGACTTAAGATAAAGGGAAATGCAACTCGGTCCTATCCACAAAAATCATTAAAACTAAAATGTAGAGCAGATTTCGGTAATGGTAAAATGGAAAATGATTGGTTCAGTGATTCATTAAAAAAATATGAGAGTTTGATATTAAGTACATCAGGAAATGATTTGGTAAAAGGTACTATGAGAGAGCCTTTTAGTCAACTGGTAAGTAAGCGGCTGAATATATTTACTTATCCGTGGAGGTATTCGGAGCTTTATATTAACGGAGAGTATTGGGGACTTCATTTTGTCAGTCCAAAGGTAGATGCCGCGTATCTAGAAGATATTTTAGACGAACAAGAGATTTATATACTTGAAGATTTATTGCTATTTTATAAGGGTGAAGTAAGTTTATTTGAAGATTTTTTAGCTCGATATAAGGTTTTTAATCGATTGGTTTCAATGTCGATGGAAGAACTGTCAAAATTAGTGTCTATAGAAAGTTTAGTTGATTACACATTAATTGAAACATTTGCTAATAACCAGGATTGGCCTACTCATAATATTAGAGCTTTTGGTATAAAAGATGCTCCTATCCAATTTATATTGAATGATTTAGATTTGGGGTGGGGAATTGGCCCAAACAATGAGGTGTTTCAGGTTTTAAAAAATGAGGATTCATTTTTTTCCAAGCTTTTGGGACATGCAATGGAGTTAAAAGAATTTAGAACTTTACTATTCAATCGATATAAAGAGTTGGCAAGAAGTACAATTTCTGTTGAATCACTAGCGGAGAAATTGGACTCAATGGAAACAGAGCAAGAACTGCTAATGCCGCAACAAATAATGCGTTGGAGAACACATTCATCTATTCAGGACTGGAAAAATGAAGTTAATGTAATTCGTGAATTCATAAAAGAAAGGCATTCCATTTATAATAAAGAGTTGTTAGAATTTATTGAATATTATGAGCATAAAGCCCACTAAAATATTAATTCTATACAGCGAGATTGCGGGATATACTATAACCTGTGTAAATAAAACTATTGAGCTTTATCCTAATGTGGAATTTCATATTGTAAGGTGGCCGGTAAATAAAGAAGCGCCTTTTGAATTTAAATTGAATAGTTGTTCTATCTATGACAGAAATACCTTTTCAAATAAGCAGTTGTTAGAATTAGCCAACACGATTAACCCTAATCTAATTATTTCATCGGGATGGATGGATAAAGGCTATTTGAATGTTTGCAAGCATTATAAAGGTAAAGTAAAAACAGTTTTGGCGCTAGATAATCATTGGTTTGGGAACCCTAAACAAAAAATTGCAACTTTACTAAG
The DNA here is from genome assembly GCA_943787725.1 of uncultured Flavobacteriales bacterium. Taxonomy (GTDB): domain Bacteria; phylum Bacteroidota; class Bacteroidia; order Flavobacteriales_D; family Parvicellaceae; genus CALSMU01. Next base: position 23,694 of record CALSNM010000005.1, on the reverse strand, counting down.
TTCATTTATTGTAAAAAATAAATTCTCCCATGTTTGGGTTCCTGGAAAACCGCAACGTCAATTTGCTGAAAAATTAGGTTATAACTCTTCAGAAATATCAGAAGGATTTTATTCTGCGGATGTGGACTTATTTTCGTCCTATTTTGAAAAAACGAAAGAGAGTAAGATTTGTAATTTCCCTAAACGTTTCATTTACGTAGGAAGGTATGTAAAACATAAGGGGATATTTGACATGTGGAATGCTTTTATTGAATTACAAAAAGAGCATCCAAACGATTGGGAGTTATGGTGTATAGGGACTGGGGATGAATTCGATAATAAAATAGAACACGATAAGATTAAACATTTTGGCTTTGTTCAGCCAGAAAATTTTTTAGAATACATTTTACAAACGGGAGTATATATATTGCCAAGTCATGTCGAACCTTGGGGTGTTTCATTGCATGAATATGCTGCAGCAGGTTTTCCTATGATTTGCAGTAATAAAGTTGGAGCATCAGAAAAGTTCATGCGAGAGGAAAAAAATGGCTATGTTTTTACTGCAAGAGATAAGGAAGCAATTAAAGATGCTTTTCGGAAAGTAGTTGATTCGTCAGAAAAAGAGCTATTAGATATGCAGAAAAAAAGTATTGAACTATCTTTGTTAGTCACTCCCGCCAAATGGGCAGAAACATTAATGAAATTAATCAATGATTAATTCGGAAAGGCAAATTCAAAGATGGTAGTAGGAAATGGATTACTAGCAAATACCTTTGCACCATTTAAAGATAATGAGGATGTCATTATCTTTGCTTCTGGAGTTTCTAATTCGGGTTGTTTGGATCCAGTTCAATTCAAAAGAGAACTCAATTTAGTTGCTAAACATAAGGCTTCGGAAAAGTTGTTTGTTTACTTCAGTACAAGCAGTATTGAAGATCCATTTTTAAAGGGTTCTCTATATATTAAGCACAAACTTGAAATAGAGTTTTATATAAAGGCTAATTTCAAAAGGTATCTCATTGTGCGATTACCAAATGTTGTAGGGAAAACGAAAAATCCAAATACATTAATCAATTTTGTTTATAATGCTGTTCAACGTGAACAGAAAATGGATATTCAATTAAAGGCCTCAAGATATTTGATTGATGCAGCGGATATATTCTCATACCTATGTAAAGTGATTGATAATGAAACGGAGTTAAATAAGACCGTAAACTTGATAATTGCTAAAAAGTTATCGGTTTTACAAATTGTAGAATCTTTTGAGGACCATTTAGGAAAAAAGATAGAAAAAGAAATTTCACCGAATGCAGGAGGTGATTATTTATTGGTGTTAGACAAAATTTTCAATAAATATGGAATTTCTGATTTAGTGAATGGAAAAGAATATTTGGATAATCTCATTGAGAAATACTATTCTGTTTGCTAGTAAGCTGTTACTAGCAATAATTACTTTGCAGAAAATGAACTATTTTTTATGTAAAATAAAAGCATTAACTATATTTGTTATGTCACACAGGATAATTATCTAGTCACATAAATGAAATTACCAAATGATTAAAATATTAATTACCGGAGGAGCAGGAAATGTAGGAGGAGCATTGGCAAGAAAGATGGTTCAAAACCCTGACTATTTTGTTGTTATAGTAGATGATTTGAGTACCGGTAACAAATCGAAATTACCTTCAGCAAATTATTCGAATTGGACATTTGTGTATTGTGATGTAAATAATCATCAAGACTTGTCTGAAATCATGATAGCCAATAATTTTGATTATGTTTTTCATTATGCTGCTGTTGTGGGAGTTCAAAGAACCTTGGAAAATCCAATAAAAGTTTTAGGCGATATTGACGGTATCAAAAATGTGTTAAGTCTAGCAAAAAACACTTCTGTAAAAAGAATATTTTATTCATCTTCTTCTGAAGTTTATGGTGAGCCTGTTGAATTACCCCAGCATGAGGAAACTACCCCATTAAACTCTCGGGTTCCTTACGCGGTTGTGAAAAACGTTGGCGAGGCCTTTTTTCGATCTTACAAAAAGTCTTATGATTTAAATTTTACAATCTTTCGATTTTTTAACACCTATGGGCCTAATCAAAGTGTTGATTTTGTTGTTGCTCGATTTTTAGAGAAAGCATTAAAAAATGAGGACATAGGTGTTTATGGTGATGGTTCACAAACAAGAACATTTTGCTATGTAAATGATAACGTTGATACTTGCATAGCTATATTAGAAAAGGACTTAGAAATGAATGATGTTATTAATATTGGAGGTGAAGTGGTGGTAACAATTCTCGAATTAGCTAAACTGATAATTGAAGAAACGAATTCATCTTCTAAAATTATTTATTTACCGCCTTTGGGGGAGGGTGATATGACAAGAAGACAACCTGATAATTCTAAAATGAGAAAGATATTAGGAAGGCCCTTGTTAACTATTCGAGAAGGAGTAAAAATGATGATTACCGATCCTATTTTCCTAAAGAATATAGGGCTTTAATAGAAGTTACTGATAATACTAAGAAGATTTAGCTTCGCTGAGAAAAGTTCTATACTGCGGTCAAACATAGTAAGCGTCTGTCTTCACTGAAGGTCAAAAACGTTTACCAAGGCGTAATCAAACAGAGTTCTATGTGCGGAATAAACGGAATATATAATATTTCAAAAGTAAATTCCCCCCTCCAAGAGGTGGAGAATATGATGGCAAAGCAGAAACATCGTGGTCCGGATGCCTCTGGCACTTATGTAAATGATTTTTTGGTATTTGGGCATAGTCGGCTATCGATTATTGATCCAGACCCTTCTGCTAATCAACCATTTTATAGTTCAGACAATAAGTTTATACTCATTTTTAATGGAGAGATATACAACTATAAAAAAATAAGAGAAAGTTTACCCGACTACCCCTTTAGAACGAATTCTGATACTGAAGTTGTTTTAGCTGCCTATCAAGCATGGGGTATTAGTTGCTTGCATCAATTTAATGGCATGTTTGCATTTGCAATTTGGGATGTTGAAAAACGATCCCTTTTTATAGCAAGAGATAGATTGGGAATAAAGCCACTTTACGTTTATGATAATAATGACAGTATTGTGTTTTCTTCTGAGATAAGAAGTTTAATGGAGTGTTCATTTGTACAGAAGAAAATTGACAAGGATTCTTTTGTTGATTATTTGCGCTACAATACGGTTCACGCACCAAAGACTATAATAGAAGGAATTAAGGTACTTATGCCAGGTCATTACATATGGGTTAGTGACGATGAATATAAAACCGAAGCATATTGGGACATTAATAAAAAGATTAACCGCAAATCAGATAAGCAATCTTCCGAAGAAATTAAGTTTGAAGTAAAAAATCAATTAACCAAATCGATAAAAAGAAGATTGGTTTCAGATGTTCCATTTGGTGCATTTTTAAGCGGTGGAATAGATTCAAGTGCTATTGTTGCATTGATGAGCGAAGTAAGTGATAAGCCTCCGAAAACATTCAATATATCTTTTGCCGAGGAAGCATTTTCCGAAGCAAAATATGCTCGTATTATTGCAAGTAAATACAATACAGATCACACTGAAATTAAATTAACTCCTGCAGATTTTTTAAAAGAACTACCGCATGCGTTAGCGGGAATGGATCATCCAAGCGGTGATGGACTCAATTCATTTATTGTTTCAAAAGTGGCAAAAGATGCTGGAGTTACAATGGTCCTATCGGGTTTGGGAGGTGATGAGTTATTTGCCGGCTATGATATATTTCCTCGAGCCGTCTCCTTATTGGATAAAAAATGGATTTACTCCTTTCCTATGGGGATTCGAAGATTAATGGGAAAAGCATTAAAAATTATAAAACCTTCAATTGCTTCAGATAAAACTGTTGAAACATTAACAAAAAAATATTTGGAGCTTCCGTTTTATTACCCAATTAATCGACAAGTTTTAAATGATGAACTGATTTCTAAACTAACACGAATTGGGGTTCTCCCCGAAAATGAAGTTTATAAAATTGGTTTAAATGGTATAGATGTTAAAGCTTCTGGCTTTAATTCACCCTTTTTGAGCAAGGTTTCTTATATGGAAATCAATACTTACATGCAAAATATATTGTTGCGTGATACAGATCAAATGAGCATGGCACACTCCCTTGAGGTACGTGTACCTTTTTTAGATCACGAGTTGGTCGAATATGTTTACGGTGTTGCTGATGAACACAAATTCCCTTATTCTCCAAAGAAATTATTGGTAGATAGTTTGGGTGATTTAATGCCAAAAGAAATTGTAAATAGGCCCAAAATGGGATTCACTTTTCCATGGGAACATTGGATGAAAAATGAATTAAAGAGTTTCTGTATTGACAACTTAACAAACCTTGTTGATAAAGAGTTATTAGATAAGAAACAATTGTGGGATATGTGGGAAAGATTTTTAAAAGGCAACCAAAAAGCAACTTGGTCTCGTTTATGGCCATTAGTTGTTCTGGGATTTTGGTTGGAAGAGAATGAAGTTGAAGTATAAAGAAAATAGTTAATTTAGCTTTATGCAAAAAACTGATTTAAGTAAATTTGATAACTCTTGGTACAATTCAGGAAGTCTATTTAAAAGAGGCTTGTGGTTTTTTGTGAATGCATGTGTTATGCAAAACAGAATGAATCCATTTAGTAGAGTACGTGTTTTTTTTCTTAAAATATTTGGAGCTAAGGTAGGGGAAGGAGCAGTCATAAAACCAAATGTAAATATTAAATATCCTTGGAAACTAGAAATTGGAAATAATGTTTGGATTGGCGAACAAGTATGGATTGACAACTTAGGAGAAGTGAAAATTGGAGATAACGTTTGCTTATCGCAAGGAGCCATGTTGTTATGTGGAAACCATAATTATAAAAAAGTTGAGTTTGATCTGGTAGTCAGGGAAATCAATTTAGAGGAGGGTGTTTGGATTGGAGCGCATTCGGTAGTTTGCCCTGGAGTTAGTTGTAAATCTCATTCTATATTAGCTGTAAACTCTGTTGCAGTCCAAACACTAGAGCCATATACTATTTATCAAGGTAATCCGGCTAAAGAACTTCGGAAAAGAGAATTTAAAGACGGATGAAAGTTAGTCTTATTACCATAGCTTATAATAGTGCAGAAACAATAGAAGACACTATTAAATCTATTGTTGCACAGGATTATTCTAATATAGAGTACATTATTATAGATGGCGGTTCCACTGATACTACCCTTTCTATTATCGATAAATTCAAAGATTCAATAGCAACTATTATTTCAGAACCGGACAAGGGAATTTATGATGCAATGAATAAAGGTGTTCAAAATTCTACTGGCGATATTGTGGGTATCTTAAACTCAGATGACATTTATGCTAATAATAAGGTCGTTTCGCGCATTGTAGAAGCAATTGGTGATAAAGATTCTATCTATGCAGATTTGGTGTATGTAAATAGGGCTAATACGGATAAAGTAAATCGTTATTGGAAATCTGGAACCTATAAAAAGGGAATCTTTAAAAAGGGGTGGATGCCACCCCATCCGACTTTTTTCCTAAAGAAATCTTGTTATGATCAATATGGAACTTATAATTTACGATTAAGGTCAGCAGCGGATTATGAGCTGATGTTACGAATGCTTCATAAACACAACATTTCTGTGGTTTATTTACCTGAAGTAATCACTAAAATGCGAGTTGGTGGTCAAAGTAATGTCACGCTATTGAATAGGCTCAAGGCTAATAAAGAAGACAAACTAGCATGGTCTATAAATGATTTGAAACCAGGGTCATTAACGCTTATAATGAAGCCGCTTAGAAAGATTAGTCAGTTTTTTAAGAAAGGAAACGAAAATCGACAGTTTCTTTAACTCATTTATCTTCGAATAGTTAAAATATTTCTCTTCACCCGAAAAAAAACTGTATGCGAAAGGTGTCAATCTTTCTTTTCTTCCTGCACAGGAGAAACATACGGTGAAATGTTTAGTCCTAATTTAGTAATGTCAATTTCAAAAATATCTGCATCTCCTTTAGAGTCGATATCATAGTAAGCACCAACATACATTGTTTTTCCATCTGCAGAAACTGAAACTGTTTTTTCTTCTTTCACTGTATTAATTGGATACCCCATGTTTTTTGGTTCACTCCAAGAATCACCATTTTTAACTGAGTAGTAGACATCGTAACTACCAACACTTTTTTCATATCCATTTGAAGTAAAAAAGAGTATCTCCCCATTAGGATGAATAAAGACACACTTTTCATCTGACACCGTATTTATAGACGGACCTAGGTTAAGAGGTTCAGACCAATTCCCCCCTTTTTTTTTCACGTAATATATGTCGGCTTGACCTTGCCCCCCTGGCCTTTCAGAAACGAAATAGATTCTTTCCCCATCAGCTGTCATACTTGCAGAACTTTCAAAATAGGTTGAGTTTATTTTTTTAGCGATTTTAGGAAATTTATTAAGGATTTCTTTTGGAGCACCCCATTTACCTGATTTACCTCTTTTAGAAACGTAGATATCACCACTGCGCGTAGCACCAGACATTCCATCTGTAATGTTTCTGTATATAATTAAGTCACCAATTGGCGAAAAACTTAATCCTCCATCATGGTATTCTGTATTTACTTTTCCTGATAAGTTTTGTGCTTCACCCCAAGCACTGTCTTCTTTACTCCATTCAGAGATATAAATATCTGAATAATACATATGGTCATAATTGACATCTACCATTCCACCTTTTGTGTCTGGTCTACGAGAAGTGAATACCATAGAATTTCCATCTAAAGAAATACACGGTGCAAATTCTGGTGCAGAAGAATTGATGTTTCCTCCAATGTTTTTAATAGGCGCATCAACAGGAGAAGCCTTGGCAGCTTTTGCGTAATCACAATGTTTCAACAATAAATCAACATCATAATCTTCTAGCTTTTTGGCGTTAGGAGTAGCTAACTTGAATGCTTTATAGCTAATAATAGCACTGTCTAATTTTCCTAATCTAAAGAAGATATTACCACGCAAATAATCAAGATCCTTGTCCAATGGTTTGATCGAATCATTTCCTCCATGCAATGCAATCGACATATCAAGATGTGTCTTGGCAAGTTCGAAATTTTTTAATGAATATTGACATTCAGCAATTCCATATTGCGCTTTAGCGTTGTTTTTATCTATAGAAATTACTTCACGATAAATGGTCAGAGCACCTCGAAAATTGTGTGCGTAATATTTATGCTTTCCTTCAGAAAGTTTATACTGAATTTTAGCTTTGTCGATAATGTTTTTGGTAGTGTCGGTATTCCCGTTAAAACCTGCCTGTGATGAAGTGGTTACGAATAATGCAAATACGATTGTCAAAAAACTTTTCATATATTTTAGTTGAATTGTATATTTTCTTTGCTTAAAAACAAATATAGTTAATTTAGATTTAATTATTTCCTTTTATTTTTCAATATGCCCCTCGTTTTTATTGGATTTTTCTTCCTTTTTAATTGCAAAAGCATTTTTATTTAAGTCAACTAATTCATGCACACCTAGAGTTGCAGCAACCATTGTTACAATTGGGATAACAGCCATAATGATAGAAGATATAATTATTATTAACATAAATGTAGCACTCGAAACATCTTCTTTTATTTCGATAAAATACTTATTTGTGTAGTGAAAAAACACCGTAAAAACCAATCCTAAAGCAATAGCAAAACCTTTATGTTTTTTAACAAATTTAACACTTTCCTTAATCGTTAACCTTCGTCTTTCATTCATGAAATCAATAAACCCGAATCCATAATAATAAAATGCTACAATCATAGCAAATTGCCCTGAGATAAATCTAGCAGTTCCTTCTGGTGACGGCACTATCCAAAATATAACGTATAGAACTATGGCTACACCATAAACAATGCCGAATTCAAAACAAATATTTCGAATAGCAAGGTTAATTGTTCTTTTGATGTCCTTAATAAGTTGTTTTAGGTCGAATTTGTATTTATTTCCTGTTATTATTTTTTCAACTTTTTCAGACACAACCGAAAGTACAGGTGAAATTAGTATGATGAGAATGTATCTCATGAAATTAAAAATAACGTATGAGATCATAAGGAAAAAACCAGAGACAAAGAAATACCATACTTTTTTAATCATACTTGCATCATCACTGGCGTGGTAATCTCTTTTCAGTTCTTGAAAAGTAAACCCCGCGTAATAGATTACAAAAAAGATGATTATCGGAAACAAGAAATAAATCCAAAGCTTGTGCTTTTTTATAAACCTTACAGCGTTAATATAGCTGTTGACACCTAATTTAAAATCTCTAATAAAACCCATTTTTCAGTTCTTTTTGTTCAATGATTACTATTTATAGATAAATGGCAACATAAAATAAAATTATGGTTGATAAATAGTATGCTGAAAATACAAAATCTTTGTGTCAGAAATGTAGTATTTCCTATTTTTGCTATCCTATTTTACAATAAATTAAAAATACAGTAAATGAGCCTTACTACTTTAAACGCAATTAGTCCTGTTGACGGGAGATACAGAAGAGTGACTGATCAATTAGGAGATTATTTTTCTGAAGCAGCATTAATTAAATATAGAATATTAGTTGAGGTAGAGTATTTCATTTCATTGTGCGAATTGCCCTTACCGCAGTTAGCGGATTTTGATAACAGTTTATTTTCTACTTTAAGAGGTTTGTATCAAAACTTTTCGGAGGAAGATGCTCTTCGAATTAAAGACATCGAGAAAGTAACTAACCACGATGTTAAAGCTGTAGAGTATTTTATAAAAGAAAAATTAGATACCATTGGAATAGAGGAAGGTAGCAAAGAATTTATTCATTTTGGTTTAACATCCCAAGATATAAATAATACTTCTGTTCCGAGATCAATTAAAGATGCATTGGCTGAAGTATATTACCCGATGATTGAAGAAATAGTTGAGCAGTTAACAGGTTTAGCAAAAGATTGGAAGGATGTTCCTATGTTGGCTAAAACACATGGTCAGCCAGCCTCTCCGACAAGACTAGGGAAAGAAATCTATGTTTTTGTTGAACGATTGAAAATTCAATTGGAACAAATGAGGGCTATTCCGTATTCTGCCAAATTTGGTGGTGCAACGGGTAATTTTAACGCACATTTTGTTGCTTATCCATCAATTGATTGGGTAGGTTTTTCAAATAAATTTTTGAATGAAAAGTTGAAAATCTCTAGATCTCAAACAACTACTCAAATTGAGCATTACGATAATTTAGCAGCACTTTTTGATGCCATGAAACGTATTAATACTATTCTAGTTGATTTAGATAGAGATATGTGGACATACATTTCAATGGAATATTTTAAGCAAAAAATTAAAGCTGGAGAAATAGGGTCATCTGCTATGCCGCACAAGGTAAATCCAATTGATTTCGAAAATTCTGAAGGAAATTTAGGAATAGCGAATGCTTTTTTCGAACACCTATCTGCTAAATTGCCTATTTCAAGATTGCAAAGAGATCTGACGGATAGTACAGTTCTGAGAAATGTTGGTGTTCCAATAGCACATACAATGATTGCTTTAGCTTCCTTAAAGAAGGGGTTGACTAAATTACTGTTGAATGAGGAAGCAATTGCAGGCGACCTTGAAAAGAATTGGGCTGTAGTAGCAGAGGCGATTCAAACAGTACTTAGACGTGAAGCATATCCAAACCCATACGAAGCCCTGAAAGAACTAACCAGAACAAATGAAGGTATTAATGCGAATTCAATAGCTAGCTTTATTGAAAGCTTAAATGTAAGAGAAGAAATAAAAGTTGAATTAAGGCTAATAACTCCCGCTAGTTTTACTGGAATTAATTTAGTGAAGGATTAGTGTTATTCACATAACATACAGTATTTAGCTTTCGAATCATGGGTAAACAAAATACTTACGTCATATATTTCTTGAATTTTAGAAATTAAGATTTCTTCAAAATTCTTGTAGAGTTCTTCTTCCGAAATTTTTTCTTCCCCTTTCTTTACTGTAAAAGAAAAAGGTATAAGATTTGGTTTCAAGTTTCTCATTGAAACTATTCCTGATATTGCTCCAGAATTGGGATTTTCTTTATTGTATAAATATCCATAAAATAATAATTGAGCGGCTTTAGGTTTCTCGAATACTTGTTCTACAGATGAAACCCTAACATCCTCAGGTTTTACAAAACCAGATTTATAATCAATAATTCTAATTTGACCATTTTGAGCGTCTATCCGATCAGCATTTCCTTTTAAAACAATTGTCTTTTTGCCTTGTGAAGTATCAATTTCAATAGATGTGTGCAAGTTTTCTTCTAAGCCCAATATTTCAATTGGCCCATTTTTTTGAATGTGTTTTTTTTCTTTGGTTAAAAAAAGCTTTATTTCTTTTAATGCCATCTTATAGTATAACAGGTTTTTCCCAAAACGATAACTTTGAGAAGGGAAAAACTTTCGGTATAACTTTTCTGTTAATACTTCATATGCATTTAACATTGCGTCAACAGAAGCTTCCGTAATAGTAGGTGAATGTTCTGTGTATAATACTTCCAAAACTTTGTGTATTATGGTTCCTTGGGTACTGTTTTCTATGGTTTCTTCTAATTCTTTTTTTTCGTTGACTCTTAAAATGTATTTGTAATAAAAGTCAAGTGGACAAGATAAATAGGTGTTTAATGCTGAAGGGGATATGCCTTTTTCGAAGAGTAAATCAATCTTTTTCAATGTAATGCTGTCCTTTTCTATCGACTTAGGATCGGATTTATTATTCCATTTAAAATTATAATCCTTTCGGATGATTTTGTGTGGCAATTCACTTTCTATTTGAATTAAGTAACGGCTAACTTCATTACTGTCAAGTCCGTTAGGTAAACCATTGTTATATATAAAGTGAATGTTCTTTACACGATGCAATAGACGGTAAAAATAGTAGGAGAAAATAGCTTCTCGATCTTGTTTTGTTGGTAGTCCTAGGTAGATTTTTAAATCATGTGGAATAAAAGAATTGGAACCTTGAACTCCAGGAAGAAATTTTTCATTACAAGAAACAAGAATTATATTATCAAAGTCTATTGCGCGACTTTCTAATAGCCCCATTACCTGAAGACCTTCAAGTGGCTCTCCATAAAATGAAAGTTTTTCAGTTTTATTAATAAGATTGAATAAGTTTCGAATTCCTTCAATGTCCTCAATGTATGGGTATTCTCTATTAATTGATTCAATTTTTTTGAGATTGGAGATGATTTTATACAATACTTCAATTTCGAATGTTTTGTTTCCTTCATCAATTAATGTTAACCGCAACTTATCACAAAAGCCAGCTAATTGCAGTATCGTACTTTCTATATTTATTGCATAATGATAGAATAATATGTCTAGTAATCCAGCGTTTGTGTCGAATACTTCTTCTAGATTTTTCTTTGTAATAAAAGAAGAGTTATTCTTTGTAAAATGACTAATTACATAACTTGTATCGATTCCTTTACTCTTAAAGTATTTGATAACCAATACATGTTCTAAAAATGTAAAGAGGTCTTTAAAATAAATAGTGTTTTTATTTTGATTAGATTGAAATCTTTTAGAATTGATTTGAATAGTAAAAATAATATCTAGTAATTCGAGAGATAAAGTATTTGAAAATGAATACCCCATTGTAATATTCATTTTGTCTATTCCAATAGGAATAGCATTTAAAAACGGTTTTAATAGTTGTTCATCTGAAAGGATTACAGCGCTTTTTGTATCTCCGAACTGAGGTTTACTACTCAGTATTTGAGCAGCAATGTTAACCTGATTCAAATTTGTGTTGGCTGGATAGATTGTAACCGTTTTATCTTTAATCGTATTATTAGGGATTTTTTTTAAATTCTCTTCATTCCATTTTTTATACTGACGGACAAAATTCCCGGCTTCCTGAATGTTGTCATTCATGTAATATTGATCCACATCCCAAAACACTTCTGCTTTACCCAGGTTTTTAAGCCATGCAAATATGGTTTCTTCACTTTTTGAAAGTGCATTAAACCCTATGAAAATAATTTTCTTATGTGGATTGTTATTTAAATACTTTTCAGGATTATTTGCTACATCTTTATAGATTCTTCCTTTTGTAGAAAACTCTTTCTTTTCTAATTTTGAATTAAAAAGAAGGTACAATTCTCCTAGTTTTTCCCAAAACTCTAAAAATTTCTCCTGACCAGCACTTAATTCATTCGCATTGAAACTCCAAGCTTCAATTTCTTTTATGTCTTTTAGGTTTTTAAAAACCAATTCACTCGGTAATAAATACCTGTCTATTTCATTGAAGTCACTCAGCACTTGACTTGACCAGCTATGAAAGACATCGAAACTTCCAGGTTCCTTAAAAAGTTTGCAATAACAGGAAAACAATTCGAAATGAATAGAAATTGGGTCGATGGGTGTTAGTTCGTGTAAGTCAATAATAAAATCATCAAGACTTTGAATTTTTGGCGCCCAAAATGTTTGTTTTACCTGTTTAGATAATTCTGTTTTGAAATGCAGACCAGCTCTTCTTGACGGCACAATTACGGCAATGTCCTTTAATTCCTGGACAGAATATTGCTTAATAATTTTTGTGCTACTTCAGATAGAAAAGAGTCCATTCAGCTTAATTATTTTTTATTTTAAAACCGGATCGTACAAATTTGACAAACTCTTTAAATGTTTCTTTTTTTGTGAAAACTTCTTTAATTATTCTATTTTTTGATGTTGGGATTTCAGGTTTTGGTTCAGGAAGTTCACTTTTTTTTTCTAAAGTAATATCTTTATCTTTTAAAACTTCCTCTAAACTTTCTGCTTTTTTAAATGTTTTTTTCGCTTTTTTGTTCCAACCTAATTGGTCTTCTAGTAATCCCAAGTTATTCCATGCAATAGCATCTTCAGGATCTAATTCTGTACATTTTGTATAGTCTAAAATAGCATCTTGGGTCATTCCAAGACTCGCTTTAATGTATGCCCTGCTAGAATAACGATAGCTATAATTCGGCTCTAAGTCAACAGCTTTGTTCATATCTATAAGAGAGTCTTCCTTTCTGTCAAGGTGAAACAATACCACACCACGAGCAGAATATAAATCCGGATCATTTGGCAATACATCTATTGCTTTCGAGTAAAGTCGAAAAGACTCTTTGTAATCTTCCTTAGCCTCACTTTCTTTTGCTTGGGCTATTATATCTTCTATCGTCATTTTGTGTAATTTTGAGATATGGATTTTCCTCAATACCGAAAGTACAAAAATATAGAAACCTATTTCAAGATTATTTCGGAAAAAGAGTTCGAAGAACTTTCTTTATTTGGTGCCAAGTTTGTAAAACATTTGATTGTTGCAAAGCAATATCCAGAGATGCTTAGGATTAGAGAAATGTTGAGTTGTGAAGCAGGTATTTGGGAAGTTATAGAGGAGAAGGAATACAAAAATAAGAAGAAAGAGGTAATCTAAATATTTTCTAGTTCCTTTTGCAAAACAGTATTTAGCGCTGAACAACTTTCTTCCTGCTTAGCTATGTGAGAGTAAATCAAATAGAATTAGAATACTGATTACAAAAGTAGGGTGGTTTTACCTTTCAAAAAGCGATTTTATTTAAAGAATAAAGAAAATTTATTAACTTTAGAGGTATGTGCGATACCCCCGTAGAAAAACCTTTCAAAATATATCAATCCTCTGCTGGTTCTGGAAAAACCTATACACTTGTGAAAGAATATATTTCGATTGTTCTGAAAAGTGATAATCCAAATAAATTTAAGCAAATATTGGCAATTACTTTTACCAATAAAGCAGCTACTGAAATGAAAGAACGTGTTTTAGAAGCGTTACTTGCATTATCCAAAGCTGAAGACACAGACTTAATGAAAGATTATGTCGCTTCTACTGGAATTAATACGCCAGAATTAAAAAGTAAATCCCATAAAGCATATAACAATATAATCCATCAATACGGAGACTTTAATATTTTAACGATTGATAAATTTGTTCATCGAATTATTCGTTCGTTTGCAAGGGAATTGGATTTAAGCTTAAGTTTTGAAATAGAAACAGATATAGACACTTTTTTACAAAGAAGCATAGGCGTTCTTGCTAAATAATATTGGAGCTGATGAGGAACTTACAAGGTATTTAATTCGATTTTCGGAACAATTGATTGAAGAAAGCGGGAAAGGTGACATAGAGAAACAATTGTTGCGTTTAACAAGTATTCTTAAAAATGAAAAAACAAGAATTCCATTAGCAGGTTTTGAAAAACATGACCTTAGCTTTTTTCTCTGATTTAGGAAAAAAAGTAAAAGACGAATGAGAAAAAGTTAATCCTTGAAATAGGAACTTCGATTTCTAAAATAGTTGAATTATTATCAAGTCAAGGCCTAGAAATTGATTTCTTTAAAGGCAAGATGAGCAGTGGTTGGGGCGCATTGATAAATAAGTTTTTGACGAAAGATGAATTTATATTAACAGACCCCACTATAAAACAATACCACGAAGAAACTTGGTATACTCCAAAAACAGAAAGTTTAGTTAGCCCCATTATTTCACCTTTACAGGATGAAATGGAAAAATTGATCAAAATCAATGAGGAGTTGAACTTCGCAAAAGAATTCAATAAACAACTAGTAGGCTTTTCATTATTGAATTCGATTCATCAGATTTTATTTAAAGTTAAATCTGAGAATAATATTGTTTTTATAAGCGATTTTAATGAGGTTATTAGCAAAATTGTAATAAATGAACCTGCTCCTTTTATTTACGAAAAAATAGGAGCTCGATATAAAAACTATTTGATAGATGAGTTTCAGGATACATCTAGTCTGCAATGGACCAATTTAGTTCCGTTGGTTTATGAGTCTTTGTCAGAAGGGAATAAAAACTTGATTGTAGGAGATGCGAAACAAGCAATCTATAGATGGCGAAACGGAGATGTACATCAGTTTGTTAACCTGCCAAAGGTTGAAGGAGAGTTTACTTATTTGGATGAAATTAATGCAGTTTTTAATTATTCGGCAACGAGAAAAGTTTTAGAGAATAACTATCGATCAGCATCGGCTATTGTTCAGTTTAATAACTGGCTGTTTGAAGCTTTGGCGGTTGGTGAAAATGAACAGATTCAAAAGATATACAAGGACTCATCACAAAATGTAATTAAAAAACAAACGGGTTTTGTTAATGCTAAAATAATTGGAAAAGACATTGAAAGTCAGAGAAATCGTGTGCCAAAATGTTTTACAATACGTCGAACAAGCAAAATCTGATGGCTTTTCGGATGGAGATATTGCACTTCTTGTTAGAAGTAAAAGTGATGGAATGACTATCGCTGCATTTTTAAAAGAACAAGGTTATCCCGTTGTTTCATCAGATAGCATTGTTCTTGGAAGTTCTAAAGATGTTTCTTTTCTCGTCTCATTTTTACAGGCTTTTGGAGATGATAAAAACGAGCATGCAGCAATAAAGTGTCATAGATTACCTAAAAGAGGACCCTTCGTTAACAAAGGAATATGATAACTGGAGAATCCCAGATAAGAAGAACGATTACTACACTAAGGGAATTGACCTAAAAAAATACTTGTCAGAGCGGCATCCAATATTTAAGCAAACTTATTACTTGTCTCTCAATTTATATGATAAAATTATCTACTTGATTCAAAGTTTTAAGATGAATCGATATGATCCTTTTTTGGATCAGTTATTAAATACTGTACATCATTATTTGAAAAGAAATACTTCTAGTGTTCAATTATTTGTTGAGTTTTATGAAAGTAAAAAAGAATCAATTTCCGTTAATCTTGGGAGTGTAGATAATGCAATTCAAATAATGACCATTCATAAATCTAAAGGTCTCCAATTTCCAGTGGTTATAATTCCTTTCGCAAAATGGCAAAACACAAACCCTGGGATGTCAAATTTAACGTGGATTGAGCATGAGAAATTAGATGATTTAAATTTACCGAAGTACGTAACTCCTCTTACGAAGTCTAGTTTGAAAAATTATAATTTGGAAAAAATAGCGGAGAAGGAAGAGGAGGAAGCTGTTCTGGATAACTTAAATCTTTATTATGTTGCATTTACCAGAGCGATTGAGAGATTACATATTCTATTAGAAGAGCCAAGGAGTAAAGGTAGTGTGACTTCTAAAATAATTAATCAGGTTGCTAGTCACTCCGATTTTAATGAGGATACAAAGGAGTTTGTTTCCGGTGAATTGGAACCAAATAAAAAGAAGCGTAAACAGCAGGAAGATTTTGTAAAAGGGGTGGAGGTCATTTCAAAAAGAGAGAGCTTAAACCTCAGCTTTGATAGAAATGCACATATCGAAGAATTTAATACAATTAGTGAAAGGGAAAAAGGAATTGCCATTCATGCTGTTCTTTCTGAAGTTAATAGTAAAAATGATATTGAGGCAGTGGCAAATCAGTTAGAAAAAAAAGGCATAGTGCCAAGTTCTATCAAATCAGAAATTATTGTTTTGATAAATAAGTTATTTAATATTCCTCAGGTAGCTAGCTGGTTTAATTCCTCTAGTGAGGTATACAATGAACAAGAAATAATTTCGAAATCGGGTCATTTTTATATTCCAGATAAAGTTATTTCGAAAGGTTTGCATGCAATTGTTATTGATTATAAAACAGGAAAACCCTCAACAAAGCATACTTTACAAATAACGGAGTATGGAAATCTGTTAGAAGAAATGGGATATACGCATATCGAAAAGTATTTACTTTATATTAATGATTTAAAAATAGTAACTGTATAATGTTTGATGATATAAGAGGTGATATTCGATTGAAAACCTATGTTTCGTACATTTTAGCAGCTTGTATGGTTATAATTACCTCAATTACTATTTTTATTCCTGAATTGAAGGCTCTTTATGGAGTAGGAGATGGCCCGGTAGTAAATATTTTTGTCCGGTTAACAATTCCTTTTCAGCATGGTTTTGATACTGTTTCGGCAATAATTCATTTAGTATTTAACCTTATTATAATGTGGGTGTTAGGAACATATTTAGAAAAAGTGCTTGGTTCGTATCGCTTTCTGATTACAACCTTGGCTTCATTTTTCATGTATGTTCTCTTTCATCGAATACTGTTACTAATAGGCCATGGTTATACTCCTGTATTAATGACCTACTCTGGAGTTATGTTCGTGGTTATGGCAGAAGGAAGGTATGTCAAAACTCGAAGTGTTTTTGAAGATTATTTTATAACTCTTCGTGGAATTCAATTAGGTAGTTTGGATATTTTTACCTGTTCTGATGGTTTTTGTGCCCTTGTATTATAATTCATTGTCTAGTTTATCGCAAAATATTTTTTATGGAAATATTACACATGTTATATGCGGTGCTACTGGAGTTGGACTAGGGTTGGTGTTTAGACAGCATATTCGTCAAAAATTAACCCAGCAAACTAGGAAACACTATATAAAACATTCCAAATTAGATAGGATAGCAGTTATTTGTTGCTCTTGGATTTCCTTTGTATCTGGCATTGATCTTTTTTACATGACCAGTTGTAGATTCTCTTTTGATAAATGCTCCCGGATAATCAGTAATAATTCCATCTATTCCGTATCGTTTTAGTTGCTCAAAATCTTTTAGGGAGTTAACTGTCCAGGCAAAAACTGCGATGCCTAATTCATGTGCTTTTATAATTTCTCTTTTAGAAATGGTTGGATTGTACATACCTATTGCATAAGGCTGGATAGTTAAATCTTTAATGCTGCTCTTTATGATTTAAATGGGGCATAAGTTAGGTAAACAATTTATATTGTGGAGCTCTATTGTGTAACTCGTTAATGATATTTGCGTCAAAAGACATGAAAATAATATTATCTCTATGTGCATAATTACTAATCTCTTTAAGAATTATGTCTACATATTCATCTGGTTGAGGTTGATATTTCCCATAATGTCTCTTTTCAGATTTTATCTCAAGAAGAATCATAACCTCACTTAAGTCTACTTTAGTAAACAGTTCTTGCAATAGAGGTTTGTGTGTTTTTAGTTTCTTTTGTTTCGGAAAATTTGGATGAAATTTAGAGCCACAATCAAATTTTTCTATTTCCGTTTGTGTCATTTGAAAAAGATTAAATTGTTTTTCCCGCTTAATTTTCCTCCCATCCGGCAATAAACAATACTTCTTTTCCATGAAGGGTGCATGTGAAATAACAATCTGTTTGTCTTTGTTGACTACCACATCAAACTCAATACCATCTACGCCTAGATCAATAGCTTTTTGAAAACCAGCAATAGAGTTTTCAGGCAGAATACCTCTGCAACCTCTATGTCCAAATATTTTAGGGTTTGATACTTGTGCATTTAATATTAAAGCGGCCATAAGTAAAAATAAAATAATTCCTTTCCCTAATTACTCAACTTTAATCAATGATTTTGTCGCTCTGTGGAAAGTTGTCTCTAAAACTAAGTTATAGGGGCCAGCTTCTATTGATTGTAGATTAAGCTTCATGTAATTAACACCAGGATTTAAGGTCGTAGGCAATATCATTTAATACTAATTTTCCAGCCATATCGTATAATTTCACCTTTACATTCTTCTGCTTGGAATAAGTAGAACTGCACGGTAACTTCATCAATAATAGGGTTTGGATAAGCGCCAAAAACAACAAGGTTGTCAATAGTTTCTTCAAGCCCAACAGGATTGTCTATTGGGATATTGAGGAGCATAAACAGGTAAAGGGCCAGGGTTACTTGAAAAAGTAGTTGCTTCATTCGCACATTTCTCAGTGTCATTAACAAAGTAAGATGTCCCGTAGTACTCTCCTGGTGTTGGGCTCTCAACATCATTCATATAATAATAGTCACCTTGAACTCTTGTTTTGTTAACGTCTAATATCATATAACCTCTTTGTTGTAAATCGGCATATTGTACATGTGCATTAGCAAGTTCGATAACGGAAGAAGCAAATCCGAGGTTAAAACTGGTAGAAGTGACACTTGTTACTACAAATTCAACTCCTAATGACCCAGTACATGATGAATTATCGTAGTTGTTTAATGGAATGTCATTTACCCAAGAAGTATGAATGTCACCCGTTAAAACAACTAAATTATCGACACTATTCGTTGTAATAAAATTATATAACTGATCTCTTTCATAGGCATACCCATCCCATTGATCGCTGTTCAAAATTTGTCCAAAAACAGCTAAAGGAGCCATCATGACTTGTTGTCCTAAAATATTCCATCTAGCAGTTGAAGTTTGTAAATTGTTTGTCAACCAGTTTAATTGAGTTGCTCCCAAAAGAGGTCTGTTAGGGTCGCTAGCCGCGCCACCATCTTGAATTACTCTGGCTTCTAAACGAGTATCTAACATATGTAAGTCAATTAATTCTCCCCATGCAAATTTTCGATAAATCTGCGTGTTAGCAGGATTTGGTGATCGAATAGGCAGCCATTCATGGTAAGCTTGAGTAGCTCCTGCTTTTCTATCTGCCCAAGCGCCTTCTGTTGCTGGGTCATGATTGTCCGCGCCATCAATATAAGAGTCATTAGCGGTTTCATGATCATCCCAAATATTAATGAATGGAAACTGTTGGTGCAAGTCACGTAAGTCCGAATCTAATCTGTAGTGGGAATAACGTAATCGATAATCTTCCAATGCTGATAATTTCATGAGTTGGATCATTCACTCCTATCGCTTAATGTTGGCAGAAAAACCACCCGTTTCATATTCGTAGATATAATCACCGAGATGTAAAACGCAATCAAAATCATTTCTATCTTTTAAATGTTTGTACGCATGGAAATACCCATGTTCCCAATTGGAACAAGATACGATGGCAAACCGCACACTGTCTATGTCGCCAACAGGAGCAGTTTTAGTTCTTCCTCTTAAAGAATATCTACCTAAACCATTAAAATCATAATAATACCATGTGTCTGGTTGAAGTCCAGTTGCGTCAACTTTATATGTCCAATCTACACTTTCTTTTGCATAACCTGTTCCAGAATTAACTATATTGTTCATGCTGGTATCGGTTGCAATCCTCCAATCCACTGAACACTATCTAAGTTAATGTATCGTCTGTAACCTAGTCCAAAGAATTACTCTATCAGAAAGTGGATCTCCTGAAGCCACACCATGATAAAAAGGGTAGAGTAGCAGGGTCAATGCTTGCTCTTATTTCCTTTGACAAGATGCTAGAATGCCAGAAATAATAAGAAGAATCAGTAGTGCTTTTTTCATATTATTGAATTATTATTTTATGTATGAATCGATTGTTATTTCTAGATAGATGAAGTAAGTAAATACCTTTACTAAGTCCTAAACTATCTGTTTTAATCTGGTTTTCTGATTGTGTAAGCTTTTGTCGATTTATTAATTGGCCATTCATAGAGTAAATCTCTAAATCTGTCGCTTTTGCCGTTTTAATATTAATATGAAGGATATCGGAAACTGGATTTGGGTATATAGTAAAATCTTTTTCAAATGGTGATTTCTCAATAGTCATGCTTGGTGAATGATATTGGAAGGTTATATGTAACGTTGCTGATTTGGAGATGTCATCATCTCTGGAATAAGCAGAACGGGTTCCACTACCATCAAAAATAAAAGCCATTGCATTACCGGATTGCCAGCCAGGTCTATTTACAATCTCCTGAACGATTGATGTTATGTCAGGTGTCTGTTCAGCAGCTCCTGAAGCATCTGCGATCCATGCGGAAGGATTCCAGTTAACTGCTGCGCTTGTTCGAGATCTAAAAGAAACATTATAATTGGATCCTGTAAAAGTCGAAGCGTCGTCAATATTTTCTCCGTAAACAGCAATAGCTGCTAGATCTGATTGATTTTCGTTTGAAGTAAATTGAATGTAGGCATTTGAGATTGATGCGCTTTGTGGAACATTCAGATTAGAATACCTCAATGCAACCCATTGTTCTTCATTCGGGATTGGCCAAACCCATTCCTCAATGCAGAGTTCTAAATCAGAGCTGGTTAAGTCCATATCTCCATTATCTTTGGTTTCCTCAACATCATCATCGTTAGTTGCTAGTTGCGCTGTAATGTCAACTTCACCCGTAAAAATTTTTACATCATCTGATATGTTATGCCAACCTTCATTATCAATTGCCCAAGCAGTAATTACATATTCTCCATTGCCAGGAATGGTCCAGTTTAAATTATAAGGAAAAGTGCTGTCTTGACCGATTTGAACATCATTTACAAAGAACTTTACATTTTGCACAGCGCCATTATTATCCATTGCATCAGCAGTTACCAGTAACTGCTTGTGCCTGATTAAAATATTGTAAATGAAATGGATAAGTAACAGAAATATCAGGTCTTCCCAAGTATTTCTGATTTGTGATGTAAACAACACTCCCATTGGATGGATTCCAAATATCAATTCCAGTTGGAGGTGTAAATCGGTCTAGATCCGTAACTGATCCTACAGTTGCTACATTATCTGTTGCAACCGTTCTAATTTCAATAGTGTCTTTTGTAATTTTTAACCAATGAAAGCTATTAAAACTTCCACTGTTTCTAGTCCAATTTCTGTCCCAATCATTTGTCCGTAATGGAGCTCCCCAACACCCTTCCCCAATATAAACAGATCCGAATAAGGTGTCTAATTCAAAGCCATCATCAGAATTCGGTCCCATGGAGGGTTTAACGGGCCACGTAGTTTTAACATCATGGGCATCGCTTTCAACAATTAATTGAACTCTATAATCATGGAATAGGTGTGCCCATGAATTGTATTGTATGTCTGCATTAGGCTTGGCAGTGGTGTGAGGCCTTGTTGATCTATGATATTGAGCAATATTCCAGTCATAATTGTCAGAATTTGCTTGTAAATCAGCTTCTAACCAGGTGGATTGATTACCTGTTATAGAGATTTCAGTATTTAGGGTATATATATTAAGGAAGTTTCCCCCAACTGGAATTGTAAAATATTCATCTGCACTAGGTACATCAAATAAGTCGTATACGGTTCCACTATTAGATTCATGATTTCCTCTTTCCCATACGGCAGGATACATTCTGCCATCTGGGGAAGTTGTCATCTGCCAATCATCCATCCATTCACTCCACTCTAAATTTAATCCAAGCCAAGTGTAGTCCCCTCCGAAAAGAACGAAATCTGGACGCAACTTAGCAACCATTTTATTTGCATTTTGTCTTGGGCCATTATCTAGGTATGCTCTACTATCACCTCCTGCAATAACAGATAGTGGAGAAGCATTTCCCATCGGAGTAGTTTTAAACCAAAAACGAGGACTAGTCCCATCAGTATCTTTAATTACAAAATAGTAAATAGTGTTTGGAGTTAAGCCTGTCAAGCGAACAAATCGATTGTCCATCCCTTTTGAATTTACTTGTCTATCTTCCGTCTGAAAAGTAGGATATGAAGCCCAGTTTTGTCCGTAATCAATTGTTCCATAATAGAGGGTTGGAGAATTTCCGCCATTTTGATCCCATCCAATTGTTATAGTGGAAGATGGGTCATCCCTTAAAGATAATCTGTATCTTCGTGTAAGACCAAAAGTATCTCCTACAAGGAGCACAGAAATTGTAAAACAAATTAGTTTGACCCAAAATTTCATTTTATTGGAATATAGATTTGAACTATTTAATATTAGTTAGTAAAATTAAGGTATCTATATAAGATATGCAAAACCCTTTTAATGTTAGGTTATTAAGAATTGCCACCTTTCTGCTATTTATAGGAAGAGCTTGGGAGCATATTTATTGGGAAGGTCCTTTTCGTAATTTTTTTTTCAATCCACATGGGTTTGGAAAAGTGCTAGAATGGTTAACAGGTAGTTCATTACAAGACATTTACAGAGATCATTTCTATGAATACTTAATTGACAATATTTCAATTGCTATTGGGGTAATTTATGCTTTCTCTGGGGTGGCGGCTTTTTTTTATTCTCCTTCGCGTAAGGTTTTGAAGTGGATTATATATTTGGGAGTGTTCTGTTTAGCATTAACCTTTTATGGTTTTTTTGTAGATAAACATTATTTATACGGAACATTATTAGAGCATTCAGCTCAATTTGTAACGCCAATCATATTTCTGTGGTTTTGTAATGATTATGGATTGAAAAAGGCGTTGATAGTTTTAAAAGTTGCAATAGCAATCACATTTATTTACCATGGATTATTTGCTGTAGGATATTATACGCAACCTGGAAATTTTATTGATATGCTAATAATAGGTTTTGGAATTCAAGAAGATATGGCGAGAACTGCATTGACCGGTATCGCTTGGATGGATTTTTTATTTGCCGGAGTTGTTTTAATTCCTTTTAATTTTTTATACAGAAAACAGGTTTTGTCTAGAGTCTTGAAAGTTGTTTTTATAACGTTATTGAGTTATGCAGTATTTTGGGGCTTTATGACATCAATAGCCCGTTTTTACATACATTTTGATTCGCAATTTATTTGTCAAAGCTTTGAGGGTTTCTTTCATGAGTTTTTTGGTAAGATTATCTCATGGGATATTTCCAATGATTATTTTAATCGAATTTCTAAGAAAGAAAAATGCCTAGGTCTTTTGTTTTTTCTTTTTTGCAGCGGGAAAAAGAATGTTATTCAATATCAACCTATAACCAGCCGAGTTTGGAAATAAATTTAAATCAGTTGGGGGGTCATTTACATAATGTCTAAAATCCTCAGGGTCGTGGCCTCCATAGAACGTCCATTGTCCCTTGCCATATTCTCCATGAATATAACGAGCAGTTCCTAAAGCTTTGTTTTC
>CALSNM010000004.1 GCA_943787725.1 uncultured Flavobacteriales bacterium | reverse complement strand
CATTGTAGAAAAGATCATTTATTCTTGTTTTCATTGTGGGTGAAAAGGTGTAAAATAGAAAAGTTCCTGAAATAACAGCAATTAGTGAAATTCCTCCTTTTACAAAATTTTTGTGTTTAATAATCCAATGGGTTAGTGCTGAAAAGTGTATTAATAGTAGTATTATCCAGCCTGATTTCGAAGATAGTAAAACGATTATTGTGGTAAAGAAAACGATTAGGAAAAAGCTTATTACAGGTTTTAGATAGAAACTTTTTGATGGAGAAAATGCGTAATAATAGAGGATAGATAATCCAAAGCACAGATACATTGAAAAGTAGCTAGCATGACTAAAAATTGATAGTTTAGAATAGACTAAATTGGTTGTGTCGGCTGAATAGTAATATTGAGAAAAGGCATGAATTAAAACAAGTATTGAAGCTACAAATACACCTTCTGTAAATGATTTTAACACAGGAGCAATCGTTTTCTTAAAGTCTAAGTTTGAAAATTGGAAGGCAATTGGAAAGGCTAATAAGGATAGTTTTGTTTCAAGATTCATTCCTCCAATCCCTTTGTTCTCGCTGTAGGCAATGCTAATTAAAGAGACGAAGAAAATGGGTGTTAACCAAAGAATTGATTTTTTATAATTTGTCAAACGTATTTCTTTCCATCGGTTGTTTATGAATGATGTAATGATAAAAAATAGAATGCCAAGGGGAATTATTTCTTTAAACAATGGGAGAATAAAGCCGAGTAGCAATATGGAATAATAATTAGCTTTATATTTGAGGTCAATTCCTTGCACAGAATGTTTAAAGAGTTAAAAATACTAAAGCTAAGTCTATTTGCTGTTTTTTTGGCAATAATAATATGGCAGGTGAGAGAAAGTAATAAAATTTCAGTTTTTTTTACAACGGCTTTTTCGCATTCTGTTGGTTCTGAAATTGACGTTTTCCAAGCTGGTAATTTTGATTCAGCAGATGCGGTTTTTATTTTATCAGACCTCGAAGGTGAGATTGTTTACAAAGTCGGGTTGGACTATATTCATAACCTTGACAAAAATACAGCTGGAAATGAATTTCCAATAGCTAATAAAAATCCGGTTCAACTTCCTGGAAGCATTATGTCGGGTGTTTATTTAATGAATGATTTGTATTCTTTAATCCTGCGAAGTGAAAAAGAATCAGATATTACAATAGTTTATCCCTATGCAAATAACCTTATTTATCAAGATGTAGGTTACGGTACTATTTTGTCGAATAAAATAATAGATTTTAATTTAGCTTCTCCCGTATTGGTTGATGAGTATACTAGGGGTTTAATGGATCTTTTTAGTTTTGTTCAAATAACTATTCTGTTAATTATATCACTGACGTTGAATTAGAAAATAAAGACATGTACGCATCTTCTAAGCTACTAGTAATTTATGGACAGACTTCTTTTTATTCTTTGTTGATGAAAAATAATGTTATTGAATTTTTGGAGGAAGGAGGAAATATATTGTTGATGAGTTCATCTTTTTCTACAAATGCAATTTGGTTAGATAATAATAGGGTTAGATTTTCTGTAGGTGACTCTTCGAACAACTTTAAATTGAATTCTTGGTTAGGTTTAAATGATGACATACGGAATAAGATAGGCTTGAGTTATCAGTTTGGAGGAAAAGCAAAAACTGTAATTGGTCAATCCTACAAGATTTTGAATAAGAATCATAAAATATTTGAAGGAGTTGAAGGATACGAAGTGCCATTGTCTGCTACTCGCTATATAGGAGCTTATTCGGAGTGGTCTGAAGAAGCTTCGGTGTATATCCCTGAAAATCATTTTTATAAATCAGAGATATTAGCTTTTAATGAATGTAAGAATGGTAATCTAGTTGATAATATAGGGGGAGTTTATGCTATTCAGCCTGATTCGTTTTCAGGGGTCATCTTGTCTTTAGGAACTGAGGACTGGTGTTTAGAGAAGAATCAAAGGAATGAGGTGATTTTTACTATTTCTAAAAATGCGATAGATTTTTTGGTTAAGTAACTATCTCGTTAGTTTTTGACTGGATTTTCGGGGGCCTTTGTTTAAGGCAATGAAATCAAATATTCCCACTAGATATCCAAGTCCGTAGCTAAAGTGTAATAAAAAAAAGGTGTAAGCTATTCCTGTAGTTTTTTCAAAGGAATTTGATTTTTGAGATGCAAATACAATTGCTAGAACGATATATGCGAGAATTCCTAAAGAGAATAGTGTTCCCAACATCCAGTGTAAAAACGAAAGAGTAATCCTAAAAATAGAAACAGAATAAAAAATAGAGGAACCAATTGTCGAATAGAAGTTACTGCCTTATGCTTCTTATTAACGTAAACTTTCCAATACCCATATTGATAGTATTGTTTGTATAGTTTACTAAAAGATGCTCTTACGTAATATTTAGATTTAATATTAGAATTCAAATAAATTTTAAATCCATTTTGTAATAGTCTAAAATTAAATTCATCATCTTGATTTCGGATAAGGTCTTCATCAAAATATCCTATTTTTTCAAATACTTCTTTTCTGTAAGCTCCAAATGCCACTGTGTCCACAAACCCATTTTTACTACCTGTTCTAAAATGAGCGTTTCCTACTCCAAATGCTGAAGACATTGCTAGTCCAATAGTCTCAGCTGATTCGTTTTCGTAAACGTTTTCGATTATTCCACCTGCACAGCCTACTTCAGGGTAATCATTTAAAACAGAAACATTATTCTTGATGAAATCTTTATCTATTTCAGCATGTGCTCCAAGTATTATTTTAATAGCACAATTTGATGCTTTCAGACCTAGATTTAAAGCAAATGGGGTTGTTTGCTTTTCGTTATCAATTAATTGTATGTTTTTGTGTTTATTTGATAGTGAAGAGACTATTTCTCTTGTATTATCCGTGCTCAATCCATCGCAAACAAATATTTTTATTTTTTCTTGAGGGTAATCTGCGGAAAGAATCGAAAGGATACATTTTTCAATGTATTTCTCTTCGTTTCGAGCAGGAATTGTTATTGAGATACTTGGTAACATGTTATTTTGATAACTCCTGATAAAGGCCTATTAATTTCTTTTTTTCAATGTCCCAATTGTATTTTTCCATTACCATTTTTCGTCCATTTTCTCCCATTTTTTTGGCTTCCTTTGGGTTGTTTAGAATGTAATTGATTGCCTCGCCTATTTCAATTGGACTCATTGGGTCTACGCAAAGGCCTGCATTATTTTTTGTTATTATTTCTTCCCAGAGGGAATTTCGATGCTATTACAGGTAGGCCTGCTGCCATGTATTCAAACATTTTATTTGGCTGTGCATAATAGTTAGAAATAGGTTGTAGCGTGCAATGAATTATTTTTTATAGTTTACTATTCTTTCTTGTCAATAAACCTAGTTCTTCGACTTTGTTCCATGCCTTTTTTTTGATTTTATCTTTAAGTGATTTTGGTGAGAATTCCCTGCTAATTTTAATGTGCTTTTTGGTGCTTCTAAAGCCTTTAGTAGTTCTTTTATTCCTCTGATTTTTGTAATTCCTCCTATATAACAAATTTTGTTTTCTTTTTGTTGTCTTGTTTGCCATCGACTAATATTTCTTTTGTTATGGGAAAATTGTTTATGTCGATTGAGTTTTTGTTTACTTTAAAAATTTATTTCTTATGTATGGTGTTGCTGTCACCATTGCATCTAGTTTTTTTGTGACTTTTTTTTCATATTTTTCAATTCTTGCTTATTAACTTTCTTAGTATTTGTTAAGTATTTTTTTGATAGAATTTGTCTCGGTAGATCTTCGTGTGCATCATAAATTACTTTTTTTCCCTTTTTTTTGAGTTTTACGGCTATTCTTAGTAATTCCGGATCGTGTAAATGGTATATGTCTGCATTCATTCTAGCGCTTTTTTGTATGCCAGGTTTACTGATTTAGTAAATCTGCTAAGACGCGAAGTAGGTTCGTAAATAAATGAAACTATGTTTACGCCCTTTTCAATTCGAGATGCTGTATTCGGTATTACTAGTGAAACATCATATCCCTCTTCGGCTAGGGATAACATTCCTTATGGAAAATTCGAACATCGCCATCGGGATGTGCACTTGTAATATGACAAACTTTATTTTTTTTCACTTTCTAAGCTAAATTCTCTTGTAAAGATATAATATAGAATGATAATTAATCCCCATCCGCCACTGAAAAGGGCAGTCGTTAAAGCTCCTGAGCTTAGCATAAAGATTGGGAATAGGTTTAGTGATGTTTTTAATAGTATATTATTTCCGAAAATTATTCTATAAAACATAGCAGAAACCCAAGGAATAATGCTGATAGTATTAATCCTGTGTTTCCGAAATTGGAATATTCATACATAAAACTTGCTGTATTTACACTTCCTTTTAGTCCTTTTTCTGCATATTTTGGGCGAATGATCGGGTAGAGTACTTTTGAATATTCGACATGCTTTATTCCTTTTATTTTACATATAAATCCATATCCATTTTCATGTAAAAAGGGTTTGTTTTTCGGGGTTTTCTGGAACCATTTTGCAACCATTTCTCCGGGTACAATAAGTATTCTGTGCTTTAATCCAATTAGGACTCTAATAGAATAGGGTAGTCGCTATCAACTCTATCCTCGAGAGGGATTTCAATTTTGTTACATTGTCAACTCCCCCTCTCATTTGCGGGTTTTGTATGTATACTAAGCTGATAATAACAATTCCACATATTAAGAACAATCCTGTGCTTTGTAGGTATTTTTTGTAGAATAGAGTGAGTAATATAATAGGAAATAAAACGGTTAGTATGTAGCTCTTTTGCATTAGTGAGAAAGCGTAGAAAGCGCCTATTGTAATCAAAATTCCGAATAGAATTTTTTTCTTTTTGAATGCTAGTAGAAGGAGGGAAAAAGGAAGTATTGCCTTGATGTTAAAACTGGATAAATAATTCCACAAAGAGCTTGCTTCGGATGTTATGTTTCTGCGTAATTCGACAATCCCTTTTGTGTCCATCACTGTTAGCGCTTTTGCTCCTGGCGAACCTCCAATATGTATTAAATGACCAATTACTAAAAACACACAAATTCCAGTTAGAATCAAATAAGAATAATCTGGAAGCAAATTAGGTGTTTTTTTTAAGTAAGAAAATGCCTTAAATTTTTTGTTTTTCGCGAAAGTGAATCCAAAATAGAATATCATTAAAGGAATAAAAAATAGAAACATTTTAAACACATATTTACTTCCTGAAGTTTTAATTACGCCGTTGAGTAAGATTATGAACACTACGCTATAAATCGAAAATAGTGTATGGGTTTTAAAAATGTTTTTATTGCTGTCATCTCAATATTTTATTGTCATATTTTTTGCAAACTCCAACAAGAAGGAAGTAATATATTAAGTAAGAAGCTAAATCAATCAATACATAATTCCACAGAAACTCCTCAATTGTGCAATCTTTGAATAGGTATAAACAGCCAATAGCTATGAAGTAACCTATTTGCCAAATACTGCTGATTTTTATTTTTTCAAGTGCTGTAAATATAGCTGTAAGCGGAGAAGAGAAACTATAAACTTAATGGCATAGGAAAATACAAGAATGGTTGTTAGTTTTCCTGCTGTTTCCCATTTGTCGCCAAAAATCCATTTGAATAAATCTACTCCAAATAGTTCAATGATGATTATTCCAATACCAGATAAAGCAAAAAGAATCAAAGATATTCTTAGGACCAATGGTAATATTTTCTTGTTTAGATTTCTTGATTCCGCTACTTTTTGGAGCAAGACTTGAGATATGCTAACAGATAAAAAAGCTAATGGTATCGATAGTAATTGGCGACTGAAGCCAAATTGGCCTGTAAGCTCTAGGTTGAAATATTCTTGAACAATAATAGGAGGTAAAAACAGACTAATAGAATTCATTAAAGATGGCAAAGAACTGTATAGTGGAAAGTCTTTATATCTTTTGAGCTGTTCTTTTATCTCTGATCTAGTTATGTTTTTGAAGCTTAATTTGTGTTTTTGTAGACTGGGCAAAAGCGACAATAAAATTAAAAATCTCTCCGATTATATTTCCTATAATTAATCCTTGGAATTTCGAAAAGTAACCGGTTCCCTAGTTGGACACATCCTTCACTACCTCTCTTAACAAGTTTATTTAAGGAAGAAGCTCGGAATGCTTTTTTTTCGAATTAACCAAAAATTTAATGCTCTACTAGATGAAATTACAAAAATCGCTAAAGGGATAATTAATAGCCATATTTTAATGCTTGGAGAGAAATTAAAAAGTGTGATTATTTGTTTGTCGAAAAAGAAAAATACAATTAACCATACCAGACTAAATGAGAAACTTATAAAGACACTCGCAAGCAATAGAGCTGAGGCTTTTCTGTCCGAATCAGGTAAAACAATCGCCCCTTCATACTTTAGGTTTCCTGCTGGTGCTAGCATTCCAATTATACTTAAATAAATAGTAAAGGTCCCAAACTCTTCAGGTGAGTAAATTCTACTTAGTAGCGGCTGAATAGCAATTGCAATGAGATTTGCAAGGATAGTTCCGGAAAGCAGGGTGGCAATGTTTTTGAGAAAATCAGATTTATAGAAATACCTTTTTATCATATCTTATTACAAAAGAAAGGAATTATTTAACTGACTTCAAGTGTTTTAAATTGTTTTGTAAACACTAAATTGTTTTGTAAACACTAAATTGCTTTAAACTTTGAGTGCTATTTTTTTAAGT
The DNA here is from genome assembly GCA_943787725.1 of uncultured Flavobacteriales bacterium. GTDB lineage: Bacteria > Bacteroidota > Bacteroidia > Flavobacteriales_D > Parvicellaceae > CALSMU01. The sequence goes on along the minus strand of CALSNM010000004.1, from coordinate 138,012 downwards.
TTTCCCAATACCAATCAATAGCTTCTTCTAGCCCTTGATTAATGCTATGTGTCGGGTTATACCCCAAGTTTCTTTTGGCTTTATCAATTGAAGCTAATGAATATCTAACATCTCCTAACCTTTCAGGTCCGTGTTCTGGTCTGATTTCTGCAATCTTGGGATCGTGCTGCGAAAGTAATTCTCCTAATTTATTGATAAGGTTTATTAAAACCGTTTCTTCTCCATAAGCAACATTGTAAACTTGATTAAACGCATCTTTATTTGTTGTTGTTGCTGCCAATTCATTTGCCTGAATGACATTGTCGATGTATGTGAAATCTCTTGTCTGCGTTCCGTCACCATGAATAATAGGAGCCTTCTGATTCATTAAGGCTAAAATGAATTTTGGAATCGCTGCGGCATAAGCACCATTAGAATCTTGACGTCTTCCAAACACATTAAAGTATCTTAAGCCAATTGTTTCCATGCCATATAATGATCCGAAAACATGCGCATATAATTCATTCACATATTTGGTTACCGCATAAGGAGAAAGTGGCATTCCAATATTTTCTTCAATTTTTGGAAGTTCTTTAGAATCTCCATAAGTTGAAGAACTGGCCGCATAAACAAATCGTTTTATACCTTCTTCTTTTGCTGCTAAGAGCATGTTTAAAAATCCCGAAATATTTATCTCGTTGGTCGTTTCTGGATCTTCAATAGACCTCGGGACAGATCCTAATGCAGCTTGATGCAACACAACATCCACCCCAGATACAGCCTTCTTGCAATCATCAAGATTTCGAATGTCTCCTTGAATAAAAGTGAAATTACTGTTTTCTAATAAATGTGCAATATTTTCTTTTTTACCAGTAAGTAAATTGTCTAAACAAACAACTTGGTTGTTTTGAGCTAATAATTTATCACAAAGGTTAGAGCCTATAAAGCCTGCTCCTCCGGTTATTAAAACTTTTTTCTTGGTAAGTATCATTTTATATTTTTTTCAAAAGTAATTAATTTATCAGCTAGGCAGTGAATTATATATAATTGTTCATCATATTTAACTTTTCCCTTGGGACGAAAAAACAATTTCTTATTCCATCATCCTCTTTCCGAATAATTGATTCCAATTTGATCAATTTTTTTCCTCTATGTCCAAAAAATAAATAGTCATATTTTGAGAATTCATTTTCTAGTTCTTTTTCAATGTCATTGAATAGAATTTCACAAACAATAATAGGTTTATGGGTTTTAATAACGGACTCCATTCCTTTTATTATTTGAGGCTCTACACCTTCTGCATCAATTTTCACGAAATCAATTTGAAGGTTTTCAAGATTGTTTTCTTTTAAACAATCTTCCAAAGGAGCAGAAGGAACCTTAATCTCTTTATATTCTTTCGGTTTGTTGACTGCACTTGCAGCTCCTCCTAGGTTATGTTTTAAAAAAGGATATTTTTTATTCTTGACCTCATAAAACGAAATTTCACCTTTTACGTCTGAAATTGCCAATTGAAAAAAATTAATATTAGATTTAAAACCGTTCACGGCAATGTTGTTTCTAAAATAATGAGCAGCAGCATTTGTGGGGTCAAAAGCAACTACGCGAATGTCTTTCGATTTTTTAGCAGCGATCATTGAGTATAGTCCTGCATTTGAGCCAATGTCTAAAAACCCTTTGCAATGACTAATAATGTCTTCAAAAATATCCACGTATTCATAACCATAAACTCCTTTCCAAAAGACGTTTTGGCCTACAGGGTCGGTTTGATTCGTGCAAAATTTAATTATGTCTCCGTCTTTTAATTTCAGGGATATTATTCCTGAAGGAGGTATTTTTATTTTAGGGAATGCGAAACTAAATGTTTTATTTAAAGACCTAAGCATTAAATTAATGAAGGGTGTGTAGATTATTTTATAAATAAGTTTCATATTTATTAACTTCTAGTTTCGTTACTCGATACCTGAATAGAATGTTGAGAAATCTTTCTCGTATATTTTTTTAATTCTACATTTTTGTTCACTTGTTAAAGTAACTTCTTTCTTTTTCGTAGAGTTTAAATGTGGAACTTCTTTTAATTTTATATTTAGTTTTTGAGCGACTTTTTTAAAGTCTTCATTAAAAGATTCAAATCTTCCAAGAAAATCCAATTGCTCAACATCAATTAAAGAATATTGTGATCGAATGTGTTCATCGCATTTCTCAATGTTTTGATTTTCTACCCAACCAATAAAGTTGTTTATATTCTTCATTTTTTCCAATTCGAGGTTTGGGAAATTGAAGTAATTGCGTTCTACAACTTTGTCCTTCCAAGAACTTATGAAGCGGTCGTATGGGTTACGAACAAATGCAAATTTGTAATATTTTTTATACAATCTAGGGTTGTAAGCTGTAGCCGAAGAGTATAGGAAGTCACTTCCGTTTTCTTTTTCAAAAAGCTTAAGAATGGAACGAGTACCTACTTTTGCTACTCGGTACCAAATTACTTTTTTCTTGAAATCGTAGGCTATAAAGTACCGTTTACTAATAAATAAAGATAGTACGTATTTATTGAAGTAGAAGTGAATGTACTTTAACATTGTTGCAGGCTATAAATTAAAGAAGGAAAGTATACAGAAAACTTCCCTTCTTTATAGAATAATTATTTAGCGTAATTAACGGATCTCTTTTCTCTAATCACTGTGATTTTTACCTGACCTGGGTAGGTCATTTCTGTTTGGATTTTTTGAGAAATCTCAAATGATAACTCATCAGCGCGCTTATCAGCAACTCTTTCGCTTTCTACCATTACACGCAATTCTCTACCTGCTTGTATAGCATAAGCCTTTGTCACTCCTTCATAAGATAAAGCGACGTTTTCAAGATCTTTGATTCTTTGAATGTAAGATTCAGCAACTTCTCTACGTGCTCCTGGTCTTGCACCAGAAATAGCATCACAAACTTGAACGATTGGAGAAATTAACGTTGTCATTTCAACTTCATCATGGTGAGCTCCAATTGCATTACAAATATCTGGTTTTTCACCATATTTTTCAGCAATTTTCATTCCTAGTACTGCGTGTGGTAATTCGGGCTCATCTTCAGGAACTTTACCTATATCATGCAATAAGCCCGGCTCTTTTAGCAACTTTTGGATCTAAACCTAATTCAGATGCCATAGTAGCACAAAGATTCGCTACTTCTCTAGAGTGTTGCAATAAGTTTTGTCCATAAGAAGAACGGTACTTCATTCTTCCAACCATTTTAATTAACTCTGGGTGCAAACCATGAATACCTAAATCAATACAAGTTCTTTTACCTGTTTCGATTATTTCTTCAGTCTAATGTCTTTTTTGTTTTAGCAACAACTTCTTCAACACGAGCAGGGTGAATTCGACCATCACTAACTAATTGGTGTAAAGATAATCTTGCAATTTCTCTTCTAATTGGGTCAAAACAAGAAAGAATAATTGCTTCAGGAGTGTCGTCAACAATTATTTCCACTCCAGTAGCAGCTTCGATTGCTCTAATGTTTCTACCTTCTCTACCAATAATTCTCCCTTTCATTTCATCACTTGCGATATTAAAGACAGAAACTGAATTTTCAATTGCATGCTCCGCTGCAACCCTTTGAATGGTTTGAATAACAATTTTCTTAGCTTCTCTAGATGCATTTAACTTGGCTTCCTCTTGAATCTCGTTAATTGAAGCCATAGCATTAGTTCTAGCCTCATCTTTTAAGGATTCTACTAGTTGAGATTTAGCATCTTCCTTAGAATAACCACTTAGTTTTTCTAACTCAGAAACCACCTTTTCGTGAGATTTATCAAGGTCATCTTGTTTTTTATTGACAATTTCTAATTGTCTCTTAAGGGTTTCCTTAGACTGGTTCAGTTGCTTGTCTTTGCGATTCGCATCTTCCAATTTATGGTTCAAGGATTTCTCTTTTTGCCTGAAAGAATTTTCACGTTCATTTAATTTCCTGTCACGATTATTTATTGCTTTTTCGTGCTCCTCTTTTAACTGTAAAAACTTTTCTTTTGCTTGAAGAATTTTCTCCTTTTTGATTGTTTCAGCTTCGCTTTTAGCTTCTTTTAGAGCGCTTGCTTTTTTTGATTTTAAACCGCTATTTAGGCCGATATAGGCGATAATGCCTCCTACAACTAGTCCTATCACAGCTCCTATTACTATTTCCATAGTTCAATATTAAATGTGTTTTAAATAAGCGCTTTGCCTATTTAATTAATATTGATGGAGAATTAGAAGATCATTTCTCAAGGAAATCACTCAGCTCTTCATTTAGCGCTATTAACTCATCAGAAACCTTATCGTCTTCAACTTCTTTAGAAATTGTATTTGATTTAGTACCAAGTTGTAATGCAGTCATTGCAAGTAAATCTTGAATGTCCTTTACAGCGTAGTTTTCCTTTAAGTTTTTAATGCTCTCGTTAATATTGTCAGCAGCCTTTCGAATCATTTCCTCTTCCGATCTTTCGATTGTTAAAGGATATGTCCTTCCCGCTATATTTACTTTTATAGAAAGCTGACTCATTACCGTTTTATTTATTTAAGAGTGAAATACACTTGTCAATTTCTCTAACCAACTCATTTATCTTTAGTTTCATTTCTGTATTTTTTTCAGAATCTCCGCCTAAAGATTTTGCCATCTTCAACATTTTAACCTTGTCATTAAAATTTTCAATCTCTGCTTTCTGCTGATTTAACGTATTTTTAAGTTCAAATACTTTTGCCTCAAGTTGAATATTTTGTTCTCTGAGTGAGCTATTGTTGCTCATTAGCGTATGAACTTTTTCCTTTATACTATTTAAAACAGCATTTTCCATTTATTCAAAATCCTTTTAAAAAGATTAATTCTCCACAAAGTTAATATAGTACAAGGACTAAACAAATTTTCACGAAACTGTGTGCATATCTATGCTATAATTAAATTTTACAGATTGTGATTAATGTTACCTTCATGGCCTGATATTGGTATAGATCCCGGTAATATTGAAGTTTTATGAATAGTTTATATAGATTTTTAATTGTGGTAGTTTATTTGTTGACTTTTCAACAATATTACGCACAAGTGGAATATGAGAAAACACAATTTGTAGCGCCTTTGCATATTCCTTTGATTCTTTCCGGTAATTTTGCGGAATTAAGATCGAATCATTTCCATACAGGATTAGATATTAAAACAAAAGGATCTGAGGGCTATCGGATTTATGCTGTTGATTCGGGTTTTGTTTCAAGAATCAATATATCGCATTGGGGATATGGCAAAGCAATTTATGTAACTCATCCAAATGGATATACATCTGTTTATGCTCATCTTAGCAGATTTCCCGATAAAATTGAAAAGTACTTGCGTAAAAAACAATTCGAAAATGAAACAGAGACCATTACCGTTTATCCGGATAGTTTAGATTTATTGATTTCAAAAGAAGAAATAATTGCATATTCGGGCAATTCGGGCAGTTCTGGTGGGCCTCATTTGCATTTTGAGATAAGAGAAACGGAAACAGAAAAAGCGGTTAATCCTTTACTCTTTGGGTTCGATATTAAGGATGATATTCGTCCAACAGTAAGTAATATTAAAATCTACCCGTTAGAGAATGGATTTATAAATGGAAAAGATATTGCCAAAGTCTACCCAACTGCTGGAATGTCAGGAGAATATAGGTTAAAGGATAATCCCGTAATTGAGGTTGATGGTGAAATTGGTTTAGGCGTGCATACAATTGATAAATTAAATGGAGCTGGCAATAAATGTGGTATTTATACAATAGAGTTATTTGTTGATGGTAGCAAGGTGTTTCGTCAAACGATGGAAAAAATCGATTTTTTTACGAATAGGTATATAAATGCGCACAAGGATTATAATGAGTATCATTTAAAAAAGAGAAGTTTCCATAAGTCATATGTTTCTGAGAATAACAAGCTAGAGCTATATGATGGATTAATAAATAAAGGGAAATTGAATTTTAAGGATGATACTATGCATCAGTTGAAATATGTTATTAAGGATACCTATGGGAATACTTCAAATGTAAATTTTCAACTTAAGTCAAATACTAAAATGGCGAAAACGATTAGTCAAGTGCTTTCTTTAGGTGATACCATTAATATGGCAGGAGATGTTGCGATTGAGAAAGCTGGCTTTAAAGCTTATTTACCTGAAAACTCAGTCTATAATGACTTAAGGGCAAAATATAAGGAAGAAGAAATGTCAAAAACGGCTTCGGGTCTGCATCAATTTGGTAATTCTAAAATACCTGTTCAGCATTATTTTATAATGAAGATAAAAACGCAAAATATTGCAAAAAACATGGAAAAAAAAGCTGTAATAGTTTCTGTTAGTAGTGATAAAAGAAAAGTGTACGCAAAAGGAGGCGAATATAAAAATGGATGGGTTGAGACCAAAGTCAGAGCATTTGGAAATTATGCAGTTAAAATTGATAGTGTTGCTCCCGCTGTTACAGCGGTAAATATTTCAGAAGGAAAAAATCTAAGCTCAGCTAAAAATATACAATTTCAAGATATCCGATAATTTGAGTGGGATTGAAACTTACGATTCTTTTATTGATGGAAATTGGGTTTTTGGGAAATATGTTCCAAAGCGAGGAACCTATACAATTCCATTTGACACGTATAATAACATTTCCAAAGGTAAGCACTTATTAAGGGTTTTGGTAATAGACGAAAGAGGTAATGAGACAATAAAAGAATATAACTTTAGTCGTTAGATGTTTTGGGTCTATATAATTTAAACAGGGTTAAATTTACTAGTTCCAGACTCTTATTTTGAACTTCTATGTTTTTATAAAAAAGGTGATATTCAGCCTTTTCTTTTTTAGAATTTAAATGGAGGTTGTGATAGCGCATAGTATAAACTTGATTGCTTCATTGTCCATTAACTTTTCGGGTTTGTATAAGATAAGGAGCGATAACTAAAATAAAAATGGCGATGGTAAGAATTCAAAAGGGAATTGTCTTTTTATTGATTTTTAACATTTACAATTATTTATAATCGTAAAAGTACTGAATCCGCTTATTAAACGGTCCTTTAATCATATATTGGTTTTACGATTTCAATTTTACGGGAAATTAGACCTTCAAATTGTATTATAAATTGCAGCTCTATCAACTGATAATAATTACATTTGTTCTACAAAATTAAAGTAAGAATAATGAGTGAAGAAATAGAAAAAATTAAATGTTTGATAATTGGTTCGGGTCCTGCAGGGTTTACAGCTGCAATTTATGCTTCTAGAGCGAATATGGCACCAGTGTTGTATCAAGGAATGCAGCCAGGTGGGCAATTAACTACTACTACAGAGGTCGATAATTTTCCCGGATACCCTGAAGGAGTTAATGGGCCAGAGATGATGATGCAATTGGAAGCACAGGCGAAAAGGTTTGATGCGGATATACGATCAGGATATATTACAAGAGTCGATTTTACAGGACCTGTGCATAAAGTTTGGGTCGATGGAGACAAAGAGATTCATGCGGACACTATTATTATTTCTACCGGAGCTTCAGCTAAATACTTAGGTTTAGAATCTGAGCAACACTACTTAAAAATAGGCGGTGGAGTTTCTGCTTGTGCTGTTTGTGACGGTTTTTTCTACAAAGGACAAGAAACAGTAATTGTTGGTGCAGGAGATTCAGCATGTGAAGAAGCGCATTACCTTTCCAATATTTGTACGAAAGTAACTATGTTGGTCCGTAGAGACGAGTTTAGAGCGTCTAAGATAATGGCTGAGCGTGTTAAAAACACTGAAAATATTACCATTTTATTTAATACTGAGACTGAAGAGGTTTTAGGAGATGATAATGGTGTGACAGGAGCGAGAACGAAAAATAACCAAACAGGAGAGGTTATGGATATCCCTTGCACGGGGTTTTTCGTGGCAATAGGTCATAATCCGAATACAGAAATTTTCAAACCTTATATTGAAATGGATGAGACAGGATATATTATAAATACCCCAGGTTCTTCTAAAACAAATGTTGCGGGAGTTTTTGTTTCAGGAGATGCTGCTGATAAAGATTATCGTCAAGCAGTCACTGCTGCTGGCACGGGATGCATGGCTGCTTTAGATGCTGAAAGATACTTAGCGGCATTAGGGCACTAAAAGCGCAGAGCCTCTTACCTTATTTTACCTATAGTAACGGCATCATTTCTACTGGAAATGGTGTCGTTTAGTTTTAGGAATAATTTAGATCGAAGTTCGAGGGGTCTTATTTTTTTTGGGAACTTTCTGATTAATAATGTCAGTTGCAATAATGCGTGTTCGCAAAGCGTATCATTTTTAATACATTGCTCATGGAAAATCTCAGCAAGCAGCATTCTACTGTTATAATCATTAGGGTCCATTTTAAGAAGTTGGTCTAATAGTTTTTCTGCATTATCTATTTCTCCTTTCTTATAAAGTTGTGCTGCTTCCATAATTGGAGTAGGATTTCTAATTATACTTTGCTGGGCGTATTCTTCCCTATCTTGTTTTAAATCCATGGTAAGTGAATACATTATCCATAAAATACCAAATAGAAATATTGAAGATTTTAAAATCGAAAAAATGATATGCGGTTTTTTCTTCAAACTAAATATTATTTAACATTTCACTTGCTTTTTTTGCATAAAACCCATTTTCAGTAGCTATTTCATTCAATATCGTTATACACTTGCTTATTTTACCTAATTCATGCAAGCTCATCGCTTTGTACCATTTTGCTTCCTCATAAAAAGTATTGAAATCATGGTTTAATACTCTGTCAAAATGCTGAATGGCCTTCCTTTGTTTATTGATATTGAAATAACAAAGAGCCATATAAAAGTGCGCATTCACATCATTTGAATAGTGATTCAAAATGGTTCTGTAATCTTTTAATGCATCTTTAAATTTATTCCTTCTGAATTTTGCTTGTGTCTCCTCTAAAAAATCCACATAAGTGATTTTTTGAGTATAGCTATTTACAGCTAATTCACTTGCGCCATTATCGCTTTTATTTTCTTTGTCAGCGGCTGTGCCGGTTAGTTCAAAGTTAGGGATAGTGATTTCCTTTGTGTATATATTCGTGTAGTCAACAACCAATAGTCTTGAAAGAAACAAAGTCCCTATGTTACTAGCTTATAACATTTGTGGTATTCACTTCGGTGATTTCTTTTTTGTCATCTGATTTAGCGTTAATTATTTCTTTCTCTTCATTGATTAGTAGATTGCGCTATCAATTTTTTCTGTCTCATTAATAGAGCTATCCATAGCCATAATTAGGGGAGCATTAAAAATAATTCTATCGGAAGTTAATTGTTTACTCTCCTCCAATGGAGTTGCATCTTCTATTTCTTTATCGTCCAATTCTTCAATTGGTTGGATAGTAATATCAGCGGAGCTTGAATCAGCACTTACTTGCATAGTTAATTTACTTTCATCAAATTTAATCTCGTCTAAATCGATTTGATCTAGAAAATGGTAGCCAATAAAATAGAGTCCTATAGCAACACCAATTATAAGAATAAATGAAAATTCGAATCTCCAAAATTTACTAGCTACTTTTCGAGGAAGGTTTCCATGGAATTGATCTTCTAATTGCTTAAACCCTTCCATGGCAGCCAGGAGCAGATTCAAAACCCTTCCATGGCGTCGCTGTTGAAATCATTGCCAGCAATTTTCTGCTCAAGCTGATATTTGTCAGCTTGTGACATATCACCTTTTAAATAAGCGTCCATTTCCTCTTTGGCAAGCGGAGTGTTGCTCTCGAATATGTTCTTTTTCCTGCTCATTTTATTCAGGTATGATTTTCAGTTAGAATGATCTTTAAATTCCGTTTCCCATTTTGGATATAACTTTTCACGGTTTTTTGTTTCGTAGCCTGTTAGGTCTGCAACTTCATCGTATGTTTTTTCTTTCAAATAGAATAAATCAATACACTGTTGCTGCTCGTCTTTTAGTCCTTTTATTGCGTCTTCAAGGTTTTTTAATTGACTTTCTTTGATGAACACATGCTCCGAATTGTGGCTGTCTTCGAGCTTGTATTCCAATTCAGCAATGTTTTCAGTCTCCGCAGGTTTTTTCTTTCGTAATTGCATTAGGCAGTGGTTCTTGGACACCCTATACAACCAGGATTTAAAATTCTTCACATCCATTCTAAGTAAGTCAGCCATCACCTTTTCAAAAATTAAAGATGTAGCATCTTGACTTTCCTGTCCACATTCTTCAGATACTTTAAACAAACACCATATACAAGGTGCCCGTACCTTTCGAATAAAATACCAATGTATTTATTGTTCTTACTTTTCTTGTACTGAATGAGTAGTTCAGTGTCAGGAAATTGTTTGATATTTTTTTTCGTTCTTCTCAAAAAATACGTTTGAATTGCAAATATACTAAACTAGTTCAGGGCTTTGTAAAAAGTTTAATTCATGATCGGTTATAACGGAATAACAAAAACAGCGAGAATGAAACGCTGTTATTGTTACTCAAGTGTATTAATCAACTACTTTATTCTGACTTTCTTTGTATGCCTCTCATTTCTTGTTCTCCTTTCCAGATTGAGTAGTAATCAAAGTAACTTTTGGTTTCTACCATGATAACTCCCCCCAGAACATCGCCATATTTAGCAGGAACCCCACCTGTATATACCCGCATAGCTTGAATTGCAGCACTAGGTAAAGTCGGTCTTCCTCCTGTTATTTTTACTCCGTCCACAATATACATCACATCTCCGTTTCGTGAGCCTCTGAAGTATATTTCATTGCCATCTTCGGAAACTTTTATCTCAGAACTCATTGTTCTTGCTATCTGATTTATGTTAGTTCTGACCGGAAGAACAGCTATATCTTTCGCCTTGATTGTGACAATCTTAGTGTCTTCTGGATCTATTAATTTTTCTTCCCAAGTAAAGATTTCGAGAGCACCTAAAAGTCCTTTCGTCATAACCAAATCATTTACAAAAGTGATTTTATCTGCATTAATTTGTATTCCATTTTGTTTGAGTGTGTCAATCCCCGAGGCTATCATTAAATTATAGGTTCCAGGGTTTAAGGGTTTAATTGTGAATTTTCCGTCAAAATCGGTTATTGTTTGTACTTTTTTTCCAAGAACATCTAGTGTTACCATTGCTCCAGGTATAGGATCGTTGGTTTCGTTCTCTACTATTTTTCCTTTTAGTGTTCCAAAGTTTGCTTGGGCGAACAAAGTCGAAGTTCCAAATAGTAGAAGTGTTGTGTAAATTAATTTTTTCATTTCTCTTGTTTTTTAATTGGTTCTCTATTGAGATGCAGTTATCAATAAAATTCCACAACAAGTATTTATATTTTTTCATAAAAAAAGCCGAATCCATGAAAGGAATCGGCTTTGAATAAAGAGGCAAGCTGCTTTATTTCTTTATCAAAATTTGTGTAGAAAAAGCGTTGTTGTTTGCAATTGAAACAATATAGCTTCCACTTTCAAGTGAAGAAATATCAATCATTTCAATCGCATTGTTTGTATCTGTGTTTAGCACAATTTGGTCTTTACAATTTAAAAATTATTACACCTGTTCTACATCGAAATCCGTCAACTTCTTAAGAAAAATGGGTAATCTAAATATCCTTTTAAGAGATTGAATTTGGGGATTAAGCAAAAGGCTAAAGTTCTGTAAATAAATTAGTTGATTCTGTTTGTAAATTTTTTTATGAAAGTAGTTAGGGAAAATATAAGTTAAGAATGATGAGATGGTATTTTTTAATGTTTGAAACATTTATTGATTATTAGTAATTTCATAATGTCTTCCGAGTAATAATATTACTATATTTGTTTTGTTTGCTTGCTAATTTATTTTCTATTGCGAGAAGAATACTGAAACTACTAGAGAAACATAAATTGAGAGAATAATTGATTGAGGCTTATGAAAAAAAAATATATCTACTTCTCCCTGTAAATCATTCTTCTCAGCTCAATTATCAACTAACAAGAAATGTCTTTTTGTTGGTTCCCTAATATCTTTATACAATTATCAATTAAATTTTTAAATTATGAAAAAAACATTACTTCTTGTTGGATTTTTTGCGAGTACACTTTCTTATGCTCAAAGTTGCTCTGACTTGTTTATCTCTGAATATGTTGAGGGATGGTCTAATAATAAGGCGATCGAAATTTATAACCCTACGGATGGTCCGATTGACCTATCTCAGTATATGATTATTCGTTATTCAAACGGGGCAACTTCTGCAACGTCAGCAAACGCTGTCCAATTGGTTGGAATTTTGGGCGCAAAGGATGTACATGTTGGTGTTCTTGAGAAACTAGATGAATTTGGAACCGGTCAGGAGGCTCCAATTTGGGATTCTCTTCAAGTTAGAGCAGATCAGTTTTATTGCCCGGACTACAATACATCAAATGCATTCTACTGGAACGGAAATGATGCTTTAGCGCTCGCTAAAGGCTCAGTTAATAATATTTCGGGTTCTGAACTAGTAGATGTTTTTGGTAAAATTGGTGAAGATCCCGGAGATGCTTGGTCGACGGACTTTCCATATACAGGAGCTGGAAACCCAGTGACTGAAGATCATTCGATGATCAGGAAATCAAATATCCTTCAAGGAGAAACAAGTCCGGTAATTTCTTTCTTTAATCCATTGTTAGAGTACGATTCGATTCCAGCTGTAGTAGATATAGGAGGTTTAACTTACGGTAATTGGTTCTCTCTTGGAGAGCATGTTTGCGATTGTAATAGCTTGTCTATTAATGAGGTTACGCGAGATGAAGTTGTAATATATCCAAATCCAACATCAAACGGTTCGTTCGTTGTCAAAGGAATTGATAATGCTGATAAGATTGAAGTATTCAATGTGCTTGGTAAGTTGAAATACTCGGCTACGATAAATAGAGATATAATTACTGTTGAATTGGAAGATATGAAAGGTATTTATGTTGTGCGTCTTTCTGGTCCAAATGGAATAGTTGCTACAAGAAGAGCTATTTTGAAATAACTAAATTCACTAGGGAGTGCGGTCTACGTTTCCTTTTTTTTTGACTATTTTAAATGAATTCAATTCGATTACTTTTCATATTGCCGCTGTTATGTTTGACGTTGGCTGCTAGCGCTCAAAAAGCTACGGTTAGCGGAAAAGTGATAGATAATATTCACAAATGAGCCTGTGCCTGGTGCAACGGTTACCCTAACCCTTGAGTATAGATCGAAATCAGATTTTGATGGTATATACAGCATATCAAGTGTTCCTTTTGGTAAGTATAAAATGGTTGTTGCAATGCTTTCATTCGATACAATCTCTTATGAAATTTACGTTGACGAGGAGGATTTTGTGTTTGATGTTCTTCTTAGTGGAAGCCAAGAATTGGCAGAGGTAGAAGTGATTGCAAATATTGCAATTGACAGAAAAACACCGGTGGCTGTAACTACATTAGGGAAAAAAGAAATTGCGGAAGAGCTTGGCTCACAGGATCTTCCTATGGTGCTTAATTCAAAGCCTGGTGTTCATGCTACGCAAGCTGGAGGTGGTGACGGAGACGCCCGGATTACTATTCGAGGTTTTAGTCAGCGTAACGTTGGTGTTATGATTGATGGTGTTCCCGTGAATGATATGGAGAATGGCTGGGTGTATTGGTCTAACTGGTTTGGACTTGATGCTATCACTGGTCAGATGCAGGTACAGAGAGGTTTAGGTGCTACTAAATTAGCAATGCCATCGGTTGGAGGTACAATAAATATTCTCACTCAAAATACGGGTGGTAAGAGAGAGATAAAGTACGACAGGAATATGGAATAGCAAATTTTCTCAGAACATCACTATCATACAAATCAGGAACATTAAAGAATGGATGGGGGATTCTCTTCTCAGGATCTTACAAGCAGGGAGACGGATGGGTTGATGGACTATTTACACAGGGAGCATTTTATTACTTAAAAGTTCAGAAAAGAATAGGTAACCATGTATTATCTTTGAGCGGGTTTGGTGCTCCTCAGCAACACGGTCAGCGTTCGTATTCTCAACCAATAGAATACTGGGATTCTGCTTTTGCTTCGAAAGTTGGTATTCCGATAGTTCGTTAGATTTAACGCGTGATCGTGGAATACAATTTAATGAACATTGGGGCAATAGAACAATAGATGGCGAAACGGAAGTTTTTTCCGAAAGAAGAAATTATTATCACAAGCCACAAATCACACTAAAAGATTTTTGGAAAGTGAATGAAAAATTGTCTTGGTCGAATATTATATACATGTCTATCGGGCGCGGGGGTGGTCAACGTTATTTTAACTCCGCGAGCACAATAATAAGAGATTCACTTGGATTAATTGATTGGGATGAAATCGTGTACAATAATCAATATAAAACACTTTTTGGTCAGACATATTCAACTGAAGACGTTGCTTATCATCCAACATTATTGAAGTCATCGCAGATACTTTCAGCTTCTGTAAACAACCATTTCTGGTTAGGTGGATTGTCTCAATTTGATTATGCAGTCAATGACAAATGGAATATTGCTGCTGGACTTGATTATAGATATTACAGCGGGGAACATTATACAGAGGTTATAGATCTACTTGGTGGGGATTATTTTGTAAACGAAGCTGATTTAAATTCAGGAACAAGTATGAAGGTGGTAGGCGATAAGATTGCGCGTGAGGACCGACCTTATCAAAATCACAGAGTTGGACTTGTGCAGTGGGCCGGAGGTTTCGGACAAGCTGAATATTCTGAGGGAAGATGGACCGCATTTGCTAATTTATCTGTTGTGTCCAACTTCTATAAAGGGATTGATTATTTCCGTAAAAAGCAATTAAGCATTGGAGATACCACGCTTGAAATAGGTTATAATGATACGGTCTTATATAATGGTCAGACGTATGACATAAATTCAGACGGTTTGGAGTATAATCAGACGGATTGGGTAAAAAGATTAGGAGCTACATTTAAAGTTGGAGCCAACTTTAATGTTACGGAATCATCTAACATATTTATTAATCTAGGTTACTTGAGCAGAACACCCCAACACGCAAATGTTATCAATAACAATAGAAACCAAGTATTTGATAACCTTGTAAATGAAAAGATTATTGCTACAGAATTAGGTTACGGATACCGCAGTAAGAAGCTTAGTATGAACGTAAATGGATATTTCACTATGTGGGAAAATAGACCCTTACCATTTGGGCTATCAATTCCTGATCCGCTGGATCCAACTGAATTTATTAGTGTAAATGTTCCAGGAATGGATGCGTTACACATGGGAATTGAAACAGATGTTTCTTATGTTATTGCTAAACGACTTACATTAGAAGGAATGGTCAGTGTTGGTGATTGGAAATGGGCGTCCGCTGAGGATATTGAAATCTATGATGATACAATTTCTTTCGATGCAAGGGGAGTTCATGTTGGAGACGCTGCTCAATCTTCATATGCATTAAGCCTGCGTTATGGATTCGGTAAAGGCGGTTATGTTAAAATGAAATACACATACTTCGATCGTTATTTTAGTGATTTTGATCCGAATTCATTGACAGGAGCAACTGCAGGAACAGATTCTTGGCAAATTCCTGGTTATGGATTGATGAGTGCGCATGCGGGTTATCGATTGAGGTTTGAAAATAGTTCGCTTAACCTTAGAGCAAACATATTTAATGCGTTAAACACAATGTATATATCTGACGCACGAAATAATTATCATTTAGATGGGACGAAAGATTTTGATGCAAATTCAGCAGTAGTCTTTATTGGGCAAGGTTTCAGGTTTAATGTTTCTCTTGGTTTTCAGTTTTAAAGTATAAAAGAATAAATAAATATGAAAAAGGTATTATTATCATTTATTGGTTTGACATTATGTTGGAGTGCAGTTGCGCAAGCAGATATTCTTGACGCAAGATCTTACGGTATTGGACAAACAGTAACTGTTACAGGAATCGCTTCAAATGGCGCTGAGTTGGGAGCAATAAGGTATATGCAGGATCTTTCAGGAGGTATTGCGGCTTATGGAAGTTCATTGTCTGGTGTAGCAAGATATGATTCCATTACAGTTACTGGAGAGATTTCTGAATTTTCAGGATTGTTAGAAGTTGCGCCTATTACAAATGTTGTGAATCATGGACCTGCTATCGTCGTCCCGATGCCTGCTCAAGTTCCTATTACATCAGTCGATGAGACTTGGGAATCAGAATTAATAGAGATTCAAAATGTAACTTTTATTGAAACTGGAAACTTTTCAGGAAATTCAACTTACACGATTACTGATGGAGCTAATAATTTGGATGTACGTATTAATAATGGGATAGACCTTGTTGGTTTGGCTATTCCAACAGGGCCGATTACGATTACGGGTATGACCGGTCAATTTAATGCGAACTATCAAATTGTTCCGCGTGATTTGAATGATATTACGGCTTATGTTGCGCCAGCAGAAGAGATTAACGTTATGTTGGAAGGATCAACGGTTCTTGATGGTTCAAATTACTTCATTGGTAATTCAACTTTAATCGATGTAACGATTCAAAACTTTGGTACAAGCGACTTGACCATTACAGGGCATTCTTTCTCTGGGGCGGATATGGGAGATTTTTCCTCGGATATTGTTGCAGGAATAGTTGCTGGAGGTTCTTCCCAGGCTTATACAATTAATTTTTCACCGGTTGGTAACGGTTCCAAGTTTGCGTCAATTGAGATCGGATCTAATGATTCAGATGAGAATCCTTACATCATTAACTTAGAAGGTGTAGGGACGGATAATTTGGCTACTGAACCAACAGCAAACCCAACCGGATTAACATTTCCTATAGTTGAGGCATATACTCTCGGAGGTCAATATGCTGCTGGTTCAGGTGCTGATAGTTATCTTGTTTTATGGAAGGAAGGAAGTGTGATTGCAGGAGTTCCGGCAGATGGAACAACTTATTTAAGAGGAGATATTGTAGGTGATGCTACAGTTGCTTATGTAGGTGCAGGAACAGCGTTTACACCTCGAGGTATTATTGCTAATCAGGATTATTACTTCGCTATATACGCTTTCAATGGTCAGGGAGGATTTGAAAACTATTTGACAGTAGGTCCGGTAACAGGCAGTGCAAGTTCACTTGGAGCTAATATCGGTACATACTATAATGGAATTGATATAAATAGTGGAACCTTATCAAATGATCTTTACTCTTTGATCAACCCACATACATTTATTTCTTACTTTTTATATAAGCAAACGCTTATGCAAGAGTTTGAAGTACGAGATACGACAAACGGACAGTCTGTTATTACTTGTGCTTACTCCGGTGAAAAAATGATCTTTGATGATCCTTTTGACTGGACAGCGACAGGTTATAGCCGGGAGCATACTTTTGCCCACTCTTGGATGGCAACATGGCCTGCCGATAGTCCGGAGCAGCCAGAATATACTGATCAGCACAATCTTTACCCTGCGAATCTGCAGGAAGCAAACATGCCGCGCAGTAACTTGCCTTTAGGTGAAATAACTGGAGCGGTTTTGGATACCTATTTAGAAGGAAATGTTGGTGAATCAATTCCAGGTGGACAGCTCGTTTATGAGCCTAGAGAAGCCCAAAAAGGAAATGCAGCGAGAGCAATTTTTTACATGTCTACAGCATATAACTTCCCTCTAAATGGAAATGTGAATTCTAGCAAACAGAATCAGGATCTTTTGAAGAGTTGGCATTTTGCAGATTTGCCAGATAATTATGAGATTGCAAGACACGAGTATATTTTTGATCTTCAGGAAAACAGAAACCCATTCATCGATTCTGTTGAATTTGTTTGTTATCTAGATTTTGATGACAATGCGCATATAGGGAATCCAACAGATTGTTCATTGTCAATTGACGATATTATTCAAATGAATACAATTGTGTTTCCAGTGCCTTCTCAGGATAAGGTATTTATTCAGGTAAATTCGCAAAATATCACAGGGTATGAATTAATGGATATGCAAGGAAGGTTAGTGAAGAGTGATTTTGACATGAATACTTCTAAACTTACATTGACAGCCAATGATCTTCAGAGTGGAGTTTATTTGATACGCATAATTACACCAAATGGTCAATCATTAGCAAAAATCATGATGCAATAAGATGCTCGGGCATTTTATTTAGATATGATGCGTTTATAGCTTTGGAAAAGACAGGTTGAAATGGTATTAGCGTGTTAATAATACTTTTCATATGATTAAATTTTTATTTAGTTTAAGTTGTTGAGAAAGTTTTGGATACAATATACTCGATTAAAATTAGTCGATTAAACTGTTGTTTGTTTTTGGGAAATTTAGGTTTGGCCATATATTTGCTTACTGGGTTTAGCAATTATTTTAACATTAAAATCAATTAAAATTTCAATTCGTATGTCGCTATTAAAATATGTTTTTTCAACGCTTTTATTGCAATTTTGTTTTGCAACTCTGCAAGCACAAACACTTAATCTCGACAAGAGTTACGAGTTTACTTGTGTTGGGTTTTATAACCTTGAGAATTTATTTGATACAATAGTTGATCCTGATACAAATAAAATTCTCCAAGATGATTTTACACCAAAAAGCAGTAAGCAGTGGAATTCAAAAAAGTACTACAGTAAGCTCGATAATATTGCTGAGGTAGTTGGTAAAATTGGAGTTTCAAAATCTGTTCCTGATGGGGCAGTTGTTCTAGGCGTCTGTGAAATAGAAAATAAATTGGTTTTGGATGATTTAGTAGCACATGAAAAACTTAAAAATAAAAATTATCAGATTGTTCATTATGATTCTCCAGATAAAAGGGGAATTGATGTAGGGTTTTTATATCAGCCAAAATACTTTACAGTGACATCAAGTAAATCTTTCACCTTAAAACTTCCTGATAATCCTAATTGGGCAACTCGCGATCAATTGCTAGTGACAGGAGAATTGAATGGAGAAAAAATGCATTTTATTGTTTGTCACTGGCCTTCAAGGAGAGGAGGACAAAAAGAGAGTTCATATAAACGCATCGCTGCTGGTGAGCTAGCTAAAAGTATTGTTGATTCATTAACAAAAGAAGATCCTTTGGCAAAGGTTTTAGTAATGGGAGATTTGAATGATGATCCCGTTGATCCCAGTGTTAGAGAGGCAATGAGTGCAGTCGGAGAGTTTGAAAAAATGGAGATAGGAGATATGTTTAATCCAATGGAATCACTTTTTAAATTAGGGATAGGTACCCTAGGTTACAATGATGCTTGGAATTTATTTGATCAAATGGTTCTGACATCTGGTTTTATATCAAAAGATAATAGTTTTAGCACTTATTCTTACTTTACAGCTAAGGTGTTTAATGATTCATTCTTAAAAAATAGCTCTGGCAGGTTTGAAGGCTTCCCATTTAGAACATATTCTTATGGAAAGTTTATTAATGGATATAGCGATCATTTTCCAGTATACTTGTATCTGGTTAAACAAAAGAAATAGATAATTCAAATAGCATTGTTTCATTTATCAAGAAATTCAAATTATTGACAACTATTTTGTGATTGTTTTTTAAAATTTGCTAAAGTCCATGACCATATTATAAAAACTGAATGGATTCTCAGCATGTACCCAGTGTCCAGCATCATAAATTGTTTCTATTTCACTATTCGGGAATTGGTCGTAGATGTTTTGAAAATCGTCTTCTGCAATGTAATTTGATTTTTCACCGCGAATAAATAGTGTGGGAGTGTCCACAATCTTATCCGGAATTGCGGCAACAATATCTGGCATCTTCTTTTCTAATACAGGAATATTTATCCTCCATCCCAATTGTCCTTTTTCTATCCAATATAAATTTTTTAGTAAAAATTGTTTTACACCGATGTCTTCAATGAATTTCGATAATTGTTTATCGGCTTGCCCTCTTGATTTTATGATAGATAAATCCAAAGAGTTAAGCCCTTCTAAAATAATGCCATGGTGCATTGGGTATGCTTTTGGTCCAATGTCTACAACTATTAGCTTCTTAATCAATAGTGGGTGCTGCTGGGCAAAATGCATAACTGTTTTTCCTCCCATAGAGTGTCCGATAAGAATAATATTCTCTAATTCTAAGTCAGTAATGAGTTCGTAAAGATCATCGGAAAGCAACTGGTAATTGAATTCATTACTTTTTGGTGAGTGTCCATGATTTCTCTGGTCTATAAGGTAAACTTCAAAATTCTCGGCAAATTTTTTACCCAAGGTTTGCCAGTTGTCAGAACTGCCAAATAATCCATGTAATATAACTATAGGATTACCTTTTCCATATTTTCTGTAATGTAATTTCATTTTAACTCTCTCAAATAAAGTTGGACGGTATTTTCCATTCCAAATTGCAATGCATCAGATATTAATGCATGTCCTATTGATACTTCTTCTAGGCCAGGTAAATTATCTTTAAAGAACTTTAAATTGTCTAAAGATAAATCATGGCCAGCATTTAGTCCTAAGCCTATTTCTACGGCTCTTTTTGTTGCTTCTATAAAAGGAGCAATTGCTTTGTGTTTGTCTGTTAAATAATTAGCAGCATAGCTTTCTGTATATAATTCAATTCTATCGGAGCCCGTTTCTAAAGCACCTTCAATCATTTTAATATCGGGATCGACAAAAATAGAAGTGCGAATTCCTTTTTCTTTAAAACGACCAATAATTTCTTGCAAATAGATTTTATGCTGAATCGTATCCCAGCCATGATCCGATGTAAGCTGACCTCCACTATCGGGCACAAGCGTTACTTGTTCCGGAATTATATCTAAAACAAGGTCAATAAACTTATTTTCTTTAGGGTTGCCCTCAATATTAAACTCTGTTTGGACAACTTTCTTTAAGTCATATACGTCTTTATAGCGTATGTGACGTTCATCGGGTCTTGGGTGTACTGTAATTCCTTGGGCACCAAAACGCTCAATGTTCTGAGCCATTTTGATTAAATCGGGAGTGTTTCCACCTCTTGCATTTCTGATGGTAGCAATTTTGTTAATATTGACACTTAGTCTTACCATTGTTTTTTGATTAAATTGGTTTAATAGTTGATACAATAGAAGGAAATGAAAAACGTTTCTTCATCTTAAGATGACAAATCTTAAAAGGTGAATCGTAAATCAAATACTTACATTTGCGCATTGCAAAATTAAAAATAAATGATTGCAAGAGAATTAATAACAAATGATGTTCCTCCGATTCGTTCTTCTGAAACGGTAGAAAAAGCTTTTAAACTGGTTGGATGAGTTTAAGGTAACTCACTTAGCTGTTGTAGATGGAGTTCAATACCAGGGCTTGGTTTCTGAAGATATATTATATGATGCAGCATCTTCGGATATGACAATAGCGGAGTTAAACCTGACGTTAAATCGCCCTTTTATTTACGAGGATCGGCATATTTATGAAGTGATGAAAATGGTTTCGGATTTGCAGCTTTCGGTTGCTCCTATTCTAGATAAAAGTGATAACTACCTTGGGTTGACCACTCTTCCATCTTTAATGCATCTAATTTCGAATACAGCATCGATAAGTGAGCCAGGTTCTGTAATTGTACTCGAATTGAATCAAAATGATTATTCCTTAGGCCATTTGGCTCAAATAATTGAAGGCGATGACACTAAAATATTAAGCACTTATATTACTTCTGCCAATGATTCAACACTTATGGAAGTAACCATTAAAGTGAATAGAAAGAACATTCAGGGAGTTCTTCAGGCTTTAACTCGTTATGATTATGTGGTAAACGCATCTTATTCAGAAATAGATTATCAAGAAGATATGAAAGATCGATTTGAATCTCTCATGAAATACCTGGATATGTAATTGGAATAATGCTTCTCAAATTGCGTACGGCCCTATATTTTCTTTTTATTTATTTGGTTTCTCATACTTTTGTTGGGGTCAAGATCAAGATGCTATATTTGAAGTTGCCAATATTAGGATTGTTGGGAATGATAGGACAAAAGAATTTGTTATTCATAGAGAATTGACTTTTTCAATTGGAGATACAACTTTCTTATTTGCTAATAGATACGGAGCTAGAAAAGTCTCTGTTAAATTTGAAAAACACATCTCTTTTTAATTTTGTAACTGTCGAACACCATCCCGTGGATGATCGGTATACAGAGGTGTTGATTGTAGTTACTGAAAGGTGGTATGTTTGGCCATTTCCTATTCTTGAAGTGGCAGATCCAAATTTTAATACTTGGCTGGAGAC
The DNA here is from genome assembly GCA_943787725.1 of uncultured Flavobacteriales bacterium. Classification (GTDB taxonomy): domain Bacteria; phylum Bacteroidota; class Bacteroidia; order Flavobacteriales_D; family Parvicellaceae; genus CALSMU01. Next base: position 115,890 of record CALSNM010000004.1, on the reverse strand, counting down.
AAAAAACTTGGCAAGAATAAATTGGGGGTCCATGATTATGAATAGAAATTTTAGAGGGAGAAAAGAGAAATTAGGGTTTGTGTTTCAATTGGGGTATTCGAAAAAAGTGGGTTGTTTTTATGATGTTCCCTATACAAAAAAGCATCAGAACTTTGGGTTTGGGGCGTACGCCTCTTATTTTCAAAATTATGAGGTTGTTTATGGTACAAATCGCAACAAACGTTTATTTACTCGGCCTACAGGCAAATCCAAAGAGGAGTGGTACAATGCTTTATATCTAAAATATAGAAATAAAATCTTTGTTTCTCATCAGCTAATTGGTATTTTTCAAGATGTTAGAGTAGAGGATAGTATCGTGATAAATAACACTAACTACTTTGGAGATGGAGAAAGTAGGATGAAATCGCTTGGTTTAAAATATGTTTTTAAAGATGATCATAGAGATAATGCATCATACCCCTTAAAAGGTTATTTTCTCAAAGCAGAGTTTCAGCATAATGGTTTTAATTTGTTTTCCAATCATTCATTTACCAAATTAGAAACCGAGGTAAAGAAATTTAATAAGATTGGAGATAATTTTTATTGGGCTTCGAGTATAAAAGGAAAATTTACATTTCAAGAGATTCAAGCTTATTACTTCCAAAATATGCTTGGATATAGCGATTTTGTGCGAAGCTATGAATACTATGTAATAGATGGGAAGTATGCATTGTTAATGAAGAGTAATCTTAAGTACAAGGTTGCGTCTTCTAAAAAAACAATTCTTCCTCTAGTCCGCAATCCTGGAATTTCTAATTTTCATTATGCATTTTATTTAAATATTTTTACAGATATTGGTTACGTCGGAGATGATTATTTTAATAATAACTTATTGGCAAACAATACAATGGTTGGATATGGTGTTGGTCTTGATTTTGTAACTTATTATGATAAAGTTATTCGAGTGGAATTCTCTACGAATAAATTAAATGAATTTGGATTTTTTCTACATTTTGTTCAACCGATATAAAAGTAGGTTACTTTTGAAGCAGAAAATTAAAATCAAAAAATGAAAGTAGCTATCTATTGTAAAAGAGTTCCTGATGAAGCAGTGGTTTCTGTGCTGATTCTTGTTAATGAATTAATGAGTAAGCAAGTTCAGCTATATATGAATGCTTCTTTTTGTGATTTTTTAAAGAGTAAAAAGATATCAGGAAATTTTATCATTGGATCTTCTCTGGAAGATGTTGAGACGGCACCAGACATATTGATTAGCATAGGAGGTGATGGGACTATTTTAGATACCATAACAGCAATTGGAGATTCTGAGATACCTATCGTTGGCTTAAATACAGGTAGGCTGGGATTTTTGGCGAATAATGCCAAAGAAGACGCCAAGCAGATTGTAGAAATGTTATTGAAGGGGAATTATGAGTTAGAACAAAGGTCATTGTTAAGTCTTGAGACCGATGATGAATTATTTGGAAAAAATAATTATGCATTAAATGAACTTACTGTTCACAAAAAGGATTCGTCTTCAATGATGACGATACATACATATATAAATGATGAGTATTTGAACTCGTATTGGGCTGATGGCTTAATCTTGTCAACTCCAACTGGATCAACGGCATATTCATTAAGTTGCGGGGGGCCAATATTGATGCCACAATCTAAAAACTTTGTAATAAACCCAATTGCTCCACATAACCTCAGTGCTAGACCTCTAATAGTTCCCGATGATGTAGAGGTAACGTTGCGAATTGAGGGTAGGGAAGACGAGTTTTTAGCGACCTTGGATAGTCGCACTAGAACGATAAGTAATGACACTGACTTAAAGGTGGTTAAGTCAGGATTCTGATATCAATTTAGTTAAATTCGAAGGACAAAATTTTTACAAAACCATAAGGAATAAATTATTATGGGGAGTGGATAAAAGAAATTAATTAGATATCCTTCAACAATTCTCACACTTGTTAAGTAATATTATTGAAATACCATTAAATTTGTTTGATTTTGAAAAAGATAATCGAGTATTTAGCAATAAATCAATGAATTTAATGTTTTAGTCGCTTATATTCACTATGATGAGAAGGATTAACTTTATATTAATAATATTTTTTTCCGTAACAAATGTAACCTCTCAAACTCCAGAAATTGGTGTGTTTGGAGGGGGAGCTTATTATATAGGGGATTTAAATCCTTATGCTCATTTTAACCAAACGAATTACGCAGTCGGAATTGTTTATCGTTCTAATTTTGACAATGAGAGAATAGCGTTGCGTATTCAAGCAATATATGGGCAAGTTGCAGGAAATGACGCTTTTTCGAATGATTTAAATCAATTGAATAGAAACTTGAATTTTAGTTCTTCTATATTAGAAATAGGCCCACTAATTGAAATAAATTTTATAGATTATATCGTTGGAGATTTGAGTAGAAAGAAATTTAAATTTCAAACTTTCTATTTATTAGCTGGCATTAATTATTTCAAAATGAATCCTTTAGGCGGTTATCAAGGTGAAGCTATAGAACTGCAACCTTTAGCAACAGAAGGGCAAGAAACATCTCAGAACCCTTCAGTGAAAAGGTATCAATTAAATCAAATCAGTATTCCTCTGGGCGTGGGCTACAAGTTTAATGTAACAAAAAGATTTGCTATCTCATTGGAGTATGGAATTCGAAAAACTTTTACGGATTACTTAGATGACGTTAGTGGTCGGTATCCCGATTTGCAATTATTATCTCAGGAGGCAGGTCAGCTTTCGGCATACATGAGCGATAGAACATTAAATGAGGAAGGCTATACTGATATGAATTATGGTATGTCACGCGGAAACTCCAAAAATAAAGATTGGTATTCTTTTTTCGGAGCCATGCTTAGTTTTAGAATATTTGACTACGAAACGTGTAGCAAAAGATTCAAATAGCTTTAAAATTCACAAAAAACCATAAATCATTTCACAAAGTCCTTATATTTCCTCAAATTCGCAGGAATTTTTTATGAGTTACAAAAACCAAATAGATTTAACGAAAGTTCCGCAGCATGTAGCTATTATCATGGACGGTAATGGACGTTGGGCTCAGAAAAAAGGAGAAGAAAGAGTGTTTGGTCATATTAATGGAGTTGATTCTGTAAGGGAATCTCTAACGGCTGCTGGTGAAATAGGTGTAAAATACCTAACTCTTTATGCCTTTAGCACAGAGAATTGGAATAGGCCAAAAGAAGAAGTTGATGCTTTAATGGATTTACTCGTTCAAACGATTGTATCTGAGGTAGATAAATTAAATGAAAATGGTGTAAAACTCCAAGCAATAGGAGATACAGGTAATCTTCCGGAAAGTTGCCAAGAAGCCTTGTCTGGAGCTATTGAGAATACAAAGAACAATACAAGGGTAACATTGAACTTAGCCTTAAGTTATAGTTCTAAGTGGGAAATTACCAAAGCAATTCAAGAAATTGCAAATGAGGTTAAACACAAAAATATTTTACCAAGTGAAATAAATGAGGAATTAATAAGTTCTTATCTCAGCACCAGGAATATTCCGGATCCTGAATTGTTAATTCGCACGAGCGGAGAGGCAAGGATAAGTAATTTCATGTTGTGGCAACTGGCCTATGCAGAGCTTTATTTTACTGAAACGCTGTGGCCAGAATTTAAGAAGGAAAATTTTTTCGAAGCAATATTAAATTATCAAAACCGAGAAAGAAGGTTTGGAAAAACAAGTGAACAAATATCTGAAAATGAATAAAGTTATTTTAATACTTCTGCTTGTGATTTCAAGTGTTTTAGGTTCGAAAGTTTCAGCTCAAAATGCTACCGTGGATTATTTGTCACCAAAGAAGTATACGCTTGCAGGAATAGTTGTGGATGGTGTTCGGAATTTTGACCACAATCAAATCATTAATAAAACTGAACTTGTAAGAGGAGAGCAGGTTACAATACCTGGTGACGATATAGCTAAGGCTATAAATAATTTATGGAAGGAGAAGCTTTTTTCGGATGTACAGATAGTTGCGGAAAAAATTCAAGGGAATAATATATTTCTAGTGATAAAACTCCAAGAAAGAGAAAGGTTGTCTCGTTACAGTTTTAAAGGTGTTTCCAAATCCGAAGCAAACAAAATTAGAGAGGTTTTAGACTTGTATACGGGTAAAATTATTACCGAAGATTTGCTGTTGCGAGTAAAACAAACTAGCAGAAACTATTTCATTGATAAAGGATATCTTAAAACTAAAGTAAATGTTTTTTCCCAGCCTGATACATTGATAAATAATAGCGCTCGACTTACGATCAAAATAAAAAAAGGAGAGAAGATTAAAATCAGTAAAATTCTCATTGAAGGCAATGAAAAACTTTCGGATGGCAAAGTGAGAAGAGCAATGAAAAAGACCAAACAGAAAAGATGGTATTTTTTCAATATTGGTTCTAAGTTTATGCAATCGAATTTTGCGAATGACAAAAGACATGTGATTGAGAAGTACAAAGAACTTGCTTTTAGAGATGCAGAAATAACATTTGACACATTGTACAGCGTTGATGAGAGGTCAATCAATGTTAAAATGACGATTGATGAAGGAAATAAATACTTTATTAGAAATGTTGATTGGGTTGGTAACCTAAAGTATTCTTCAGGAAGGCTTGATACAATTTTGGGAATTAAACCCGGAGATGAGTATAATCAGGCAACTTTAGAAACGCGACTTTTCATGAATCCAGGAGGTTCTGATGTGTCCTCATTGTATATGGATGATGGATATTTGTTTTTCCAATTAACACCGGTAGAAACGCAAGTTACTAGTGATTCTGTAGACTTGGAATTACGTATTTATGAAGGGAAACAAGCAAGAAATAGAAACATAACAATTATTGGGAATTCAAAGACCAGTGATCATGTAATTTTGCGTGAAATTTATACAAAGCCAGGAGACTTGTTTAGTAGGGATGCTGTTATTCGAACACAGCGGCAATTAGCGCAAAATGGGTATTTTGACCCAGAAAAACTGGCTGTAAACCCCAAGCCTAATCCTGCAGATGGTACAGTAGATATTGAATATGTTGTTGAAGAAAAGCCAAGCGATCAGATTGAACTATCTGGTGGTTGGGGAGCAGGAAGAGTAGTTGGTACATTGGGAGTTGTGTTTAACAACTTTTCAAGTAGAAAGTTTTTTAGAGCATCTGAGTGGAAACCATTACCATCAGGTGATGGGCAGCGTTTAAGTATTAGAGCTCAGTCGAATGGATACTTTTATCAATCTTACAATGCTTCATTTACTGAGCCATGGTTGGGAGGAAAAAAACCAAATTCATTAAGTGTTTCAATTTTTCATTCAGTTCAAGCATCTGATCCGGTCAATTACCGCGATTCCACAGACGCAGCAGGTAAAAGAGTGAAAAACCCAGATAGAAGATATATTAAAATTACAGGAGCTTCAATTGGCTTGGGGAAAAGGTTGAAATGGCCAGATGATTATTTTACCCTTCAGTTAATGGCGGGTTATCAGTATTATGATTTGAATAATTATGGGAATGTATTTTCTTTTTCTGACGGGTATGCAAACAACTTATCTTTTCAAGCAACTCTGTCTAGGAATTCAATAGATCAGCCATTGTATCCAAGAACGGGTTCTTCATTTACATTATCAGCTAAAATTACTCCTATGTATTCTTGGTTTGATGGCGTTGATGATTATTCTGATCTATCGGATCAAGAAAGATACAAGTGGTTAGAGTACAATAAAATTAAATTTACTTCATCATGGTTTACGCCATTATCTAAAGATAAAAAATTGGTTATTAATGCAAGACTTGGATTTGGATTTCTAAATGCTTGGAATTCTGAGAAGGGAGCTCCACCTTTTGAACGATTTTTTATGGGAGGTAGCGGTCTTACTGGCTTTAGTCTAGATGGACGTGAAATAATTGCATTACGTGGTTATGATGATGGACACATATCTCCGCAAGTGAATGGAGGTAGAATAATTAGCAAGTACACCATGGAGTTGCGCTACCCACTTTCTTTAAATCCGTCAGCTACAATTTATATGCTTGGATTTATCGAGGCAGGAAATACATGGAATGATTACAAAAAGTATAATCCGTTTCAGGTGAAGCGATCAGCTGGCGTAGGTGTGAGAATATTTTTGCCAATGTTCGGTTTAATGGGGCTTGATTACGGTTGGGGGTTAGATGAGTTAGATGCAGGAGCGGCAGGAGAATTTATTCACAATTCTGAGATTCAATTAAAGGGCTATCGTGGACAGTTTCATTTTACCATTGGCATGAATCTTGGAGAACTGTAATTCAATATTTTTAACTTCGCAAATCAAATAATAAGCACATTCGTTATATGAAAAAAATAGTTTTAAGTCTATTGGTAGTTTTTTTGTTTTCATCATCTGCACTTTCTCAAAAATATGCTTTTGTAGATATGAACTATATTTTGAGTGAGATTCCTGCTTACAAGGACGCACAAAAAGAGTTAGATGATTTATCTGAAAAATGGCAAAAAGAAATTGAGTTAGAGTATAAGGAGATAGAAGTGAAATACAAAGCGTATCAGCAAGAGCAAATTTTGTTGCCAGAAGATACTAAGCGACAGAGAGAACAAGAAATTTTTGAAGCGGAAAAAGCAGCAAAAGAATTACAAAAAAAACGTTTTGGTGTTGATGGTAGCATGTTTCAGAAAAGGAAAGAGTTAATCGAACCAATACAAGATGAAATTTATAGAGCTATAAAAACTATGGCAAAAGAGAAAGGGTATGATTTTGTTATGGAAAAAGAAAAAAATTCAAATATCTTGTACGCCAATCCGAAATATGACAAAAGTGATATCGTATTGAATAAAATAAAAAAATAAATATAGAACAGTAAAATTATCGAAATGAAAAAATTAATTGTAATAGTAGCAGTAGCATTAGTGGCCATAAGCACATCAGCACAAAAATTGGGTCACATTAATTCGCAGGAAATGATGGTGCAGATGAAAGAATATAAAGCAGCAGAAACAGAATTGGAGAGATATCAAGGTGAGTTAATGAGAGAATTAGAGATGTTTGCTACATTAATTAAACAAGATGAAGCTAAGTATATTGAAGACGAACCAAATTTAACCGAAGAAATAAAAGCTTCTCGTTACCAAGAGCTTATGCAGAAGAGTCAAAATTTTCAGACGAAACAAGGAGAGGCAGAAAAAAAATTACAGGATAAAGAGGCAATGCTGATGCAAACAGTACTTAAAAAAATTCAAGAAGCAGTTCAAAAAGTAGCAAAAGAAAATAGTTATACTTATGTGTTTGATACTTCAAGTCTTCATTTTGCTGGAGGAGAAGACATCACTCCATTATTAAAAAAAGAATTAGGTATTGTTGACTAGTCAAGTATAACTTATTACATTTAAAACCGCTTATTCACCGTAAGTGGTTTTTTTTTATGGCAAATTTTATGAGCAAAAAAGCACCTATAGGAGTTTTTGATTCGGGTTATGGTGGGTTAACTGTTCTTTCTGAATTGAGAAAGGCTATGCCAAATAATGATTTTATTTATTTGGGAGATAATGCCAGAGCACCCTACGGTACTCGTTCCTTCGATGTGGTATATGAATATACGCTTCAAGCAGTAAAGACATTATTTGAACAAGGATGCCACTTAGTTATATTAGCTTGTAATACGGCCTCGGCTAAAGCTTTGCGCACCATCCAGATAAATGATTTGCGGAAAATTGATCCAAGTAAGAGAGTATTGGGTGTTATTCGGCCCTGTGCTGAAATGATAGACGAGTTTTCTACGACTAAACATATTGGAGTTTTAGGAACGCTTGGCACGGTCATATCTGAATCATATGTGCTGGAAATCGGAAAACTTCATCCGCACATTGTGGTGAGTCAAGAAGCTTGTCCAATGTGGGTTCCTTTAGTTGAAGATAACGAATTCAATACTCCAGGAGGAGAGTTTTTTATTAGACAAAACATAGAGTCTGTATTGTCCAAAGATTCTGAGTTAGACACGCTGATTTTAGGTTGTACGCATTACCCAATTTTGCTAGAGCAAATTAGAAAATTCGTACCCAATTCGGTTAAAGTAATTGCTCAAGGAGAAATTGTAGCAAAGAAACTAGCGGAATACCTTAAAAGACATTTAGATATGGCTGATAAGTGTTCTATGAATGGAATTACGATGTACTATACGACAGAGAATCCAAGATCATTTGAAGAAAAAGCGAGCTTGTTTTTAGATGAAAAAATTGTTGCAGAGCAAATGGTATTGAAATAACATTTAACTAAATAAAAATATAATAATATGAAAAGTTTATTAAGTGTACTGGTTTTTGCGTTCCTTTTAACCTCCTGTTCTGATAGTATTGAGGATGTTCTGAATAACAGAAGGGAAGATGCGGTTTCAAAATTTAATCAATTGTATAAATGCTACGAACTAGCAAAAACAATCGCCCCTCTTACTGATGATGAAATTAATTGGGAAACAAACGATGTAATTGTGGAGCACGGAGAGAGCAATGTTTATCAAGTTGGTTTTGAAAGTTTTAAGGACTTATCAGTCCCTTTAAATATTCCTTATGATGGAACGCGAAGAAGAGAACATGCGGATATGGCTATGTTATTTAATATTGATTTAAGTTCTTATATAGAACCGCATGATTACAGAGTGGATGATAATTACTCATTTAATACGCTGGAAGGCAAGTCAACTGAAAACGCAGTTTTTCATTTTTTGAATTCAAAATACCTTGTTTTAAATAGAGTAGTTGAATTTAGAAAACCACTATACATTTCTGGAGATGAGTATGACTCTGGTTTTGTAAATGGAGATGTATTAGTTTTTGACATTGAGAAATCAAAGCTATTGGGAGGTTTTGTTTTAAATATAAAAAGTAATACTGAAATTAATGTTGGTGAAGGTGACGATGTAAATAGCGAGTTAGTGGCTAGTTTAACCTCCAAAGTTCGTGAAGAAATAAAGCAAAAGTTTAGGGACTTAACTCCTTTTTTAGAGGTAAAATACACCTATAATTTTTAGGTTTCATATTAAGGATGTTTATCCGCATATATGTGTTCTAAAGAAGATGCAGAGAAACTTATTCAAACAATCATTCCATCTTTCATAACTAGAGTTCGATCAGCCATTTTTGCTAAATCTTCATTGTGCGTTACGATTACAAAAGTTTGTTGGAATTCATCTCGCAGGTCAAAGAATAATTGATGTAACTCTTTAGCGGTTGTGGAATCTAAGTTTCCACTGGGTTCATCGGCTAGAATAAGAGCAGGGTCATTAATTAATGCTCGAGCAACACTTACTCTTTGTTGTTCTCCGCCTGAAAGTTCATTTGGTTTATGCTCTATTCTGTCTTCTAAGCCTAATTGAACCAATAGCTCTTTCGCTCTTTTTTCGACTTCTTTTTTGTTTCTTTTTCCAATATATCCGGGTAAGCAAACGTTTTCAAAAGCTGTAAATTCAGGCAATAAATGGTGGAACTGGAATACGAATCCGATGTTCTGATTCCTAAATTGCGCCAAGTCTTTTTTGCTCAAAGCACTTGTAGATTTGTTTTCGAAAACAATATCGCCCCCGTCTGCACGATCTAGTGTCCCAAGAATTTGAAGTAAAGTCGTTTTACCCGCACCTGAAGCCCCAACAACTGATACAATTTCTCCTTTGTTAATAGTGAAGTTAACACCTTTTAGCACTTTTAAGTCGCCGTAAGATTTAGTTATGTCTTTTGATTCAATCACGTTGCTAAGTTATTCAAATTGTTTTAGGTAATCCAAAACAAAAGGGAAATGATCTTTAGGAGCATCTTTATGCGTAAGAATGTTGATGTGATCGTAATCGTGTTTGAAACCATTATTCTTTCCCACAATTTGCAATTTGTTGGCTTGATGCTTTCCCGGTTTCATTCAAAAGTCTTTTTACATCATCGGATGCCCTAGAAGTTTGTCACCTCTTCCTGTTATGTATAAAATAGGAGGGAGCTTCACATTCGCTAATTCTTGTTGGTAATTATAGCCGTCTTCAGGAGAAATCCACTTTTTCCCTTTTACCCAAATATTTGCATCTGCATAATAAGCTGCTGGTTCATTTTCAGTTCCCATCTTCATTTTTTTTGCAGGCAAATAGCCATGTTTTTTAGTCAAATAGGTTCCGTATTTATCCCACATCAAATTAACTCCAATCAATTTTCTCCAACCTTTAATGGCAATTCTTCGTTTGGTGCTGAATGCAATCATTGATTTAATATTAGGATCTTGTGTTCTGGATAAATAAGCTATCGCTAAAACACCGCCCCAGCTATGTGCTCCCAAATGTATTTTTTCTATTCCAGTTTTTTCTCTTACAAATGCTATGTAGGTAGGTATATCTCTTGTTATTATTTCAAATTGACTGTGCGCAAAACCTCTCTCTATTTTTGGAAGACTTTCACCTTTACCCAGTAAGTCACAAACAAAAACATCAAATCCATTTTCTGCAAGAAATGGAGCAAATCCTTTACCTTTTTTAGTGAAAAAAATTCTTCCGTCTTCAAAATATCCATGAATTAAGAAAATTGGAGAACCTCCTTTTATCGTGCAAAAACGATGAACTTTAGAAGTTCCTTGATTGAAGTTTATGTCGTATGATTCGTATTTCATGGACAGTAAAGATAAAAGACGCCACACAAAAGATGCTAGATTTTTAATTTTAAAATTAACTCTTTTTAAATTTAGCTTCTAGTGTCTGTTATCTAATTGATTATTTTTTAAAAAGTTTAAAAAAACATGTAACTATTTATGGCTTAACCCAAGACTATTTTTACATTTGGAGCAACTAAAACCAAAAAAATGAATTTACACGAATTTCAAGGAAAATCGATTTTAGAGAGTTACGGTGTAGCTATACAAAAGGGAATTGTTGTTGATGATGCTTCTCAAACTCTAGACGCTGCAAAGCAACTTACAGCAGAAACAGGTACTGAATGGTATGTAGTTAAAGCTCAGATACATGCTGGAGGTAGAGGTAAAGGTACTATAGAGGAAACGGGTTCTCATGGTGTCGAAATAGCAAAAGGAATTGATAAAGTTGAAGGTGTTGTAAAGGGTATTTTAGGGGGACATTTAGAAACTGCTCAAACTAATGGAGTTGGAAAATTAGTTGCGTAAAGTGCTGATTGCTGAAGACGTATACGCTCCAGATTTTGATAAATGTGAAGAATATTACATGTCTGTATTAATGGATAGAGGTAATGGTAGAAATATTATCATGTACTCCACAGAAGGGGGAATGAACATTGAAGAAGTTGCGGAGAAAACACCTCATTTAATATTTAAAGAAGAAATTGATCCTAAAGTTGGTTTACAAGGTTTTCAATGTCGAAAAATTGCTTTTAACTTAGGTTTAAGTGGAAAAGCATTTAAAGAAATGACAAAGTTTGTAAAGTCATTATATGCAGCTTACGAAGGTTGCGATGCTTCTATGTTTGAAATTAACCCAGTGTTAAAAACATGTGAAGATACAATTATAGCTGTCGATTCTAAAGTGACTTTAGATGATAATGCTTTGTATCGTCATCCGGATTACGCTGCAATGAGAGACGTAAGTGAAGAGGATCCGACAGAAGTTGAAGCAGCTGCAGCTGGTTTAAGCTATGTCAACTTGGATGGAAATGTTGGGTGTATGGTAAATGGTGCTGGATTAGCCATGAGCACAATGGATATTATTAAGTTATCGGGTGGAGAACCTGCGAACTTTTTAGATGTTGGCGGTACAGCGGATGCTGAAAGAGTTGAAAAAGCCTTTAACCTTATTCTAAAGGATAAAAATGTAGAAGGTATTTTAGTAAATATCTTTGGAGGAATTGTAAGATGCGATAGAGTGGCTAATGGAATTGTTCAAGCTTATAAAAGCATTGGTAACATTCCAGTTCCAATTATTGTAAGGTTACAAGGAACAAATGCTGTTGAAGCAAAAGAGATTATTGATAACTCTGGTTTAAACGTGCATTCTGCAATTACATTGCAAGATGCTGCAGACAAGGTAAAAGAAGTTATTATATAAACTTTAAATTAATAGAGATAAAAAAGGAGAGCAATTGCTCTCCTTTTTTAATTTAACATTTTTGTTAATACCGATTACAGATTGGTAGATACTAAAATTCAAAAATGGTAAGTCCACTTCTTATTTTTGGTTCTATCCAAGTACTTTTGGGTGGCATAATGTTGTTTGTATCTGCAACTCTTTTTAATTGGTCTATTGAAACGGGAAAGAGTCCAAAGGCCACTTTTGATGCATTGTTGTCAACAGATTCTTGCAGAGCTTTCATTCCTTTAGTTCCTTCAATAAAATTAACTCGGTTGTCCGTTTTTAAGTCGTTTATTCCTAGAATAGGGGAGAAAACTAGATCTGATAGTAGCTGCGCATCCAAACATCCTACAGGGTTGTCAGTATCAATAAATTTATCTTTAATTGTGAGAGAGTACCAAGATTCATCAAAGTACATGGATAAATTATGTAATCCTTTTGGATGATACTCTTCTTTTGTTTTTGTTAGCGTAAATGATTTTTTGATTTGTAGTAGGAATTCTTCAGGTCTAAGGTCATTTAGGCTAGTGATGGTTCTGTTGTAGCTAAATATTCTTAGTTTGCTTTCAGCTATATAAAAGGCCATGACAGTAGTTAAAGTCTTCATTTCCGTTGTATCCATTCTCTCTTTGACTCTTGGTGTATAGTGCGGACGATGATACCCGGTGATGTCCATCAGCGATATATGAATTATCCACATTTGCAAATCCATTTACCAGTGCTTTTATATCTTCTTGTTTATTGACAATCCAAAGATCATGCTTTACTTTTTTTGTGTTCGTAAATTCATATTCTGATCTGGAATTGACATATTTTTCGAATATACAATCAATGTCCTTGCTATCTTCGTAGGTTAACAGTACAGGTTCTGCATTAAATTTACAGACGTTTAAGTATTTTTTAAACATTTCCTCTCTTTGAGAAAGGGTATGCTCATGAACTTTGATTTTTCCGTTTAAATAATCGTCGACTGAGGCGGCCGCAATAATCCCAATGTATGTATTACTTGGAGTTATTTGTCGGTATATGTAGATTGAAGGAATACTATCTTGGGTAAGATATCCCAAAGACTTAAATTCATCATACTTATCTTTTACTTTTTCAAAACGTTCAACAGTATTTGGTTTTGTAGAGTCATCTTCTCTGAATTCAGGATTAATAACGTGTAAAAATGTATAAGGATTTCCTTCAAGTTTGGATTCTAAGTGTTTTTTCTTGTATGAGTAGGACGGTCTGCTAGATAGCAAATAAGCTTTGTCTCTTGTAGGACGAACTGCTTTAAATGGAATTATTTTACTCATAGTGTTAAGTTAAGTTATTTGAAAGTGGGAAAGTAATAAAAAAGCCGATAAACAATTACGAATATCGGCTTAGGTATAAGATTGTAACAAGTTTGTTAAACTTTATAAAAGTCAATAATTTGACTTGCTAGTTCTGTTCCAATTCTGTCCTGAGCTTCAACCGTTGCGGCTCCAACATGAGGTGTCAAAGCTATTTTCTCATGTGCTAAAACATCCTCTCTTGGGGAAGGTTCTCCAACAAATACATCTAATGCACAAGCAGCAACTTTACCATTATTTAAAGCATCAATTAAGTCATCTTCATTGATAACTCCACCTCTTGCAGCATTAACAATACGAACACCATCTTTCATCTTGTCGAATTCAGCTTTTGCTATTACAGCTCCCTCTTTTGGCATAGGAACGTGTAAAGAGATATAATCAGCTTTTGCTAATAAATCATCTTTAGAAACCATGTCAATGTTTACATCAATGCTTTGATTTCCAACTTCAACGGACACAGAAGCGTTTTCCACGAATGGGTCAGCAGCGATAACATTCATCCCGCATCCTAAAGCGTATTTAGCAGTATATTGACCAATTCTTCCAAACCCAATTACGCCAAGAGTCTTCCCTCTTAATTCAACACCTTTCCCGTATTTTTTCTTTAGAACTTTAAATTCGGAATTCCCATTAGTAGGCATATTTCTCTCAGAGTCATAAGTAGAACGAGAAATACTAAATAATTGCCCAGTTACTAATTCAGCAACAGCCAATGAAGATGCTGCCGGTGTATTAAAAACAACTAATCCATTGTCTCTGCCATATTGAACATCAATATTGTCCATTCCAACACCACCTCTACCAATCATTTTAAGTCCAGGACATGCATCCATTACTTCTTTGCGCACTGTGGTTGCACTTCTTACTAATACAACTTCATAACCTTCGTTGTTAATTGCATCAATTAAATCATCCTGCGCAACAGTTTCAGTCACTACAGTAAATCCTTTTGCTTCCAAAGCTTCTTTTCCTGATGGTGCAATACCATCGTTTGCTAATACTTTCATTTATTCTTTTTTATGCTGTTTGAAGTGCTAATTTTTTCATTACGTTGACTAAAACTTGTACACTTTCCAAAGGAAGAGCGTTGTACATAGATGCTCTATATCCACCAACCGAGCGATGTCCTTTAAGTCCGTTAATTTTTTCTTCGTTCCACATTTTATCAAACTCTTCTGCCTTGCTCTCGTCAGTAAGAACGAAAGTAACATTCATATTACTTCTGTCTTCTTTTGCAGCAGTTCCTTCAAAAAGAGGGTTGTTGTCTATTTCACTATAGAGTAACGCAGATTTTTCTTCATTTCTTTTTTCAATCCAATCGAGTCCACCGTTTTTCTTCAACCATCTTAATGTCAACATTGCCGTGTAAATAGCAAAACAAGGAGGAGTATTAAACATCGAGTCTTTATCCGCATGTGTTTTCAGATTCAGCATAGTTGGAATATCAACTGATGAGTTGCCAAGTACAGAATCCTTTACTATGTAGAGAGTTGTTCCTGCTGGACCAAGATTTTTTTGAGCACCGGCGTAAATAATATCAAATTTTGAGACATCAATTTTCTTTGAGAAAATGTCCGAACTCATGTCACAAACTATAGGGATGTTTGTCTCTGGAATATCTTTAAATTGTGTCCCGAAAATTGTGTTATTTGAAGTATAGTGTAAGTAATCTATATCATCAGGTATGGAGTATCCTTTTGGAATGTAATTGTTGTTTTTGTCTTCTGAGGAAGCTAATAAAACAGATTCACCCATGAAATCGGCTTCTTTGATAGCTTTTTTAGCCCAAGCTCCAGTATTAATGTACCCACCTTTTTTATTCTCTCGCATCATATTATAAGCGGAAACTAAAAATCCTAAGCTAGCGCCTCCCTGCAGAAACAAAACGGTATAACCCTTTGGAACTCCTAGTATTTCTTTTACTAAATTTCTAGCTTCTTCCATAACCGCCACGAAGTCTTTACTTCTGTGAGACATTTCGAGTATTGAAAGTCCTGATTTGTTATAGTTTAATACTGCTTTTGAAGCTTCTTCGAATACTTCTTGAGGCAAGATACACGGTCCTGCGCTGTAGTTGTGAACTTTTGACATAGTGACTAATTTAGCGTTAAAATTTATCATGCAAATGTGATGAAAAAAGGTCAATTAATATCAAAATAGTTAAGTTCTTTTTATTGATTTAAGAATTAAAAACAGGTCATTTGTGCAAACCAAATTTGTCCATATGTTAAAATAATGTAGTTTTATAACCACTTATAATTAAGTGATTGTGCACGGTACAGATTTTTGTGCAGTAAAAAAAGCAACCAAGTTTGTTTTTGAACGTTAAAATAAAAAAAAATAATGAAAACGGTAGCTGTTATATTTTTAGTCTTGATGTCCTTTAAGTCATTCTCTCAGAATCACTTAAAGGAAGCGAATGAATTGAGAAAAGAGTCTTCCCTAAATGTAGGCTCTACCAAAGTTCAAGCGCACAACAAAGGGCAATATGTTTCTGCGGGAAGCAAAAAAATAATTGAGGCTAAAACTGTGGCCTATTATAATAGCTACATTCATTCTATCAAAACAAAAATGGAGCTAACAAAAGCAGATAAAGTTGAGAATAAAAAGGCAATTGAATAGTGGCTGGTATGAGGCAATGAAATTGAACATAGCAAATGCTGAAGTTGAAAAACAAAAATTACTAATTATTAAATAACCAAATGAAGCATTTGAAATTAATTTTCTTAGTACTTTTTAAGATTCTCTTGAGTGGTGTTGTTTATTCCCAAAGTAACACTTGCAGCAGTTTAGAGCCAATTTGTACCGATGTAGGTTTGAATTTTCCTGCGCAAACTGGGGTAGCAGATGCGAGTAGCACGGATCCTGGCAATAATTATAGTTGTTTAGCCTCCTCTCCTAATCCTACATGGTATTATATGGAGGTAGCAGATGCTGGTGGTATTGATATGGATTTGTCTGCGGGTTCTGATATTGATTTTGCTTTATGGGGGCCCTTTTCCAGTTTACCCGATGCTCAAGCAAATTGTAATTCATATGGCTCTGCAATAGACTGCAGCTATTCCACTGCTGCGACGGAAAATGTAAATGTACCGAATGCTCAAATAGGTGAGGTATATGTCTTGTTAATTACAAATTATGCGTCAGTTTCTCAGCAAATTACTCTTGAGCAGACAGGTGGCTCGGGGTCCACAGATTGTAGTATTGTAGATCCTTGCTTTATGGATTTTATAGACGCAAACGTTTCGGTATGCGCTGGTGGTACATTTGATATTACGGGGCAAGTTCAGTTTACAGATCCCCCCACAAGTGGTACTCTGACGGTTACTAATTGTTCTGGCGATCAGCAAGTATTTAATGCTCCGTTTAATAGCCCAATAAATTATGCTATAAATGGTATTACAGCGGATGCAACTGCCGGTTGCTCTGTTACCGCCGTTTTTTCGGATGATCCAGCCTGTACAATTACTACAGGTACTTTTACGGAACCTGTCTGTACATGTTTTATGACATTATTGGACGCAACTGTTGGTGTCTGTAATGGGGCAACTAATTCATTTGATATAACCGGAACAGTTGAGTTTGTCAACCCCCCAGCTACGGGAACATTAACGGTATCGAATTGTTCAGGAGATCAGCAAGTTTTCAATGCCCCTTTTACCAGTCCACAACTGTTTACTATTGGAGGAATAGCGGCAGATGGAACTGCTGGTTGTGCTGTTTCAGCTGTGTTTTCAGCAGATCCTGCTTGTACGCTAACAACTAGCACTTACACTGAGCCAGCTTCCTGTCTGTGTCCAGCATATGCTGGAACTACCACTGTAACAATGACTGGTTTTGGAACGAACAATTATGTGTTATGTGATGGAGATCAAATTGATATTTTGTCTAATGGAGATAACGTTGCAGACCCTTCATGGATAGACCCTGGATTGATGTATGGTATTTACACCTGTCCGCCAACTCCTGGTTTGGAACCTGGAGTTGATCCATGTTATTCTGGGTTTGTTGTTGGAGGTCCATCGGATTTGATAGATTTGAATGTTGGAGGTTCTAGTGGAGGTTTGTTGGCAGCTATTATTGGTGCAGGAATTCCAATAACTGGAAATACAGTGTATTATGCGCCAATGACCGCAATAGATTTTGGTGGTTTATTGTATGATCCTACTTGTGTTGATGTTGGTCCTGTAACGGCAGTAACTTATTTGGAACCATTAGTTATAGCTGGTGTAGAAGATTGTCAAACTGGAACAGTAACAGTTACAATTAGTGGTGGGTATCCAGAACTTTTAGGAGGAAACTATTCAATATCTAATATATTGCCAGCCACAGCTTCGGTTTCCCCAAATCCACTTACAGTAAGTGGTGGCACAGTTACAATTTCAGGGCTGCAAGATGGTGACATGTATTCATTTGATGTTACTGACGATAATGGTTGTCCAATAGCATTTTCTGGAGGTCCGTTTGTTGGGTTGCCAGTTGCAGATGCCGGAACTGATGCTGTAGAATGTTCATTTAGTTATGGTTTAAATGCTACTGCAAGTTTTGGTACAGGAACATGGACTGGAGCCGGTGTTACATTTTCTAATCCAAATTCACCTACTTCAAATGCGACTGTAACAAGTGCAGGCTCTTATACCATGACGTGGACCGAAGACAATGGTGGCGGATGTGCAGATTCGGACGACGTTATTGTTCAGTTTTCAAATTTAAGTTATATAGATGCTGTTGTTCAATCTACATGTGGAAGTGCAGATGGTGAAATTACATTAACAGCAAGTGATGGAGTTATTGCTTATCAATATTCAATTGATAATGGTGCCAATTTTCAGGCATCTGGTAATTTTACCGGATTATTGGCTGGTAACTATAATGTTGTTGTTCAAGATAATATAGGATGTCAAGTTACTGGAATTGTTTCAGTAACAGATCAAGGTGGTCCAGTAATAAATAACGTTATAGGTATTGATCCGTTATGCAATGCAGGATGTGATGGATCTTTATCGATTGATGCAACTGATGCAACTCAGTTTAGTATAGATAATGGAGTAACGTTTCAAGGTGTAAACGCTTTCCCAAACTTATGTCCAGGTAATTACGATATTGTGGTGACTAACGCGGTTGGTTGTCAAGCAACCTCCTCTGCTATATTAAATGATCCTCTTGTACTTTCATATTCTGTAGGATTAACCGATGTTTTTTGCTCAGGACAATGTACTGGAGAAATTGATGTAACCGTAAGTGGGGGTACCGGAACTTTACAATACAGTAATGATAATGGTGTTACTTTTGGTTTGAACAATGTATTTACCAACCTTTGTGTTGGTAATTATGATTTAATAATAGAAGATGCAAATGGATGTCAAATAGTGGCGAATGAGCCAATTACTGAGCCCGCACCTTTAACGGTTACTTTGGGAATAACAGATCCAATTTGTAATAGTTCTTGTGATGGTATGATAAATTCTATACCAGCTGGTGGTGATGGGAACTATTCCTATGTATGGTCTAACGGACAATTGATTCCTCTAGTTTCAAATCTATGTTCGGGTCAATATGATTTGAATGTTACAGATGGAAACGGTTGCTTTATCGATACGTCAGTTACTTTGGTTGGACCTGCAGCTGCAGTGATTAATAATGTGATAGAGGTGGATGAGTCTTGTCCCGGAATTTGCGATGGTTCATTAGAGGTTGTTGCTACTAATGTTGCTCAGTATAGTATTGATGGGGTTAATTTTGTGCCAGTATCAATATTCACCAATTTATGCTCAGGGAGTTATACCGTATATGCCCAAGATGCTAATGGATGTTCAACAACTGCTCCGGCAGAGGTTTCAAGTCCAATAGTTGTTGGAGTATCTGTAACTGCTACTAGTCCAATTTGTATTGGCGGTTCCTCCTTTTTAGACGGAACTACCACAGGAGGTACTCAACCCTTCACCTATGAATGGTCTGACAATGCAGGAGTAGTAGTTTTTGCTACTGAAGATGGAAACGTTTCACCTGTTTTAGATGAGGTATATACATTTACTGCAACCGATGCAAATGGATGCTCTGCAGCAACGAATGTTTTAGTTCAAGTGAATGATCCTTTATCCCTTTCAATATTTGGAGATACTCCAATTTGTGAAGGTTCAATATCAAGTCTTTCAGCATTGGCAAGTGGTGGTGATGGCGGTCCTTACACTTATACTTGGGATCAAGGTTTGGGTGTTGGTCAAAACCAAACAGTTTTTCCTACCCAAACAACAGTTTATACGGTGACAGTAACAGATGGATGTGAAACACCACCAATTTCTGATCAAGTTACTGTAACGGTAAATACAGTTCCGGCAATTTCATTTACTGGCGATCAATTATCTGGTTGCGTTCCAGTTACAACTAATTTTTCCGATAACTTGGTTCCAGCTGGTTCATCCTGTTTATGGAGTTTTGGAGATGGAGGAACAAGCACTCAATGCGGAAATCCTTCTTATGTTTTCACACAACCAGGGTGCTGGGATGTAACGCTTACCGTAACTACTGCAGAAGGATGTGTTGAAACGGTTACGATTCCAAATTATGTTTGTGTTTTTGAATACCCTACCGCTGACTTTACATTTGGACCGCAACCCACTAATGTAATGAATCCAACAATCGATTTCGATAATTTAAGCTCCAATGCTGATCTATATAATTGGACTTTTGATGTTGGTGGATTAGAAGACGAGAGCACTTTAGAAAACCCTCAGTATACTTTTACAGGTGCAAACCCTGGTACTTATGAAGTTTGTTTAGAGGCTAATACTTTTGAAGGATGTGCTGATGTAATTTGTCAGAACGTTGCAATCGATGAAGAGTTTCTTATTTATGTTCCAAATGCTTTTACACCAGGAGGAGGCGATTTATTAAATAACGAATTTAAACCAATTGTAAAAGGAGAAGATCCTTTGAAATATTCGTTTATGGTGTTTAACAGATGGGGAGAATTAATTTTTGAAACCTCTCACTCATCTGACGGATGGGATGGCACATATAAAGGGCTTATGTCTCCGCAAGATGTTTATGTTTGGAAAGTAACTTGTACAGATGCTTCTTCAAAGGAGCCGCATGAATATATTGGTCACGTAACGTTATTAAAATAATTAAAGCTTAGTTTGTAGGTGGTGCTGTTTCCTTTGGTTGAATAAAATTCTTGTCATTTCGAGATTTACCAGTTCTTGCATCAAAATCTTTTAAGTATTTCCATTTCCCATTTTCCAAAATGAAAGCATCAAAACTTAAGTCTGGAACCAGATAATCAGGTATACCTGCTAACTGTCCTGACAATGGAGATAGGTGGTCAAATATTATATATTTTTTCTTTTTTATTAATTTGTACTTAACTGAAATGGTTGCTTTTTTACTGTATTGAAAAATCACTCTTCTTTTTGTGTCTTCCTCTTGCTTAATTATTGGCAATCCGAATTTGATTTTGTCTTTTCCTTGGAATGCCATGGTTTCAATAATCTTTTTATTCGACATTCGATTATTCCCATCCCAGCCTAATAAAGTATATGTTGTATTCAGACCTTTTTTTACGGGAATAATTTCATAATATAATGCTCCAAACCATTTTTTATCAGTGTATGCAGTATATTCAACTCGTGTGGCATATTTAGATTTGTCATATAATTCTATTATCACGTATTCGTCTTTTCGTGAATCGTATTTCATTACTAAGCAGAAAAAATAATGTTCTTGGATATCCGGAACTTCAATGTTCCAATTGAATATTCGAAAGGCTTTGTCAGGAGAGGTTTTTGTGCTCATTACCTTAGACAAAGCATTGAATTTATAAGTAAAAGCTTCATCATATCTAAGTGCTTTTCTTAAGGTGTTTTCAAAATGCGTATTCAATAGAAATTTTTCTTTTAATGTCTCAGCTGTTCTTATTTGCTCAAGTGAATTTAGGAGAGAGTCTTCAAAAGATTTTACTTTCTCGATTGCACTTTGGGCCAAACCTGACGACATAAAGGAGATTAAAATAAAAATGAAAAGCAAAACTTTCATAAAATGTGATTTATAATATAACCGCGTATTTACTCCTGGGTTACAATAATTTATCCAAAAAAAAACACCATTGCTAGATAGGGTGTTTAGATAGCAAAGTTTCAATAGAAAGTTAATCTATGTGAAGGCTATCTTTTTTAAGTAAAAGCTCTTCTTCTGTTTCAATATTGGCCTCATCATCTACGCAGCAGTCAACTGGGCATACAGCAGCGCATTGTGGCTCATCATGAAACCCTTTACATTCAGTACATTTATCAGGAACAATGTAATAAACATCCATGTCCACTGGCTCTTGTTCAGCGTCAGCATCAACAGTTAAACCAGAGTTTTTTCCTTCAAACAGGCCCTTTAACGATGTTCCTTCAGAGAATTTCCATTCTGCTCCACCTTCATATATTGCATTATTAGGGCATTCTGGTTCACAAGCTCCACAATTAATACATTCGTCAGTTATTATAATCGCCATCGTAAAAATCTTTATAATTTTGCATGCAAATGTAATCATTATTTAATTTGGAAATGAATTTATATCAACGAGTTAAGGCATTAGAGAAATTAGGTAAAATTTTTACTTCTATTGGAGAGAATAGAAGTTGGACAGGTTTTGTCATGGGGATTACTGAAGATGAGTACAATGCTTTAGAGGAATTGACGCGGAGAGTGCATGTTTTTAATGGATGGTTTACTGAAAAAGAAGTGAAGAATTCTTTCAAGGCTTGGGGGAAACTATTGTTGTTGGAAACTATTGAAAACTGGATAAAGAAATATACACTAGATGATGAAGGTGCTAACAAAGAAATTGGAATTGTTATGGCTGGTAACATCCCTTTAGTTGGTTTTCACGATTATTTATGCTGTTATATCGCTGGATATAAATCAAAAATAAAATTATCAAGTGACGACGATAAGCTCTTTCCTGCGATTCTAAGTGTTCTAAATCATTTTGATGATACCGTTTTGGATAGGTCTGAGGTGGTAGTTGCTCAATTAAAAGCTGTAGATGGAATAATTGCTACTGGAAGTAACAATACATCGAGATATTTTGAGCAATATTTTGGAAAATATCCAAATATTATACGGAAGAGCAGAACTTCAGTAGCTATCATTTCAGGAGCAGAATCGGAAGAAGAGCTTCAAGGGCTAGCGAATGATGTTTTTGCTTTTTATGGGTTAGGCTGCAGAAATGTTACTAAAGTGTTTTTACCAAAAGGATATGATTTGGATAACTTATTCAAAGCTTTTTTTCCATTCCAATATGTTTCAGAGAATAATAAATATGCTAATAATTATGATTATCATAAAGCTGTTTTTATGATGGAGCAGTATGATTTGCTTGAAAATGGGTTTTTAATCATGAAGGAAGATCAAAGTTTATATTCTCCGATTGGCACACTGTACTATGAATACTATAGTGATGCTAACGCAATTCAAGAACACTTAAAGCAGTTTGATGAAAACATTCAGTGCATTGTATCTAAAAATCATATTCCCTTCGGTAAAGCCCAAAAACCTGACTTATGGGATTATGCGGATAATATAGATACAATGGAGTTTTTGCTTGGATTAAAATAGTTGATGCTAGTAATTTTCAACGATTCAAAATAGTAATTAACAATGCAGTGAGATTGGCTTTTACATTCTTTACATTTATCTTTCATAATTACCCCAAAACATAATTACAATATCATGAGTAAAGAACTATTACTGAAAGATTGCATTGAAAATGTAAAGACATTCCACGAAGCATTTTTAATTGGTAACGAAGAAGAACCGAAAGCAGAAATTCCTGAAACTGACTATTTACTGCGTTACAAGTTAATGCGAGAAGAGAATGAAGAATATCTTGAAGCAGCTCAAAATGGGGATTTAATAGAAATAGCTGATGCTTGTGGTGATATGCTTTACATTTTATGTGGAACACTTTTAAAACACGGTTTACAACACAAAATAGAGGAAGTTTTTTCCGAGATTCAACGAAGCAATATGAGTAAGTTGGATGAGAATGGACAGCCCATTTATCGTGAAGATGGAAAAGTGCTAAAAAGCACTAACTACTTTAAACCGAATATTGCTGAGATTTTAGGATAGCTTACTACTTTATAATCTTACCGGCTGTCTTTTTGTTTTTCTCGTAAATAAAAAAATATGAGCTGAATTATACCTGTACTTTCTATCTTTATTCCATGGAAAAAACAGCAATTATTTTGGGAGCAACTGGTCTTACTGGCTCACTTGTTTTAGAACAGCTTATCTCTGATGCAAACTATGGAACGATCAAACTTTTCTCAAGAAAATCAACGGGTATTTCTCATTCAAAAGTGAGAGAATATATAGGAGATCTTTTATTTTTAGAGAGTTTCAAAGAAGACCTAACTGGAGATGAACTTTACATTTGTATAGGAACCACCAAAAAGAAAACACCGAATCATCAGCAGTATCGCAAAATAGATTTGGGTATTCCGGAAAAAGCTGTTGAAATTTGTAAAAACAATGGAATTTCTAAGGTGGCTGTTGTTTCTGCCATTGGAGCCAATGCAAAAAGTTCTATAGCTTACAATAAAATAAAAGGGGAGATGGAGCATGCTGTATTATCTGCTAATATTGAGTATACTTATATTCTAAGGCCAAGCTTTATTGCGGGTAATAGGAAAGAGAAGCGTAAAGGAGAAGAATTGGGAGTAGCAGTTTTTAAATGTTTTAAATTTTTAATACCGAAGAAATACCGTGCGGTTAAAGCCAGATCCATTGCTGCTAAAATGATCGAGTTGTGCAATTCTAAAGCCCCTTCAAAAATTATAGAGTCGAACGATATTTAGTTTATCGCTTTAATGATTCGATGTTTTCACAATCTTAAAAGAAATTTTTTTATTGCGCAGAACGTTATAGTGTAAAAGTCTTGAATTTTTATAGGTACAGAGTCTTTTATAGCTTATTACATATCCGATTTTATGCTTTTAGGAATTAATTTCCAGGATGTCTTTTTCTATTTCTGTGATGAAATAGACTAATGTTCGTTGATCTTCTTTTGCCAATCGATTGAAGAGTTCATCACCTATATTTATCATTTCAAGGCTCATTTCAAGCCCTTTAATTTGGCTTTCTGAGTAATTACTTTCTTTGTTTTTCATTACAAGGATTAAATATTCAAGAATCTCTTTGATTTTCTTAATAAGCACTCTATCCTGCAAGATTTCAAATAAAGATTGAAAAGTATCAATGAATTTTTCGATTTCTTTACGAGGCAATAATTTTATAAGGGTTGTGATTTTTGATGGATCATAAGGAGCTTCTATTTTATTTTTAATGACTTCATCGACAATCATATTTTCAAAACCTGTTGCTACTCGGTATGATTTCATTACTTTAAGCGAAGTATTTAATATTTTTGGTAAATGGATTCCATATTTAAATATTAGATTGGAGGTGTCCTTTAAAATACTCAACAATTTTTTGGGATGCTTAATATAATTATCTAGACTTTTGAATGATTCGTTTAATTCTGCTCGCTTATTAAATTCTGGATAAATATAATTTAGGAAGTAATTCCTAAGTAAATTTACTGTCTCTTCATTTATTGATTCGGGGATTTCATATTGATCCTTGATACTTTCATATTGATATCTTTCATAAATAGTATTTCGATATCCTTCAATTATATCCTCCACAATTTTCTCTCTGTTCATCTAATTCTATTTTTTTAGATTTCTCTCAATTGGAATTGTAACATCTCAGGATTTTAATCATCGGGAGGTTGTACACTTCTTCTTTGTTGATGGCCTCTATGCTAATGGTTCAGTGGTGTGCGTTAGGAGTATTCAGTTTTAATATGCTACAACGGTACGGCTAAAATAAGTTATACAATTTGGTTTAGACTGTATTATATACTTTCAATGTTTACTTATTAAGTTTTTTTATGCGCTTAACAAAAAGGAAAATAATAAGTGATTCAATTAGTAGAAAAGAAATCAACGTAATTAGAAATTTATTAAAAATGCTATCAATTCTTTTTTGATCAGGTTGAAATGCTATTTGATTAACATTCATAATGCCATTTTCATTACTTTCCTCATAAATTAATTTAGGTTTTTGATTACGCTTTTTTGTTTTTTTAGACCAAACTTTGCATTCAATTAATTTTCCTTCATTATAAATTTCTTGAATTTTAAAATCATCTAAATTAATTATTTTAGTACCGTGAGGTTTGCCATTTTTAAAAGCTTGTTTACACTTAATATTCCTTTCGTCAAATTCACTTAAATATGGGATTTTTAATTTTTTAAACACACCATCCCATCCATCCCATACATAAGATTTCAATTTAATTGCTTCTCCAGATAAATCATCAATTTTAATTGCTTCATTGTTCGCCCAATAATAATTATTGAATGAAAATAGATTAAGATAAAGGTTTAGTGCATCATTTCGACTAGATTTTTCCTCATCTAAATAAATAATTTTTGGTTTTTTTAGAAGAGTTTCAATATCTGTATAAAATGGGTCTAAATGAGAACGAAAAATTCTATTGTTTTCGTTTTCCTGTTTTGAAATCTTATTTTTTGAAATTTCAATAGTGTCTTTTTCGCTAATTATGTAATCAAATAAACCAAAATAAACAGCTTCTTTTTTAGGGTTTTTGAAGTCGACTTCCCAACAGTAAGTTTGTTCTTCTTTTGATATAAAATAGTCTCTAGAGCCATCTTTATAATTTTTGCTCCAATAGTAATAGCTAATATCCGATCCATTAAATCTGTAAAAAACTTTAAATGCACCATACAATAGTGCAACACTAAGAATGATAAGAGATATGATTAAAATTATTTTTTTCATTTATTGTATATAACTTTATGTGCAATGCAAATGGTAAGCACTTAAAGATAGTAATTTTCTAATTCTGCTATGTCTTACGTTCTTTTTTAATCGATTCTTTGTATTGGTGAGCAAAGGTTGAATGCAGCATGCTAATTTACTCTTCACGTGCTACTAGCAAAATTTCGCCATAGAAACAACTTAATAAATATTAGGAGCACACAATACATTTGAAGAGCGGAAAATCTATACAAGAAATTGATTTAAATAATTTCTTCGAGTTCACATCTAGAAGTAGATCCATAGTTAATTTCATTTCCACAATTTTCTTGCGCTTGCTCAAAGTTTTGTGCTTTATACTGATCACTCGAATTAACATTCCCAAAGTGGTCGTAGCATGTACATTGAAAATCCTTTTTACAACTGCTTAATAATACCATTAAGCTAATTGTTAAGCATAAAGTTTTATAAAATTTCATCGGTTCTATTTTTAAAATATGTTTGAGATTCCAACAGAAGAGTACTTAATTAAATTGTGTTCTCTGAATTTGAAAAAATCTAAGTGCTTAATTCTATTGAAGAGCGTAAAAACTAAAACCCTACTTTTTTGATAGGTTTTGTAATCTCTTCTTTGGTGGCAATCATTTTAATACAAGCAATTGCGCATTCAATACCTTTGTTTCCGTGCTTTCCTCCGGAACGGTCAATTGCCTGCTCCATAGTGTTGTCTGTAAGTACACCAAAGATTACGGGTTTATTGTATTTAAGACTAACATCCATAACACCTTGTGTTACTCCGTGACAAACAAAGTCAAAATGTTTTGTTTCTCCTTGAATAACACTTCCTAAAGCTATTACACCATCAATTTTTAAATGTTCCAAAAGATATTGAGCTCCAAGAGCCAATTCGAAAGAACCAGGCATATACTTTACAACAATGTTTTCTTCTTTTGCTCCATTTTCCTTTAAAGCTGCTATCGCACCTTCCAGTAGTCCATTTGTAATTGTATCGTTCCATTCAGAAACAACAATCCCGAACCGCATATTAGATGCGTTCGGGATTGAATCTTTATCGTAATTTGATAGGTTTTTTTCTGCGGTAGCCATTACAGGTTATAAATAGATTTTTCTTTTTTCGCTAATTCAATGTATTTTTTTGCCTTGTTCACCTCAGGTACTAATGGGTACTTTTTTATTAACTCTTCGTAAATTTTGACAGCATCTTCATATTTGTTTTCTGTTTCTTTAGCATAAGCAGCCTTCAACATATATATCGGTGCAGTTAAATCATTCTTAGAATTAGTATATGCTTTTTCATAATATTCCGCTGCAGAAGTAATGTTTCCTAATTCGATGTAAGCGTCACCGATAGCTCCAAATGTAATTGAAGCAATCATTTCGTCTTCAAAAGCAACTTGTTCCAATGCAGTTATAGCTTCTTGATATTGTCCATTGTTTAGGTAAGCTATCCCTAATTCATATTGTGCAATGTCACCACCAGAATAACCGCTATGACTTTCCGCAACAGATTTTAAACCCGCATTACCTATTGAGTCTCCTGTTATAGCAGCATTCCAGTTTTGTTCATTCAATAATGCGTATTCACCATGCCACAATGCTTCTTGCGACTTTAAATCAGCTGGTTTGTAGATAAATTGATTGTAAAAGAAAAGGCCTATTATTACTATAGCTATACCACCACCAATGATGGATATACCTTTTTTATTTTTATCAAGAAAACCAGCTCCATGCGCTATTGGTGAATCGGAATTTAAAAGGGCATCCTTTAAACTTTCCTTTGGTTTAGCTTCTACTTCTGTATATTCAATTTCTTCTTCTGCCATGACTTATTTTATTCGACCCGCAAAAATAGTTTTTTTCGGGATATTTCTTAATGGAAATCAAGTAAATATTCAAAATGTAAAATGCTTTGGTTGATTTTTTTAAAATAAAGGAGAATATAAGTTAGTTTTGTGTTATGCATTTAAATCATTTATCGCTTGTAAATTTTAAGAATTGTACGGAGTCATCTTTCGATTTTTCCAATCGAGTTAACTGCTTTCTAGGAAATAATGGTGAGGGGAAAACGAATTTATTGGATGCGATTTACTATTTATCTAATTGCAAGAGTTATTTTAATTCTATAGATAGTCAAAATGTAAAGTTTAATGAACCTTTTTTTGTTTTGCAAGGACGGTTTGAACTGGAAGATGAGAAACTAGAAGAGATTTATTGTGGAGTGAAAATTGGCCAAAAAAAAATAGTTAAAAAAAACAAAAAACAATACAAACGTCTCGCCGAACATGTTGGTTTATTGCCTGTAGTTTTAATTACACCCTATGATAGTAACCTTATTTTAGATGGTAGCGACATTCGGAGGAAGTTTATGGATATCATTATTTCTCAATTTGATAGAGCTTATTTGGAGAGTTTAATCCACTATAACAAAGTAATGGCGCAAAGAAATGCTTTACTAAAACAATTTGCAGAAAGTGGAAATTTTCAAAAGGATGCATTAGAGATTTGGGATGTTCAATTGGTAGAGAAAGGGAAAACAATTCATCAGAAGCGAAAAGCTTTTCTAGAAGAATTTATTCCCGTTTTTAATCAGTTTTATCAAGATATTTCGAATAAAAGTGAAGAAGTAGGCTTGAGTTATTCATCTTTATTGAATGAGGATGAGTTTGCGGTGCTGCTCGAGAATAATATAGTGAAAGATAGAAGGTCAACGCATACAAGTGTTGGTATTCATAAGGATGATTTAGAATTTACAATCGCAGGTTATCCTCTCAAAAAGTTTGGTTCACAGGGGCAACAAAAGTCATTTTTAATCGCATTGAAGTTGGCAAAGTTCAATTATATCAAATCGAAAAAAGGTTTTTCTCCGATTCTATTATTAGATGATATATTTGATAAGTTAGACGAAACAAGAGTTAACTTTTTACTAGGGTTAATTTCAAAGGGAGAGTTGGGGCAAACTTTTATTACAGATACAAGTTTAGCTAAGGTTCCTGCAATATTAAAGAAGTTAAATGTGGATTTTAAATCATTTAAAATAACAGCGGGTGAGGCAATAAATATTAACATGGAAGAAATTGTATGAGCAAGAGAAATTCCAACGAAGAAACGATTGAAGACGTTATCAAGAAATTGATAAAGTCCTATGGGATGTCTAAAAATCATGATTCCTACCAAGCAGAAAATGCATTCAAGAAGGTTATGGGCGCTCCAATAGCTAAGTATACCAAGGAAATCTATATAAAAAATAAAAGGATGTATGTGAAACTTACCTCTTCTGTTATTCGGGAAGAACTATCTATGGGTAAAAGCAAGATAGTTAATATGGTTAACGAAGACATAGGAAGAGTAGTTATCCTAGATATTGTTTTTGTTTAATGTTTTTTCTTTCCGTAAAACTTTTTCTTCCCTTGAAACTTCTTTCTGCCTCCGTTATTATTTTTCCCTTTTGAAGATGTTTTCCTCCATTCTGGTCCATCACCTAAAACTTCAGGAAGCTTGACTTTTGGTACTTCATTTTCAATTAGCGTTTCGATATTTCGAAACTTGTACATGTCGTCTGGGTTTATTAAAGTGATAGCCACACCAGTGGTGTCCGCTCTAGCTGTTCGTCCAATTCGATGCACGTAATCCGCGGGGTTTCCCGGTACATCATAATTGATCACCAAGTTAATGTCTTTTATGTCAATTCCACGGCTAATAACATCGGTAGCGACTAAAACTCTCACTTTTTTAGTAGTAAATGCCATTAAAACATCCTCTCTTTCTTGCTGCTCTAAATCTGAGGAGATGCCCTTTACTTCAAAATTATTTCCACGCAAAGACCTAACGATATCATTTACTTTTCGCTTTGTTGAAGTAAAAATTAAAATACTTTTATATTCGTCTTTTCCTTTAATTAAAGAGCTAATTAAAGGTGTTTTTTGATTGTCAAAAGTTAAATAAGCAGCTTGTAAGACACCTTCCGAAGGTTTCGATATTTCGATACTGACTTCAAAAGGATTGGTAAGAAATCGTTTTGCTAGATCTCTAATTTTAGGTGGCATTGTAGCGCTAAACATTAAGTTTTGCCTCTTTTCCGGTAAGAAAGATATTATGCGGCATATATCTTCGTAAAAGCCCATGTCTAGCATTCTGTCAGCTTCGTCAAAAATCAAGTTTTCGATTGTGCTAACGTTTATGCTTTTCATGATAAGGTGAGAAATTAATTTACCGGGAGTTGCGATAATAATGTCAACACCTTGGTCCATTGCTTTCTTTTGTTCTTTCCAGTCACCCGCTTTCCCTCCTCCATATAAGCAAATAGAGGTAGCTCCTGTAAAATATGCTAATCCTTGTATCTGTTGATCTATCTGCAAGGCTAATTCTCTGGTAGGTACAATGATTAGCGTGCTTGTGTTTTTATAATCTTTTTCTAATATTTTATTCAGAATAGGAAGCACAAATGCCGCTGTTTTACCGGTTCCTGTTTGAGCACACCCAATGATGTCTCTTCCTTTTAGTACCTCTGGAATAGCTTGTTCCTGTATAGGAGTGGCTTTTTCAAAGCCCATACAAGAAAGTCCTTCCAATACAAGTTCGTGTAAGCCTATTTCTTCAAATGTCATGTTCGAAAGGTCTTGTTATTTTTCGAATAAAACAAATGCGGTTGTAATTGTTATGTACGTTCAATTGTTGGTTATTCTAAGCCAACATCCAAGGCAAACATTAATATAAACCCAAGCATAAAGCCAATTGTAGCTATATCGGTGAATTTATCTCTTTGCGATTCAGGAATAACTTCCTCAACTACAACATATATCATAGCTCCTGCAGCGAATGCCAAAGCATAGGGAAGAATAGGTTCAAAATAGATGACAGCCGCTGCTCCAATAACTCCAAAAATTGGTTCTACAATAGCCGAAAGTTGACCGTACCAAAAACTTTTTCTTCTCGAAACACCTTCTCTCCTTAAGGGCATAGCAACTGCAAAACCTTCTGGGAAATTTTGAATAGCGATCCCAATACCTAAAATCATTGCCGTGTTAATGAGTTCAGGATCTCCCATGGAAGCCCCAAAAATAACTCCTACAGCTAATCCCTCAGGTATGTTGTGTAAGGTTATGGCAAGAACCAATAAAGTTGTTCTGTGCCATTGGGTTTTAACTCCTTCTGCCTCTGTTTCTTTAAAGTTAATATGTAAGTGTGGCATAATCTTATCAAGTCCAAACAAGAACAAAGCTCCTAAAATAAAGCCAATTACTGCTGGTGTAACTTGCGCAAATCCTTCACCTTCAGACATTCCAACGGCCGGGCCTAACAGGCCAAAACAACTTGCTGCAACCATTACACCTCCAGTAAAGCCTAGCATTCCATCTAAAACGGCTCGGTTCAGTGTTTTAAAAAAGAAAACCATTGCGGCACCAGCTGCTGTTACTAGCCAAGTAAATGTTGTCGCAATTAATGCTGCTAAAATGGGATTAATGCTTAAGAAAAAGTCTACTAAAGAATTCCACATAACTCTCTAATTTGTCTGAACCAAAACATTTTGAGCCACCCTTTCTGAAATATTCAATTCTTTCCCATTAATTGCTATCCTGAGGCTTTTATCGAAATCATGAATTTCTACTACGCTGATATGTTTTCCTAAAATCATGTTTTCTTTTTCTAAGTATTGCAATAACTGAGCAGAAGAATCTTTAACTCCAATAATAATTACTTCCCTATTGATTTTAACTTCAGATAAGTAACTTCGTTTTCTAGAGTCAGTTATTTCATAATCCTTATTTGGAATAGGGTCTCCATGTGGGTCAAATTTAGGATTGCCCAGAAAGTCATCCAATCGATCCACTAATTCATTCGATTTTATATGTTCTAGTTGTTCTGCAATTTCGTGTACTTCATCCCATTTGAAGTTCAGTTTATTTACCAAGAATGTTTCCCATAATCGATGTTTGCGAACAATACTTAATGCTATCGCTTTACCATCTATATTCAAAGATGCCCCTTTGTATTTTTCATAATGAACCCATCCCTTGTCAGAAAGTTTTTTCAACATATCTGTAATGCTAGAAGCCTTCATGCTTAAATGATTTGCTAAAGCATTTGTGCTTGCCCCCTCGTTATTGTTGGATAATGCGTAAATAGCTTTTAGATAATCTTCTTCAGATGAGGTTCTCATAGAGGCTTTTTGGCGAATTTATAAAAAATAATTCATTTGTATTTAAAAAATATTTAGTTTTGCCTAAAAATAAGTTACAATAAGACTAACAATGAAGTTTATAATCATCTTTATTTTCATTTTTTACATTATTTCTTTGGTGGGACAAGACAAAATAATAAGTGGAGTTGTAACTTCTTCAAAAGGAGAATTAGTGCCTTACGCTTCTATTTATGAAAAAGATCAGAATAGTGGAGTGGAAGCAGATATTGATGGAAAATTTTCTATTAAATTGCGTCAAGGAAAGATTGATTTAATTGTTGCGGCATATGGATTCTCTAATTCATTTTTTTCCTATAACATACATAACGATACTTCCTTATGCATTGTATTAAAAAATTTGGAAGATATACTAGACGAAGTTGTAGTTAGTGGAACAATGCTTTCGATTTCAAAGAAAGATAGTCCGATTCCAGTTGAGGTGTATTCTGCAGAATACCTCAAAAAGGTTCCTACACCTAGTATCTTTGAAGCTACTCAAAATATCAATGGTGTGCGCCCTCAAATTAATTGTGCAGTCTGTAATACAGGGGATATTCATATCAACGGAATGGAAGGTCCATATACGATGGTTACCATTGACGGCATGCCTTTGGTTGGAGGTTTGTCAACGGTTTACGGTTTACAGGGTATTCCTAGTAGTTTATTAGAGAGAGTTGAAGTAGTAAAGGGAGCAGCATCAACTCTATATGGTTCTGAGGCTGTTGCTGGGTTAATTAATGTTATTACAAAAGACGTTTCCTCCGCTTCTGATTTCGCATTCGAAAGTTCTGCCACTACTTGGAACGAATATCAATTGGATGGTCATGTAAAGTATAAGTTAGGAAAAGTTAAAAGCCTTTTTGGAGCTAGTTATTATAACTACACAAAACCGATTGATAATAATGGAGATAATTTTTCTGATGTCACTTTAAAGGATAGAATTTCTTTATTCAATAAATTCAGTTTTGAAAGAAAAGACAACCGATTTGCCAATATTTTGGTTAGGCTAATGAAAGAAGACCGGTGGGGAGGTGAAGTGAATTGGGATGACTCTTTTAGAGGAGGAGATAGTCTTTACGGTGAATCTATTTATACAAATAGAGTAGAAGTTATAGGTAATTTTGAATTGCCTGTAAAACCGCGAATTATTTTTAGCGGTTCCTATAGTTTTCATGATCAGGATTCCTATTACGGAACGATGTCTTATCAGGCAAAACAACATATAGGCTATGGTCAAATGGCATGGCATCAGGATATAAATACCCGCCACGCCTTGCTAAGTGGACTTGCTTTGAGGTATAATCATTATGATGATAATACATTTGCGACAGAGATTAATGATTCAACTATTTATTCAAATACACCGGATGAATGGTTGTTACCTGGGTTTTTTATTCAAGATAATTTTCGGTTAAATGAAAAGACGAAGGTTTTAATTGGAGGGCGCTATGATTATCATTTAAAACATGGAAGTATTTTTACTCCACGTTTAAATGTAAAAATTGATCCAACTTCGAAAAGTGAAATAAGAGTAGGTTATGGCAATGGGTTTAGAGTAGTAAATCTATTTACCGAGGACCATGCTGCTCTAACAGGTGCAAGAGAAGTAATTGTTTCAGGGGGTCTTAATCCAGAAAAATCACATAATTTAAATTTAAATTATGTGAAACGTATCAATACGAATAAAATGTATATGATTTTTGATGCTTCAGTTTTTTATACAAACTTTTCAAATAAAATAATTCCTGATTATGAATCGAATGACAAGCAAATAATCTATTCCAATTTGGACGGTTATGCCATTTCACAAGGGGTATCTTTGAATACAAGAATACTTTTTAATTTTCCATTACGAATTAATTTGGGTGGAACAATATTAGATGTATACGCGATGAATAAAACACCGGATAATATATTAAAGCGAGAGCAACAATTGTTCGCTGAAAAATACACGGGAACTTGGTCGGTATCATATCAGATTCAAAAATTAAATGTGCGCATTGATTATACGGGCAGTTTATATGGTCCTATGAAATTGCCGCTGGTAGAGAATGATTTTAGAGATGAGTTTTCAAAACCTTTTAGTTTGCAGAATATCAAAGTATCGAAGTCTTTTAAGTCTGGAATATTTTTAAATTGCGGAGTTAGGAATCTTTTGAATTTTACGCCACCATCAAATTCGATTTTAAGAGCTCATGATCCCTTTAATAAAAATTCGGATGATGTGACTGAAAATCCATATGGATATGAATTTGATCCTACCTACATTTATTCCTCTTTCCAGGGAATAACTTTTTTTGGAGGAATTAGTTATGAGTTCAATAAGAAAAAGTAGTTGAAATTTTGGTTAAGCTAGTGAACTAAAAAAGTGATTTGTACGTTTGTAATTCAAAAGATTATTAAATTAGGCAAGTCAATGAAAATAAATTTTTTAATAACATTTTTTTCTGTCTCATTAATTGGATTTGCGCAAGGAGTTTCTTGGACTAAGTTTGAGGATTTAAAGGATTCTATTGCAAAAGAAAAAAAACCAATAATTGTAAAAGTTGAAACTCCTTGGTGCGGCTATTGTAAGTTAATGGAAGCAAAGATTTATTCTAAAAAAAGGTTTGTTAAAAGAGTAGGGAAGAATTACTATTTTGTAAAATTGAATGCTGACTCTAAGGAAACTATAAACTTTCGAAATAAGGAATATGCGTATATTAGGCATAGTGGAGGTAAGGGACTGCATGGTTTAGCGCAAGAGCTTGCTGAAGTTGAAGGTGTGTTGCGTTATCCAACAACAGTTGTGTTAAATTCTGATTTTACCCAAAACAAAAGGATTGTCGGTTTTTTGAATAATCGAGATTTCAGGTATTGGTTGCAGTTCAGTAAGGATTAGAATATTTGAGTTTTAATCTCGATTAAGTTATTCTTCAACTCTCTCATATTTCCAATTGTCAAAAGCAAATTTCCAGCGCGTATTGATTTGATTTTTTACTTCAAGAGGTATATCTGCCAATTGATTTTTTTTGTAGCTTTTTACTGTATTTAAGTAGGCTTTAAAATGTGTTATATTTTTAGTAAAGTCAGAGATGTTTAAATTAGAGTATATTTTTTCCAGTGAGTTTATAGGTTGTGTTTCTAATTCACTAAAACTGATTTCGAACAATGAATCTTTAGGAATAAGATGCTTATCTTCTAGGTATTTCTGCATGCTCTTTTCATAGCAATAGATGATTCTTTCTTCTATTGCTTCTTCCGAAAATTCTTGTAAGAATTGTGTCTTTACCGCCTTTTGGTATAAGTACTTTGTAGAAGAGTATACTTCATATGGGTTTCTATGAATAAATATAAACTTCGCATTTGGGAATAGCTCTAATAATATTTTTACACGGCCCGTATTGTGGGGGTTTTTTAATAATAATTGCTTTTTTTTTCCTTGAAATAAAGAAATTTGTTTTAGCATTTTGAGGTATACTTTTTTCCAATCTTTAATTTCTTTTTCAGTTGTTCCTTCAAATACATTGTACTTGTCAAAATATGACCTGTTCTTCGGGAAAAAAAATATTTGCATTCCACTCTTTTCTGTAAGATTTGTTAACGGATGTTCTTCTTCTTGTGGGGAATGAGCGTCGATTTTTACATTGTCTTGAAGTCGGGTAGATGGCATCAGATGCCCAAGTAAAGGGCGCATTATACCTTTGGATACAAATGCTACTCTAAAAAAGAAGGCTTGAAAAGAATCCAAGTAAACAAACCTTTTGTCTTGTGCTAAAAGATAATGTAAATGAGTTGTGCCGCTTCTCCAATGCCCAATAACAAATACGGGTGGATTGTTTTCAAATGAAATTCGTTTTAATCTTGCTGCAATAAGAATAGATTGAAACCATCTAAATGGGGCAGATAAAATAACAAATAATGTTATTTTCCTTGCCATTTTCTTTTTAGATGGAGCTATTTTATTTTCCTTCTTTAATCTTAACCAATGTTTTATGGACGAAATAAAGAGTTGATGTTCTTTAATTTCAAATTCTTTGGGCTTATTGGTCATTTATACTTGGGTAGTGAATTTTTGTATTTTCAATTGAGTACAGGCAAAAAACCCACCTAACGCGGATTAGGTGGGTTTTAAAGATGTATGAAACACTTTATTTACCAACAATTTTTAACTCAACTCTTCTGTTTTTTGCCTTTCCTTCCGCTGTGTCGTTTGTAGCAATTGGCTTATCTTCTCCAAAACCTTTTGCAAGCATTCTAGACGAACCAATTCCTTTGTTTTGCAGGTAGATAATAGCAGACTTCGCTCTTCCTTCCGAAAGATCTTGGTTTGCATATTTAGAACCATCGCTATCCGTGTGTCCTTGTAATTCAATTTTTATTGTGGGGTTTTGATTCAAGAAATCCACTAATTGATCTAAAATCCTATAAGAACGTGTGTCTAGTTGTTTTTTACCCGTTTTAAAAAGAAGGTCATCCACAATAATGCTTTTACCCACTTCTATGGAAGATAAAAGAACAACTCTTTCAATGTTTTCAACTTTGATTGCGTCTACTTTAAGTGTTTGATTAAAATAGCCTTCCTTGGTAACAAGTATTTCAAACTTATTGCCAACCTCCAATGGCTGAGCTTCAGGAGCAAAATCTTCTAATGCGATTAGCGAATTGATGTGTTTATTCTCGTTTGTAACGTTTGCCAACATAATTGTCGATTTGATAGGTTTTTTCGTGCTCTCATCTAGTACAATCAGTTTTAGTGAAGTTGCAACTAATTTTGGTTTCGTTTTTCCTAAGTAGATGCTTTTACTTAACGTACCAAATTTATCATACCGTATTTCTAGAATACCATTATCATAACCCTCTGCATTTGCAGATATAATATGTTTAATGCCGCTTTCTAACTCCTTAGAAATCTTGTCTCCTTCTCCAAGTTCTGTTTGAATCATTGTAATCGGATCAATATGTGTGATTTTTGCCGCAATTGGTTTATTTGTTTCTCTATCAAAGATTTCAATTTCTAAATCAAATAATGTTACGGATGGAGCCATCAATACTTTGGTTATGACTTCAACCCCAGTGTTTTGAATAATATTAATTTCTTGATCCTCGTATCCATCTTTCGTTATTGTAATAGTATATTCTTCTTTTTGATTTAGTTCGGTAGTATCGCTTGATTTATTTTCAAAAATCATTACTTTACTTCCTGTTGTTTTGCTAGGATAACTTGCCGAAGCAGTTAGCGCTTTTTTTGTGTTCTTATCATATATCTCAATTATGTTGTTAAACTGCTTAATCTTTGATTTTTGTTTAATTTTATAGTTTAGAAATACTTCAAATGAACCAGTGTTTTGGTTCAATCCATCTGTTAAACTTGAGGTGTTTATGTCATACGTAATTCCACCTTCGAAAACATCCGACAAATACTTTAATGTAATTATTCCAGCATCTTTCAAACGACTGTATACCCCAAATGCAATTGCAGTATAATTCTCAGTGGTGTTTTTAACAAAATACTTGAGATCCGCTCCAATTACAGCTTGGTTTTGATTGGCTTGCATCATAAAAAGTGCATTGGGAGATAAACCCAGTTTGCCAAAAATCACATTCGTACCGCCCGTTATCGCTAATCTCATAGGTTTTCCCATGTCTACTGAATTAGAAGCTGAAGAAGGCTCATTCACATTAAATGCGGTTATTCCAAAATAGTGAAGACTTCTTCGCAAAGAATCGTTTTGGTACCAGGTAATTGAAGGAGATATCTCTAATCCTTGGATTACAGGGTTGATTTCTGTTTCGCCTATTGAAGTATTTGAATTGTAAACGCCGCTATTAAATTGACTACCTGTTGTTAAGCCTTCCAAATCAGTAGAACTATTAAAATAACCCAGTTTCGATCCTAAGGCAAGGTAGCTATTACCAAGCGATAAATTATAAGCAAAATTAAAAGCTAGTTGATTGGTTTGAAGGTATCCTCCTTCACCCATTCTGTCATTTACAAATGAAAAGCCAACTACAGCTATTTTTTTGTTTGTATTTGTTTGCAAAATAGGGTAAGATCCTTCAAACTGCGAAGTAGTAAATGGTTTAACAATATTAGTCCATTGGCTTCTATGAACTAAAGTTAAATTAATATCATTACTGATCGCCATTTGCGTTGGGTTAGTAAGTGCATTTGAATATTGGTAATTCGAAAAGAACGCATCTTGACTAATTCCTACAGAACTGAACAGAATTGCCATAAATATTGTAGATAAAATTTTCATAATCTAGTTTTTCTGTTGGTTATCGTTTTAGTAAAATAGTTCCTGTATTTTTTCCTTCAAATTGAAGTGGGGTATTGTCATTGTCATCTTGGAATCCTGCCATTACCCATACATAGGTTCCAACAGGTTGTTGCTCTCCATTAGAAAATCCATCCCAACCATTTGTTAGCATTTCGTTTACATCAGTGGTTTGAAAAACAATTTCGCCCCATCTGTTATAAATAGTGAAATTGAAATTATCTTCATTTATTCCATTTCCATAAATTAAAAATAGGTCATTCGTTTGATCACCATTTGGTGTAAATAAATTTGGAATAAAAAAGTTAAGTTCTTCATTTATAATAACATTTACATCTGCAACATCATAACATCCATTTGCTTGCAAAGCCGTTACAATGTAAGTGGTGTCTTCTATTGGAGACATGGTTATGTCTTGTGTTGTTAATCCGTTATTCCACAGGTGAGAAACTCCATTTGGACCTTCAAGTATAATAGAGTTACCCAAGAAAATAGTCGTGTCATTATATAAGGAATAATATGTGTATACAGGTGAGAAGTTAATTGTGTCTTGCAATACACATGTGTTTGTATCAACAATGGTAACAGAAACTTCTCCAAAGTCCGTAATAGTGTTTGTTTGATTAGTGGTTCCATCCGACCATGTATAAGATGTAAATCCTGGTTGCGCATCTAAAATCACTGTATCGCCAATACAAAATTCAATATCATACCCTAAAAAGAGTAAAGAAGGAGGGAAAACACTAACGTTCACCGTGTCGTAGCCAGCACAGCCACTTGCTAAATCCGTCACTTCTGCGATGTATTCTCCTGCAGAGGAAGGGGAAATAATTGAAGCGGTTTCTCCATTGTTCCAACTATAAGAAAACAAACCAGAAAATGCATCCAATGTAGCTGTTGTTCCAGAACAGATAGTTGTGTCATTACCTAAGTCCACTGGTGGACCAGCTGTAAGTGCTGAAGACCACGATTCAGTGGCGACACAGCCGTTTGCATCCGTAACAGTTACATAAATAGGTAAATCTCCCGAAGTCACATTAAAA
The DNA here is from genome assembly GCA_943787725.1 of uncultured Flavobacteriales bacterium. Classification (GTDB taxonomy): domain Bacteria; phylum Bacteroidota; class Bacteroidia; order Flavobacteriales_D; family Parvicellaceae; genus CALSMU01. The sequence goes on along the minus strand of CALSNM010000004.1, from coordinate 76,155 downwards.
ATGGTGTCTATTCCATTGGGTGTTGTATTTATCGTATTTCCTTGGTTTCCAGTAGCCCAATCATATGAAATACCATTACTAGCAGTAAATATTAAGTCTCCATTTTCACAAAGATTTGAGGAGGTAGCTAGGCTTGGAATCGGATCTGCTAGCATATTTACATCTACGTTTATGGGAGGGATAGTAGTAGTGATGCATCCAGAAAGGTAAGACCAATTTAATTGATACGTATTTCCAACAACTCCATTCATAACGGCATTGGTGTCAAATTGATTCGTAAAGGATCCACCTGTGCCCGCGATAATACTCCATTCTCCGCTTCCCTGAGCACTTAACTCTGCCAGAGATCCACACCCTGTAATGGGAGTAACTGCAGTAAAATCTGAATATTCCCATTTAACTTTTATTGTTACGCGAAAATCACCAGCATTAAATGAATATGAATTCCATTGGCAATGCGGGTCCAATCTAAAATCAAATGCAGTAAAGGTTTGATTTACATAACAATCATCACCATTGAGTCCTCCTCCACCATTGTAGGAACATCTATCTGCTGATCCAGGTGCATTTGATATGTCATCATCTTCCCAAGCTTCTAGTTGAACGGTGAGATTAGAAGCAGTAGTGTTCGTTTCATTAATAATAACAACGTTGGAGTGACCTGTATAGTTCATAGGAACATTATTATTCCAAGCTTCACAGAAACCACCGGCATTTGTAATACTTCCATCATCTGACATATAGCATTTCCATGTTACTTCTTCATCAAAACCAAATCCATCTGATGGGCATCCATCCGCTGCATAGTACTCCACAATTTCAACGGTATAATTTATGTTTTGAGAATACAGCGTACCAAAGGATACTAATGCTGTAAGTAATAGTAATATTTTTTTCATTTATAATTTATTTAGAAAGGATAACTCTTTTTGTAATGATATGGCTATTTATTGAAAGACTAACAATATATAAACCACTTGATAATTGTGATAAATCCAATTCGTTGTTAATTAAACTAACTTGGACCTTTTTGCCAATTGAGTTATAAACTGTTGCAAAAGTAATTGGCAATTCAGATTGAACATGTAAAACTCCAGAGGTGGGATTTGGGTATATAGACAAGTTGGTCATCAATTCGTCAATCCCAACAGCACTAAATGCAATTGGATCCGATTGTCCTAAACACCCACTTGAGTTCAAAACTTCTACATAATACGAACCTCCTTGCGTAGGAACATAGTCTATACTTGTGGCCCCTGGAATAGGAGAGCCATTAAAATACCACAAATAAACAGGATATGTTTGAGTCGACAAGATACCACCATTTTCCGAAATAGTAGGTGTTGGTGATGGGTTTACAGTAAAAGAAATACTGTCTGTTCCTGAGCAAGTTCCGTTATTTGAAGAAACATAAACTATGTCATCAGCAATCGAAGGCGTAAGAACAAATTGACCTGAACCATCACTTTGTACTATATTTCCGTTTGTGTTTAATGACCAATCGTAAATTGTTCCATTTTGAGCATTGAATGTAACGTCAGTTCCTTCACAAATAGTATTTGAAGAGACAGTCATATTGGGTGAAGGGGTGGATATAAAGTCAACAGTTACTGTGTCTGGGGCATAGACATTTAAGCAATTTGGAAAACTACTCCATAACAGTGCATAAGACCCAAGGCTACCAGAAAAATTTGTAGAAGGATCATTAATATCTGCAAAACTTCCATTGTTTCCAGAGAGTACAGACCAGCTTCCACTACCTTGAGAAGCTAATGAGACTGTGGTACTACAATCAATTACATTTGTTCCTCCATCAAATATCGTATACTCCCAATTGATTCTTACAACTACCGAGAAATTACCACTTGTTAAAACGTACTGGTTCCATGTACAATGTGGATCATTTTGAAAAATGATACTTGGAAATACATTGTCTACATGGCAATCATCCCCGGAGTCATAACTGCATCTGTCTGCAGAGCTAATATTGTCATCTTCCCAAGCCTCGAGTTTAATATCTATCGCTGTTGCATTGGTTGCGCTTTGAGCTATTAATAGCGTGTTTCCTACATTGTGCGTAAATGGTTCATTTGCATCTTGTTCGAAGCATGAGCCACCGACAAACGCAGTGTTTATATCATCTCTACCCCATGCTTTCCAGGTTGGTTCTTCATCAGACCCAAAACCGTCATCGCATCCACTAATGCGGAATTCAACTATCTCAACTTGGTAATTAACTGTTTGAGCAAATAAAATTGTTGTAAGTAAAGAAAAAATAAGTGTAGAAAGTATTTTCATATTTAACATAAATTGAAAGTGCATTTTGTTATTACAGTAAATATAAAAAAAAATGAATATAAATCGATGTGTGCCAGATAATACTTAGTGGGGTTTAAGTAGGTGAAAGTCAATTTATTCATATTTATGAACTTCTAAATGAACTTTATTTATCTTTACGGGTAACCATTGAAAAACAAAGCAATGAACCGTTTATTAATAATTTTAATTTTCTTGTTACCAGCTATTATTGTTGGTCAGGCAGAGAAAGATACCGAGGCAGCGGCTGCAAAATCGAAATCGTCTGGGTTAATGGGTGCTGAACAATTTCCTGTTCAAAGTGCAGATAACTATAAAAAGAGTTATATCGATTTAAAAAGGAACTCTGTAAATAAATACTCGAAAGAAATTTCTGAAGAAGAACAAAAGAACCTTAATTCTATATTAACTGATTTGGAGTCTATGCATTCTGAAAGTTATGAATACCATTATGTAGCTTATCTAAATTCTAATCAAGATCCGCAAGCGTTTCATCACCTTGAAAAAGCCTATGAAATATATCCAAATAATGTAGAGTTGTATGATGATTTTATAGCTCATTATGAGTTGACAAATAACAGACAAGGGAAAAACCAGTTTTGCAAAAAACTTGCTGAGAGTAATACCATAGCGCAAGGTGTTATGGATTACAACTATAATGTATTGATGTCATTAGAGCCAAATGCTATTTTATTTACCAATGGTGCTGATGATACTTACCCTCTTTGGATTTGGCAAGAAATACACAATAAGAGAACAGATGTAACGGTATTAAATCTTGACTTAATTCAAAATTTAGAATATCAAAAAGTAAAATTGAAGTCGTTAAATATTTACCCAATAAAAAGTAAGGAGCCAGTTGGGATTGTAAAAGAAGTGGTTAAAAATAATTCCAATAGGCCAATTAATATTGCACTTACAATAAACCCAAAGGCGTTGATTGATTTGAAGTCAAAATTGTATTTAACAGGTTTGGTTTTAAAGTACAGTGAAAATGCGATTGATAACGTTACTATTCTTCAAAACAATTGGGAGTTTTCGTTTAATACAGAATCGTTAAACAAGACGGTAACAAATCCGAAAACCAAAAAAATGAACAACAATTATATATTGCCGCTATTGGTTTTAAACGGGTATTATTCCGATAACGGAAAAATAAGCGAAGCGAAGAGTTCTGAAGCTTTGGCATTAAAACTGGCTAGTGAAGGAGGGAAAGAACTGGAAGTTAAAAAATACATTGAAGCGAAGAAATAAGCTTACATGCAACTCGTAAAGAAATCATATACTGCGGAAACGGACGAAAACCTTATGAGAGAAGTTATTAAGGGTAATAATCTTGCATTTTCGGAAATTTACGATAGATGGAGTAAGCCTATGCTCAATTATTTTTATAAAATGTTGTGGCAGGACAGAGAAAAAGCAGAGGATTTTATGCAAGAGATCTTCACGAAGATTATTCATAAACCACAATTATATAACCCAAGCAGAGCCTTTAAAACTTGGATTTATAGTGTAGCAAATAACATGTGTAAAAACGAGTATAGAAGAGCAGAGGTTAGAAAGGGAACATCAAACAGCTTGCATGATAACATAATTGTTCATGATAGTTCTGCGCCCGATAAAGAGCATGATAAAAATATTTTCAATGACCGATTAAAAGAAGAGTTGGAGTTGTTGAGTGAAAATCATAAAAAGACTTTCATTCTTCGTTTTAAACATGACCTGAGTATAAAAGACATTGCAGAAATTCTTGAAACGAGCGAAGGAACTGTAAAGTCTAGGATATTTTATACAGTAAAAAAATTAGGTAAAAACTTGAAAGAATTTTCACCGGTTGCAAAGACTATAATGGTTGGAGTGTGTTTAATAGAATTAATACAGTATATTATATAAACGACTGATGATGGAAGATAGAAATAGATCGAAAATGGATGTTGAATTTTACTTGTTGAACCGAGATTACAATGAGTTGACTATAGATGAGCTTGCTATTGTTAAAGAGTATGTGGAGTCTGAACAAGAATTCAATGAAATGAAATCCGTGGTGGTTGGGGTAAGTAATTTATCTAAAGAAGAAAAACAATTGGAGCCAAATCCAGCGATAAAAGCTGCTCTATTAAAAGAGTTTGATAAACAAAAACCCGCTGGAGCTTATTGGTTGAATGGAATGTTTATTTCGCTTTTTCCAAAAGAGAAAAAGTTGTATCAAAAGCCTGGTATGCAATTGATTGGATTGGCAGCTTCTGTATTGCTAATTGTAACTATAGCTTTTAATAGTAATGCTGATATTAATAATTCAGTATTGGCTCAAAATGAAGGTGTTGAGTCAGAGGAAGAAACAGTTGAAACACATAGCAAATTAGAAATAGACGAAGCGAATGAAGAAAAGAACTTGGTAGAGAATCTTGAACCAGTTGCGCAGGATCTAGAAAAGGAAATTACTACTTTAAACGAAGTTGCAATTGAAGAAAAACTTGAGAGTGTTGAAAATAAAGTTATAGCAGCAGATTTCATGTATGATGCGCAACCTATTGAAAGTGTAGAGTCTGATTTGTCTATTGCTGCGAATTTAGATTATCGTAGTAATGATAATAATTTGAATGAGTCCGAAGAATCTTTTAAAAAGGGTATTTCAAAGGATAAAGAAAAGGTCGCTACAGCAAATGATAAATTAGTGATTTCAGCAATAACACCCGCTACGGCTGAAGTAATAGAAGAATTTAGTTTAGAAGAAGATGAAGTTTACTTTATGGATGATGCTGCTGTTACTGTTGGAGCAGCGGTAACAGGGAATAATTCGATTGATTTACCCATGTATAGCAGAACATTAGCTGAAGATGACACAGACTTGATAGGTATTCTTTACACAGCGATGTGATTATGTTTCCAGCTTAACTAAATAATTGCCTTTTAAAATGGGAATTACACTTGAAGTGTTCGGAGTAAGGCAATATTTTATATCCTCGTTCAAATCTAATGCTGCAAGTCTTACTCGATGAGAAGAAGCTTTTAAATAACTGAGATAATTATCCTTGGCCTGGATGTACATGAATTTAGCGGCTACAGAAGAATCATCTTCGCATCTAAATTTGCCACTGTTTTGAAGGTTTTCGACAAAGGCCCCTGCACACATTGTATCTTCCAAACAGAACTTACTTTTCCATCCTGAACCTAGTATAAGAACATTTTTGTCTTGTTCAATCAACCATTCGCTCAAAGCATCTAGATTCGTGAAGGATCCAATAACTACGGTTGCGGCATTTCGTGCAGTGTGAATAGCTTTTGTTCCATTTGTGGTAGTAATAACAATTGTTTCTCCTTCAAACTTATTGCCCATATAGCTAGCAGGGGAGTTTCCAATATCAAAACCTTCGACTATTTCTCCGCCACGCTCAGCAGCTACAATAAATCCCTTCTTTTTGTATTCGAAGGCTTCTTCTAAAGTCGCTACAGGAATCATTTTCGCTACGCCATTGTCAAATGCTGTGCACATAGCAGTAGTGGCGCGCAATACATCAATAACAACAACGATTTCAGCATCTTCAGCATGCAAATCGAATAAGTTAGGAGTAAAACAAACTTCAACTTTTTTTCTGTTTTTCATAGAATGATATTATTGGGTTTTGTCTTTTTGAATTTGGTCCCAAACGTCATGAATTTTAGAGTTACCTGACTTTTTACCTGTATTATCAATCTTAGGTTTGTTTTTATTCTCAAACTCTTTTTTTAATAAGTTGTAAGTCATCTCTGAGTACTTACCAGTTTTAATAATATTTACAGCTAGAACAATACTAATTATTAACCCAAATAGACCAATTGCAAGAGCAATAAATGATTCAATACTATCCATACCGTTTTTCCTATTTAAAAGGTGGTTTTGCAACCGTGGCTTTTAATTGTTTTTGTCTTACCTGAATGTATATTTCACTTCCTTCAGAAGCAAACTCAGTTGGTAACATACCCTAGTCCAATAGCTTTCTTTCAAAGAAGGCGCCATTGTTCCAGAAGTTACAATTCCAATTTCATTTCCATTTGCATCAACAATTGGATAATCGTGTCTTGGGATACCTCTGTCAACTAATTCGAATCCAACCAATTTACGAGTAACACCTGCTTCTTTTTGTGCTTGAAGTGCGGTAGAATTAGTAAATTCTTTGGTAAACTTAGTTACCCATCCTAATCCAGCTTCTAAAGGTGATGTAGTATCGCTAATATCATTTCCATATAAACAATAACCCATTTCTAATCTTAATGTATCTCTTGCAGCTAAACCAATTGGTTTAATCCCAAATTCTTCACCCGCTTCAAAAACTTTTTTCCAGACTTCCTCTGCTACTGCATTTGGAACATATAGTTCGAATCCTCCAGATCCGGTATAGCCCGTAGCAGATAATATTACATTATCAACTCCAGCAAAAGTTCCTTTTGAAAAATGATAGTATTTTACTTCACTTAAATTTACATCAGTTAATTTTTGTAATGCTTCAGTTGCTTTAGGACCTTGCACAGCTAATAAGGCCATGTTGTCAGAAATGTTTTCCATTACAACACCTTTCGTATTGTATTTACTAATCCAATTCCAATCTTTTTCTATGTTTGAGGCATTAACAACGAGTAAATACTCTTCGTCAGAAATTCTATAAACCAATAAATCATCTACTATTCCACCTGTTTCGTTAGGTAAACAGGTATATTGAGCTCTACCATCAAATAATTTGGAAGCATCGTTAGAAGTAACACGTTGAATTAAATCCAAAGCATTGGGTCCTTTTAATAAAAACTCTCCCATATGCGAAACATCAAATACTCCAACACCTTTTCTTACTATTTCGTGCTCAGCATTAACACCTTCGTATTGAACAGGCATTAAGTAGCCTGCAAAAGGAACCATTTTCGCTCCTAGTTGCTCATGTATATGTGTAAGGGCAGTTGATTTAAAATCTGAAGTTGTATCGCTCATTTTCTGTAAAATTTAATTGCTTACAATGATAAAGCTTAATGTTTGTATCCCCAAATGAAGAAAAGGAAATTCACGTGAATCTGAAAAATTGTTGTTTCATATAGTTTTTTGATTAATGCTTACATTTGCCAACCAAAACCCTTTTGCAGTAGCATTAAATGATTTTTAATTCATTAGAATATATATTATTTCTGCCCTTGGTATTTGTTCTGTTCTATTGGTTTAGACACAAATTTAGGGTGTTTATTCTTCTTGCAGCTAGTTATTATTTTTACATAAGTTGGAACCCTGTATTTATCCTTCTGATAATCCTTTCAACCTTGATTGATTATGGAGCTGGATTATTGTTAGAAAAAACGAGTTCAAATTCGACGAGGCGTTTATTACTTGGAATTAGTATTTGTGCAAACCTTGGGTTTTTATTCTTTTTCAAGTATTTCAATTTTGCATTGGAGAATGTAAATGAAGTAATGCTAGCAGTCAAAGGTTCATATCAGCCTATTGAAGCTTGGGATATTATTTTGCCAGTAGGAATATCTTTTTACACTTTTCAAACCATGAGCTACACAATTGATGTCTACAATGGCAAAATAAAAGCAGAAAAGAACTTACCTTATTTCGCATTGTATGTTTGTTTCTTCCCCCAATTAGTAGCTGGGCCGATTGAAAGATATAATAATTTGCTGCCACAATTTAAAGAGAAAGCACAACTTGTAATTCAAAATATTTCTCATGGGGGTAGGTTAATATTGTATGGCTTATTTATGAAAATGGTAATTGCTGATAATCTAGGTGTATTTGTAGATTCAGTTTATGGAGATATTGCTGGAGCTAGTAGTTTAAATTTACTAATCGGATCTGTCTTTTACTCTTTTCAGATTTACTGTGATTTTCATGGGTATACAACGATTGCAATAGGTTCCGCAAAATTATTTAATGTCAACCTCTCTGAAAATTTTAGAACACCTTACTTGTCTAATTCTATCACTGAGTTTTGGCGAAATTGGCACATTACTTTAACCACTTGGTTTAGAGATTATATTTATTATCCGTTAGGAGGTAATAGAGGAACTTTACTAAAATGGGTCCTAGCAATATTGACTGTCTTTGTAGTTAGTGGAATATGGCATGGTGCAAAATGGACATTTATATTCTGGGGATTTTTCCATGCATTATTTGTTTTATTTGAAAAGATTGTTCGATGGGACAAGCCATCAACAAATGTTTTCTTGAAAGCAATAAAATGGGGGGTAACATTTACGTTAGTTACGGCATTGTGGGTATTCTTCAGAAGTCCAGATATGGATACAGCTACTTTGTATTTTAAATCAATAGCTTCAAATTGGGACATTGAAGGAATAGATCTGCCTGTTGAACCGTTTATATTATTGGGATTGTTTGTAGTTTCAGATATTCTTACCCGCAAAAAGAACTTTTCTTTATCCTTAGATAATATCCCTTTTGTGGGCAGAGGTGCTATTTACTTTGTTTTAATTTTCTTATTACTTTCTCGTTCCGCAACTGATATAAATCCGTTTATATATTTCCAATTCTAATGAAAATTGTAAAATACATAACGACTCGAATTATTTTAGCAGTAGTATTCTTGTTTGCGATGAATCTACTTTATTTATATACTTTTTGGAAAGAAGATGTAAAACAGCATGGAGATATATTAGAAAATTTGTGGGGAGTTGATATGCATTCCGATGCAATTTATTTTGGAGAATCATCTAATTTTCATGTTCAGGAAGGTGACTCTATTAAGCACAGAATTAGTTATGCTTTAGATAGTTTACTGCCTAATATTTCAATCGCGACTGTAGATAACGCTGGGCTTCATGCAGGTACTTATTTGTCTTTGATGAAAAATATTCCAAAGGAAATGAATTTGAAGTTTGTTGTGATAACCCTAAATTATAGGTCATTTGCAGCTAATTGGCGTTATGCACCTTTCGAAAATTACTTATCTAAATCTGCGTTAATGCTTGAGCCTTCGTTACCAATTTTAAATAAGTATATGATTTCTTTAAAACAATATGATTACCAATCTGACGAGGACAGAAATGCGCAAATGAAATTAGCTTGGAGGAATGAAAAGTTCAAAATACCAAATTTTGAATATACCAATGTTATTGAATGGGACTCAGCTATGGCATGGCATACCTGGTTAGATGTTAACCCTAACTTAACAGAAGAAAACCTTCCTTTAGCCAGTCATTATATTAAGAATTTTGCATTTAATATTGATACTATTCATAATGAAAGAATTGAAGATTTAAATGCAATTGTTTCCATTTCAAACAAGAGGGGTTATAAATTGGTTTTTAATTTTTTAGGAGAAAATACAATTGAGGCTGAAAAGCTTGTAGGTAAAGAATTAATCTATCTAATGGAAAAAAATCGTTCTTTTCTGGTAAACTATTTCACCGAAAAAGGAGTTGTTATGGTGGACAATTTTTATCAAATACCTGACTCTTGTTTTGTAGACAGAAGTTGGCCAACTGAACATTACAATTATCAGGGAAAAAAGATAGTTGCAGAAAACATAAAAAAGGCAATTGAGGCGAATGAATTACATTATTAAAATAGTAGTTATTATTTCTTCCTTATTGTCAATTTCGATTGATAATAGGGCCCAAGAAAAACACACAATAAGCGGATATATTAAAGATGCAGGAACTGGAGAGGTGCTAATAGGTTCTAGTATCTATATTGAGGAATTGGAGAAAGGAGTAGTGACAAATATTTATGGGTACTACTCTTTAACGGTGGAAAGTGGCATTTACAATGTAATTGCAAGATATGTTGGATATGATGATGTAAGCCAAACTGTTGGATTAGATGCAGATGTCAAATTGAATATTGAAATGACTGTTTCATCCGATATAATGGATGAGGTGGTGGTGGAAGCCGAAGCTGTAGACAATAATACTACTGGCACCCAAATGGGTGAAATAAATTTAAACATGGACCGTGTAAAAACTTTGCCAGCGTTTATGGGTGAAGTTGATATTCTTAAAACGGTTCAATTTTTACCCGGAGTTTCTTCGGGAGGAGAAGGGAATACGGGGTTCTATGTTCGTGGAGGTGGCCCTGATCAGAACCTTATATTATTAGATGAAGCAACTGTTTACAATGCATCTCATTTGTTTGGTTTTTTTTCGGTTTTTAATGCAGATGCAATTAAGAACGTAAAGATGATAAAAGGTGGAATGCCTGCTAATTATGGTGGTAGAATTTCATCTGTATTAGACATTAATATGAAGGATGGGAATTATAAAGAGTATCATGCTTCTGGTGGTATTGGGTTAATTGCATCTAGATTAACGATTGAAGGACCTTTAAAGAAAGATACATCATCCTTTATTGTTTCGGGGAGAAGAACATATATAGATGTCTTAACAGACCCATTTATAAATGATACGGCCTCTTTTAAAGGTTCTGGCTATTATTTTTATGATTTGACAGCAAAAGCTAATTACCGATTTAATGATAAAAACCAATTGTTTATTTCGGGGTATTTTGGAAGAGATGTATTTGATTTTAATGATGATAATTTTGATTTAAACTTCAGAGTTCCTTGGGGAAATTCTACTGCTTCAATTCGTTGGAATCACCTTTTTAATGATAAGTTGTTCGTTAACACCACAGCTGTTTTTACCGATTATGACTTTGCTTTTGAAGCAACCCAAAGTGATTTCACTTTCAGGCTTTCGTCAGGAATACAGGACTTTTCATTAAAGCAAGATTTCACCTATTTTGCTAATTCTCGTCACCAAGTTAAATTTGGATGGAGTGCAATTAGACATAAATTCACTCCAAGCACAGTTTCAGGGTCATCAGGTGAAACATTATTTAATTTTGACACTACAAAAATTATTGCTTATGAACCTGCTGTTTATGTATTAGATGAAATTGAAATTAATGAAAACTTGAAGATAAACCTAGGCTTGCGTTTTTCATCGTTTAGCCATATAGGTCCATTTACGAGATATTTTAAAAATCCTTCAACAGGAATAACAGATTCAACTAAAGAGTGGGATTCGGGAGAGCATATTGCTAGTTACACAGGTCTGGAACCGCGAATTTCTATGCGCTATCTATTTAAAGATAATTCCTCTGTAAAAATTGGCATCTCAAAGAATAATCAATACATCCACTTGGCTTCAATGTCTGGAGTCTCTTTGCCTACAGATTTATGGTTTCCCAGCTCTGAATTGGTAAAGCCACAAATTGGAATTCAATACAGTGCAGGGTATTTTAGGAACTTTAAAAAGAATAAATATGAAGCCTCTATTGAAGTTTATTATAAAGATTTACAAAATTTGGTTGAGTATAAAGAGAACTCTCAACCGGATGATAATATAAATGATAATGTAGATAATCAATTAACTTTTGGAAAAGGGTATTCATATGGCGCTGAATTTTTCTTAAAAAAGAGCTTAGGAGCCTTTAACGGTTGGATTGGTTATACTTGGTCTAAAACAATGAGAACTTTTGAAGAAATAAATGAAGGTAGAGAGTTTCCTGCTAAATATGATAGAAGAAACGACTTATCTGTAATTTTGCAGTATGATATTACGGATAGATGGAATGTTGGTTTTGCATTTGTTTATGCCACGGGAAGTGCCATTACTTTGCCAGAAAAAAGATACTATGATCCAATAGAAAACCGTTTGATAACGGTATGGAGTGACAGAAATGCATATCGATTGCCTTCTTACCACAGAGCAGATATTTCAATTACGTTTAGTGGAAAGGAATTTAAAACAATAAAAAACATAGAAACTGGAGAAGCTGAAAAAAAGAAAAAGAAAGTCGTGTCTACGTGGAACTTTTCGGTATTTAATTTATACAACCGAAAGAACCCTTACTTTTTATTCTTTGATTACAGCGGAGACGTGAATAATGGTAATTTAGATGTGGGAGCAAACCAAGTCTCGTTGTTTCCAATTTTACCATCTATTACATGGAATTTTAAATTTTAGATATGAGATTATTTTTGTTTATTGTATTTATTGGAATTGTTTTTGGCTCATGTTCGAAGGCAATTGAATTTGATTTGCCTGAAGTAGAACAAGATGTAGTGCTCGTTGGGAAAATCGAGAGTAGCATTTATCCGATTGTTTTTTTATCAAAAACACAAGGTTATTTTGAGCCAACTTCTACTGAATCTATTTTTGGAACTAGCATTCATAATGCCAATGTGACCATGAATGATGGAGTAAATGAAATTACATTGAATGAACTGTGTTCAGCTGACATACCAGATTCATTGTTGCCTTTAGTCAGTCAGGTAACAGGGATACCAGAACAAAGTTTACAATTTTTCAATTATTGTATTTACACATCATTAGATCCTTTAGCTATAGGAATAGAAGGAAGAACTTATAGTTTATATATTGAAACGGATACAGATACATTAACAGCTTCTACAATTCTTCCAGTGGGCGTTCCATTGGTTAATACGCGATTTGAAGCATTCGAGTCGCTTGATTCATTAGGTTTCTTATTTGGAACATTGGTCGATCCGCCAGAAGAAGGAAATGCTTACAGATGGTTTGCGCAAAGAATTAATACCTATAAATATAATTACTCTGCACCTTATGATAATGTAATCGGTGTCCAGAAAGATGCATTTCCAATAGCGCCCTTTGGTTCTGTTTTTGATGATAAATTTCTGAACGGCTTATCTTTAGAAATAGAATACAATAGAGGTGAAGTTGGAAACTTAGAAGGGCCGGATGATGAAGGCCCAGAAGAAGGTTATTTCAAGACAGGCGATACTGTGGTAATTAAATTTACCACAATAGACTATTTAACTTATCTTCATCTTCGCGCATTGGAGGATCAAGCGGCTACCAATGGAAGTCCTTTTGCTTCTCCGGGTAATTTGCCAAGTTCTATTGTTGGAGGAATTGGACTTTGGGCAGGTTATGGAGTTAGACTAGATACAGTTATATGTAATTAACTTTGATTAAGCTTAAATCATCAATTAGTTCTGATTGCTCATCCTTAGTTTGAATTAAATAAATCTTTAATCTATATTAGCCTTATGATTTTAATTGCAGACAGTGGTTCAACCAAAACCGATTGGCGTTTAATTATTGATAATGAAAATGTTCAAGAAGCTTATACGGAAGGGTTAAATCCATATTTTAAAACAACCGAAGAAGTACAGCAAACAATTAATGAAGTGCTTTTATTGCAGTTTATTACCAAAAACCCAAAGGAAATTGATGCTGTTTATTTCTATGGGTCAGGATGTTCATCGCACGATAAAAAAGAAATTATTGAAAGGGCACTAAAATCAGTATTTACAAATGCAAAGATTGTTGTAGAGCATGATTTGTTGGGCGCAGCAATAGGTGTATGCGGAACTCAAGCTGGTATTGCAGCAATTCTAGGGACAGGAAGTAACTCTTGTTATTTTGATGGTGAAAAAGTAGTCGTAAATATACCTGCATTAGGATATGTTTTAGGTGACGAAGGCAGCGGAGCTTATATTGGAAAAGAAGTTTTAAAAGGGTACCTAAACAAAGAAATGGATGATGCTTTGCTCAAGAAGTTTGAATTGAAATTTCAACCATCTATAGAAGTTATTTTAGATCGGGTTTATAAAGAAGCGCTTCCAAATCGCTATTTTGCTTCTTTTGCAAAATGGGTTGGAGAAGAAGTTGAAGATGAAAAATATTTACAAGAAATTGTGAGGAAAGCATTGGATGCTTTTTTCAAAAAACACATTTGTAAGTATGAAAACCATACTGAATTGCCTCTAAACGTAGTGGGTTCTATTGGATATCATTTTATGCATATACTGCACCAAGTGGCGGAGAAGAACAACGTAAAGTTGGGAAAAGTAATTAAATCACCTATAAGTGGGTTGGTAAAGTACCATATGGATAATTAAGCAATAAATTTAGGTTCACATTCCCGGTAATAATCCAGAAGCAGTACTTTTCATTTCATTTTCATTAACATGATCCGCATCTTCAATTGCCTTGTTGAATGCAACAACTAGCATATCCTCAATATCTTCTTTGTTTTCTTTTGCTAATAAACTCTCATCGATACTAACATCTTTTACTTTTCTGTTTCCGTCTAATACAAATCGTATTTTTCCATCATGAGACTCTCCTTTGACATAAATGTTTTCTAATTTTTTTTTAGATTCTTCCACAGCACCTTGCATTTCTTGCATTTTTGCCATCATATCTTTCATGTTTAAATTTCCAAACATTATCTTAAGTATTAGCGGTTGATTTTATTTTTCTCGTTTTTAGCTTTTTTTGCATCCATATCTCTTTTGTTCCATCTAAATAAACGTATGCCTACAAATATCATCGCTGAAAAGACGATAATAATAAAAATTAATGCGATGATTTCTCCTGGTGACATAGCACAAATTTAGAATATTTGAATGATGTTTAGAAAAATGAAGAGGGGTTTTTATCGGACTAGATGTTTTTCATCTCCAAAACTTTTTCGAGTTGAATTCCTCTTGAGCCTTTGAGTAAAATCAACGAATCTGATATAGAATGCGAATTCAGATAAGAAATTAACTCTTCGGTGGTAGAAAAAATAGTGCTATTTGTATGTGTTTTTTTAAATTCAGGGCCCACTAAATAAGCCTTTAATGTATGTTCTTTTAAATAGTCAACCGTTTTTTGATGCTCTATTTTGGAAATATTTCCCAATTCTAGCATATCTCCAAGGATGGCCACTTTATTCCCGTTTTCGATTTCTTTAAAACTTTCCAGAGCAGAAAACATACTACTAGGATTGGCGTTATAGCAATCAACTATTATGGTGTTATTTTTCGTTATTGTTATCTGCGAGCGATTATTGGAAGGTTTGTATCCCGTCAAAGCTTTATTTATTTCATCATTGTCAACACCTAAATAAAGGCCAACTGCAATTGCAGCTAAAAAATTAGTGAAATTGTATTTGCCTACCAATTTTGTTTCAATAATTGGAGAAACATATTTACTAGATCTCCATTCAAGGTGTACAAAAGGAGTGAGTTTTGTCAATTCACCATGGATATAACTGCTTTCCCGCTCTCCGTAAGTAATGTGCGAAATAGACTTTGGTGCTAAATCCCTTAATAATTTATCTTCATGGTTAATGAAGATTTTACCTTCAACTTTTAGGATAAAGTCATACAATTCTTTCTTTGTGCTAATTACGCCTTCCAGAGAACCAAAACCTTCAATATGCGCTGTACCAATATTTGTAATAATGCCATAGTTGGGTTCAGATATTTCCGCTAATTCTTTAATGTCACCAGGTTTATTTGCGCCCATTTCTATAATCGCAACTTCATGGCTTTTATTCAGTTCTAGCAGTGTTAATGGTACTCCTATGTGGTTGTTTAAATTACCTTTTGTATAAAGCGTTTTATAAGTTGTTTCCAAAACAGCACCAATCAACTCTTTGGTTGTTGTTTTTCCATTACTACCTGTTATTGCAATTACGGGAATAGTAAATTGTTTCCGATGGTAATTGGCTACATTCTGCAATGTTTCTAAAACATCATTTACCAGAATAAATCGCTCGTCAATTGCGTATTTATTTTCATCTACAATTGCATATTTGCAACCATCTTCAATAGCTTTTAAAGCGAATTTATTGCCATTAAAATTACCTCCTTTTAGCGCAAAAAACATACTTTCAAGCAAAATGTTTCTAGTGTCTGTGCAAGGACCAGTTGTTTCCGTGAATTTTTTATGAATATTTTCGATGGTCATCCTACTTATTGCTTAATTAGTTTTTTAGTGACGCAATTGCCTAAGGAACATATAGATATAAAATATAGCCCTGTTTGCTGAATATGTTCTGATATATCAATTTTGTTTTGATTTGGTAATTTACTTGAATAAATTAGTTTTCCAGTAATATCAGAAATGCTGTATTGGGCATTAATTAGATTTTTTTCTACTATAATAAAGGATTCGTTCATTGTTGGGTTTGGAACTGTTGAAAAATTAATTTTATCAATGTTTTCATCAATAGATACAAAAGAAGGGCAAATTAGATAATTCCTATAGTTGAGTAAATAAGCATTCATCCTAGCATATTGCTCTGGAGAAAATAAATCTCTACACGATTTTCTGGAATAAGACATAATGTTTCTTACTTCAGGATTGTAAAAATCACCATTGGCATCTTGGTCAGTTCCTACATAAATACAACTTGAGGTTACACTGCTTGTTGAAAGTTGAGGGTCAGCAGGTGTATCACAAATTTGATCCCCAGCTGTTATGCAATTACTTCCGTTTACTAATTCATCACCAGCGGAAGTGCTATGTGTATGAGCTAATGAAAAGTAATGTCCAATTTCATGAGGCAATGTACTTCCGTTTGTGGCACATGAATTTTTCATTAAAATTCTATTAAATTCAACGCCAATAGAATATGCATAGCCACAAAGCCCTGTCGTATCTCCATTTGAAATTTTATATAAATATGGCACAAAATAGATGTTCAATACATTGTCGACGTCGTTAGATTGGCACAGCACCTCATCTGTGTACTTTTCAAAATCAGCATATTCATCATCATTAATGTATTCTATATTTCCACAATGCTGAAATTCAATACCTGCATTAGTATAATATGAATTGACTAAGTCTAGTTCATTAAAAACAATTGCTGAATCAATTGCATCAGCCCCATTGGAATACCCAATGATATGAAATTTTACTGGAACAATTGTATCCTCAAAAGCTTTATTGATGTTGTGGGTTTTTACACCTGCTATAAGCTGCCGAATGATAGCATTATCTTCTTTAGTCATTATAGTGCCGCATTCGTCTGATTGTCCCAACGAAAAGGTGCTCGTGGTTAATGTTAAAATACCTATAATTAGTTTCTTCATAAAACGAATTGCGAAGGTAATAATTTTCATTCAGTGTTTGCTTCACAAAAAAAGGGAATGAATGCATTCCCTTTTTTTATTTAAAAACTCTTATTATCTCTTTTCAGCTGGAGGTGGAGGCATTGGTCGTTCTCTTTTGTCTCCTTTCTTTGGTGCATTTCGTTTCCTGAATTCATGCTCTATACGTGTAAGTTTTGCAACTTTTTTCATTGGTAAAACTTCTTTAAATTTTACTAAGTATTTTTTTCTTATATCAAGCTCTTTTTGCTGAATTTCGAGACCGGTATCCAATAGTTTTTCGACTTCAGTATCCGACATTTCACTAATTTTCTTTTTTTCTCCCATTGCAGCTTTGTGCTCTTTCTTTAGTCGTTTAAATTCTGCTTCTGATGCGTTATATACTGGCCAGAATTTTTCTGCTTCCTCAGTAGATTAATTCTAATTTCGTTGAAATGAAAGCGATTTTTTGAGCTTTTCTATTTTCTCTTTGTATTTCTTTTTCTTGGGCCATGCTTCCAAAACTCATTCCGAGTATTAGGACTGCTATTGTTATTCTTTTCATGTTTTTGGTTTTTAGTTAAAAATTAAAATTCAATATCTATGTAATAGTCTGAGCTCAGGTATTCGTCAATCTCGTCAGACATAAAATCGAGATCTATATCGTTTATACTCTTCTCTATTTGTAGCGCTTCGTTAAAATTTTCTCCGAAATCTACATAACAAATGAGTTCCTCCATTTCGTTATAGTATATAGCTTCGTCTAGTTCGCTATTCGTTAAATTTTCTAAATAATTATCATCAGTAGCTATAGTGTCTGTTATATTGTTTTGGTTGAAAAGAAAACCAATGATAAATATTGCTGCAATCGAAGCTGCAACAGATATTATACGTGCAATATTTCTTTTTTGAATTGAAACCACCTTAGTTTTTTCTTTTTCAATCTTATCGATCACTATATCTGCGAGGTTTTCAAAGTAACCCTCCGGAACCTCATTATCAATTCTTACTTTTACTGTATCAGCTAAGCTTGAGAAATATCCTTTCGGAGCTTTTAGGTTGTTTACCTTTTTCATTCCAAATAGAGTAGAAGCCATTTTTATTAACTCTTCATTTTCGATATTTTCATTCTCTTTGTTCATTCAGTATCTAGGACATTTAAAATTATAAATGGTTTAATTTTTAATCAAATAATTTTCAATTTTTTTAACAGCTATATGGTAACTAGCTTTTAAGGCTCCTACCGAGGTTCCAACAACCTCGGACATTTGCGTATATTTCATATCTTCATAATACCTCATATGAAAAACTGCTCGTTGTTTTTCTGGAAGTGTTAATAGTGCTTTTTCTAATTTCTCTTGAATTTCGTCACATTCCATTAAATAATCTGCCTTTCCTGCATGTAAATGATATGATTCATCATCAATTGAAATGTTATTTTCCTTCTTCTTTTTATTAATGAAGGTGATTGATTCGTTGGTAGCAATTCGATATAGCCAAGTGTATAGATTTGAATCTTCTCGAAAATTTGCTAAACCTTTCCATGTTTTAACAAATACATTTTGAAGCACATCATCTGTGTCATCATGATCAATAATCATTCTACGAATATGCCAATAAAGTCTTTCTTGGTATTTTTCAATTAAAGCCGAAAAGCTTTATTGGTATTTTGCCCAGATTTAACCTGTGCTACTATTTCGTCATCTGATAATTGCATCGCACTCTAAGACCAAGTTATCAGAAAAAGGTTTAATCTGAAAATGTAATAATTTTAAAATAGGTTATTTTCTAGCGATAACTTTTTCAGCTGCAGCAATTAAATTTGGAGTATCCAAACCATATTTTTCCATTAGTTCAGCAGGAGATCCGCTTTCTCCAAAGCTATCGTTCACCGCAACAAATTCTTGTGGTAAAGGGTTGTTTCTAGATAGAACTTGAGCAATGCTTTCACCTAAACCTCCTGCTATTTGGTGTTCTTCAGCGGAAACAATACATCCAGTTTTCGCAACTGATTTTAATATAGCTTCTTCGTCCAGAGGTTTGATTGTATGAATATTGATTATTTCTGCGCTAATTCCTTTTTCAGCTAGAGCTATTCCAGCCTCAATAGCTGGCCAAACTAAATGTCCTGTCGCTACAATTGTAACATCACTTCCCTCATTCAGTAATAAAGCTTTTCCAATCACAAAGGGTGTTTCCTCTGATATGAAAATCGGCATTTTTGGTCTCCCAAATCGCAAGTAAACAGGACCAACATGATCCGCGATAGCAATTGTAGCAGCTCTTGTCTGGTTGTAGTCACAAGGGTTAATAACTGTCATATGTGGAAGCATTTTCATCATACCTATATCTTCCAGTACTTGGTGAGTCGCTCCATCTTCTCCCAGAGTTAAACCAGCATGCGAAGCACATATTTTAACATTTTTATTAGAATAGGCAACAGACTGTCTTATTTGATCGTAAACTCTACTCGTAGAAAAGTTAGCAAAAGTACCAGTGTAGGGTATTTTTCCCCCAATAGTAAGTCCAGCGGCTATTCCAATCATGTTTGCTTCCGCAATCCCTACTTGAAAAAATCGTTCTGGATTATCATCTTGAAATTGATTCATTTTTAACGAACCAGTTAAATCTGCGCATAATGCTACTACCTTGGGGTTTGATTTACCTAATGCTGTTAATCCATCACCAAAACCTGATCTTGTGTCTTTGTTTCCTAATACTGGATATTTTTTCATACTTATAGTGTTATGTTTTCTGAGTAGCCCGAAACTATTTTAAACGTTTTTTCAATTGAGTGCGCTGTGCTGAAGGATCTCTCATGCCTGAAAACAATTTTATATTTCCCAGGCAATAACTCAATGTTTTGAAGAGCAGGTCCATCTTTCAAGTTACAAACCCACTCGTTTTTCCCTTCCCGGAGAACAAATAGCTGCGCAGGCCCCGCACTTTTACTGATAACCGCCCTTCCGTTTTTTGGAATCGTAATATCTGTGTGCCTGTTTTGTTTGATAACAACATCATTCAATATATAGCCTAGGCAGTGTGAGTAATTCTAAATCGTATTTTCCGACAATGTATTTGTGGTTAAAATTCATTTTTTGAATATTAACCGTCCTCATCTCTCCACTTTTTCGAACAATGCAGTTGATTCCAGTAAATTCAGGTTGTTATAGCCTTGAATTTTGAGATCTAAATGACCTCTTGGGGCATCTAACATTATAACATTGTGTTTTCCTGCTATTACTTTAATATTTTCTTTAGTGACTTCAGGGGTTGTATGCACAACGAGTCTGTAAGTATGCAACGGGTCAATTGATAGAGTGTCAGGAGTTCGGTCTCTATCTAATGTGTGCTTATAAGTATAAACTAATTCATCGGTTTTTTGATCGTAAAAAGACATAGTAACATCTGTTTCTGAAGGTTTTTTCTTGACGTCTAGTAAGTTGACTTGTACCGTAGTGTTATTTAATGCTTGGCTAACAACAAAATCCAAAACACTTTTAAATGAATCTTCGGTTTCAGCGCTTAAAAATTCCCCTATGCAATTAAACTGTCCTAGGTAGCTCGTGTCCAATCCAATTCCTATTACAAAAGGTTTTAATTTTATTCCTTTAGCTCTTAATGCTCTTGATACCGCACATGGATCTTCATCACAGGCTTCAATTCCGTCGGTTATAAGGATAATTACATTTCTACAGTTACTACATTCTGGAAAATCCTCAGCAGAATACTCAAGTGAACGTGCAATGGGAGTAGTTCCTTTTGCTTCAATTGACCGAATTTTGTTTTTTATTTTTTCAATATTTTCATCTCCTTGTGAAAATTCAACTTCTAAATTTGTGTCGTCACAGTTTTGTTGACCTGGTAGAATTTTGAATTGATGACCATAAACCCTAAGTCCAAGTTCCGTATTTTCAATTCCTCGAAGCTCATCAACAGTGTTTGTGAGCAGTTTTTTGGCAATAGTCATTTTACTACCGTTTTGCCATTGCGCATTCATGCTATTTGAAGCATCAAAAATAAAAAGGATTCTAATTTTTTCTGAATCTGGATCTTGTCCGAATGATATATTTGGAGTAATACCAATCCCTATAAATAAAATTAATATGTTATAAATTGCTTTCATAAATCTGCCTTTTTGGAGGGTTCTTCTCAATTATAATTCCAAAAAGGTTAATTGTAACAAATATTAATAATCTCCTAGTGTTTCTTCCAATTGACTTAAAGCAGATTTCAATTGTTCATCGTTAGGTGGTGAACCATGCCATTTATGTGTTCCCATCATGAAATCTACACCATTTCCCATTTCTGTTTTCATTATAAGCATAATTGGGACATCCTTTCCAGTAGCTGCTTTTGCTAGTCTTAAAGTAGTGATAACTTGTTCCATATTATTACCATTCATTTCCATTACTTGCCATCCAAATGCTTCCCATTTAGCCTTTATATCTCCAAGAGGAAGTACATCGTCAATGTCACCATCAATTTGTTTGTGGTTATAATCAATACAAGAGATTATGTTATCTACTTTGTTACCGGCTGCATATATAGCTGCTTCCCAAATTTGTCCTTCTTGAATTTCTCCATCACCATGCAAAGTGTAGATAATGCCATCATCATTGTTTAATTTTTTTGCTAATGCTGCACCTATTCCGGCTGAGAGTCCTTGACCTAAAGAACCACTTGCTATCCTAATTCCTGGCAATCCTTCATGAGTCGCTGGATGGCCTTGCAAACGACTATTTAGCTTTCTAAATGTATTTAATTCATCTACTTTAAAATAGCCAGATCGCGCTAAAACGCTATAGAATACAGGAGAAATGTGACCGTTGGATAAAAAGAAGAGATCTTCTCCTTTTCCATCCATCTCAAAGTTGTTAGCATTGTGATTCATTTCTGATTGATAGAGTGCGGTAATATATTCTGTACAGCCCAAAGAACCACCTGGATGGCCAGAAGCAACGGCGTGAACCATTCTTACAATATCCCTTCTAACTTGGGAACAAAAATTATTTAATTCAATTAAATTTGTGTCGTGCATCTATTTTTAGTTAAATTACGTCGGTAAAAGTAGTGTTTTCATAAGGCCATATTTAATCTGTTAATAACTATTAACAAAAGTGAATAATCTTTATAGGGTTCCAGTTATTTAGACTATTTCTAAGCTTTTGTTATAAAATGAAATGTTTAATTTTGGTAAAAATTTTTAAGAATGAAAAAAGTACTAATTATTTTAATAAGCATAATGTTTTCAGTGACAATGTTATTTGGTCAAGGTATAGAGTATGATTCAAGATTATTGGTGAAATATTCTATTGAAGAATTAAATGTAATTGAAAAAGAGAATCCTTCTGAGATTAGGTTTTTAACGTATTGTTTGGATAATGCTTTCTATATTGGTGATTACCCAACTGAGAAGGATGGTAAAATAAACTTGGATGGAGAAAAACAAATATCAGATATTAGTAAAATCAACTTGTACGAATTAAAAATTGAAATTTTGGAAGGTAGGAATCAATTATTTAGTGTTAATGGGAAATCTAAATTATTAATTATTTATGACTCTAGTTTTTTGAAAGATAAGTTTAATAAGGCCAACAAGTAAATGCATATATAAATTGGATCTATGAAAATTGTATTAACCATATTCTTTATAATCATATCTTATGTATCCCAATCCCAAGTAGATGTTTTAGTTTCAGGCGATGACTTTACAACATCTGGTGAGGGTTTATGTGCTTGCGGAACAGACTTTGCCTCTGTTGATCTCTTAAACTTTCACGATACAGGTGGAGATGCCGCTGATTATGAACCTAACGAGGATGAGTCAATTACCTTTTGTCCGGATGCAAATGGAAATAAAGTATCTGCAACTTTTGGTATTGGTGGAACCGGTTTTGCATTTGATGTAGATGCTTCGGATACTATATTTATTTATGATGGGTTGTCGGTATCTGATCCTATTTTAGATACTTTTAATAATAACATGATGCCAGCTGGGTCTCTTTCAGCATCGTTGTCAAATTTTTCTGGGTGCTTAACAATACGTTTTATTAGTGATGGTGCAAATGAAGGTGCAGGATGGGATGCAAATGTTTCTTGTGGGAATTCTGTCCAACCATTTAGTATAGGTATTGAAGGATTTATCAATGGACAAGCCAATGGAGCAAATGATAACGTAAATGATGTTATGCCTATAGATACAGGTTATATAGATGTTTGTTTAGGAGATTCTGTTTTATTATCAGTTGATGCTTATTTTCCTTATGAGCCTGGAGGCGACTCTGCGGCAACATTTGGAGGAGGATATGATCAAACAGGAAATCATACTATTGAGTGGACTATTAGTAATGGCATTCTGTCTGATCAGAATACTCTTTGGGTTCTTCCACCGGCCCAGCAAGGGTACTTTGTTTCTTTAAAAGTAACGGATGCTTTTGGAATGAATATGTATGCTACTTGTAAAATAAGAGTTTCTACCATTCCTAGTTTTATTACTTGCCAAGCTATAGACACCGTACTTTGCGTAGATCAGCAAACACTCCTAGTTGGAGGTGTTACTGCTTCAGATACCGCAGGTGTTGAGGCGACAAGTGCAACTTTTCCAATTGGGGGCGAATTTGGAACGGCGACTGAATTGCCAGATGGAAATAATCTTCCGCCATACGAAACAGAAATTGATATTGCAGGATATACTCCTGGAGGTACAATTCTTAATGGGACTGATATACAGCAAATCTGTGTTTCAATGGAGCATACGTGGCTCGGGGATCTAGAAATGTGGTTAACTTGTCCAAATGGGACGGAAGTGGCAATTTTTAATAGCTACACTAGTGGGTATCTTCCCGGTGGTTTTGGAGGAGGGGGAACCTATGTTGGAGGAGGTAATGATAATAATACAAGCGTTGGTAACTGTGAGGAATATTGTTTCTCTGAGGCAAATGGAGCATTGCCTTCATGGGATCTTGGTTATAACACTATAGCAGCATCTGGTCCTACTTCTGGACAAATGGTTGTTCCTGGAGAATATAACCCGGAAGGAACCTTTGCAGATTTTGTTGGATGTCCAATAAATGGAACATGGACATTAAGCGTTCAGGATAATATTTTAGCAGATGATGGTTGGATTTGTCAATGGGGAATTTATTTCTTAGATTCTTTGAATCCAAACAATGAAACTTATGCTCCAGAGATATTTGATGAATTTTGGTACAGTGATCCAACAATTATTGTAGATGGAAATAATGATACAACTATTGTAATTCGACCGGATACTATAGGCCCATTTGGTTACACTTTTGAGGTACTTGATAGTTATGGATGTAGTTATGATACTACTGTTTTTGTAAACGTTATCGCAGCCAGCTTCAATAATTCCGAATGCAACAGCTTGTTTGGGTGATGAGTTTGATTTTACAAATACATATGCTCCTGAGGGAGGTGAATGGTGGGTAGATGGTCCTGGAGCCGGTTACTATTTACTCCAAATCAAACATGTATTAAACCCTACTATTTCTGTAATTCAAGGAGGGTTGTATACCTTTTACTTTGCAGATGTACAATGTGGTGACACAAATTCGGTGGAAATATTCTATTCCGGAACCCCTGATGTTGAAGTGTTGTATGAAGGAGAGGCTGTAAATGAAGTGATAATATGTGTAGATGACCAAATAACTTTAACGGTTCAAGGGCAAGATGCAGATACATATCTTTGGAATGTGCCTGGAGGAAATGCGGATTCTATTGTTGTAGCTTCATGCCGTTCCAACTGGTGTTTATTATGAAATGGTTGCATCAGGTTTCTGTGGAGTAGATTCAGATGGTATTACTGTAATTGTTGAAGATTGTGAAATCCCAAATGTGATAACTCCAAATGGAGATGGGTCAAAATGATGTATTCTTTAACGAATTATGCAATACCATCATCATGATGTGAATTTAACAATTTATAATAGATGGGGGAGAGTGGTTTACAAAACAGATAGTTATGATAATACCTGGAATGGTGTTAATATGAAAGGAAAAAGTGTAGCCCTCTGGAACATATTTCTATACTATGCGATGGGATGGTGGAGAAAAAGATCGCACGTGGACAATTACCGTTTTTGATTAAAAGCTAAAACGAATACATATTATATTGATTAAAATCCTCGTTTCGATAGTTATCGGAACGAGGATTTTTTCTTTCTTTGCATTTCGAAAAAAGATGAATTATGGCTTTAAAATGTGGTATAGTTGGGTTACCTAATGTTGGAAAATCTACCTTATTTAATTGTTTGTCAAATGCGAAAGCGCAGTCCGCAAACTTTCCTTTTTGTACAATCGAACCTAATGTTGGGACAATTACGGTTCCCGATTCTCGGTTAAATAAATTGGAAGAGCTGGTTAAGCCAGAACGTGTAATGCCTACTACGATTGAAATTGTTGATATTGCAGGGTTGGTCAAAGGCGCTTCTAAAGGAGAAGGACTTGGGAATCAGTTTTTGGCAAATATCCGAGAGGTGGATGCAATTATTCATGTTGTAAGGTGTTTTGACGATGGAAATATTGTACATGTAGATGGAAGCATTGATCCAGTTAGAGACAAAGAGATAATTGATTTCGAATTACAATTAAAAGATTTAGAGTCTATAGAAAAAAATATTGGAGCTTTAGCCCGAAAAGCTAAGTCAGGAGATAAAGATGCAATTAGACAGCACGAGGTTTTTGAAGCTGCAAAAAAACATTTGGAGGCAGGTAATTCGATTCGTTCTTTGGATGTGGATAAGGAGAAAATGACTTTATTGGATGAAATGCACTTGCTAACGGCAAAACCTGTATTATATCTCTGTAATGTAGATGAAGCATCTGTGAAAGATGGAAATAGCTATGTAGATGCGGTAAAAGATGCAGTTAAGGATGAAGACGCCGAAGTGCTAATTCTTGGAGCAGCCATAGAAGCGGACATTAACGAATTAGAAACTTACGAAGAAAGACAAATGTTTCTGGATGACCTAGGTTTAGATGAACCTGGCGTAAGTAAATTGATTGGTTCAGCTTATAAATTATTAAAACTGCAGACTTATTTTACGGCAGGAGTGAAAGAAGTAAGAGCATGGACAATTAATTTAGGTATGACTGCACCACAAGCTGCTGGGGTAATACATACAGATTTCGAAAAAGGATTTATCAAGGCTGAAGTGATCCACTACAATGATTTTATTGAATTTGGATCTGAGGCTAAATGCAAGGAAGTTGGAAAATTGAATATCGAAGGAAAGGAATATGTGCCTGAAGATGGAGACGTAATGCACTTTAGGTTTAATGTTTAAATACTAAATTGAGTTCTTGCTCGTTATGAATTGAATGAAGCTATTTGTATTACAAATTTCATTATTTATTTGTGTTGCTTTTCAGGCGCAGAATGGAGGTAATAGTGCGTTTCAATTTCTAAATTTTTCTAATTCGGCCAGAGTAGAGGCTGCTGGAGGTTACCTTTTGACAGTTAAGGACAACGACGCATCCTTAGGAGTGGAGAACCCTTCCTTATTGAATTCTTCGATGCATGGATTTTTAGCATTGAATTATGTTAATTATTTTGCTAATTCTAGTTATGGTTATTCATCGTATACCAAACATTATACGGGGGTAGGAACATTTAATACTTCTTTATTGTTTGCAAATTATGGCAAGTTTGAAAATGCTGATGTAAGTGGAGTAAGAAATGGCAGCACTTTTTCTGCAAATGATGTGGCATTGGCTTTTGCCTATGGAAGGGAGTTGGATTCAAATTTTTCCATAGGCGCGGATATTAAGTTTGTAGGCAGTTTCTTAGAAGCATACTCTGCATATGGAATCTGTTCAGATATAGCTGCAACCTATACAAAGGAAGCGAATGGTTTTGCAGCAGCTTTTATGATTAAAAATTTGGGAACACAATTAAAGACGTATACTTCCAATAATAGAGAGTCATTGCCTTTAAATATTTTGTTAGCTTTTTCGAAGAAACTGAAACATGCCCCATTTCGGTTTTCATTTACAGCGCATAACTTGCAGCAATGGAATATTGTGTATTTTGATGTTAATGAGCAGTCAGCTTCAGATCCTCTTACGGGTGAAACTATTGAAGTGAAAGAACCAGGTTTCGTTTCAAAGATGATGCATCATATAGCAATTGGTGGAGAGTTGTTGTTATCCAAAAACTTTAATATCCAATTTGGTTATAATCATAAAAATAGAAAAGATTTGAGTTCAAGTATTCGGCCTGGAGCATCGGGCATTTCGTGGGGCTTTGGATTTAAAGTGAAGAAACTACATGTTAGTTACGGCATGGGTAAATACCATATTGCTGGAACATCCAATCATTTTACAATTTCTACAAGAATAGGAAAGCCTCCAAAAACAGATTCCTTTTACCGTCAGGATTATTGAACATTAGTTCCATTTACATAATCATCTAGATATGCAAAATGCTCTGTTAGCTCACCATTTAAAGTTTCTGATGCTCTCCCGATAATGTCATCAGGGTCGTTTCCAGTTAAAGGTTCTAATACGTGTTCTAAAAACATTTCTCCAAAGTCTATAGATGCATCCAATGGAAGTTCACATGGCAGGTTGTCTACAGCCATCACCCCAATTACTCCTTCTTTCATAAAGTCATCTTCACTTTCGGTGGTTGGGTTGTAACCATAAAGAGGGTCTGCAATTGTTGATGGACGCAACGTACTGGCAACTGCGCAATCTATATCACAACTGATGTCAGCTACAATTTTAATATTCCAATCTTTCGCTTTAGCATCTTCTCGAGTAAAAATAAAGGGTGCTTCGCTATCCCAGTAGTGGCAAGCTATATACATGTCTGCTATGCATGCGTACTGATTAAAAGTGGATACAAAATCTGAAGGGTCGTTATAAAAATCACGCTTGGAGAAGCTTGATCCATCAGCTTTTGCGTTGTATTCATCAACAGCAAGTTGGGTAAATACCGGTTCGTTAAACTCTTTATTTAAAAAATCAGGAGAATCTACTTCCTTTAAATTTAAGTTTTTCAATTATTTCCATAGCACCACCGCCAACCCGTCCATGTCCGGTAATTACTATTTTAAAGTTATCCGGTAGGGTTACATGTGCCAATTGAGCTTCCATGTCTGCTCTATCATCACATTGGTGAGCAGGCTTTAAATTGTATGCGCCCGTTTTCTTTCCATAAGCTAAGAATCCATTATAGCAACCTACAATTCCAGCATATCTTCCAAATGCAATTAACCTTCTTCCTTTGATGTCAGTAATCACTTCCCAGTCAATTAGTTGGATGTTTTTATCAAGAATGGTTTTGAGTAATTGCCTGTTGTAGGGCTGTTCTTTAAATGTATGAGAAAAGAATAAGTATTTCTTATTTGGAATCAACTGTTCTATGGGGACCTCTTTTACTCCAATTAGTATATCACAATCTTCAACTGAGTCTACCACAGCAACGCCCAGTTTCCGATACTCTTCGTCTTTGAATTTTCTGATGTCACTAGCTTGGACAAATACTTCAACATCTGGATAATTGTTTAATATATACTCGCATTGAGAAGGAGATAATGCAACTCGCTTGTCTGGTGGGTTTTTACCTTCTTTTATAATGCCAATTTTAACCATGTCTTTTGGGTTTGCAGCTAATATAAATATAAACAGTTGAATTAAAAATGACTCTACTCAGTTTATTTTTTTCTGTAATAACCAAGAGGCTTTAGTAAGACATCCCAAGAGAAATATTGAACTTTAAATATTTCATTGGTTCCATTGATTCTACACCATGCTTTCTCTGGATTCCACACAATCTGATTATTTGTTTCAGGGCTAGCATCTTTCTTTTTCATTTTCCATACCTGAACCTCATTTAATTTACCGTTTTTATCAGTTACTGAAATTTCATAATGCGGAACCAGAGCGAAAACAGAATCAACTTGAGCCTGTGTTAGTTCCCTATTTACGTCGTTGTAATGAATTTTTTTATAATGCGATAAATAATGTTTCACTTGACTTGAGTCGAATACAGGGATGGATTGCATTTGATGATTATAAAGAGCAACTGTATTTTCTCCTAAGACATCAATGGTGTATGAATCTTCAATTTGATGATTGAACTTAACAGCAATTTTTTTAATAGAATTTGGTGGATAATTAAATACACCCGTAAACCTCCAATCTTGAAAGGTTGTGTGGAATCGAACATCCAGTGATCCAACCATATCTTGTTTATAGGTAATATACGGAACATCAGATTTTGTGTCGCCAATTTTAAGTAACATATATGTTCCGGTATGGTCGTTTGTTGCACTTCCAATAAACCAAGTTTTATGCGGTTTTTCCTCTCCTTTTAGAAAAATCTCTACCTTTTTATGTCTAACAGCAAGTAGGGTTAGAATATTCTCAATTGCAATTTCCGGAACATCCTGTTTTACCCTAATTCGTTGAAATGTGTTAGTAATTAAATCAACACTGCTTGGTAGCGCTTTGTATTCAGAATCACCAATCATCCATGTTTTTCCATCTTTTTTACGCGTAATCGTAATTGAGTTATTTTCAGTATCTGATATAACAAAGGTTTCTATCAACGCGGTATCTGCAATTGCAAATTCACTAAAAGTTTCTGAGGAAGCATCACTTTCTTGTCCTCTAAAAAAGACATGTACCAAGCTAAAACTGATAGTAAAATAATAAGTGAAATTATAAGACCGTATTTTTTCATAAAATATTAATTCTACATTCTAAGTAAGAGGCTATTTTGTGGCGAATTTCCTTCTACGGATATACCATTGCAAGAGCCCTAATAATAATACAAGTATAACCGGAATCGTTAAATTAAAGGTCTGCCAACTCTTTCTGTTTATGGATACCTCCTCTCTGTTGAGTAAACGCACTATTTTCATGCGGGAACGGAGAGATATCAAATGTTCATTCCCCATCATTTTGTCCATTAAGTTCGTAAAGAAGATTCCGTTTCCATACATAGTTGCTACTTGATTGTTCTGGTCTCTTACGAGTGGCTCGAATTGAAGACCATATGGAAGTAATTGTCCTTTCTCACTCATTCCTAGTTCATTTCTAATTAAGTCACCATCGCCTATAACAACCATTTTATTCCCTTTACTTTTTTCTCTGTAATTAGCTGCAGGGTCATTTATGAATTTATCTGTAATTCTTCCTTTGTAATGTGATGTAAACTCTCCTTCTAGCAGCAGAGCTAGAGGTTTTGTTGCGTCTGAATCTGTTCGCAATGAATCAATCGGTCTATAGCCATGTTGATTGTATCCGTAAGAAATTCTGAATCTTGCAGGCAGTACTTTATAGTTTTTAGAGGTTTCTAATATTACAGTTTTTTTAATTTCTTTGCTTCCA
Source organism: uncultured Flavobacteriales bacterium (assembly GCA_943787725.1). Lineage (GTDB taxonomy): Bacteria > Bacteroidota > Bacteroidia > Flavobacteriales_D > Parvicellaceae > CALSMU01. Next base: position 45,634 of record CALSNM010000004.1, on the reverse strand, counting down.
ACCGCTTCAACGGTGCTACCATACCTTATTTTTATTGGAGCAACATTATGGGTTAACTCTGAAGTATTTTGATTGGTAAGTGTTGGGTATAGAAACCAATGATCAAGAACTTTGTAGCTATATTTATTCATTATAGGTCCGGAGTTAATATCTGCAACCAAGTTTTTATTGACTCTAGCCCCGTATTTAAAAAGCATATCGTCAATGTTTAAGTCGTATTGAAAGGTATGCACCACTTCTGTTGTAGCTAAACTGTCCTCCGGTACATCTAAATTATCGATTAGCCAAAATACTTTTCCTCCTTTCATTACATATTGATCAATTATGTACTTTTCTTTCTCATTAAATGACTTTGTTGGTTTTGCAATAACGAGCGCCTGAAACTCATCCAAAGCTTTTAGGTTTTCCTTTCCTACAATCTTAGCAATAAATTTATTCTCATCATTATCATCTAAATATGAATTCTCCCTCGGAAGTGAATCGACAATATCAATATATTCCTCTTTGGTTAAGAAGTTGTTTTCAAAAAGCTCCTTTCCTTCAGAGTTTAATTGACCAGCTGGGTTTATGACAACATAAACAGAATCAATTATTTGAACCGTATCCACATTGTAGAACTGTTTTAATTCATATTGTATGGACCAGGCTTCAGCATTAGTTAATTCTCCATGCCCTCTTAAAAAAGCAATGTTATCTCTACTTTGATTGGTTAATTGCCAAAAAGCTTTCACAAAATTGTATTCTAATTGGTTAATTGCATTCATTCACATGGGCAGGAGAAACAAGAAAGTTACCGCCTGGCAAGAATTGAATGGCTTGTTGTTTTTCTCCGTACAGAATTTTTGCTCCAGCCCATATCTCGGTAAACTCTTCACTGCCTTCTTCTTTTGACAGTATAAAGCTGGGGTATAGACCTAATTCTGCTAATTGTTGTTTTAGCTCGTTTGCTAATTCTTTGTCTTCATTTGGGTTGATGAATCTAAACTTTACTTTTTTACCCGCATAAGCTTGAAACTCCTCAATTTTCTCTTTTATAGTATTTTTTAATTTTTGGATAAATGCAGGAAACTCTCCATCCAAGTATATTTCAATATTAATGACCTGATCAATTTCGTTTTCCAAGAAATCAATAGTTTTTGGGGAAAGTGTATGCAGCTTATCTTCTGTAAGGTCTAATCTAGCAAACTTTACATTTCCAATTATGTTAATAACTATGATGAGAGCAATAGCAATTAACACCTCTAGAATGTGTCGGAATTTAGGAGAGTTTCTCTTCATAATTTTACCACTTTCTAGTTTGCAAAGCTAATTTAGTTAATAACAAGAATAGTGAGATAGCACTGACATAATAAATGATATCTCTACTATCGATAACTCCACGTTGCACACTTACATAATGTTCGTGTATGCCTAAATTCATAAAGATTAAATCGAAAGGAGCAGCAAACAGCCCAGCTAAAAATTGAAATCCAATGTACAACGTAAAGCAAAAAAGTAGTGCAATCATAAATGCGATTACTTGATTACTCGTAATAGAGGAAGCAAAAACTCCTATTGCCACAAATACAGATCCCAATAAAAATAGCCCAATATAAGCACCCCATGTACTTGCATGGTCAATGTTGCCAACAGTATCTCCAAGTTCTACAACTGAATAATAAAAGATTAATGTAGGTAAAAGGCTGAGCAGTACAAGAGTTACTCCTGCAAAATATTTAGCTAGAATAATTTGAAAGTCACTCAAAGGTTTTGTCATCAAAATTCTCTATGGTTCCTGTTCTTTTTTCTTCAGCAAAAGAACGCATAGTAATGGCAGGAATCAAAAATAAAAAAATGTTTGGAGCATTAATAAAAAGGGATTGTAGAGAAGCTTCGCCAAAGTTTAAAACATTGCTTGGTCCACGCAAAAACCCACATAAATATTCCAGTCGCTATAAGGAATACAGCCATGGTAATATACCCAATTAATGAATTTAAAAAGCTTCGGATTTCTTTTAAAAATAATGCGTACATACAACCTATAAGAAGTTAGGTTACAAAACTAATTAAAATACCGATGAGAAGCGTTGCCTTATCCTAAGTTATAAAGCACAATTTGTTAATTTATTGTAAATAAAAAATTAGTCTTTCTTTAATCCCATTAATATTGAGAATGCTTTATCAATATCATCATCAATAACAACCAGCGTAAACTCATTTGATGTGGAAATTATTTCGACAATATTAATTCCGGCCCAAGCTAACTTTTTGAAGATGTAATAGTACAATCCAGATACTTCCGTATTTTTCATTGGAAGTTTAACAGTAATAGAAGATAAGTCACTTTTTGACGTAATTAAATGTTCTTCTTTAAATTCTTCCTCTATTGGCTCTTTTAAAGAGTTACTTATTATAATGGTCGTTTCATAAATTCCTTGCGAAATTGTATGAAAGTGCTTTTTGTTTTTGCTAGCCTCGTCTAGTAATGACTTCTGACTTCCAATAAGTGTATTTGAATTTTCATAAGTATAAGCTCTCAAGCTTGAGCGGACAATGATATCTCCAATATTGTTGACAAAATCTTTAATGCCAATATTTATTTTGTAATAGTAACTTGGTTCTAAACGATTAATAGCCATTACAATGGCACCTTCTTTTATGGATTCGCCCATTGCGTCTTCAACCTCCTGTCTTATTTTTCGAGCCAGAGAGGATACATTTATTAGTTTCTCTGCCAGTGCTTCCTCCAGAAATGGAGAAGTAACAATTATTTTTTCAACCGTTTTAGATATGGACCTCATGTTTAAAATTTAACAAAATGTTTAAAATACGAACAAACATATGAATTTTAGAACAATAAACGAATAAAAAAATACATTTGCGATCTAATTGTTTAAAATAAATAAAATGAATGTTAAAGACTTAATGAAATCTGCCGAGGAGAATACTACTCCTTTCTATTATTATGATATGGAATTATTAGATAGTACTTTAAATAAGTTAAAGGATGCTGCAGATAAATATAAGTACAATGTTCACTATGCATTGAAGGCAAATACGAATGGAAGAGTATTGGATTTAATATCCAGTTATGGATTTGGTGCTGATTGTGTTAGTGGGAATGAAATTAACAAAGCTGTTGCTCATGGATTTTGTCCAGGTCAAATTGCTTTTGCGGGAGTTGGGAAAACAGATAAAGAGATAGAAGTAGGTTTAGGTAATGATATTTTTTGTTTCAATTGTGAATCTGTCCAAGAGATAGAGGTAATAAATGAGATAGCAAGCAGAGAGAAAAAGATAGCTGATATTGCTTTGAGAATAAACCCTAATGTTGATGCCAACACGCATAAATATATTACTACAGGCAGAACCGAGAATAAGTTTGGAATACTTGTAACTGAAATCGCTGCTGTCGTCAAGTTAATTGAATCATGTAAGAATATTAACTTAATCGGGTTACATTTTCATATTGGGAGTCAGGTTACAGATTTGATAGCTTATAGGGATTTATGTTTGCGTGTAAATGAAATTCAAAATTGGTTTGACAAGCAAAGTATGGGACTCAGACATATTAATGTTGGGGGGGGCTTAGGCATTGATTATGATAATCCAGATGTCAATCCGGTTGCTGACTTCGAAAGTTTTTTTTCAATTTTTAATACGTATTTAAAGTTAAGAAACGGTCAGGAATTACATTTCGAATTAGGTAGGTCCATTGTAGGTGTTATTGGTAATCTTATTTCTAAAGTACTATACATTAAAGAAGGAGCAAGCAAAAGTTTTGCAATATTAGACGCAGGTATGACAGAGCTAATAAGACCGGCATTGTACAATTCTAAGCATAAAATTGAAAATGTATCAAAACACGCAAATTCGTCTAACACTTTTTATGACGTTGTTGGTCCTATTTGCGAATCTTCTGATTGTTTTGGTGCCGAAATTAATTTACCTGCTACTGCTAGAGGAGATATTATTGCAATTAGATGCGCAGGGGCGTATGGGGAGGTAATGGCAAGTAATTACAATTTAAGAGAGAAGCCACTAGCTGTTTATTCCCGGAACAGCAACTGATTTTATTGTATCTTTTACTTTTGTTAATTCTATCTGATTTATTAGTTTTGCGACAAGGATGATTTCTCTCCGGAAAGAGGAAAGGATGAGTACTCTCCGTAATGAGTAAGAAATTACTTATTTAATATTTAAATTTATGGAAACTATGGTTAGTTCAGCATTGTCGTCGCAGGAGTCGATGGAATTAGAAAACAAGTATGGAGCGCATAATTATCATCCTTTGCCGGTTGTATTGGCAAAAGGAGAAGGTGTTTATTTATGGGATTGTGAAGGAAAAAAATATTTTGATTTCTTATCTGCTTATTCGGCAGTAAATCAAGGTCACTGTCATCCAAAAATTGTTAATGCATTGATAGAACAAGCTTCAACGCTAACACTTACTTCAAGGGCGTTTTTCAATGATACTTTGGGTCCATATGAAAAGTTTATCACTGAGTTTTTCGGTTTTGATAAAGTACTGCCAATGAACACTGGTGCTGAAGCAGTTGAAACTGCTATTAAGTTATGTAGAAAATGGGCGTATGAAGTAAAAGGAATTGATGAAAATGAAGGAAAAATAATTGTTTGTGAAAATAACTTTCACGGAAGAACGACCACTATTGTTTCTTTTTCAAACGATGAAGTTGCACGGAAGAATTTTGGCCCATTTACGCCAGGATTCATAAAGATACCATATAACGATATAGATGCTTTAGAGGCCGCCTTAAAAGAAGAGAACGTTGCAGGGTTTTTAGTAGAACCCATTCAAGGTGAGGCGGGAGTTTTTGTGCCAGACGAAGATTACCTATCAAAAGCCCAAGCACTTTGTAATGCTCAAAATGTTTTGTTTGTTGCGGATGAAGTCCAAACAGGGATTGCTAGAACAGGAAGTCTTTTAGCAGTTTGTGGCGATTGTACTTGCCAAAATGCTTGTGAGAAACAAGAGACTTATAGTACGCCTGATATTCTTATTTTAGGAAAAGCTGTGTCTGGCGGTGTATATCCAGTTTCTGCAGTTTTGGCGAATGATGATATAATGAATGTGATTAAACCGGGTCAGCATGGTTCTACATTTGGAGGTAATCCGCTAGCTGCGAAAGTTGCTGTAGCTGCATTAGAAGTTGTAAACGATGAAAACCTTGCTCAAAACGCAAGAGTTCTGGGAAAATTATTTAGAGCTGAAATGAATAGAATTATAGCAGGAACTGACTTGGTGAATGCTGTCCGTGGAAAAGGTTTGTTAAATGCAATTTTGATTAACGATACAGAAGATAGCTCCACGGCTTGGGATATTTGTATGGCATTAAAAGAGAATGGCTTACTAGCGAAACCAACACATGGTAATATTATTCGTTTTGCTCCACCGTTAGTAATGACTAAAGAGCAATTGATGGATTGTGTTGCAATAATTGAAAAGACTTTGATGGAGTTTTCAAAATAAACTAAATCCAAATTAATTAAAAAAAGCCTTTCGTCTGAAAGGCTTTTTTTTGCTTTCAAATCTATGGAAGTAGAACTCTTATTATAGTTGTTTAAAACACCATTATACAGGAAGTGCTAACTATTCCTCTGTAAATAAATGCGCTTTTAAATCTGAAACCGAAAATTTATCTTGAGCATCTTCCTCTTCTAATTGGGTAACAATAGTATATTCCTTAACCAATTCAATAATCTCTTTTTCGCCAATTTCGTTATTCAAAAATACCGTCGCAGCAGAATTCATGGTGTCTTCATCTATCCCTTCTAAGTTTGAAGCCTCAAGAATAATCTCAAGTTGTTCATCGTCGTTATAAAAGAGAATGTAATTCCAATTCGAAGCATCAATATCAATAACTTCCATTTCTTGATCATACAGGTTAAAAGTTCTGTCCCAGTCTAATGCAGGTTTGCTCGCATAGTATTTCCAATCTAGAAACAAAGGAGCTTCTTTCATAATTCTTTCACAAATAGGAAGTAACTCTTCAACGCCATTTGGAGAAACCATAAAAAACCATTCATCGTTGGCATCCATTCCAATATCCCAAGTTACGGTTGCAATATTGAGAATGTGATTGTTTAGGCTTTGGATAATATACTCCCTATCCGGGGCATTTGAATCTTCAATGCATTTTTTTATACGTGGGTCATTTTGTACAAACCATTGCCAAAATGTCTCTATTTTTTCCTCTTCTAAATTCATCGTGCTCAAGGTAGGGAAAAGTCTTTTAGTATATTTGTAAAGTATGAGTGATATTAAGTTTAAAACAGCAGAGAAGATATACAGTGTAGATACAGATTTTATCGGAAAACTGTATTTTCTTACTACGGAAGAGGGTGGGAGAAGTGAAATAACGGATGAAATATATCGGCCACTTTTTAAATTGAAAGATGGTTTTGATTTAACTTCTGCAGATCAAAAATTCATTGGGAAAGATAGGGTTAACCCAGGAGATACAATCCAATCTGAAATGCGAATTATATGGAAAGATCCCTATGTTGGAGCTCTTTCTGAAGGTGCTGAATTTGTTTTAAGAGAAGGTTCTCAAGTTGTTGCAACCGGAGAGATACTAAAGGTTTTAAATCAAAAACTAAGAATAAAAGAGTAATCTTTTCTTTTTATTATGTAGCTGCTACCATGTTTATTTTTTCTAATAAATCGTGTAGAGTATGATTCTAATTTATATTGTGTACTCTACAGTAATTAAAATTTCATTTTTTCTACCTACCATCTGCATTGGTGAGTCATAGCCCAGAAATGTAAATTCTTTACCGTGCTCAATGCTTTCCTTGGATAGTAGCTCGGACAATTCCTGATGTTTCTTTTTAAGTTTTTGAGAAGACGCCCAACCATCAAAGAATAACACTGCAACAGTTTGTTTAGGTCTTATTTCTAGAATCACATCTGAACTGTTGGGTTCAGGAACGTTGGAAGGTGTAATTCCTTCTGGCATAATGAATGACATTTCTGCGGATTCATTCATATCCATGATTACAGGAGAGGTCATTGATATTTGTTGATTTTTTTGGTTATCCCCAAAAATAAAGCCTGCTATTCGTCTAAAGCCTTGACTAGAGATGGTTTCATAGTTGTTACTTTTTAATTTTGTTTTTGCCACAAACATTTCTGGATATTCTCTAATTTCAAATTTATCATACCTCTTCAAGACAGTATATTTTTCGTTAGAAATATTTGTTGAGTAATTTTTCATGACTAATTGCGAAATAGCAAATGTGAACGTGAGTAAAAGAACCAATATTAGAAATAGATTTTTCATGGTAGTTTATGTCGTAAATATTTTAACAAAATCATCTATACAATGTATGGTAGATACGGTTTTTGGAATTTTGCTGAAGTAGGTCACTGTATTAGATCCACTTAGACAAAGTCTGTCATGCGGCACTGCACTCAAAAACTTTTCCAAAGTATCAGTAAATTGTTTTTCAGATGTACTCTTTATCATAGAGGTAATTACCATGTCTGGGTTGAACTTGTAATATGATTTTTCAAAATCTACAAATGGCACTTTTTGTCCTAGATAAATGCATTCCCATCCTTTGTCTCGGAGCAAGTATTGGTACAACAGAAGCGGAAGTTCGTGCTGCTCATCGGCTGGTAAAAACAATATTACTTTTTTTCCTATTCTGGGCTTGTTTACTCCGTTGGACAAAGCAATAATGAATTCTCTTAAAACATTGGAAAATATGTGTTCATGAGCTATATTAAGTGTGTTTAGCTGCCATAATTCTCCAATTTGCACTAAAACAGGAACAACTACTTCCTGATAAAGCTTCACGATGCCTTTCTCCTTAAAAACATCATCTAATATATTATACATTTTGTCGGAATTCATTTCGAGTATTGCGTCAATTAAATTTTTGACATCCAAGGGAGAATCTGCGGACCTGGATTCAACTAACTCGGTCGCTTTCTCGATTATATCAGTATCTGATAATCTCGCGATTTTGGAAATTTTAACTCCATCACTATACAGTAGGTTTATGTTTAGTATCTTTTTTAAATCATTTTCAGAGTACTGTCTGATATTAGTGGCTGTTCTAATCGGATTGAGCAGTTTGTGACGAAGTTCCCAAATACGAATTGTGTGAGCCTTTATACCGGTAAGGTTTTCAAGATCTTTTATGAAGTAGATGTTTTGATGCACGTAGTTTAATTTTTGCTTATAGAAGTTTTGTTATAGAATCGTCTAAGGGGTTTACTCCTGATTTGAAGACTTTAATCAATTTTCCGTTTTCATCTACTAAGTATTTTTGGAAATTCCAACCTACGTTGGAGTCTTCGACACCATTTTCTGACTTTTTGGTTAGCCATTTGTATAATTTATGCTGGTTATTTCCTTTGACGTCGCATTTTTCAGTCATTAAAAAGCTAACACCATAATTTTTGCTGCAAAATTCTTTTATTTCTGCTGCTGACCCTGGTTCTTGTCCTCCAAATTGGTTACATGGAACCCCTATGATAGCAACTTTTTCCCCGTATTGATTATGCAATTCTTGTAGCTTTTCATATTGAGGAGTGAATCCGCACTTGGAAGCTACGTTAACAAAAAGAATTTTCTTTCCTTTGAAGTTGGCAAGGTCAATCGATTCTCCTTCCAGAGAGGAAATTTCGATATCATAGATAGAATTATTCATAGTATTGTTAGAGTTTTTCATTAGTGAAAAAGAGGTTAAAATAATAGTTGCTATGGTGATGGTGAATATTTTCATGATTTCTTTGTTTTATCTTTGTTAGTCTTTTTTTAAGAAATTACATTGAGAGGTCTAATAAAAATTCCAATTATTCATTTATACTCTATGCAATTTATTCTTAAATAGGGAGTAATTAATTCGATTGGATCAATATCTACTTTCAATACGAATACTCACCTATTGAAGCTCTCATTAGAAATTCTAAATTTAAATTCTGATTTTGAGGTTTAGTTAATTAAATGGAATTATAGGAATTTTGATTTCATAATTAGATAGTCTCTTTTGTTCAAATTGTTATTATGTTAACTAACTACTTTAATATCTTGTTTAAAGCAGTTGGGCATCAGGGTATAAACTTTTCCAATATTTCACTTTATCTATGTTGGAAAGAGTAATTATTGTCTTTTCATTCAGTTTTAACTTAAACTTAGGTGTCTTAGCTTTTAATTCAGCTAATTTTTTTTCTAGTTGTTTTGCTGTTCTTTTTCGTCCCATGATAAAATGATTTTATTGATTAGGTTATTTTTAGTTTATTGAAAATATGCTTTACATAAGTTACTGTTGAGTGGTTATAAATTAAGATAAGGAGAGTTTTTCTCTCCTTATCTTAATCGGTGTTATTTGTTAATTTGAATTTTAGTAGTGGATTGGACATTACTATTTGCTATTCGCATTAGGTACATCCCTGAGCTAAGGTTAGAGATATCAACCATATTCGACATGTTTGATACGCTTTCTGTTAAAATATTCTTTCCGTTCAGGTCAGTTATGGTTAACTCAAATAACTCGTTGCTATTCAATGTGACATTCAACACATTTACTGCTGGATTAGGGTACACTAGTACATCTAACTTATTGTTTTCTTCGACTGATGTTAGATTCGGCAACAATACTCCATCAACTATATGCACAATTCCATTAGATGATGCTATGTCCGCATCAGTAACATTAGCATCATTGATCATCACACCGGTTGTAAGATCTACAATTACGTCTTGCCCATTTAATGTTGGTACAGGTCCGTTGGTTAAAGATGTTGAAGATACTTCGCTTCCGATAACATGGTAAAGTAGAATATAGGCTAAATCTGGAGAGGCTAACAAATCAGCTGCAGAAATATTCATTGAAGTTAAAGCTGCTGTAAATGCCGCGTCTGTTGGCGCAAAAACTGTCAATTCAGCGAATGGGTTAGTTAGTGCAGGAAGCAATCGGGCTTCAACCACAGCTGCTACCAATGTAGTATGATCTGGGCTATCTATTGCAATATCTGCTACTGTTTCACCAGGCAGTACTACCCCGTCTAAGACATGCACTGCTCCGTTTCCAGCTTGCACATTGGCAGTTGTCACTTGAGCTTGGTTTACAAAAACGTCTGCACCGTCGATAGTGACTTTCAACGTATTTGTAGTACTCAATGGTTGAGCTATCATACCGTTCGAAAGACCAGTTGACAATACCTCAGCTCCTAAAACATGATACAATAAAATATCTGTTAAATCAGGTGAAGCTAATAAGTCAGTTGCAGAAATATTCAATGCTGTTAGGGCTGCTGTAAATGCTGCGTCTGTTGGAGCGAATACCGTCAATTCTCCAAAAGGGTTAGTTAGTGCTGGAAGTAATCTAGCTTCAACCACCGCCGCTACTAATGTAGTGTGATCTGGGCTATCTAATGCAATATCTGCTACTGTTTCACCAGGCAGTACTACTCCGTCTAAGACATGCACTGCTCCATTCCCCGCTTGCACGTTCGCAGTTGTTACTTGAGCTTGGTTCACAAAAACGTCTGCCCCGTCGATAGTGACTTTCAACGTATTTGAAGCACTCAACGGTTGAACTATCAATCCGTTTGAGAGACCAGTTGACAATACCTCAGCTCCTAAAACATGATACAATAAAATATCTGTTAAATCAGGTGAAGCTAATAAATCAGCTGCAGAAATATTCATTGCAGACAAGGCGGCTGTAAATGCTGCATCTGTTGGCGCGAACACTGTTAATTCAGAATAAGGGTTTGTTAACGCAGGCAGTAATCGTGCTTCAATTACAGCCGCAACTAAAGTTCCGTGATTGGGGCTATCAATTGCAATGTCTGCTACTGTTTCGCTATCTAATAGTACAGAGTTGATAGAGTGCACATATCCATTTGATCCCATCAAATCGGCTGCATTAACTTCCGCCTGGTTAGCAAAAACACTTGCTCCATCAGTGGTTAATTTTAATGTATTATCGTTGTGAAGTGGATTAACAATTTGTCCATTCGAAACAGCGGAGGATGGAACAGAGCCTGAAAGCACATGGTACTGTAGAATGTTTGATAAATCAGCTAATCCCAAAACATCATTGATTCCGGATAAATTGAGATCAAGTATTAGTTGTTCAAAAGCTGCGTTGTCAGGGGCGAAAACAGTGTACTGATCAGCATTGACATCAAGTACTGTATTTAAACCCTCTTGGTCTAAAGCTGCTGTCAAATAGGTGTGATTCGGACTTCCAGCGATGACGTCATAGACCGTGGTTTGAGCAAACGCTAAACCGCTCGACATAATTACTGTCGAAGCTAGAAGTAACTGTTTAATTGATAATAATTGTTTTTTCATTTTTCTTTTGTTTAATGTTTTTGATTAAATATTGAACAAAGGTAATAGATAATGTTTAAGAAAAGCAAGTAAAAGTTAAACAAAAGTTCATTATTTTTTTAAAAAGCCTATAAATAAAGTGTTTCAGGGAGGTGTTTCTTTTCAATTTAATTTGTCAATCACCTTTATATTGCATGTCCATTGTCTATTGTGTTGGAAATTTTCTTTCAACGCGGCTAAATACTTAGTTAAAAAGAATATCCAATGATTATAGATATTCTTTTCTATCTGTTGGTTATTTTCTACAATAATTGCTTAGAACAGGGTATTTCATTTTAAGAAACTACCTTTGCATCATGTCTAAAGGAATAAAAAGTCAACAAGCAATACTCTCTAAATTGGGAATAGAGAAATTAAATCCAATGCAATTAGAGGCGCAGGTGGCCATAGAGTCTATGGATAATATAATACTGCTTTCTCCAACAGGAACGGGTAAAACCTTGGCTTTTTTATTGCCCTTAATAAAAGAATTAGACGGTAGTTGTCGTGAAATTCAAAATGTAATAATTGTTCCTTCTAGAGAATTGGCGATTCAAATTGAGCAAGTATTTCGAGAAATGGGAGCAGGTTTCAAAGTAAACGCGGTTTACGGGGGGCGTTCTGGGTCTAAAGATAGAGTTAGATATAAAACATCGACCCGCTGTTTTGGTTGGCACGCCGGGTAGAGTAGCAGACCATTTAAGAAGAGAAGCGTTTGCGACTGCCGATATAAAGACATTGGTGTTGGATGAATTTGACAAATCTTTAGAAGTAGGATTTGAAAATGAAATGAGAGAAATCTTAGAGCTATTACCGAGAGTAAATAAAAAGATATTGACTTCAGCAACACAAGGAGTTGCAATTCCGCGGTTTTGTAGAATTGACGAATCCAGTTACTGTGGATTATTTAGATGAGGACATTTCGCAATTAGCGGTAAAGATGGTGATAGCTCCTTCAAAAGATAAGTTGGATACACTTTTAGAATTGATAGCTCATCTTGAAAATCAAAACGGAATCATTTTTTGCAATTTTAAAGATTCCATCCAGCGCATAAGCGAATACTTATCAGAGTACAATGTGTTCTCACGGAACATTTTATGGAGGAATGGAGCAAGGAGAAAGAGAAAGGGCATTGATTAAATTTAGAAACGGTACACACCAAATATTATTAGCAACAGATTTAGCAGCCCGGGGTATTGATGTTCCAGAAATTAATTTTATTATTCATTATCACCTACCTAATAGAGAGCGAAGAGTTTACACATCGTAATGGCAGAACAGCCCGCATGAATAGCGATGGCAGCGCATATGTGTTGCACTGTGAACAAGAAAATTTACCGGATTTTATAGGTGATTTACCCGTAGAACAATTAATGAAGAAACCACTTAAAGAACGAGCTGACTGGAGTACGTTGTTTATTTCTGGAGGTAGAAAAGATAAGATTTCAAAAGGAGATATCGCTGGTTTGTTTTTTAAACAAGGAAACCTTTCCAAAGAAGAATTGGGTGTAATTGAGTTGAAAAATGATTGTGCTTTTGTTTCTGTTAAATCGAATGCTGTTGACAATCTTTTACCCAAGGTTAATAACACACGATTAAAGAAAAAGAAAGTCAGAATTACTTTAACCTAATTTCAAAAAACACTCTAATTACCTAGTGCTATGTTTAATGTTGCAGCTCCTCCCACTACCGGAAGAGTAATGTTAGTATTATCTAAATCGATTGTTAATTCTGTTCCTGGCGATGGCCAAAGCGTAAACTCTTGGTCACTTGAGAAGATCATTAACCCAATTTGTTGTCCTGCTTTTACAACATGATCATCTGGTTGTAAATCGAAAGTCAATTCAACAAACTCACCAGGAGTTAGCGGTGAGCTTTCAGTAAGCGACTTATTGTTTTGTGGGTCTGCCCAACCTCTGGTAATTATGTTGTCATATGTTTTGGCTTTACTATCGTCGTTCCATGGGAGTGAGACTAACCATACGGATAAATTAGCTGCGGGTTTATTGCTGGCAACTTTTATTCGAATAGTGGATAATCCAGATAAATGAACATCTTTCGTAAGTGTTGGCGTTGCAAACAATAATCGATTTATTGAAGAATCAGCTTTCGCTAAGTCTTTGCCAATAAAGGTATGATTATCTATCAGTTTTTGAGATCCTTCTTTGGCAGCTGCCACTTGGTTTAATGAACCAACTGTCGTACCATTTTCATGCAAAAAAAGCATTACATTTTCCGCTGCTGGATTTGGGTAATCTGCATATGCAGTAGGGGAGTCCATTTTATCTCCCTCGCGCACAATCCAAGATTTTGGATCATTTTCTACACCGTTTTCAATACCGTGTAAGTAATGCGTAAACCAACGGTTCATCATCTTCATAGGAGGCGGTCCACCATGTCCAAACTGGTGATAATAAATTTGTGTTTGAAGCCCCATTGCCTTGGCTTTCGCATAGATCCTGTAGCTATGTTCAGGCATTACATTCCAGTCATTAAAGCCATGAGACATTAAAAGTGCAGCTTTCATTGGCGCCATGTGGTTGAGGTAATCTCTGCCTGCCCAAAAATCATTGTAATCCCCTGTTTCTCGATCCATTCCGTTTTTCATTTCTGTATCTCTTACGGTTTTATTGTTGTAAGCTCTTTTCGATTCTTCTCCACTGTGAATAAAGTCATACAAAACATCAACGTCTTCTCCAAGGTAACCTCCTGGAGAACGAACTAAGCCATTGGATCGGTAGTAATGGTAGTAGGAAGTATTGGGTGCAATTGGAATGATTGCTTCTAATCCTTCAACACCTGTTGTTGCAGCTGCTAATGGAAGGGTCCCATTATAAGATGTTCCAGTCATTCCGACTTTGCCGCTTGACCAATAAGCCGTTACTTCATCTGTTCCAGTTAATTCTTTGTATCCTTTTACTCTGCCACAAAGCCAGTCAATTACTGCCTTTGGAGCCAAAGATTCGTTGTCTCCACCAACGGTAGGTGCTCCTTGAGAAAGGCCTGTTCCAGGAGAACACGAATGAACTACAATATATCCTCTAGGAACCCATTTCAATAGATGAGAGTTTGAAATAATGGGCCTTTCACCGCGTCTAGTAACTTCGGCATGGACACGTTCTTTAGTAGTTTCCCCTAATTCATGTTCTACATTCCACATTCCACCTTCTACGTCTTCTGCTGTTCCGGAAAAATAGGGGCTAGAAACATAAATAATCGGCAGTTTTAAGCTGTCGGTATCTGTTTGTTTTGGTCTTGTAACGGAAACGTGCATTCGGTCTAGTTTGCCATCACCATCTGTGTCGAAAGTTGTTTCTACAAACAAATCGTGTCGAATCCAATTATCAAAACCACTAAACCCAGGCACAACTTGAGCTTCTCCATTTTCAAAAACCGGAACCACTAATTCGGCTTTTACTTTCTTTTTGTTTTTCTTCTTTTTCTTTTGTGCAGAAGCATGCATTGAAAACAGAAATAAGAATGCGGCAAGGAATATTGTAATCTGACGAACTGATAGCATAAAAGATTAATTTTAGATTACAAATATATCAACTCGTTTATATATTTCACTTGAATAGTTGCGGAACTTCTGACTTGATGTAATTTCGAAAGATCAAGAATAAAATAGAAATAAAGATTCCGCATTTATATAAACCTTAGCTTCGTCATCGAAATGGAAGCTAAGCAAAAACCCATAATGAAATTTAGAGAATTCGTTGCTTTAATGGCAATGATGATGTCTCTGACTGCACTTTCTATAGATGCTATGCTCCCTGCGTTGTCGCAAATAGGAAATGATTTGGGAGTGACCGAACCCAACGATAACCAGTTGATCATATCGATATTATTTCTTGGTTTGGCAATTGGACAATTGTTTTATGGTCCGTTGTCGGACGGAATTGGACGTAAAAAAGCTGTGTATATAGGTCTGATTTTCTTTTTTTCCGGTTGTATAATTTCTATTTTTTCAGATAGCTTATTTGTCATGTTAATAGGCAGGGCACTTCAGGGGTTTGGATTATCTGGTACGCGAACTATTAGCGTCGCTATTATTAGAGATCGCTTTAAAGGAGATAAAATGGCTCAGGTTATGTCGTTTGTTATGGCTACGTTTATTATTGTTCCTACCATAGCCCCATTTATGGGGCAAGGAATACTTTGGATAGCGCATTGGAGCTTCATATTTTGGACGATACTTGGCTTAGGGTTGATTTTGTTTGTTTGGTTTTCTATGAGACAACGCGAGACTTTGAAAAAGGAGAATCGAATAAAGTTCGAATTGAGAAAAATGCTTTCAGCCGCAAAAGAGGTCTTTACAACTCGAGCTTCAATTGGATATACAATAGCAGCAGGGTTTATTTCTAGTGCTTTTGTAGGGTTTTTGAACTCGTCCCAGCAAATTTTTCAAATACAATATGAATTGGGGGAGAAGTTTCCAATGTTCTTTGCTGTGATTGCATTGTCTGTAGGGACTGCTTCATTTATCAATGGACAGATGGTTGTTAAGCATGGTATGAAAAAAATGGTTAAATGGGCCTCGATTGGTGTTTGCTTGTTTTCTATTATTTTCTTAGGAGTAATATTTGGGTTTATACCCTCTCCACCGCTCGTTTTATTTATGTCCTATTTATGTGCTACAGTTTTTTGCACAGGAATACTCTTTGGTAATTTAAATTCATTAGCAATGGAGCCATTGGGCCATATAGCTGGTATGGGAGCAGCAATTGTAGGTTCGGTTTCTACATTTATTTCAGTGCCTTTTGGGGCGTATATTGGGTTGTCCTATAATGGTACTGTGGTGCCTTTAGTTATTGGGTTTGCTGTTTTTGGTGCATTAGCAATGTTGGTTGTTTTATTTTTTGCAAAAACTTCCAAATAGTATAACTTCGACTAAAAATAAATGAATTATGGTACATGGTACTCACAACGCTGAAGCAGACGAGCGCAATAAGGATATACAGATATTTGTCAACGGAGAATTATTGCATCGGGATGATGCCAAGATTTCAGTTTTTGATAGTGGGTATTTAGTTGGAGATGGAGTTTGGGAAGCTCTGCGGTTGCACAATGATAAATTGGTTTTTTTAGATTTACACCTGAAAAGAATGTGGCAAGCGGCGGCATCGGTGGGAATGACGCTGCCATTTTCAAAAGAGGAGTTAACGGATAATATATGGAAAACTATTAAAGCAAATGACATGCACGACAACGTGCATGTAAGAACCATGGTTACTCGTGGCATAAAAAAAACACCATCTCAAGATCCGCGTTTAACAATCTCAGGGCCCAATATTGTGATAATAGCAGAGCATAAAAAAGCGGCTCAGGTTAGTTTGGATACTGGAATTGTTTTGTTTACATCAACCATTAGAAGAGGTTCGCCTGATTATTTGGATCCAAGGTTAAACTGTCACAGCAAATTGCATGAAGTTCAAGCATTAATACAAGCAATAGAGGCAGGTGCGGATGAAGCATTAATGCTAGATGTTAATGGGTTTGTTGCAACTTGCAATGCTACTAACTTTTTTATTACACGAGGAAAAGAAGTTTGGACATCTACTGGTAATTACTGTATGAATGGAATAACAAGAGCTAAGGTAATTGAAGCTTGTGAAAAGAATGGGATTGTATGTCGTCAAAAGGATTTCTCATTATATGATGTTTACGGAGCAGATGAAGCATTTGTGACAGGGACTTTTGGAGGTTTAACACCAGTTACCAAAATTGACGGTAGATTAATTGGTGATGGGAAGAACGGAGAATTTACGAAACAACTTCGAGAATTTTACAATGAATTAATCCATGAAGAAATTCTGAGTTCATGAAATCTAAAGATGGAATAACGAGGATATGTCTTTGGTCCGGTCCCAGAAATATTTCTACAACTTTGATGTATTCATTTGCGCAAAGGGATGATACTTTGGTGGTAGATGAACCCTTGTATGCTTATTATTTATGCAATACGAGCGCTAAAGAATACCATCCAGGAGCATCGGAGGTAATTGCATCTCAAGAAAATGACGGCAAAAAAGTGATTGACTGGATGATGGGGAGTCATAGTAAACCTCTAGTTTTCTTTAAAAACATGACACATCACCTTTTAGATTTGGATTGCTCATTTATGAAAGATGTGGTAAACGTTATTTTAACACGCGATCCAAAAGAAATGATTCCTTCATTTGTTAAAGTGATTGAAAATCCAACTATTAATGATATTGGATATGCATTCCATACGGAGCTGCAGAGCTATTTTGAAGAAAATAATATCCCATACATCGTTTTGGATTCAAAACTAATATTACAAAATCCGAAAGGAGTATTGCAACAATTTTGCGAACTAATTGGAGTTAGTTTTGATGAAAACATGTTGCAATGGAAAAAAGGACCTCGAAAAGAAGATGGTGTTTGGGCAAAGTATTGGTACAATAATATCCATGATTCAACAGGTTTTATGGAGTACAAGAGGAAATCAGAAAGATTTCCAGAGAGATACCAGGAGTTACTATCTTCTTGCAAAGGTCATTACAAGCAGCTAATAAGGAAAGCTTTAAGATAAGTTGTGGTAAATTATTTGTTGATGTAATTCTGGAGCTCTGTTATCTTGGCAGAATCTTGAAATACACCTCCATAGTAAGATGTGATTGTGCTTGAGGTATTGTCCTTAACTCCTCGAGAAGAAACACACAAATGTTTTGCATCAATTATTACAGCTACGTCTTTGGTGTTCAAAATTTCTTTTAAATCTTCAGCTATTTGGTTTGTTAGTCGCTCTTGCACTTGAGGACGCTTAGCATAGTACTGAACTATGCGATTAAGTTTCGATAACCCAATAACTTTTCCAGAGGAGATATAAGCTATATGCGCTTCCCCTATGATTGGAACAAAATGATGTTCACAGTTAGAATAAAAGGTTATGTTCTTTTCCACTAACATCTGGTTGTACCTATATTTATTTTCAAATAGTGAAATTTTAGGTTTGTTTTCAGGGTTAAGACCGGAGAAAATTTCTTCAACATACATTTTTGCTACTCTTTTCGGAGTATCTTTCAAGGAGTCATCGGAGAGGTCTAAACCCAAAACATCCATTATTCCGTTGAATAAATTAGCAATTTTTTCTTTTTTTTCATCATTTGTAATCTCAAATGCATTTGCTTTCATTGGAGTTTCTAGTCCTGTTGATATGTGGTCATCTCCTATTTCATCATAGGAGAGATCCGAGATTTTATTGTAATCTTCAATTAGTAAGTTGTCCTTTTTCAATTTGTTTTGTTTTAATGTTCGACTGTATACGTTGTGTTCAGATAGTTTTGAAATAAAATAAAATTTGCAAGTTCTAGATTGCATTTTAAGCAAAGTTACGTAATTGTTTATCAAAAAGTCACAAATATTAAACAAAACTATTTTTTTATGTTAATTATATGCAGAGCTATTGTACATTTACCAACCTAAATAATAAGTTGTTACACAAGCCAAAGGAGCTAGAAAATATTTAACAAGAAAATCATTATGTCCAAATTGCCTAAACAATACAGGTTTTTAGATTTTTCAGATTATGGAAGACCTCTGGCGCGGATTATAGCTAATTCTTTGAAAGAAACTTCTTGCACTCCAATTGATGTCACTTTGTGGTTTATCGTTTCGGGTATAATAGCCATACTTTGCATTTTATTGGGATATTATTGGTTTGCTGCTTTTTTTTTATTGCTTAAATCAATCTTGGACGCAGCGGATGGAGAGCTAGCAAGAGTAAAAAAAACGCCTTCTCATACGGGTAGGTACTTAGATTCAGTAGCAGACATCATATTAAATTTTTTTATTTTCTCAGCGCTATGGTATTGTTCAGAAGCTAGTGTAATAATTTCTTTTTTCGCTTTTTTAGGAATTCAATTGCAAGGTACTTTGTACAATTATTATTACGTTATTTTAAGAAATAATGTGAATGGTGATACTACAAGTAGGGTGTTCGAATTTAATTCACCTGCCGCCTTAGGTGATGAAAAACAGAAAAATGTGGATTTACTCTTTAAGATTTATAAAGGGCTTTATGGCTTGTTTGATAAGGTAATATATACTTTAGATTCAAGCGCTTCCAGTGCGCGAAATTTTCCAAAATTTCTGATGACAGCGTTGTCAACTTTTGGTTTGGGATTTCAACTTTTGATTATAAGTGCAATGCTGGTTCTTGGATTAAAAGATTATATACTTGTTTTTTTTCTATGTTATTCTCCAATGATTTTTGTTTTCATCGGTCTTAGAAGGGTTCTTCAGCAAGATTGAAAAAAAGTAAATTTTCTTTCATTACCGGTAAGGGTATTCAACATAGTTTCTTGCTGTTTCGTAAAGCTTTATTTGTAGTTCTAGGTTATTTTCTAATTCTGGCTTTAGGATGTTGTAAATTACCATTGCAATATTTTCTGCAGTCGGATTCAAATTTTTGAATTCCTCTGTATCTAGGTTAAGGTTTTTGTGGTCAAACCTATCCAGCACTTTTTCCTTAATCAAATCAGAGAGAACTTTCGCATCGATAACATAACCGGTAGAAGGATTACAAATTCCAATAACTTTAACTTCTAAGTCGTAGTTGTGTCCATGGTAGTTTGGATTGTTACATTTCCCAAAGATCATCTGATTTTTTTCCTCGCTCCAATCAGGGTTATGCAATCTGTGAGCAGAATTAAAATGCTCACAACGGATAATGGCTGTTTTATTCATAATTATTGGAAATGTTTAGTATGTATTCAATCTAAATTCGCTGTAAAGGTATTTATATTTTTGTTTATTTTTTTTACTAATTTACCAAACAAAAGAATCAATTAAACTGAATTCATCAATTAATTGGGTTTTTCATTCGAATTATTTTTGTTAAAATAATTTTCTTCTTTTGTTTTTGCTAAATGTTAGTTCTGTTTTTCCATTTCTAGGTTAACTTCCGATACTAATTTTTTTTCTGTTTTTAAATTGTGTATTAATAAATATATTTTTCAATATTTGAAAAAATGAAAGCCCAAGATAAAATAGGATTTTGGCCCGCTACTTCTTTAGTGGTAGGGAATATGATTGGTTCGGGTGTTTTCTTACTTCCGGTTACATTGGCTATTTACGGTTTGAATAGTGTTTTTGGATGGCTCTTTTCTGCATTTGGAGCAATTTTACTCTCAATAATTTTTGGATATCTAAGTAAGCATTTAAAAAATTCTGAGGGCGGTCCTTATGCCTTTACAGTATTCGGACTCGGGAGGTTTCCAGGCTATTTAGTTGCTTGGGGGTATTGGATCTCAATTTGGTCAACAAATGCTGCCATAGCAGTAGCTCTGGTGAGTTACCTGAGTGTAATATTTCCAATTGTTGGTGCTAGCGCGTTCAACTCTATTATTACCGGTTTAGGATTTGTTTGGTTTTTTACATGGATAAATACTAAGCAAATAAAAACGATTGGAATTGTGCAGCTTTTAACTACTGTTCTTAAAGTAGCTCCATTAGTTTTTTTAGCAACAGTTGGAATTTTCTATGTGAATCTATCGAATTTAGAAATTTGGGCAGCAGAAGCTTCTGTTAGTTTTGAAAGTATAACTGCAGCCACAACGTTAACTTTTTTCGCATTTCTCGGAATGGAAAGTGCTACGATACCTTCAAAAGGAATTGCAAATGCAGAGCAAATCATAAAAAAAGCTACTATTTACGGAACCATTTTTACAGCAGCTCTTTACATCATTAGCTTTCTTGTAGTGTCAAGTATAATTCCGCCAGGAGCACTAAAGAATTCGAGTGCGCCATTTGCAGATACAGCCAATGAGTTATGGGGTGGAGTAGGAAAGATGATCTTTGCTTGGGGTGCTGTTATTGCTTCGTTGGGAGCCTTAAATGGTTGGATCTTGATACAAGGAAGAATTCCTTACAGCGCAGCCAAAGACAATCTGTTTCCAAAAATATTTGTGAAGGTTAATAGAAATGATTCTCCTGTAATTGGAATAATAATCTCAAGCATATTGGCTTCTGCATTGATGATGTTGAATTATAGTAAATCCTTGGTTGATGCCTTTTCATTTATGATGAAACTCTCTACATTATCTGTTCTTACACCTTACCTTTTTTCTATCGCTACATTTTGGATAATGGTTAATAAGGAAAAGAAGAGTTTGAAAAACAAAGCCAATGTTCTTGTGGCACTGCTAGCGTTTATGTTTTCTATTTGGGTAATAATTGGTTGTGGGCAAGAAGTTGTTTTTTATGGTTTTATTCTTTTAATGATTGGAATTCCTTTTTATATTTATATAAATAATATTGGTGATGATTAACGATTTAGAAATAAGTGAAAATATTGAGGCGGCAGAAACTTTACCTGCAATATTCTACCAAAGTCAAGAGGTTTTTGATTTAATTAGAGAGCGTGTTTTTGTTCGCTCTTGGCATTGGGTTGGAATGGAAAAAGACTTATTGCCTTTTTCAGAATCCGTTTTTCCTTTGACTTTATTCGATGGGTATTTAGACGAACCAATTGTTCTTGTTAAGAATGCGAAGGATGAAATTATAACATTAAGTAACGTTTGTACACACCGTGCCAATATCGTTGTTGAGCATGCAGGTAGGCAAAAGCAGTTAGCTTGCATGTATCATGGAAGAAGATACAACCTGGACGGAACTTTCAAAATGATGCCTGAGTTTAGTCAAGCAAAAAACTTTCCGCGTCCATGTGATGATTTGCATTTATTTTCATCTTCCTTATTTAAGGGGCATATTTTTTCAAGTTTAGATAAATCGTTTGATTTTGATGAAGTTACACGTGTAATGCAAGAGCGAATAGGGTTTTTGCCTTTAGAAATTTTCAAGTTGAATGAAACAATTTCAAAAGATTATTTGATTAACTGTAATTGGGCATTGTACTGTGATAATTACTTAGAAGGCTTTCATATTCCTTTTGTACATCCGGATTTAAATGATGCACTGGATTATGGTAGTTATGAAACTGTGCTGTATGATTATTGTAATTTACAAATAGGCTATTCATCTGGAGGAGAAGAAGTGTTTGATTTACCTGAGGGTCACCCTGATTTTGGAAAACAAGTTGGTGCTTACTATTATTGGATTTTCCCTAACATGATGTTTAATTTTTACCCTTGGGGTTTGTCTATAAACATTGTAAAGCCTATTTCAATAAATAGAACAAGAGTTTCATTTGTATCTTATGTGTTTGATGAAACAAAACTTTCCGAAGGAGCTGGGGCGCTTCTTGATAAAGTGGAAAGAGAAGATGAATACGTTGTAGAAGGTGTTCATAAGGGGCTTAAATCAAGGTTTTACAAAGCAGGACGATTTTCTCCAACTAAAGAGAGAGGCGTTCATCATTTTCAGCGCTTATTATTGAAGTTTTTGAAAGAAAAATAGGGGTTAAATTGTTGTTTATTTTTTGATTAGCGAAGTGCAATTATGACAGTTTTACAAGAGTTACTCCAAACTGAATTCAATTTTGAAGCCATCGAGATAAAAAAGATTGGCGGTTACGATAATGCCAATTATAGCATAACAGGTGATTCCAATAAATACATCTTCAAAACATATGCGTTTAGCAAGGATTTGTTGGCTTACCTTGAAGCTGAAAACGAGGTTTTATTAAGTTTGGAACGCAACGCGAAATGTCTATTTCCTATTCCTGAAAAGTTTTCGGATGGGTCTTACTTAAAGATAGTTGAAATAGATGGTGAACAACATATTTGCAGGATGTTGGCCTTTATTGATGAAAACTTTCTAGCTGGAGCTCCACATTCGCATGCGTTATTAACTTCTTTTGGCGGCTTTTTGGCAGAATTGAATTTACAACTTCAAAAAGCAACAAGTTATGTGCTTCAAGCGCGCGAATGCGAATGGGATTTACAATACTATCATATTAGTATAGCGTATATTAAAGATATTCCAAATGCGCATAATAGAAGTATTGTTGAATATTTCTTTCAGCAGTTTGAAGCCCAAGTATTGCCGATTATTTCTACGTTTCGTCGTCAAATAATTCACGGTGATTACAATGAAGGAAACGTTTTGGTAAAAAACGATCGAGTAGTGGGAGCGATCGATTTTGGAGACATTACCTATGCACCTTTGGTCTATGAATTGGGAATAGCATTGGTTTATAGCGGTTACGATAAAGACGAACCGTTGCAGTGGATAGCTTCTGCGTTAAAAGGGTACAATGCGATAATTCCGGTTGAAGAAAAAGAAGTTGAAATATTGTATTATGTGATGGCTGCTCGACTGGCGGTAAGTGTATGCAGATCGGCACATTCTAGGAAAACAGACCCAGATAATACGCATGCGTTAAACAGTGAAAAACATTCCTGGAAACTACTGAAGTATTTATTGCGAGTTGGTCCAATTGCTGTTGAGGAAATGCTGCGTGAGGTTTGCGAATTGCCAAAGAGAAAAGAGCTTTTGGCAGATGTGGAATTACAAAAACGCTTACAAGTTTTAAGTCCACTCTTGTCTGTCAGTTACAAGGATCCAATTGTAATGGAAAAAGCAGCTTTTCAGTACATGTATGATAGTGCTGGGAACTCAATTTTGGATGCGTATAATAATATACCACATGTAGGGCATTGTCATCCTAAAGTGGTTGCTGCGGGGCAGAGTCAAATGGCTTCTTTAAATACAAATACACGGTATTTATACCCGGAGTTATCAGACTATGCAGAACATTTGTTGTCCAAGTTTCCAAAATCCCTTACCAAGGTGTTTTTTGTTAATTCTGGAAGTGCAGCGGCCGATTTAGCCTACAGAATGGCGCATGCGCATACAAGAAGAAAGAGCGTCATGGTTATGGAGCATGGTTATCATGGTAATACCCAAATTGGAATGCAAATGTCTGATTATAAGTTTAGTAATAAAAAAGGTGATGGAAAGCAAAATCATGTTTTGAAAGTTCCTATTCCTGATACGTACAGAGGAATCTATGGGAGTGAAAACCGTAATTCAGGAATAAAATATGCCGAAGACGCGATTGCTCAAATGAAAGAATTTAGTAATGAAATAGGAGCATTTATAGCAGAGCCAATAGTTGGTTGTGGAGGTCAGGTCCCTTTAGCTGCAGGTTATTTAAAAGCACTATACCCAGCAATAAGGGCGCAAGGAGGAGTTTGCATAAGTGATGAAGTTCAAACGGGTTTTGGTCGTTTGGGAGATTCGTTCTGGGGTTTTGAGATGCATGGAGTTGTCCCTGATATGGTTATTTTGGGAAAACCTATGGGTAACGGTCATCCGATGGGTGCTGTTGTAGTTACGGATGAAATTTCAGCATCTTTTGAGAAAGGTGTTGAGTTTTTTAGCTCTTTTGGAGGGAATCCGGTTTCATGTGCAATTGGCAAAGCTGTTTTAGAGGTTATTGAAGAAGAGAAACTCCAAGAAAATGCCAAAGAAGTAGGTGATTATTACCAGTTACTTTTAAAAGAGTTACAAAGCCGATATGATGTAATTGGAGATGTCAGGGGTGCGGGATTATTTATTGGAGTTGAAATAGTGAAAGCGAATACTGATGATCCGGATACGGATTTGGCACAACACATCAAAAATGAATTTAGAAAGACCAATATTTTGATAAGTACAGATGGACCTTTTGATAATGTGCTTAAGTCTAAGCCGCCATTGTGTTTTTCTAAAGAAAATGCCAAAGAAATGGTTGGTTGTTTAGAAGCTGTTTTGTCTAGGTCCTCAGCATAGTATTACCTTTTTTTTAGTCAATATATTTTTTGATTGTGTCTTACATATGTGTATGAACGAAGAGAAGAAAATGAAAGCAAATTGCTAAAAAAAACACAGTTTTTTTTTGTTCAAGGCAACCTTTCCATGTTATTAGTCGTTTTATTTACAAAGTGTTTTGAATGTGGAGTTCTATTCACTTGTCGTTTTTTTGTTCCAAATCAAAAAAACAACTATATTTGTTCAGTATTTTTTGTGTTACAGATAAATTACATCAATTATGAAAGTTTTCTATCCAAATAAGTTTTCCTCTCCAGTAGTATGCAATGAGCTAAAACTTAAATATTATTTCAAGTTACTTGTTTTGCTGTTTGTAAATGTTTTTACTTTTCACTCCCTTAGTTTCGGTCAAATAGCATACTCCTGTGATATGGAAAATTCAGGATGTGGTCAGGATTGGTATAATAACGGTTTTACCCCCGGATGGGTTGGTTGCGACGGAGATGGTCTTTACGATAATGTTTGGAATAATGGCTCATCTATTCAGGTTGGAGCATGGAATAATGTTCCCATAACGGGACATATGGGAGGAGGAATTGATATAACTTTTCAAACTGTTTTGGCGGATTACTATTCCCCTTACCCGGACAGGTCTGCAACTGAATGGGGTGAGTTGAAAGTTTTTTATAAAGAAACTATTCCCACCGAAAACGATCCAGGGACTTTGATTGGAAGTCCAATAAGTTCTTCATCAGAATGCCAACTTCATGTTTTAAGTTTTTCCCCACCTCCCTTAGCAAATCTCTACATAGCATTTATCTATGTATTGGGATCAGGTGATAACTACATAATTTATGATAATGTTACGGTTACTGAAACAGCATGTCCAAGTCCTTCTGCACCTACATCTTCCTCAGTAACTTCTACTTCTGCAACAATTTCTTGGACTGCTTCATCGCCTGCTCCTGGTGTTGGTTATGACTACTACTTGTCTACATCTAATACGAGTCCTACTTCTGGAACTACACCAACGGTCGCTGGCTTAGTAGGTGTTTCAGATGGTTTAACGGGACTTACTCCAGCTACCACTTACTATTGGTGGGTTAGATCCGATTGTGGTCCAAACCAATCAAATTGGGTGGCTGGTAGTTTTGCAACTCCTTGTAATGCCAGTTCTGCTCCATTTACTGAAAATTTCGACGCAACATCAATTCCTTCCTGTTGGACGCAATCTAAAACCAGTGGTTATGATTGGACCTTTGGAACCGCAGATTCGGATTTTGCCTGGAATAATTCGGGCTGTGGGTCGGATCCTTCAGATCATACAGGTAATTCAGGTAATTTTGCCACACTTGATATGTCAAACAGTATTGGTGATGCAACAGCTGTAATTCTTCAACTACCTGATGTGGATGTTTCTACCTTATCAAATCCGCTATTATCATTTGAGCATTTCATGTGCGGTTCCAATTACACCCCTCTCAATAGTACATATGTTGAGGCCTTTAACGGGACTAGTTGGGTCCAGGTAGCCAAGATTCAGTCTGGTTCAGCTGCATGGGTTACCTATTCCTATCCTTTAGCATCATATACATTTAGTAATCTTGCACGGATTAGATTTCGAGCCGAGGATGAAGGTTCAGGATCTCAATTTTATGGAGATATTGCTATCGATGATGTTGAAATTAAGGAGCAATCATGCGAAGAACCAAATACCCTTACTTCCTCAGCTCTTACTTCTACTACTGCCACTATATCTTGGAGTCAGGCCTCTTTATTGCCGAGCGGTGGTTATGAATACTACCTATCTACTTCATCAGCTACGCCAAGTGCAAGTCCAGGAACGGAAGTTGATATTGCTGCAGGAATTTACACAGCAGACCTTACAGGTTTGAGTGCTGGAACACAATATTATTTTTGGGTAAGATCTGATTGTGGAGGTGGAGACTTTTCTGATTGGACAGGAAGCGCAACATTTACAACCCTATCATGTTCAGGTCCTTCTACGGCTTCATCTGCCTTTGTAAAAGATGCAGTTACCTCTACAACTGCTGAAATAAGTTGGACAGATGGAAATGGTGTAGCTAACCTAGTTGTTGTTTCGGAAAGTCCATTGTCAGGAAATCCAATTGAGAATACTACCTACTCAACAAATATAAATTATGGTTCTGGAGATCCACTGTTAGGAGGGTATGCTGTATACTCAGGAACAAGTAACAGTATTACCATCTCCAGTCTTACAGCGGGTACAACCTATTACATAGGTATATACGATATGAGTGCTAGTCCAGGCTGTTATAATTCTACAGCTGTTGCCTTGCAGGCTGCAGTTGTTACTTCTCCAACGGATCTCATAGGTCTTGGAACTGGAACAACTACATCAGATGGATCTTATGTTGGTATATTTAACAATTACTGGGAAAACAATAAATGTCAAATTTTATACAAACAATCAGAATTAGGAGCTTCAGGAGATATTGAAGATATTTCATTTGATATTAGTACTGTTGCTATAGCTGGTTATCGAACTTTTGATAACATAACAATTAAGTTGATGCATACTTCTACTTCTAGTTTTGGTACAGCATATGAAAATACGACTGGCGCTACTACAGTGTTTTCTAATGCCAGTTATGCAATGCCTGATGCAACAGGTTGGCTAACTTTTGACATTACGGATTGGGCTTACAATGGAACAGATAACCTATTGGTAGAAGTTTCATGGGGAGATAACGGGGAGTACACAGCTAGTAGATACTATCATAACCATACGGATTATTCTTCTGGTGGAGAATACCTTGTGACATATGGTTACTGGGATACCCCATCTACTTCAGGTTATGATGGCAGAACTGATGTTCGACCGAATGTTCAATTTACTAAGCCTTGTGGCATTGCTGCAGGAACTACCTCGACTACAGCTGGCGGCACACTTACTGATTGCAGTGACGCCCCAACGGTTTCAATCACTGGTCAAGACGGAAGTGCTACAATGCAATGGCAATATTCTAATGACAATACTAATTGGTATAATATAATTGGAGCTACTTCAAGTTCTGAGGAAGCCCCTTATAGTTCTAAAGCTACAGTGTGGATTAGGAATCAGCTAACAAATGGTTGTGTGAAGTATTCAGACTACATCGTCCATTTATCATCAGCTGCGTCGGGTTGTAACTTTTGGGAAGGAACAGTAAGTACTGATGCTGCTAATACAGCGAATTGGTCTCAAGGGTCTTTGCCGGCGTCAACATCTACTGATGTTTTAATACTAAAAACAATAAGCAACAGTCCTACTTATGGCAGTGAGGTTGCAGGAATGACTGCCGGTAACTTATGGATTCAGGATGGAGCTACATTAAATGCAGGTATAATCGAACATTTTGTGTCTGGTAATCTTACTAATAATGGTTCACTGGATGCCTCAACCGGAACTTTTAATTTGAAAAGTACTACTGCTCAAGCTATGAATGGAACCGCCGGTTCTACTTTTTATAACCTTTCCATTAATAATTCATCTACCGGTGTCACTTTAGGTGCTCAAGCAACTGTGGGAAATGAATTTACACTGACTAGTGGAATTGTTGATGCAAATGCTGCTAATTTAGTATTGACATCGGCTGCCACTGTAATAGGCGGAGCAGATGCCTCGCATGTTTTAGGAACGATGGTTAAAACAACTGCAGCAACGTCACAGTTTACTTTTCCAGTCGGTGATGGTACTCAATACAAGGCAATTTCCATTACTCCACAAAACGGTACGTCTACAGAGTGGTCTGCAAAATACTTTAATACTGTTTATTCATCTACAACTCTTTCTGGTAGTAATTCTGGTGATATTGACCATGTAAGTACTTATGAGTATTGGGATTTATCTAGGCCTAGTGGATCCGATAACGCAAAAGTAGAAATTCCTTGGGTGCCTCTTAACGATGTGCAATCTTTTACAGAATTAAGATTGGCGCATTGGGACGGTTCAGGGTGGGAAAATATTCCTGCGAGTACGGCAGGAGGATCTAACGCATCGGGTAATCTAACTTCTACGGGTTATCAGAGCAGTTTTAGCCCTTTTACTATTAGGAAGTAGTTCAGCTACAAATGTTTTACCAATAGAATTGGTATCTTTTTCTGGAGAGAAAAAAGACAACCGAAACATATTGAATTGGACCACTGCAAGTGAAATTAATAACGCATACTTCACAATAGAGAAATCGTATAACGGGATAGATTTTGAATGGGTTGGAACGCAAGAGGGTTCTTCTCCTTCTACGCAAATTAGAAATTACAGTTTGACTGATTACAATATTCTAGAAACACTAAACTATTATCGTTTAAAACAAACCGATTTTGATGGGAAATTTGAATATTCAAAAACCATTAGTTTAGATAACAGAGTAGATAATTCATTCAAAGAAATAATAGGCAGAACAAATCTGTTGGGACAAGAGGTTGATGAGTTTTATAACGGAATTGTAATTGTTCGTTACAAAGATGGAACCTCTCAAAAGTTCTATCAGTTTAAGTAAAGATTAAAGCATAGAATAAATGGCTCGGGTTATTTGATTTCCGAGCCATTTTTTTTGTCCTGTTTTTTATAGTAATTTAGTTCAAGAATTTTACCGTTATGAATTATATTTTCTTTTTCAGTTCTTATTTTTTACTGTTTTTAGTAAATACATCTGTTTACGCTCAATGCAATGGAACCGCAGATAATTGCGGAAAGCAATACAACGAAGTTGCTTATTTAACTACCCACAATGCTTATAATACGGATTCAGAAGGTTTCTCACTGCCCAATCAACATTTGGGAATTGGCGATCAACTGAACCAAGGAGTAAGAGCTTTTATGTTGGATGTTTATGATTTTTTTGGTACACCAACTCAATACCACGGTAGTGCGCTTTTGGGAACGCAAGCATTATCTTCTGACCTTGATGAGATAAAAAACTTTTTGGATGCCAATTCGAATGAAATTGTAACGCTCATTTTAGAATGCTACGTTTCAGCTGATGACATTGAATCTGAGTTAATCAATGCTAGTTTGATGCCGTATGTTTATACCCATGTAAATGGTACTGCTTGGCCCACATTGCAAGAAATGATTAATCTGAATAAACGATTGGTTGTATTTTCGGATGTTGCCGATGCTTCCGCTTCACAAGATTGGTATCATTATGTTTGGGATTTTGCCGTGGAAACCCACTATTCTGTTAACGATGTTAATGATTTTACAGATGATTATAACCGAGGTGATTCATTGAATGATTTGTATATATTTAATCATTTTGTTACCAATGGATTGACCGGAACAGGAATGGATGCCGAATCAGCTATAGCGAATGAATACAATTTTTTATTAAACAGAATAGAGTTGAACAATCTATTAAAGGGGAAGTTCCCCAATTTTATTACCGTAGATTTTTTTGAATTAGGCAATGCCTTAGATGTGGTAAATACGCTTAACGGAGGTTATTTAGGTCTTCATCATTCTGTTAAAAATCCTGAGATACTGGTTGGACCCAATCCAGCAAATAACTTTATCCAGTTGAATGTTCCAAATAATGCTGCATTTTCGGTAGTTATGTCCAACTTAAAAGGACAAGCAGTATTTACAAAGACAAATGCTTTTGGCGGGTTAAAAATTAATACAGCCGATTTTCTAAAAGGGTTATATTTATTGAAGATAAAACAGGGTCAATATGCAATTTTTAAGAAGATAGTATTGCTTTAAAGTGATAGTATAACATCCAAAATTTTTATTGTGTTTTTTAATCATTCTTATTTTGTTAATGATTTCTAGTATCTTTATACCACTATGAAAGATGCGAATTATTGGATTGATAAATTAGAGTTACAGCTTCACCCAGAGGGTGCATATTTTAAAGAGACCTATCGTTCTAAAGAAAATTTGATTAATAAAAATGGTAAATTAAGATCTGCAGCAACAGGTATTTATTTTTTAATTACCAGTGATAATTTTTCGGCTTTTCATAAAATTCAATCTGAAGAAATATGGTATTTTCATGGGGGTTCTCCACTTTCGGTTTACGTTTTATTACCAGATGGAGAATTGGATATTCTTCAAATAGGAAATGACATAGATAAAGGTCAAACACCTCAAGCTGTCGTTCCTGCCGGATGCTGGTTTGCTTCTAAAGTTCAGGAGCCTGATAGTTATTCATTTGTTGGTTGTACGGTTACACCAGGTTTTGATTTTGAAGATTTTGTTTTAGCGAACAGACAGGATTTGATGATCAAATATCCTGACCATCATGACCTTATTAAGCAGTTGACCAAACCGTAAATACAAAATGGTTTGAAAGTCTACCAGATATTTAATCCTGATGATATGCTAGATTAATTTTTAGATGTTTAGAGCATGATCTTTAGTTGGTTGGTCAATTTGTATTTGAAGATCTTCGTGATAAAATTTGTATAACTTTTTTTAATTATAAAACATGAGTATTTCGGATGTATGTGAACTGTGTCAAAGAAGAAATATGAAGTTAACCTTTCATCATTTGATTCCGCGCAAGATGCATTCCAAAAAGTATGTTCAAAAAGTTCACCCCAACATAGAGCTCAATAGACATGGTATTAGCTTGTGTATTCCATGCCACAAACAGCTCCATAAATTATTTACGCATAGAGAATTGGCGCTAGAATATTTTAGCGCTGACAGAATTATAGCTTCGGAAAGAATGAATGCGGCGATAAAATTTAATGCGAAGCAGAAAAAGCTTAAAAAGCCCTTATGATTTAGTTGCTTTTATTTTAAGCGTAAAAGGATTCGTGTTTTTATTCCATCGAATTTAAAAACAATGCTCCAAATAAGTTTGAAATAGAATCTCTTAATATTTCTGGATGAAATTGAACTCCCATTGTAAATGGATGAATTGTTTTATCTCTAATATATATTGCTTCAATTACACTGTCTGGGGCATAGGCAGCAACTTCAAAACCTTCAGCAAGTCTATCAACACATTGATGGTGTATACTGTTTACCCAAAAAGTATCTCGTTTAATATGTTCAGTTAGCCATGTCCCTTTTACCGGTAAAATGTAATGCGTAATAGAATTACCTTCCTCATCTCTGTGTTCTGCAAACTCATTAACGTAAGTAGGTATATCAGGAATTAAACTCCCCCCATGCGCTACATTAATTATTTGTTGACCTCGACATATTCCCATAATAGGAATCTTATTTTCAGAAGCGTAATCAATCATCTTAAACTCCAGGCTATCTCTGTAATTGTCAAATTTCCCACAAATTTCCGCATATTCTGGTTTGTTGTAATGGACTGGATTAACATCATTTCCTCCTCCAATAATAATTGCATTAGCAATATTTAAATAATAATCTAATGAGTCGGCAGATAGGTCATAACATTCTACAATAGTAATTGCACTATCTAGTGAGCGTATCCAAGGCCGAATATTTCCGCTACCGTCTTTAGAAATTAATAAAACAGATTGCTGACTCTTATCAACTATAGGTGGATCTGATTTTTTTTGTGAATCACATCCTAAGATAAAAATACAGGATATGATGCAAATATATTTTACGGTTTTAGTAAGCATCTTGTTATTTGTATGTGCTGAAATAATAAAATACAATATATGGTTTTTTGTTTAGATTTTTTGACAGCTTAAAATTAATCGCTTTTTAGAATCCTTTTCCAAGTGTTTCTTCACAGGTCAAAATGTGCCGGATTTATGCTACTTACTTTCCGATAAAGAAGTTGTAAGTTTTATTAATTAACTCATATAATACAACTTACAAGTAAGACTCAATAGATAGAAGTCATTTTAACAACAAAAAATTTCCGATTTATTAATCCAAAAACTTACCTAACTATTTACTATCTTGGTTTGAAATTAGAATTATGAGATCACTATTTGTTTTTGTGTTTTTATTGGGATTGGCTTCTTGCGATAATAGAAAAGATGCTCCAAAATGTGGAGAAATTGAAGGCATTAATGGGTTTGCAAGTGAAAAAGGAGATTTAAGTTTACCTAAAGATATTAGCGCTGGGCATACACGTACTAATTATCCTGAATACAAAAATTATGAAAACTTCACTGGTATTATAAAAGTTTGTGATAAAAGTGGACTTTATCAATATGGGAACTATGTAAATGGGAAATTAAATGGGAAATTATTTACTTACAGGGTTGACGATATCGGAATGTTTAACGATTTTTCAGATTTTAATATTCTTAAACTTTTTAGAAAACCTAAATTAACAGGAATAGGTACATACAAAAATGGAAAAAATACAAAAACGATTCAATTTAATAATTTTACTGGAAAGAAAACATACGAAGAAATTTACGTTGGGAATAGGTTCATTAGAAAACATTTTTACAATAATGGTCAACTAGGGCATCAGATAACCGAAATAACCGAAAAAAATAACCGACAAACAACACATAACTATTGGGATGAAAAAGGCAAAAAGACAGCAGATTGGCCAGGAATAAGTAATACAAAAAAAAATATTTTTGATTTTATTGGGCTAACCATAACCCCTTTTTCCTTGTTTTTAATTTTTATTCTTTACAAAAGAAAGAAAAAGCTAAAAAAGAGGTAGCTGAATCCCTTATCTAAATTGCAAAATCCTATTTGCCGATACAGAAATTAGCAAAGATATTCCCCAACAACTCATCTGTAGAAATTTCTCCTGTTATAGTTCCTAAGTGATGTAAGGCTTGTCGGATATCCATTGCTACGAAGTCGCCAGATAGGCCGGTGTCGATGCCGTCAATTACTTTTTGAAGATCTTCATTTGTCCGAATTAGCGATTCGTAATGCCGCGCATTGGTAACGATAGTGCTTTCTAAATTAAAACCTTCTGCCACAACTGTATTGTATAATGCAGATTTAACTCCCTCAATCCCCTCTTTTCTAAGCGCAGAAACAAGAATTGCATTTTCAATTACATGCGTCTGGGATAAATCTGCTTTATTGGCAATAACTACAATAGAAGCGTTTTGATTCAACGTGGATAAATCTTTTTCTACTTCTTCTGCAGTTGTGCTGTTTATGTCGTATAAATAAACAACAATTGCAGATTGGTTTATCTTTTCGAAAGTTCTTTCAATTCCTAGCTTTTCAATGGCGTCTTTCGCTTCTCGAATTCCAGCAGTATCAATTAAATTAAATTCAAGTCCGTTTATGGTTAGCGACTCCTCTAGAGTATCTCTTGTAGTTCCCGGAATATCAGAAACAATTGCTCTTTCTTCATTCAGTAAGCCGTTTAATAAAGTTGATTTACCCGCATTAGGTCTTCCTACAATTACCGTTTGAACTCCGTTTTTAATAGCATTACCTAATTTGAATGATTGTGCTAATTTATTCACGTGCTCAATAACTTCACTTACCAATTTGTGTAATTCAGTTCTATCTGCAAACTCCACATCTTCTTCTGAGAAATCCAACTCTAGTTCAATCATGGAGGCAAAGTGAATTAGTTTTTCACGTAACACTTTTAGGTCGTTCGAAAAACCACCGCGCATCTGATTCATTGCCACTTGGTGAGCTGCTGATGAGGTAGAGTGAATTAAATCTGCAATGGCTTCCGTTTGAGAAAGATCCATTTTGCCGTTAAAAAAGGCGCGTTTCGAAAATTCCCCAGCTTTAGCCACGGTAGCACCGTTTTTTAAAAGTAATTCTATAATAGATTGTTGAATAAATGTAGACCCATGACAAGCAATTTCTACACTGTTTTCTCCTGTAAAAGATTTAGGTCCTTTAAAGATAGTAACTATTACATCGTCAACCGCATTTTCTTCATTCTTGATGGATCCATAATGCACGGAGTAACCGCTAGCATTCAAAATATCTTTATCAAAAACCTTATTGGTAATCGTTATCGCATCATCACCCGATAATCGGATTAATGCAATTGCACTCACCCCGGGGGGAGTAGATAAAGCTACTATAGTTGTTCTGTCCAAAAGGTTTTGTTGTTGCACGGTGCAAAGATAATTTTAATTTTCAGTCTAAATTTATTAATGAATGAGAATTCATTGTGTTTTTCGGATTTTCGCTTTAGCCGACTCTCATACTATAGTTTAGTATTGTGGAAGTTCTATTTGAAGTAAGAAAGGTTTTAATGATAATTTTAACCTAAAATATATAAAACCCTCTTATGGAATAATAATTGAACGTTATACGTTATTCAACGTAATTGAATCTTATAACTTTAGTTATTTTTGATAATATCGTATTTTTACAAAAACGTGTTTTTATGAAGCTAATTTTCACGCTAATACTTCTTGCTATTTCATCATTTGCTTTCTCTCAAATTACCAGAGGAGGAGAAGGAGAGCGGATGAAAATAACAATGGATTTAATGAAGATGGCAGTCCACGGTATAGAGGAAAAGGTGAGATGGCTGTTAACTGCAATACAGACTTGGAATTAGAACAAGCAAATAATTTAATATATCACAAGAAAACAGGAAAACCTTATACCGGTTTATGTATTTCTTATTATGACAACAGACAGTTAGAAAGAAAAGTTCGTTTCCTTAATGGAAAAGAGCAAGATACTTCATTCACATTCTATAAAGATGGAAAACAGTGGACAGAATTAAGTTGGGATCATGGTATTGAAAATGGGACCTCAAAGTTTTGGTTCGAAAATGGACAATTAGCTTGGGAAAACACCTATGTAATGGGAGAAAAAGAAGGGGTTTGGAGTTTTTATGCGGAAGATGGTAAACCGGTTAAAACGCTTTCATACAAGAGGAATCAAATGGATGGTGTATCTAAGTATTATCATAAAAATGGAATCCTTAAAAAATCTGTAGAATACAAAAAGGGAATAATGAATGGCGATTTCACTACTTATTACGATGACAGTACCTTAAAAATGAAAAAAACCTATAAGGGAGGGGAAATGGATGGTGTGGTTTTATTTCATTATCCAAGCGGTCAATTATCTGTTGAACAGCATTATAAAAATGGAACGAAAGCAGATAAATGGCAGTTCTTTTTTGATAACGGTCAATTAAAACAATCCGGTAGTTTTAAAGAAGGTGAAAAACACGGGCTTTGGGAGTATTTTCTTGCAGATGGCAAAAATGCTTTGAGTATTCTTTTTGAAAAAGGAAAAGAACTAAAAGTGGTGGAATACGATAAGTTTGGTAAACCCAGAAATGAAGAAGATTTACTCGAACTCAACAGAATCATGTCTGGCCAAGTGTTAGGAGAAGAAACAAAAGCAGAAAAGAAGGCAAGAAAGAAAAAAGAGAAAGCCGAAAAGAAAGCTGCTAAGAAAAAAGCTAAGGCCGCAAAGAAAAAAGCCAAAGCGGATAAAAAGCTTTTGGAGGGTGAAGAGAATGAAGAATAAATAAGGACAAAAGTGAAAGAAGATAATTTTAAGAATAGCTTACCTTTAATGGAGCAATTCTACTCTATTCAAGGAGAAGGACATTACAGCGGCAGACCGGCTATCTTTATACGTTTGGCTGGATGTGATGTAGGATGCATTTGGTGTGATGTGAAAGAAAGCTGGGATAGGAATGAGCATGCTATTGAATCGATAGAAAAAATTATTTCTGATGTTCAAGAAACCAATTGTAAATTTATAGTTATAACAGGAGGAGAGCCTGCTATGTATGATTTAACTAATTTAACAAACGAACTAAAGTTATTAGGTTGTGAAATAGCTATTGAAACTTCCGGAGTTTACCCTATTATTGGAAACATTGATTGGGTCTGTTTTTCTCCTAAAAAGTTTAAAAAACCCAATGAAAATGTATTTGCTATGGCCAATGAATTAAAAGTAATCGTATTTAATAAATCCGATTTTTCTTGGGCACAAGATTACGCTGCTAAGGTAGGACAAGAATGCAAGTTGTATTTGCAGCCCGAATGGAGTAAAGAGAAAGAAATGACTCCCTTAATAATTGATTTTGTGAAAAAGAATCCAGATTGGAATATTTCCTTACAAACACATAAATATTTAGATATAAGATAATGAAAGTGACTTTTTTTAACAAAGTAATGGGTTTGATTCTAGTGATACTCACGGTTACATCTTGTAAAATGACTGCTCAACCTGGAATGTCTTATTCTACCAGCAATAAGAAAGCAATAAAATTGTATGAGGCATCAAGAACTTGTTATGGGCAAGTAAATCCTGCAACTGGCAGGAGAAACCTTACTTGCGCAGAAGAAAAGGCAAAAAAGGCATTAGAGAAAGACCCCTCTTTTACGGAAGCCTATGCAATGCTCTCTCAAATTAATATTGAAAACGGCGAGTTTAAAGTGGCAATTATGTATAAACAAAAGATGATGCAATTATCTAAACAATTTTCTCCATCTGAATATTTTTATTTAGCTAGTTTGCAAATGGCCATTGGTGATTATGAAGGAGTAAAGAAAAATGCTCGTAAGTATTCTCAAAATAGAAATGCAAATCCCGATTTTCTTGAAAAATGTAGGAAATATATTATAAACGCGAATTTTGCGATTAAGGCAATGCAAAATCCAGTGGAATTTAAACCCGTTAATTTGGGGCCAAATGTAAATACGGATAGACCTGAGTATTTTCCTTCTTTAACCGCTGATGACCAGACGTTACTTTTTACAAGAGATGTAATAGATGCTAATGCGGTTCGTGCTGGTCATCAGGAAGATATTTGGGTCAGTCAGAAAAATGGAAGCCAATGGGATTTAAGTAATCCGATTAGCAATAGTGTAAATTCTATTTATAACGAAGGTGCACCAACATTTTCTGCAGATGGCAAGTATGTCATATTTGTGGGGTGCGAATTTGGGAGAGAGGTGATTTTGAATATGGTGAAGGTAGGACAGGGAAAGGCAGTTGCGATTTGTTTGCAAGTGAAAAAGAAGGAAATAAGTGGTCAAAACCATTCAATATGGGTGCGCCAATAAATACGGGAAATTGGGAGTCACAGCCTAGTTTTTCTTCTGATGGAAAAACCTTATATTTTATTAGAGGTAAAGTTCGGTATAAGCAAGAAGAAATCCGGGCGAACAAGATATTTATATGACCCAAATTCAAGATGATGGAACTTGGTCTATTCCTAAAAGATTGAGTGATAAAATAAATACGCCGGGAAGAGAAGAGTCTGTGCAAATTCATCCTGATGGTCAAACTTTGTATTTTTCATCTGATGGTCACCCAGGAATGGGGAGTTTAGATATTTATCTAAGCAGATTGGATGAAACAGGAGAGTGGGGCAAGCCAGAAAATATGGGGTACCCTATCAATACTTTTAAGGAGGAAAATAGCACCTTGGTTTCTAGTGGTGGAGAGTTTGCATATTTCGCTTCAAATAGAGAGGGAGGACAAGGGAGCCTTGATTTATATTCTTTCGTAATGCCCGAAAGCAAACGTCCGATTAAAACAACGTTTATGAAAGGGAAAGTTTATGATATTGAGACAAAAGAGCCATTAGCTGCAGATTTTCAGCTCATTGATTTGAAAACGGGAGTGATGTTTAAACGTGCTTTTGCAAATAAAGGCAATGGAGAGTTTATTGTAGCGCTTCCAATTAATAAGGATTTTGCCCTAATTGCGGAGCATGATGGGTATTTTTTTTATTCGAAGAATTATTCTATCGATAAGTTAGTAAAGAATGAAGCTGGTTTTTTGGTAGATGTACCGATGAGACCAATTCAGAAAGGTGCACCATTTGTTTTGGAGAATATTTTCTTTGATTCTGACAAGTCCATACTAAAGGCAGAATCAGTAACAGAATTAAATAAGCTTTTAGCGATTTTAAATAAAAATGCATCTTTAAAGATAGAGTTGGGGGGGCATACTGACAGCGATGGGAATGATGATCACAACATGCAACTTTCTCGTAATAGAGCAAAAGCAGTTGTTGACTGGTTGATAGAAAAGGGGATAGACAAGGCAAAACTTAGCTATAAAGGATACGGAGAAAATAAGCCAAGAGTTGAAAATGACACACCTCAAAATAAAGCTTTGAACCGAAGAACAGAAGTAATTATTCTTTAGCATCCAAAAAGGTAACGAAGTTTTATTTTCTCCGTACGTAGAATAAGAAAGGATTGATTAATTATGAAAAAAGCCCTCAGCAAGTTTGTAAAAAAGCTTCCCATCGATTTTATGAAAGAGCGAAAATATGATGCGCTTATCAAGAAAATTATGCGCATTGTATTGGAAGAGGATTCGTCATTCATTGATGTTGGTTGTTATAGAGGAGACTTCCTTATTGAAGCAAATAAATTTGCTCCTAGCGGCTCACATATTGGGTTTGAACCTATTCCAGATATTTACAATAAAGTAATTAAAAGTTTGGGAGGGGTTAATGATATCAGGCAGTTGGGTCTTAGTGATGAAAGAGGCGAAACTACATTCAATTATGTGAAATCCAATCCTTTGTATAGTGGGATAAAAAAAAGGAGTTATCCTGGAAAAGAGTCCATTAAAGAACTTGTTATAAAAGTTGATACATTGGATCATCAGCTTTTTCAGTCGCCAAGAGTTGATTTGATAAAAATAGATGTGGAAGGTGCTGAGTTAAATGTTTTGAAGGGAGGTGTTAACACAATTACGAAATTTAATCCGGTAATTGTTTTTGAGTATGAACAAGGAGCATCCGATGTTTATGGTGTAACTCCAGCGGAGATGTGGAGCTTTTTTGATAAGGTAAAGTACAGTGTTTATACTTTGAAAAATTTTATTGATAACCCTTTACCTCTGTCATTCGCTCAGATTTACAGAGATTTACAATTCTAAAGATGAACATTTTTTTGTTGCACGATTTAGATCTTCGTAAACGGGTAAGCTTTATTTGAAATAGAAGGTATGTTAATAAAGTAAATCCCGTTTATTAGTTCAGACACATCTATTTGATCCGATTTGAAAATTCCATTGCGAACTAACTCTCCCAAGAGGTTAAATATCTTATATGGGTGATTTAATGTACTAGTTTGGCTTTTAAAGTTAAGGTTGCTTGCAGTTGGGTTTGGGTAAATAGATGAAGCACTTTTAAAGTCAAAAGCATAAACGCTGGAAATATCAAATACTTGATTTAATGAAGCATTAACATTTAAAAGTGTATCCGTTTTCATTACAAAAACACTTTTAATTCCATTAAGCGTTTCATCTGTGGTTCCCAACTATCACAATAGATCTGTCTGCGGTAGTGTCAGCTTGTTCAATAATTTCATTCCCGGAAGATCCATCATTGGAAAAAATAATACCCCATCCGCCTTGACTTATTTTAAGCTGCTTTTAAATCAAAACCTCCACTTCCATCAGAATGAGGTGCTTCCTCCTAACAAAACATCTGTATTATTCGCATATTGTAAAATGTATTTTCCCGTTTCATCTAAAGTTTGGTCATAGTAGTTTCCGCTCAAATAAACACCATCTTTACTTATTTTCTGAAAGTCCATTACCAATCCCGTTCCAGTAATTGATTCTTTGGTGCCAATAAAATAATAATTACTGTCAACCAAATCTACTGCGCTATTAACAACTTCATCTAATGAATCTCCTGCGTGTATTGCCATATTTCATTCCCTAAATTATCTGTTTTTAACCAACCAATAATCAGTGTCACCATCAGAAGTTGTTGCAGACCCAGCAAATAGTAAATCACCACTTTTGGTTTCAATAACATCCTTAAATACATCTTTTCCAGCTCCTCCAAAAGTTTTTGTCCATAGTGTATCTCCTAGACTGTCTAGTTTTATTGCGTAACCATCCGACAAACCCGAACCATAACTGTATGTTTCGCCAGCAATAATGATATCCTGAATCTATGGTCGTTGCAATACTATAGCTAAAGTCCCAGTCATTTCCACCGTAGGTGTTAGTCCAAAGGCTGTCGCCAACAGAATTTGTTTTCACCACATATATGTCGTAATCCCAAGAATCGCTGTTGGAATAACCCGTCAGTATGTAACCCGTGTCAACTGTTTGTTTCAAATCCATTCCCCAATCCACATTTGATCCTCCATATGTTTTAGACCAAAGCAAGTTGCCTAAAGAGTCAATTTTAAAAAGATACATATCTGTATTGCCACTTCCAAAACTTTCAGTAGCACCAACAATTGCGTAAGCTGTGTCTATAGTTGTAATAATACTCTTTCCATGATCATTTCCTTGGCCGCCATAAGAATTAAAAAAAGTAGTTTGTCCCCAAAAAACAGTTGGGTTAAACATGAGAAATATGTATATAATTAATTTCATTTA
This sequence comes from uncultured Flavobacteriales bacterium, assembly GCA_943787725.1. Lineage (GTDB taxonomy): Bacteria > Bacteroidota > Bacteroidia > Flavobacteriales_D > Parvicellaceae > CALSMU01. The sequence goes on along the minus strand of CALSNM010000004.1, from coordinate 4,413 downwards.
AAATTATATTTTAATGATATACCAGCTGCCTTTCCATATTGCTCTCTTGAAAATACTCCAAGCAAGTTGTTGCTGTTTATTTCGACTAGTAAATTATTTTTAAATCGTTTGTTTATAGCAAGTCCAAATTGTAGGTTACTGTACCCTCCATACCCTAAATAGGAAGAAATATTCATCTTATTTGTTAAGTGGAGGTTACCCCCAAAATAGAGAAACGCTCTGTATGAACTTTGTATTTTATACCGAAAACCATAAATAATTTCCCATTTCTTCAGATAGGTAGGGGGTTTGTAAAAATAGATTTCAAAGGGAAGCAGTCCTACAAATCGAGTGGTGTCAGATATTATTCTAACAGAGTCGGTAAGCTTCTGTTGATTAATTATGGAACTTCCAAAACTAGAAATGCTGGAGACATCAAAACCGCTGTAATTGTAAGTTGAATCCACTTTTGTTAAAACCGAATTTTTCCGAGAAACGTACATTCCTATATTTTTAACCCCAATAATTATAGTAGTCGCTTTGGAATGAGAACTATCCTTAGCGATAAGTTCTTGTGATAAACGATATTCAAAATCTAGAGCAAATCCACTTCCAACCTGTTTCAATACATTGGCACTTTGGATTTGACTTCCATTTAGATTTAAAGAAATATTACTCCCCATGGAATCTGTATAAGCATAACCGCTTTGAACTAATCCTTGATTGTAGTTGCTAAAGCTTAAAAATGAAAGTCCAATTTTAAGTTTGTTGTTGTCAATTCCTGCTGAAAATTTCTTAAAACTTCTTGAATGAAATCCAGTTTGACCAATAAAAGAAGTGTCTCCCACATTACTTTTATTTCCATAAAAGACTAATTCATATAAGTCATCCGTAAACTGAATGGCTCCTGATACGTTAGAAGAAATATCGATGTAATACCCCCAATTTCCATGTAGTTTGTGAATGGGATCGGAAAAAGAAACTCCAAATGAACCTTCACCGCCAAAATAATTGATTCTTTTTGAATTGGAAAGCGCTATACCTTTCATCTGATTATCAATAAGGCCGCCCAATCTAAAAACATCTATGAATTCATTATTGAAAATAGATGATCCATAATTTCCATTTGCGTAAACATTTAGCACTACGGAGCTTGTGTCAGTATATTCAAATAGCTGATTATTGCCAGTGTATTGAGCGAAAATTGGGCTCGTAATAATCAGAAATATGTAAATTAACTTTTTCACCTTTATTCTATTTCAACCCCGTATTCAAAATTGGCTACTACGTTAAATTTAAGCTTGTAGTAGTCGTAAATATTAATATGATCAGAGGAAGTTGGTGTATTGAAAATAATTTTTAAAACTATTTTTTTGTTTTGAATGAGTGTATTGAAGTCCTTTTGATTCAATGTTAATTGATGCGTTGAAGATGAAATGTCTGAAACAACTCCGTTTCCATCAACAGATGCACTTGGAACTAATGCAGGAGATAGGACATGGCTAACAACCATGTTGTTTTGATCTAGTAATATTAAATCTACTGAGCTTCTAAGGGGAATCCATTTTGAAGGTTGATGTTGAGCATTGCAGATTGAAGACCAGTTGTGTCACTTATGTCAATGTTTAATGTGTCCGCAAGAGTTAGATTGTTTGCAATTATACTTAATGGCAGTTGAATGTCCATGTTTAATTCCATCGGAGCATCCGAGGATATAAAGTCATTATGAGCAGAAACATTTCCCAATGGGTTTAATTCTAGAGCTAATCCATACTCAATGGAATCTGGCAATAATTCTAACATAAGATCAATGTTTGAATTAGAATTGTTTAGTCCAGTTGTATAGTAATATGGAAATATAGCAGAACCAACCTCAGTCGCTCGATTAATATTTATATTGTTTCCAATAATTGCATGATTTAAGGCTATTGCATTAGTATTATTTGAAGCTGTGAATGAATTCATAGTTATACTAGCCTCGGCTCCAATTCCATTGATTAATTCTAAATCTACATCTATTTGATCGAGGTTAAGGCTTCCTGAAATTAGTTTATTAAAAGCTGTTAGGTTTGTCTTTTCTGGTCCCTATCATAAAGTTTTGATTTCCAAAATATCCTTTTGCGTAATTAACTTTGATATTACTGAGCTCATTCGTGATATATACTGTGTCTTGGTTAGAAGCCGAAACATCCGTTGGGTTGGTTGGATCTACTTTTATGTTAACATTCGTTGGAATAATATTAAAACTATTCCCAGAAGAACCCGATAAGTTGATAGAGTAACCACTTAAATCAAAGCTTCCGCTAGCAGATGCAGTCGAACCAGGCAATGCTCCTGCTACATACACTAATTGGCTAAAAGAGTTTCCATTGGCATCTATAGCAAAAGGTATTTGGTATTCATAAATGATTTTTCCTTGAATGGTGCTTTTTAATGTATAGTCAATTGAACCACTTTTGACTTCAACATAAGTAAGCTCAGCACCTCCTATATTTATGGTGTTATCTTCTGGCTCATTAATAAATACTTGGCCTGGTGATGCTGTGATTGGAAAAGGGAATGGTAAAGCAAAAGTGTCTAGTAATGAAGTGTCTGGAATTCCAACTAAAGAATCTAAATCTAATTTAAATAGATTTAAGTCTAGGTTCATACTTACTGAGCTGTCTATTTCAGAAATCAGCACCGAATCAGGGAGAATATCATAAATTGATAATTCCCCATATGCTATTGGTGCTATGCCTTCTATGTTCCAACGAATCATGTCCTCTCTTTTTTTACAAGAGAACAAAATTAGTATGGGTAATAGAAGCAAAAGGATCTTCTTCATATTGGTTCAAAAATAGGGAATAGTTTCTCGTTTATCATAAAAAAAGCAATATTGTCAGATTTATTCACTGAGACAGTAGATTAAGAATTATATTTGTCTTCAGTAAGTTAGTCATGAAGTTACCCCGGTTATTAATAGCTACAGTTTTAAGTGCAATCCTAATGTTTGCAATCTCATATTATTGGCATGGTGTATTGTTAAACGATTTAGAGCGCATATCTTATGACAAAACTTTATTCTTTGGGTTGCTTGGAATTCTTTATATATTGGTTGGTGCAGCATTGTCATTTGTGTTAATGGCTTATAAGCCAATAGAACATAGAGTTTTTAAACATCTTACGATAGGGATCTTAGCAGGTTTTATCATTTACCTGATTGCTTTTGTGTTGGGTGTCTCATTCCAAGGGGTGGGTATAGAACATACTATTGTAAATTTTACATGGCAAATGTTTGAACAAGGTGTAGGTGGTCTATCTATTAGTCTTTACTATGTCGTTGCGCATAGAAGAGAAAAGCTAAGGGTTTTTGCAGACGTACGAGACGAGGATTGATTTAAGAGGAGTATGTTTTTATTTGTCATACGTTGTTCTCAATAACCATATTTCCCCTTCCAAATAAAATTCAAGTACTTTTTTAAATCCTGCTCACGTTGGTTGTTTTTTGGTTGGTAAATAATTTTTCCTTCCAATTCCTTTGGCAAGAATTCTTGCTTATGCAATTCATTTACGTTTGCCGTATGCGAATAAGCATACTCCTTGCCGTAACCCAGTTCTTTCATTAGTTTAGTTGGCGCATTTCGCAAATGCAACGGCACGGATAGATCTCCCGAGTTTTTAATGATCGTTTGTGCTAATCCTATCGCTTCGTAGGCGGCATTGCTTTTTGAAGAAGAGGCTAAATAAATTGCGCATTGTGATAAGATAATTCTACTTTCTGGCCATCCAATTTTACTTACAGCTTCAAAACATGAATTAGCCATAATTAATGCAGTAGGATTAGCATTTCCAATATCTTCTGATGCAGATATCAATAATCTTCTGGCAATAAACTTTGGGTCTTCGCCACCTTCGATCATTCTGGCTAGCCAATAAACCGCTCCATTAGGGTCACTGCCGCGTATTGATTTTATAAGGGCAGATGCGATATCGTAATGTTGTTCTCCATTTTTATCATACATCGCAATTTTTTGCTGGACATTAGCCAAAACAAAATCATTTGTAATTTCTTTTTCACTATTTGGTAATGCGCTAACTGCAATCTCTAGGATATTAAGAAGTTTTCTCGCATCACCTCCCGAGATTCTAAGAAGCGCTTCTGATTCTTTAATGTTTACTTTTTAATGGCTTTAAAATAATATCATCTGATAAAGCTTTATCTAATAACTCCAAAAGATCCTGTTTTGTGTGATGCTCAAGGACATATGTTTGACACCTTGAAAGTAAAGCAGAAATTACCTCAAACGAAGGGTTTTCAGTTGTTGCTCCAATTAAAGTAATGGTTCCTTTCTCAACAGCTCCTAACAAAGAATCTTGCTGTGATTTGCTAAAACGATGAATCTCATCAATAAATAATACAGCATTGCCACCACTAAACATTCCGGTTCCCTG
>CALSNM010000003.1 GCA_943787725.1 uncultured Flavobacteriales bacterium | reverse complement strand
CATTAATTTAACATCCCAATTGGCGCCAACAACCAATAAACCGTTGTTACCTTTTGCCCCAATCATACCTAGACAATTCGTTCCGTGTCCACCAGTCCCATAATTGTCGTTATTTGTTGTAGGATTCCATCCATCACGGTCATCAACATATCCGTTTCCATCATCGTCAATTCCATTGTTCGGAATTTCTCCAGCATTAAACCAGCGGTTATCAGTTATGTCATTGTGGTCTAAATTTCCGCTTTCAATCAAGCATACGACAATATCATGTCCTGAGGCAGTAATTCCTCCTGTTGTAATATCCCAAGCTAAATCAGAGTCAATATCTGCATCAACCGTACCGCCTGTTTGACCGGTATTGTTGTGGTGCCATTGTTGGGTGAAATTTCCAGACGTTGATTCGTTTGGAATAGTTGATCGCAATTCCAAATAGTAGTTATTTTGTGCTAATTCAACCTCCTCTTGCGAGTAAACCCAATTTAGCATACCCTCATGGCTTATCATAGTATGATCAAATGTCAATTGCCAAATATGAGAAGTAGGTGAAAGAACCTTTTCCACTTGCAAGTAATAAGCATCGGGAGCTCGACGCACAATCTCTCTAATACTAGCGGTTTCTAGTAATTGTACAATTAATTCTCCTTTTACATAATCACCAGCCTTTCCTTGTTCTTGAGCTCCTGCAGAAAGCGTGAGCACTATCATTAAACCTGCGATTATCGTTAGTATTTTATTCATGGTTTTAGTTTTTAGGTCCATAAAGTTACATTTTACTTATCCAAAAAACAATAAATTTGCAGGGAAACAAACTATTTAAACCATGAAAACAATCCAAATATGTAGTGCTTTAGTAACTATCACTCTATTTTCCATAAGCTGTAGTAAAGTTCCTGTTGCTAAATTTGAAGTGTCGAACACCACTCCTTATGTTGATGAAGAAATTACTTTTGAGAATACAACCAATTCAAAACACACATGCCAATGGGATTTTGGAGATGGAACAACAAATACCATGTGGTCGCCAAAACATACTTATAATTCAGAAGGAACTTACACTGCAAAACTTCACGCTACGAATAAAAAAGGAAACACAACACATACCAAATCTGTTACAATTGCAGTAACGAAAAGTCAACAGCAAATTGATGCTGAAGCATCCTCAGCCCTTATTTTACAAACATGGTCTCTAGACTCTTTAACACTGGATGAAATAAATGGCTCAACTTACTACAGTTATCCAACTGCCATTTTGTGGGGAGGGACAAATGAATACTTATGGATATTTACAAGTCCCAATATACTGACGTCTTACAGAGATGGGACACAGGAAACTTCAGGAACATGGGACTTTACCTCTGGAACAGATCTCCTTTTGGATAACCAAGTAACAGTAGATGTACTTGAATTATCTGCTACAAAATTCACTTACGCAAGACAAGGAGGAATTGATCCGAGCTATACCGACACTTGGTATTTCACGGCGCAGTAAACGCAGATTGTTTTATGTAAAATATGTGAATTTTTTTTTCTGTTAATTTCAACTCGCTCGATTTTTACATATTCATCGAGAGGTTAAATAAGAATTAATTGTTTGGAGCTCCAGACTCTATCCAACACTGCACCTTATTAATGAGCGAATCAGGAAGTTTTGCTGCATTTTCAGGCATTGGCCTGTAAGAAGGATCATGCTGAATTGATTTTAAAATATCATCTTTTACAGCAAACACCGAGGAATAATCACTGAAAATAGGTGAGATAGAACTATGGCACGCATAGCAGCTGTTAGCGTTCAATATTATTTCTATATCATTGGCAAACGAAACAGGGTTGATTGAATCACATAAATTAACTAGAGTTGGAACTACAGGAGCTGTCTTATCTTTTTTACAGGCAAAACAGAAGAAGCATAATGTGTATGTAATAATTAAAATATGTTTCATTGGATGCTAAATTTACTAATTCTAGTGACACATGACTAAGCTATTTGCAGATAGTGTAGGTTTTTTATTTTAGGACCAGCAATAAAGCAAAAGATGATAGAGAAATCTAGACCTTAATTCCAATCAGCAAAACATCATCAACTTGTTCTTCTTCACCTTTCCATTGATTAAAAAAGAAGATCTATCTTTTCTTTTTGGTCGCTAAAGCTTAATGTTTGAATTGAAAGTAAAAATTCTTTTAACCTTCTAAAAAGCAGTTTTTTACCTTTTTCTCCACCAAACTGATCTACTATTCCATCTGTAAAGACATAAACAGCATCATCTTTTTGCAATTGGATGTTTTACCGGTAAAATCTTTCTCAATTCCGATGTCTTGGCCAATAGGAAATTTATTGCCCTTATAAACAATAACTTCATTGTTTCTTATTAAAACTAAAGGTCTATTAGCTCCGCTAAATTGTATGTATTATTCTCTTTGTTATAAGCACATAAGGCTATATCCATTCCATCTGCCATTCTTTGCTCATCGCTTCCTCCATTGGTACTCCTATTCACCTCTTTATCGATAAAATGAAGTACTGTTTCTGGATCAGTAATGTCTGTTTTTTTGTAAAATGATTTAATGCTCCAACGCAAATTACACTCATCATTGCTCCAGGCACTCCATGTCCAGTGCAATCGGCGGCAGCAAAAACTATTGAATTATTAAAATGTTCAAACCAGTAAAAGTCACCACTAACAATATCTTTCGGTTTATAGTATATTAGTGAGTCTTGGAATAAATTACCAAATTCATTAATATCTGGCATAATTGAGTTTTGAATTTTTTTTGCATAATTGATGCTGTCTGTTATGTCTTTGTTTTTTTGCTCAATCAACAAATTTTGATCTTCTAAAGACAAACTCAAGGCTTTTTTCTTTTCGAAGTTTTTGTAAACAATGACTAAAAATACAATTAAAATGACAACTCCTATAACACCAGCGATTATTATAAAGCCTAATCTCTTTGCTTTTTCTTCTTTAACAATTAATGATTGAGTTAATTGATTTGCTTTTGCTTTTTCTAATGCTAATAGTTGTTCTTTATTTGCAACATCAAATTTAATTTGATTAGCCTCAATATTATTAAGTATTTCTTCTCCATTTAGCGCGGTATTTAAGGAGTCATATAAGCTCAAATAAATCGGATGCACGTTCAGATTTAATTTTTAAGAGCGCTTTTAAAGCAGTTTCACTACCATTAAGTGTAAAATTTTTAGACTTAACAGAATCTGTGTAAATCATTCCCAATGAAGCATATTCATAAGCTTTATTGATAATCTTCTAGTAATAAATAGATCGACCCTATATTTATGTATGACCCTCCTATGCCTTTTGTGGCATTGATTTTCTTTTTAAATTCTAAGGATTTGTTGAGATATTCTAAAGCTGTTACATAATCACCACTATGTTTATATACAAGTGCGATATTGTTATAGCTATGCGCAAGTCCAAGTGTATCATTTTCTATTTCCCTTAATTTTAAAGTTTTATTATGGTAGTATAAAGAGCTGTCAACACAGCCCTAAGCTCTTTGTATAAGTGTTCCTAAAGTAATGATAGATCTCCACAGACTTTGCCAAACTATTATTGGCATATTTCAAACCAACAAAAAAGTCTTTTTTTGCTTGGTCATAATTTTCAACTTCGAGGTTTATAGCCACCTATGCTCCAGTAACAATATCTAAGATATGCGGAGTCTTGAAGTACTTCTGCACTTTTTATAGCGTTTTGAAAGTAGAATATTGCGTCATCATAAGACTCTATTAAATTATATGTTACAGCATTTAAGTACTGCATTTGCATCAAGCCTTTTGGATAATCAAGTTGTTTTGATTTTTCAATTCCAAAACTGATATAGTCCAGCCGTTCACTAATACTATCAAGTCTATATAATGCAGGGTACAAAGCGTCAATCTGGGCAATGTTTTCACATGCCTTATTTGCTTTGATTATACTATCTGTTTTCGATTGAGCGCAATGTATAGAGGAGCTTGACACTAGTACAAAAAAAACAAGAATAAATTTGATATAGCTATATTTTAACACAAAGCTAAGTTAAGATAAATTCTTTTCCAGTAACAATTACATTTCCATCCTTACAGGGTTGAAAAGAATAAGGAAGGTAATTATGAAAAAACTGGGTTTCTTGACGATGCAAACCCAAAAAAGGGTATTTCTAAAATACTTAAAGTATTACAATAGATCTACCTCACCATTGCTTAAATTGTAAAACGCGGGCACTATTTCTAATCCTCCATCATTAACTGCATTGCTAATTATTTCAGATCTACCTACCAAGTCTTTACAAGTTACCTTTGCATTCATCCGAACTACATCATTCACTTCATTGCTTTCTGATGCGGCGATAGCTGGAACAATGTGCGAACATAAATGATTTAAGTTGTATCCGTTATCTCCGCCAGCCAAAGCAGCGGTTACGGCACCACAACTTTCGTGTCCAAGTACAATAATCAATTTTGTTCCTAAATGTGCAACAGCATATTCTATACTCGCTATGGTTGATGTATTTGCAATATTTCCTGCAACTCTAAGCACAAACAGCTCTCCTGCATTTGCATCAAAAATAGATTCTGGAACAACCCGAGAGTCTGCACAACTTAATATAATTGCGTAAGGGTCTTGTCCCGTGATTAAGCTTTCTCTAATTTTTTTTTCAGTGCCAACATGCTCCTTATCCTGAACATACTGCTGGTTTCCTGTCTTAATTTTATCTAACGCTTGTTTTGCTGCTATACTCATATCTATAATTTGTTTGTAGTGCGATAAAATTAATAAAAAAGGAAATAACCAGCAACAAATATTTTTCTGGCACCAAAATTGATTCCTTCAGAAAAAAAAATTACTAGACAATTGCTTTTATTAAGTTTAAATGGAGTCAATAATCAAAATATTGTATAATTTTGAAACTAATGAATCGTTAATCTGTATAAAGCACAAATAAAAACTAAATCATAATCAATGAAACTACTTACTATTACTGCCGTTCTATCTTTTTTCACTTGCTTTAATTCTTATTCTCAATGCATTAAAGGTAACTGCTACAAGGGACATGGAACTTTTCAATGGGAAAATAAAGATAAGTACATTGGTGGATGGATTAACGGGCTCCCTAATGGTCAAGGTAAATTTCTCTGGGAAAATGGCGATAAGTATATGGGGAACTTTGAAGACGGAAAAATGACTGGACAGGGAACCTACAAGTGGGATAGCGGAAACACTTACACCGGACAATGGGAGGAAGACAAGATGAGTGGACGAGGAACTTTTTATTGGGATAAAGAAGGTGCTACTTATGAAGGCTTCTTTAGCGAAGATAAAATCATGAACTCTGAAACAGAAGATTCTCAAGGTGTCCCAGAAATTACGCCTTAAACTTTTATTATTTCTATTACTTTCTGTCTTTTTTGGTTTTTCAATAAAAGGACAAAACCAGTTGTATCAAAAACAAAGTTTTGGGATTTCAGCTGGCGCTATTCTTAATTTGGGATCGCACATTTCACAGATAGGTTTCTATATTTCTAGTTATTACTTTGAAACTAGAAACGGATCAGTGTATTTACAAATAAATTCAAATGCTAGGTGGACCTTAAACTACAAGAATTGGGGACCTCCAGGAAAATTTAGAGAAACAAAATTAGGAATTGGACTTGTTGCCACATGGGGTCCAACCGCAGAGAAACAAAAATATTTTCATTCGCTGGTAAGTAATCAAACTGGCAAAAATTACAGCCTAGGTTATGGATACAACTTTTACTTTGATAATCGAAACACCTCTCAACGAACCGGAACATTGGGTTTGCAATTCGATGATTTTGAAATAATTCATGAAAATGATATTCTAGCAACAAGTGGTTCTGATAAATTCAGAACGGCAGCGTTCATAATCGCTTACAGCAAGGATAGTGTTAGAGTGGGCGTAAATAGTTTGTTATGGACCGGAAACTCAAATTCACCTTTAGCCACAAACCATTATGACACCACTTTTAGTCGATACGGCTACAAAGATTTAACGAATACTCCTTATGGAAAATTTTCCAATGGAATTGCAGGTATTCAAGCTGAATATGCCCTAGGTTTTGGTCAGAACCTAAAATTAAGTTCTGGGATTGACAGTGAACAGATAAGAAATATAATTCAAAATAAAATTATCCATGACATGTATTTTATTCCTGCAAAATGGATAGAGACAAAAAACCTTCACCTTCCTATGATAGATAGAAAAGGACTACCCTATCTCTATCGCGAAAATCAACAATTAAAAAAGAGCAAATTCTTCTATCAGTTTAGTTTAAATGATAGCGACTTTTATTAAGCTTGTTGTCCAATTCATTCATGCGGAAGTCAATTTCATGTTTTATTTATTAGAAGTAAAAAACAAACAAGTTAATACTTACATTTGCCCATTATGAGTGAGAAAATATTAGTTATAGGTGCTGCTGGTCAAATAGGCACAGAGCTTGTGCTAACGCTTCGACAGTCCAAAGGTGCTGACAATGTGATAGCTGCGGACTTAAAAGAACCCAACAAAGAGGTTTTAGCCGAAGGTAAGTTTGTTCAACTCGATATTTTAGATGAACCGGCAGTAAGAACCGTTATTAATGACAATGGTATAACTGAAGTTTATTTATTGGCAGCATTACTTTCAGCTACAGCGGAAAAAAATCCAATGTTCGCTTGGAAATTGAATATGGATGGATTGTTTAACATCCTAAATATAGCCAAAGAAGGTATTATTAAAAAAGTGTTTTGGCCAAGTTCAATAGCTGTATTTGGGCCTTCTTCGCCAAAAGAAAACACACCGCAAACTACTATAATGGAACCAATTACTGTTTATGGAATTAGCAAACAGGCAGGTGAAAGATGGTGTGAATATTATTTTAGGCAATATGGAGTAGACGTAAGAAGTATTCGATACCCTGGCTTGATTAGTTACAAATCTCTTCCGGGTGGAGGAACTACAGACTATGCTGTAGACATCTATTATAAAGCATTAAAAAGCGCTTCGTATACTTGTTTTTTGGATGAAAACATGAAACTGCCAATGATGTATATGGAAGATGCAATTCGCGCAACTATTGAACTAATGGACGCCCCAATTGAAAATGTAAAAGTCAGATCTAGTTATAACATTTCAGGAATGAGTTTCTCGCCGAAGGAAATTACCAAAAGTATCCAAAATCATATCTCAGATTTCAAGATTAATTACTTGATCGATTATAGAAATAAAATCGCCGAAACTTGGCCAGATAGTATTTCTGACAGCAGTGCAAGGAAAGATTGGGGTTGGAAAGCACGTTACGGTTTGAAAGAAATGACCAAAAATATGCTAGAAAATCTCTCACAGTAAATTTCATTAAAATTTTGTTGGTTTACGAATACTATCCTTTCATAATAAGTTAAATTATATTTATCCTAAGTAGAGTAACTTTCAACCATTTTTGGCGTAATAGTTACATCGAAAGAAATTTTTGTTTTGTCGAAAAAAATTAAATTGAACCCTGAAATTGAATAGATTAGCTTTTATATGATTATGAAAATAACTTTAATACTTCTATTTGTATTTATCATTGGTTTCGATGCCAATGCCAATATAGATTGGATAACTGATCCTCCAGTAGAGCAAGAAGGAGACAGTATTAACCAAAAGATAGATGGAAAAAAAGAGGGATATTGGATTATCTGGGCCCATATGAGAAATTTACCTGATTTCAAACCAAATGACAAAATAGAAGAGGGAAATTACAAGTCCAATCGTAAAATTGGCTTGTGGAAGAAATATTGGGCAAATGGAAATTTAAAAAGTGAAATTGAGTTTATCAATGGAAGAGCAAGTGGGGCTTTCAAAACTTTTTATGAAAATGGAAAACCTGAGGAAGCAGGAAATTGGGTAGGTCGCTATTACACAAAATCATTCACAAGATGGCATCCCAATGGAAATATTGCACAAGAAAAAACTTTTAATGGCTCTGGAAAAACAGACAGTATTGTAAAATATTACCATACAAATGCGCAGCTAGAATTAGAATACAACACAACTAACGGCGTTGAAAATGGCACTGCCACTAGATACTACCCCAATGGAGACATTAAAGAAATTGTTGAATACAGTGAGGACGGGAATGTAATTGAAGGTAGCAGACAGTTAAGAGAAAGAGTTAACCCAGCCGTTATATTAGAGGAAGATGTAGTTAAAGTTAAGGAGGAAGGTGTTGAAGCGGATGGTGTCACATTTGACCCCAAAGACATCGGTGAAATTGAAGATGGATATCACAAAACATATAATGAAAATAAAGATATCTATATGGATGGTGAGTTCAAAAACAGTAAACTATGGACTGGAAAGCACTATATCTATGATGAAAATGGACTTCTTGAAAGAATTGAAGTTTACAAAGATGGCAAGTACGTTGGAAACGGGGTCTTGTAACATTCCCAGCTAAAAAATACCAAGCCTGAATACCAATAAATTTCGGCTTCCAGGCTTTTTTTGTTGCAATCTTTAAATAATTAGCAAAAAAAACGCCTTCTTGAAAACATCAAGAAGGCGTTGAAATAAATTAATTATTTTTCTTCTTATAATTCAAACTTAATTCCTTGAGCCAACGGCAAATCTGTTCCCCAGTTAATTGTATTCGTTTGTCTTCTCATATATATCTTCCAGGCATCAGAGCCAGACTCGCGGCCACCTCCAGTTTCTTTTTCTCCACCAAATGCACCACCAATTTCAGCACCTGAAGTACCTATATTAACATTTGCAATTCCACAATCAGAACCAACATGAGATAAAAACTCTTCTTGCTCTCTCATGTTATTAGTCATGATTGCAGAAGATAAACCTTGCGGTACATCATTTTGTATTTCAATTGCACTTGAAACATCTCCAGAATATTTAATTAAGTATAAAATTGGAGCAAATGTTTCGTGTTGAACAATTTGAAAATGATTTTCTACCTCAGCAATAACTGGCTTCACATAACATCCACTTTCGTAACCTTCTCCTTCTAAAACTCCTCCTTCAACTAAAACTTTTGCGCCTTCTGCTTTTCCTCTCTCGATAGCATCTAAATACATATTAACAGCATCCTTATCGATAAGTGGACCGACATGATTTGTTTCATCCAAAGGATCACCAATTTTTAGTTGACCATAGGCTTTGACTAATACATCTTTTACGTTATCATAAATACTATCATGAATAATTAACCTTCTTGTTGATGTACATCTCTGACCTGTTGTCCCAACAGCTCCAAAAACCAATGCAGGAAGAACCATTTTTAAATCGGCACTAGGAGTAAGAATAACAGCGTTATTACCCCCTAATTCTAATAAAGAAGTACCTAGTCTAGCTCCAACAACTTCTCCAACCGACTTCCCCATTCGAGTAGATCCAGTAGCAGAAACTAAAGGAACTCTTTTATCAGCAGCCATTGCTTTTCCTATATCTGCTCCACCTATCACCAAAGAGCAAATACCATCCGGCGCATCTTCATTTGCAGCAATTACTTTATTCATAATATTCTGACAAGCTACTCCACAAATAGGCGCTTTTTCAGATGGCTTCCAAATACACACATCTCCAGAAATCCAAGCCAAAGCCGTGTTCCATGCCCAAACTGCAACTGGAAAGTTAAACGCAGAGATAATCCCTACTATTCCCAATGGGTGATATTGATCGTACATTCTGTGCTTTGGACGTTCAGAATGTAAAGTAATTCCATTTAACTGACGAGAAAGGCCAACTGCAAAATCACAGATATCAATCATTTCTTGTACCTCACCCAATCCTTCTTGGTAAGATTTCCCCATTTCATAAGAAACCAATTTTCCAAGAGGTTCTTTCATAGCTCTTAACTCTTCACCAAACTGGCGAACAATTTCTCCTCTTCTTGGAGCCGGAACCATTTTCCATGTTTTAAATGCTTCTTGTGCTTTTGCAATACAAGCTTCGTACTCTGCTGAAGTTGCGCTGTTTACTGTTGCAATTAATTTACCATCAACAGGAGAATAAGATTCAATCTTTTCGCCTCTAGTAGCAAACCAATGTTCACCAATAGCTGCTCCACTATTTACTTCTTTAATTCCAAGTTGGCTTAGTACCTCTTGTATGTTTGTAGCTTCCATTACGTCAGACATGATTTATAGTATTAATTAGTTTAATGCGTTTTTGCGGGTGCAAAGATAGGGCTAATTGTATGGAATCATAAAATAAATCCATTTTATTTAGTGTCAGAATCTTCTGCTTTTCCTCCGGCTATATGGTCCTCAGACTCCTGAAAATCCTCTAAATCGGACGAAGATTCTTCCGCATAAGTGTCTTCAATTCGGGCCACAATATTATCGTTACTTTGCTTCATTTTTATTGATTCTAATAGCACATCTTTCACCCTATCTCCCCTATCCATAATCAATGATATTGTCATTACTATACTTGTGATAAGAATTGTAAACAACAAAATTCCTTGATCAAACTGAGGAATTCGATAATCATACCCCGGATTATAAACTTCCATCACTTCGCCATGCCCATCAACCATTCCATTTGGAATAGCAAAAAAAAGTAGAACAGTAATCAACCCCCTAGGAGCTATCCATAGAAGAGGATTTATATCTTTAGAAGCAAATATTTTTAAAAGAAGAAAACGCGCTACAAACAAAATCCCAACGATACCCAAGCTTATTAAAGCCAATTTCCAATCAACTAGTGAAACCAATGAAATTGTTATTCCAAATATTACAAAAAAAAACGTGCGCAACACAAAAGCTGTTTCCAAGGTAATAACGTGCAACTCGTGCAGAGAATCTTTTATTTTTTCGCGACTTCCGAAACGCGCCAATGGACCTCTAAAAAATAGAGGTGTATTATTCAAAACAAGGCCAAAAAAAAGAATAATTAATAAGGAAGATAAATGTGCTCTTTTGCCAAGTGCATAAAGCAACAGTAAAACTGAAAACATTAAAAAATACTTTGCATGCATTTTCAATTGCTGAAACAACCCCACTAGTAAATAACTAGCAACAATGGCGATTAAAACTGTTATTCCAATATTAAATAAAACACTCCCAATAACCTCGGATGCCCCTTCTGCATGACCATTATCCTTTAAAAAGTAAAAAAACATTATACCCAAAATATCTGAAAATGTACTTTCGTATATCATAAACTCCTTTTTATGAGCAACAAGAGACCCTACACTTGGAATTATTATAGCACTACTCATAATGGACAAGGGAACAGCATAAATTAGTGCGTTAAATAAACTGACATCCCACAATAAAATAAATAACCATGCTATTGTGAAAGCAGAAGCAAATAAGGTAATTAAAGCCATAAAGAAACTTCTGACGATTAAGCCTATTTTTTCTCTTTTAAGCTGCAGATCCAATGCAGCTTCTAGAACAATGAAAATAAGTCCGACATTGCCTAAAATTTCAAGGACCAACATAACCCCATTACCAGGAGCATCTAAATCAGGTTTCCATAGCGTTAGCTGGATAATTACACCCAATAAAATAAGCATTAACACACTTGGAATATTTGTTTTCTTAGCTACTATATTAAATAAAAAGCTTAGGATAATCACTGATGAAGCAGCTATAATGAATAAATACGGGTTCATGATTTAAAACTATTGTTTATACTATAGAACTATTCTAAAAGTAGTTCCTTTATCTATATGAGAATGTTTCACAGTAATTTTACCGTTATGATGCTCTTCAATGATTCTTTTAACCAAAGATAGACCCAAGCCCCAGCCGCGTTTCTTAGTTGTGTATCCTGGCTCAAAAACAGTTTTTAGTTTTGATGAAGGAATCCCCTTTCCGGTATCCGAAACCTCAATAATGACCGATTGATTTTCTTTGGAAATTGTATAAACAATATTCCCTTCACCAGCCATTGCATCTACCGCGTTTTTCGTAAGATTCTCAATAACCCATTCAAACAATGAGACATTCAGTAAAGGACAAATTGTTTTATCATCACATTGAATAGATATCTCTACTTTTTTTGAGACTCTGCTTTTTAAATAACTCAAACTATGTTGTAT
The DNA here is from genome assembly GCA_943787725.1 of uncultured Flavobacteriales bacterium. Classification (GTDB taxonomy): domain Bacteria; phylum Bacteroidota; class Bacteroidia; order Flavobacteriales_D; family Parvicellaceae; genus CALSMU01. The sequence continues at coordinate 216,334 of CALSNM010000003.1, read as the reverse complement.
AACATCGTAAATATTAGTCTCCTCCTTTTTTGATTCAGAACCAATTTTAGAAAATCGATCTGACACTGTTTCAAGTCGAACTATATCTTTATTCATCTCAACAATAGAGCTTTCTTCAACGCCTTGGCTTTTTAGTATTTCTAGCCAAGCCATTAGTGAAGAAAGCGGTGTTCCTAATTGGTGAGCCGTTTCTTTGGCCATACCCACCCAAACTTGATTTTGCTCTGCCCTACGAAAAGTACTAAACAGTAAATACCCCACCAACAAAAACAAAGTTATTATGGACAGCATTATGTAAGGAAAGTACCTTAATTGTTTTAGCGTTAATGATTCCTGGAAGTAAATTTTGCCAGTATTCTGTTCATCTAAATTTATTTGAATTGGAAAATTTTCGCTTTCCATTATAACTATTTGCTTTTCAATTTGTGCCCTAGAAGTTAATTCAACATCCTCGATATTCGTTGCAATTAATTCTTTCGAATTTGCGTCAATAAAAATTACAGGGACCAAAGCAGCGTTATCAACTAAATCATTATTGAATGAAGCAATTAAAGAGTCTCTTTTATCCTGAAGGTCATAAAAGCTATCAGAATTTCTGTAGAAAATTTTTTGCTTTTTCACTTCGATAAAATTATTCTCTGCAGACCAATCTTGTATATGCTTTTGCAATGTATCTGGATGATCATGCTCAATATTTAGAGAAGAGGAAATGTTTCCTTGGTCATCAACTAAAATTAAAGGAATTGTTGTATTACTTTGAATTATATTAAGGGCAAAAGTGTAATCAGAAATGTCTTTTTCCAATTCTTTTGTAGCCATTACCCATAGCTCAACTTTTTTACGTTCTTCATTTGCCAATGCAGAAAAAGATTGGTTTGTTAACTTAACCAAGTCAGCCTTTTTTCGTATCGTTTCACTCCACAATTTTACTTTTTGCCTCTCTTCTTTTTGAACCTTATTGGCAATATAACTCGTATACCAAATGGTGCTGGATGCAATGAGAAATGCTGCAAATAGAAGCACAATTTTCCAGCGTTGTTTTTTAGAGTATAGGTTCATTACTTAACACAAACTTACGTATCTTATTTTTATTATAACTTTTTGAAAAAAAAGAAAGGGTATAACAATAATTATTATGTTATTTAACCTAAAGAAAGTTAGAAAAAATACCGGAGAAATTAGGAAACTGAACACCGTAATCAGAGACACTAACCGCATCTGAATCAGATGAACTTCCAACCGTTCCGTGGCCAACTTCTTGAATAAAAACACCCTCGTTTAACAATGTAGCCTTATATATTCCATTTGCAATTTCATCAACCACTTGGATCAATTCTTTTGAACTAACAACGTTATTATCAAAGTCAATCACAACTGTTTTTTCTTCATACTCAACCACGCAAGCAACAACCCCTTTTGTGTTTGAAAGCTTTTGCTGAATAGTTGTTTTACAACCTTTTTCACACATCATCCCTTCAACAATCAATGAACAAGATGTATTTGCTATGACCTCATCGTTCTTTATTATCGCTTCTCCGCAAGAGTTCAAGAAGAGTAAGAGCAATGCTAACAGACTTATTTTCATATAAAAATTAATTGTAGAATAAATATAATAATACAAATTTAGGCAAAAAAAGATAAAAGATGATTTAAGACCCTTTATCATTCTACATTTAGACAAACTCAATAACTCTGCTTACTTTCGCAGGATGTCTGTAAATAGTATAAAAGCTTGGGCTTATTTGATCATTCTCTCTGTGATTTGGGGAAGTTCTTATTTTTTGATTAAAATAGGACTGGAAGATTCATATGGGAATGAAAGGATGCCCCCGCAACTTTTGGGTGCTTTACGAATTAGTTTTGCCTTTCTCGCATTGACGCCTTTGTTGTATACCTCAATTAAGAAATTAAAGAAAAAACACATCCTATTCGTAATTATTTCTGGGGTTGTAGGAAACGGCCTCCCAGCCTTTTTGTTTGCTTATGCCGAAACAAAACTTGATAGCTCAATAACAGGAATGCTAAATTCATTGGTGCCTATATTCACTGTTTTAATTGCAACAATTGTTTTTAAATTTAGATTAAAATGGAATCATATCGCAGGTCTTACAGTAGGAATCTTGGGAGCTTTTATGATCGTTTATCAAAAACTATTTTCGACGAACCTTTCATTCAATGACACCATACCTATTCTAACTGTTGTTTTGGCAACATTCTGTTATGCACTGAGCTTAAACGTAATAAAGTATAAGTTAAAAGATTTAAATGCAATGGCAATTACGTCAATTTCATTTGCAGCGATTGGACCGTTTTGTATTGTTTATTTGTTCACCACAAACTTTTTTGACAGAATCGCAAATCAACCCAATTTTATTGAGGGTATTGGAATTGTTGGAATACTTGCATTTATAGGAACTGCAATGGCGGTATTACTTTTTAATAACATGATTAAAATAAGTACAACTGTATTCGCATCATCCGTAACCTATTTTATACCAATTGTTGCAATATTACTTGGTCTTACTCTAGGTGAAAATATCTCCATTCTTCAATTATCAGGAATCGGAGTATTAATTTTAGGGGTATTTCTCATTAACAGAAAATAATTCATTGTTTTTTTTGAAGCTTTCTTAACTTTGGCTATACTTCAAACAAATCCTTTTTTCAAACTTTATGTCTCTACTTAAAATTTTCCTTATTTCTATTACAATTGTTTTATTAATTGGTTGTGAAGAAACAAAAAGGTCCGAAGAGATTGTTAAAAAGCCTGTCGCTAAAGCATTAGATAAAACTTCAAAAATTTCCACGCCAGATTTTAATACCGACTCTGCATATAATTTTATTCAAAGCCAACTCGATTTTGGATTTCGTATACCAAACACTCCCGAGCATGACAGTTGTGCTGTTTGGATGAAACAAAAATTGACTAAATATGGATTTAAATTGACAATACAAACAGGAAAAGTAAAAGCTTGGACTGGAAATATGCTGAATATAGAAAATATAATAGCACAGTATAACCCTGAAGCAACTAATCGAATTATGCTTTGCACCCATTGGGATACTCGGCCATATGCAGATCGTGGTGCTGGAAACAAATCCAAACCTATTCCTGGAGCAAATGATGGAGGGAGCGGTGTTGGGGTTTTACTAGAAATAGCCAGACAAATAAGTATGTCGGATCCAAAAACAGGTGTTGATTTAATCTTTTTTGATGCAGAAGATTATGGAGCTATGAGCACAAATGAAGTTATTAGTGATTTAAGTACTATGGGTGATTCCTGGTGCTTGGGTTCACAATATTGGAGCAAAAACCCTCCAATTAAGAATTATAAACCGCGATATGGAATATTACTGGATATGGTAGGTGCTGAAGACGCCACATTTCCCAAAGAAGGGCTCTCACAAAAATATGCAGGAGCCCAGGTTCAAAGAATTTGGAATGTAGCTGAAGTTCTTGGTTACGGAAATTATTTTGTAAAAAAAATAGCTCCTCCTATAACAGATGATCATACTTACATTAACCAAATAGCTGGAATACCCACATTGGATATAGTTCATTATGCTCCCAAAGGAAGCTATGGGAATTTTGATTTTGGACATTTCCATCATACACAAAAAGACAATATGGATATAATCCATAAAAAAACATTGAAGGCAGTTGGGCAAACTGTACTACATATAGTTTATCAAAAAATATAAGCATGGCGGATAAGAAAAAACTATTTCTATTAGATGCATTTGCATTAATTTATCGATCACATTTTGCGTTTATTCGAACCCCAAGAATCAATTCAAAAGGGATGAATACTTCTGCTGTTTTTGGTGTTACAATGACCATCCTAGACGTCATCAAAAAAGAAAACCCAACGCACATTGCAATGGTTTTTGATGCGCCTGGAGGAAGCATCAGAAACGAACAATATACAGAATATAAAGCGCATCGAGAAGAAATGCCAGAAGATATACGTATTGCTATTCCATATATAAAACAGCTGTGTGACGCACTCAACATCCCCACTCTTCAAGCTACAGGTTTTGAAGCGGATGACGTAATTGGAACCTTAGCAAAAAAAGCCGAAAAAGAAGACTTCGTAACCTACATGATGACTCCTGACAAAGATTTTGCACAGTTAGTATCTGAAAATATTTTTATGTACCGTCCCGGAAGATCGGGAAAACCAAGAGAAATTTGGGGGATTGAGGAAGTTTGTGAAAAGTTTGAAATCTCAAACCCCCTTCAAGTAATCGATATCTTGGGGTTATGGGGAGATGCAGCAGATAATATACCAGGCATCCCGGGGATTGGTGAAAAAACATCAAAAAAATTGGTCGCTCAGTATGGCAGTATTGAAGGGTTAATCGCTCATTCAGATGAGCTTAAAGGAAAACAGAAGGAAAATGTGATTAATTTTGCTGAACAAGGATTACTTTCTAAAAAACTGGCTACCATATTACTTGATGCTCCTGTTGAATTTGATGAAAAATCATTTATTAGAGAAGAAGCGGATAAAGATAAAATTCGAGCATTATTCACAGAGCTGGAATTTAGGCAATTGGCAAAAAGAGTAACTGGAGAAGATATTGTTATTAAAAAAATAGCTCCACCGCCCCTGCCAGAAACATCCATAAAAAAAAATGGGCAAATGGATTTGTTTGGACAACCGATTGAAACTCCTTCTAACATCCAAAACACAAAACCAACTGAATCAAATTTGACAGAAGATATCATTCAATTAAAAACAATTGATAACACTCCACACAACTACAAATTTATTGAAAGTGATAATGAAGTTAAACAGCTCATTCAAGAATTACTGAAACAAAAGTCTATTTGTTTTGACACAGAAACAAGTGGCCTTGAAAAGCAAACTGCTGAGCTTCTTGGGATTGCTTTCTCTTATAAAAAAGGTCAAGGATTTTACGTTTCCATGCCTACAAAATGGGAAGATGCTGTTGAAAGAGTTGCTTTATTTACACCGATTTTTCAAAGTAAATCCATTGAAAAAATTGCACATAATTTCAAATTTGACGAAACAATTTTGCTTCGATATGGAATAGAAATTTGTGGTCCTAGCTTTGACACAATGATAGCACATTACCTGCTGCAACCAGACTTCAAACACGGGATGGACTTTCTTTCTGAGTCTTACATAGGTTATAAGCCTGTTTCAATAGAATCATTAATTGGACCTAAGGGGAAAAACCAAAAAAGCATGAAAGACCTGAAGCCATCTGAAATTTCAGAATATGCTAGTGAAGATGCCGATGTTACTTTTCAATTAAAAACACTTTTCGAAAAACAATTTCAGGAAAAAAACATAAAAAACTTATTGTACGGAATTGAAATGCCTGTCAGTTCCGTTTTAATGAGTATGGAATTCGAGGGGATAACTCTAGATACTAAAGCGTTATCCAAATTTTCTATTGAATTATCAAACAGCTTATCTGAACTTCATGAAGGAATAATTCAAGATGCTGGAATGGAATTCAATGTTGATTCACCCAAGCAATTGGGAGATGTTTTATTCAACGTATTACAAATTGATGAAAAGGCGAAAAACAACTAAAACCGGTCAATTCAAAACGGATGAAGCTACTTTATCAAAACTCAAAAACAAGCATGAAATAATAGTCAAAATCCTCAACTACAGACAACAGAAAAAATTAAAATCTACTTATGTTGATGCATTACCAAAATTAGCAAATCCAACTACCAATAAAATCCACACCACCTATCTTCAAACAGTAGCAGCAACTGGAAGGTTAAGTTCTAATAATCCAAACTTACAGAACATTCCTATTCGATCAGAAATGGGAAGAGAGATTAGAAAAGCATTTATTCCTAGAGGAAAAGACTATAAAATATTTGCTGCGGATTACTCTCAAATTGAATTGCGAATTATAGCTGAAATGAGTGGCGATGAAAATATGAAAAATGCTTTCATCAGTGGTGAAGATATTCATTCGGCAACTGCAGCTAAGGTCTTTAGGGTCGAATTGAAAGATGTGGATAGAGAAATGCGGAGCAAAGCCAAAGCTGTTAACTTTGGAATTATTTATGGAGTCTCTGCATTTGGATTAGCTCAGAATTTAAATATCCCAAGAAGAGAGGCGAAAGAAATAATAGAAAGCTATTTTGAGCAATACCCAAAAATTAAAACATTTATGGATCAAAGCATCGAATTGGCTAAGGAAAAAGGATTTGTAGAAACCATTATGCACCGTAAAAGATATCTAAAAGATATTAACTCTACAAATGGAATAGTTCGAGGCCATGCGGAGAGAAATGCCATTAACGCTCCAATCCAAGGAAGTGCGGCTGACATTATAAAAATCGCAATGATCAACATTCATGATGAAATGAAATCAAGAAACCTGCAATCTAAAATGTTACTCCAAGTTCATGATGAATTAGTTTTTGATTTGTTCATTCCTGAAGAGGATGAAATGATTAAATTGGTTACAGATAAGATGGAAAATGCGATTGATTTTGCTGTTCCTTTAAAAGTAGAGTATGGAATAGCTGATAACTGGCTTGACGCCCATTAAGAGGGCTGAGTATCTCAATTTGTTATATTTTCCTATGAATTAGGGACTGAAGAGTAAAAGTCTTTTGGATTTATAGTATATTTGATACAATCAGATGAAGGAAATATGAATATAAAACATTACATAGTAATAGTATCTGTTGCATCTTTACTTTTCAGTTGCGGGGAGGAGGTAGCAAAGAACGATATATACATAGACTCTCCAGAAGAGCCGACAAATGATATTATAGAAAGGTCCGAGAAAATTAAGAATATATTTTTCAACATTCCTTCTCCCATGGAGACCTCACAAATACTTCAAGCCGCTGGCGCGACTTATGAGTTTACATTACCCAGTAATCCCTCAGCAGTTGATGACTATCAATCAATTGTGGAGCAGTCTTTAAACATGGGTGTTTATGGCGCTGATTTAAATTACGCTACCGTTTTTAATCAAACCACCGAAACAATGCTTTACCTTCAATGCGCAAGAACTCTGGGAAATGAACTTGGAATGGAGCAAGTTTTTGATGAAGAAACAATAGATAGAATTGAGTGGAATTTAGAACTAAAAGATTCCATGCAAGTTATTATTACCGAGATATTTTGGGAAATGAACAGCTACTTAGAAGAGGAAGACAGGGAAAGTATTTCTGCTTTAATCGTTGTAGGTGGATGGATTGAAGGAGTATACCTTTCAACTCAATTGGCGAGAATTGCTCCCGATAATGAAGTACTTAAATTAAGAATTGCGGAACAAAAATATTCATTAACCAATCTCATCGGACTGCTTCATTCTTATGAAGACGATGACATGAGCCAAGAAATTTTAGAGGAGTTACTTGAGTTAGATACCATTTTTAAAAAAATCACCGAGGTCAAAACTATGGGAGAAAACCACAAAGATGAAAATGGTGTAACTACAATTGGAGGAAGCATTAAGCTTGGCATGAATGATGCCATATTGAAGGAAATCACAGCAAAGATTGCAGAAATTAGAACAGATATTATTAACGAATAATCATGAAAAATTTAAGTCTTATAATTTTATTGTCAGTATTAATTCCTCTTGGAATAAATGGACAATGTAGAGGGTTTACTAAGAAAACAGGGCGCCATTAGTAGAACCGTATATTCACAATGGGCAGATGAACAGTGCTGTATTGTTCCCTGGTGACAGTGCAGAAATCATGCTTACCTTTTATAGTGAACAACAATATAGACTTGTAATTTGTGCTGAAGAACAATTAGGAGATGTTAGTTATCAAGTTAGCGATATAGAAAGAAACTTGATTTTTGACAGTAAAAATTCCGACAGTAAAGTATTTGACTTTAAAGTCGAATCAAGCCAGCAACTTGTTATTTCTGTTGCGGTGCCTGAATCTGACAATACGCACGATCTTAAATACCAAGGATGTGTTGCAGTATTGGTGGGTTTTAAAAACTGAAATAGCCCTTTTAATAGACAAATAGGCTATAAACCTATAACAGCGCTTTAATCTAATTTTATAGCTTTATTCGGCATGCTTATTGCTTTTATTTGTGAAATCCTTTAAAATACAGGTATGAAAAATTTAATCCTTATTGCAATATCTGTCTTTTCTTTTGGAGCGCTAAATGCTTCTGAAGGCATATATAGCTTTCAAAATAATACATCAGCCTTTGAGTTCAGAAAAATAGCAAACAATTCTTTTGCTGTTGGAGAAAAACTTACTTATGTCCTTCACTATGGCTTTATAGATGCAGGAAGAGCGACACTCGAAGTAGAAGAATGTGATAAAAAGATAAACGGGAGAAAATTAGTACATGCCGTTGGTAAAGGAAAAAGTTTAGGGGCGTTTAATTGGTTCTTTAAAGTGCAAGACAGATATGAAACCTATTTAGATGCTGAAGGGATGTTCCCTTGGATGTTTATTCGTAGAGTTCACGAGGGAGGTTATGAAATAAGTCAGGACTACACTTTCTACCAGCACAAAAAAGAAGTGAGTGATGGGAAAAAAAAATTTAATGTTCCACATAACATCCAAGATATGATTTCTTCCTACTACTATGCAAGAACGCTAGATTTTTCCAACGCTAAAATTGGAGACATGTTTGAATTTAACACCTTTATGGATGGAGAGATTTTTCCATTAAAAATAAAATACCTAGGAAAGGAAACCATTAAAATTAGAAAAGGAAAATACAAGTGTATTAAGTTTTGTCCAGTAGTTCAAACAGGAAGAATTTTCAAAACAGAGGAAGATTTACAAGTCTGGATTTCTGACGATGAAAACAAAATCCCACTATTAGCAAAGGCCAACATACTATTTGGTTCTATTAAAATGGAGCTAACTAAACATGAAGGGGTGAAAAACCCTATTTCAAAAATAAAATAAGTTTGGCACGCAACTTGGATTGGTGTATAGTATACACTAAAAAAACCTACTGAAATGAACGAATTAAAAACGAAATACGAAGCAATAAAATCATTAGCAAAAGAAATGATGAAACTAGGAAATATAGCAGAATACTTCAGATTAATAAATGAAGCGGCTGCGATAAATAAGCTAATGCTCTCAGCGAGATAAGTAAAACTTAATATAATTAACTTAAAAAAGGAGACAGCCTTAATGTCTCTTTTTTTTGTGCCCTGGAACTTTCATCATAGATTCGATTAACCACAATGATATACACCCTTTTGATTATAGAATTTAATTATTATTAGGAATAAAAAAAGGGCTATTTCTAATTAGAAATAGCCCTTTTTAAGAAATTATTTACTTTCTAGTCTTGCGTCAATGACATTTCAGACATTAAAGTAGAAGAACCTGAAGTCGTTCCACCAGCATCTGTATCAGACCATGTAGAAGAACCTTCTTGAGTTAAAGTAAGCTCTTTTTTCTTGCTTTCTGTAATAACATAAGTTGCTTGGTTCTCTCCAGTAGCCCAGCTATACGAATCAGAAGACACAGATGTAACAGCAGAACCTCCAGTTACTGTATAACTATCAGAATATGATGATGCACTCGTTAAAGTGTTAAAGATAACTCTATCATTTCTTTTGAAATCAGCAGATTTGTCTTTTCCAACGAAAGACCAAGTTCCTGTAGTAGTTTCTACTTGAGATTGAGTCCAAGTATATCCTGTTTCTGACCCAGAAAAAGCAACATCCATAGTCATTGACCAAGTACCATCTTTTTCAATTGTCCATGTAGCGGCATTAACAGTACCATTCATTGTAGTGGTTGTTGAATTAGCAGCAGTGGAAGAAGAAACTAAAGAAATAGCAGCACCATCAGTACTTGAGATAACCGTTGTACTTGTTGTTGATGGATTTCCTGAAGTATTAGTGTTTGTTTCGCTAAGCGATGCAACAGTCCATTCTCCTGATAATTTCCCCTTGTTTGATTTCTTACAAGAAGACATTGTTCCCGCTCCTAAAGCAGCTACAAATAATAAAATTAATGTTTTTTTCATTTTTATATTTTTTAGTTAAGTCGCAAATGTAGTTAAATTTATTTATTCTTCGATAAATTGATCAACAAGTGGTTTAAGCATTATAAATCAATAGATGAATGGATTTAAATTCAATTCTTTCGGTATGATCCATAAGATAAAGTATGTATTGTATTAGTTATATGTTTACTTTTGCAACTGTTAAATTTTTTAATCTTTTAAAATATTATATATGTACCCACCAGAACTTGTAGCTCCAATGAAAGAAGACCTAACTGCCGTTGGTTTTCAGCAGCTTATAACAGCAGAAGATGTTAATCAAGCATTAGAGAAAGAAGGAACAACATTTGCCGTTATTAACTCCGTTTGCGGATGCGCAGCAGGAAATGCAAGACCAGCTGCAATAATATCAACTCAACATTCAAAAACTCCAAACAACTTTGTTACTGTCTTTGCCGGAGTAGATAGAGAAGCAGTAGATCAAATGAGAAGGTTTTGTTTACCTTATCCTCCTTCATCTCCTTCGATGGCTTTATTTAAAAATGGTAAATTAGTTCACTTTATTGAAAGGCACCATATAGAGGGTAGCACATCAGAAATTATATCTGAAAGTATAAAAGCGGCATTTGACGAATACTGCTAATATTACTTAGTAAGTACTTTTGGGATTTTAAAATACGTAGAATCTTTTTTAGGGGCGTTTTTTAACGCCTCTTTTTGCGTTATGTCTGAGATAGCGTCATCTGCTCTTAAAACATTTACTTCTTCCGTCATATGTATTAAAGAGTCAACATCCTCCGTATCTACCTCCTCGAGTTTGCTCATAAAATTTAACATTTTATTCATATCACTCTTGATTGCTTCTTTTTGTTCTCCACTAAAAGACAACTTCGAAAGTGAAGCAATTTTATCTACTGTTTTATCATCTATTTTCATATCCCTAATGCCGTTTCGATTGTGCTATATGTTTTCTCACGTAAAGATACCACATCTTTATAAGATTCTGAGTCAGGACCAATAGCTTTATATATTTTTATTTTTGCAATTCCCGGTGATCCCGAACCCAATAGATCCATGTGATCCGAAAAAAGCCTCCAATTATTTAAAAACGCAATTGGAACAATGGGTACTTGATTATCAATTGCTAATTTAAATGCTCCATTTTTAAACCTGCGTAATTTATGATTATTGATATCCATTCCACCTTCGGGGAAAATGGCAATAGACCTTCCCTCCTTTAGTGCCATGTCCGCTAGATCCAAACATTCTTTCGCTCGTTTAACACTTCCTCTATATACGGGAATATCTATCCCCTTTAAAAAGAAAACATTAATGATAGGCCATTTTAATACCTCCGCTTTTCCTAAAAAAGCAAAATCATCAGGCAATATTAAAAACATCAGTAATATATCTAAATAGGATGCATGATTTGCACAAACAACATATGGGCCCTCGTTGGGAAAACCCTCTGCATTATCTACTTGTACCTTTATGAAGACTAAAACACAAATCACTTTGGACCAAATTTGTTTGAGTTTCAATGCATTTCGAAATTTATTTTTTCCGCGAATTAGAAACAGCATGAATGGGTACAGCAATATTCCAGAAATTAGAAAAATCACAATAAAATAAACCTTATACAGCAGCCTCAATGGACTTAAAAGATACTTCATGGGGCATCAAAAGTAGACTAAACAAAGAAAATATTATCATAATTTAAAAGAAAATGAGAAACTTGTAATTGAAAAACTAAATGCACACACTACATTTGTGCAAAATGTAGTTAAACATGGCAAGAATTCTAACTGGAATACAAAGTACGGGAACACCTCATTTAGGAAATCTATTAGGGGCCATCCTTCCGGCTATTGAAATGGCAAATAACAGGGAGAATGACGCTTTTCTATTTATAGCTGATTTACATTCATTAACACAGATTAAAAATGGAGAAGAAATGCGCAACAACACATACTCTGTTGCAGCAGCATGGCTTGCTTGTGGTCTAAATCCTGAAAAAATTGTATTTTACAGACAATCAGATGTTCCTGAATGTGCTGAACTAGCATGGTATTTGAGCTGCTACTTTCCTTACCAAAGACTGCAACTAGCGCATTCTTTTAAAGACAAAGCAGATAGACTGCAAGATGTAAACGGAGGCCTTTTTATTTACCCTATGTTAATGGCAGCCGATATTCTCTTGTACGATGCAGAGTTTGTTCCGGTTGGAAAAGATCAACTTCAGCATCTAGAAATGACACGTGACGTAGCTTCACGATTTAACCACAGCATGGGGAATACATTTGTTGTTCCCGAACCAAAGATTCAAGAACAAACTATGCTAGTGCCTGGAACTGACGGACAGAAAATGAGTAAATCAAGAAATAATTATATTAATATATTTCTTGCCCAAAAACGAATTAAAAAAAGTTATAATAAAAGAATTTGTTACCGACGACACCCCTTTAGAAGACCCGAAAGACCCCGAAACCTCTCTGTTTTTCAATTATACAAATTAATTGCAACTGATAAGCAAGTAGCTGAAATGGCCGAAAACTTAAGAGCTGGTGGATACGGATGGGGGCACGCTAAAAAAGAATTCCTAGATTGTATTTTAGAAAGATTCAGTAAGGAAAGAGAAAAGTATGATTACTATATGAGTAATACGTCCGAATTAGATGAGGTATTATTAAATGGCGCAAATAAAGCGAGGGCCGTTGCTAAAGAAACACTTAAACGTGTTCGAAATAATTGTGGCTACTAAATTATGACAAAACCCTTTGACCATATCGAGCAAATTTCTTTAGCTAAATCTCATAAGAGTTCCCATAAATCTCTTTAAAAAAGCTTAAAAAAGAAAAAAATGGAACTGTGGACCTCCTTTTTAGCCAGGCCCACGAAGAAGTATTTGAGTGCACTGACTGCATGGATTGCGGAAACTGCTGCCGAACAACTGGTCCAATGTACACGCAAAAAGACATCGAGAGAGTAGCTAATCATCTGAAAATGAAACCAGGTGCTTTTATTGAAAAATACCTACGATTGGACGAAGATAATTTTTTCGTTTTGCAAGTTGTTCCCTGTCCATTTTTAGCTGAAGACAATGGTTGCTCCATCTATGAAGCAAGACCTAAAGCCTGTAAAGATTATCCCCATACAGATATGAGACATCAAAAAGGAATTTTCGATTTAACCTTAAAAAATGCTGAAGTTTGTCCGGCTGTGTTTAATATCTTGGAAAAGATAAAAGCCACTTCTCACAAAAAATAACATTATTTTATTTGAATTAGACTATATGCATAAAATATAGTTTAGTCTGTTTCGTTTTTTGAAAATAACAATGTAATTTTACTTGCATAATAAAAGTAATAATTAATCTTTAATTAAAGAACTTCAAATTATGACAAGAACTTTATTTTTCATAATTCTATTATTATTTATTGTATTCATTGAAATTTATACCCACCAAGGGTTAAAATCGGCTTTTCCGCAAGGAAGAAAAAAAGTAATTGTTTTTATTATCTACGTTATTAGTATTTTAGTAATAGTCATTGGAATAATTTCTATGGGCTTTTATTTGAGCGCTAGAAATACCAATATGGGGTATTGGCAAAACTTACTAATTGGAATAACGTTTACTTTGATAATTACCAAAATTGTTTTTGTAGGAACACTATTTCTTGGTGATTCCGTTAGAATCATTAAATTTTGTTTCCAAAAACTAAGTAGTTGGTTTTCTAACAATTCTGACACTGTAGAAATTGAAGGAAGGAGAAAATTCATATCACAAATCGGAATGGGAATAGCAATAATTCCATTTACTGGATTTTTATATGGAATTATCAAGGGAAAATATGACTTTAAAATTCATAGACAATCTTTAACTTTTCCTGACTTACCAGGTGCATTTGACAAACTCAAAATTGTTCAAATATCAGATTTTCATTCGGGTAGTTTCGATAATATTGAGTCGGTCGCAAGAGGCCTAAAAATGGTGCAAGACCAAAATCCAGATTTAATCTTTTTCACAGGAGATTTGGTAAATAACTTTGCACAAGAAATAGAACCCTACATGCATTTATTGAAAGATTTGCATGCCCCTATGGGAAAGTTTGCAATTTTAGGAAATCATGACTACGGAGAATATGTAAATTGGGAATCAGAAGAAGAAAAATTAAAAAATACCGAATCAATAAAACTGCATCTCGTGGAAATGGGGTTTTCTGTTCTAAATAACCAAAGAACCTCTCTAATTAAAAATAATGAGCAAATTCAAATAGTAGGTGTAGAGAATTGGGGTAAACCTCCATTTCCAGCCTATGGAGATTTAAATAAGGCTCTGGAAGGCATAAATAAAGAAGATTTCACAATCCTTCTTTCTCATGATCCAGATCATTGGGAAGAAAAAACTTTACCGCATCCTAAAAATATAAACCTTACCCTGAGCGGACATACGCATGGCATGCAAATGGGAATAGAAATCCCAGGATTTAAATGGAGTCCAGTAAAATATAGGTACAAAAAATGGGCTGGTCTCTATCAACAAAACGGCCAATATTTATATGTTAATAGAGGGTTTGGATACCTCGGGTATCCTGGAAGAATTGGTATTTGGCCAGAAATAACGGTAATTGAATTAAAAAGTGATTTTTCATAAAACATGTATTCAATTGTTCGAATCAGATAATATATCTAAAATACTGTCGTTCAATTAATACTTACTCGTTAATAAGTATACCCACGCTGAAGAAATAAGCCATTTTATCCAAGTAATTTTATCGTTCATTACGGTTTAACTGAAAGCTTCTGCTAAATAGATAAAAATGTGGTATAAATGGGCAAAAAGATTAGTAGCTGGAATAGGAATATTCATTGCTTTAATGTTTGGTATAGCAGCCCTCATTATAAATCTCTACGAGGATGAAATAAAGCAATACGCAGTAGAAGAGCTAAATAAAACCTTAGCAGTTCCTGTAGCAGTAGAAGAACTCGAGCTGACACTGTTTTCACAGTTCCCTTCTGCTTCATTGCGGTTTAACAAATTGTTCGTATCTGACACGCCGATAGTGATACGTTAATTTACGCCGAGCACGTGTATATGAATTTTAATTTCTGGAATATGGTCGACGGAAACTATACCGTGAACGAGATTAAAGCTGAAAATTCGGTGATTAAATTACGCATTGATTCTTTAGGTAATGAAAATTACTCTAATACTAAAAGAGGATTCTTTACATGAAAAGAACAATAAATTCTCATTTGCTTTAGAAGAAGTAGCATTTAATACATATTCGATTCAGTTATTCTAATAAAACCACTCAGCAATATTACAGTATCAACAGTGAAAACATAACCTTCGCCGGAAACTTCTCGCAAAGTAATTATGAACTTTCCGCAACATCCAATTTTTATATCAACCAGTTAAAAAGCAACTCCATCAAATACGTAGAAAACAAAAATGCTGCTGCAAATATTGTTTTGAATATTCATAAGGATAGTAGCTTGTATCAACTGAAAAAAGCAGAGCTATCTATTGAAGATTTGTTGTTTGACATGAGCGGAAAGTATACCAACAACAAAGACTCTTCATTTATGGACTTAAACATTAAAGGAAGAAATATTGACCTCCAAAGAACCTTTTCTATTTTTCCAAAAGAGTATTTTGACGCACTTTCTGCATACAAAGCTCAAGGAATGGTTGTTTTTGAAACGAGAATAAAGGGGGTTATTGCCAAAAATTCTTCTCCCCATGTAATTGCTGACTTTACACTAAATAACGGCGATCTAATCGAAAAAGAAACGGGGGCACATCTAAAACATTTATCGCTAGCGGGACATTTCGAAAGTCGAAATAAAAAAAACCACGAAGTAATTGAATTTAAGAACATCAGTGGAGTTCTTGAAAACGGAAAAATAGAAGGCAATATTCTGATTTCAAATTTTAAAACCCCGTCTATTGAAGCGGAGTTAAACGGAAACCTTTCAATGAAAAAAATGAAGCAATTTATCAACTCTGAAAAGATGGAAACCCTTGATGGAAATGCTTCTATTCGAAGTTGAATTTGCCGGAATATTAAATACCGCTAATGGCGCAAAACCTAAGATAAAAACTTCTAATGGTTTCATTAAGATTCAAAATGTTTCTCTCAAAACAAAAAGCAGTCACCTAGCCTTTACTAATTTAAATGGAAGTCTTTCCTTAAAAAAGAACGATGCAGCTTTCAGTAATTTAACAGGCTCCATATTAAGTTCTCAATTTAAAGCTGATGGGATAATAAAAAACATTATTCCGTTTTTACTATTCGAAAAAGAACAATTAGTAATCGAAACTGATTTTCGATCAAAATCTGTCAGTTTAAATGAAATAATGGGAAGCGCAACAACAGCGACTTCGGAAGAAGCAATCCCTTTAAATTTTCCTGATAACATAAACTTCAATCTCAAATCTCACATTGGAGAATTGAGTTATGGGAAATTTACAGCATCTAATCTAAAGGGAATTATTACCTACCAAAATAAGAAACTTTCAGCAAAAAACATAACCTTCAAAGCCAACAAAGGAAGTTATATTTTGAGTTCAGAGATGGAACAAACGAATATTAATTCATTCTTTTGGACGCTTGATGGCACAGCAAACAACATCGACATTAATAATTTCTTTAGCGAATTTAATGACTTTGGACAAAAATTTTTGACTCATGAAAATATTAAAGGAAAAACCACGGTTCAACTTGGTTTAGCCACTGTTATTGATGGATATATGAACATAGACATGAATCGTTTATACGCTGAAGCAAATTTTTCTATTAAAAAAGGTGAATTAATAGACCAAGCTGCATTACTTGATATTGCTGACTATTTTGAATCTAATAAAATTGTAAAAACAGTTATAGACACCAAACTATTAAAGAAAAAGATAAAACATATCAAGTTTGCAAACCTTGACAACAAAGTTATTATTGACAAAGGGAAAATTCACATACCACAGATGACTTTATCTACCAATGTTATGGACCTCAACATTTCTGGAATTCACGGCTTTGATGACAACGTAGATTACCACCTTAACTTCAGGTTAAATGACGTTCTTGTAAAGAAGAAAAATCAAGATGAATTTGGACCTATTAAAGATGATGGATTAGGGAGTAAAATTATTTCTTCATATGTATGGAAACCTATCTGATCTTAAATTCAAGCTCGACAAGGAAGAAAAGAAAATAGCTCGAAAAGAAGCTATTCAAGAAGAGAAAAAAGAATTAAAATCCATCTTAAAGCAAGAGTTTGGGCTCTTTAAAAAAGACAGCACAATACAAACTCCGGTTGAAGAAGAAACAAAAACAACTTTCGAGGTCGAATGGGATGAGTTTGATAACGAACCAGATGTATCAACTGAGAAGGGAACGAGAAAAAAGAAGAGAAGAAAGAAAAAGGAGCAAAAACAAAGGATTAAACAAGTTCTTAAAGAAACTAGGGGTTGAGGAAGAAGAGAAAAAGAAAGTGGAAATTGAAATTGAAGGTTAACTTATAAACTAATCTCCATTCAGGGAATACATCGATAACTTCCCTCCATTTTTTACAATCAACTTACCTTGTTTCTCCTTCTTTTTAGGAGACTTTTCATCTTCTTCATACGATTTACAGATAACCACCCCTCCCCAAATTATCTCCGAAATGATTGGTAACGTCAGCTCCATCAATAATTAACTTTGCTTTTTTCTCAATATAAATAGCTGCTCCATAAGCCATACTAACATTGCTAGTTTATAGTTAACTGTTCCTTTTCTTACAATAATATCTCCTTTTACCATCATGCTTTGTTCCAATACGATCATCCCAAACCTCAATATTATAAGTGTATCATATTCATTGGCTGTAGTAGTTTTAATTAAAACTGTATCCGTTGTATAGCGTTTATGTATATGCGCTACTTGCAATGGCGAAAGATACCTCCTGCATTTGTTATACCCCATTATGTTATTACTTGTATTAATACTATTACAGTCTATCCAACCAAATTTATCCTTCTTAGGGCAAATCTGAAAACTGCGGATAATTTGTATGGCTTAACCCCAAACAATGACCCAATTCATGACCTGATAATAATGCAACTGCATAACCTTGTTTTTGATCAATATTAGACACATTTAAAAAAAAAGGAGATGGACCACAACCAAATGAGGTTTTAACTCTAGAACTTCCCGTATAAAATACATGTAAAGCATTTTTATCCGAATTGGTATATTTTCTCCCAAATATCCTGAGAGCAATTTACATCATGTTTCTTGAAGAAAGTAAGGCTTCCATCTCCCACCTGAGAAAAGAGCTTCTCTTTAATTTTTAAAAATGTTATACCACCTTTTTGCCTTTTAGACATTAAGGAATATACGCCATTATTACCGGAAGATTTTATTATTGTAATACTATCCAAGTTCGAAGCAAATCGATTAACAAGATTTCCCTTAATTCCTATTTCGTTTCGAAGCAAATCAATTGTATCTATTTTCCAAGGAGCCCCGCCACTCATATGTAAAACGGTTCTTATCCTATCCCAATCAGAAGCATCAATATGAAATTTTATCGTATCTAACCGGAATCTTATTCTTGAATCAGGGACAAATGGCACCTCTCCAGATTCTGGCAATAATGTTGGATTTGAAAATGTCGAATACATTCCATTTATCCAATCAAACTGCTTCTCAATATATTCTTTGTTGTCTTTTGTTATGTTCTGGGGATCATTTTCGGATTGCTGAATAACGTGCACGTGGACCTTTACGGTAATAAACGGATGCGTTTCTATAGAGGTGTTCTCAAAAGGGATATAATCTTTGAGATTTTCATAGTCAGCTTGTCCAAAAGAAACAACATGAAATAATAGGACACACCCTAAAAAGGCACTACTCTTGATCCACTTGCTGCGCTGGTATTTTTTTAGCTTCAATTCCATCCAATTCCAATCTTACAGGAGCAATATACTCCAAATACTCTACCAAAGAGCTATCCTCCAATGGATCAGAAGAAGGAATGTCTATTTTTAAAGGGTCAACAGCTTTTCCATGAATAAAAATTCTAT
Organism: uncultured Flavobacteriales bacterium; assembly: GCA_943787725.1. Taxonomy (GTDB): domain Bacteria; phylum Bacteroidota; class Bacteroidia; order Flavobacteriales_D; family Parvicellaceae; genus CALSMU01. The sequence continues at coordinate 197,296 of CALSNM010000003.1, read as the reverse complement.
AATCTAAATGTGGGCCAGTTGAAGCACCTGTACTTCCAACTTCTCCAATTTTCTGCCCTTGCATTACAGAAGCACCTTTTGTTATGCCAGGACCAAACTTACTTAAATGCATATACTTTGTTACCATATCTCCGGTTGTATGTTTAATTTTGACCAACCGACCAGCGTCACCAGCCCATCCTGCATAAATAACTTTACCCGTTCCTGTTGCCACCACTTCGGTTCCTATAGGCGCTGCATAATCTACCCCATGATGCGGGCGATAGTATTTATGAACCGGATGAAAGCGCTTATGAGAAAATTTAGAAGATATACGACTATACTCTAGTGGGGCAGACAATAGGGCCCGCTTCATACTTTCTCCTTTTTCTGTATAATAGCCTAAGCCACTACTGTCCGCTTCATAGTAAAACACATAGTGATCTTTACCCATGTGATTAAACAAAACTGCATTTACATTTCCAACGCCGATATTTTCTCCTTCAACATATTTCGTTTCATACATTACTTTGAAATAATCACCTTTTTGAATTCCAAAGAAATCGATAGACCATGCAAACAATTTGGAAAACTCCATCACTAATGCCGGACTCAAATCATTATCAATAAATGCATTCCATAAACTTGAAGTGATAACCCCACCAGCTGATTCAGCTCTTATTTCTACATCTTTTTTTCCAACAAACACATTTAGGGTATCTTCAAAATTAAAAACAACATATTCTATTGCATTTTTTTCATAAATAAATCGTTTTGTTCTTTTGTTTGAATCCTTGGAACAAAAAACATAGTAAGGATGGTTAGGTTTTATTTTACGTACATCAAAAATTGAATCAAAGTCATCGGCTAATTTAAATATTGCTGTTTGACTTATTCCATAATTTGGAAGTATATGTGTTAATCCTTGATTTGGCTGAACTACGCCACTATCAATGAAAAATTCTTCTACATCTAAGCCATACATAAAAACGGTATCCCTAATTACTTCTGGAGTGATTTCAACAACTTCCGCCTTTGGCTTTTCCGTTTCTGATTCAGAACAACCTATTAAAATGAATAAGCTAAGTAGAAATAAAGTATTTTTCATTATTGTCAATAACTATGATTTAGAAATGTGAAAATAAGTAAACCAATCGCTCAATAACAATTGAATAAAATTGGTTTTACACAGTTGCTTGTGACAAGTAATCTATAATCAAAACTAATATCTTCCATTATACATATAATAACCATTGATTATCCGCTAAATTTGTGCTCGTATTTTAACCTGAATTTCTAATGAAAGCTTTAACCGTATTCTTTGCTATATTATTTTCAGCACAATATTATGCGCAAAAAGAATCCCAGATAATTTTTAACGAAGTCTCAATTCACTTCTCGCGTAAGCATAAAATGGATGATTTCTGGAGAAATAGAGAAACTTTTTTACAGATGTTTGATAAAGAACTAAACAATGAATCTCTTCCAATTAAACAGCACCATGATTTGTTAGACTTCATTATAAAAGGGCTTAAGTCAGGGAGACTTAAAGCCTTTATGCCAGACAAAAACAGCGCACATGTGCAACCAAGTGGTTATTTCAAAACCCCTATACAGAAAGACTCTTTAGAACCCAGCATAGCCGAAATAGACTTCCATGAAGCTCAGCACAATAAACACCTTAACATATTAAATAGCGTGGAATATGTATATGCTGTCGATCCTGGAATAAATGAAGAAGTTCTAGAATTATACATACACCCTCTGGAGATAGCAGATTTTGTTTCTTTTACATTCGTTGAAAAATGGGAATTCGACATTAAAAAAAGCTTCATAGTGAAAACGGTAAATGGCATAACTGTAAACACAATTAAAATTAACGAGGATACAGGAGATGTAATTGGCATTAATCCTCGTTTCCACATTAAGTTAAATACATTTGAAAAAAGCTCTCTCAATTGGAAAGTTGCCGAAAATTACTTCAGCACATCTACTATTTCTGGAAACGAACAAGTTGAAACAGAAGAGATTCAACAATATTGGTGGAACGAGAACATTGAATCATCTAAACGGTTTAATCTAATCCAACCTCTGTTTTCAAATAAGTATAATTATTTAGAACCAAATCCTACTTATAACAAAACATTAACCAATAAAAATAAGGCACTTTACAAATATGAAAAACACCCTATTTACGACGAATATGGGGAGGAATTGTATGATGTTGTTGGCAATCAAATGTACGATATAGACACGTCTTTATACTCCTATCTGGACATCAATAAATTGGGGTTTATTGAAGATTGGTACTTCGACACAATAAACTATTCCTTTGGAAAAGAAATAAAAGCTATTGCGCCATGTGCAAAGAGTTACGATGAAGACGGTGAATTATCGAAATCGATACCCTTGTTTTTAATAAATGTCAATGGAAATAATACCATCCAAAAAGTTGATGACTTTTACCTACCCAATCACAAGTCACCTTTGATGCTATTAAACAACAAAACTCAAAATATAGATAAAAATATTCTTATCGAAAATGGTTTCACCATGGATTCAATCAATCAAATAAAAATGAATTCATTTTTTATTAAGTACCCTTTTGCAGAAGGTAATAAGACATATAAAAGCCTTTTTGATGATCCCTATAAAATTGAAAAAAACCCCCAGGAACTGATGAATATACTTCATATAGTTCCAAGAATGAACTTTGAAACGGGACAATATATTTATGACCAAATTACTGGTGATGAATTATACGATTCAATTTTAAGCCCGTATGTCAATCAAGACATAATAGGGTTTAAATTCATTGAAGATTGGGACTATGACATTTCTGAAACACAATTTGAAATAAATATTACTGGAGTTATACCAATGATCTGGGACACAAATCCTGTAACAGGAGATATAATGGGAGGAAAAGAGTTGTACATGTCAAAACCAAATCCCAATAATAAATCGGAATATACTCTAATAAAATCAGGTCATTTATTCACTGAACCATTATCAGGTTATGAAATGGATGATTTTTGGAATTTCAAGGAGAATACTGAATGGTTGTATCCACAAAAGAGAAAAGAACTAATTACGAGCCTTTTAGAAGGAGGGAAATCCAAAAAAGCACAAGTAATAGACCCTTATAACAATGAAAAGATAAAATGGAAGAACAGAGAAAGTTATATTGGCGATATAACTTTTACTGATATCGAGTCAGTTCAATTTGAAGAAGACATCTATTTCAATTATGAATCGGGTCATTTTAAAAAAACAGTAAAATCAGTGACATTGATTTTAAAAGGTTTGGATGATGAAGATCGATGGAGCTTTCCTTGGTTAAAAATAATCTTCAGCGACAAATAATTAAATATCCCCAATCAACTCACCTCATAATAAATGACTTATAACCAAGATGAATCGCTATAAATAACGTTACTGCTTAATTTTTTATTCGCTATATTTACTTTTGCGTCTAACTTTGTGCCCCTAAGAAAATAAAAGTTTTTGTATTTTTATCACACCAGTTCAATAAAACATGAGTTTAAGACCTTTTCACCTTGCTATACCTGTTTCAAACATAGAAAAAGCAAGAGATTTTTACGGTAATGTATTAGGTTTCGAAGAAGGTAGGTCATCTGAAAAGTGGATTGACTGGAATTTTTATGGACATCAATTGGTTACCCATGAAGATAAAACCATGCAAAATAATAGCGTGCATAATCCAGTAGATGGTCAACAAGTTCCTATTCCTCATTTCGGTGTAGTTCTTTCAATCGTTGATTGGAATCCAATCGCAGAAAAACTAAAAAGCATAGGCACTAAATTCTTAATTGAACCATGTACTAGATTTAAAGGAGAACCGGGAGAACAAGCAACATTGTTCTTCTTAGACCCTTTTGGAAATGCCTTGGAATTTAAAGCTTTTAACAATCTAGAGAGTTTATTCGCAAAGTAAGTTAATAACCCAAAAACCTGGGTGAAATTCAAAAAAATTCTTTAGATGGCTTAACCATGGTGTATGTCATCTCGGGTAAAAGCAACATCGCAATAAATACCTTTGCTTTTCGCTATTGCTTTTACATGGCCAATAAACGCTTTATGCTGATCCAATTTAATAGAGTCAATGTCCAATAAATAGGTTTTGTTATTCTTATCTAAGAATCGGATATCCCGATGACTACTTTCAATCTTGACGATTTCTTTCATTGGAATTATGGTGATGTAATTGGAAACAATAGTAATCGCATTTTCTTGAATAAGGGTTCTATAACTAGAGCTAAAAATATTTTGAGCAAGGTTAACAAAGCCCTCTAAAAAGTATAATCCAATAAGTATTCCGATAATAGCTCCTTCATTTATATATAACAAAAGCATGATAGATAAATAGGCATAAAAACCAATATTTATACCTTCATAAACAATCGCTTTTTTCATTCCCTTCCTACTAATTACAAAGGAATTTGGTGCTTTTTTGGCCAAATAAGAGGCCTGCCATCTGTAATTCGCTTTTAAAAATAATAATATGAACATGAAAATAGCAGTGGCTAAAAAGACCTGTTTCAAATAAGGAACTACGATATCCATTTCCTCATGATAAGTAATCCATGAAGTAACTGCAACTCCAATAAAAACAAATAAAGCAATCCGATTGACGAGTTTTGTCATACGGCGAATTTAGGCATTTCAGGTGGGTTCTTAAAACGCTTTACATTCAAAAATGTAATCGCATTTTTCGTAAATCAATTCTTGTAATTGAAGGAGCGAAGCAAGTGCAACCTGAGAATAATTTTGAGAAGCATTTTTAAATCCTCCCCATTCACTTTGCCACATCAATGTTATTAGTTCCTGCCCGCCTTTTTCTGGCTGGAGACTGTCTATTAATCCCCCAACGTTTCCGGCTCCAGCGTGATAAATATGCAGCACAAATAAGCGAAACCATAAATCTGATTCACTGTACACTAAGTTGTGTTTATCCAATATTCGCTTAGCTTCTGGAATACATGTAGTGCGCAGAAGGTGAGCTGCACCCATTGCCGACTTATCAAAATCTTTTCGTTCATCCACATATTTATTGACTTTCAAGCCATGCGAGCGTGCAACAGATTTCATTAACTGAAAAGGTCCATAAGCACCAACACTTGAATACTGTATTTTACCTGGACTTTCTATTAGTAATATTGCCTGGGCATACCATGGATCAGTTCTGTATTTTTCAAAAGCATCCACAGCTTTACTAATACTAGGCATTACTGTTTCAATTTGGTAAAAATGACTTTTTCCTGAAGTCACATAAATTTTCACATCTGAAGCCAATCCATACTGTTTTCGGACACTGTCTTTATAAAGTCCTTTTTGTGTTTCTGTTTGTGCTTTCCATGCAACAAAAGATTCTTTTCCTAAAATGGTTCGGGTAGCAGCAATATTTATAATACAAGAATCTGGAGGTGTAACCATCACTTGCTTCCAAAAATTCGGTTGCGCCAATTTGTCCCATCTTCCAATAAATAAATCATCAGATTTAACAAATTGATGATTTGTAGTATCGCGCTTGGTATAGACATCAATAATCTCAGCCTGTTGTCCAAAAGACAGCAGAGAAAATAGAATAAAAGTAGCTACGAAAATTTGTTTGTGCATTAAAAAAAAGATTAGATAACTAAATAACGACAATTTACCCCGATTGTTACCCCGCTATTCAGAAAAATATTAAGTATAAATTGTGCAGAACCTAAACCTTTGCTAAAATCTCTCCAGCTCGTTTTAACGTATCTTCTCCTTTTGCAAAACAAAAACGGAGTACTTTTTCATCCAAAAGAACATGGTAAAAAACAGAAACCGGGATGGATGCTACACCAAACTCTTTGGTTAAACGAATCGCAAAATCTACATCCTTTTCGTCTGTAATTTGATCATATTTCAGTAACTGAAAATATGTTCCGTTGCATGTAATTGGTTCAAATCGTGAAGTAGATACAGCATCTAAAAATAAATCTCTTTTCCTTTGATAAAATGAGCCTAGGTTGATATAATTATTTTCATCTTCCAAATATTCAGCAAGAGCAATTTGAACAGGGTGATTGCAAGAAAAAACATTGAATTGATGGACCTTCCGAAACTCATGCATGAGATTTTCAGGACCTATACAATAACCCATTTTCCATCCCGTAACATGAAATGTTTTTCCAAAAGAATAAGTTGCTATTGATCGATCAGTCAATCCTGGATATTTACATATACTTTCATGCTCTTTTCCATCGAAAACAATATGCTCATATACTTCATCGCTTAAGACAATAATTTCCGATCCTGAAGTTATTTTATCCAACTCCATTAAATCTTCTTTGGAAAGCATTGTTCCACTTGGGTTATGTGGTGTATTAATGATGATCATTTTGGTCCTACGAGAAATAACCTTTTTAACCGCTTGCCAATCAATTTTGTAGGTTGGTGCATGAAGCTGAACAAATATTGGCCGGCCTCCATTCAATTCAATTGCAGGTTGATAGCAGTCATATGCAGGAGTGAAAATAATTACTTCATCGTCTTCTTTTACAAAAGCTGAAATTGCTGTAAAAATAGCCTGCGTAGCACCTGCAGTAATCGTTATCTCTGATTCAGGACTGTATTTAACTCCATAAGCTTTATCAATTTTATGGCTCAAAGCTTCACGTAACCTTAAAGCACCTTGCATTGGAGCATATTGATTATGCCCTTGCTGCATATTTTTTGAAACTAACTCAATCAATTTTGGATCAACCTGAAAATCTGGAAAACCCTGCGACATATTTAGTGCTCCTTCTTCGTTTGCTAACGAAGACATTACCGTAAAAATAGACGTTCCTATTTTTGGTAATTTTGACGATAAACTATTATTGAAATTTGGCATGCGGGCGCAAATATAGTTCAATCTTTACTAATGAAGATTAATTATTTTCTTTAAGTTTTTGAATGAACAACTGTTTATTCAAAAGATAAAAATTCTTATTGTACTTTTACCCTAGCCTCTTTTTGGAGCCTATTAATTTCAGTGACAAAATTATTCTAACTTCACGCGTCCATGAATACACGAAAAATAATAAGAATTATGGCTGTTATTTTACTATTGGGAATTCTGTTTGGTTTCTACTACCTTTATATTAGGCTACCTATTATCAATGGATATGCAGCTAAAAACATGTGCTCTTGTGTTTTTGTTGCAGGCAGAGAACAAAAAGAGATTGAGGCCAAAGACTTAAATTTTTCTTTCATTAAATACGTTTCAAACACTATTGATTATCAAAATAAAACTGTTACAAGTTCTTTTTTAGGCATGCGTTCTCAAAAGGCCTTTTACAATGAAAAAACGGGTTGCTCTTTGGTTAACCATGGACAGCCTTTTAATACAGAAAGTATTGACATCCAACTTTCAAAAAAGTTAACTATATCTTCAGCGTTTTTAGATTTTGCTTCTAAAAAAGATATTCCCACCAACATTAATAAAGAAAAAATACAAAATGGCATTGATAATCACTTCATAGAACTTGAAGGAGAAAACCCTAAAAACACAAGGGCTATTGTAGTGCTTTATGGCAATCAGCTAATTGCAGAGCAATACGCCGAAGGATTTGACAAAAACACAAAACAGCTAGGTTGGTCCATGGCAAAAAGTATAATGAGCACATTAACCGGAATATTAGTGCAAAAGGGTAAAATTGACATTAATCAACCAACCGGAATTGAAACATGGCAAAATGATGAACGGAAAAATATTACTTGGGAGCATTTATTACAAATGAATAGTGGATTAGCATGGGAGGAAAATTACGGCGCTATTTCAGATGTTACCAAAATGCTCTACACTGAAGATGATGTTTATTCCTTTGCTGTAAATCATAACTTAGATGGCACAATAGGGAAGACATGGAAGTATTCATCAGGAACTTCCAATATTTTATCTGGATTAATTCGAAAACAACTTGATAATGATGAAACTTATTTAAGTTTTGCCAAAAAAGAATTATTCAATTGGATTGGAGCTGAAAGCATGGTTTTAGAATCAGACCCAGCTGGAACTATTGTGGGGTCTTCATATGCTTGGGGAACACCTCGAGATTGGGCAAAATATGGTTTGCTATACCTACAAAATGGTAAAGTTGCAGATCAACAAATTTTTCCAAATTGGTGGGCAGAATACACGGCTTCACCCGCGGAAGGATCAGAAAATAAATACGGAGCTCAATTTTGGAAACAAAATGACGAGGAATTTCCCAACGTACCCAAAGACATGTATTTCGCAGACGGTTTTCAAGGTCAAAGAATATTTATTATCCCCTCTAAAAATTTAGTAGTTGTTCGTTTTGGATTATCTAATAAAGGTGATATCTCCTACAACAAGTTATTGAAAGAGATAATTGAGGCTGTTGAATAATAACCCCGTCTAAATCCTCAAAAACAATCTAAACGAACGAAACACTTATAAAAAATAGCACAAATATTATTAACCCTGAGTTTGTTTTATGAAAAAACGAATTGCAATCATAGGTAGTGGGCCATCCGCTTTTTTATTGGCGGCATTTCTAGATACTGAAAAATTTTCGGTTACAATCTATGAAAAAAACAAAACGGCTGGCCGTAAGTTTTTAGTTGCCGGGAAAGGTGGTTTTAACCTAACGCATTCCGAACCCATTGATCAACTTATTAAGCGATATACACCAAACGACCTTTTAGAGAAAGCTTTACTTAATTTCACTAATGTTCAGTTTAGAAATTGGCTGAAACAAATTGGGGTTCCTACCTATATAGGAAGCAGTAAAAGAGTTTATCCAAGACAAGGTATTAAGCCTATTGAAGTGATGAACTCAATCTTGAAATATCTCAAAGAAAAGGGAATTACTATTAAATATGAACATACTTTTTCTGATTGGGCTGAAAACCATAAACCGATTATTAATAAGAAATCCATACAAACAGATTATACTGTCTTTGCCTTAGGAGGAGCAAGTTGGAAAGTTACTGGTTCCGATGGAAATTGGCTCGATACTTTTTCTAAAAAAGGAATTAAAACAAAACCCTTTCAAACATCAAATTGCGGTTATCAAGTTGCTTGGAAATCACGTTTTATTGAGAAGCACGAAGGAACTCCTCTAAAAAATATTACCATCTCATGCAATAATAAAACTCAAAAAGGAGAAGCAGTAATTACCAAATTTGGGTTAGAAGGAAATTCCATTTATGGACTTGGACCGCAAATTAGAGATCAGTTGCTTAAGCATTCCAAAGCAACCGTTTTTATCGATTTTAAACCTTCGCTAATAGCAGAAAAAATCCATTCTAAAATAACATTGTCTAAACATAAAAACACTACTGAAACCTTAAAAAAAGAACTCAAACTAAGTCCGCCTATAATCGAGTTATTAAAAATAAGTATATCTAAAGAGGCGTATTTAAATGCAGAGTCATTATCAAAAAACATTAAAAAATTTCCTTTAGAAATAGTAAATACAGCATCCGTTGATGAGGCAATTTCTACAGTTGGAGGAATTGATTTAAAAGCAGTTTCTGAAAATTTTGAACTCAAAAAAATGTCCAATCAATTTTGCATTGGAGAAATGTTGGATTGGGACGCTCCAACTGGCGGATATCTTTTACAAGCTTGTGCAAGTACTGGGGTGAATTTAGCAAAACATTTAAATGAAATTGATTAAACTTGCGCTCTAAACATGTCTACTATGAGCGTCCAAAGAGAATTACTAGCAAGAAGTGTAACCTGCGAACTATGCGGAGGAGAAGATAATTTAAGCGTTTATCCCGTGCCTCCTAATTCGAATGGAAGTGCAGCACAAAGTGTGCATGCTTGCGAAATTTGTATAGACCAATTAGATAATCCTGAAAAGGTTGATGCTAATCACTGGAGATGCTTAAATGACAGTATGTGGTGTCAGGAACCGGCAGTTCAAGTTGTGGCCTGGAGAATGTTAAACCGCTTGAAAGACGAAGGCTGGCCAGTTGATTTATTGGACATGATGTATATGGAAGAAAATACATTGATATGGGCAAAAGCAACTGGAGAAGGCGAACCAGATGAGGATGCAATAATCCATAAAGATGTAAACGGAGTTGTTTTATCTGCCGGTGACACTGTTGTCTTAATTAAAGATTTACACGTTAAAGGAAGTAGTATGATTGCTAAGCGCGGCACAGCTGTAAGAAACATCTCATTAGACAGAGATAACGCGGAGTATATTGAAGGAAAGGTTGACAAACAAACAATTGTGATTATTACAGCTTATGTAAAGAAATCATAGAGTTATATTCTGCTCTGGTATGTATACAAATCATAATACCTTCCTTTCTTTTGAAGTAAATCATCGTGTTTACCGCTTTCGATGATTTTACCTTCTTCAATAACTAAAATTTGATCCGCTTTTTGGATAGTACTTAATCGATGAGCAATGACAAAAGTTGTTCTGCCCTTCATTAAAATGCCTAAACTTTTTTGAATAAAGGATTCACTTTCTGTATCTAAATTGGACGTTGCCTCATCCAAGATAATAATTCGAGGATCTGCCAATAAAGCTCTTGCTATAGAAATTCGTTGACGCTGACCACCCGATAATTTAACTCCGCGTTCACCAATAACAGTATCCAAGCCTTTCTCAAAACGGTTCGTAAATTCATCAACATAAGCTCCTTTTACAGCTTCTAATAATTGTTCTTCGGTAGCATCAGGTCTTGGAAACAATATATTTTCCCGAATAGTTCCTTCATATAAAAAATCATCTTGTAATACGACTCCCAATTTACTTCTATAGCTACTTAGGTTAACGGTTGCTAAATCAATATTATCTAAGGTAACTTTTCCTTCTATTGGATTCAAAAAAGTTGCAGCTAAACCAGCTATAGTCGACTTCCCGGAACCAGATGAACCAACTAATGCAGTAACACTTCCAGATGGAGCGTTAAATGAAATATTGTGCAATACATCTTTGCTTTCTTCATAACGAAAAGAAACATTGTCAAAAATAATATCTCCTTTAACCTCAGAAAGGTTTACTGTCCTAACCGCTGGATTATCCTCTTCTTCCATTTCCATCAGTTCTTGCGTTCTATCCAAGCCAGCAAGAGCATCTGTTAATTGACTCCCAATATTTCCCATTTGAACCAATGGAGCCAACATAAATCCTAACAACACAGTAAATTGTATAAATTGACCCGCTGTCATACCGTTTCCATCCATCATATAATAGCCTCCTATACCCATTATTCCAGCGGATGCTAAACCAATTAGTAAAGTAGAAGAACTGGTCATTAGTGCAGTAGCTGTTAAACTTTTCTTCACGTTTTGATACAGGCGATCAACACCCTTTTCAAATTCAGCGTTCTCTTGTTTTTCAGCATTAAAGCCTTTAATAACGCGTATTCCATTCAATGTTTCTGTCAACCGACCTTTAACTTCTGCATTTATTTTACCTCTATTTCTAAATATTGGACGGATATAGCCAAAAGCTTTCAATGCTACAAATGCAAATACCCCTACGGGAACCAATACAAACAGCGTCATCATAGCATTAATGTTAATCAATAATACTAGTGTTATTACTGAAGTTATCAATCCGCCGATTAATTGCACAAACCCTGTTCCAACCAAATTTCTTACCCCGTCAACGTCCGTCATTACTCTAGAAACTAATGCTCCAGATTTATTATTATCAAAAAAACTTATAGGTAAAGTCAATAATTTCTTTTGAACCTTTGCTCGTAAGATAGAAATCAAATGCTGCGCTTCTACACTTAAAAGTCTGGTAAGAGAAAAAGAAGATAGGGCCTGGACTAAAATCGCTAAACTTACAATAATTAATATCCTATACAGTGCTCCTATGTCTCCAGCCGGAACAACAACATCTAATAATTCCTTAATTTCCATTGGAGCTACTAAACCTGACAAACTCCTAATTACAATAAGCAATAAACCAACAAAAAGAATTTTTTTTCTAGGCCAAATAAATTCTTTAAATGCCCACTTAAAAGATACTTTCTTGTTGTCTTTTGACTTGATTTTGGTTTCTGCCATGTGCCTCATACTTTTGTATGACGAATAGCAATACAAAATATTTTAAATGATAGTTCGGCAGAAAACTAATCTCCCCAACCGGGATCATTAAATGTACCTGCTGTTTCACATTCAATAGTTGTAGGGTAGCCTTCATAAGGGGGTTTGAAATCTCCATGAGAAATTTTGATTTTCTTGTCTTTATAAATTTTCCCCATATAATAACCCCAAATCGGCAAGGCTGTATTGGCTCCCTGACCTAAAGTAGTCGTAGAAAAATGCACTCCTCTATCTTCTGCTCCAACCCAAACTCCGGTTACCAAATCTGGAGTGTGCCCCATGAACCACCCATCTGAATTGTTCTGTGTAGTTCCCGTTTTCCCAGCCATTATTCCCGAAAAAGCATACGGCTTACCAGACCTTAATCGGGCAGCTGTACCACCTCTTTTACCATCAGATGGACGTTTAACTCCTGCTACGCCTTTCATCATTTTGATTACTTCATAGGCAGCCTCCTCTTGAATAATTTGCCGAACTTTTGGCTGCGCTTCATACAATACTTTTCCATTCTTATCTTCTATTCGTATAATAGCAGTTGGCTCATTATAGTAACCTAAATTCGACAAAACACAATGAGCAGAAGTCATTTCTAATACGGACATGTCGCATACTCCCAAGCCGAGGGAAGCAACAGCATCAATTGTCTTGTTTTTTAACCCCATATTATTAAAATAATCTACCACCCTAAGGTTATCTCCACCGCTCATCGCTATTATTTTAGCAGTAATATTATTCATTGAATTAGCTAAAGCAAAGTAAACGGGAGTTAACTCTTGTCCATAATTTTTTTGCCCACCAGGACACCATTGTTGAGTAGCGGCACCGTAAGGAATATCTACACAGTATTTGATATCAGGAAATTCGGTACATGGAGTTATTATTTTATCTTGTAAGGCTGCCGCATAAATAAAAGGCTTCATGGTCGAACCAACTTGCCGTTTGGCCTTATAAACATGATCGTACTTAAAATCTTTGTAATAAGGACCTCCAACCCAAGCCTTAATATAGCCAGTGCTAGGTTCAATGGAAACTAGACCAACTTGCAACATTGATTTATAATGATAAATAGAATCTATTGGAGAAAATTCCACTTCTTTTCGATAGTTTTCAGCATTCCAATCAAAGACCTTCATCGTAATTTTTTTCGTAAAATTCTTCCTTATTGCAGTTTCAGACAAACCTTGTTTCTTTAGTTTACGGTATCTCTCAGACCTTTGAATTGCGCTATTTAAACTAATATCTCTAGATGTTTTTGTTACTTCATTTGAATAGGGATTGTGTTTATACTTTTTAATGTTCTTGTCAAATGCTGTTTGTAATTCACCTCTTAAATGTTCCTCAACCGCCCATTCCGCATGCTTCTGCATTCTAGCGTCTAAAGAAGTGAATATTTTAACCCCATCTCTATAAATATCTATTGGCTTGCCATATTCATTCAGAATTCCATTTTGCTTTAAAACTTTCTTTGCTTCCAACCTGACGTATTCTCTAAAGTAAGGAGCTAAACCACTTGTGTGTGTCTCAGGCTTAAAGTCCAAGCCCAACGGAAGAATTCGTAAAGAATCATACTCTAATTGAGAAATTTTATCGTTTCGCAGCATTTGAGACAACACCACTTCCCTTCGTTTTAATGTGTTTTCCGGTTTTCTAACTGGGTTGTAAATTGTTGGGTTTTTGGCCATACCAACTAGCATAGCCGCTTCCTGAATATTCAATTCATGTGCTTGTTTATGAAAATAAACTCTTGCTGCTGCATGTATTCCAACTGCAGTATTTAAAAAATCAAATTCATTAAAATACATGGCAACAATTTCCTCTTTGGTATATCTCTTTTCCAGACGAGCAGCAATTGTCCATTCATTGAGTTTCTGGTCTATTCTTTCCCATTTGGTTTTTGGGCGTTTATGAAACATCATTTTAGCCAATTGCTGCGTAATCGTGCTTCCTCCTCCTCCATTCATCCCTATTAACCCTTTTCCGATGGCTCTCGCTAAAGCTTCTCCATCAATTCCAGAATGTTCAAAATAACGCTCGTCTTCAGTTGATACTAGAGCATCGACCAGATGTGGCGACAGCTCGTCAAAATCAACTTTGGTACGATTAGCAATATAAAAGCTTCCTAGAATTTCTCCGTCAGAAGAATAGACCAACGAAGCTTCGTCACTTCTTGGGTTTTCTAGTTGCGCAATGGAAGGCAAGCTCTCTTCACTCCTAAAATAAATCATTCCCGAAGCAATCGCAAACACCAACATAGCTTTTATCCAAAGCGCAAGAACGATCCACATTTTTGCTTTTTTCGAAAGCTCTGAATTATTTGGTTTGGCAACCTTATTTTTGCTGCTTTTTGCAACCTGCTTCTTAGCTTTTGGCTTGATATGTTTTAAAGGATTTTTACTCACGTTATTCAAATGTAAAAATAGTGGTGTATTTTTTTATTTTAAAAAAACATTGTTTTACACGACTAAAGGTTAGAATAAACTGGCTATTATTCTACAAACAAAGACTATTGGGGTTATAGAATTTATTATTCGTTAATGGTTATTTGTTTTACGACGTAAAGAAATGGCTCAAAAACTATTCTCGTTGCAATAATCTTCAACACGAGCAATAAAGTCATTCTTTTGCCTCTCATTTAAAAAACTCGCTTCGAATGCATTCTTTGTTAGTTGACAAATCTCCTCTTTCGTTAGGCTTAACGCTTCAACTACTTCAATATAGTTTGCATTCATATATCCACCGAAATAAGCAGGGTCATCTGAATTAATGGTGGCAAGTAAGCCTTTTTGTAACATCTTTCTCAACGGATGATCTTTTAAATCCGTTACCACTTTTAGTTTTAAGTTTGACAAAGGGCAAACTGTTAATGGCATTTTTCGATCTACTAATTCCTGCACTAGGATTTCATCATCCAAAGAATTGTTCCCATGATCAACTCTAGATACTTTTAATAAATCAAGTGCCTCCCAAACATATTCTGCTGGACCTTCCTCTCCGGCATGAGCAACGGTTAAAAAACCTTCCGCCTCTGCTTTGGCAAAAACTTGCTGAAATTTTGAAGGTGGATTTCCTACTTCTGAAGAATCCAATCCAACTGCAGTGATTAATTTTTTATAAGGCATTGCATCTTCTAAGGTTTTTAAAGCCTCTTCTTCACTTAAATGGCGAAGAAAGCTCATAATTAATTTAGTTGTCATGCCAAATTTAGCCTCTGCCTGTCTTAATGCATTGCTTATTCCAATAATTACTGTTCCAAAAGAAATACCTCTTTCCGTGTGTGTCTGGGGGTCAAACATTATCTCAGCATGCAAAACATTTTCAGAATGAACTTTTTCTAAATATGCCCATGTTAAATCGAAAAAATCTTGCTCTACCATTAAAGCGCCAGCACCGGAATAATAGATGTCTAAAAAATCTTGAAGATTGTCAAAAGCATATGCTGCTTTTACTTCTTCTACCGATTTATAGGGTATTTCAACGTTATTACGTTTCGCTATTTTGAACATTAATTCTGGTTCAAAAGAACCTTCTATATGTAAATGTAACTCTGCTTTGGGCAGTCCTTTAATAAATTCAATCATGTAATTATTATATCATAGTTAATTTATTGATTGCCTCTTCAACAGAAGAAACTTTATCAAACCGTAGGCGCAATTTACCCTTTTTCTCGGCCATACTTGCCGCTTGAGGCTTGCTTTTTATAAAATTGAGAACCTTTGTAAACTTATTAGATTGGTAATACACCGAGTTATGATCAGTAATAAAAGTGCCTATTAAAATGTTTTTCTTTAGAACTAATTTTTCAAAACCAATGCCTTTTGCCAACCAACGTAAACGAATAGCATTCATTAATTCGTGTGTTTCCGATGGAACTTCTCCAAAGCGGTCTATCAAGCGTTTTTCATAACCCTTTAAGCCTTCTTCATTTTCAATGTTATCCAGTTCACGATATAAGCTTAACCTTTCCGTGATTTCGTTGACATATTCACTCGGAATAATTATTTCAAAATCAGTCTCCAAATGACACTCTTTTACAAATTCTCCTTTAGCAATTTCTTCTTTAAAAAGTTCTTTAAATTCTGTTTCTTTTAATTCCTGAATAGCCTCATCTAGAATTTTTTGAAAAGCATCGATTCCGATTTCACTAATAAAACCACTTTGATCAGCTCCTAATAAATCTCCTGCTCCCCTTATATCTAAATCACGCATGGCAATACTCATTCCGCTTCCTAAATCTGAAAACTGCTGAATAGCATTTAATCTTTTTCGTGCATCATCTGTTAAATGATGCTCCGGAGGAGTAAACATATAAGCAAATGCTTTTTTGTTGGAACGACCTACTCTACCTCTTAATTGGTGCAAATCACTCAACCCAAAATGGTTGGCATTATTAATAATAATTGTATTTGCATTCGGGATATCAATCCCAGATTCTACAATTGTAGTTGCTATTAAAACATCATACATCCCGGCCATAAAATCCAATACAATCGCTTCCAATTGTTTTCCTTCCATTTGCCCATGACCTATGGCCACTCTTACATCTGGACATAAACGTTGAACCATTCCAGCAACCTCCTGTATGTTTTGCACTCGATTATTAATGTAAAAAATTTGACCCCCTCTCTGCACCTCATAGTTGATAGCATCCCGAACTGTTTCCTCACTAAATGATTGAACAATTGTATCTACTGGATAGCGATTTGCCGGGGGAGTTCTCATAACAGACAAGTCACGTGCATTCATCATACTAAATTGGAGTGTTCTAGGAATAGGTGTTGCCGTCAATGTTAGCGTATCTACATTTTCCTTTAACGTTTTCAATTTGTCTTTTACCGAAACACCAAACTTTTGTTCTTCATCAATAATCAACAAGCCTAAGTCTCCAAATTTCACATCTTTACCCGCCAATCGATGCGTTCCTATTATTATATCAACTTTTCCCTCTGCAAGTCTTTTTAACGTTTCTTTATTTTTGCTTACTGATTTAAATCGGTTCACATAGTCAACAGTGCATGGAAAGGTCTTGAGTCGTTCGCTAAAAGTTTTATAATGCTGAAATGCCAAAACGGTTGTAGGGACCAATATTGCTACTTGCTTACTGTCACAAACCGCTTTAAAAGCAGCACGAATCGCGATTTCGGTTTTTCCAAAACCAACATCACCACAAACCAAACGATCCATGGGAGCATCTGACTCCATATCTTGTTTTACAGAAAGAGTTGTAGAAGCCTGATCCGGGGTGTCTTCGTACATAAAAGATGCCTCTAGTTCATGCTGAAGATAAGTGTCGGGGGCAAAGGCAAAACCCTTACTAGCCTTTCTTTTGGCATACAACTTTATCAAGTCAAACGCCATTTCTTTAATACGGACTTTCGTTTTAGCTTTTGCGGCAGCCCAAGCTGGAGCTCCTAGTTTATGCAGTTTTGGTTGACTTCCTTCTTTACTTGTAAATTTTGAAATTCGATGCAAAGAATGGATACTGACATACAAAATATCTCCACCTTTATAAATTAAACGAATTGCTTCTTGCTCTTTTCCATTGGTATCTATTCTCTCTAAACCCGAAAATTGACCAACACCATGATCTATATGTACTACAAAATCTCCTTTTTGAAGATTATAAACTTCTTTTAATGTAAACGCTTGTTGTGATTTTTTGTATCCTTCTTTTAATTTAAACTTATGGTAGCGTTCAAAAATTTGATGATCTGTATAACAAGCAATTTTTAAATCTTTATCCACAAAACCCTCTTGTAAAGCTATGTTCACTGGATGGTATTTAACATCGCCTTCAATGTCTTTAAAAATATTGAACAGCCGCTCCAATTGAACTCCGTTATCTGAAGCAATTATATTGGTGATTCCTTGCGCGGTATTTGAATTTAGGTTCTCAATTAATAAATCAAAATTCTTATTAAACGGAGGCTGCGGGAGCGTATGAAACTCAATTATTGCGGTCGGCTCAAAATTAAAACGCATTCCAAACTCCACTATTGGATGTTTACCAAGGTACAACTCAAAGTCAGAAGGTGCAAGGTATAATTCGGACGGAGCAAGCTGCCTAACCGTTCCTTCCATTTTATCAAAAGTATATTTTGCTTTTTCATAACCTTTAATAATTCTGTTTTTGGCAAGGTCAAAATCTTTAATCCAAACACGCGTATCAGTAGGAATGTAATTTAAAAATGATTCTCTACCCTCTTGCAATAATGAAGCATTAACATTGGGAACAATGTTAATTTTCTTCATCGTAGTTATGGACAATTGATCCTCTGGGTTGAATACACGAATGGATTCAATTTCATCTCCAAAAAACTCAATCCGATAAGGCATATCATTCGAAAAGGAATATACATCTACAATTCCTCCGCGCACTGCAAACTGCCCAGGCTCATAAACATGATCAACCTTATCAAAATCATGCTCAATCAACAGTTCGTTGATAAAATCGACTGAATATTCAACACCTACTTCTAATTCTAGCGTACTTTTATTCAATACTTTTCTAGATACTACATTCTCCACAATTGCTTCAGGATAAGTAACAACTATTGTATTCTTCCTGCGTTTTTTTATGATGGATAATACTTCTGTCCGTTGAATAACATTCGAATTATCGGTTTCTTCTATTTGGTAGGGTCGTCGATAAGATCCTGGATAAAACAAGAGACTTGTTCCTCTTTCTTTTCCTGTTATGTTTTCTAGATTATTATAAAAGTAGGCCGCTTCTTCTTTATCGGATAATATAAAAAGGTAGTTTCCGGGAAGATTATTATAGCAAGCAGAGGCTACGAGTGCGTCAGAAGAACCTGATAGTCCAGCAAGGTGTATTCTGCAATTTTCGGCGAAGGACTCTGTTAACTCCTTAATTTTTGAGGAGGAGCTATAGAGATCTTTAACATTTTCAAGACTGAATGTTTTAACTTCCTCCACTTTATATTATTGTGCCGATTCTTTATGCGTTTCCAAAAACGTTTCAGCCATTTCTACCATCTCTTTTGACCCTATAAAGTAAGGTACACGTTGATGTAATTCTGTAGGTTCAACTTCCATCACTCTTCCATTTCCTGTTGAAGCAGAGCCGCCAGCTTGCTCAGCTAGAAAGGCCAAAGGGCTGCATTCATACAGTAATCTTAATTTGCCATTTGGAGCAGCCGTAGTTGAAGGATACATGTAGATTCCTCCTTTGATGAGATTCCTATGAAAATCTGCTACTAATGACCCGATATACCTTCCTGTATAAGGACGATTGGTAGAAGCATCTATTTCTTGACAGTATTTTATATAACGTCTAACTCCTTGGTTGAAGTTATTATAATTGCCTTCATTTACAGAATAAATTTTACCGTTATCTGGAAATTTCATATCTGGATGCGACAAGATAAAAGTGCCGATACCAGGATCATAAGTAAATCCATGAACGCCATTTCCAGTAGTAAATACAAGCATTGTAGATGACCCATAAATTACATAACCAGCAGCAACTTGCTTATCTCCTATTTGTAAGAAGTCCTTTAGTTCTGCTTTGGCTCCTATTTCAGATTTTCTTTCGAAAACACTAAATATTGTTCCTATAGAAACATTCACATCTATGTTAGATGAACCATCTAGTGGATCCATTAATAAAACATATTTACCATTCTGGCATTTTTCCGATTCATATGCTATATAATCGTCATTCTCTTCAGATCCAATTCCACAAACAACACCGCGAGCTTCTATTGCTTTTATAAATTTCTCATCTGCATAGACATCTAGTTTTTGTTGTTGTTCGCCTTGTATATTTTCACTGCCGGCTGCACCTAAAATATCCGTAGCTACTCCCGCTTTGTTAATTTCCTGATTAACAATCTTGGAAGCCAAGCGAATTGCACTAAGTATTCTAGATAGCTCTCCACTTGAACCTGGAAAATCTTTCTGACGGTCTATAATAAATTCTCCTAATGTTGTAAAATGACTCATTTTATGATCTTATGTTAAATTTCCTCAAATATCGGAGATTTTATCAAATTTATAGCGAATTTTGACTCATCAATTCAGAAAAAAATGAAAATTACAATCCGACAAAGTGAAAAAGAAGATATGCCAAAGGTACTGGAATACATTCAAGAGCTAGCAACATATGAAAAAGCACCGGATGAGATGGTAAACACAGTTGAAAATCTTGAAAAAGATGGTTTTGGGGATAATAAAGTGTTTGATTGTTTAGTAGCTGAAGTTGACAACGTAGTTGTTGGTTTTGCACTTTACTATACAGGTTATTCAACTTGGAAAGGAAGAACACTATATTTGGAAGACTTTTTAGTTAGTGAGAATTATCGAGGAAAAGGAATAGGGAAATTATTGTTTAACCAGGTCATCTTAGAAGCAAAAAAAAGAGGAGTAAAAAGAATGGACTGGCAGGTAATTGACTGGAATGATCCTGCGATAAATTTTTACAAAAAATACAATGCTAAATTAGACGAAGAATGGTTTAACGGAAGGTTTTTTGAAGAAGATATTCGAAACTTTACTATAAATTAGAAAAATGAAGGTTTTTAAATTTGGAGGAGCATCTGTTAAAGATGCAGAAGCAGTTAGAAATGTCGCAGACATCATAAACCTATACGCAGAAAACTTGGTTGTTGTGGTTTCAGCGATGGGAAAAACTACCAATGCTATGGAAGAAATAGCAGAAGCCTATTTCTCTAATGATAAGATTAATACAAAAAGGCTATTCGCGAACGTTATAGATTTTCATGAAAATATAATTCGGGACCTTGAATTACCCAAATTAGAATCGATTGAAAAAATTTTCAACGAATTAAACCAAAAACTTTCTCAAACAACAACGGTAAACTATGATTATGAATACGATCAAATTGTTTCGTTTGGGGAGGTAATGTCAACAACTATCATCGCTGAATACCTCAGCTCAATTAATAAAAACTGCATGTGGTTTGATGCACGAAAAATTATTAAAACCGGCAACAAATACCGTGAAGCAAAAATAAACTGGGAGCGTACAAAGGAAAATGTGTTTTCCAATATTGATGCATACTTTAATGTTAGAGGAAATCAAAAAATTGCAATTACGCAAGGATTCATAGCCCACAATGAAAAAGGTGAAACAACAACTTTGGGAAGAGAAGGTTCTGATTTTTCAGCCTCTATTTTAGCTTGGTGTCTTAATGCTCAAGAAGTTATTATTTGGAAAGATGTTCCGGGTGTTTTAAATGCAGATCCAAAATATTTTGATGATTGTAAAAAACTAAATAAAATTTCATTTAGAGAGGCCATCGAGTTAAGTTACTTTGGCGCTTCGGTTATACACCCGAAGACAATTAAGCCATTACAGAATTTAGGGATACCATTATTCGTAAAGTCTTTCCTCAAACCAAAAGAAGCAGGAACAGAAATCCAAAGCTCATTAGAAAATGACACGCTAATTCCTTCATTTATATTTAAGCAAAAACAGATTTTGATTTCAATTTCTCCCAAAGATTTTTCTTTTATTGCTGAGGATAATTTGAGTGAAATCTTTGAACACTTTTCAAAAAATGGTGTCAAAATCAATTTAATGCAAAACTCTGCAATTAGTTTTTCCGTTTGTGTGGACAATTATACAAGTCGAATTAATAAAATGCTGAAAGCGCTTTCTAACAGCTATTCTATAAAATATAACGACGGACTTGAACTGCTCACCATAAGGCATTATGATGATAAAACTATTCAACAATTAATAGCAAATAAGGAGGTTTTAGTGGAACAAAAAAGCAGACACACTGCAAGGTTTGTTATGAAAATCGATTAGATTATTTACATTTGTATGATGATTAACTAGAAACAGAAGTAAACCATGAAGAATTTATTATACCTATTAGCAATCCCAGCACTATTTTTTATCAGCTCATGCGGAGACGAAACAGAACCGGTAGAGTCAGAAAAGATAGACGAACCAATAGCAGAAGATTCTGCTGCTACTGCAGTTGAAACTCAATTTGATCCAAAAAAGTACAGAGAATTTGATATGGCACCATTTGAATTAAATGCCGTTATAATGATTCCTAAAACTTACCACAAAGAAGATGACGAAGATGGCACTCCTGTTGATAGATTTGATCAGCCTGAAATAGTGCACAATGAAGGTGAAGCAAAATGGGAAATTAGAATGCCTGGTCATAAAGATAGATATTGGCACATGGAAATAGATGATTGGGGAGAAAAAACGCAAACAATCGAGATGATTAAGAAAGAACACGAAAGCCAAAAAAACATTTTTGACTTCATTTATTTTGAGGAGGGCGACGGATATATTCGTTATTCAAAAGTCCTAAAAAGCGACAATACAACGATAAGTGAAGCTGATGCCAAGAGTATGCCCAATCACCACTTCTATTGTGTTAAAAATATTGGCGGAAGCTCTCTGGCTTTTCAGAGCTACAGAATGGATGACTTTAGGGAACTGAGCGTAAAGCAAATGCTTGCTGCAGCAAGAGAGACTAAATAATGACATCTTTTTAGAAAAGAGACTTTTTGCCCAAAGCGGAGCGTAATCAGTTTTTAGTTCCTATTAATTATGTATGCAAGGATGCGCGATGCTAAAAATGTATGCAGGCTATTTAATTTTAATATATTCGGAAATTTAGGCATAATTGGTATATCCTTGCGTAAGCAAACATTAAAAACATAAGATTCACTTTTAATAAAAACAAATATGAAAAAATCCATTTATTTTCTGGCTATATCATTGACTCTTGCCTCATGTTCAAATTCAGAAACGACAAAATCAAACGCGCAGAAAGAGGCGTCTATACCCACTTTAGATAGTATTGAAGCGCAACTCATTCATTCAGATGGTTTGGATAAGACAACAGAAGTTGCGAAAATTTCATTTACGAATGAATCTCTAATTGGCTCCTGGTCTTATAAAAAGTCGGTTACAACAGTTGAAGGAGAAGTTATTGAGTTAGTTGTTCCTGGTGATTGGATGCTAAAATTTGATGGAATGAATTGCACCGATATTAAGGAAGGAGACGATGCACAAATTAATCCATATGCTGTTGAAAATGATAGTCTAATATTTACTGAATTAAGATTCCTATCAATGAAAATTGTTGATGTCTCGGATAGCTTAATCCTGCTGGGACAAGACGAATATACCGTCTTACATTTTTCAAAGATGTAAAGTAGACGCTTCTAATTTTTTGAACAATATGCTGTGTTTTGATTATCTTATCAATAGATAATCAAATTGGTTAATTTCTTGAATTTAATATACTTATAAATAGTTGATTAAAAAGGTGAAAAACGATTTGTCAACAATACCTGAGTGACATTGCTTTGCTATCGCAAATCACGTAAATTAACCAATTCGTTAGCAAACATAAAAAAAAAATGAATAAACTTGCTTTAACCAAAGGGGCAAGCAAGGGCATCTATCGCGCTTTCTAAAAAAAAGGTTTCATTGCTCTAATCTATAGACTAAAGATTAAGAAATAATTATCTACCATTTTAAAAAGGCACCGCAGCATCACCGCTTTGTAATTTATCTTTTGCAGCTTCTATCTCTTCAGCGGTAACTTCCTTCATATATACACCTGAAAAATCAAAATATTCCATAGCATTGTAATAGAAATTACGAACTTCAGAATGGTACAAAGTATAATTTTCCTGATACCATAAAATAATAACTGGTGACTCTTCCATCATAATTCCTTCTGCTTTTGCAAAATACTCAAACCTCTCTGCCTTATCTGCGGTTTGCGTACCTTTTATATACAATGAATCAAACATCTCATTTTTGTAACGCATCGTATTCAAGTTTGACGGTTCATCCAAGCTAGCGGGAACGTTTTCTCCGTAAAAAACAGATAAAAATGATTCTGGTGATGGATAATCAGCAACCCACGCTGATCTAAACATTTCTGACTTTCCATATTTAGAATGCTCTACTTTATCCGCAAAAGATACTTGCTCAACCTCTACATGAATGCCAAGAACATCGAAAAACTGGTATTGCAACTCCGTTGCAACCAACTTATGTTTGTTCCCTCCTAAATTAATTTCTAATCTTACAGGAGGAAAACCCTCTCCATTAGGATAACCGGCTTCTTTAAGTAATTCGCGAGCTAACTTAGGATTATAGCTGTATCCTTCAATTGCATTAAAATTATAATCCCCAAATGATTTAATCCTTGGAGTAATTCCTTTGTCACCTATTGTTCCTTGACCATTTAGTATATTATTAATTAGTCTTTCCCTATTCACTGCATAATTCAATGCTTTTCTAACTTTAATATTATCAAATGGAGGAACTTGCGAGTTAAACTCATAGTATTGAGTAATCATTTCTGGCTCTCTTATCAAAATTGTTTGAGGAGGCTTATTTTTAAAGTTAGCGATATTATCAGCTACTACCTCAGCAATTTTTGAAGTTGGAAGACCATATAAAAATGAAATGTCCTTTGTCCTAAACATTTCTAACTCACTCAATTTAGTAGGAATATACTTAAATACAACACTGTCTAGGTAAGGCAATTGATTACCATCTTCATCCTTTAGATAATAGTTCTTATTATATGTTAGACACGTTTCACTCGGAGATGTTGGTTCAACATACTGAAAAGCCCCTGCTCCCACTGTCATTTTATTGCCATATTTATCGAAAGCTTCATGGGCAATTACCGATGCATTTGGCAACGCTAAAAGATAAATAAAAGAAGATTGAGGTTTTAGAATAGTGATCTGTAATGTTTGATTGTCAATAGCTTGTATTCCACTAATCTCACTTGCCTTTCCTTCTAAATAGTCAGAGGCGCCAACAACTCTATCCTTAAATAAATGCGTGTTTTGGCTTGTCTCTTTGGAAGTCATTATTTCAAAAGCGTATTTAAAGTCTGATGCAATAACCTTTCTCCCCTTACCTTCTTCAAAACAAGCGTCATCATGAAAGTAAACGTTGTCTTTTAATGTGAATGTATAAACCGTTTGACTTTCATCCATTGTCCAATTATCAGCGATAGCATTTAAAATAGATAAATCTTTTGAACTAAATTTAACCAGCCCATCATGTATTTGCGAAACAATTTTTGAGGAAATTGCGTCTTCAACATCTGCAGGAAACAAAGTAACAAACCGTTCTTCCTGAGCAAGTTTCAAAACACCACCATAAATGTATTTTGATCCTTTTTTTGTTGCTCTTAAGGCACTTGAAGTATCTCCATCATTCTTCTCAGTGCTAGAAGATCCACAGGAGACTAAAAACGCTAATGCTATTATTGATACAAATATTTTACTCATAATTATTCTTTAAAGTAACACGATTATCTATAATTACAAGAATACGCACTTATATCGATAATACAAACTAGAAATACATCTAAACGACAATTTTTTATGTTTAGAGTACTTTTTTAAACTACTTGTCGTATTTTTGCTTCAATTAAAAGCTATAAAAAAAGAACTAATTTACTTTGAAATTAGCAAAATAGCTTTTATTATTGCCTTCTGAATAGCGGAACTATTTATAGTAATTTGTAACGTATGATAATAAATAAAATATTAACGGTTGGTTTTGTATTGTTGACGATGGTTTCAACTGCCCAAAATAATGCAAGTATCATTCATGAAGGACATTACCAAGGTAAGAATCTTTACGTTCAAAACCCCTTTGCTGATGCAGGTATTGGTTTCTGTGTAATTAAAGTTACCGTTAATGGTGACGTTACTACGGATCAAATTAACTCTAGTGCTTTTGAAATAGATTTCACCAATTTGAACTTACAAATTGGAGACCCAGTAACAATAAAAATTGCGCATAAATTAAATTGCTCGCCAAAAGTTCTTAATCCAGAAGTATTGAGACCTAGAAGTACATTTGAAACAGTAAGTATTAGCGCAGGTGATGACAAAATTCTTAAATGGAAGACAACTGGAGAACAAGGTAAACTTACTTATCTTATTGAACAATACAGATGGAACAAGTGGATTAAAATAGGTGAATTTGACGGTGAAGGTACGCCTTCAGAAAATTCTTACGAATTTAAAGTAAGTCCTCATTCAGGAGAAAACAAATTTAGAGTTAAGCAAATTGACTACACAGGAAGACCTAGGATGTCGCAAAGCACAAAGTATAGTGACCCAAGTATTCCAGAAGCGGCGATAGTTTGCCCTAAGTGTAAAGACCTAGAATTCTCGCATGAGACTTTATTTGAAATTTTCGATACATATGGAAACCTTGTGAAAAAAGGATTTGGTAAAATAATCAAAGTAGACAACTTGAAGAAAGGACTTTACTACGTGAACTATGATAGTAAAACGGGAGAAGTTTGGAACAAGAAAAAATAATTACTAGTACTTTTAAAAAAAACCCTTTCTAACGGAAGGGTTTTTTTTTGCTTATATTTCACTATGAAAAAGATTGAACACATTGGTATTGCCGTAAAAGATTTGAAAGCTGCCAATAAACTATATTCCAAACTGCTCAATACTTCTCCTTATAAAATAGAAGAAGTTGATTCTGAGAATGTCAACACATCATTTTTTAAAATTGGAGAATCCAAAATTGAATTACTGGAAGGAACTAGCTCTGATAGTCCCAATATCAAAATTCATTGAAAAAAAAGGTGAAGGAGTCCATCACATTGCTTTTGAAGTAGATGATATTGAGAAGGAAATTAAGCGACTAACAAAAGAAGGTTTTCAGAATGATTCACGAAAGACCCAAAGATGGTGCAGACAACAAAATAATTGCGTTTTTGCATCCTAAGTCCAGTAGTGGAGTGCTTATTGAGCTTTGTCAAGAAAAAGATGCGGTAATATCCTCCCCAGGCATTAAATGATAAGCTTTTATCTGTAATTTTCTGGCGCCTTCGACATGTTGAATGGAATCATCGATAAATAAAGTTTCAGAAGGAATCTAAACTATTTTTTTCTAAAACGAATTGGAAACAATCTGAATTCGGCTTTCTCATTCCCATCTCGGAAGAGTAATACTGATTTTCGAAAATAACATCAAATATATTTTCACCATAAGAAGATTGAATAATTTTTTGAAAGGCTTTAATATGTATTTCATTCGTATTACTCAATAAAAATAACCTATAATTCTTTTTGAGCTTTTTCAAAAGCTCAATTCTTAGAGCAGGCAAATCCAATAACATTGCATTCCAAGCTTTATCAATATCCCTGTAACTTAAGGAGGGAACGATCTCCTTGATATATTCTCTAAACTCGACAGATGTAAGTTCTCCTATTTCTAATTTGTCAAATACCTGATCTTGATTTGCTTGCGAATAAATATCGTCAAAATTAGCTACACCAATCCGCTTAAAAGCATTAGCTGTTTTATTGTAATCAATATTTAATATTACTCCTCCTAAGTCAAAAATGATATTTTTTATACCAGTTAAATTGAGCATTTTATAAAAATTAATAGGTTATTCGGATGCAAATATGTAAAATTGCAGCCGCAAAACAATGAAATATTTGTTTTCGCCTTTTAAATTTTCCTTGGATTATTTAAAAGGGCCCATAGCTCAGCTGGTTAGAGCACCTGACTCATAATCAGGGGGTCCTAGGTTCGAGCCCTAGTGGGCCCACAATAATCGGAAAGGCTTTCGGACTTAATAGTTTGAAAGCCTTTTTTTGTTTGCACATTTCTGATCTATTATTGAGAAAAAAGCTTGGAGTACAAATCCAAATGTCTCGATTAACCTTTGTTAAATCTCTTAAAATAGATTTTTCCTGAAGTAACAGATTTTTTTAATGTTGAATAATATTGAAGAAGGAAATAATACCTTCTCTTTTAAACATAAAAAAAGCCCTGTTTTCACTGGGCTTTTTTAATTTTTTTTGATTGTTATCCTATACGGAAATTGACCGGAAGCGTAAACCACACACTCACCTTCTTCCCTCGTTGTTCTCCAGCTGTCCATTTTGGCATGCTCTTAACTGCTCTAATAGCTTCTCTGTCCAACGTTTTATGAACACCACGCACAACTTTTACTTCTCCGATTGAGCCATCTTTCTTCACGACAAACTTTACATAAACTTTCCCTTGAATACCGGCTTCTCTAGCCATTTCTGGATACTTCACTTCTTTTCCCAAATAGTTATACATCTCTGCAGCACCCCCTGGAAACTCCGGCTGCTGCTCTACAAATTCAAAAATTTCTTCAACCTCAATAACCTCTTCCTCCTCAATAACCTCTATAATTTCAACAACTTCCGATTCTTGATCTTGCATAGTTACAATTGTTTCTTCACGCTCATCATCCTCTTCCAATATCTCAACTTCTTCCGGTGGCGCAGGTGGTGGTGGTGGTGGTGGTGGTGGTGGTGGTGGTGGCGGTGCATCGCTCATGTCAATCACCTCTTCATCCTCTAGCTCAGCCAATCCTGAATCTAACGAGCTGTTCGGCGGAACAATGTTTGTGTATTCCATCATAGACAACATTACCCCCATTACAATAACTCCACCGATCAAAACCAGTCCAGTTCTAATTATAGTACTATCAATATTTGCGTAACTTGTTTTCTTTGCATCCATTTTTTTGAGCTTTATTAATTAACTCTTATCAAAAATAACTCCAAAATTATTTGGTTATATCTCGGCTAAGATAAGAAGAATTATTCTAAACTTCACATCTAATACAAACCATTGCCTAAATAGTTCACCCCTTTACGTAAATAATATTATATATCCATTATGTTTTTCTAGCCCTTTTCTTTAAATGGGTTATTAGAAATACAATCCCTGTAAAAGCTCCAATGGTATTCGCTAAAACATCAGAAACATCACCCAATCTACCTACAACAAAAACCGACTGAACGCATTCAATCCCAACACCAAGAAAAAAACAATAAAGAAAGGCGATGACAATAATTCTATTTATCGAATAGGAAAATTTAAAATAGTTAACTAGTCCTTTACCAACTAATATAAGAAGCACTGCATATAAAGCGAAGTGTATCAACTTATCAGCTCCTTTAAAACTTAAAAAAGAGGAGCTGGGTAGGTTGCCAGAAGGCATTAAGCATACTACAAGTATTAACGTAGACCAGACAATACCATACTTGTTCTTGGATAAAAACATTAAAAGTTTACCCTATCAACTCTTGGTACTGTTCAGCATTCAATAAACCTTCAACTTGGGCTGCGTTACTCATTTCTATTTTAACCAACCAACCATCTCCATAAGGATCACTATTTACTGTTTCAGGATCTTGTTCTAAAGCATCATTAAATGAAGTAATCTCCCCAGACACAGGCATAAATAAATCCGAGACCGTTTTAACCGCTTCAATCGATCCAAAAACTTCTTCCTGATCTAGTTCCTCACCTTCCGTTTCTACTTCAACGTATACGATGTCACCTAACTCTCCCTGAGCAAAAGCGGTAATTCCCACTATTGCGACGTTACCTTCAACCTTCAACCATTCGTGGTCTTTTGTATATTTTAAATCTGATGGAATATTCATGTCTATTATTTGTTATTTTATTTAATACGAACTTATGAAATACTTTTGAGTATCACACTTTATTCTTTTCTTTTTTACACTTATAAAATAATTCGCAAAGCTCTATTGAAGCATAAATCGAAGAGCTACACCAGCATTTGTATTTGCCGTGGGAAATGATGTAGAAATAAATGGGGTATTCATCACTCTATCATAATACAATCTAACAGTAAGATTTTTACCCAATTTGTAATTTCCGGAGAATTTAATGGAGGTCATTTTCTGACCAGCTGTCGCCTGATTTTGGTTTTCTATAATTTTTCTAGTAATGGTTTTATTATCTCTAATAGAAACATCTAATCGTAAAACCAGATCACTAGCCTTTACCTTTTTTCCATTAAACTTAATCGGTAACTGAAGTTTTTTCCATGTATAACCAGATCCTATAACCAACTCCGCACCCTTGATTTCAGTTATTTGATTATTCGCCAAACTCAACGATATGTTTCTATCTTTCTTAATCTCTAACTTAGCCATTACACTATTTTTAAGCGTTATATCAACTCCCAATAAAGGTGCAAATTGCTCCATAATAGACATTGTTAAAATCTGCTTTTGCCCAATAAAATTCCCCGCAATATCTACTTCCGTAGCATTTCCATCAGAATCAAACTTGCCGTCCAAATTTGTAGTGTATCCCGATAAATTAAAGCTTGATCTATATGCATGGCTAAATGATAATGTTTTAACATATTTCTTCACCCATTTAATTTTCGAAAGTCCATCATATGTTATTCTCCAATTTGGCAATGGAATTTGTTTAAACGGATTTATAGTCCTTTTGTTGACATTTTTGCCAGTATATGCTGCTAAAAACGATCCAATTATTACTTCTTGCTGCGCTGAACCATACCCTCCAGTGTATCCATTTTCATTCAACTCATTTACCGAATTCGGATTATTTGCCCCTAAAACAGCCGAAACTTCTTGTCTGAAATTCCGCAAGTTATCAAACGTGGCGTTCTGCAATGCGTCACCAGTATCAGCTTGGAGATCTCTATTGAATGCTGTTCTCCATGTTATTATGGAAGTACTAAAAGATCCTGTAAACTGTTCGTTTCTTAAATCAAATTCATTCGTAAAATCATCCCACCCTAAATTAGAATTCGTGTTTTCAGCTAAATTTCTATCTGCGGTCAAATCAATTCTTAACCCTAAAATCGGCTTCAAGGTTGCTTTAATATTTAGCTTCTCAGTATGGTTTGAAGCAAACTGCGTATTAATAATATCAAAATTTGCAGTATCCACAAGCCAATTATTTAAATAAGCGTCTCGAGCAAAATTGTTAGAAGTAGTATCTCCAAAAATATCTCTCATCTGACTCCCTCCAGCAATGAAATCCAAGGAAGGTCCAAAGAAATTATTATCCATTCCCATTACATTGGTTAAACCATTATATCCTGGAAGCAAGATTCCATCATTGGTGCTATAATTGACACTTACGTTCTTCAAGGACATTACAAGAAGAGCTGTATGGTCAAAGATATTCAACTTATCTGTTTCCTTCTTTTTCTTCTTAATAAACTTTTTTAGCTCCTCAATTTTTTTCTCATCTTTAACAGCCCTACTTTTTTGTCGTTTCAATTCACTTTCCAACTCTAACAAAGTCATGTCTTTCGGTTGTTTTGTCTTACGTATTTTATCTTTTCCTTCCTCTTTTCCCTTCGCAGGCTTCTTGCTTGTCTTGCTGGTTCTATTAAACCGATTGTTTTTTCCTTTACTTATTTTACTAAACTTCTTATTTACCTTTTTGAAATAAGGCACTTTATTGTAAAAGGTGGTCATATTTAATTTGCCATTCCAAGTTACAACTCTTGAATTTTGAATAATATTACCCACTTTTCTAGTTTGGGTATCGCCATTTTCATCAACTACTTCGAAGTTGTCCAGTGCCAAGGGAGATCTTGTCCAATCGTAATTTCCGCTGTAGCGCGTCGTTAAGGTTATCCAATCCGTTAGCGGAAATTTACTGAAAGGCCATTTAAAGGTAACATTAGCTTTGTGACCATAGTTCATTGTTTCCCCAAAACTCCTAATACTATTCAACATTTGTGTTTTAGAGGAATCAGCATCATAACCAAATGCCCCTTCATCAACCTTGCCAACTGGCTCATTTATAAATGCTCTATTCTTAGCCGTAAAATCAAACTTCAAACTTTTGGTTATGTCATATTTCAAGTTATAATCTCGATCCCAATTAAACATTTTATTGTATTGAGGAATAGTTAACCCTCCAAAATTATTGCGCACTTCATACTCGTTGTAAGTTCTGTTCATACTTGTTCTGAAACCGAGTTGTTTTGGAGCTAAATAAAGGTTAAAGTCTCTTATTGGCCTTAACCACTTTGACTTCCGGAATGCCTTTATTTTTTTGAATGGCTCCCATGGTTTAGGGTTGTTGTTGAAGCCGTAATTAACTGACCCTAAGTGATTTAGGGTTCGGTCATACTGCGTGTTTATGTCCCTATGCGAAAGTTGGCTATAAGAATAGGTAAGTGATATATTAGACACATCGTAAAAATGTGCTTTTTTTACCTTTCCATTTTTTCCTTGCCCTCTTTCTTTTCTAACGTTAGTAAAATTGATAGACTTTCTTTCTGTAATATCTCTTCCAGCGTCTAATCTTTCTTTCCATTCTTCCTTTGATTCCGATTCATTTTGAACCAATAATAAATCTCCCAGAAGAGGGTCGTATTGAGGCTTAATAATACTATTCGAATATCCCTAAATACATAGGAACCTTAATTCCAGATTTATCTCCAAAAAACTTACCCAATTGGACAGTGGTGGAAGCGTCCACCCCATATACATATTCCTGGGCTCTTTCACTTACCCTCTTTTCGATAGATCCAAAGCCAGGTGTAGCGTAATTACCAGACAAAGACATGTCTGCAAAATCTGCCATATTTGCGCTCAACCTACCAATTGTAGCCCAACCGCCGCGTTCATTGAAAGTCTGTGAGCCTAAGTTCATTTACCCATATTTCAGCACATTTTTCCTCACCATCATCAGGTTGCCATTGATTGTATTTATCGTCTTTCTTCGGATTACGCACGCCAATCATTATTGTTTTTAAATTTTGCAAATTCGGGTTTCCTATTACTGAAATATTTCTCGTGTTGTCAACATTGTCTGTTTCTGTATATTTCTCCAATAAAGAAAACCCGGGTATATTGTTTCTTCTTGTTTTCACTTGTTTCAAACTATCCAGTTCAATGATAATATTATTCGCATCGGGCCAAACATCGGCAGCGGCATTTTGGTACCATTCACTGATTTTTACGGGCATTTCATATTCGTAGTAATTACTGACAAAGTCCGTGCCTAATCGAACGAAAACCGTTACCTCATCGTCTCCAACAAATGCATCGTTATTTGATTCCCCGTGAACATACATTTCAATTTTCTTATAATTCCGAACATCAAAGCTTACATTTCGATACGCTGCTCTAGCATCACCATCCTGAAGCCCACATACATCCAAAACTAATGATTGTTCATTTTGCTGCGCGAGATTAGCTGTTTGATAGTTTGTTTCTCTAATTATATCTTCTGGAAGCACATAATTAATTGGATCTCTGTTTCCGTTGTCTTCAATATTTACTGCTCCAATATTAAACGTAGTATTGGACTCTTCCCCTTGCAAATATTCTCCTTCATTTAACAATGAGTTCAAATAAGTCCTCCACTCTCCACGAATTAATTCTAGACGAGCAAACCTCAAGACAACCTCCTGATTCCAGCCTTTCATAAACATCCTAATAAAGCGTATTGATCTAAAATCTTGTATCCCATTTACCTTCGAGGTAAACTCTCTTATCGGAATTCTGAATTGGTACCAGTAAACTTGCTTTTGACTTTTTTCATCTTTTGCTAGAATTCTGTCGGTGATATAATTTGTGCCCACATTCATGTTTTGCGGCTTCATATTTACCTTATACTGAAAATAACTTTCGGTTTCATTTAAGTTATTGTCTTGATTAATATCCTCAACATTTGGCAAAGTAGATGCAGATGTTGGATAACCATCACCATTTAATGCAGCAGACATTTCCGATGTTGGTGAATTCCCATCCGCTCCATTATATTGCTTGTACCGCTCTAATATGTCTAGCTGATTTGCATCATACCCATCATCTCTAAAATAATTATAATCATCAGATGAAGGATCCGCACTTAACTCTGCATAAGCTGCTGGATTGAGGAGCGCTGACGAAGAAGAAAGAAAAGAACTGAAAAAATCTCTTTCATCTTCATTTTTTAACCCATCAAATCCAACATCTTGATTTGGTCTTGTTTCTACATCGTTATCAAATGCATTTACAATGACCTGTGAAGTTGGAATCCACCCCCAAGCAGTTTCCGTAAGAATTTCTGGATCATAAACACCATCTGTAGGAAGGCCATTTTCATAAGACTTTCTGCCATCTCTTAATATATCTTCAGAAATATTACCAAGATTAAAATACAGTTCGCCGCCCGTTGAATTTTGTGAATCTTCATTCGTTGCTGGTTCTCCAAAACTATTGCTTGCTGATGTGCTAAAAGGATCCATTACCCAAAACTGGATATATTCAATATTAGCAGCCTCAAAATCATTTGTTGTAAGCGTCCTCATTATTCCTGCCCATCTACTGTCTGGGTCTTTTAATTCTCCATTCGCTTCTACACCCGCAGACAAAGCACTTCCACTAGGGGTATCATAATTATACGGCCCTCTATCTTGCGGATAATAAGCCAAATCTAAAACAGGAATGTTATTTAACTGACCCGTGCTTAACTGTTTATTTGGAAAAACCTCACTCACTAAAACTTGCCGCATTAGATTGTTTTTCTGCATTGGATCACCTTTGATATGATCAGGCGTCAAATTATTATCGTTATGGAACAATGGGTCAATTACATACCAAGACATTTTTCCTCTATTTTTCCCATAAATTAAATCATCATAAGAATTCGCTTCAGGAAATAATGTTGGCTGACCTTGCGGAACAGACGCCAGCACCCAGGTATTAAACGAACGAATATCTATTGCAGACTGACTACCTTCAAAATCGTCTATATAGGAGGTCCCTTCTTTTCCAATAGCCCTATTATGACCTGGAATAATGGTAGCAATTTCCCCTGTAAAATTTACAATAGATTTTTCTTTCGTATTGATAAAGGGAATATTATCAACCAATTTTGTTAAATACGGAACCTCTTTTCTAAAGCCTCCGTCTAACCCTAACATTGTATTTGCAATCGGCTCATCTCCAATATTTACTTTCTGCGTCAATGGTTTTTCAGTCAAGCGCATCATTGTTGCTCCTATGTTTGCATCTTTACTGATACGATAATCTAAATGAGTTCCAATTAAAGATTTGGTCTGAATACTGAAAAGAGAGTTACTTTCCAACGAAATTTTAATGGGTGTTCCTGAACTCAAGATACCATCATTCAATATTTTTACACGCCCCAGGTTATAGTCGACTGTATAATCCACCCCTTCAGACAATTGAGCTCCGCCAGCAACTACATTAACAGATCCTTGTGGTATATTGAGCGCATTTAGCGAAATTTCGGAACTTACAGACGACTGGTAAGTTCCTTTTATTTTAAATCTATTTAACTCTGGAATCTGCTGCGCCGCTGTTTTGGTGCTATCGTATAATTGGCTAAAAACTATTGTTTTTCTGACCGACGGAGAAACTCCCTTGTCAGTAAGTGCGTCATCTAATGTCTTTCCGAAAGGCTCTTTTGTTGTAAAATAAAGCCTTCCGTTTCGAGGATTAATTGTTCCTCCATTTATTATTTTTCCATTAGCAACAGTTATTGGAATAAAATCAAATACCCCATCAGCATATTTTGCTTGTTGCTGATTTAGCCTATCCATTTCTAAAAGCTGAAGCAGTAATTTATCATCCACACCTGGTTTTGGAATATAATTAACATCAATACTTGTGCTCGGGATTGTTATACCAAACATCGAGTCTAAAATTCATGGGGTCAATTTGATATGCCCCAAGTGAATAGACATTTTTCATCATCAAATCCCATAATTTCTTAGTTGGATTCCTGACAGTTGATTTTAACAATTTTAAAAATAACGCATCTTGTCCCGTTACTCCATCTGTAGAAAACTCTCCAACTTGGTAAGTCTCTCCCTTATAAGTATATTGATAAGAAACAGCCAATACCTCATCATTATTCAAGGATTGATTTAACGAAACATACCCTAATAAAGCATTGTAAGAATATTCGTTAGATGATAATAACCTAGCATTCTCTAACTTTTCATAATCTACACTTTGTTGCAAGGCACCTGCCTGAGTGGAGGCTAGTAGATTGGAAGCATTTACGTAGTTTCGAATTCCTGGATTAGAATTCAAATATGAATACATCGCATTATTATCATTATCAGGATTTGAAATGCCATTTATACTCCAACCCGCATTTTCCATATTATTTGCATCGTTTTCGCCTAAATCAGTAAATGCAATTATATTTCTAGTTTCTGAAAAATCGTTTGTACGATTTGTTATCCATACCTCCATTCTTTGAATTTGAACACCCAAAGTTACATTTGGTAAATTTGCCATTGCATTATCATAATTATCCCTAAAAAAGTAATTTAAAAAGTAGTGACGATTTTCTTCATAATTGTCTGCGAAAATTTCAAAATCACTTACCTGGGCTCCACCTGCAACTTCAATTTCTTTTTTCTGACCCCTTTGCTGAGACAACACAGTAGTTGCCGTTAACCTACCAAACTTGAGTTCGGATTTGATTCCAAATAGACTTTGACTTCCTGAAATCAAAGAACTATTTAATGGCATACTGACGTTACCCGCTTCTAACTTTTGGATAATTTCATCTTCCTCTCCCGAATAGTTAAGTTTCAATTCATTTTCAAAATCAAAAGTTGCTTCTGTATTATAATTGAAACCTATTTTCATTAGATCTCCTATTTTAGCCGTCAAGTTCATTTGAATTTTTTGATCAAAATCAAACGTCGTTATCTTTCTTTGCTTTTCTGGTAATACTGGGTTATCCGTACGTGATGAATTAATTCCGAAACTCAATTCTGCAGATCCTTGTGGTCTAATTTCAACAAAGTCGCTTCCGAAAATACTTTTCTTTTTTCTGTCTCCAAATTCACTAACGATACCATCTTCGTCCTTTGTCTCCCTGCCTACATCTGATTGCTCATTAAATTTATCTTGCCAGTATTGATCCATCGATTGCTCATTTTGGTACTGCAAATATTCCTCAAGAGTCATGGAAGTAGGATTCCTATAGCTCAAAGAATCTCCCAAAGTTGAATAAAAAATATACATCCCAGAAACCGGGTCATACTCTACATGTTGCTCAATATTAAGAGGCGTGCTAAAGTCAATCAACCCTGATTGTTGCTCACTTGAACTAATACCATCTTGAATTGGGTAAATTAAATTTACCTCGGGTGAATCTAACAATGCAACATATTCTCTTATTGGGTTGATAGCAAAGATGCTCTGGTTAAACAGAACAAACGCAATAAGAAAATATTTTATTTGTTTTTTCAGGATGGTTTATTAAATGATTTCGGGAATCTACAAGCTCTTTAACGTAACTTTAATCAACTCTTCAACAGATATTTCTGACCCAGACTTATCTATCGTTTTATCAATAACAGCCTCTGCTTTTCTTTTGTCTATTCCTAAAACAATAAGAGCAGATAACGCTTCGTTTCTAAGAGTATTGCCTATAGTAGAAGAAAAATCCGAGACTTCCCCAGAAGGAGCTACCTTGTCTTTTAAATCAATAATGACCCTTTGCGCTGTTTTAGCTCCTATACCTTTTACTTTTTTCAGCAAATTGACATCGCCTGAAACAATTGCATGAGCAGCCTCATCGGGGGATAATGAAGACAAGATCATTCTGGCCGTACTCGGGCCCACGCCAGAAACACTAATTAATTGACGGTATATCGATCTTTCACTTTGTGTGCTAAACCCAAATAGGGTATGTGCATCTTCCTTTATTGAAAGGTGTGTAAACAATCTTAATTTTCCTTTTTCTGGAATATCAGAAAAAGTTGTTAGAGATATGTGTAAAAAATAACCGATCCCATTTACATCCAATATAACATAAGCGGGATTCTTCTCTTCTAGTATTCCTTCAATGTGTGTAATCATTATTTTCTTGTTTGAACATCTACAACTGCAACAGTAATCATATTCAATATCTCACGGACAGAAGAGCCAATTTGCAAAACATGAACAGGCTTTTTCATACCCAGCAATATAGGACCAATAACTTCTGCCTCCGTTAATTCCTGAACTAATTTATAGGCTATATTTCCAGCTGCTAAATTGGGGAAAATTAAGGTGTTTGTTTTTTTATTTGCCAAAGAAGAAAAAGGGAAAAATTCTTTCATCAAATCATTGTTTAATGCAAAGTTCGCTTGAACTTCTCCATCTACAGATAAGTTAGGGTGCTCTTCGTGCAGCGTTTTTACCGCTTCTCGCATTTTAATCGCATCGTCACCCTCACTAGAACCAAAATTTGAATAGCCCAGCATTGCTATTCGAGGCTGTATTTTGAACCTTTTAACAATCTTTGCAACTAACAATGTGATATCGATTAACTCTTCTGCCGTTGGATTTAAATTAACGGTTGTATCTGCAAAGAAAAGTGGACCTTCTTTTGTAATCAAAACATACATTCCGGCAATCTTATTGACACCTTCATCAATGCCTATTACTTGTAAAGAAGGCCGAATTGTATCACGATAGTTTCGAGTCAATCCAGAAATCATTGCATCTGCCTCTCCCATTTCTACCATGCCAGCACCAAAATAATTTCTTTCCCGCATCATCTTTTTACACTCGTAAAGAGTAAGTCCCCGGCGATTTCTTTTTTCAAATAGATCTGCAGCAAATTTATCTCGACGCTCCGTCTCACTTTCATCTCTAGGGTCAATAATCGTGCATTCTCCGAACTCTAAACCGTTTTCATCAATTAATGCTTCGATTCTTTTTCTCTTTCCTAACAATATAGGGAAGGCAATTCCTTCTTCACAAGCTATTTGAGCCGCTTTTAGTATTTTATAATGATCGGCTTCAGCAAAAACCACTCTTTTCGGGTTTTTTTGTGCCTTTTCTGTAATGTCCTTAATTAACTTATTGTCATTCCCTAATCGCTTAATCAATTCTTGTTCGTAGGCATCCCAATCTTTTATTGGTTCTAAAGCAACTCCAGAATCAATGGCAGCTTTCGCCACAGCAGGCGCCACCCAATAAATTAATCGAGGATCCAACGGTTTCGGAATAATTTGATCTGCTCCAAAAGAAATATTCCTTTCTTCATAAGCTTCATTCACTTCTTCTGGTACAGTTTCTTTTGCCAATTTTGCAATTGCTTTAACAGCAGCAAGTTTCATCTCTTCGTTTATACAGGTTGCACGCACATCCATAGCTCCCCTGAAAATATATGGAAACCCCAAAACATTATTAACCTGATTGGGATGATCAGACCTACCTGTTGCCATAATTATATCATCCCTGACACTCATAGCATCTTTATACGATATTTCTGGATTTGGATTAGCCAGTGCAAATACAATTGGGTTTTTTGCCATAGACTTAACCATATCCTTAGATACAATATCTCCTTTTGAAAGACCTACAAAAACATCTGCATCTTCCATTGCCTCGGCTAAAGTTTTGATTTTAGTTTTAACAGCAAAAAACTGCTTTTGCTCATCTAAATTCTTTCTATTAGTTGTAATAGGTCCTTTAGAGTCAAACATGATCAAGTTCTCTTTTTTCAAACCCAAAGACACATACAATTTGCAGCAAGAAATAGCTGCAGCACCCGCCCCGTTGACGATAAGTTTGACTTCCTTTATATCCTTGTTTGCAATTTCCAGAGCATTAATTAATGCAGCAGCTGAAATTATTGCAGTGCCATGCTGGTCATCATGCATAACAGGTATATCTAGCTCTTCCTTTAACCTTCTCTCAATCTCAAACGCTTCTGGTGCTTTAATATCTTCCAAGTTAATACCTCCAAAAGTTGGCGCAATAGCTTTAACAGTATTTACAAATGCATCCACATCAGTGGCGTCAACTTCGATATCAAACACATCTAGATCAGCAAATATTTTAAATAACAGACCTTTCCCCTCCATAACTGGCTTTGAAGCATCTGGCCCAATATCTCCTAACCCTAAAACAGCTGTTCCGTTTGAAATAACGGCTACCAAATTTCCCTTTGCGGTATATTTGTAAGCATTGTTTTTGTTATTTGCAATCTCCAAGCAAGGTTCTGCTACACCGGGGGAATATGCCAACGCCAAATCCCTTTGGGTGCTGTATGGTTTAGTAGGAACTACTTCAATTTTTCCTTTTCGACCATTACTATGGTAATCTAGGGCTTCTTTTCTTTTTATCTTCATCCTACCACTGATTTTTAGAGCCGATAAAGATAGCAATATCCATGGAATTCACACTGAAAACCGGGAGATTATCCAATTATTGATCTGATATCATTCCTTCTAATAAATTTCACTAACTTTAGTTTATAGTTTTGTCTATGAAAAAGTTAGTTGTATTTACTGGAGCTGGAATAAGTCAAGAAAGCGGCATCAAAACCTTCAGGGATTCTGGAGGACTATGGGAGGATTACAACATCTCTGATGTTTGTTCGCCTGAAGCTTGGAAAAAAGACCCTGAATTGGTTTTAGAATTTTACAACAAAAGACGAAAACAAGCTCTTGAAGCAAAGCCAAATAGAGGACATGAAATCATTGCAGAACTTGAAAAACATTTTGAGGTACAAATAATAACACAGAATATTGACGACCTTCATGAAAGGGCCGGCTCTACAAATGTACTTCATCTCCATGGAGAAATCACTAAAGCCCGAAGTATAGGAACAGAGAAAGTATATACAATTGGAAATAAATCTATTTTCTTAAACGACCTTTGTAATGATGGTTATCAATTGCGTCCCCATATTGTTTGGTTTGGAGAAGATGTCCCCAACATATTAATTGCTGAGAACATAGTCAAAACAGCGGATATTCTCTTAATTATAGGATCATCTCTAAATGTATATCCCGCAGCTGGGCTCGTATACCAAACGCCTGATGATTGTCCGAAATATTTAGTTGACCCATCGATAGATATTGAAACTAAATCAATAAACAACTTAACTATAATAAATGAAAAAGCCACAACAGGCCTAGCTATTGTGGCTTCAATTCTTGAAAAAGAATAATTATAACTATTCCTTAATAAGCTTAGACGTTTTAATCAATAATCCATTTTTCATAATGGAGATGAAGTACATACCGTTTTTAAATTCTGAAACATTTAAATTGTTCTTAGGTCCAACTTGAGAAATTGAACTTACTTTTTTTCCTAACATGTCAAAAATATTAATTGACATTCCATTAAAATTTTCAATCCCATCTAGAGAAAAAGTAACCATTTCATTTGCTGGGTTTGGAGAAATTGAAACCTCTAAATTAACTTCTTGCTCTTTGACACTAACGGCACAAGCAGTACCTACATTAGTATGATCATATCTTACCATTAAATCTGCAACAACAGCATTGCCATTATCAATATCTATCCATTCATATTTAAACATTGAACAGCAGTCCAAGTTTTGAGGCTTATAATGAAGAGAACAAACGGAAGCTGTGTCTCCAGGAACTATCGTCTGCGAAAATGTGCTAATTTGAGTTGGGTTAGCTCCAGCGGTTGAGTATGGCGGACACACGGACCAACATGTTGCACTAGTAGTGTTAGGACAAACGTCCATCTCAGTGGTTCTCATTTTTAACTCCATTGAAACAGTTGAAGTATTGATCACATGAAGATCTAAAGCAAATTCAAAAATCGAAGCTAAATCAGTTAATGTCACAATACTGCTTGCTATGTCTGGTCCAACATTAGCGGC
Source organism: uncultured Flavobacteriales bacterium (assembly GCA_943787725.1). GTDB lineage: Bacteria > Bacteroidota > Bacteroidia > Flavobacteriales_D > Parvicellaceae > CALSMU01. Next base: position 155,789 of record CALSNM010000003.1, on the reverse strand, counting down.
ATCTTCAATTTTGAGTGAATTTTGAGCAATAGACGAAATCGCTAAAACTGAAAACAAACTAGTAATTATATTTTTCATAGTGTTCTGAATGATGTGTTCGATACAAATATATTCAATATATACTTATAAATAACACGAGTACAACAATTCTTCTTTTTTAGGACTCCAATAGTAACTAATCACAAGATTTGGAGAGAATGCCAATTAATGCTTACTTTTACACTTCACAAATCAAAGAAACTAATTTAAACAAATAAACTATTACGATGAAAAAAACACTACTTACTTTATTAGTACTAGCAGGAGTCAGTTCTGCGAATACGGCAAATGCTCAATTACCTTCTGGTAGTATTGCCCCTGACTGGACGCTATCAGATATAAATGGTAATTCTTACAACCTATACAATTTACTTGACAATGGCTACACTGTTATTATTGACATGAATGCTACTTGGTGTCCACCATGTTGGTCATATCATCAGTCTGGAGAATTGGAAGACTTATGGGTAAATCATGGTCCTGCTGGTCAACCTGGCGTTTCTGCAACTACTACAGATGACGTTTATGTATTTATGGTTGAATCTGACGGTTCTACTAATGCTGCTGATTTGGCTGGTACTGGAACTAATACAGAAGGAAATTGGATTACAGGAACCGATTTTCCCATTATTGATGACGCTTCATTAGCTAGTCCTTATGCGCTAGCTTATTATCCAACTGTTTATTCTGTATGCGCTAACAGACAATTAACAGAAGTAGGTGCAATTAGTGCATCAGCTCATTATGCTAATGTTGGATCATGCGTTAGTGCAAGTGGAACTAACAACGGCGGATTATTAAGTTACAATGGAGAGACTGCTTCTTGTTCTGCAATTGATGTTGTCGTTACTTTACAAAACTTAGGTTCTGCGAATCTTACCGCAGCTACAATAGAAGTTATGGACGGTGGCTCTTCAGTTGCTTCGGTTAACTGGACTGGAAACTTGGCAACTTATGCAGTTGAACAAGTTACTGTTGGTCAAGTTACTCCATCTGCTGCTACTAACTATACTATCGAAATTACAAGCGCTGATGATAATGCTAGTGATAATTCTATTAGTCAAACCCTTGCTCCAGCAACGGCAGCCTCTTCTTTGGATGTAAGTGTTCAAATTGAAACAGATGCATACGGTTCTGAAACTACTTGGGAACTAAGAGACGCTAGTAACGCATTGGTTGCTTCTGGAGGACCTTATAATGATTTGACCGCGGCTGGGACAACTGTTCAAACACCAGTTTCTGTATTATTAACTTCTCCTGCTGACTGTCATACATTCACCGTTTTTGATTCATGGGGTGATGGAATGGACGCAGGTTATGGAGCAGGTAATTTTGCTGTTAAAGATGCAGCTGGAAACACATTGCTGTCAGGTGGAGACTTCGCTGACGAAGATGGAGGTAAATTCCTTTCAGGCACAACTCCTTCTGCAATTGAAGAAAATGCAATTAATGGCTTAGGTGTTTACCCAAACCCATTCACTACAATTGCTACTGTTAATTTCAACAACAATACGGGAATTGATGCAATTATAGAAGTAGTTAATATGGTTGGTCAAGTTGTATACACTGAAAACGTAGGTAATGCATCAGGACTGCAAAATGTAACTATTGACGGTACTTCTTTTACTGCTGGTATTTACATGATAAATGTTAAAGCTGGTGCAGTATTAACTTCAGAAAGAGTTGTTCTAACCAAATAAGAATCAATCTTAATTCACATCAAAAGGCGCTTCTGTTTACGAAGCGCCTTTTTACTTTCCAATATTATCATCTACAAAATAATAGTTAACAGCACGTTAAGCTATTTAGAAGTGATTTAACTTCCCAACAATGAAGAAAACATATACTTTATATATTTCTCTTGTATAACAAATTGGATTCTTACCTTTACAAAAAGCAGGAATTTGGTTTGATTTTTGGTTTCGACCAATAAACAATTAAAATATTTACTATGAAAAAATTATTTATACTTTCATTTGCATTAATTGCAACAGGAATAATTACGGCTCAAAATGGCAAAAGCATACCTTCCATGAAGCTTAAAACATTAGAAGGTAAAACGGTTGATATTTCGCAAATAAAAAATAATGGAAAACCGATTGTAATTAGTTTTTGGGCCACCTGGTGCAAACCATGTAAAGCTGAGCTGAATACAATCGCAGAAGATTATGAAGATTGGGTTGATGAAACTGGAGTCGAATTAATAGCAGTATCGATAGATGACGCCAGAAGCTCAGGAAGAGTAGAGCCTTATGTTAATAGTCAAGGCTGGGAATATACAGTTCTTTTAGATCCAAACGGAGATTTGAAAAGAGCGATGAATGTAAACAACGTCCCACACACTTTTTTGGTTGATGGAAGCACTGGAAAAGTCGTATGGAATCACAACAATTACTCTCCAGGAGATGAAGAAGAACTTTTGGAACAAATAGAGCATATCTCAAAATAACCACAGACAACAAAATATACGCCATAAAATAAACATCTTGAAAAAGAATCTTATCACCATAGCAGCTATTGTCCTAGGCATGGGACAATTTGTTTATTCACAAGAAGACGCGGAGATTGACCTAGGTAGTATTAGCGGGAATACTCAAGTAATCGCACAATATTACAATGAAGATACATTAATAAATGCTGCTTTACCCGATCATATAATGGGATTAAACTCATTTACTAATGTTAATTATTCTAGAGGAAAATTCAATGCCGGTATTCGATATGAAACTTATCTTAACCCATTAGAAGGGTATCCATCCGGTTTTTCTGGAACTGGAATTGGATACAGATATGCTAATTGGAAAAATGAAAGTCTTAATATTACTATCGGAAACTTCTTTGAGCAATTTGGAAGTGGGACTATTCTTAGAGCTTATGAAGAACCCAATTTAGGATTAAACAATGCGCTTGATGGTATAAAGATAAAATATGAACCCTATCAAGGAATCAATTTAACTGGCCTAATTGGAAAACAAAGGGAAGCCTTCAACGACGGATTAATAAATGGAAATGGAATTGTTCGTGGTTTCGATGGAGAAATTGATTTAAACACAGTATTTGACAGCACGTTTGCCGACTCAAAGTTCAGAATATCCATAGGGGGTAGTTTTGTAAGTAAATACAATAACGACAATACGACACCTGATTTCATCCTTCCTAAAAATGTGGGAGCATATGGAGGTAGAATTGCTATGCGATATGGTAAAATCCGATTTTCGGGAGAATACATATTGAAAGAAAATGACCCGTATCCAAACCCAACAGATGAAAGATTCGATTACATCTACAACAATGGAAAAGGTATTCTATTAAATTTAGGATACTCGACCAAAGGTCTAGGCATTGATATGAGCGCTAAACACAACGACAACATGCTTTGGAGAAGTACAAATGTAAGTGTAGCTCCAACTTCGCTTTTGATTGGGTTTTTGCCAACAATGTCTAAACAACACACCTATAACCTTGCTTCTACAATGTATCCATATGCCGTAAATTTTCTAGGAGAAGTAGCGTTCCAAGCAGATATTATTTATAAAATTCCAAAGAAAACAAAAATTGGTGGTAAATATGGAACTTCCATTAATATAAACTTTGCTACGGCTTATGCTCCAAATAGAACTTACCTAAATGATATGGACAGTTCACGAAATTCATATACTTCAAGACCTTTTGACGCTAGTGACAGTGCTTTTGTTAAAGATTTTAATATTGAAATAAAAAGAAAATTTAGCAAGAAATTCAAAGCGGCTTTAACCTATTTTAACTTTGTATTTGACGATCGTGCAATTTTGGTGGCCCAAAAGCATGAGCTGATTTATGCAGATATTTTTGTGGCAGAAGCCACCTACAAAATAAACAAACACCATAGTATAAGAATTGAAGCTCAGCATCTTCGGACAGGTCAAGATAGAGGAAACTGGGCATATGGATTGATAGAGTACTCTATCAGTCCAAGCTGGTTTTTCGCTGTAATGGATCAGTATAATTATGGAAATTCGATTGAAGTCGAAAGATTGCATTATCCTCTTGCAACAGCAGGGTATCTCAATGGTCCACATAGGTTTTCTATTCAATATGGCAAACAACGAGCTGGAGTATTTTGTGTGGGTGGAGTATGCCGTTCTGTGCCCGCGTCAAATGGTGTTACTTTCACTTTAACAACAAGTTTTTAAATTATGAAACAAATAAATTTAATAGTAACATTATTTCTAGTTGTCTCATGGAGCCTCTACTCTTGCGACAAAATCGAAAATCCAATACCTGAAACGGTTGGAGGATTAGACTGGAGTCTATCACCTTTTGAAGATTCTGCAAGCTACACTTGGCCTACTTGGACTGCCAATTTAAACTCAGCAAAAAATGTTTTAATTGAAGACTTCACTGGCCATACTTGCGTGGGATGTCCTGCCGCGGCAGCGGAGGCAACTAATATTGAATCTGCAAATATAGGAAGGGTAATCGTTGCCTCGATTCATGCCAGCACTACCAATGGATATCAAGTTCCTGAACCTGCACCATCTGTATTTTCTGCAGACTATAGGACTGATGCTGGAAACGAATATGCAACTACTTTTGGATGCGACTTAAATCCATTAGGTATGACAAATAGAAAACTTGGAGTCTATCCATCAACGAATCCAATTTTACAACCCCATACCTCTTGGGGAACTAGCACAGGGACTTTATTAGGTGAAGATTTGGATGTAAATATTCAAGTTCAGTATAATTATTTTGAAAACGAAAATGGGCTTTTTGTGCATACAGAATCTGACTTCATCAATACAAAGACAGGAAATTATAACCTAGTAGTTTATCTGGTTCGAGATACAGTAATTTCGCCTCAAAAGTTTCCTGCAGGCCAAGAAGAGGAGGAGTATCATCACCACAACGTTCTTTCTGCTAATATAAATGGAACTTGGGGAGAAGAGATTGTTAGCGGATCAGTTGCGAGTGGAGAGAAGTTCTACAATGACTATGCTTTCGAGGTTCCACAAAATGATGCAACCTATGATATTGATAATTTATCATTGATTACTTATGTTTTTAACAGAGAAACTTATGAGGTTCTTCAATCTGTAATTACTCATCTGCAATGAGAAAGTTAATAATATTAGTTCTGCTATTTCAGAGCTCATTAAGCTCTTTTTCGACTGTATATATTGACACCCTTTTCATCAATAGAGGCACCGTTAATCAAGCTCAAAAACTAATAAACTATTGTTCTTTTAACAGCACAGAAACTTTTGAACTGACGAACAGCCCTCTTGAAGTAAATGAAAATGACACGCTTCAAGTCACAATAATAAACACTGATAGTTTAGCGCATACTTTTACTGTCAACTCAATATTAGAAACAGGAAATAATATAGCTCCTTTTGACACAGCAACTTTTCAGCTTAAATTCAATGGTAAAGGAACTTATCGATATTACTCCGATGTAGCTTATGGAAAATATCTGGCAGCTTCTGGAAATATTTTGGTTGGGTATAGTAATTATATTCACTTTTTCTGGAATTTATTTGAAGCAAAAGACACATTTATGGATTCCATTGCAAATGGTTTAACGACGACTTTACCCAACTATTTTAAGCCAGAAGTGTTTACCATTAATAACCTATATTTCCCAAACACAGTTACTGACACACTAGGTGCAGTAACTGGAAATGTAAATGATTCAATAATTATTTCTGTTGTTAATTCTGGACAAATGGTTAGTCCTTTCCATTTTCATGGTTACCATGTTAAAATCATTGATGTTAAAATTCACCAAACCATGTTGGGTTGGGAAAAAGATACATTTCCAGTGTTTCCTGGAGAGGCTATGACCTTATTACTCGTACCTGATCAACCAGGAATGTATCCTGTTCATAATCACAACCTTGTTACAGTTGCCACGGGAGGTTATCCTGGAGGGATGGTAACGCGCCTAAATATTATGCCATGAAACAATTATTTATCGTTATGATATTTCTACCGTTACTTGGTAATTCTCAAATTAAAGACACCAAGTTAATTTCCAAAATGGATGGCACGTTTCTGAGTGAGGACGGAATTTATACTCCTTTTTGGGGATTTGGAGAATTTAACCCTACACTACCAAATCAAAGAATCTCACTACCTTCACCATTACTTATTTACGACTTAAATGACAGTGTTTATTTAAAATTGCACAATCTATCTCCAGAAATGCATACGATTCATTTACACGGACTAGATGTAACGCAGATAAATGATGGTGTTCCATCGACATCGTTTGGGGTATTGTTTAATGATAGCGCCACATATAAATTTAAAGCTAAACACCCAGGCACATATTTGTACCATTGCCATGTGCAGACCAATCTGCATGCAGCAATGGGGATGTACGGTATGTTGGTAATCAGAAATTACCCTGACACTAATTTGCTGTATAACAATGGTCCTTCTTTTAATAAAGAATACTTCTACCTTTCTTCTGACATGTATTTATACTGGAATTTCAACGTAACTTCTCCGGGGCCATTTCACATGTATGAAGCCGATTATTTCATGATTAACGGAAAAGCAGGCTCACAATTGTTCGATGACACAACGCAAATCATTAACATGAGTGCAGGTGACACAGCTTTATTGCACATAGGTAACGTTGGTTATAATTCTGTTGAGTACGTATTCCCTTCAGAAGCAAATGCGGTAATACATATGTCGGATGGTAGAGTTCTACCTAATCCTATCGACAGTGACACTCTAATCCTGTATCCAGGAGAACGCTACTCTGTGCTTTTATCTCCAGCCCAGTTTATTCAGGGACATATTACTGTGAACTCTGCAAACCTCTACAATACAGAAACAATCGTTGGAACTAATTACATTGGGATTAACATAGATTCTTTGGGACAAGGAATGGAAGATAATAAATTAGCATACTTAAATTTATACCCAAATCCTACCTCTACTAATCTTCAAATCCAATCAAAGGAAACTTTAGACATTTATATCTATAATTTAGAAGGAAAGTTATTTGAAATCTTTAGCATTAAACCGGGAATTAACAACCTCGATGTAAGTACGTTCGCAAAAGGGCTATATATGGTTGGAGCAATAGGGTATTTACCAGCCAAATTTATTATCGAATAATTACTAGGATAACCCTCTCATAATTCCTTTAGTAGATCCTTTTATAAAGTCTAATATAGTGTCTTTCTCTTCTGATAATGGTAGTTCGATATCGGCTACTTTTAGTGCTGTTGTAATGTTACTATTTTGAACATAAACTACCCTGTAAATATCTTCTATATTCATGATTTGTTGATCAGCAAACCCCCTTCTTCTTAAACCTACCGAATTAACTCCCACATACGAAAGTGGTTCTCTAGCTGCTTTAACATAAGGTGGAACATTTTTGCGAACCAAGGAACCTCCAGCAATAAATGCATGCTCACCTATATGCACAAATTGTTGTGTTCCAACCATTCCTTCAATTATAACCCAATCATCAATCGTAATGTGACCTGCTAATTGCGTGCTATTTGCTATGATTACATTATTGCCAATTAAACAATCGTGCGCAACATGCACATAAGCCATTAACAAACAATTATTTCCTATTACTGTCTTATTTCTATCTGTGGTCCCTTTATGAATAGTAACGCATTCTCTGATGGTAGTATTATCGCCAATATGTGTGGTTGTATACTCACCTTTATACTTAAGATCTTGTGAAACAGCAGAAATAACAGCTCCAGGAAAAATCCTACAATTTTTACCTATTCTAGCACCATCCATAATTACAACATTAGAACCAATCCAGGTACCTTCTCCTATTTCAACATCACCATAAATTGATGCGAAAGGCTCAATAACAACATCTTTTCCGATTTTTGCATCAGGATGTATGTAAGCTAGCTCACTCATTCTTCTCTATCTTTTACAACTGAAGCAAGCATTTCGGCTTCCATACAGACCTGTCCATTTACATATGCAACTCCCGCCATATTAACCAATCCCCTTCTAATAGGAGAAACTAATTTTAATTCAAAAACAACGGTATCACCAGGAACTACTTTTCTTTTAAACTTTACCTTATCAATCTTCATAAAATAGGTAGAGTATAAATGGGGATCTTCTACTTTACTCAATGAAAATATTCCTCCAACCTGAGCCATTGCTTCAATTTGTAAAACTCCAGGCATAATTGGATTCCCCGGGAAATGACCTGTAAATTGTGGCTCATTCATTGTAATATTTTTCACGCCGACTATTGAATCTTCAGTGATCTCCATTATCTTATCGACCATTAAAAATGGGTATCGGTGAGGGAGCATTTTTTCAATATCATTGATATCATACAGAGGAGCTTTTGTTAAATCAAAATATTTACCCTTCTTGGCCTGCTCTTTCATAATTCCTTTAATAATCTTGGCATAAGATGTATTTCCAGAATGGCCAGGTCTTGCGGCCAAAATATGGCCTTTAATTGGTTTACCAACCAGTGCCAAATCACCAATTACATCTAGCAATTTATGACGAGCTGGTTCGTTAATGAATTTTAAATTAATATTATTCAGCGTGTTTCCTTGTATTTTAATATCCAAGTGCTCTTTTCCTAAAAGTTTTGCTAAATGATCAATCTCATCTTGTGGAACATTCTCTCGTTCAACTAAAATTATTGCGTTATCAATATCTCCGCCCTTAATCAAACCAGCCTCAGCCAACATTTCCAGTTCCCTCAAAAAAACAAACGTTCTGCATGGAGCTATATTCTTTTTAAATTCAGAAATATCATACATAGAAGCGTGCTGGGTTCCTAATACCGAAGAATCATAGTCTACCATTACCGTAAGTCGAAAATCATCATAAGGTATGCCAAGCATTTCAACTCCTTTTTCCAGGTCTTCGAAAGGCTTATTTTCCTTAAACTCAAAAAATTCTCTATCTATCTTTTGCTCTTTAAGTCCAACTGCTTCAATTGCTTCAACAAAAGGTAATGCACTTCCATCCATAATTGGAATTTCAGCACCCTCCAGTTTAATCAAGGCATTGTCCACCTGCATTCCATAAAGAGCAGCCAATAAATGCTCTGTAGTATTTACTTTTACACCATTTTTTTCCAAAGTTGTCCCCCTTTCCGTAGAAACGACTAAATCAGCATCAGCAGGAACAATTGGCTCTCCTTCAATATCTGTTCTTTGAAACTTATACCCGTGATTTTCCGCTGCAGGGTCTATGATTACTTTTACTTTTTCCCCAGTATGCAAACCGACTCCTTCTAGTTCTATGGGCGCAGTTAACGTGTGTTGTTTTTTATTCATATATCCAACTATGTCAAGTTATTTGGGGGGTTAATTTCTTCCAATATATTTTGCATCTCGATTATTTGTCCTCTCATTTTCGGCAGCCCTCTAAACAAAACATAGCTCCGTTGATAATCGCCTATTGAAAAAGCAGGAGATCCTTGAACGATTTCGTTTTCTTTTGAAATATCTCTCGCCACACCTGACTGTGCAGCAATTTTAACACCATCTGCCAATTTTAGGTGACCAACAATACCTACTTGACCTCCAATCATCATATTCTTTCCCAATTTAGAAGAACCAGCTATTCCTGTTTGAGCAGCAATTACAGTATGCTCTCCAATATCTACATTATGCGCCACCTGAATTAAATTATCCAGTTTCACCCCTTTTCGAATAAAGGTAGAGCCCATTGTTGCTCTATCAATAGTGGTATTAGCACCTACCTCGACGTAATCTTCCAGTATTACATTTCCAATTTGTGGTACTTTCTGATAATTATTATCTGCATTCGGAGCAAATCCAAATCCATCCGAACCAATTATTGCTCCTGAATGAATTGTACAAGACTGCCCTAATTTGCAGTTAACATAAATTTTAACTCCTGAAAAAATAGTTGAATCCTTTCCAATAGTAACGTTATCTCCAATGTAAACATGTGGGTAAATTTTAACATTTTCGCCAATAGTAACATTGGTTCCAATATACGCAAAAGCTCCTACATAACAATTCTCTCCTAGCGAAGATGAATCTGAAATAAAAGAAGGTTGCTCAATTCCTTGTTTATTTTGGGTTGCTTGATCATAAACAGTAAGTAATTTTGTCAAACACTTATATGCATCGTCTACTTTGACTAAGGTTAATGTGGTTGGGAGATCTTTCTCGGGAACAAAGGATTTATTTACAAGAGCGATAGTCGCTTTTGTTTTATAAATAAACTCTTCGTATTTGGGATTAGCTAGAAAGGTTATTGTCCCGGGTTTTCCCTCTTCAATTTTTGCCATATCACAAACTGTGGCTTCCGGGTTTCCTTCGATTTCACCTTCTAATAATCCGGCAATTTGTTGTGCAGTAAATTCCATTGGTTCAAATTTAATAAGATTTTAAAACAGAAACCCAAATAGCGAAAATATTTTCGAGAACTTATCCACTATATAGATGGATAGCATAAGAAATGTTTTCTTACCGTCATGGATAACGCTTGGACATTCAAATTATCTGACGCCTCAGTTATATCCATTACCGAACCATCTTTGAATAAAATATTTATTCTGTCCATTTCCGGATTGTAAGCATTGTTTTCAATATTACTATTGAAAACAAAATAGTTGGCTTCTTCTTCGCTAATAGCATAATGTTTTGAAGCAAGCTGGATATGTTTCTCTATTTCTTCTTTACTAAATTCTTCTTTTTGAATTTGCACCTTTAAAAGGTGTCGATTCACAAGCATATTGCACAACTCTGCAAGGACTTTATCAGAATGGTTACTCCAAACTTTAATAGCTCCTAAAACATCATAGTCGTCTAATTGCGTAAAAGATTCTAGCGTTTTTTTAGATTGAAAATCTTCTTTACTGATATCATTGTAGAGGAATAATTTGAAAGCAGGACTACAAAACACATCCGAACCATTTTTGGCTAAAAATTTTGCTCTTTTTAAAATCTTCATCAGTAAAAACTCAGCACTAATTACAGTTTTATGCAAATATACCTGCCAATACATTAATCGACGCGCTACAATAAACTTCTCAATGGAATAAATACCCTTTTCATGAATTACTAAGTCATCATTCAACAACATCCAACATTTTAATAATCCGCTGATTACTTACCACACCTTCAGAAACGCCTGAATAAAAACTATCTCTTTTAAGATAATCTAACCGGTCCATGTCTAACTGACTTGACACCAACTGATGTAAAAACCGCTTTGGATACTTATTGTTAAATATTTGAATAGCGACATCTAATTTACCATTCAAACTGTTTGTTTAATTCTGCCATGAACAACGCCGAGACATCTTCATGCGTTAAACCCTGCACAATAGAATGCTCCAGTGCATGAGAAAATGGACCGTGCCCAATATCGTGTAAAAGTATAGCTAGAGTTACTCCGATAGCTTCATCTTCTGTAATTTCATTGCCATTTGCACGGAGCGTGTCAATTGCCTGGCCCATCAGGTGAGTGCAGCCCACAGCATGATGAAATCGAGTATGCAGAGCACCGGGATACACAACATCTGTCAGTCCCAATTGTTTAACCCTTCTTAAGCGCTGAAAATGTGGATGATTTATTACATCTAAGATAATATCATATGGTAATGAAATAAAACCATACACTGGATCGTTAAATATTTTCTTCTTATTGGTTGATTCCACTAATCTTATTTTTACATTGTAAAACAAATTTAAACAAAATATACCATGGCTAAAATACTTTGGGCAGACGACGAGATAGATTTATTAAAACCCCATGTTATGTTTCTAGAAGGAAAAGGACATGAAGTCAAAACAGCTAATAGCGGAAATGAGGCAATCGACGAAATTACAGCTTCCAATTTTGATATTGTGTTTTTAGATGAAAACATGCCAGGACTCACTGGATTAGAAACTCTAGAAAACATAAAAAAAGACCATCCCAACTTACCTATTGTTATGATTACCAAAAGTGAAGAGGAGTCTATCATGGACGAAGCCATCGGAGGTCGAATAGCTGATTACTTGATTAAGCCCGTTAACCCCAACCAAATACTATTATCCTTAAAAAAGAACTTAGAAGGGAAACGGCTCGTTAGTGAAAAAACCACTTCAGGATACCAACAAGAATTCAGGGAAATCGCAATGGATTTGCAAGACCGAAATGGACTTTCAAGAGTGGGACAACATGTATAGACGCATTACGCGGTGGGAGCTAAAACTTGAAAAAAGCAACGATGAAGGAATGAAAGAAATTCTTTCCATGCAAAAGAAAGAGGCGAATGATTTATTCTCTCGTTTTATTGAGGACAATTATTTGGAATGGTTGAATGGGACAGAAGAAGCTCCTGCAATGAGCCATACCTTATTGCAAAAGAAAGTTTTTCCACACTTAAATAAGAAAACCTTTTTAATGGTCATTGATAATTTGCGCTATGACCAATGGAAGGTTTTACAGCCCGTGCTTTCTGAATACTTTACCATTGAGGAAGAAGATAATTACTATGGAATTCTGCCAACCGCTACTCAATATGCAAGAAATGCACTTTTTGCTGGATTAATGCCAACAGAAATTGCGAGAAAATATCCGAAAAAATGGAAAAACGACGATGACGAAGGGAGGAAAGAATTTATTTGAAAAAGACTTTCTAGAAGGAAATTTAATTAGAAACGGAATTACAGGAAAATTCTCCTACAACAAGATAACAAACCTAAACGCTGGGAAAAAATTAGTAGATAATTTTTCAAATTTATTACAAAATGATTTTAATGCAATCGTTTATAATTTTGTCGATATGCTCTCACATGCCAGGACCGACATGGAAGTAATTAGAGAACTAGCTAGTGATGAAGCAGCATACAGATCATTAACGCTAAGTTGGTTTGAACACTCTTCATTACTAGATATCTTTAAACTTATTGCAGACAATGGTTGTGATGTTATTATTACTACAGACCATGGAACAGTCAGAGTAGACGAGCCAAGCAAGGTAGTTGGAGACAGAAACACGAATACAAACTTAAGGTATAAACAAGGTAAAAACCTGAGTTATGAAAAGAGAGATGTATTTGAAATAAAAAGACCTGAAGAGGCCTTTTTTACCAAAGTTAAATGTGAGTAGCTACTTACGTGTTCGCTAAAGGACACAAAGTTTTTTGTTTATCCGAATAACTATAATCATTACATGAATTATTACAAGGACACATTCCAGCATGGAGGGATTAGCCTGGAGGAGGTCATCATTCCAATAATAAAAATGCGCTCAAAAACAACTGAAGAAAAAGGAGGATACCTAAGAATGATAAGTACGATCAGATACAAAAGGTAATTAATCTTCGTACGCTGATCCAATGCCTGTATAAATTCAATAATCGATTCTTTTTCTGTCGTCAGGGCAATGGACAGCAATATTTATGCGCTAGGTTAATAACACTATTAATTGTAATATCTTCCGGCAGAACACGGGAATTAAATTCTAAAGACAGTATTCTCAACCAAAGTTCCGAATTATCAAAGGCAATAGTATTTAATTGGTTGAGCAATTCATTTGGATTATGAAGAAAATAAGAAAACGCATTAACCCCTAAATAGCCACAGTTCTACACTATCCAATTCTGGTAATAAAGTGTTTAACGCTTCAAAATATTTTATCCGCCATGTAGAATCTTGGGTTTGTAAACTGTCAGAAATAGCTTGTATATATGTGTAGTTTATGCTATCTCCTTTTCCCTGTAAGATTAAATGAGTTGCTTTTCGAGCATTCATTTCACCTTTCATATCGGCAACATATTCTGCTCCATCTAAAGTAGAAATAAGCATTTCCGGCTCTGTATCTTCAATTTGGCAAGAACAACAAAAGAAAAAAATAATACTAATCCATTTTACCATTGCGCAAATATAATCAATACAAACTCAATTATTAGCAACTATTATGCTTGCAAAATAATTGTAACAACTCTAAAACTCTTGTAATAGTAAATACAGTGTAAATAGTTTTGAATAAAAGAATAAACCGCTTACCCTAAAGACCTCATTTATCTCCTAAAATTAAAAATCCAGATCTTCTCATAACTAATTAATTCTTTAATATTAGCTATCTTTGAAGGATGAAGTTTTCGAAGAAATATATCCGATTTAATTGGCTAACACTTGTCTTAATTTATTTAGTTGTTGTTGCGGGAAGCTTTGTAAGAATAACAGGCTCAGGAATGGGCTGCCCTGATTGGCCAAAGTGTTTCGGACAATGGATACCTCCGACTTCTGAAATAGGAATTACCAGAAAACTACAAAGATACTTATATCGAAAAAAGAACAGCTAAAATTGAAAAATTTGCTGTAATTCTCAAAAAAATAGGACTTAAGGAAACTTCTGACCAGCTCAAAAACGACCCCAATTTAAAAGTTGAACAAGATTTTAACATGAAAAAAACATGGATAGAATACGTGAATCGACTTTTTGGTTTTTTTGCAGGAAATGCAATGCTTGTGAGTTTTCTTTGGTTAATTCTGAAATACAGAAAAAGAAAATTGATTTTATTGACAGGAAGCAATCTAATTCTGATGGGTGATCCAAGCTTGGTTCGGATCTATTGTTGTAGCATCTAACCTAGTGCCATGGACAATTACAATTCACATGCTTTTAGCTCTATTAATTATAGCATTACAAATCTTTTTTATCAAAGAGATAAGTCCAATACAAAGTAAAACTTTGCCGCAATCCAAATTGGAATTTTACCTTATTTGGATCTGCCTAGGGGTTACTTTTTATCAAATGTTTCTGGGGACACAAGTAAGAGAATCTATAGACGAATTAACCTGCTTCAGGAATAACCAGAGATCAATGGACAGCCGAGCTTGGTTTAAGTTTTTACATTCATCGAAGTTTTTCTTGGCTAGTTCTACTATTACTGTCCTTTGTCGCATGGAAAAATGAACAAAAGAATAAATATATTTCTATACGCTATGTATCCTTTTTTTTAATTGTAGAACTTTTGTCAGGAGTTTTATTAGCTCACTTTGAAACTCCCGGACTAGTTCAAACAAGCCACTTAATCTTTGCAACCATTATTTTCGGAATACTGACAATGATTGTTTTTAGAAGTAGAATATTAAGTATTAAACCTATTTAATTTACTTGTCAATAAAGCTACCTATCTAAAACATCTTAGTTAGTTAAACCTTTAATTTTAGGTCAAGTGCTCAAACAAGACGTAACCATAATGTAAAAGTTAATTTTGTGAAAATTTGTTAAACATTTAATAGACTGCAATATTGTTTCTCTTTTAATCGTATTTATAATGAATGCATCTTGAGTCTATGATGTTAATAACTTTGTTGGTCAATTAAGTTATTTTGTCTATATTTATAGCTCACTCATCGAAAAACCCCATTGAATATGCTAGAATTAAGCAAGAAGGTATTGGAAAAAGTAAGTTTTGATAGATCCTTATTTCACAAGGAATTAGTTAAAGCTATAAGTTGGTTAAAGAAAGATGAAGTTCCTTCATTAAAAGCATGGTGTCTCGCCTCCTTTGCCATGTATAATGATGTGATTCTAGAGGTGTTTGATTCTGTCCAGAAAAATAAACAGCTTATATTATAGGAGCTTTTCAGCTCCTTTTTTTATGCAAAATTCTAACTCTTTAAAAAGGTTATGTTTCTTTTTAAACCCGAAAACTTTGTTCTTTTTACTGCAGATTTTCGAAATAACTCTTTAAAAGTATCCTCCTGCAAATCTTTCCAGTCACCTTTAGTCATTGAAAGCAAATCAGGATGTGGGTTAAATGCGGGTTCATTGTGTTGAAGGGAAAAGCTGTTCCAAGGGCAAACTTGCTGGCAAATATCACAACCAAACATCCAATTATCCATTTTACCTTTAACTTCTTGAGGTATTGCTTCTTTAAGCTCAATAGTAAAATAGGAGATACACTTACTTCCGTCAACGACATAAGGTTGGATTATTGCTCCTGTAGGACAAGCATCAATACATTTTGTACAACTTCCGCAGTAATCCTGAACTGGTGAATCATAGATTAAGTCTAAGTCAAGTATTATTTCAGCAATGAAGAAATATGAGCCTTGATTTTTATTTATAAGGTTAGCATTTTTTCCAATCCAACCTAAACCGGCTTTTTTTGCCCAAGCTCGATCTAATACCGGTGCAGAATCAGTAAAGACTCTTGCATCTACTTGTCCTATATTATCTTCAATAAAATGAAGCAATGACTTAAGCTTACGCTTTATCACGAAATGATAATCCTCTCCATAAGCATAAGTAGAAATTTTGGGAGCTGTTGGGTCGCTTTGTATTTGATCTGAATAGTAGTTATATAATAAAGAAATAACCGATTTTGAACCTTCCACCAATAACCTAGGATCTAATCGTTTATCAAAATTATTCTCCATATAAGACATCTCTCCATGTTGTTTCTCTTTCAGCCATTTCTCTAAACGAGGTGCCTCCTCTTCTAAAAAATCAGCCTTGGAAAACCCAACAAACGAAAAGCCCAATCGATGCGCTTCTTGTTTAATTAATTGTGTATTCTTAAATTTAGGCATGGATCTAAAAATTAGTTACTTCTTAAAGATAACTAATTTTAAAAACAAGATTAAAACGAAAAGTCCAACCCAAAACCACCATTGACCAAATACAATGGGAATTTCTTCCGCTTGTTTTTGAAGGGATTTTTCTAAAGACTGGTTTTGCTGTTGACCTATTTCTCTATCACTCGGAGGTTCTTCACGTGTAATGTCAATTTCCGAATCTGACTTTTCCTGCTGTAAAACAACGTTAACATCTTCACTTATAGAATCTATATTTGCCGCAAAATTTAGATTTACAACATTAATAAATATCACAAATACTATTAGTTTCTTCATTGTAAATTACTTAAAACAAGCCGCCTTGTGTTGTTCCACGTTCTTTTCCTAAGTGCTTATATGACAATTCGGTAACCATTCTTCCGCGTGGTGTTCTTGCAATATATCCCTCTTGAATTAAAAAGGGCTCATAAACTTCTTCGATTGTTCCAGCTTGCTCTCCAACTGCAGTCGCAATGGTTGTTAATCCGACAGGGCCACCGCCAAATTTTTCAATCATTACCGATAATATACGGTTATCCATTTCATCCAAACCGTGTTTATCTACATGCAGAGCCTCTAATGCAGTAGCAGTAATAGCAGTATTTATAGTTCCATCACCTTTTATTTGCGCAAAATCTCTAACTCTTCTTAAAAGAGCGTTCGCTATTCTCGGGGTTCCTCTACTTCTTCCAGAAATTTCAAAAGCAGCTTCATAATCAATGGGAATATCTAGAATTCCAGAGGAGCGCTCTACGATGTCTGCTAGAATTTTAGTCTCATAATATTGCAAACGACTACTAATACCAAAACGCGCTCTTAAAGGAGCTGTAAGCATACCTGAACGTGTTGTTGCTCCAATTAAAGTGAATGGACTTAATTCTATTTGAACCGTCCTTGCATTCGGCCCAGAATCGATAAGAATATCAATTTTATAATCTTCCATTGCTGAATACAAATATTCCTCAATAACTGGACTTAGTCGGTGAATTTCATCAATAAACAAAACATCCCCTTCCTCTAAGTTTGTTAATAACCCTGCTAAGTCACCTGGTTTATCCAAAACAGGACCAGAAGTAACTTTAAAACCAACACTCATTTCATTGGCTATAATATTTGCCAATGTTGTTTTACCAAGACCAGGAGGGCCATGCAACAATACGTGATCTAAAGGTTCGTTTCTTAAAATAGCGGCTTTTACAAACACTTGTAAATTATCTGTTACATGCCTTTGCCCAGCGAAATCATCAAATAATTTAGGGCGCAATACCTGTTCCATTTCTTTGTCAGAGCCATCTGATCCATCGGCATGTATGTCGTATTCTTCTATCACTGGTTAACAAAGATAACAAAGGAAATTATTTTTTTAAGATCTCCTCTTTATAAATATCCCCAAAGTAAATTTTAACTCTTAAAATATACTCAGGCGCTGTAAACGATTCTTTTATTTGCTGATTCGATTTTATTGCTAATCTAAAACCAACACCCCCTCCCAATCCAAAGTACCTCATGAATTTATATTCAATAGTCATAGCTGGTTCATAGATGATTATCCATGAACTAGCTTTTGTGATAGCGAGATCTGCATCAGTATATTGCGCTTTTCCAACCCCAATTTGGACCGGAATTTCTCCGCTCCAATGTTTGGATTTATAAAAGTTATAATCAAAGAATGCTACCCCATAGCCAAACTTTAAATCTATTTTATTTGAATTATGAAGATCAGGCTCAATAGATCGCTTTGGCATCCAATGATAACCAACACCGACATTAGTTGTCTTGTTAAATGAGAGGCCAACTTTAATACCATGTATTTTTGCATACTGGTTTGAAATAAAAGAATTTCGTGTATCAAACTTGACTAAAAACTTTGGTTTATAGTCAAAGCTTGTTCGAATAGAGTCAAAAAGTTGTGCATGTCCTTGAATTGATAAAATGAAAAAAGAAAGTATTGATATAAAAAAAGTCCGCACCTAACAAAGGTACGGACTTCAATATATTAATTCAATATAAAACGCTAATGTTCTTCTTCCCCCGGTTCCAGAGGAACATTTTGCAATACAAAATCTTCTGGTTGTCCTGGTTTGTTGTAATCATAAGGCCATCTATGTACAACAGGTAAATCTCCGGGCCAGTTTCCGTGCATATGCTCAACTGGCGTTGTCCACTCTAATGTATTTGATCTCCATGGGTTTTGAGAAGCTTTTGGACCTCTTAAGGCACTATAGAAAAAGTTCCAGAAGAAAAATAACTGAGAAAGTACTCCTACAGTTGCGAAAATACTAATTACAACATTCAGGTCTAACATATGATCAAACATCGGAAAATTAGTGTTTTCATAATACCTTCTTGGCATACCACCCTCTCCTAGAAAGTGCATAGGAATGAAAACTCCATACCCGCAAGTAATCGTTATCCAGAAGTGAATAAACCCTAATTTCTTATTCATCATCCTTCCATACATTTTAGGAAACCAATGGTAAACTCCCGCAAACATTGCCAAAATAGCAGACATACCCATTACAATATGGAAGTGTCCAACTACAAAGTAAGTATCATGTTGACTAATATCCAATGCCGCATCGGCCAAAATAATGCCTGTAACACCACCACTGATGAAAGTAGAGACCATTCCAATTGAGAATAACATTGCTGGTGTAAGAACAATATTACCTTTCCACAAAGTAGTTAGGTAATTAAATACTTTTACTGCAGATGGTATTGCAATTAATAAGGTGGTAAAAACAAATACCCCACCTAAGAATGGATTCATTCCTGTAAGGAACATATGGTGACCCCAAACAATAAACGAAAGAAATCCAATCGCCAAAATTGAACCAATCATTGCTCTATATCCAAATATTGGTTTTCTAGAGTTAGTAGCGATTACTTCTGATGATATCCCTAATGCAGGCAATAATATTATATATACCTCAGGGTGTCCTAAAAACCAAAATAAGTGTTCGAATAGTACTGGAGAACCTCCTGTTTGGTCAAGTGCTCCATTAGAAGTTGTAATATCACTTAAAAAGAAACTCGTCCCCATGTGTCTATCCATGATAAGTAATACAGCTGAAGACAGCAGAACAGGAAAAGATAATAATCCCAAGAATCGCTGTTACGAAGAATGTCCAAATCGATAATGGCAATCGAGTCATTCTCATTCCTTTCGTACGCAGATTAATAACAGTAACGATATAATTAATACCTCCCAATAATGCAGACGCAATAAATACTGATATCGACAACAACCACATCGTCATACCCAATCCAGATCCTGGTTGCGTTTCTTCCAGCACACTTAATGGTGGATATATCGTCCATCCTGCCATTGCAGGTCCAGTTTCAATAAAAAGAGAGGCTAACATTATCGAACTCGATAAGAAAAATAGCCAGTAGGATATCATATTTAATAATCCTGATGCCATATCTCTTGCTCCAATTTGAAGTGGAATAAGTAAATTTGAAAAAGTCCCAGACAAACCACCGGTAAGAACCATAAACACCATAATAGTTCCGTGTAATGTAACAAGACCGAGGTACATATTACTATCCAACAAACCATCAGGGGCCCATTCAGAGCCTAACAAAGTTTCCATAATGCCAAACTTTTCGTCCGGCCATCCTAATTTCAATCTAAATAATGCCGAAAGTGCAATACCAACAATACCCATAACTATGGCTGTTAGTAAATACTGTTTAGCAATCATTTTATGATCTTGACTAAACACGTACTTAGTAAAGAAACTTTCTTTATGATGATGTGCTGCGTGACCGTGATCTGACATACTCTTATCTTTTTTCTAATTTCTAATTTCTTAATCTTCAATTTCCTGAGCTAACTCTTCAGTAGCCGCAGCTCCAATTGTATACGAAACAGCTCCACCATCAAATCTTTTTTGAGATTCAATCCAGTTTTTGTATTCTGCTTCGGTTTCTACAACCACTTTCATTTGCATGTTGGAGTGACTCGCTCCACAAATTTTATTACACATTAAAACATAGTCGAATTCAACTACTTCTTCTTCTTCTCCAATTCGTCTTTTGCGTTCGTTGTGAATAGTGTTAATATTCTTATAATGATCAATAACGAACTCATCTAAACGCATATCTTTAGTTGTGATAGTTGGCTTAATCGTAAAAGAGGTAGTCATACCCGGAACACAGTTCATTTGAGCCCTGAAATGAGGGAACCATGCACAATGGAGCACATCTTGAGAGCGAAAGTAAAAAGTATATGTTTTACCTACTATCAGATGCATCTCTCCTTTAACAACAACATCATCAGCTGCCATAGCATCGTCAGAAGCAGCATTTCTTCCTGTTTCCAAACCAGACTTAATTCTATACTTCTGCGCTTTTTAATCTTTCAATTTTTTCAGACATTTCAGCAACTTTACCATCTGGCAATAAGTAATCTGTAGTCTTTTTGTTGTCAATATATTTTTCAATACTATTAGCCAACAAGAACAGAATCCAATCTATCAATTTCTGTATCTATCGTTTCGAAAGATTCAGCGATTCCTTTAGTTGTAATAACTCCTAATGGATTCGTTCCTGTGACTAATTTAAAATTTGCTTTTCCCAACTTGTTGTCCTCTCCAGAATATCTAGCAGTCCAGTCAAACTGCTTTGCATATAACTCAATAACAGTACCTTCATCTTCAGGGTTCATAATAAAATTCCATGTTCTCAATCCATAGATAATAATACCCGCAAGGACAACAGCAGGAACTACAGTCCAAATCAATTCCAATTTATTGTTGTGAACCAAATAATTTGGTTTTCTGTTGGGGTCTCTCCTATAGATAAATGCAAAAATAAATAGAATCCCATTTGTAATAAAAAACACAGGAAGTATAATCCACCAATTAAACACCAATAAATCATCAATCATAACCCCGTGTTCTGTTGCAGCCGTACCAAGACCACCGTTACCATATTCCAGCATTAAGTATATCGTTCCGCCAAAAAACGCGAACATAAACACAAGGAATAGACTCGCTTGTGATAGGTTTTCTCCGGGAGTAATATTTTCCTGACTTTTGTTTCCGGTAACTTTAGATGTAATTTCATACACCTTCACCAACTGTATAAGAGCTAAAACTCCTAAAACAACTACTATAAATATTAAAAACTTATTTTCCATTTTATAAATTTATCTAATCCTATAATTTTATCCGTGATGATGTTTACTCTCTTCCAAAAATGGATGATTATTTTGAACCAGAGATGATTTTCCAAGAGCTTTCAGTACCAAAAACACAAACGTTCCTAAGAATGTCATAAACATGCCTATTTCCAATAATCCAAAGTTCCATTCTTCGAATAATGTACCTGGCATAACCATACAAAATACATCAAACCAATGACCAATAAATATTACCAATCCAATAAATATTAAGTAGGGCCAAGACTTTTTAGTGTCTGCTGACATTAAGAAAATCATTGGAAGAACAAAGTTGACAACAAACATTGCAAAGAATATAAATTTATAACTTTCAATACGGGTAACAAAATAGATTACTTCCTCTGGAATATTGGAATACCAAATAAGCATAAATTGCGAGAACCATAAGTAACTCCACAAGAAGCTTAAAGCAAACATCCATTTTCCTACATCGTGTATGTGAGAGCTATTAACAAACTCTAAGTTTCCTTTATGTTTCAAGTATAATGTTACCATCATAATCATAATCATTGCGCTTAACCAAATGCCGGAGAATGTGTACCAGCCGAATAATGTACTGAACCAGTGTGTATCAATTGACATGATAATATCCCAAGACATTGTAGAAGAAAACACCGCGAAGAATACCAAGAATAATGCTCCTCTTCTGTACATTAAGAAATGTGAGGCTGTTGCTTTTTCAACATCTTCGCTATCTTGATTTCTTGAGGTTTTTCTAAACCAATTCATGAAGTAAGCAAATACACCAAAATAGCATATAATTCTTATCCAAAAGAACGGCTTATTCAAATATGCAACTTTGCCCCAAATCAAATCATCGTGAGCAACCACATCGCTATCCATCCATGGATAAATATGATTTAATCCTAATGTTGCAGCAATAAAAACGACAACTAAAATAATCATACCTAAAGGTAATGCAGACATAATTGCTTCCATAATTCTTAGTAAGACAACTCCCCAACCTGACTCCGTAGCATAATGCAATGCAAGGTAGAAAAGTGCTCCTAAGGCAATTCCAAAAAAGAAGAATCCATTTACCAATAAGTTTGACCAAAATCTTCTAAAATGGGAATCTGACATTGAAATATCGCCATTCGTAAACATTGCCGCTAAACTTTCCGATGGCGCTGAATCATGCCCGTGACCATGAGCAGCACGAGCATCGTGACCTTCTGCTTCTAAATGTTTAATATGAATATGCCAGTCAAAAGTTGGCGATTGATGAGCATGTGCCTCTTCACTATGCTCTTCACCGTGTTCTTCAGCAGCATCATGTCCATGATTTTGATGTTCTTCACCTTCATCGCCAAAATCAAGTTGATAACCCAAAGCAGCCATAGCTTCTTGAGCTTCTGCCTTCACATCGCTTTCCTTTTCTCCCTGCTCACCCCAGTATTCAACATATACTTCGTGATCACTTAGTACAGTAGGAAAGAGATATTCTTTTTGAAAGAAAAATCCAACAATTAACAGCAGTAATCCTACCCCCATTAACCCAAGTGTTACTTTTTTTGCTTTATTTGAAATTTGAAATTCCATTTGGCTATTTATTTCTATTAATAGTTAGTTCTTAATATTCTTAATTTACTCACCCCGCATCCACTGCAGGCCCTTCAGAAGGTAAAACAGTCGAATCTGCTTCGACTTTTCCCGTTAAACCACCTAAATTAAAATCACCATGTTGTAATGTTCTCACGTACATTGCCACTTTCCATCGTTCCAATTTATTCAATTGAGATGCATGAGGCCCCATTGCTCCTTTCCCGTATGTGATAACATGAAAGATACCACCCAGGCTTCTTTCTTTGTAAGCTCCATTATACGGGCTTGGTGGATTATACTCACCAACAACCACGACTCCTCCATCACCCTGACCTGTCTTTCCGTGACAGTGCATACACATAATTTCATACAATCTTTTTCCTTCTTTTACATTTCCATCAATGTCCTCCAAAAAAGAGGAAGGAATTTTAAAGTTGGCAGAGGCTGAATCCAAATCATCTTTACCATACTTAAAAGGCATCATCATTTCAGCTTGAGCCCTATTAGAATTGAAAGAAATTGAGCCTTCAGCTGGTGTCCTAGCAGATTGCGTATTTTTCAGTCGACTGCTAGTTTCATCTCGTTCTTCATCTCCAACCATTCCATAATCCACATATGCTTCAATTGCTTGTGATCTATACATGTCTGGCATATACTCATATCCTGGACTATCTGGATGCTTACTGCAAGATGACAATGTAATTCCACCTATTAGTATTACTGCTATATATTTTAATGTAAGCTTCATTCTAACGTTTTAATTCGTTAATTACTTAATCGTTTTTTCGTCAATTTCAACAATTCCTGTTTCTTTAATCATATCGTTTAACTGGTCCAAAGAAAAATTACTGTTTTCTGCTAACCTTACCTCTACCACAAATCTATCGTCGGTAGTTCTAGGATCAGGATTTCTAGCAGGCATCCCAGGTAAAGTTTTATTTCTTAAAAAATATGTCAAGGCCATTCCATGAGCGGCACATAAAACTGTAAATTCAAATAAAATAGGAACAAAAGATGGTATATTTTCTAAATAGCTAAAATTCGGTTTACCGCCGATATTTATTCCATGCCAATCAGAAACCATGAAATATCGAGTAGCAATAATTGCCAAGAGAAGTCCGGTTATTCCATACATAAATGCGGCAATACCTAAACGCGTATGTTTAATACCAATTATTGGATCAATTCCATGAATAGGGAACGGTGAAAATACGTCAGCAACATGAACTCCATTATCCACCAATGATTGACATGCTTCTTTCGTAACATCATCATCATCGTACATTGCATATATAACTTTATCTGTCATACTGTAATTTTTAATTTCTTTCTTTAATGCTTTTCTATATGAGAATCATAATAGCCCTCACCATGTCCAAACCCTTTCTTGTAATTCTCTCCTGAAGATTTCAAAATTGTTTTCAGTTCTGCTATTGGCAATACTGGAAAGTATCTCGCAAAAAGCAAGTACAAAACAAAGAAAATCCCAAGAGTTCCGACATAAATCCCTATATCTACCCAAGTTGGGTGGAAATATGACCATGCAGATGGCACATAATCCCTATGAATAGAAGTAACGATAATAACAAATCTTTCGAACCACATCCCAACATTTACAACAGCTGCTAAGATGAATGTAAACGTTAAATTTGTCCTTAGCTTTTTAGACCACATTAATTGTGGAGAAACCACATTACACGTCATCATGGCTGCGTAAGACCACCAATAGGGTCCAGTAGCTCTGTTCAAAAATGCATACGCTTCATATTCAACACCGGAATACCAAGAGATAAATAACTCTGTAATATAAGCGACTCCAACGATGGAACCTGTTGTAAGAATTATAATATTCATATACTCAATATGCTTAGTATGCAAGTAAGCTTCTAATTTGAAAGCCTTTCTTAATACAAGCATTAGCGTTTGCACCATGGCAAAACCAGAGAATACTGCTCCAGAAACAAAGTAGGGAGGAAAAATCGTTGTATGCCAACCTGGAATAACTGATGTAGCAAAATCAAAAGATACAATCGAGTGCACTGAGAATACAAGAGGTGTAGCCAGTCCAGCTAAAACTAACGATACTATTTCAAAACGGTTCCATGCTTTCGCATTTCCAGTCCAACCAAAACTTAATATTCCATAAGCTCTTTTGGCAAGCGGTTTTGTAACCCTATCTCTAATTGTAGCAAAATCAGGAATCAACCCAATATACCAAAACACCATTCCTACTGAAAAATAGGTGGAAATCGCAAATACATCCCAGAACAAGGGGGAGTTGACATTTACCCACATTGATCCAAATTGATTTGGCAAAGGGAACACCCAATATCCAACCCATAACCGACCCATGTGAATTAAAGGGAACAATCCTGCCATCATAACGGCAAATATTGTCATTGCTTCAGATGCACGGTTAATTGCCATTCTCCATTTTTGACGGAAGAGTAATAGTACAGCAGAAATAAGTGTTCCTGCGTGACCAATTCCTACCCACCATACAAAGTTAGTAATGTCCCAAGCCCATTCTACTGTTTTGTTCAATCCCCAAACACCGACACCTGTACCTAACAAGTAAACGATACAACCAACACCCCAAAGGGCGAAGATTCCGAAAATGGAAATTAGAATGTACCAACCTTTAGGAGCTTTACTTTCAATAGGACGAATAACATCATCCGTAATATCTTTGTAATTTTTGTCTCCTAAAATTAAGGGAATCCTGATGTCTGACTCTTTATGCATCTATATACGTTTTTATTCCAATTAATTTATTAATGTTCTTCATTATGAGGTTCGTCTGCAGTATCAACATGAGCTAATTCTGCTGCTTCTTCAACATTTCTAACTTTCACTTGGTACCAAAGATTTGGCTTAACTCCAATCTCTTCTAGTGCCTGATAAGCTCTATCTCCGGAAGTTTTAGATCGAACTAACGACTCTTCATCATTCCAATCTCCAAAAACAATTGCTCCGTTTGGACAAGAATCCGCACAAGCTGTTACAACATCTCCATCCGCTACCGCTCTTGACTCCGCTTTCGCATTTAATTTACCTTCTTGTATACGTTGTACACAGAAACTACATTTTTCCATAACACCTCTTGAACGAACTGTGACATCTGGATTTAACACCATTCTTGCCATTTCATCTTGAGAATTATTAACATGTTTGAACTTTCTATAATCTCGGTAATTAAACCAATTGAAGCGTCTTACTTTATAAGGGCAGTTATTTCCACAATACCTTGTTCCAATACAACGGTTATAAGCCATCATATTTAACCCTTCATTACTGTGTGTAGTTGCAGCAACTGGACAAACTGTTTCGCAAGGAGCGTGATTACAGTGATGGCACATCATAGGCATAAAAACCACCGAAGGATTATCTTCTGGTACCTCAAGATTAGCATAAGACCAATCATTCCCTTCAGCTCTTTTATCCTTTTCCCATCTTGCTCTTGCATCATCGTCTATAGAAGAAAAGTATCTATCCATTCTCAACCAATGTAGATCTCTCGCTCTTCTAATTTCATCTTTACCTACAACAGGAACATTATTTTCTGAGTGACACGCAACTATACATACACCACACCCATTACAAGCTGTTAAATCAACCGACATCCCCCATCTATGACCAACAAATTCTACGGGATGTTCATCCCAAAGCGACACATCCGTTGCATTTACATGCTCTCCATGCCCTTTCGTGTGTACATGCAATTCATGAGAAGGATTGTAATCATCTTTATGCCCACTTATTATAGATTCAAGATTCGTTTCTCTTAATATTGAAGTTCTCCCCATAATTGTATGGTGAGTTTGTGTACAAGCTAAGAAATACTTTTCGTTTGCATCTGCTACCTCAGCATCAGCATAATATTTAATTGAATTGTTTTCAAAAGAAGTAAACTTATATGCGTTTGCGCCAATTGGTTTTTTATTGCCATCAGCATCTAAATCGTAATCTCCTGTTTGATCTAATTTTATTTGAAATGCAGCCGAACCAATCGCTTCTTGATTTTCTGCCCTTCCGTATCCTAAAGCAACACCAATTGTTCCTCTAGCTTGTCCTGGCAATGGATAAACTGGTAACTTAAGAACTTGTTCTCCAACCGTAACATTTACCATGTTTACTGGGGTTTCTTGTTCTATATATAAGCCATCCCATTTACCTTTCTCATTCCCTGTAATATTGAATAAGTCATAACAATCAGCTGGTGCCATTGTTACATAGTTGTCCCAACATACTTTGGTGATGGCATCAGGCAACTCTTGTAACCAAGGATTTGCTGTATATTGGCCTTCCCCTATTCCTGATTTTTGGTAAGCAACAACTTCCCAAGCAGCATCTGAGCTATTCATTGAGGAAGAGGATTCTGATGTAGTATCAGTAAATGAAACAGAAGTAGATGGCATTGGAGTCGGCGCAGAACTTCCGTTGTGAACTGACCAATTCCAATATTCATCAAATGTTAAATATTCTGATTGTCGAGGAAAACCTAATTTCTCCCAACTATTTCGTATAAAGTTGTAATACGTTTTACTTTCCTTATCTCCTCTTTCGGCTTTACCACCCCAAACCAATAAAGACTCCTGTGCCTGACGAGAATCAAACAGCGGTCTGATCACCGGCTGTTGAATAGAATATTGCCCAACTTGGGGTTTATAATCATTCCACGATTCTAGGTAATTATGATCCGGACATATATAGGTACATTTTGAAGCCGTTTCATCCGCAAATTCTGAAAACGAAACTGAGAGCATTTTGTCATTTGATAAAGCTTCTCCAAAAGCAGCTCCGTTTGGCAATGTATAAACTGGATTCGTTCCGTAAATTATTAATGCACCTACGTCACCCGAAATAACCTCATTTACCAATTCTTCGACTTTAGAATCATCTGCTTGTTTAAGATATACTTCGTTATCTAAATCAATTGTCTTTCCGTAATTATTTAGTTCGTTATTAATTGCATTTACAATTACTTGAACTCCTTTATCGTTTGCTCCTGCAACCACAAGAGACTCTCCTTTATGCTTTTTTAATTTTTCCGCAGCTTTTGCTGCATAAGCATCAATTTCATCAGAAACTGCAATGCCTAAGTTTTTCCCACCTATGTGCTTCAAAATTGCTGCTGCCACCGCACCTTGTTCAGATGGTTTAATTGGGCAACGCGAATCTGCATTTGCCCCAGTTAAACTCATTACTGATTCAAAATGAAAATGTTTAGACATCCATTGATCTCCATCAGCTCTTTTTTCTGGATTTCTAGTTTCCGCGTAATCAACATTGTATTTTGTATGCATTAACCAGTTTGCCATAAAATCAGCATCGATACTTACCACAGCTTTTGCTCTTGAAAAATCGTATGCAGGAACAACTGCTTTTCCAAAAGATTCTTCGTTTGCTTTGCGCATTGCAGAATAAGAAACAGCATCGTACTGAATATGTTTCACATCAGCATTACTCACAGGCTCAGATTCAACATCCACCCCTGTAACATCAGAAACAATAGGAGTCACAATAGCATCTATAGAATCAGAAACTATTGGTGCAACTTCAGAAGAGTCCATTTCGGCAACTTCTCCACCTAACGAACTAATGAAATCATTAATTACCAACTCTGTAGAAGGACTTATAATCGTATTTGAAAGAATTCTTACTTTACCTCCTCTATCAGCTACCGCTTTCAATTTAGCTTTAATATCCGCATCGACTTCGCTCCAAGAAACAGAAGAACCAGAGCTAACTGGACCTCTTAATCTATCACTGTTATATAAATTTAAAACCGAAGCTCCTACCCTAGGAGTAATTCCACCTTTTGTTAAGCCAAAATCCTTATTTCCTTTTACCCATATTGGCCTACCTTCACGCGCTTTGACAAGTATGTTTGAATAATCGTTACCGTCATAAAAAGTACTTGCATACCAATTGGCTACACCAGGAGTAACATCCTCAGGTTTGTTAACATAAGGAATAGATTTAATTACAGGTGTCTCACACGAAGCCAATGTAGCAGCGGCTACTCCAAAACCTAAAAACTTTAAAAAGTCTCTTCTTCCTGTTTGAAAATCTCCAATTGCCTCACTTCCAATAAACTCATCAACAGATAAGTCTTCACGAAATTCTTTATTACTATTTTGCACAAACTCAGGTGATTGATCTTTCTCATCAAGCCCTTTCCAGTATGTTTTCTTCATGCTCATGTTTTTGTGATTCAATTCAAATTATTCTTAGTAGTGACATTTAGCACATTCCCATCCCCCTAACTCCCGAACTGTAATCTTGTCGTCTTCTGATATTTTTCTTAAGAAATCGGGACGAGATTTAAGCCTGCCATGCAATTCCTTATAGTAGTCTGATTTCGTCAAGTCAACTGCTTTTTCGTTGTGACACTCCAAACACCATCCCATAGTAAGCAAAGGTTTTGTAAGTGGAATGATACCATCAGTACCTGCCAATTGATTAATCTCTTCAGTAGTGGAAACACGACCCAATCCATAAGTAGGAACGTTACCATGACATTGCTTACAATCAATGTTACCTGTTTTTGTGTTGACGTGCTGCGAGTGACTAAAGAAAACATGATCAGGTAAATTATGTGCTTTATTCCAAACGATTGGAGAGGTATTTCCTGTATACTTTCTAGTTTCAGAATCATAGCCGGCAGCAGCATGAATCTTAGCAATGTTCTCTGTACTACCCAACCTGTAGTCGCTTTCAACAACATTTTCATGACAATTCATACAAACATTTACTGTTGGTATTCCAGCATGTTTTGATTTTTCCGCTGAGTTATGACAGTATTTACAATCAATACCCATTTCACCTGCATGCAGCTTGTGCGAATAATTGATTGGTTGCGAAGGCTTATAATCTGCATAAACACCTACTTGAAAACCTCTTTTCATTAAGTCAGCACCACCTGTAACCGCAAGCAGAACGAAGGCAATAGTGGTGAATTTCCAGTTTCTAACTATCCATTCACCTAGCTTTTCTTTAATTGATTTGTTTAGCTCAATCTCTTCACCCTCTTTTTCCGCCACAACATAAGCTAATTGCTTTCTGACTCCTCTTGCAGCAAATATCACCACGCTAAATACAACAATCAGAAGTATAATCCAAAGTAGAGCCCCTCCTTCTCCTTGTCCGTCTTCACCGACAACATCGGAGGAAGCAACTGCTGTCTTGGCCACAGGCTTGACATTGTCAGCATAATCCAAAATTGCATCAATCTCTTCATTCGTTAAATGACCCTGAGCCGTCATGGCCGTAGGACTGTATTCAGATATTTGAACCGCATAAGGAGAAGTTCCGCTGTTTGCTAGGCCAACTGGATCTTTGACCCATTTATAAATATTATCCGCTTCACCTGCGTCGGCCCACCTAGCCTTTAGCTCCTTGCAGCATGGGACCAGTTGAATTTTTCAATGCCTTGTGACAGGAAGCACAGTTTGCTTTAAATAACGACTTACCGTCTTGAGCCTTTACTGGCATTGCAGCTAAGAAGATTAAAACAGTAATAAAAGTGGCTACCCTCAGCCTATTTGTCCAATGAAATTTCATTTTGTTTTCCATTTAAATTAGCTTTTTTAAGCTTTTTTAACACATGCAAAACTAACATTTGAAGGGTTTTTCACCTAAGGTTTTGTCACGAAAGTGTCAGCAACGTCAGTAGTTTATAATGATTCTAAATAAGGGAAAATTGCGTAGAAAGAAAGTTGTAAAGACACAATAAATGGCTATCTGATTTAGAAACATGCAGTTATTACAGGAGTAAAAGGTTAACTATGGCATAATTTTTACATCGCTGTGCAATGAATGTCTACTTAATTGGTTTAATTTTGTATGAACAAATTCATCATTATGAACATCTTCAAAGTTAAAATAGTTTATTTGCTTACCGTTTTAAGCACTTCTGTTGCCTTCGCGCAAGATACGGACTGGAGAACCTATAAAAAACCAACAAACACTGCAGATAGCCTGAAAATACAGCAAAAAGATACGGCTAAAAAAGAACTCAACTATAATGGAAAACAAGGTGACGTTATCATATATCAAGATGATAAAATTGATTCATTAACAATTAAAATAGGGAAGAAACCGTTCATTAATGGTTACACAGTTCAAATTGAAGTGAGTCAACAAAAATCTATTATCCGTGATTCAAGATCCTTGTTTATTCGAAACAACCGGGAAATCCTGCTTGAAGAAAAGTATGACCAACCTAACACATATTTGTATGCAGGAAGGTTTTATGATAAAAACAGTGCCTACAAATTCAAACATGAAATTAAAGCTAATTTTCCAGATGCGCTTGTCGTTAAAAAGAAGTTAAGTTTACCGGCTTTAAAACGTGTCGGTAAAACAGAAAACAACAAATAATCTAAAAACAAAAAAAGAACGATGACTATCGTTCTTTTTGCTCTAGTTTGGAATAAGAAGTCCTATTTCTTTTTTAATGATCTGGCAACTTCAACTTCCATGTATGACTCAATTTGATCACCAACTTTAATATCATTAAACTTATCTACGTTCAATCCACATTCGTAGCCTTTAGAAACTTCTTTTACATCATCCTTAAATCGTTTTAACTGACCTAATTCTCCAGAATAAATAACAACACCTTCTCTTATAACCCTAATTTTATTATTTCTGAGAATCTTTCCTTCAGTTACAAAGCAACCTGCAATTGTCCCAACTTTAGTTATTTTAAATGTCTCTCTAATTTCAGCATATCCCAGAATATCTTCTTTCAACTCAGGAGAAAGCATTCCTTCCATCGCTTCTCTAACTTCATCAATCGCTTTGTAAATTACAGAATATAATCGAATATCAATTTCTTCTTGTTCAGCAAGCTTGCGAGCACTCATAGAAGGTCTCACTTGAAACCCAACAATAATCGCATCAGAAGCAGAGGCTAATAAAACATCTGATTCAGAAATCTGTCCAACCGCTTTATGAATAATATTTACCTGTATCGATTCCTCAGAAAGTTTTTGCAACGAATCTGATAACGCCTCAATTGACCCATCAACATCACCTTTAACAATAATATTTAATTCCTGGAAGTCTCCCAAAGCAAGTCTTCTTCCTATCTCATCAAGAGTAATATGCTTGGTTGTTCTTAATCCTTGCTCTCGCTGTAATTGTTGACGTTTGGTAGATATCTGTTTTGCTTCTTTTTCATCAGCAAAAACATTAAATCTATCACCTGCCGCCGACGCGCCATTCATTCCAAGCATAGAAACAGGTTTTGATGGCCCTGCCGCTGATACTTCCACACCGTGTTCATCATGCATTACCTTTATTCTTCCATACTGGGTACCAGCCAAAATAACATCACCCACTTTTAATGTTCCTGACTCAACAATTAAAGTTGTTACGTATCCTCTTCCTTTATCTAAAGTTGCTTCAATTACAGTACCAACTGCATTTTTATTTGGGTTGGCTTTTAACTCAAGCATTTCTGCTTCTAGCAATACTTTTTCTAATAGCTCCTCGATTCCAGTTCCTTTCTTTGCAGAAATTTCTTGGCATTGGAATTTACCTCCCCAATCTTCCACAAGGATATTCATAGCTGAAAGCTGTTCTTTTACTCTGTCCGGATTTGCACCATCTTTGTCCACCTTATTAATAGCAAATACCATAGGAACTCCGGCAGCTTGAGCATGATTTATAGCCTCTTTTGTCTGAGGCATTACATCGTCATCCGCGGCAATTATGATTATAGCAACATCCGTTACTTGAGCTCCACGAGCACGCATTGCGGTAAAGGCCTCGTGACCTGGTGTATCTAAAAATGAAATAAGCTTATCATTATGTCGAACGCTATAGGCTCCAATGTGCTGCGTAATACCACCGGCCTCTCCCTCGGTTACTTCAGAGTTTCTGATGTAATCTAATAATGAAGTTTTACCATGATCAACGTGACCCATGACAGTAACAATTGGCGGTCGTGACTCAAGCGATTCAGGAGAATCTTCTTCTTCTGAAATAGATTCTGAAACCTCAGCACTGACAAATGTTACTTCAAACCCATATTCTTCTGCCACCATAGTAAGAGTTTCCGCATCCAACCTTTGATTTATTGATGCAAAAATGCCAACTGACATCAATGTTCCGATAATTTCAGTTGGAGACTTATCAACCATTACAGCTAATTCAGAAACAGTTACAAATTCTGTAAGCTGCAATACACGTGAATCCATTTCTGCGATGAACTCTTCTTCCTCACGCTTTGCACTTTGGGCGTCTCTTTTCTCTTTACGGAATTTAGATCCTTTACTTTTACCTTTGTTACTTAAGCGACTAAGCGTCTCTTGAATTTGTTTTTTAATCTCATCCGGAGAAGGCTCTGCTTTTTTAACCGTTTTCCCTCTGGACTTAGTATGTTCTTGCGTTGCTTTTTTACCCGCTTTTTCAACATTTACAACTTTCTTAATCCGTTTTCTCTTTCGCTTATCGTGACTAGGTTCAGAAGGCGCCTTCTTTTTCTCTGCAGGTAAATCAATTTTACCCAAAACCACTGGGCCAGACAGTTTCTTTACCCCTGCTTTAATTGTTTCCACTGGTTTAGACTCCTCTGCTTCGGGAGCTTCTTGTTTATTGGATGTCTCTACAAGTTTTTTATCCTGTTTTTCACTCTTTTCCTGAGGCTCAACTTTCTCTTCTTTTGGATTCGGCTTTTCTTCGGCTTTTTTAGTAGTTTTTTTTGGCTCATCTAAAGTAACCTTTCCAACAACCGAAGGACCTGTTAACTTAACAGGCTTAGCTTTTATCAAAACTTCAGGCTTCTTTTCTTCTTCTTTAGCGGGCCCTAAGGCATCTAAAGCTTTACTTTCCTCTTCGCTATTAGCTGCAGCTATTTTCTCTTCATTCACTTTTCGGGTTTTATCCACCTTAAGCTTTTCCGATCGGGCACTGTCAAATTCCGCCAACAATATTTCAAATACACCTTCGTCTATTTTTGTATTTGGGCTACCATCTATTTCATTGCCTTGCGCCGCAAGAAATTCCACTATTGTCGAAATTCCTACATTTAGCTCTCTTGCTACTTTACTTAGTCTTTTTACTCCTGCCATTTTAAGTAATAATTACTTTTACAAGTTTAATCATTATATTTTACTTGTATTCAAACCCTTCAATTAGATATTTACACCTCGTTTTTGATTACTCATGAAGTCCATATCTCTATTCAAATTCTGAACTTAGAATTTTCATGATTTCATCTACTGTTTCTTCCTCTAAATCCGTTCTTTTCACCAAGTCATCTTTTGAAATATCTAGAACAGACTTCGCCGAATCACACCCTATGCTCTTCAGTTCATTCAAAATCCAATCATCAATTTCATCCGTAAACTCATCTAAATCAACATCATCAATATCTTCTGCTCCTTCACGGTAAACATCAATTTCATACCCTGCTAATTTCGATGCTAACTTAATATTATGTCCGCCTTTTCCAATTGCTAATGAAACTTGATCAGGTCTTAGATAGACGTTCGCTTGTTTTCTTTCATCCTCTTCAATCAGTTCCATTGACACTACTTTCGCTGGGCTTAAAGCTCTTTGTATAAGTAGCTGCATATTTTCTGTCCAATTAATGACGTCAATATTTTCATTTTTCAACTCACGAACAATTCCATGAATACGAGATCCTTTCATCCCTACACAGGCTCCAACCGGATCGATTCTGTCATCATAAGATTCAACTGCTACTTTTGCTCTTTCTCCCGGTTCACGAACTATTCTTTTAATGGTAATCAGCCCATCAAATACTTCAGGAACTTCTAATTCAAATAACCTCTCTAAGAAAGCTGTGTCGGTTCTAGACAAGATAATTATAGGTGAATTATTCTTTAGCTCTACTCTAGAAACTACCGCTCTGATTGAATCCCCTTTTTTGAAATAATCCGATGGTATTTGCTCTAATTTTGGTAAAATTAATTCATTGCCATCATCATCCAATACAAGTATTTCTCTTTTCCATATTTGATAAACCTCACCTGTAATAATGTCTCCGATTCTATCTTTGTAGATTTTGTAAACATTATCTTTTTCCATTTCCATTATTCGCGCCACAAGATTTTGACGCAGTGCTAAAATATTTCTTCTTCCAAAGTCTACCATTTTAATCTCTTCCGACACTTCCTCACCAACTTCAAAGTCTGGTTCAATCTTAATAGCACTTGCATGAGAAATTTGTGTATTTGGATCTTCTACCTCTCCATCTAAAACGATTTCACGGTTTAGCCATATTTCTAAATCTCCCTTGTCAGGATTTATAATAACATCGACATGATCATCTGTTCCGTATTTCTTTTTGAGCGTTGCTCTAAAAACATCTTCTACAATACGCATCATTGTTACACGATCGATATTCTTCATGTCTTTAAACTCTGAAAAAGACTCTATTAAATTTAATGCATCCATTTTGTTTTTATTTGAATGAAATTACTACTCTTGTTTCTTTTATTTGACTAAAAGGTATTTCGTTCTGCTTAACTACTAACACCTTTTTCTTTTTTCCTTCTAATCTTTCTTTCGAAGATGTTTCAACTAAAATTTTGTTGTCATCAACCTCCTTCAGCGTACCCGTTATAGAACCATGCTCCTTAAAAACAACGGTTACATCCTTCCCAATATTCTTAATATATTGTTGTTGAACTTTAAATGGCTTGTCTAAACCTGGCGACGAAACCAACAACTCAAACTCCACATCCTCTTCCTGGTTATGCTCAATATTTCTACTAATAGAAATGCAATCAATAATTGCAACTCCTCCTTCCAAACAATCAATTTCTACATTAATTGCATTTGAAGGTGAAACATTTGCATCAACTATGTACAAACCCTTGTCCAGCTCGTCTATTCGTTCCTGTGCTAACTCTATTATTCTTTTTCGTTCAATCATGGTATAAAAAGAGGGGACTATCGTCCCCTCTTAATCTTTTTGCGTTATTGAGGTGCAAATATAGCTATTTTTTAATACTATCCAAACCCTATTAACTGTTTTAAGTTTTTTACAACGTGAATAAATTACGTTCTGCTACTATTCATTTGTAAAACCTTATGGATTACGAAGAAATACAATATCAAATGGCCTTGCTAGAAGCAGAAGGGGTCGGCGCTACTATTGCAAGAAAGTTAATAGATCATTTTGGGTCAGCAAAAGAAATCTTTATGCAAACAAACAATCTACTAAATACCTTAAACAAAGTTGGACCAAAACTAATTTATACAAAAAAAAATAAAGATTTATTTGTGGAAATCGAAAAAGAAATCACCTTTTGCGAAAGAAATAATATTCAAATTCTAAGTGTTTCTAATGACAACTACCCTAAACGTTTAAGACAGTGTTCTGATGCACCTATTATAATGTACTACAAAGGGAATGAACTATTAAACAACCCTAAAGTAATATCAATTGTTGGAACAAGAGCAGCAACTGCTTACGGAAAAGAAATTTGCCGCTCCATTATAAAAGAACTTTCTGTTCACAATGCAGTAATAATAAGCGGGCTTGCATACGGCATCGATGTTCAAGCACACAATGCATCCATAAACAATAGCCTTCCAACTATCGGAGTATTAGCCCATGGACTTGACAGAATATACCCTAAGGAACATGCGGCCATTGCAAATAAGATGATCGAGGAAGGGGGGCTACTTACAGAAAACAGATTAGGAACTATTCCAGACAGGGGAAGTTTCCCAAAAAGAAATAGAATTGTTGCCGGATTGAGTGACGCTACTATTGTAATAGAATCTGCAATTCGCGGCGGATCGATGATAACTGCTAACATTGCAAATAATTACAACCGTGATGTTTTTGCTATACCTGGAAGGATTGGAAATAAACAATCAGAAGGCTGTAACCATCTAATAAAAATCAATAAAGCGCATCTCTTGCAATCTGCTAAGGACATTACTTATCTGCTTGGTTGGGATATTAAAGTTAAAACCCCAAAAGCTGTTCAAAAACAAATTTTCAATAACCTCAGTGTGCAGGAAAAAAGCATAATGGCAACACTTATTAATGAAACAAATATTGGCATTGACGAAATAGCTGTCAAAGCAAATCTTCCTATGAACATTATATCAAGCCAATTGCTTCTTTTAGAATTTAAAGGAGTTGTAAAACAGCTTCCCGGCAAAAAGTATGACGTTGTATAAAAGTACTTAGATTAATATCATATTTTTGCCTCAGTAAAACAACTACTATTTGAAAGTCCCTTTTTACATAGCAAAGCGTTATTTGTTTTCGAAAAAATCGAAAAACATTATCAATATAATATCTGGAATATCTGTTTTTGGAATTTTCATTAGTACGTGTGCTATGGTGATAGTTTTAAGCGGGTTCAATGGTATTGAGGAACTCGTTGAAAAACTTTATAGTTCATTTGATGCAGACATTAGAATTACTAAAACGGAAGGAAAAACTTTTGATTTTCATGAAATTTCAAAAGAAGAGATTTTAAACCTGGAAGGTGTAAATGCTATAACCGAGGTAATTGAAGAAATCACCATGATAATGCATGAGGACAGATGGATAACCGCTACAATGAAAGGAGTCGAAGATAGTTATTTGTCCATCTGTCTTTTAGACAGCGTCCTAACAGAAGGGGAAGCCAAGTTGCAAGATGACGGATTTAACAAAGCTATAATTGGGATTGGCCTCCAAAACAAAGTGCAAGTTACTAGTGACCCCCGCTATCATGATTACCTCACTGTATACGGATTGCTGCGA
Source organism: uncultured Flavobacteriales bacterium (assembly GCA_943787725.1). GTDB lineage: Bacteria > Bacteroidota > Bacteroidia > Flavobacteriales_D > Parvicellaceae > CALSMU01. Next base: position 117,714 of record CALSNM010000003.1, on the reverse strand, counting down.
GATGAAAAAATCTCTAAGACCAATACAGAGGCTTTTAAACCCGAAATGATTAGTGTTGGAGGTGTATTTGCGATCAACCCAGAATTTGACAATACCTATTTTTTAGTGCCAATACAATTTGCAAAAAACCTATTGGAATACGAAAATGATATTACCGCATATGAGATTAGTGTGAAAAGTACATTTACGAATAAACAAGTAAAAAAAGAAATACAAAAGCTTGTTGGAGATAGGTTTCAAGTAAAAACAAGATATGAACAAAATGAGCTTATATTTAAAACAAATGAAACTGAAAAATGGATGGTCTTTTTAATCCTAGGCTTCATCCTTTTGCTTTCTACTTTTAATATTATAGCTTCTCTAACAATGCTGATTTTAGACAAGAAAAAAGATATTGAAACATTAATTAGTATGGGATCAACAAGACAATTTATTCTAAAAGTGTTTTTCTTAGAAGGCGTTTTTATTAACCTATTAGGAGGAATAATTGGCATCTCTGTTGGTCTATTAATAGCCTGGTTGCAGTCGACATTTCACTTTGTTACTTTAGAAAACTCTGTAATCACATATTGGCCCGTCTCAATACATTTTGTAGATGTTTTCATGGTTTTTGTAACTGTAGCTGTTATTGGAATTGGGTCATCTTATATTCCGGTTAAATATCTGATAAAGAGACACTTTAAAAAACAATTCAACTAGATTTAATGCTCTCTTCTATTAACAAAACTCGAACCATTTCGATTTTGGTGTTCGACACCTCTTTAATAGTTATTACAAAGTTTCCTATTCGAATCACTTCTCCTTGTTGCGGAATATTTTGAATTTCACTTATAATAAACCCCCCCAATGTTTCGTATTCTTCACTTAAGGGCAAATTTAGACGAAACTCCTCATTCAAAAAGTCAATTTCTGCGCGTCCATTTAATTCGAATTCCGTTGAATTAATTTTCTTGTTGGAAACATCACTTAAATCGTGTTCATCCTGTATTTCTCCAAAGATTTCCTCAATCACATCCTCCATTGTGACCATTCCAGCTGTACCCCCATATTCATCCACCACGAGGGCAATGCTTCTATTCTTATTTATTAATTCTTCCAAAATTTTATTCGCATTTATTGTTTCAGGTATAATACTTACCGGAAGCAATATAGATTTAATAGTTTCTGGACTTTTAAAAAGCTCGTAAGAATGAATATACCCGATAATATTATCTACAGTTTCGCGGTAAATCAAAATTTTTGACAAACCTGTTTCAATAAATTTCTCCCTTAAACCCACTAAGTCTTCCTCTATTTCAAAAGCAACAATTTCATTTCTTGGCACCATGCAATCACGGGCAATTACATCTGCAAAATTTAATGCGTTGTGAAATATCTTGACTTCATGATCCAACACCTTACTATTTTCAGTGTCCGCCGTATACTCTTCAAGATAATTATCTAAATCTACCTTTTCAAATACTATTTGTGAATTATCTCCTTTATCTCGAATAAATATTTTTAATATCAACTCAGCCAAACCAATAATCAAAAATGCAGGCAACCAAAGTATTCCGTATATAATTACCAAGGGAAACGCGAGCATGGATAGAGCTCTATTCGGATTAATTCGAAAGATAGCTTTTGGTAAAAATTCGGCGAAAATCAAAACAAGGATAGTTGTAATTATTGTTTGAATCAACAACACGAGCCAAGCCATCCCAATCAACTCTGTTAATGGGTCATCTATAGCCATTGCCATAAACATACTATAAACGACAATAGCCGCATTATTACCCAAAAGCATTGTACCGATAAAGGAAGCGGGATTTTTTGCAAAATAAGCTAAAATCTTTGCTTTAACTCCTCCTTGCTTATTATCTAAAGCTATTTTTAAACGATTTGCTGAAATAAATGCAATCTCCATTCCAGAAAAGAATGCAGAAAATGCAAGAGTAATAATTATAGAGATTAAAATAATTACAGCATCCATGATTAGTTATTTGCAATATTGAACACCAAAATAATAATTATTTCTTCTGTTTTGACGGTGATTTATCCATTTTTTCCAACCGCTTTCTTAAACCTCTTCTTATAAAATAGAGACCCCAGGCCAAACCACAGACCATTAAAAAAATGGTAATACCTTTGAAACTATCGATAATTCCAATAACAATTGTAAATACAGTTGAAATTGAAGCAACTACTAGCCAAAATTTTTCCAGAATATTATTCATTTTATTCATCTTCCTTTTTTTCATTTACATTATAATGACTGTCTCTTATGTTTAACAGTTCATATTTGGTAAAATTACTGTTTGAAACTAAACCCGTTCCGGAGATTACTCCGGTTTCTGTCGAAACTTTTACAAACTTATCCGTATAAATACTGTCTTTTTCGAAAAAGATATTTAACAATTCCGTATCCAAACGATCTTTTTTATTGTTTTGAAAAACAACACTATCTTGAACTTTCAAATATTGCTCTTCAGACAAAAGCAAACCATAATTAGCAGTTAGAACGGACTCGATATTTTCTAGCGTATCATAAAAGGTAACCTTCATCCCTTTTGGACATTCGATTTTCATCTTTTCCAAATCCAAAAAACGGTAAACAAGCGGGCTTTCCAATTTTAATTTAGATTTCCCCATATCTGTAAAAAGCATGACAACCCCTTCCGTTATTTCATCGGGTCCATCAGACTTCGATATCACCTCTTTAATTTCTTCTAAATTATTACTGCATGAAAAAAGCATTCCGGCGAAGAGGGCCGGAATGATACTTTTGCTTACTATTTTATATCTGTTTCTAGTTCTGTACACGAACTTTTGTTTGCTCTCCTTTCCAGCATGGAACAGGCACTGTTTGGCCAACCTCAAACCCATCAAAAAATAATTCCTGAGATGTCGGCAAACTTTTTTTCCATGCTTTAATTTGAGCAGAAGAAACTTTACCTCCTGACTTTTCCGCATAGTCAAGTGCTAAACAATAACCGAAACTTCTCAAAACTTTGGTATTTCCACAAGAAGGTGCTTTGCCAGCAATACAATTGGCAATTGCCGCATTTTTCTCATTACTGCCAATCATTCCTGCATACTGAATACGTTTTGAGCAATTCCCTGTACTTGCATAAATATTAACTAAAGGAGAATATAACTTTAACTTTTCAGTTTCATCCTCAGTAAGAGTTAAAGCTTCTTCAAAAAATTTAGCAGCCTTATTGTATTCCTTTTTATTATAGTAATAAAGCGCCAGTCCTCTTGCAGATTTATAACTTGGTGTAAGACCATATATTTTTTCTACAACCACAATATAAAATTCACTGTCGGTACACTTGCGTCCTCCCATCATACCTACAATTTTCTCCATTAATTTTACATCATCCGGAGACGCTTCGAATTTAGGTTTAAATAATTCTTCTAATTTGTCGCAGCTAGCGCAAGGAGCCACATATTTATCCAACGTTTTTTGAGCAGTAACAAAGTTTTTGTCCGTTAGAGATTTTTCGTCGCAAATCCCTGTTAAAAAATCATATAATTCTAAAATCTCATCACATTCAATCTTTTTATTCCGCACCATCATATAGGCAGTGGTAAAATATTTTTGAACCCAGGAAGAACGAACTTTATCTAACGAGTAAAATGCAAATGCGGACTTATACTTTGCATAAGAAACCTCAAAGTCTTTTGGAAAATATTTTACACGATCGTTCGCATATTTCATTTGAGTTTTATAACAATCACCATAAGTCTCTATCCATAAATCATACACTTTAAAAAGCGTATCTGCATAGCCAATAGTTTGTGCTGTGTCTTTAGCTTTCTTTGCAGCACCAGCTAATTTTTGGTAAATAGAAACCCCATTACTATATAAGTTGGGTTTATAATTGGGAGCTGCAGATTGAGCTTGCCACCAAAAGTTTGCCGCTTCCTGATAATTTTTTTGGCCCAAATAACTAGAATAAAGAGAAATATATTTTCTGCTTGTTTCTACATCTGCTCCAAAATTATCTTCTGCTTGTGTTGCACATTCTTGTCCATTGGTTAAGCCAACAAGTATTACGGCTATGAGTGTAAATATTTTTTTCATTGTATTAGGTTTGTGTTTTAATCGTATTTTCTTTTTCTAAACCACTTATCGTAATTGGATGGTCCCATTGAGAAGCCAAAGAGTATTTTAAAATAGTTTTCTTGAATAAGACCATTATCCGTTGTTCCCATTTTTCCAAGTCCAATTCCCATATTCATCATTGATAAAGAACGAGAACTTATTAACGGCACAGAAATACCAAGATTCATGCCGAAATTAGTTAGCTGAACACTATCAATTTCGATTGGCGTATTACCATAATGGAATCCCAGTCTATAAACTGATTTCTTAAAAATACTTTTATTTTTATCTCCATAAGCGGCCGACGGCTTATACTCAAATCCCAAAATAAACTTATTACTTTGTTTTAATGGCTGTTCAGTCAAATCAATGGTATTAACTACTTCTTTAAACTGCTGCCAGTTTTTATATTCATATTGCCCCCCAAACATCCATTTTTTATAATTCACCGCAACACCAGCAGAAAAGCCGGATGGAAGGACAGTAAGCCCCTCTAAATCATCATAATAATCAATCGTGTCTTTTTCATCTTCAACAACTCCTAGCTGGTATTTGTAGGTATAAGCATAAAAATCTTGAGATGTTTTTAGATCTGAACCAAATGAATAGGTCGCACCAAATTGCCATGATAAATCTGACGACATTTTTTGATAAAAGTGTATTCCGCCATCAAATGAAGCTCCTCGAAGGACATTCTTCTCTTGGATTTTTGTATTATAAAAAGTACTGTTAGAAAATACAGCATTTCTTTCTCTTTCTAATGTTCCAAACAAATAAGATGCATTTATTCCAACAGAGAGCTTTAAGGTATCACCCTTGTTTATCATGTTACAACCTGCGCCAACAAACACTCGATTAATACTCCCATCTCCAATATAGTTGTTGGCAATTGAATCTCCATCTAAAACTTGATAATCCGTAATATTATATCCCGTTGTTGAATAAGGCATTATGCCAAAAGCAGCCCCCCATTTCTTAGCAATAGGAAGAGCTAACGTAAAATTACGCAACACGAAAGTTGAATTTTTCACACTTTCATTTTCCGTTTTCAAAATTGATGATTTCCCATATAATGCCACGTCAAAAACTGGGTTATAACGCGCCAATGATGAGTAAGTTGCAGGATTAGATACATTAACAAACCTGAAATTCGCAATTGGAGTAGATAATCCACTAAAACCTGAAAACGGAGCTGTAGATGTACCCATAATTTCACCAAAACCATAGCGTGTATAAGGAGAATTATTAAGCATTTGTCCAAAAGAGGCTTGAGCAATCGCAATTGCAAGTATAAATGCTAGTAATCTATTTCTGTACATTGTAATTTAAAATTGTATTCAACCCTTTTAATGTGTGAAATTCGTCTGCAAATATGCTATTTTTTTGTGACATTTCAACATTCAAGAACCAACGCAAATCCCCACCTGTTAAGATGATGTTTAATTTGTCGTATTTTTTTTCATATTGACTAATCATATTGGTTATTTCTGCAATGATCCCTTGGTATACCCCAACCTGAATTGAACTAGTTGTATCTGTTCCGATAAGTTGATTTATTTCAACATCATCAATCAACGGCAAATTATCAGTTAAAGTATGTAAAGCATTAAATCGCATTGTTAATCCAGGAGAAATACTACCGCCTAGATATTTGTTATTGGAGGTTATAAAATCGAATTTAAGACAAGTTCCAACATCTATCGTTAAAGTATTTTGATTTGGAAAAACAGCAGACGCACTAACAGCGTTTGCTAATCTGTCATTTCCTAGCGTTTCAGGTGTTTCATAGGAATTTGTTATGGGTAATTGAGTTTTTTTTGTTAAAAGCAGCGAATCAGAAAAAAGATTAACTACCTCATTTGTAAAACTAACATCCCTTACAGAACTAATAATTACATTATTAGCAGACAATGAGGACACATATTTTAAAAACAATTTTTGATCTTTGAACCTTTCAATATTTCTGCAATTCCCTTGTTCAAATTGCCCAACTTTAATGAAAGTGTTACCTATGTCAATGACTAAATTCATTTCGTTTCGACCAACTCCGTGTAAAAAGAAACCTCAACATTATTACCAATTCCAGACGTTTCTTTCATCCCATGCTCCGTTCTGTCCAAAGTAAACTCCCCTTGGAATATAATAAAATTCTTTCCTGCTTCATTTTCTCCTTTGCCTTTATATGTGAAATTCACCTCTATCTCTTTTTCAACTCCCAACATAGACAATGTCCCTAATGCTATATAAGATGTATCTCCAATTACAATTTGGTTTGAGCTAAAAACTATTTCAGGAAAATCTTTAGACTCAAAAAACCCTTCGCCTTTTATAGACTCATCTCTCATTTTATTAGCAGTGTGAACAGAAAGCGGGTCAATTACCACCGAAATTGAGCCCTTTGTATAATCCGAATGCGAATTAAAATTAATTGTAAACCTTTTAAAAGACCCTGTTGCATCCTGAGGACCGGTTATATGGAACATAATTTCTGAAGTGATTTTATCTAAGTTATCTTGAGAAACATAAGCGCCTGTAATTTCTGACATATCATTTAGAACAATGTCGTTATCAATTTCAACTGTTTCAGTGGGTGCTTCAACTTCTGATTTTTTCACTTCACTTTCCGCGTTGCCCCATGGAATCAAGAACAGTATCCCAATCGCAATTAGACCAATAGCGGCTAAAGTCAATCCTATTTTTAATAATTTACGCATTCAACAAAGTTAATTAACTTGTTTTATCTAAAAACAAAAAATTCCGAACAAGTCGGAATTTTTTATTCTTATGTTGTTAAAGAGTTACTCTACCTCTACAGCTTTTTCCGTTGAAACTTCTTCATTCGCCTCAACTTCGATTGTATTTTCTTCAACTGGTACAACCTCTGCTGCTCCGTGATCTCCTAATATTGGAGCAATAACTAAACCTATTAAACACGTTAGCTTAATTAAAATATTCATAGAAGGCCCTGAAGTGTCTTTAAATGGATCTCCAACTGTATCTCCAGTTACCGCAGCTTTATGCGCATCAGAACCTTTATAAGTCATTTTTCCATCAATCTTAACACCTGCTTCAAATGATTTCTTTGCATTATCCCAAGCACCACCAGCGTTGTTCTGGAATATTGCCCACATAACACCTGAAACTGTTACACCTGCCATATAAGCTCCCAACATCTCCGCTGCATCCAATTTATCGTATCCGAATAACAAAGGAATACCTACTACTATTAGAGGTGTAATGATTGTTAATATTCCCGGCAACATCATTTCTTTCAATGCTGCGTTCGTAGATATCTCAACGCATTTATCGTATTCTGGTTCGTTCTCTCCTTTCATTATTCCAGGAATAGTTTTGAACTGACGACGAACTTCTTTTACCATCGCCATTGCAGCTTTACCAACAGAGCTCATAGCCATTGCAGAGAATACAACTGGAATCATTGCGCCAACAAATAACATTGCTAATACAGGTGCCTTAAAGATATTAATACCATCAATTCCTGTAAATGTAACATAGGCAGCAAATAATGCAAGAGATGTAAGTGCAGCAGATGCAATTGCAAATCCTTTACCTACAGCAGCAGTTGTGTTCCCTACTGAATCTAAAATATCTGTTCTCTCACGCACCTCTTTTGGCAATTCCGCCATTTCAGCAATACCACCTGCGTTATCAGCGATAGGTCCGAAAGCATCAATTGCTAACTGCATAGCAGTTGTTGCCATCATTGCTGAAGAGGCAATTGCTATTCCGTAAAATCCAGCAGCAGCATAAGCTCCCCAAATTGCTCCTGCAAACAAAATAATTGGAGCGAATGTAGACATCATACCTAATGATAAACCTGCAATAATGTTTGTTGCAGCTCCCGTAGATGAATTTTGAATAATGCTATTTACTGGTTTTTTCCCTGTACCTGTATAGTATTCTGTTAAAAATGAAATAATACCTCCAACAGCTAACCCAATAATTACGGCAACAAACACATTCATAGAAGTAAAATATCTATCATCACCTGTTAAGTGACCCAAACCTTCTTCAATTTGCGTAAAACGCATTTTTGAAGGCAGCATCCAATCAATTACAAAGAAAGAAGCTATCCCTGTTAAAATAATAGACCCCCAGTTTCCAATGTTAAAAGCACGTTGAACATGTTTTTCTTTTAGACTGTTGTCATCTTTAATTTTAATAAAGAATGTTCCAACTATTGAAAAAACAACTCCTAGACCAGCTATTAAAATAGGCAACAAGATTGGTCCCATTCCCATAAACTGATCGTCTAGTGCCTCTTGACCTGACATTGCACCAATAGCATAATTACCCAAAACCATAGCTGCAAGCATAGTCGCAACATAAGACCCAAATAAATCTGCTCCCATTCCTGCAACATCTCCAACATTATCTCCAACATTATCAGCAATTGTAGCCGGGTTACGTGGATCATCTTCTGGAATACCTGCTTCAACTTTACCTACTAAATCTGCTCCAACATCGGCAGCTTTTGTATAGATACCTCCTCCAACTCTAGCAAATAATGCAATACACTCAGCTCCTAAAGAGAACCCTGCGAGGGTTTCAAGCACCATTGTCATATTGTAGTGAAATGTATGGTCATCGTTCCCAAGAAACATTGAGCATAAAACTATAAACAACACACTTAATCCAAAAACAGCTAAACCAGCAACACCAAGCCCCATTACCGTACCTCCTTTAAAAGCAACTTGTAATGCTTTAGACAAACTAGTTCTTGCCGCTTGTGTAGTTCTTACGTTAGCATCCGTTGCTACTCTCATTCCAATATTACCCGCTACTGCAGAAAACACTGCGCCAATAACAAATGCTACTACTATAAAAATATGTGTTGATTCAACCAAAGTTGAAACATAAGCTAATGCCCCTCCAGCAATAACAACGAACCACAATAACATTCTGTACTCAGCTTTTAAAAAGGCTAGAGCGCCTGTGCTAATGTAATTTGCCAATTGCTTCATTCTATCATTTCCTGCGTCTTGTTTCTTTACCCAGCCATATAGGTAACCCATGTAGGCTAAGCCGATTAAACCAAATACTGGTAAGATGTATATTAAATTTTCCATAGTGTTCTTCTTTGTTTCTAATTTTTAGGTCGGCAAATGTATCTTTTTCAAACTAACTGTGCAAATTTCAGCTAGTGGATTTAATTTCAACAGCTTTTGTATACGCTCAAATTAAAGTTCTTTTAGATATTTCACACTTCCTTTTGCTATTAAATACTGTGCTAACACATACGTAATCATAATAAATACTTGAGCATTTAATAGATTGCCTTTATATAGGAATTGATTCACTGCAATTATAGTATCAGAAAGAACGAACAACATTGCTCCAATAAAAACAAGCATAAATGATTCTATTGAAACCTTATTTAGCCTCCAACCAGAAGAAACCCCCATGGCACAAACGGCAACACCGTAAACTAAAACAGGTATTAAAAAGTCTTCCAAATAGGGGAATAATGCATACATTAAGATTGCGTAATAACTTAAAAAGACAATTAACAACATCGCTCTCATTGGCTTATTAAATGATCCTTTCGGGGTCGCTGTAGAGTTTGAAAATGCAAAAACATAAAACAATTGCCCTATCAAAAATGACCCTAATCCAAGTAAAAAGAAAATTTCATTAAAGGGAAAAAACATTAAAAATGTATCTCCACCAAAAGCAAAAACAATGGATAATAGTAAATACTTTCTAAACTTATTATTAGCGCTTTCCTTTGTTTGCAAGTAAAACCAAACAAACAATGTAACCATCAACAGCGGTTTAGTCGCAAATATTAATGGTAGGTAATCTATATGCGTTCCAACAATTTCAGCAATTGCTAATAAAAAATAAACTATAATTAGGGCATTAGATCTTGACATTTTGCTAATTGAATCACAAATTTGAATTATTTATTGATATAATAACTACTAACCTCGTTTAATTCTTTTTCGGACGATTCAACTTAATAAATGTTAAAGCCACCATAGTTTGAATTGAAGATACTAACAATTAAACTTACATTTATAGCAGTGAAAGACTACGTTTGCATCAATATCGATTAATGATTGACGAAAAAATACAATTGGAATTGACATTTAAAACCTCCCGTAGCGGAGGGGCAGGAGGTCAACACGTCAATAAAACAGAAACCAGGATTGAATTATTTTTCAATGTTCGACATTCGACAGCTCTTTCTATGCAGCAAAAAATAGTATTACAACAAAAATTGCGCTCCCGGTTAACAGAAAATGGAGAGTTAAGAATTGTAGTATCGGATACAAGAAGCCAAATACGAAATAAAGAAATTGCCATTCAACGATTTCTTACGTTAATTAAAAAGGAGCTAATTATTCCAAAAAAAAGAAAGCCCACAAGGCCCACTAGAAGCTCGGTTCAAAGAAGATTGGAAGGCAAATCAAAAAAAGCCGACATTAAAAAGAATCGAAAGCGGATTAGAAAAAATGATTTGGACTAGAGCTTTCATACTACTCTTATTTCTAAGGTTCGCAGGCAATAATTTTGCTCAACAGCAAGCTCCAAGACTATTCAGTGATGTAATTATGTCTCAGCAAATTGACACGTTGAGATTGCAATTCAACAATAATAAGTTTTTTTATGAAAAATATGAACTCCAAACCCTTGTTGCACTATCTTTTTATCCTGAATTAAAAGACACCGAAATCAGTTTTAGAAGAAGAAAACTAAAAACCACTATGGTTGCAAGACCAAAAGGAATGAATGTTTTTAGAGGTAAAGGGAAAAGACATTACATTATATACATAAATGATTTTCCTTCGGCCAAAATATCCCCAGACAGTGTTTCTTTCAATGCGCAAATAGGAGTTATTGGTCACGAATTAGCTCATTTAGTTGAGTATCAGAATATCTCATCATTGAAAATGTTGTATGTTGGGCTTTCCTATTTTAACAAAAAGTTCAGGGCTAAATTTGAAAGAGCTACAGATTTAAGAACAATTAATCATGGTTTACTCTGGCAATGTTATGATTTTGCTTTGCATGTTCATAATAACAGTATCGCTCCCACCGAATACATTAACTACAAGAAAAATTTCTATATGAGTCCAAAAGAAATAAAAGAGCAAAGTAATTAGTCGATTAACCTTATTCTGATCTTCTCTATTTTGCAATACAGGGCATATAGACAAAATAATTACGCACAATGACATAGACTAAAGGAAATGATTGTTTATCGATACCAACCCGATTAATTTACTTTCCGGTAAAATTTAGGATAAAAGCAGTGTAGGAACCTCTAAGTTTCTCCCAAGAATTTTCAGTCTTTATATTTTTTAAACCATGGCTATACCTAATCTCGGGAGACAAGTAAAACCACTTTAAGTCTATATCTAGCCCCAATGAAATATCTCCAGACAATGCGCGTCTGGTGTCAAAATTATCTTCAGAATTACCACTGAAAGGTACCCTTAGTCCTGGTCCTAAATAAAAGTATGGGTTTACTTTTGAATCTCTTTTACTGAAATTCCATTTAGCATGAAGCATGAAATCAAGGTTGAATGGATCAAGCTTTAAGGTCTTTCCATTTTGCTCAGCGGTTGTATAGTTAATTGATAGTTCAGCCCTCGAAATAAGTGTAAATTTTTCTTGGATTTTAAGCTCTCCAAAAACCCCTAGTCTAAAACCAGGAGCATTATATACCGTTGTTGGATATTTTGTAAAGGAATCAATACAGGAGTAATTCTTTACGAGTGAATAATCACCTCCCATATTAAAACCTAAATTAGGTGTAATCGTTATGATTAATGATTCCTTTTCATTAGAATCGTTTGTCTGTGAATAGCAATATACTGAGACTATAGAAGCGACAAAAAACGAGCATAACTTTATCATTTTTACAGTTTTTGATGAATAGTAGATATTCCTATACGCTATTTGAATTTAGTTTTCTTTTCAACGGTTTAGGAAAGGAATTATTGTTATCCAATATAAAAAAACCCTTACAAAGCTCTGTAACAGAACTTTTGTAGTTGGAATGAATCCATTAAAAAACCTAGCTTCATTAATAGTAAAAGCAATATTTTTTATCTTTTATCGTTACTGTATTAATGAAAAATAACCCTATGAAATTATTTACGCTTTGCTTATTATTGCTAGGTTTTTCATGTTTGGGCCATACTCAGCAGGAAATTCCGAAAGCTATGCCACCATTAAAGATGCTTCCTAAAAAAGGCGAAGCTCCAAAAAAGATATTCGAACTCCCATCTTCAACTAACTATTCTGTTTATGATTCAACAGGAAAATTTATTTCGAAAGGAAATGGACAGTTCATTGACTGCTCTAAACTTAAGAAAGGCGCCTATTTTATTCAATTCAATGGCACGTCAAAGAAATTTGTAATAGAGTAGACTTTAAAAAATAAAACACCTCTGAAAAAACTACTTTCAAGAACCTTTGTACTTCCACCGGGACTCGAACCCAGATCTGTTGCTTAGGAGGCGACTATTCTATCCTGTTGAACTATGGAAGCAAAATACAAAGTTAAGTTTCTTATGAACCCAAATAAAATAAAAGAACTGATAAATTAATCTACTATTTCTTTTTCCATTCCTCTTTTCTTTCGAATATTAATATTGACTACCTCAACCATTAATGAGAAACACACGGCAAAATATATATATCCTTTATTTATTTCTTCACCCAAACCTTCCAGCATAAGCATGAAGCCAATTAATATTAAAAATGCCAAAGCTAAAACTTGCATCGTAGGGTATTTGTGAATAAACCGACTAATTGCACCTGCAAAAATCATCATTACGACAATGGAAATAACAACCGCTATTATCATCAAGATAACCTCTTGTTTGTATGCGATTCCAACTGCAGTTAATATTGAATCAAAAGAAAATATTAAATCAAGCAATATTATTTGCACTAGAATAGAACCAACAGAAGCCTTTTTCTTTTTATTTTTCGAAGCTTTGTGTCCTCTTATTTTTTCATGAATTTCGAGAACACTTTTACCCATTAAAAACAACCCTCCACCCAGAAGGATTAAGTCTTTACCACTAATTTCAAATTCCATTATGGTAAATAAAGTAGTGGTTAATCCTAGTATTACATTAATAATTAATAATAACCCTACACGAAAACCCATGGCCAACAACAACCCAATATTCCTTACTCTGGGTTGTTGTTTTTCGGGTAACTCATCCGTTACAATTGAAATAAAAATAATATTATCAATACCTAATACTATTTCTAATAAGGTAAGGGTCAGAATAGATAGCCAGGCTTGTGGGTCGAGAAATATGTCCATTTAATGTAACTTTAGATGGCTAAATTAATACTTTGCTTGTAATTTAAATCTATTTGTGCCTTATTGCTTTTTTCTTACCTCACCTTTTCTTTGTAATTAATCTCCGTTAAACAAATGAAATCATCCATTGGTCGGTTTCTTCATAATATAAACAACCATGGTAAAATATAAAACGTCTTTATAATGTTAATACAATATTACAAGCGTGATATTTGGCATGTGAGTCTGACTGCAGGATGTACAGGAGCATTGCCTGCGTATTACAAATCAAACAAAAGTTAAAACCCTCAAATAGAATTCTATTTGAGGGTTTATTTATTAGCACTTTTAAAAAATCTACTCTTTAACTTTTCAAGCGATTTTTTTAACCCAATTAAATTATTAGGCATGGAATAACTTCTTTTTTTTGAAACAAAAAAGGCTTACCAATTGGTAAGCCCTCATAATATATTAAAGCGGATGTTTTAAACCTCTTCGTCAAATCCTCTTTTCGCAAATTTTGCTTTTGCCATTTCCATTGCACCCCAATGCGCCCAAACTCCGACAAAACCCATTACAAAAAGTAATGGCCAAAATGCCAAACCGAAAAAACAGATAAATATTGCACTACCTATGAACATAACTTGTAATTTTGAAATCTTTAGGCGAAGTTAAAATAAATTTTACAAATATGGATTATAGAATCGAAAAAGATACGATTGGAGAGGTAAAAGTTCCAAGCGATAAATATTGGGGAGCACAGACCGAGAGGTCTCGAAATAACTTTAAAATAGGTCCATCTGCTTCTATGCCAATTGAAATAGTGCATGCATTTGCCTATTTAAAGAAAGCAGCAGCTCATGCAAATTGTGACTTAGGTGTTTTACCAGAAGAGAAAAGAGATTTAATTTCTGCGGCTTGCGAGGAAATAATTGCGGGTAAATTAAATGATCAATTTCCCCTGGTAATATGGCAAACAGGTTCAGGAACTCAAAGTAATATGAATGTTAATGAGGTTGTTGCGCACAGGGGACACGAATTAGCAGGAAATAAAATTGGAGAGGGTGAAAAAACGCTTTCTCCAAATGATGATGTAAACAAATCACAATCCAGTAATGATACATTTCCTACAGGAATGCATATAGCTTGTTATAAAATGATTTTTGAAAAAACAATTCCAGGAATTGAACAATTAAGGGATACCTTAGAGGCTAAATCAGAGGCATTTAAGGAAGTTGTAAAAATTGGAAGAACGCATTTAATGGATGCAACGCCTTTAACATTAGGTCAAGAATTCTCTGGATATGTATCCCAATTAAACCATGGTTTAAAAGCTTTGAAACATACATTAGCTCACTTATCAGAATTAGCTCTAGGAGGCACGGCAGTTGGTACCGGACTTAATACTCCTGCGGGATATGATGTTTTAGTTGCGAAGAAAATAGCAGAATTTACAGGCTTACCATTTATCACCGCAGAAAACAAATTTGAAGCATTAGCAGCGCATGATGCAATTGTGGAAACACATGGGGCATTGAAACAAATAGCAGTTTCGTTAAATAAAATTGCCAATGATATTCGAATGATGGCTTCTGGTCCTCGATCAGGAATTGGAGAAATTACAATCCCAGCAAACGAGCCTGGATCTTCAATTATGCCTGGTAAAGTAAACCCAACGCAAGCGGAAGCAATAACAATGGTTTGTGCTCAAGTAATGGGGAATGATGTTGCTGTTACAGTAGGTGGGACACAAGGGCATTATGAGTTAAATGTATTTAAACCTATGATGGCATACAACCTATTGCAAAGTGCCGAATTAATTGGTGATGCATGTATTTCTTTTGACGTTAATTGTGCTACTGGAATTGAACCAAACCAAACTAGAATAGATGAATTATTGAACAACTCACTAATGTTGGTAACTGCTTTAAACACTAAAATTGGCTATTACAAAGCTGCGGAAATTGCTAACACTGCTCATGCAAATGGGACTACCTTAAGAGAAGAAGCGATTCGTTTAGGGTATGTGCCAGAAGAAGAATATGACAACTGGGTTGATCCAAAGAAAATGATTGGATCGTTGTAAAATGAAAAAAAGTAACTATTTATTCTACTTACTTTCGGTTTTGTTTATTTCTTGTGCGGAAAACGAAAGTTCTATTTCCAATGAGGATCACAAAATCCCAATATCGGATTTTGAAGTAAAACATGATAGCCTTTCATTGTTCGTTAAATCATTAAACACAAACGATACGCTCGCCCACTACAGAGGATTAAATCAACTGGGAAACGCTTTTTTTATCAGTGGAACCGAGGGGTCGATTTTAATCAAAACATTTCAATTGGAGCAAATCGAACTCTTTCAGGCAAAATACACTGATCTTAGAGATATTCATGTTTTGAGTGATAGTTCTATTTTAGTAATGGGTATAGCCTCTCCTGGGCATATCTGGAAAATTAGAAAGGGAGAAAAAGAGTGGAGTAAAGTCTATTCCAATATGGATTCTTTGGTTTTTATGGATGGTATGGATTTTTGGAACGACTCGGTTGGTCTCGTTTATGGTGATCCATTAGGTGGATACCATTTTATTCTAAAAACAACAAACGGTGGTGAAACTTGGAGTCGTATCTCGCAAGAAAATATTCCAGAAAATTTAGAAATTGAAGCAGGTTTCGCAGCAAGTGGAACAGGCATCGTCTGCGAGGAAAATGGCACAGCTTATATCGGCCTTGGAGGAGATAAAGCCAGAGTGCTAATTAGTAAAGACTATGGCGACAGTTGGAGCGTTGTTGAAACCCCATTGCTCCATGGCTCTGGGGCAAAAGGAATCTATTCTATAGCTTTTAAAGACCAATTAAATGGAGTTGCAGTTGGTGGAAACTGGGAAACCCCAAATTGTGATAGTTCGAAAGTTTATACCAATAATGGGGGGGAAACGTGGCATCTATCAGAAGGAATTCAAGGTTTTAGAAGCTCCGTAACCTATGTCAAAGGTGACACCTATATATCTACCGGCACCTCTGGAACTGACATATCATATAATGGTGGAAAATCTTGGTCATTGCTAGACTCGATTGGTTTTAATGCAATACTTATTAATTCAGATTTGAATGGAGTTGCAGTTGGAAGCTATGGTAGGGTCGCTGAAGTGGAATTACAATAAACAGGACCTTGCGCACTATTGGTGGTCCACTTCTTAAAAAATAGTAAATTAGCAATCCAAATTAAGTATATGAAAAATGTATTATTCTCATTATTTATAGGTTTAACCTTTGTGGGAACAGCCCAAAATAAAAAAGACAAAGAGAAATGGGATGTTTCTAATCCAAAAGGAGAATGGAATTATAAGGACTTGAAATTTACCACAGATGAAGGGACCTGGATGAATTTAGACGTAAGTCCAGATGGCAACTATATTGTTTTTGATATGGTTGGTGACATCTACATCATGCCGATAACAGGAGGAAAAGCAAAAGTGTTACGGGAAGGTATTCCGTTCGAAATCCAACCAAGGTTTAGCCCTGACGGGAAGAAGATTTCTTTTACCAGTGATGCTGGAGGAGGAGATAATATTTGGGTAATGAACGCTGATGGTTCTGAAGCCAAACAAATTACAAAAGAAGATTTTAGATTAGTAAATAATGCTGTTTGGACAAGTGACGGCAATTCATTAATTGCGCGCAAACACTTTACATCTCAGCGGTCAGCTGGTGCTGGTGAAATGTGGATGTATCATATTACTGGAGGAAGTGGATTGCAGTTGACCAAAAAGAAAAATGAGCAACAAGATGTGAATGAACCCTGTATTTCCCCGGATGGAAAATATCTGTATTATAGCGAGGATATGTATCCGGGCGGATTTTTTCAATATAACAAAGATCCAAATAAACAGATTTATGTAATCAAAAGATATGCGTTTGAGGATGGAGAAATTAAAACCATTACAGGAGGTCCAGGCGGAGCTGCTCGACCACAACTTTCTAGAGATGGAAAACTACTTGCTTTTATTAAAAGAATAGATGCTAAATCTGTACTCTACATCCATGACTTGGCCACTGGTGAAGAATGGCCTGTTTACGACAAATTAAATAAAGACCAACAAGAAGCTTGGGCTATCTTTGGGGTTTACACCGGGTTTAACTGGATGCCTGACAATGAAAGCATTGTGATTTGGTCTGGCGGAAAGATCAACAGTATCAATATAGAATCTCTCACCATTACAGAAATTCCGTTCTCAGTAGATGTACATTTAAAAATAGCCGAAGCATTGGAGTTTGAAAACCCAGTATCTCCAGACAAATTTACCGCAAAAGTGATAAGACATGCCGTGACTTCGCCAGATGGAAGAACTTTAGTTTTTAATGCTCTCGGATATTTATGGAAAAAACAATTACCGAATGGCAAACCAAAACGAATAACTGAAAGCACAGACTTTGAGTTTGAACCCAGTTTTTCTCCCGATGGCAAAACAATCGTTTATGTTACATGGAACGACAAAGAGTTAGGAGCAATTTATTCAATTCCTTATAAGGGAGGTATTCCTGTTAAGTTAAGCTCAGAAAAAGGAATCTTTAGGACTCCTTCTTATTGTACAGATGGATCAAAAATTGTTTATTTAAAGGAATCTGGAAACAATGAGCAAGGGCATTCATTTGCAAAAAATGCTGGCATATACATTATGGATGCTAACGGAACAAACCCTTACTTGATAGCAGAGCAAGGACAATATCCGACTTTTACTAAAGATCAAAAACGTGTGTTTTTTCAAACTGGAGGAACCTACTTTGGTCAACTAACCAAGGAGCTACATAGTGTTGACCTTAATGGGGTTGATGAAAAAACGCATATAACTTCAAAATATGCAAACAGATTAGTGCCTAGTCCTGACAATAAATGGATCGCTTTTTCTCATTTGCATAAGGTATACATTGCTCCTATTCCACATACAGGGAAACCATTAAACCTTGATAATAAAACGAATTCTATACCTGTTTCGCAAATAGCAAGGGACGCTGGAATCAATTTACATTGGTCAGCTGATTCAAAAAAAATCAGGTGGACATTGGGAGAAGAATACTTTGAAAACGATATTGATCAGCGATTTACCTACCTACCGAATTCTCCAGATTCAATAGCTCCTATTGATACAACTGGAATTCGTGTTAAGTTGGTGCAAGACACAGATAAGCCCACTGGTAAAATTGTTTTTAAAGGCGCAACAATTATTACAATGGAAGGTGACAAAGTAATTAAAAATGGAACCATTGTAATTAACGAAAATCGTATTGAAAAGATAGGATTAGCTGAGGAAGTTAACATTCCCAAAGGTGCTAAAGTATATGAAATGGGAGGGAAAACCATCATGCCAGGAATTGTAGATGTTCATGCGCACATTGGTGCATTTCGATATGGCCTAACAACGCAAAAACATTGGCAATTTTACGCCAATTTAGCTTTCGGAGTTACAACAGCTCATGATCCATCTGCAAATACAGAAACCGTATTTGCACTCTCTGAATTAGTCAAAAGCGGTGAACTCGTTGGACCACGACTATATTCAACCGGCTTTATTTTATATGGAGGAGATGGAGATTTTAAAGCTGTCATCAATAATCTTGATGATGCACGTTCCTCAATTAGAAGAACCAAAGCATTTGGAGCATTATCGGTTAAAAGCTATAACCAACCACGAAGAGATCAAAGACAACAAGTTATTCAAGCAGCAAGAGAACAAAACATATTCGTAGTTCCTGAGGGAGGATCAACTTTTTATCACAACATGACAATGATATTAGATGGTCATACCGGTGTAGAGCATAACATCCCAGTTGCTCCAGTTTACAAGGACATTGTGAAATTATGGAGCCAAAGTAAAACAGGCTACACTCCTACTCTAATTGTAAATTACGGTGGTTTAAATGCGGAGTTCTATTGGTATCAAAACACCAATGTTTATGAAAATAAAAAGTTATTACAATTCTATCCGCGTCAAATTATTGCTTCAAGAGCGCGTCATAGAATGATGATTCCACAAGAGGAATATGACAATGGACATATTTTGGTTTCTCAAACATGTAAAAAATTAAGCGACGCCGGAGTAAAAGTAAACCTCGGTGCCCACGGTCAACTTCAAGGGCTTGGAGCGCATTGGGAACTATGGAGCTTGCAGCAAGGCGGCATGACAAATATGGAGGCACTTCGCTGCGCAACAATAAACGGTGCTGATTATATAGGAATGTCCAAAGATATTGGATCCCTAAAAGAAGGTAAATTGGCAGATTTAATTATCATGGATAAAAACCCATTGGATAACATTCAGAATTCCAACACCATAATTTACACCATGATTAATGGTAGGCTTTACGACACAGAAACAATGAATGAAGTCGGAAACGAGCCAAAAACTAGAAAAAAGTTTTATTGGGAAAATTCTAAATACAATGCCGCTTTTGATTGGCACCAAAAATCCAATAGCTTTATGAAGAGTAATTGTGGTTGCAGTATCGCCCCTTAATACATGAAAAAGAGAAAAATACTCATTTTTATGGATTGGTTTCTGCCTGGCTACAAAGCTGGAGGTCCAATTCGTTCCGTATCAAACATGGTTCGCGTGCTTTCGGAGGATGTTGACTTTTATATTGTTACAAGGAATACGGATTTATCAGATGACGAGCCATATAAGAATATTGAACCTAACAAGTGGCTTGCAAAATACAGTGCTCATGTATATTATTTGAGTGCTGATAATTATTCGAAAGATAAAATCAAAACATTAATTGGAGAACGAAATTATGATGCGATGTATCTCAACAGTTTGTACTCGTCTCAATATACAATTACACCTCTACGCATCCGAAACAAGCACTTTCCTGATTTAAAAACAGTTCTTGCGCCGAGAGGAATGCTTGGTCCAGGAGCCTTGAAAACCAAGTCATTAAAAAAATCTATTTTTCTTAAAACAACTCAACTTTTTCAATTTTTCAAAAATATTACATGGCACGCAACTAGTGAAGATGAAAAAAAATACTATTTCGAAAATATTTGGCTCTAATGCCAAAATAATTGTTGCCGAACCTATTTCAATGCCTGCAAAATTCGACTCAAAAAATAAAATAAATAAATATCCTGGAGCAGCGAGATTCTTCTTTATTGGAAGAGTGTCTGAGCACAAAAACATTTCTTTTGCCTTGGATTGCTTCATACAACTTAAGCCGAAAGGAGAAATTCTGTTTGATATCTTTGGAGCTGCTGAAGAACAGGATTACCTACAAAAAATTGAAACACAAATTAAGCAATTGCCAAGCAATATTCAGGTGAATTATAAGGGCCCTATCCCAAATGAAGAACTAAAAATAAAATTGCAAGCTGAATACCATTTTATGCTGTTTCCAACAAAAGGAGAAAGCTTTTCGCATTCAATAGTTGATTCTTGGAACAGTGGTTGCCCCGTTTTAATAAGCGATCAAACTCCCTGGTTAGATTTAGAACATAAAAGTCTTGGGTGGAATTTTAACTTACTAGATTCTGCATCACTTAAAAACTCCATCAATCAGGCGGTTCATTTAAATCAAGAGACTTACAATAATTGGTCAAATAGCTGTGTCCGTTTTTACAATAAAAATGTATGTAGTGAAGAAATCACAACTAAAAATAAGCTCATATTTGAGTAATTATCTATTTTCGCATCAGTGAAGCTACAAGAAAAAATATCAGACAACAAAAAAAAGCAGGAACGCTTTGACAAAGCTTATTTGCGAATGGCATCAGAGTGGGCAAAATTATCGCATTGTGAGCGCAAGCAGGTAGGAGCCATAATCGTTAAAGATCGAATGATTATTTCGGATGGCTTTAATGGAACACCTACCGGTTTTGAAAATTGCTGTGAAGACGAAGCAGGAGAAACACAATGGTACGTTCTTCATGCAGAAGCTAATGCCATTTTAAAGGTTGCCAATAGCACAAATAGCTGTGAAGGAGCAACATTATATTTAACCTTATCTCCTTGCAAAGAATGTTCAAAACTAGTTCATCAGGCAGGGATTAAAAGGCTAGTATACAAGCAAGGCTATAAAGACAACTCAGGCCTACAATTTTTAGAAAAAGCTGGTGTAGATGTTGTTCAAATTGAAAATCTTTAATGGAAGAAGAATACAAAGAAATAAAAGTTAGTAGTTATATCTCGTCCTCAAAAGACACACTTAACAAGAAGGATAATTCAAACAATTGGCTACTTATATTAACTCCATTATTAATCGGAATTTGCTCTGCATTCACATATTTCATTGGCGCGGGTCAATTTCGTTCTCAAGAAAAAATAACGCAAGAAGAACAGGTTGTTAAATTGAATCATGTGTTAGATGTAATTGAGTCTCGTTATGTAGACTCCGTAGACAGAAAAGAATTAATTGAAACATCTATTTCCGGTATGCTCGGAAAACTAGACCCGCATTCCGCTTATATATCAGCTAAAGACGTAGAAAGGCAAAATGAAGAATTACAAGGTCATTTTGGAGGTGTAGGAATTCGGTTTATTATTCTTCGTGACACCTTGATGATAACCAATATTATTCCCAATGGACCTTCGGAGATAGCGGGTCTAAAAGCAGGTGATAGAATACTTGAAGTTGATGGAGATAAAATAGCAGGAACTGGATTGAAAATTGAAGATGTTCATGGGCTTTTGAAAGGGGGATTTGGAACAAAAGTTGGGTTAAAAATATTAAATAAATCCAACTCAAACCCAAAGGATATAGAAGTCACGAGAGGCTCAATACCTTTACCCTCAATAGACGCTTCCTTTATGATAAATAGCACCATAGGATATATTAGGCTTAAAAACTTTTCCAACAATACTGACAGAGAGTTTGCTTATGCTGTAGCTGATTTAAAAGCAGAAGGCATGACTAAACTGGTTTTTGACTTAAGAAACAACGGAGGAGGTTATTTGCATGGAGCAACAAGTGTTGCTGATGAATTTTTAGCTGCAGGAAAATCCATCGTTTATACTGAGGGAGCGCATCAGCAGAAGAAAGAATATTTTTCTTCTGGATACGGAAACTTTGAAAGCAATGAACTGGTTATCCTTGTGAATAGCGGTACAGCTTCTGCAAGTGAAATTGTCAGTGGTGCTGTTCAAGACAATGATAGGGGTTTGATAATGGGGCGTAGGACTTTCGGAAAAGGATTGGTGCAACAACCAATAAATTTAGAAGATGGATCGGAAATGAGACTTACTGTTTCTCGTTATTATACTCCGACGGGAAGGTGTATTCAAAAACCTTATGGCAGCGGGATAGACTATTACAATGATATTATGAATCGCTATGAAAACGGCGAACTGCAAGAATTGGATAGTATAATATTTAAAAATGCAGAAAAATATACAACTCCAGAAGGCAGAACCGTATATGGCGGAGGAGGAATTATGCCTGACATTTTCATTCCTATAGACACCTCAGGCTCCTCCTTATATTTATCTTCACTTGCTTATACCGCAGCTTATAGAGATTTTTGTTTTGACTATGTTGATAAAAACAGAGAAAAATTGCAATACCAAGATGTTAAGGCATTTAACACGCAGTATTCTGTTACTGAACAAATGTTTAATGATTTTGTTGAGAATGCATCGAAAAACCACGGGGTCCCAAAGGATTTATTCGGAATAAATGCATCCAAAAACCGAATTAAAAACCAGCTAAAATCAGAGTTAGCAACCTACTTATGGGATGAGGAAGCTCGTTTTTTTATTTCGATTCCATTCGATAATGATATACAAATGGCTATTAAAGAGTTGTAAAATAACCCTCCATTTATTTTATTTTTCTCCGAACAACTATATATTAGCCACAGTTAACTAATTTAATTTAAAAAAATATGAAAAATTTATTTGTTTCTGCAGGAGTAGTTTCTGCAATGTTCCTTTCATCTTGTGGCGGTGCCCTCTCCCCTTGTGATTGTATTACAACAACAGTTGAAATGATGAAAGAAGCTAGTGAAGCTGGTCAAGATGAAGCTAAAATCAAAGAAATTGAAGAAAAGTATAAATCTGAGATTGAAGCTTGTGAGAAAATGGGAGAAAATATGGAAAAAGAAATGGAAGGACTTAGCGACGAAGAAAGAGAAGCTAAAGGAAAAGAAATGGAAAAAGAATTGGAAGACTGTCCAGCAATGAAAGAAATGCAAGGACTAATGGGAGAAATGATGATGAATGGAATAGGAGATGAACTCTCCCCTTGTGATTGTATTACAACAACAGTTGAAATGATGAAAGAAGCTAGTGAAGCTGGTCAAGATGAAGCTAAAATCAAAGAAATTGAAGAAAAGTATAAATCTGAGATTGAAGCTTGTGAGAAAATGGGAGAAAATATGGAAAAAGAAATGGAAGGACTTAGCGACGAAGAAAGAGAAGCTAAAGGAAAAGAAATGGAAAAAGAATTGGAAGACTGTCCAGCAATGAAAGAAATGCAAGGACTAATGGGAGAAATGATGATGAATGGAATAGGAGATGAAATTGGTGAGGGAGAAGCAACTAAATGAAAAATGATAGACGCCAATTTTTAAAAAACACTTCATTAGCAGCAATTGCTGCAGTAACTTTGCCGAGTGCAGTGAAAGCTGCGTTAAATGACGAAAGCTCCAGTCAACCTGTAGCAAATTGCAATCCGACGACACAAGATTATTATGGTCAAGGTCCTTTTTATTCGGCTAATGCACCCTCAATTTTAAATAATCAACTTGCTGCAGCAAGTGAGCCGGGAACTCGGTTTATAATAAGTGGTAGAGTACATAACCTGGATTGCACAAAATATATCGCTGGAGCTATTATTGATATTTGGCATGCAAACGATGCAGGCGCATACGATAACACAGGATTCAATCTTAGAGGGATCGTAACCAGTAATAGTCAAGGTTTTTATCTTTTTGAGACAATATACCCTGGAAAATATTTAAACGGAAGTGCTTATCGTCCGTCCCATATCCATCTTAAAATTACTCCTCCTGGTTTCCCTATTTTAACTACACAACTTTATTTCCAAGGTGACTCAGACATACCAGCTGACGCCGCAGCCTCTATTTCAAGTGGCACATATGATGCAACCCACCGAATTGTGCCGGTTACAACCAACAGTTTAGGACAAAAAGAAGCAACTTGGGATATTGTTATAGATGGATTAGGTGATCCTATTGGAATTGAAGAAATGCGTGCATCTATGGGCATGATTTACAAAATATATCCAAACCCATTTTCAGATTTTATTCAAATAAATTATGGTGTTTTTCAGGACGCAAAAGTAAGCCTCCAAGTATTTGACATTCAAGGGAGATTAGTTGCGAATTTGCAAGAAATAATGCTTAAACCGGAAAAATACACAGCCGAATGGAAACCTGATTCCAATATTCTTCCTGGCCATTATTTTATAGCCCTAAAAATAAATGATGTCCAAGTTCATTACCTGAAAGTTATAAAAGAATATTAGTCGGGGGAATAAATTGAGGCAATCAGTTTTTTGTATTGTAAGTAATTGTTATAGGCTATCCCCTGCGATAGAGTCTTCTTCCACATTTGAATTGTTTTCTTCAAATTCCGCCAAATCCTCTGACAAATCGGGCAGCTTTACCTCTGCAGAATCTAACGCACTTTTATCTTGTTCTTTCTCAACCTTGTCGATATCAGCCTTGTCTTCGAAATAATAAAACAAAAACACAATCAGTCCTCCAATAAAAATAAGGGCATTAATCCATTTCTTTTTCTTTGTCATAATTAAAATTTAAAGCAATGATTCTGGATCAAAATCTTCTTCTCCTACTCCTAACTCAGTCGAATCTTCACTCCATACATCATATTCGGTTGCTTCTTCTAGTTTTTTATCAGTTTCTGGATCCTCACCAATTTCATCTCCTACTTGATTATCCTCCTCAGTTGCTTCTCCTGCTTCAAAAACTCCCATAAAATACATAACCCCAAACATGGCAATAAGAAATACCAAAACACCTATTAACTTCTTTTTCATCTTTTTCTTTTTTTAAGGATTACTACAATAATAAGCAATTTATTGTACACGGTTCAATTTCTGGAATAAATAGAAGACACTTAATACATTGAAATTTGTACATTTGCTATCCTTAAAAAAACAGAATGTACAGAACACATACGAACGGAGAATTGAGAATTGAAAATGCAAACCAAGAAGTTACACTTTGCGGTTGGGTGCAACGATCAAAAGATTTAGGAGGAATGGCGTTTGTCGATTTGAGAGATCGATATGGAATAACGCAATTAGCATTCAACAACGATGTTAGCACTGAGCTTTGCGAACAAGCAAAAAAGCTTGGGCGTGAGTTTGTGATTCAAGCAAAAGGAATAGTTACTGAAAGAAGTAGCAAGAATAAAAACATACCAACTGGGGAAATCGAAATTAATGTTACTGAATTAACTGTTTTAAAGGAAGCTAAACTTCCTCCTTTTACTATTGAGGATGAAACCGACGGAGGAGAAGAATTGAGAATGCAATATCGTTTTTTAGATTTAAGAAGAAACCCATTGAAAAATAATATGATTTTGCGTCATAAAATGGGGTTAGCTGCCAGAACTTATTTAGACTCATTGGATTTTATTGAAGTTGAAACCCCATACTTGATTAAATCTACACCAGAAGGAGCAAGAGATTTTGTTGTTCCGAGTAGAATGAATCCAGGTGAATTTTATGCTTTACCACAATCTCCACAAACCTTTAAGCAACTTTTAATGGTTAGCGGATATGATCGGTATTATCAGATTGTGAAATGTTTTAGAGACGAAGATTTAAGAGCAGATAGGCAACCTGAGTTTACGCAAATAGATTGTGAAATGGCTTTTGTTGACCAAGAGGATATTCTGAATACTTTCGAAGGGTTAATCAAAAAGCTATTTCAAGAATTGAAAGGCGTCTCTTTTTCTGATGATTTCCCAAGAATGACATATGCTGATGCCATGGAACGATATGGATCTGACAAGCCGGATATTCGCTTTGGAATGGAGTTAAATAACTTAAACGCTTTAACGCAGAACAAAGGATTTGCAATATTCGATTCCGCAGAATTAGTTGTTGGAATTTGTGCAGAAGGATGTGCTTCATATTCTAGAAAACAAATGGATAAGTTAACCGACTGGGTTCGTCGTCCGCAAATTGGAGCGAAGGGATTAGTATATGTAAAGTGCAACGAAGATGGCTCTTTCAAATCATCAGTAGACAAGTTTTACGCGCAAGAGGATTTAAAAGATTGGGCTGATAAATGTGGTGCTAAAGCTGGTGACTTACTGCTTGTATTAAGCGGTGAAACAAATAAAGTTCAAGGGCAAATGAATGATTTGCGCTTGCACATGGGCGATCAACTTGAATTAAGGGATCCCAATGTATTTAAACCTTTATGGGTAATGGATTTCCCATTATTAGAATGGGATGAAGATTCTGAAAGGTTCCATGCAATGCACCACCCTTTTACATCACCAAAGAAAGAAGATTTTGATAAATTAGATTCTGCCCCGGGAGAAGTTAGAGCAAATGCCTACGATTTAGCCATCAATGGTGTTGAAGTAGGTGGAGGATCTATTCGTATCCATGACAAAGACATTCAATCAAGAATGTTTGACCTTCTAGGGTTTACAAAAGAAGAAGCAGAAGCTCAATTCGGCTTTTTAATGAACGCTTTCGAATACGGAGCTCCACCCCATGGTGGTTTAGCATTTGGTTTCGATAGATTATGCTCATTATTTGGCGGACAAGAAAGTATCCGTGATTTTATAGCTTTCCCTAAAAATAATAGTGGTAGAGATATGATGATTGATGCTCCTTCTAGAGTTGATGCAAGTCAATTAAAAGAATTAAGTTTAGGCTTAAAAATTGAAGAAAAAGTTTAACCTCTATAAGTCAATGTTCATAAAGGTTTACGCTCATTTAACATACTCTTAACAAAAATTTATTTCGTTTTTCTTTGGTAGTCGAAAATAAAGTTACAATTTCGCGCCCCGAAAAAAAAATTGAAATGAAGAAACTATATCTTAAAAGAAAGGTTTTGAGGCACTTAATAAAAACAAGTGACAAGTTTTCGAAGCAAACAAAAGTTGGAAAAAAAGTAGCTTAAGCTATCTTCGCTTTTTTCTTCTTACTTACCTGAATCTATTTTTTGAAACAAGAGTAAATATTTATTTACTTCTTCAAATAAAGCTTTCACCTTTTTAGGTTTTGCGTCAGGAAAAATCTCTTTAAGTTGTTGGATCCCGCTTTTTAAGGCTTTTATCGCATCTTTAGTATTATTGTTCCCATGCGCTTCCGCCATTACTTTTAAAGATTGATTTAATATTGCAATTGCATACAATCTTTTTTCTTCATTTCCTACGTTCCATTCCAATTCAGATTCATCAGACCACATTAGAGGTATTTCTTCTTCATATTCTATTTGCTCAAGTTTAGTAGGATCAAAATAGCTAACCTTTATTCTCAAAGGCGCATCTTCGATTGTTTTATCGGCCTTATCCAGTAGAAACTTTATAAATGAAATTTCATTTATATTACATGGCAATTTATTTATGTTTATTGAAAGTTGATTATTTTTTACTTCTTCCAAAGGATAACCGTATAATTTAGAGTATATCATTTTCTTATGATAAAAGATTTCGATTTTTAAGTCTTTTGCTACGTAGCTAAATGAGCTATTAACTGCATCAGCAAATACATTAGAAATTTCTTCTACCTCTCTAGCCCTATAATAAGACCCATTGCCTTTTTGAGCGATAAGTCGCAAAAGAGACTCATTAAACCCCTCTCCAACACCTACTGAGGAAAAATCTATTCCTTCCTTACTCTCTAATTCGATAAAATCAGTAATGTTTTTTGTTTCAGACGTCCCATAACCATCTGTTAATAGAATAATTTTATTTGCTCGAGAATCATCTATATTATTTTTAATTAATTCCACCCCTTTTTTCAGACCGCCAAAAATATTTGTTCCTCCGCCTGGCATGTACATCTCAATAATTTTTTCAAAGACTGACAAATAGTCCTTATTAATTGTATAATAAGCAGAAATACCCATATCAAAAAACACAATAGAGACTACATCCCCTTCCTCTAAACTACTTCCAATTTCCCATAATGCTAGTTTTAATGACTCTCCTCGATTATTGTCATACATTGACCCACTCTTATCTAAAACCAACACAAGGGTGTAGCGGCATCCGGTTACCTTTTCCATAATTACTAGACGTTGCCAACGTCATTTCAAAAAGTGCTTCTTTTGAATTTTTGTTAATCTTTAACATACTCTTTACTTTTATATTGAATGGTCTATCGGTAGGCTTAACAAACTGTTCCTTTAAAAAGGAATTGAAATCTTCTATAAACAATCTGTCTGAAGTAGGAATAAACTTTTCTGGATATTCTAACCTTGGGTCTGGATTATAATAAATCGAATAATCTCCTGTAACTAGTCCTGTTTTGTGAGTTAGACTAATCACATCTACACTTTTTTGATAATTAAAATCAACCATAAAAACTTCCTTTATTGGAAGTAAAACATATGCTACTCCCAGGGAGTTCGTCGTCACTGCATACACTTTAGAGCTATTCAATTGGCGTAAAAAAACAGGCTCGTTTATCCCTTTACTTTTTCCCCCTGTTATGGTAAGTTTAATCAAGGCTCTTGAAGATGTTGGCTTGGCATATTGGTTTACCTTATGGTAAACTGTATCATTAACTACTTTCTCCTTTGTTGTCATAGGAACAAATTCTGCGTCAATAGTTCTTCTAATTGATCCTTTACCAAAATCACAGTAGGTATAATTTAAAAATGACTCTATATCTATATCATATTTACTTTGGTTAGGGACTTTGAAAACAGCTTTTCCATTAATATCTGATTTAGCTGTATATTTTATTTTATCTTCTAAATTAATAACACTTACCGAAATATTATTTAGTGCTTTTCCTTGGGGAGTAGCCACTTTTACTATAACCATACACTCCGATTCCAAAAGAACATCCTTTGCTGAAACCAGTTGTTTTTTCTCTAGAAAAGAAATTTGCGAGCGATCCAGTATTTGAGTCTTCTTTCTAAGAAAGGCCGCCACATCATAAATATACGTTTTTCCGATTTCCGCTATACTATAGTCTACTGCTTTGACTTGGATAGTGTTTTTCAATTCTCCAACAGAAAGAAGCCACTCTTTCCCATTATCCATATTCAATTTAAGCTTACCGCTTACATCGGTTTTTCCTTTAACTTCTGCTAATGTTTTTGATTCAGTTGCAATCACTTGAATATTTGACAACCCATCACCATTTGGCCCTTGTACTTGTAGGTGATAGATAATATTTCCTTGAGCAAGGGTTAACATACTTGCAAGTAGGAAAAAAGCGAAGAAAATAGATTTCATAGGAGCGTTTATTTATGGAGAACAATAAAAATAAAGAAAAATAGCTTCTTAATAGGACCATTTTGAGCCGCTTATTCAAAATAAGCGCCAAAACACTAAAGCAATCTAGAAATTAATAAGGAATTAGCTAGCTATGTTCGCTTTTTTCTTCTTACTTACCTGAACCATCCCTAATGAAAGCAAACCCAAGAATACTATTAACAGTGTTTGCGTAGCCCATACCAAGGCTCCAAAACCAATATGACTAGACACTCTTTCCGGCGTTGCCTCGAGTCCTTGTTGAGCTAAAAAGAATGTCAGTACTGCTCCAACCATTATCGGATAAGTCCCTATTCCGCCTTGGACAATAATAAAACCAATCGTTCCTGCTATAAAAGCAGACAATATACCATCCGCTCTCATAAGACTAGTTTCGTCCCAAGCATAAAATGTAATCCAAAACATTAACACATAACATGTCCAGATTATTAAGGTATGAAATAAATAACCCCATCTATCTTTCATGGTAAATATGGTTTTTATCCCATCAACAAATCCGCTGACAAACCCCCAAAACTTATCTTTAAAATTAGGCCTCTTAAAATACAAAAACATAAACCCTAGTAAACCCAATCCAAACAAGCCAAATATTGTGTACTTAATCCATGGAGTTGATGGTGTTCCAGTTTCTGATGTAGAATCAATTCCTTCTGCCAACTTCAATAAATCATCCATGTTGTCGAAATTGATTAATACGGCAAGACCCGCAACAATCGCCAAACATAAGACATCAATAACTCTTTCCGCTACTATCGTTCCAAACCCTTTATCAAATGGGACACCATCCGTACCTTTTAAAACTGCTGCTCTCGAAGCTTCGCCCATTCTGGGAACAACCATATTAGCAATATAGCCTATCATAATGGCATTGTAAGAATTTTTGAGGGAAGGTTCAAAGCCCAAAGGCCTTAGCATATACTTCCAACGGTATGCTCTACTTAAATGACTAATTAATCCAATTAATAAAGAAATAGAAAGAATGAAATAATTAGCTTCCTTAAAAACATCAATAAAAGCAACTTTTGCTTTGTCATCGAAACTTGTCCAAAAGTACCAGCAGATATAAAACCCAACTAATATAGGCAATAAAATCTTGAGACTATTAAAAATTTTCTTTTTCAATAGAGTAGGTATAACGATATTAAACTCCTACCCTCAATCTTATTGTTTTCAGGATTTGGAAAAATAATGGTAGGTTTAAAAGATTTAGCTTCTTCAAATTCCATTGTTGCATAAGAGATAACGATAACGATATCTCCCACTGCTACTCTTCGGGCAGCTGGGCCATTTAAACAAACATTTCCTGAACCACGAAGCCCTTTAATTATGTATGTTTCAAGTCGCTCTCCATTATTAATATTAACAATCTGCACTTTCTCTCCCTCAATCATATTAGCAGCGTCCAGCAAATCCTCGTCAATTGTAATACTACCAATATAATTGAGGTCTGCTTCTGTTACCTTTACCCGGTGAATTTTAGATTTGAATATTTCTATTTTCATTTCGAGTGCGAAATTAGTTATTTATTTCAATAACCCATTAAACCTTCCACTCCATTTATTACAATATTTCCATATTGTCAATTAAACGAATTTCCCCAATAGAAGCGGCAGTAAAAGCTCTTATGTTTTTTGTTTCAGATATTTCTGTAATTGGAGACAATGATTCCGCATCACAAATTTCAAAATATTCGGGGTTACTTTCCTTTTGCAAAATCCCCAAACATTCAGCTTGTAAAGCTTGCAAATCCATTTTTCTAAAATTATTCTTGCAATGATTCAAAGCTTTTTGCAAAACCAAAGCGTTTTTTAATTCAATATTGGAAAGTCTCTTATTCCTTGAACTCATGGCCAATCCATTCTCTTCTCTGACAATATCGCATCCAAGAACTTCAATTTTCATATTCAACAGGTTCGCCATTTTCTGGATAATCAAAAATTGCTGAAAATCCTTTAACCCAAAAAAAGCTTTATCTGGCTCAACAATATCAAACAAAAGCTTTACCACACGCGTCACCCCATCAAAATGACCCGGCCGATGTTCTCCCTCTAAAACATTGACAATACGACCCCAGTTCTAAGGAAACTTTTTTTTCATTTTGATAAACCTCATTCACATCGTTTGGCAGAAATAAAATATCACAACCAGCCGATTTTAATAATTCGATATCTTCTGTAGAATTTTTAGGGTAATTTTTAAAATCTGAAACAGTATTAAATTGCGTAGGATTAACAAAAATACTGCACACAACAATATCACAACGTTTTTTTGACTCCCGAATTAAGGATAAGTGTCCTTCATGCAATGAGCCCATTGTTGGGGCAAAACCAACTTCAAATTTCCTCTCAATTGAACCAAGGTGTTCTTTTAATGATCTTTGCGTCTTAAATATCTTCATCATCGGACCAAAATGGTAAACAAAACTAGTGTAAATGTTGGAAATAATGGATTTTTTTATATATTTTTGTATCCGCTAGAAAATTTAGACCAAAATTTATGCAAAAGACCAGAGTACTTTATATAACGCAAGAAATCGTTCCCTTTCTTCCTGAAAGCGAAATTTCTTCAACAGTAAGAACTTTAGCACAAGGTGTCCACGAACGAGACAAAGAAATCAGAATATTCATGCCTCGTTTTGGTGTGATTAATGAAAGAAGGCATCAACTTCATGAGGTTATTAGATTATCAGGAATGAACCTTATCGTTAATGATGTAGACCACCCTCTCATTATAAAAGTAGCCTCTGTTCCACAAGCAAGAATGCAAGTCTATTTTATAGACAATGAGGAGTTCTTTAAACGAAAAAGGACTTACACGGATGAAGATGAAAAATTCTTTAAAGACAACGATGAGAGAGCAATCTTCTTCTGCAGAGGCGTTGTTGAAACAGTAAAGAAATTAGGATGGACCCCTGACATTGTTCATTGCCACGGATGGATGACCGGATTTTTGCCGTTATACCTCAAGAAAATGTATGCAGATGACCCGCATTTTTCAAGTGCAAAAATTATTTACACGCCATATGCAGACGAGTTTAGTGGTAATTTAGATACAAAATTAATGGACAAACTAAATTTTGATAATATCACAAACGAGGATGTAGATTTTTTGAAGACTCCAAATGCATTAAACCTAAATAAAACCGGAGCGCAATGGGCGGATGCAATTAGTATTGGAAGTGAAACAATAAATTCTGAACTAATCAGTTATATTAAGGATTCAGGTAAGCCTGTTTTAGATTACCAAACCGAAGAAACTTTGGTTGATACGCATCAAGAATTTTATGGAAAAGTACTTAGTGAGAATGGAGTGTTGGCAGGTTAAAAATTTCAGTAAAATAATTAGCTTGATAAGTAAGCGGAAAGTAATTCAACTTTCCGCTATCTTTTTTTTAGGACTAATCGTTTTAAATGGGTGCAGAAAGAAAGAAGACGGAATTGGATTAAATGTCCAACCGCAAGGCGATCAATTGAATGTAGAATTGATTGACACCGCATCTATCATTACCTATTCTATCAAAGAAGACTCTTTAAAGTCAGATGAATTAGACGGCCCTAGTATGTTAGGAACCTATATTGATCCATATTTTGGAAAGATGGACGCATCTATTGTATCTCAAATTAGACTGGAAGCATCCGTCGATTTTACTTTGTCAAGTGGGTCATTAGATAGCTTAATTATTGATTCAGTTATTATGTACCTGGCTTTACAGGGGTCATTTGGCAACCTGGACCCACAAACTTTTGAAGTGTATCAGATGGATGAAGACATTGACATTGATTCTACCTACTATACCAATAAATTAATGGCAACAACGGGACCAAATTTAGCAGTTAGTGGACCTATCACTCCTGACCCTGTTTCTGTTGGTTATGTAGAAGGATTATTAACTGAATACGCCATACTAAATATTCCATTAAATATTAATGAGTTTGGATGGAAGATGTTTAATGAATCAGGTAATACTGCTCTTTCTGGAAATGATGGAACTGGAGAGTTTTTAGATTGGTATAAGGGCTTAGTAATTAAAGCAAATAATCCTGCGCAAGGAGTTAACCATGGTGGAATATTTTATGCTGATATGGTAAATGATTTTTCAAAAGTGACCATATTTTATAGGGATACATCTGGAACAACCTCGGACCATGATACTTTAAGTTTTGATTTTAATTTCAATGCTAATTGCGCTCATTATAATGCGGTGGATATCGATTATTCTAATACGTTTGTTGGTGCACAAATTAATGATTCAACCTTTGGAATGGATGTATTTTACTTGCAAGCGTTAGGTGGTACAAAAGCAAAAATTCATTTTCCTAACCTTACAAACTTTATTGACAGTGGGAAAGTTGTGGTAAATAAAGCTGAACTAATACTTCCGATACAATACAATTCATTAGACAATTTCACCCCATCGGAATATTTGTTCTTAACCCGAGTTGATGAAAATGGAAACATCTCTTTTTTACCTGATGCTAATGAATCTGGTCACGGCGGCCAGCTAGATCTTACTACAAATAATTATACATTTAATATTACCCGATACATAAATAACATTTTTGCTGGAGAGATTCCAAATGAAGGTCTAACCCTAGTTATTGGTGGTTCTGGAATAACCGCAAATAGAGTTATTTTAAACGGAGCAAATTCTCTTAATAAAAACAAACCAAAGTTAGTTTTAACATATACAAAATATTAAAGATGTGTGGAATAGTTGCATATATTGGTGAAAAAGAAGCTTTCCCAATAGTTTTAAAAGGACTCAAAAGGCTCGAATATCGAGGATATGATAGTTCAGGTATCGCAATCAATAACAATCTGCGTTTAAGCCTTTTAAAAAAACAAGGAAAGGTTGCCGAATTAGAAAAGAACGCAGAAGGGAGAGACACTGGTGGAAATGTTGGAATTGGGCACACCAGATGGGCAACCCACGGAGAACCAAATGATATAAACGCACACCCACACCTATCTGGTAATGGAAAATTTGCTTTGGTTCACAATGGAATTATTGAAAACTACGCTATTCTTAAAAAAGAATTAATTTCTAGAGGTCACGTATTTAAGAGCGAGACAGACACAGAAGTGCTTATGCACTTAATTGAGGACATTATCGAAAAACAGGATGTTAGTTTATTTGAAGGAGTTCGCCAGGCGCTGCACGAAGTTCATGGAGCATATGCAATTGTTATTATCTCAAAAGAAAACAACCAAGAGCTAATCGCGGCTAGAAAAAGTAGTCCATTGGTTGTTGGTATTGGAAAAGACGAATTTTTTGTTGCTTCTGACGCTACACCAATTGTGGAGTATACGAAAAATGTAGTATACTTAGAAGATGGTGAAATTGCCCGTTTAAGTCTGGATTCAGGGCTTAAAATCAAAACAATAGGTAACGTTGAAAAAACCCCTTACATACAGGAACTAGAGCTACAATTAGAGGCTCTGGAAAAAGGCGGATATGAACATTTCATGCTGAAAGAAATATTTGAACAACCCCGTTCAATCATGGATTGTATGCGAGGACGACTCAACCTCAAAAATAGTGCACTGTTGCACTTGGCGGAATAAAAGACTACGAAGAATAAAATCGTTAACGCCAAGCGCCTAATCATCGTAGCTTGTGGAACATCCTGGCACGCAGGGATTGTAGGGGAATACTTAATAGAAGAGTTAGCGCGAATACCTGTAGAAGTAGAGTATGCATCTGAATTTAGATACAGAAACCCAATAATCAACGAGGGTGATGTAGTAATATGCATATCACAATCGGGAGAAACAGCAGATACTTTGGCCGCAATAAGCCTGGCCAAAGAAAGAGGAGCCACAATACTAGGTATTTGCAATGTTGTTGGAAGTTCAATCTCTCGATTAACAGACTGTGGTTCTTACACCCATGCGGGACCAGAAATCGGAGAGTGGCGTCAACCAAAGCGTTTACAGCTCAAGTAACCGTACTTACCTTATTAGCGCTAATGATAGGGAAGAAAAAAGGAACAATTCCTTCTAATCGGTTTAACAGAATATTGTTTGAATTGAACTCGATTCCGGAAAAAGTAGAGGACGCTTTAAAGTCAGATGAGCAAATCAAATTTATTTCGCTGAGATGTACAAAGATGCTTCAAACGCATTGTATCTGGGTAGAGGAATAAACTTCCCCGTGGCCCTGGAAGGAGCCCTTAAACTAAAAGAAATCTCTTATATCCACGCGGAGGGCTATCCAGCTGCAGAAATGAAGCATGGGCCTATCGCTTTGATTGATGAAGAGATGCCGATTTTTGTAATTGCCACGAAAGATGCGAGTTACGAAAAAGTTGTCAGTAATATTCAAGAAGTTAAAGCCAGAAAAGGGAAAGTGATTGCAGTTGTTACTAAAGGAGATACGGAGGTAAAGGCAATAGCGGACCACGTTATTGAAATCCCGGAAACCGATGATGTACTGGTGCCGTTAATTGCTACAATTCCCATGCAATTGTTAAGTTATCATATTGCGGTAGTGAGAGGATGCAATGTGGATCAGCCTAGAAATTTAGCTAAGTCTGTTACGGTAGAGTAATCTGATTAGACTGTGATAAGGGGTATCCCTATTAAGCTAAGGAAAAATCATAGTATTTAACAGCGCTAAAGTTTTATTGCAAACTTTCTTTTTGTTAAAATCGACGGACATAAACCTCAAACATTATCAAATTTTAGCCCATTAAACTGTGTTAAGCAAATACAAATATCATCTATGGCTGCACCTTATAATATTAATTTGGGGCTTCACGGGTGTGATTGGAAAAGAACTTGGATTGCTAGAAACAACAGCGGTTACAATAGTTTTTTACCGAATGCTAATTGGTTTATTAGTTTATTTATAGTTCTTCGTTTACTCAAACATAAAATACAGAATCACAAAAAAAGGGCTATTTGCGACACTTGGAACCGGGCTTATTATTGCCGCACATTGGATCACTTTTTTCAAATCTATTCAGCTATCCAACATTTCACTGGCTTTAGTCTTTTTATCTACCACAGCATTATTCACTTCTTTTATTGAACCTATAATACTTAAACGTAAATATGACTTTAAGAGAATCATTAATGGGGATAACAATTATTGTAGGAATAGCTATAATAGCAAATACCTCATCAGATTATTATTTAGCAATGATTTTAGCCTTAATATCCGCATTAGGTGCGGCTTTTTTTTCTGTTATTAACGGAAAGCTTAGTACAAGAACATGACCCAAAATCAATCACTATATTTGAAATGCTTGGGGGCTTTATTGGGGTAGCTATCTTTTTCTCCTTAACAGGAGAATTGAATACCGAAACCCTTGCCATTGACTTGGAACAATTTGGCTATCTATTTATTTTGGGTTCAATTTGTACAGCTTTTGCTTTTTTAGTCGGTGTTGAATTGTCAAAACATCTTACCCATATTCACAATGAATATTACCATAAATCTGGAGCCAATTTACGCCGTTATATTAGGCTTACTATTTTACCCCAAAACAGAAGTTATGCCGCCAGGTTTTTATTTAGGTGCAACCATAATTTTAGGCACCATTTTCGTTAATGCGCTATTTAAAAGAAGAAAAACCTTAATCTTCTTTTCTCCACATAAAAATATGTGGACTATTTGAGTAGGTTTCAATATCTTTGAAAATAATATTAATCCCAAATCAGCTAAATTAGCAGATTCCTCCACCACCTAAGTGTAAGTGTGTACATAACCGGAACATGAGCCTCTGTTCCTAAATACAATCGGTGCACTCCAAAAATCCTAACGAGAAATCTAAGCCAGCAGCAAGCCATTTATTGTGTCATTGTGCAACCTTCTTTTTTTAAAAAATGGAAGTTTTATTTGTCTATGTATTTTATTTTGGAGATATCGTTATTGGCACTGTGTAGTATTAGGAAATGTAAAAAGTCCTAATAATAATAATATGATAAGTTTTGTTCTCATAAAAAAAGCCACCCTAAACGGATGGCTTAAATTTACAAAGTATTTCTTAATACTATTTTACCGCAGCAAAGTTTTCAGAAACTTTCTCCCAATTAATTACACTAAAAAATGCATTAATGTAATCTGGGCGTCTGTTTTGGTAGTTTAAATAGTAAGCATGCTCCCAAACATCCAATCCTAAAATTGGGGCACCTCCACAACCAATTCCTGGCATTAATGGATTATCTTGATTTGCAGAAGAACAAACTTCTACTTTACCTCCTTCGATGTACACAAAGCCAAGCCCAACCAGAACCAAAACGAGTTGCAGCAGCTTTAGAAAAAGCATCTTTAAACGCTTCAAAAGAACCGTAAGCTGCGTTAATTGCCTCTGCTAATTCACCTGTTGGTTCTCCACCACCATTTGGGGACATAACTTCCCAGAATAAACTGTGGTTAAAATATCCTCCACCATTATTTCGTAAAGCTCCATTATTCATATCCATATCAGACTAATAAATTTAAAATTGGCTGACCCTCTAATTCAGTTCCTGCTATTGCATTGTTTAAATTAGTTTGTATACCATTATGGTGTTTACTGTGGTGGATTTCCATTGTTCTTGCATCAATATGCGGTTCTAATGCGTCGTATGCGTATGGTAACGCTGGTAATTCAAATGCCATATTTGTATGTTTTAGTTTAGTTAAATTTTGCTTATTTAAAATATTCTAACAAATATAAAAAAAATGTAGTCGAAGCTCTTGAAATAAATGAATCTTTGCATAAACAGATTTTAAGACATGATACAAGCCACCATCACACGAATACTTTATGAAACAAGCGCTTTCGAAGCACAAAAAGCCTTTGAAGCTGATGAAGTTCCTGTTGGTGCGGTTATCGTTTGTAACAATAAAATTATAGCCAGAACACATAATCTTACGGAAAGATTAACTGATTTTACTGCTCATGCAGAAATGCAGGCTTTACTTCCGCAAGTGAATACTTAGGCAACAAATACCTTGACAAATGCACATTATATGTAACACTTGAGCCTTGTGCCATGTGCGCAGGCGCTTCGTTTTGGACACGAATAGGTAAAGTTGTTTATGGTGCCTCTGATGAAAGAAGAGGCTATAAAAGAATTACAGAAAACGTTTTACATCCTTCTACTGAAGTTATGGGGGAATACTTGAAGAAGAAGCAAGTGAATTAATGAAATCATTTTTTCAAAAAAGAGGAAGTAATATCTCTAGTTCATCTTCTCTTTGAAAGAGTTTCAAAAACTTGGAAGAATAAACAAAATCGTTTACTTCTTGGATTAGGTGTGGTAATTATTGAATCTTTATCTCCTACCCAATGGTTCTTTCCTTTGTAAATAAACATAATATTGTCTCCTATTTCTAGGACAGAGTTCATATCATGTGTAATTACTACGGTAGTCATATTGTATTCTTCGGTCAATTCCTTAATTAAATTATCAATCAAAATGGCAGTTAAAGGATCTAAGCCCGAATTCGGTTCATCACAAAACAAATACTTTGGCTTCATAACAATAGCCCTTGCTATTGCAACCCTTTTTTGCATCCCTCCACTAATCTCAGATGGGAAAAGATTGTTTTTATTAATGATATCAACTCTTTCTAAGCAGAAATTTGCTCTATCCAGCATTTCTTTTCTGCTCATTTTGGTAAACATCTTTAGAGGAAACATCACATTTTCGATAACACTGAGGGAATCGAACAACGCTCCCCCTTGAAAAAGCATTCCGATCTTGAGTTCTAATTTTCTTTTTTTCCTTTTTCTTCATGGCTGAAAAATCCACAGCCATCATAAAGTATTTGACCTTTTTCGGAGTGATGCAAACCAATAATACATTTCGTTAATACCGACTTTCCAGAACCACTTTGCCCTATAACTAAATTCGTTTTACCTCGTTCGAATTTAAAGGAAACATCATGCAATACTTGCGTATCACCAAATGACATATCTATGTTTTTAACTTCTATCAAATCAACAGTAATTGCGTTAGTAAAAGGTTTGCTAAAAGAATTAAAACACTACTATAAACAACAGCATTGGTGCTAGACTTACCGACTTCTAATGCTCCTCCACTCGTATAGTAGCCATGGTAACTGGAAACAGAGGTTATAATGAAAGCAAATACCGTAGTCTTTATTAAAGCATAAGTAATCATCCATAAATTATCGTCATAAAAAGACTGAATACCAACTAAATACTGCTCTTCCGGAATTAAGCCTGTTCCAAAAGACGCCATCCAGCCTCCACCAAATCCAAAAGCCATACTAAAGATTATTACTACCGGGAAAATTAATACCGCAGCTATAATTTTTGGACGAATTAAATAAGCTTTTGTATTAATGCCCATAATTTCTAAAGCATCAATTTGCTCAGTTACACGCATTGAACCTAATTCAGAAGCAATATTTGAACCTACTTTTC
This sequence comes from uncultured Flavobacteriales bacterium, assembly GCA_943787725.1. GTDB lineage: Bacteria > Bacteroidota > Bacteroidia > Flavobacteriales_D > Parvicellaceae > CALSMU01. The sequence goes on along the minus strand of CALSNM010000003.1, from coordinate 77,496 downwards.
CGGCTAAGATTAAGCTCATTATGGTAGGTGAAAACTCTAGAATAATGGATTGTTTAGCTGTGAATCCTACTGTATAATCCGGAATCCAAGCAGCATCAATAGCCGTAGCTGATTGAATTACAATAACAGCTCCCATAAAAGCAGACATCAAGATTACAATACCCAAAGACTTGATTCCAAGCTGCACCATTTCCTCCATTAGGCGAGTCCAATACACCGAAAGTTTTTCGGGTCTTGGTAAACATTGACAGCAACATCATTGTATATCGTCCTATGTGATAAAAAATGCCCAATGTAACTTTGTTAAAAAAGAAACGTTTCTAGTAATGCAATAATACTTAAATATTATTTGGTACAAATGTATAAGAATTTGTACTTTTAAACATTCAATTATTCATGACATGCTACAAATAAAGAAATATTCAGTTGCAGTTCTGTTAGTTTTCTTAATTATGGGAGCTAGTTCTTGTGGTTTGTTTAAAAGTAAAAACAAATGTGGAGACTGCCCTACATGGGGGCAAAAGGAGACTTCCGGCAGACAATCAAAAAGTAGTAAATGTCTGACAAAGAAAAACTTCAAACACATACTTTCTCCTTTTTTCCATGACACTGTAATAGCTTACGTTGACAAAACTTATTATCCTGCACAAAGTTCAATTTATTCTTTCCAGACCACGAAAAACTAAATTAGGAGACTATCGTGCGATTCCAAATGAAAACCTTTTTATTGTTACTGTAAATAACAATCTAAACCCCGTTCAATTTTTGATAACCGTTTTACATGAACTTGCACATCATGTTACCTGGGCAAAATATAAACGCAATGTAAAACCACACGGAAAGGAATGGAAGCAAGAATATCAAAGAATTTTTATGCCTGTATTGACAAATGAGCATATTGACGAGCGGCTGAAAAGGGTGTTAGCAAGACATTTAAAGAACCCAAAAGCTAGCAGCTATAGTGACATTCATCTAAACGAATTTTTAAACTCTACTTTTAACAAATCTATAACGCGCGTTATAGACGCTCCAATGGACAAACCTTTTATTCTTGGAAAAAGAACTTTTGTAAAGGAGAAAAAATTAAGAACACGTTTTTTATGCACCGATTTGGGGAACAATAAAAAATACTTGATTCATGGTCATACTGAACTACTCTAATCTTTATTGATTCGTTTTTAAAGTTTATCCGTACTTTCGCTAAATTAACTGACCTAAGAAAAGTGATGAAGAATAATTACGTAGTTATAATGGCAGGGGGAATTGGAAGTCGATTTTGGCCAATGAGCCGAACCTCATTGCCCAAACAATTTCATGATATTCTGGGTATTGGAAGTACTTTACTGCAACTAACAGTAGCAAGGTATTTACCTATTTGTCCTAAAGAAAATATTATTATTGTTACAAATTCAGGGTATAAGGATTTGGTAAAAGAACAATTACCAAACTTGAGGGATGAGCAAATTTTATTAGAGCCCAGTCGCAAAAATACGGCTCCTTGTATTGCTTATGCAGCGTACAAAATTAATGAAGAAAACAAAGAAGCAAATATCATAGTTGCTCCATCAGATCATTTAATTATTAAAGAAGTTGATTTTCAAAACACGATAAAGACGGCAATAAATAAAGCGGAATCCGAAAATTGTTTATTGACCATTGGTATAAAGCCAAGTCGTCCTGATACAGGTTATGGTTATATTCAATTTGAAGATGATAATAATTCAAATGAGCCAATTAAAAAGGTGCAAACATTTACTGAAAAACCTATTTTAGATTTAGCGCAGCGTTTTATTGAAAGTGGAAAATTTTACTGGAATTCTGGTATGTTTATTTGGAGTGTTAAGAGTATTCTTGCAGCGTTCGAAACTCACTTACCTGATCTAAATAAATTATTTGCACAAGGTATTGACAAATACGGAACCGGTGAGGAAGAAAAATTTATCAACCAAATTTATCCCCTTTGTAAAAACATATCTATTGACCATGGTTTAATGGAGAAGGCTAAAAACGTATATGTTATCTTAGCTGACCTGGGCTGGAGTGATCTTGGAACTTGGGGATCACTCTACACCCATGTAGAAAAAGATGAGACAAACAATGCGGTTATCGGCGACAATGTTTTAGCTTATGATAGCAGCCACAATATTGTTATGATGCCGAAAAACAAACTTGCAGTAATTCAAGGTTTAGATGACTACATAATAGTTGATAGTAACGATACTTTATTAATTTGCAAAAAGAAGGATGAACAAAAGATCAAAGAATTTGTTAAAGATATAAAAGTGAAAAAAGGCGAAGGTTTTACATAACCCTACTATCGCAAAACATCTTTTCTTTCCGAATCCATCCTTAAAAAGATGAAAATCATTATTGAAAACCCAAGTATTGCTGACCCCCCTTTACTAAAGAATGGCAAAGGGATTCCAATTACAGGAGCCAAACCAATTACCATAGCAATGTTTATCATGTAATGGAAAAACAATATACTGGCAGCACAATAGCCAAATATTCTGGTAAATTTACTTTTTTGCCTTTCGGCAACCATTATTATCCGAATCAGGAAAGCTGTGTATAATATTATCAATAAAAAACTTCCTAAAAACCCCCACTCCTCTGCCCAGGAGCAAAATATAAAATCAGTGCTCTGCTCAGGGACATGCTTGTATTTATCATTGCTTAAGGTTCCCTTAAAATAACCTTTTCCAGCCGATCCCCCAGAACCAATTGCCGAAAGTGCCTGATAACTATTATATCCAACACCTTTTCTATCTAACTTCAAGCCAAACATGACTTCAAAACGATCCCTATGGCGATCCTTAAACACATTGTCATAAGCATAATTACAAGAGAATACTAGCAGCAATGCCATAGATGCGCCTATGATGTTTGTAATGTATTTCTTTCCTCGGTATCGAGGCATGACTAAGTAGGTAATTCCAAAATGAATGAGAACTGAAGCCAATACTATTACAAATAAATAAAGATAATTTGCCTCAAACACCCAACTAAAAATATTTACATTAGCTTCAGAAGCTTTAAAAAAAATTGCCATTACTCCGATAATAAGAGCAAAAAACATACCGAGCAGAATATTGCCTGATAGCCCCTCCCTATACATAACAAAAATAAAAGAGAAAAATACGAGTAAGGTTCCTGGATCTGGCTGCTGCAATATGAAAAATCCAGGGACAGCAATCAGAAAAAAGACAATCAATTTGGTTTTAGTTTCTTGTATTTTAACACCAGTAGTGCTTAGAAAATGTGCAATAGCTAATGAGGTAGCAAATTTTGCAAATTCTGATGGTTGAATGGTAAATCCCCCTATTTTAAACCATGAATGAGCTCCTTTAATAGCCGGCATAAACAGAACTATCAAAAGCATTATCGTTACGACTCCGTATACTATGTAGGCCGAATTCCTAATAAAGCTACCTTCTAATGTGAGAATCAAAACTCCAATTAGTAAAGAAATTATTATCCATACCAATTGCTTGCCGTAAGCTTTATCCAATGAATAAATCTGTGGAGACTCTTCACTGTAAGACGCAGAATATACGGTCAGTAATCCGGCAATAACCAGCGCTAAAAACAAGACTAATAGCGGAACGTCAACTTTACCTATAATATTTTTTGTTCTATTTTCCACTATTTAAAATCCGAATGTTTATCTAATATGATAGCATCTAAAACTTGTTTTTCCTTGTTTTTGCCGTTCTCCGAAAGTTCTTTTGCCAAATACTTCTCAATCATAAGGCTTGCTATTTTTGCGGCCCATATCCCACCCCAAGTTCCATATTCAACATATACAGCAATTGCAATTTGAGGGTTTTCCTTGGGAGCAAAAGCAATAAATACTGAATGGTCATTAAATGTTTCATTTTGAACAGTTCCCGTTTTACCGCACACAATAATACTATCAACTTGAGCGTTTCTAGCCGTACCATTTTCCACAACCATTTCCATTGCATTTATGACCGGCCCGAAATATTTAGCAGCTGCCATAGTATAGTTTTTTTTCAAATATTCTGGTCTTTTACTACCATCTTTACCTATTTTTTTTACCAGGTGAGGTGTATAATAATATCCTCTATTAGCAATTATAGCAGCCAAGTTTGCCATTTGCAGAGGAGAAACTCCAATCTCACCTTCTCCGATACTATTTGAATAAATTGTACTAAAGGCCCACCTATACTTTCCATATGGATTAGACTTAGAAGGGAACTCATTATCATAATAATTTGCATCTGGTATTCTTCCTGCCTTAACCCCTGGTATATCCGTATTTAATTTTACTCCTAGACCAAAGCTCTTCACAGCTGCATTCCATTTTTCAATTCCCAAACGACTATCTTTAAATATACTACTTTGTTCACCCCTCTGAATTAAGCGCTTATAAACTTGATAAAAATAGGGATTACATGAGTGTTTAATAGCAATTTGAACATTTAGTGGGTGTTCATGATTATGGCAATTTATTAAGGATTTATTACAGGCAAATCCGGTACTTTGCATTATGACACCTTCCTGCATTGCTATTAAAGCTTGAACCAGCTTAAATATAGATCCGGGGCGATAATTAGCATTGTAAATGGGCCTGTTTATTATTGGTTTTAAAGTGTCATTATTTAAAAGTTCTTTATAATTCTCACTAAACTCTCTTCCTGAAAGTTTATTTGGATCAAAAGAAGGTGCCGAAATTAAACTTAATATCTCACCTGTAGATGGCTCTATTGCAACAATACTTCCCAGTTTATTTTTCATTAACCGTTCTCCGTAAGCTTGGAGGTTTATATCGATAGAAGTATAAAGGTTCTGGCCTGATATTGCATAATTCTCTTCCAAATTGGTCTTGTCATTTCCTGCATAATCTCGTAAGAAAAATGCACTACCACGTTCTCCTCTAAGTTCCTTTTCGTATACTTTTTCAAGCCCCGTGATTCCAACATAATCATTTTGATTATAATATTTCTCTCCTACTTTTTGATCTTTACTATACTGTTCCGCACTTATTTTTCGAACATAGCCCAAGACATGGGCCGCAATCCCACTAGGATATCCACGATTTGTTCTTCTCTTTGAATCGAAGCCATTAAAACTATTCAAATATGGAACCACCCTACTGTACTCCTCTTTTGACATGGATTCAATAAAAGTAGAAGCCTTATAACTCACATTATACCCTGTACTTGCATATTCTATTTTTTGTAAAAACTCTGTTTTAGAAATTCCAAATAATGAACAAAGCTGGGCCGTATCAATATCTTTTACGTCTTTGGGGGTAACCAGAATATCATACACTTGATTAACAGCAACTAAAAGCTCACCGTTTCTATCATAAAGTAAACCTCTAGCAGGATGAATTGTTACTTTGTGATGGGTAATTTGCTCAGCTCTATTTTTCCAGTCATTATTTAAAACCTGAATGTACAAAAGCCTTACACCAAAGACAAGTGTTACGATAAGCATGGTTAAAATAATTATCCATCTTCTATGTTGAAAAGCATCCAAGTTACTTTCTTTTTACAGTTAAATACTGTGCTAAAATGATCAGTAAAACAGAAATAATACTAGAACAAAGCGTCTTTAGTAATATCAAGTGAAAATCAGAAAACCGCATAACTTCCAAGGTAAAATACCACAGATGAAATACCATGGATGCAAGACTTACATAACCTAAGTAAATACTCTTTCTCATAGAATAGATAGAAGGAGTCTTTAAAACATCAAAACCTTCACGAGGTTCAATCAACTTCAATAAATAAGGACGAAAATAACCCAACATCACCATGGCCGAAGCATTCAAACCAGGAGTGCTTTTAAATACATCAACCATCATTCCTATAAGGAATGCCAGCAACATTAATACCCCATTTGAAATAGTAAGCGGCAACATTAGAACAAAAAGAAAATAAACCGATGGTATAATAAATTGACTTGCATACCCCAAGCTAATTTGGTCTACAACCAAAACTTGAAGCAGAATAAGCACAATAATCTGCAACAAATATTTAACAATCGGATTCATATTAATTTTGTTTACTTTTTAAACCTTCGAATTCCTTTTTCAATATATTGTTAACTACTAAAACATTGTAAACGCTGGAAAAATCTTCAGCTAAATTTATTCTAACTTTTAAATATACATCCCCTGGAATGTCTTCCACAGACAAAACGTACCCAACCATTTCACCCATAGGAAACAGTCCATTGGAACCACGGGTTATAATTTCGTCCCCGAGATTCACTTCCGCATAGTTAGGTATATCAACTACCGTAGCTGTTCTCCAATCATCTGATTGTGTCCACTTTACAAATCCAAAACTTTTTGATTTTTCATGGATTACTTCCAAAACAAAATCTTCATGTATAATTGGTTTTACATAGGTATAATGTTCCGAACTACTTGTTGTAATGCCTATAATACCTTTTGTTCCAATAACGCCCATCTCAGGTTCAACTTGGTCATTCATTCCCTTGTTTATCGTAACATTATTTTTTCTTCCGTTTTTAAAACTGCTTATTACTTTCGCGTGTAAAAAATCAAACTGTTGCAAATAATGTGTATCTCGTGGGGAAGTATACTCATCTTCTGTAAAAGTCTTTTTCCTGGCTAGCTTTTTCTTCAAATTAGCATTTTGAATCCGAAGTTGTTCTACTTCGGAAGACAAATGAAAATATCCTGACACATTTGAACTTGCTTCATAAATTCCTCCGGTAATAATATTCGATGAATTGGCAAATGAAACATGGTGGTATGAGTTTACACTTGAAAACAAAAAGACAAAACAAATAAGTTGAAATGCAAGAAAAAGAAAGAATGAACTATATTTCTGTATAAACTTCAATAAGTTATTCATTCTCTATAACGATTATATTATTGCTTAAGCTTTGATTAAGAATTGAAATTTGTCCAAGTTTTTCAAAGCAATCCCTGTTCCACGAGCAACAGCTCTTAGCGGATCTTCAGCAATATGAACAGGGAGCTTTGTTTTTAGAGAAATACGTTTATCCAGCCCTCTTAACATTGAACCACCTCCGGCTAAATAAATACCTGTTTTGTATATATCAGCGGATAATTCAGGAGGTGTCATTTCAAGGGCGCTTAAAATAGCATCTTCAATTTTGGTAATTGACTTATCTAATGCGTGAGAAATTTCTTGGTAGGAAACATAAATTTCTTTCGGTATCCCAGTCATCAAATCTCGCCCTCTAACCGCGTAGTCATCTGGCGGGGTATCTAAATCAGGAATTGCAGAACCGACTTCAATTTTGATTTGCTCTGCAGTTCTCTCTCCAATTAATATATTGTGCTGCCTTCTCATGTATTCTTCAATATCTGAAGTAAAATCATCTCCAGCAACACGAATAGATTTGTCACAAACAATCCCTCCTAAAGCAATTACTGCAATTTCAGAAGTACCACCTCCTATGTCAATAACCATGTTACCCATAGGTTCTTCCACATCGACCCCTATTCCAATGGCTGCAGCCATTGGTTCGTGAATTAAGTAAACCTCTTTGCCGCCTGCATGCTCTGCAGAATCAATTACAGCTCTTTTTTCTACCTCAGTAATGCCTGAAGGTATACAGATTACCATTCGCAAAGAAGGTTGAAAAAACCTTCCGGTTTTTATCATTTTTATCATCCCTCTAATCATGTGCTCTGCCGCTTGAAAATCTGCAATCACTCCATCTTTAAGAGGCCTTATTGTTTTAATATTATCATGCACCTTTCCATGCATTAACTGAGCCTTTCTTCCGATTGCAATAATCTTACTTGTTGTTCTATCCATTGCAACAATAGAAGGCTCGTCTACAATAACCTTATCATTATGAATAATCAGTGTATTGGCCGTTCCTAAATCAATTGCAACTTCCTGCGTGAAAACACTAAATAACCCCATTCTTCTTTTTTATTTTTTAGTATAAACAAACAACCTTTTATTTGAAGGTGTTAATATACTTATTTAATCGCTAACTGCAATCTATTATTAGTGCTTAAAATGTCTATTTCCGGTAAACACCATAGAAATTTTATTATTGTTGCAGTAGTTTATTGACAATTCATCTTTAATAGACCCTCCTGGCTGAACTACAGATGTTATACCAGCGTTTCCAGCAATCTCTACACAATCCGGAAAAGGAAAAAATGCATCCGATGCCATAACAGCTCCGTTCAAATCAAAGTTGAATGACTCTGCCTTATGAATTGCTTGACGCAAAGCATCAACGCGCGATGTTTGTCCTGTACCACTTGCTAGTAATTGACCGTTTTTAGCCAACACAATTGTATTCGATTTTGTGTGTTTTACCAATTTATTAGCAAACTCTAGGTCCAATAGCTCCTGCGCCGTTGGATCCGTTTTTGTTCTTGATTCAAAGTTTTCTTTCTTGTCTGTAATCAAATCCTTTTCTTGATATAAAACTCCGTTTAACAATGTTCGCAACTGCGATGTAGGCAAATTCAATTGTTTTTGAATCAATATAATACGATTCTTTTTCTGCTTCAAAACATCTAAAGCTCATCCGAATATGAAGGCGCAATAACTACTTCACAAAACAGTTGATTCACCTCATTCGCTGTGCAACATCCATATCTCTATTGGCAATTAATATTCCTCCAAAAGAAGAAACAGGATCACCTGCCAAGGCATCTTTATAAGCTTCAACCAATGAGTTCTCTAGTTGCTAAGCCACAAGCATTGTTGTGTTTTAAAATAGCAAACGTTGGATCTTCGTCCTGGAAATCATTCATTAATTGAACAGCAGCGTCAACATCTAACAAATTATTATATGAAAGCTCCTTTCCATGAAGCTTAGTAAACAATTCATCCAGATTTCCATAAAAAATTCCTTTTTGATGTGGGTTTTCACCATATCTTAAGACTGATGAATCCTTGATACTTTGCTTCAATACACGAATCATCTTCTCCTCGGAAATAGTTAAATATATGCGTATCGTAATGTGAAGAAACATTAAAAGCATCTTTTGCGAAACCTTTCCTATCATTTACGCTCGTTACACCTTCCTTTTTATTCAAAATAGTTTAAGTAATGGTAAATATTGCTCTTTTGAAGGAACAATAACAACATCTTTATAATTTTTCGCAGCTGCACGAATAAGAGAAATACCGCCTATATCTATTTTCTCAATTATATCAGAATGGTCTGCACCTGATGCAACAGTATCTTCAAAAGGGTATAAATCAACTATCACTAAGTCTATTTCAGGAATGTCGTATTCTTCTAATTGAGCAACATCACTATCTAATTCTCTCCTGCTTAATATTCCCCCGAAAACTTTTGGGTGAAGCGTTTTTACTCTTCCTCCTAAAATCGATGGATAACTCGTCAAGCTCTCAACCGGTATGACAGTAATCCCTAACCCCTCAATAAAGCTTTGCGTGCCACCTGTTGAATACATCGTAATGTTCAAAGCGTCTAATTTATTAATAATTGGCTCCAAGTTTGACTTGTCAAAAACGGAGATTAATGCACTTTTTATTTTCTTCTCTGCACCCATGGTAAATAGCTATTTTGAACTAATTATTTAATGGATGCAATTTTACTAAGAATCTACCGAAATTCAAGAGCATAAAAGCCCTTTGTTCATAACTAAAAACGAATGTTTAAAACACCGCAGCAATAAGGAGGATTTCTTTTATTTTGACCGATACTTTTTGTACGTTTTTATTCCCAACATTAAGAGAATTGCAACACCAAAAAACCCAACAACTCCGTAAACCCAATTGAGGCTATCTTTTAGCTCAATAATAAAAACAATAGCCACCAAAAACAAGGTTGCTACTTCGTTCCAAATTCGCAACTTATTGGAAGTATAATTTCCTTTACCTAATTGTAAATTAGAAAACACTTTATCACAAATAAAATGATAAATTAATAACAATCCAGCAAAGACAAGCTTCACCTGCATATAACCAAAATCTAATAACTCTGGCTTCAATATCAACATCCAAACACCAAAAAAAACAGTAAGAATCATAGCAGGCCAAGTAATAATATACCAAAGTCGTCTTTGCATTATTTTATACTGACGTTGTAAGATTCGCTTTTCATCACTTTGTTTTCCTTTAGCCTCAACATGATAAATAAATAGCCGAACTATGTAAAATAATCCGGCAAACCAACTTACCATAAAAATAATATGCAAAGATTTTATGATATTATAACTATCATTCATAATGACAAATGTAACACTCGCATTCCAATTAACTTTCGCCAATGCATCATTTTATGCAAAAAAGATCTGCAAGCTATATGCAGCAGGCATATTGACATTACTAATCATGTTATTTTCATATGTCAACTACTAATTGTATATTCGCGCACTTAAATTTTTAAAGAAATGGCGTTAATTGGAAAAATTAGATCAAATCAAAAAATACTAATCGTATTTATCGGACTAGCAATGGTGCTATTTGTTGTTGACCCACAAACTCTTTTTGGGGGTGGATCAAGAGGAGAACAACCTATAGGCGAGATATTTGGTGAGCAAATAATGGATAGTGACTGGAAATACGACAACAGAGTTGAAGTTGCCTCTTACAATTACAGAGGACAAAAACAACAATATGGACAAGACCCTATTTTGACAGAGCAAGAATCTGAGCAAATAAAAAACCAAGTCTGGAGTCAAATGATTCTAGACACTTTGTATGGGGCTGAATTAGAAAAATTGGGAATCGCAGTTTCTCCGGGAGAGCTAAATAAAAGCTTATTGTACGGAATGAAACCAGCTACTTTTCTTCAAAGTCAATTTTCTTATGGAACAATGAACCCTGAAACCGGACAGGAAGAAAATAAAGTATTTGTTCGTGATTCTTTGATTAAAAGATTAAATCTTCTTATTAACGGCAGTAACCTTGAGAACAAACAACAATTAAAAAGCTTAGAAGACCAACTGACGAAAGAAAGAATTCGTGAAAAATACCTAGGAATGGTTAAGTATGGTTTTACAGGAACAACTGAAGATGCAAATAGACAGTACGCTGAAACAGGAACTACTGCGTCAGTAAGCTATTTATATAAAGGGTTTGCAAGTGTTCCCGATTCTGTTATTAACATAACAGAAGAAGATTTAATAGCATATTACAACGAACACAGATTTGAGAAAAAATGGAAACAAGAAGTTGAAATGAGGTCCTTTAGCTATGTAACATTTGACGTATTACCTTCTGATAGAGATATCAATTCAGCGATCAAAAAACTAAGCAAAGACCAAGGGAGCTTTAAAGCTTCTCAAAATGATTCAATGTTTGTTACAAATAATTCTTATTCCTACAACAACGGAACCTCTAACATATCGCAAATTTTACCGAACGAGCCTTACGAAGGAGGAGACTTCCCAATTGAAATAGACAACCAAATCCGTGCTGCAGCTCAAGGGAATGTAATTGGCCCTTTTACGGACGGGCAAGAAGTAATGATGGTTAAAATTAGAGAAACGGGAACAAGAGAAGAAGCAACTGCAAGAAACATTTTCTTTTCAACAAACGGCATGGAAAATGACGTGAAATTAAAAAAGAGAAAGACGCTGGATAGTTTATTTAGAATAATTAAACAAGACACCAGCAAATTTTCAGAATTAGCAAGTATCTATTCTGATGATGTTGTTTCTAAATATAATAACGCAAGACATGATTGGTTTCCAATTGGAAAAATACATTCCAACACAAAATTTGAATCTTTTTGTTTTGAAAAACCAATTGGATCTTTCGAAATCGTTGAAACCAAAAACGGACTACATATCCTTCAATTACTAGGGAGAGAGATCCGAGAGTTTCAATTAATTGCTATTTGCGATACCAAAGTAACAGCTAGTAAAGCTACAAGTGATTCAATTTATGATGCGATAGGATCTCCTTTGTACTATGGCATTAAAGAAAATGGATATGAAGCCGCAATAGAAGAAATGGGACTAGTATCAATGGAAGCTAAAAACGTAAGAATTGACTATCCTCAAATGGGCAGCCTTCCTAATTCAATGTCTATTTTAAAGTGGGCATTCAACAGTGAAATTGGTGCTACAATGGAAGCTGAATTAATTGAAGGTAACACAAAATATGTGGTAGCTTATTTGACTGAAGCTATACATGAAGGAGACCCTGAATTTGAATCTGTTAAATCGATGATGGAGCCAGAGGTTCTTAAAGAGAAAAAAGCTGAATATATTTCTAATCAACTTGCTGGATCAGTCTCTCTAGAAGATGCCGCTACTAAAATAGGTGGAGCTCCAGCACAAGCAGAATTGACACTATCTATGAATGCTTTCCCAGCTATTCCTGGCAATAACCCAGGAGTTATTGGAGAAGTTTTTGCGCTGAATCAAGGTGAGTTATCGGATGTAATAGTTGGAGAAAATGGCGTTTATCTAACATTAGTAGAAAGTAGAACTGTAGCAGTAAAGTCCGAAGATATTAGCATAAATAAAGGAATTGTAACAGAAGATTTGAGGAGTAAAATTGACAATCGATTGATTCAGGCATTGTACAATGTTGCTGAAGCGAAAGACTGGAGAATGAAACGAACTATCATGAATCCTCAATAACTATATTAAACTTGAATTGGCGTTAAATACTTTAATTCAGGCTATTTTGTCAAATGCATACTATTTTTTAGTAGGTTTGGTTTATTATTAACAGCATTTATTGCACTAGATACACTCATGGGAAAAGGAAGACCATCAACAGCGCCAAAGAAACTAAAAGATGGTTTCTACGTTGACATTGCCAACAAAGGAGCTAATTCAGGAATCAAAATTCGTAGGGATACATACGAAGAGATGATGGCTGCGGTAAAAGAATACGAAAAAACAAAGCGCATTATTATTTTAGGTGAATCTAAAAATGGAAAATGGGTAAACAAAAAGAAATAAGTCGTTAATCTTATAATTAATATATTTGAAAAAAAATGGAAGGTTGCTTCCATTTTTTTTTTGCTCCAAAATTTTCATCTCAAATTTGTTTTTAAGTACCCTTCTCATTGGCTTCAAAAATTAATGCTTTAGATTATTCTTCGTGATTTAATTGAGCATTGAGGTACTTCCAGAAGCCCTAATAACTGGCTAACAAAGACGAAAATTTTCACTTTACAAAAAGGGGTTTATATCATCCGCCGTTAATTTCAAACCCCTCGCGATAATATTATAAACCGTTAAATGAAACCTTTAACCTCTGTTTTAGGTTATACAGCATAATTAAGAAAGATATTCTCTATGAAAAAAGTATTTTTATTATTCCCGTTTTTAATTTTTATTTCTCTTTTTAGTACCGCTCAAATTGATTATCAAGTTCGAATCGATGAACTATATTCTGCTGCAGATGCTAATGATGGAGGTGGATAGCGGAAGTGAAGATCCAACTTGGAAAGTTGAGCTTGCCGACAATGGCGGTGGTGGCACCTAACGCAACCGGCTGTCGCAATGCAACCACTATTCCCACAGGCACTTGGTGGTCGGGGGATCCAGGTGGAGGTATTCACAGTTCCATTTCAGTGGCCCCAAGTGCTAAACTCTCGCGCAACTCTTTTTGCAACAGCAATGGAATGCTGGGAGGAGAGGATGGAGAGTGCATAATTGGGCTGCGACAATGACGCCTGTGTACATATACTACTTGCGGCTTTCTTAAACAGTGATGATGGACATGCTCCTGCGGGTGGAGGAAACGGCAGCTCTGGAAATACTGGAAATATAATTTTATAAATGATGCTCCTTGTGCTTGGAATCAATATGAATTGGATATTTCTGGAGACAATGTTAATGGATCGCCAGCTAATTATAAGGCACGTATTTCCGTTTATTGGGAGCCAAGTGGAGGGATTGATCCCGGTTCAATTTCAGGAGATCAAGTAGTTTGCGCAAATGGAGACCCTCTGGCATTTACAAGTGTGATGATGGTGAACCTGCAAATTTTCCAGCTCACTTCACTTACCAATGGCAAGAAGATGTTGGATGCAGTGGAACTTGGACAGATATTGGCAGTGCAACCAGTGCAACCTTTGACGCACCTATTGGAATTACGCAAACCACATGTTATCGAAGAATAGTAAAATCTATTAATTGTAGTGATGTAATTTCAAACTCACTAACCATTACAGTAACGCCCACTTCAACTGCGCCTAGCTCCATTAATTCCACAGGAACTGTTTTATGTGGTGCCGGATTAATAGATTTAAATGCTGTTGGTGGCTCATTAGCAGCTGGCGATGCATGGGAATGGTATGATGGTGATCCTAATAGCACTGGAGTTTCAATCGGCACCAACTCTCCGCTTTCTGGTTATGCTATTAATTCGACAACAACATTCTATGTAAGAGCAGAAGGATCATGTGGAAACACAGCTGTTGCATCATTGTTGGTTACAGTCAATACACCAAGTGTTGATCCTACTAATGTAACTTCCACTTCGATTGCAACATGTATTGGGACACCTGTTGATTTAACTGTTAATGGGGGAACTCTTGGATCTGGTGCTGTATGGGCCTGGTATGATACAGACCCATCAATTGGCATGCCTACTTCAATTTATACTAACGCTAGTCCAACTTATAATAGTGTTTCTCCCTTGGTGAACACAACATATTATGTAAGAGCTGAGGGATGTGACACTACAAATGCAGTTTCGGTTGCGATTATTGTCAACGAATTATCTGCAAACCCTACCAGTGTTAGTGCTACCTCCTCACTATTTTGTAGTGGAGGCAACACAGACCTAACTGTACAGGGCGGTCCTTTAGGCACCGGTGTAGCTTGGCAATGGTATGAAGGAGGCTGTGGATCGGGACTTCCGATTAATACCGGATCAACAATTAACGTTTCGCCAACTATTACTACAACCTATTATGTGCGTTCTGAAGGAGAATGTGACACCTCAACTTGCTTAAATGTAACCATAACTGTTGATCAATTTTCAACAGATCCTTTATCCATCACGCCATCATCAGCCAACATTTGCCTGGGACAATCTGCCGTTTTAACAATTGATGGAGGTTCTCTTGGTACAGCAGCGAATTGGGAATGGTACCAAGGTTCTTGTGGAGGCAGTTACATAGGAAGTGGAAATACAATTGGAGTAACGCCTGGAGTAACAACAACTTATTTTGCAAGAGCTGAGGGAGTTTGCGGAAACACTATTTGTCTTTCTCAAACCATAACGGTTGGTGTTGGAGCAGCGGACCCAACATCCGCTTCTCTATCAGTAAATAATATCTGCCCCGGAGACACTACCGAACTTTCTGTTACGGGACCAGTTTTAGACCCTGGATACACTTGGGTATGGTATACTGGAGCATGCGGTGCAGTTCCTGTTGGAGTTGGAGACGACCTAGATGTAATGCCAACAGTTACAACAACCTACTATGTTAGAGCAGTAGGTACATGCGGACAAACAAATTGTGTTTCGGTAACGTAGATGTTTTATCCGCTGCTATAATGGCGGATGGAATAACGTCAGACAACAATTACTTTTGCACTGGCGATAGTGCTGTTTTAGAAGTGTATGGAGGAACAATAGTTGCTGGCTCAGACTGGACTTGGTATGAAAATTCCTGTGGAGGAACTACCTATCGGCACAGGAGCAACAATCACCGTTTATCCAGTCAACAAATACAGCCTATTTTGTCAGAGCGGAAGGCGGTGCTTGTGGGAATACTGGTTGTGTTAGATATCTAATCAACGTTTTAGATGCATATGCTTATATGCCTCCATTTGATACTTTATGTGGAATGGGTTATCCTTTTGATTTAACCAATGGAGTTCCTGAAGGGGGAGTTTATTCTGGAACCGGAATTACGAATGGAATATTTGATCCTATTCTGGCTGGCATAGGAACACATTCAGTTACATATACTTTTACCGAAGCTAATGGGTGCATTGCAATTGCTACTGGCGAAATTGTTATTGATTCCAATGACATTGTGGCCTCCGTATCGATAGTGCCAGAAATATGCGCGGAAGGTGGAATTACTCTAGTTGGATCAACATATGGAGGAAGTGGTTTTTACATTTATGAGTGGTCTAATGGCTATATTGGAAATCCTCTTCAATACGCTGACACTGGAACTTACTCGGTTATTGTTGTCGATGGAAGCAATTGCGTTTCTATAATACCAGATATTGTGGTGAATGAAGATGTTGCTTGTATTGAAATGCCCAATAGTTTCACTCCAAATAATGATGGCACTAACGATATGTGGAACTTAGACTTTTCAAGTTACTCGAATGGCTCTATCCAAGTATATTCAAAATGGGGGAATCTGGTTTGGGAATCGTCTGGAACCATGTTATCTTGGGATGGAACCTATAACGGACAGATTTTACCTGCTGGAACATACTATTATATATTAGATATTGATAACGGAACTTTAACACAGAATGGTCCTGTTACCATTGTAAAATAAACTGATTAGATATGAAAAAGATACTACTACTAATAGCAATTTTTACATTAGGAGAAATCTCAAGCTCAACAAGTTAGTTTGAATAGCCAATACATGTTTAACTATTTTGCAATTAACCCGCTGTTGCTGGAACAAAAAACTATAGTCCCATAACCTTTTCTTTTAGAAGACAATGGATGGGAATAAATGATGCTCCTGTGACTCAGAGCATGATGGCTCATACGTTTTTTGGTGAGAAATCCGGAATAGGAGCACATGTATTTAATGATGTTGCCGGACCCACTCGAAGAACTGGATTCAGTGCTACTTTTGGCCACCAAATACAAGTTGGCAAGAAATCAAGATTATCTTTTGGTGCCTCAGCTGCTTTAACTCAATTTATCTTAGACAAAGAGAAATTGGTAACCGAAATCCCTAATGATCTTGCAATTCAAAATAGCACCAATAATCAAATGGTTCCAGATTTCAACTTTGGCCTATATTGGTACGGAGAAAGGTTTTACTTAGGTTTATCGGCTTTTAACCTCTTGGAAAGTAAAACTGATTTATTCGACATAACTACAACTGTTTCAAGCACATTGGATAGAACGTTTTATTTTCATGGTGGCTACACACTTGCAATAAGCGATAACTTTGCAATCGATCCTTCTGTCATGTTTCGTTACATGTTAAACGCACCTTTCCAACTAGACGGAAACGCAAGATTTATTTACAAAGATGCATACTGGCTAGGGGTATCATATAGGTTGGAAGACGCTATTGCAATTATGGCAGGAATAGAATTAGGTAAAATTTCATTTGGATATTCTTTCGACGTAACAATGTCTGATTTGGCAACATATAATACAGGCTCTCATGAGGTTTTTTTAAGAGTGAAACTGAAGAACAATTCAAAAGCAAAAACACCTTGGCACAAAAGAAATAGAATTTATTCATCTTTCCCAGAGTAGGAATATTATGATAGTGAGGTCAAAAAATATATTCCTGATATTTGGCGTATTATTTCTATGCGTAAATTCAAATGCTCAAGTTGGAGTAGCGGACGAACTATTTGATAATTTTGAGTTTCATCAAGCAATTAAATTCTATGAAAAGGAAGCGAAATTGGATGATGAACGATTAACAAAATATGCTTTTTGTCAACTTCAAATTCACAATTATAAAAAAGCAGAAGAGCTATACAGAAAAGTAGTTAAAATAGAAAATACGGATCCTATTAATTTCTATTACTATGCAGTATGCTTGAAAAACAATAAAAAATATGAACTAGCAGAAGATTTTTTTACTATTTCAAAGTCATTTGATTCATTAAACCCTTATAACAACCTGATGCTAGAGTCTATCTCTAAAATCCCTTTAATACATGAAAAAAAATCAGGTATAGAAATAATAAACGAAAGTTCTATTAATTCCTCAATTTCAGAGTTTTCACCGAAATGGTACAAAGAGGGTATCCTTTATATTAAAGAAATAAAACAAGCTAGTAAAAAAACACTCAGTGTAGATTATTCCTCAGAATACAGCCAATTAGATAGCTTAGCATATGGAACTTCAGAAAGGCCTTTAAGTGTTCTGTATTATCGCGCCCTTTAAGGATGGTGTTTTTGAGGAACCAACTTTAATTGCAAAAGGTAAAAACTTCCATATTGGGGCTTTTGATCTAAATCAACAAACAGGGGAAATTTACTTCACTAAAGTAGACATCATTACGAATTGGTCAACGGGAGGTAAAAGTCACCCGAGAATTTATAAAGGAAATTTGGATACGGCAACCATGGAATTAATTGATGTAAAAAAGGTTTCGATTAAAAAAATATCTGATGACATAGGAGCAGGTCATCCAGCACTTTCAAAAGATGGGAAAACACTATATTTTTCATCAAATTTAGAAGACGGATTTGGTGGAAGTGACTTGTATTCAAGTGTTTTAGGAGAAGACGGAAAGTGGCAAGAGCCAATTAATTTGGGAGGACACATAAATACATCAGAAGATGAAGTTTTTCCCGTATTAAATGATACTGTTTTATACTACTCCACAAACGGTAAAGCGGGTTTTGGAGGCTTAGATATCTTTAAGGCTAATATTACATCTAAAGGAATAGAGGATCCTGTAATTTTAGCCGCGCCTCAAAATTCTGCTGCTGATGATTTTGGAATTTTATTAAATCCAAATAATGAAAAATATGGTTTTGTTACCTCAAATAGATATCCTGGACATGGTGATGATGATTTGTTTCAGTTCCGACCAGAACCAAGCAAAACATATGTTAAAGGATTTGTAGCTGACGCTATTGAAACCCTGCTGGAAATATTTTGGTGAAATTATATGACAATGGGATTGAGGTAAGTCAAATATATACTGACGAAAATGGGTTTTATCGAATTGACCTTGAGGAAAACAAAAAATATGAACTAATTGCAAGCACAAAAGGCTTTTCTGCAAAAGAAGATATTTACGCTGACGAAAACTGGATAAGTGAGGAGGACTTTAATTTAGTGCTTATCGCCGAATGAAACAGTTCAAGGAGTCGTTTTAACAGAAGAAGGAGAGGTTGCAAGCAACACGAAAGTTGAGCTGTTTGATGAAAATGGAAATGTAATTTATTCATCCTTAACAGATGAAAATGGACGATATCAATTTTTATTAGACAAAAACAAAGAATATGAAATTGTTGCTTCTTATGATGGCTATCAGAGGGTCTGAAAAAATTATTACAAATCAAGAGTGGAGACACTAATAAGGACACCAACATTACTTTAAAAGCAATTGAAATTGTTCAAGGAACTGTTCGATTTGAAGATGGAAGATCTGCAGCAGAAATTTTGGTAAAGCTATTAGATGGAAATGGACTAGAACTTGAAAGAAGATATTCCAATGAAAAGGGAAAATACAAGTATCTATTAAAGCCAGATGAAACATATACGCTTGTTGCAAGTGATATTGGCTTAGGTGTAGTTGAAACAATTTTAACAGATTCAGCTTGGAATGGGAAAAAAGCATTTGACCTTATACTAAAACCTGCGGTCACCGCTCAAGGAATAGTTACCAAGCCGAATGACTCTGTCGCTTCCAACATCCGAATGGAGCTTATCAATGAGGAAGACAGTACCCTTATTATCTCCAAAACAGATCAATTTGGGTTTTACCAATTTGTATTAGATACTAATATGAAATTTAAAATTACAGGTATCAATGGAGAGCAAAGAGGGTCTGAAATTGTTGAGACAAATGAAAATTACGACACTAACGATTCCACAGATATTAAACTTAAAGCTCCTGTAACATTTGTAGAAGGAACCATTAGGAACGAAGATGGGACATCTGCTTCCAAAGTAAATGTAAAAATATTTGATGAAAACGGGAACTCAAAAATAGAAATAACCACAGATGAAAATGGAAATTACAGGTTTGAAATAGAAAGACATGCAAATTATCAGATAATAGCTGAAACAGATGGTTTTTCTGGTTTAGAAAACATTTTCACCGGAGATAATTGGGATAGTTCTAACCGCTTAGATATCGTACTAAAACCAACAGGCAATGAAAATTATGCGTATGTTACTGAAAGTAAAAACAACAAGCCACTAGAAGGGGTTAAAATAACATTAATACATTTAAATTCTGAAAAGAAAATTGTTTTATACTCTGATGAAAACGGAAGGTTTAGTTTTAATTTAACACCGAATTCAGACTACACGGTAAAATTTGAAAAAGACAACTATTTTCCAAAATCAATCGACATTCCAACGGGGACAATAGTACCTAATACTACAAATTTAGATCTCAAAATAGATTTAATAATGGATTATGCTGGATTCAAAGTGCGGCCTATTTACTTCGATTATGCAAAATCTAAAATAACAGATGGCTCAAAACAAGATTTGGAGCAAGTATTGACTACCTTAAAAGACAACCCTAAAGCAACAATTTTAATCAAATCTTTTGCAGATTGTAGAGGAGGAAGCAGCTATAATCTAGCTCTCTCTGCGGAAAGATCTAGTGCGGTTAAGCAATACCTTATATCGAAAGGTATTGCAGAAAAAAGAGTAACTACAAAATCATTGGGAGCTACAAACTTTGCAAATAACTGTTATAAACCAGAATTGTGCACTGAACAAGAACATGCGGCCAACAGACGGTCTGAATTTGAAGTGGACTTTCATAGGGAATAACGCGTCACACCCAACCAGCCATCTCGATCCAAACTTCGGTATTGTATGGCTTCAGCAATATGACTAACTCCAATATTCTTAGCATTATCCAAATCTGCAATCGTTCGCGCTACCTTAAATATTCTTCCATAAGAACGAGCTGAAAGCCCTAATACTTCCATGGCGTTTTTCATTAGCTTATCCCCTTCTTCATCTATTTTACAGTGCTCTTTTTGCAATTTAGGCGTGAGTTGGGCATTACTGTATATACCATTTACTTCTCCGAATCTTTTTTCTTGAATAGCTCTTGCTATAGTAACTCTTTCTCTGATTTCATTGCTCGTTTCCCCTTCCCTTTTATCAGACAATTTTTCGTAGGGCACTGGCTGAACTTCTATATGTAAATCTATTCTATCCATAAGAGGCCCCGAAATCTTTGCCAAGTACCTCTTAACTATATGTTCTGGGTCTCCCTCATTTCCTTTCGAATCATAAAAATCGCCGCTTGGAGAAGGGTTCATAGCTGCAATCAACATAAATCCTGCTGGATAATTCACACTCATCCTAGCTCTTGAAATAGTTACTTCTCTATCTTCTAAAGGTTGTCGAAGAACCTCCAAAGCCGATCGTTTAAATTCAGGCAATTCATCTAAAAATAAAATCCCATTATGTGCTAAGGAGATTTCACCGGGCTTAGGGTTTGTTCCCCCACCAACCAACGCAACATCTGAAACGGTATGATGTGGACTTCGAAAAGGTCGATTAGTTAATAACCCTTCCTTACTATTTAATGTTCCTGCAACCGAATGAATTTTTGTAGTTTCCAAAGCCTCCTCTAGCGATAACGGAGGCAATATGGTAGAGATTCTTTTAGCCAGCATGGATTTTCCGGAACCAGGAGGGCCAATCATAATCACATTATGTCCTCCTGCGGCTGCAATTTCTAATGCTCTCTTAACGTTCTCCTGCCCTTTCACATCAACAAAGTCGATGTCTCCAGTAATTGGCAGCTTCGAAAACTCTTTTTTGGAATCAACCTTTACTCTTTGTAAATTATCTTGTGCCATTAAAAAACGTAATAACCTGATTTATATTCTCCGCGCCATAAACATAAAGTCCATCTACAAAAGCTGCTTCTCTAGCATTTTGCTGCGGAAGAATGATTCCAAGAAAACCTTCTTTCTTGGCCTTTACCGCAATTGGCAATGCCCCTTTTATTGGTCGCAATTCTCCATCAAGTGCTAATTCCCCCATAATTACATATTTGCCCACCTCTGCAGGGTTTTTAATTTGAGCTGAAGCAGCGAGAATACCTATTGCAATCGTAATATCATATGCAGAGCCCTCTTTTTTGATATCGGCAGGGGCCATATTTATAGTTATTTCCTTTCCCGGAATTCTATATCCGTTATTTTTTAAAGCTGCAGATATCCGCTGGTGGCTTTCTTTTACTGCGTTATCCGGAAGCCCTACAAGAAAAAACTTTATTCCATTTCCTATGTTGACTTCTACTGTAATTGTAATGGCCTCAACGCCATACACGGCGCTGCCAAAGGTTTTGATTAACATATTCTTGATTTTGGGGTTGGACGGCAAAATTGAAACATTAGAACGTAATTTTTATACGTTGTCTACTTCCTTTTAAGCTTTTTTAAACGCTATCAACATAACACACTTAACAATACAATTATACTGGCAAGAGGGCGTTTCCAATTTTATATACATTTGATTATCTAAAAGAAATCACATGAAAAAAATATATATTCTATCTGCTTTACTATTTATTAGCGCATCCTTCAGCGCTCAAGAACTTTTTACTTGTTACGATGAATGGAAAAAGGTTTTTGAAAACAGAGGAGCATTTTTCGTTAATGATGGTGCACACGATAAAATAGTATTGGTTGTTAGAACAGAAAAAACGGCAAACTGCTACACTGCATCAGTTGTTGTAAAAGGAGGTGTTATAATCAGTACAGCATTATATTTTGATGATGACTCTTATGAAGCTGTCGAATATGAATTTAAAGAAGACTTAGCTTGGAGCATACATAATGGAATGAGTGCTGATCGAACAACTTTGGATAATGAAGTGATTACGATATTGTTTACAGACAAAATTCAACCGAAAAAGAAAAAATTAAAATCAGCGCCTAAACCAAAGTTTGATTTGAATTAGTTCAATTGAATGCTATATCTAAACTTTCTTTAAAAACTTCAATAGCTATATCCAAATACTCTTTGGTGTGTGCTTCAGATATAAACCCTACTTCAAACCCAGAAGGACCAACATAAACCCCTCTTTCCAACAACGCCTTATGCAGTTTTTTAAAATACTGCATGCTATCAGCATCAATTTCCGAAGCCTTTCTTATGTGAATGTTTTCACTAAAAGCCAACCAAAAAATTGACCCAACTGTATAAATACTAAAGTTATAACCTTTTGATTTCGCATAATCCACTACAGCATTTACAAAATATTCTGTTCTTTCTTTTTGACTTTCAAAGAATCCTTCTTTTAATGTTTCTTTTAATGCAGCATAGCCTGCCATCATGGCAACTGGGTTCCCCGACAATGTGCCTGCTTGGTAAACGGGTCCATCAGGTGATATTTGACTCATTATTTCTTTGCTTCCTGCATAAGCTCCCACTGGCAAACCTCCTCCTATTATTTTTCCGAAGGTGATAATATCTGGTTGAATATCATATAACCCTGCGGCTCCTTCAAAGCCAACTCTGAATCCAGAAATAACCTCATCAAAAAACAATAAGACATTTTGTTCCGTACAAATTTTCCGTAAGAAATGTAAAAATTGAGGATCTTGAATTAGCAATCCGTTATTGGCAGGAATTGGCTCAATAATAATACAGGCAATTTCGTCTTTGTAATGCTGTAAACAAGATTTTACAGCTTCTTCATCATTCAATGGCAACACAATAGTTTCTTGGGCAAATGCTTCAGGAACACCAGCGGAAGTTGTAACTCCTAACGTTGCTAAACCAGAACCTGCTTTTACTAAAAGTGAATCTGCATGTCCATGGTAACAACCATCAAACTTGACTATTTTACTTCTTCCGGTAAAACCTCTAGCCATTCTTATAGCAGACATAGTTGCTTCCGTTCCGGAGCTTACAAAACGTATTTTATCAATGTACTTATGGTTTGAAATGATTAAATCTCCCAATAAATTTTCTGCTCTTGTTGGCGTACCAAAAGATGTTCCGTTATCAACTGCTTCCACAATAGCATTTCTAACAGAGACATTATTATGTCCTAAAATTAAAGGACCCCATGAACAACAAAAGTCAATGTACTTATTTCCATCTTGATCCCATATTTGGCAGCCTTCTCCTTTTTTCATAAATAAAGGTATTCCTTCCACAGCCTTAAATGCTCTTACCGGAGAGTTAACTCCTCCTGGAAATAATTCTTTGGCTTCTTTAAATAATTGTTCTGAAATAACTGTGCTCATCTACTAGAATTTAAATTCCTCTTATTCAATTTTACTTTATATTTGTACAAAATTAAATCATTTTAAAGGGAATTATATGAATTATACGAATTCTTTAGAATTTGCACAGAAAATGGATCAAGAAGATCCTTTGAAATCCTTTAGAGAAAAGTTTTACTTTCCAACTTTCACAAAAAAGCCTGTAGTTTATTTTACAGGAAATTCCCTCGGACTGCAACCTAAGTCTGTAAAAGATTACATTAATGTGGAGCTGGAAGATTGGTCAAAATGGGGAGTTGAAGGTCATTTTTACGCAAATAACCCTTGGAAAGATTATCACGAAATCCTTACTGATAAAGTAGCGAGAATTGTGGGTGCATTGCCAAAAGAAATTGCGGTAACACATAGCTTAACAACTAACTTGCACCTTTTAATGGCGTCATTTTATCAACCAAATAAAGAACGCTATAAAATTATCTGTGAAGCTAAGGCTTTTCCAAGTGACCAATATGCACTGGAATCTCAAGCAAAATTGCATGGCTTAAATCCTGATGATGCAATCATCGAAATTGCAGCTCGAGAAGGAGAACATACTATTCGATTGGAAGATGTTCTGGATATTATTGAAGAAAATAAAGAAAATTTAGCGCTCATCATGATTGGTGGGGTAAACTATTATACCGGTCAAGTTTTCGATATGAAAACAATCACCGAAGCAGGTCATAAAGTAGGTGCAATTGTGGGTTGGGATTTAGCGCATGCTGCTGGAAACCTACAAATGGAATTGCATGATTGGGATGTAGACTTTGCAACCTGGTGTAGTTATAAATACTTAAACTCAAGTCCTGGAGGGGTAAGTGGCTTATTTGTTAATGAACGCCACGTTGAAAACACAGAATTAATTCGTCTTGCGGGTTGGTGGGGTCATGATAAAGAAAAAAGGTTTTTAATGGAGAAAGGTTTTCGTCCGATGAAAACAGCAGAATCTTGGCAATTAAGTAATGCTCCTATTTTGGGAATGGCTGCTCATAACGCTTCTCTAGATTTATTCGATGAAATAGGAATGACTGCTTTATGCGAAAAAAGAGACAAATTAACAGGTTTCCTAGAATACGTAATCGATGAAATTTCAAATACAAATGAAAATGTGTCATTTGAGATAATTACTCCAAGAGACAAAAGTAAGCGTGGCGCACAATTATCAATTTTAGCTCACGGTCAGGGAAAATCTCTTTTTGATAAGTTATCAGAAGAAGGTATAGTGGCAGATTGGAGAGAACCGAATGTAATAAGAATTGCTCCTGCTCCTATGTACAATAATTTTGAAGATGTATTTCGATTTGGCGAAATTTTAAAGGCTGCCATTCAATAAGATGAATCATTTAAAACTTCTCAACATATCAGGAGAGGAAATGTTTGAACTTAGTTATCAGGCTATCCTAATTTTATTAATAGGGCTGGTGCTTTGGAGAATTATGGCAGTGCTAACAAAGCGCAGACTAAAGCCAAAAAAAAGTAACTATTTTGATACAAAATATACAAAAAAATGGAGAAAAAAGTAATTATTATTGGTGCGGGACTCGTTGGTTCATTGTGGTCTGTATACTTGTCTAAAGCGGGTTATTCAGTAACTATATACGAAAGAAGGTCAGATATCAGAAAGGCTGACATATCGGCGGGTAAATCAATCAACTTGGCTCTTTCTACTAGAGGCTGGAAAGCTCTTGATGCGGTTGGTGTTGGAGATGAGATTAGAAAAATTGCAATTCCAATGTATGGCAGAATTATGCACGATACTGAGGGTAATTTGACACACCAACCTTACGGAAAAGACGGTCAAGCTATTTACTCGGTCTCACGTGGAGGAGTTAATGCAAAAATGATGGATATTGCAGAAAAACATGGAAAAGCGAAAATTCACTATAAGGAAGAATGTACAAATGTTGATTTGAAAAAAGGTATCGTTTATCTAAAAAATTCAGAAACAGGAAAGGTATCTGAAGATAAAGCGGATGTAGTTTTCGCTGCGGATGGAGCATTTTCTGCGGTACGATATAACGCAATGCAAAAAAGTACTCGATTTAATTACAGTCAGCATTTCATAGCAGATGGATACAGAGAGATTCTTTTACCTGCTGATTCAAAGGGAGATTATCAATTAGATAAAAGTTCGCTTCACATATGGCCAAGAGGTAGGTTTATGCTTATAGGCTTGCCAAATGAAGACGGATCTTTCACTTGCACTTTATTTATGCCATTTGAAGGAGAAAAAAATGCATTTGACAACCTTGACTCAAAAGAAAAAATTAATGACTTCTTCAAAACTACTTTCCGTGATTTTTATGATATGATGCCCAATATAGCTGAAGCCTGGGGAGATCATCCACTTTCGTCATTGGCTATTATGCGATGTAAACCTTGGGCCATTGGAAAAACCGCCTTAATGGGAGATTCTGCACACGCAACAGTTCCGTTTTATGGACAAGGCATGAATTCAGGTTTTGAAGATTGCACAGTTTTATCTGATCTAATGAAAAAGCACAATGAAAACTGGGACTTAGTTTTTAAAGAATATAACGAAACACGAAAAGCAGATGGGGATGCTCTTCAAGACCTATCCGTTCACAACTATCACGTAATGCGCGACTATGTAGCAGATCCTGATTTTTTATTACAAAAAAAAATCGAGGACACTTCTCTGAAAATCACCCTGAAAAATGGATGCCTCTTTACAGCCAAGTTTCTTTCAGTAATATTCCCTATTCAGAAGCCTGGCAGGTAGGAAAAAAACAAGATGCTATCATGAAAAAGGTAATGGGCAGTTTTTCTAACATAGAAGATATATGGGACTCAAAAGAAGTTGAAGATAAAATATTAGATCTTATTTAAGGACGTTCTAAACACAACAGAATGGATAAAATATTCGTTCCTATTGGTGTTTAATCCTCTAATATAACGAAATTTCGCTACCAAAACGAAAGAATGAACATTCGGAAAATTATACCTTTTTTATTTATATTACTATTTACGGCTCCTGCCTTTGGTCAATATATGACAAATCGGAAAAATCGAGCTTTGGTTGATTTTAAGCAATATAAATATGGTGGATGGATGATTAGTCCTGGTCTTACTTACATGTACCCATCGCGTGTTAAGTATCTAAACGACAGTACTGAAAAAGATGATGATGTAAACCCAAACGGAAGAATTGCCCTTTATCTCGAAGCTGGCCGTTACCAAATATTTTATAAAGGAGGAAGAATCATAAACTATATGGACTATAGCCTTGCCTATAAAAAATTAAGCGGAACGGAAAAATACAGTGGCACTGAACGTGGAACCAAAGCTATATTTAAGCAACACTTTTTACTCGCCAACTTTAACGTGAATAATATCATTCAATTAACCGACTATACATTTATACAAAATAGTATTGGCGTTAATTTTGATTGGAAATTTTCAGAAAAGTTCGAGACAAATGGATCTCCATATGCTGTCAACAATACCGGGGATTTTATTCTATCGCTGCACTACAAGTTGGGCTATGGAATAAAAGTAACCGATCAACTATTTATAATCCCTACTCTAGAGACACCTATTTTAAATGGTTTAAAATGGGAAAATGGAAAGTCAACTTATGGAATTTTTAGCAGCAGATACAGACCTATTATTTTTAGTGTTCGGTTTGCTTGGTTGAGAATACCCAATAGAAGAGATTGCCCTCCAGTATATGGACCGGATGGAGACGCGGACAAGCAGCAGCAACATATGATGGGGCAATAACTTGATATATGAAAAGTAAAACACCTAAAGAATCCTTAACCATTCAAACCAATTTGGTGATGCCAAATGACACCAACCAGATGCATACGCTTTTCGGAGGTAAGTTATTGGCTTGGATGGACGAAGTTGCCAGTATATGTGCATTTAGACATTGTAATAACGTTGCTGTAACAGCATCAATTAACAATGTTTCCTTTGATCTTCCCATATTAAATGGAGCCTACGTTACGCTAGAAGCAAAAGTTTCGCGGGCCTTTAAATCATCTATGGAGATATTTGTTGATGTCTTTGTTGAATCAAGAGATGGAAGAAAAGAAAAATGCAACGAAGCCATTTTAACTTTTGTTGCTATCGATGAGCATAAAAGACCTTTGGTCGTTCCTGAGTTAATTCCTGAAACAGATCAAGAAAAAGAAAGGCATTCCTCCGCCCTTAGAAGAAGACAAATGAGCTTAGTCCTTGCAGGAAAATTAAAACCAAAAGACGCCACAGAATTAAAAACCATCTTTGCAGAACAATAATATATTAAAAATGAAAGCAGAAAATTGTATAAAAATATTTGAACAAGCAATTACGAACTACCACGTAAAAGATGATGTGTACCAGCCATTCACAAACCCTTTTAAAGAGGCTACTATTGAACATACGATGTATCAAAAAAGCTGGATTGACACGGTTCAATGGCATTATGAAGACATTATCCGTGACCCTAATATTGAACCAACAGCAGGGATGGATATGAAGAGAAAAATTGATAAGTCAAATCAAAATAGAACAGATGTTGTTGAACAGTTAGATGATTATTACATCTCTTTATTTAATACTATTTCTGTTCAGTCTAATGCAAAATTAAATACAGAAAGTCCAGGTTGGGTGGTTGATAGAATATCTATTCTTTGCCTAAAAATATACCATATGCAAGAGCAAGTTGATAGAACTGACACAGACCGCAAACACAAACAACAATGTTTAAATAAATTAAATATCTTATTAGAGCAGAAAGAAGATATTTCTAAATCATTTAATGACTTGCTGGACGAAATCCAAAAAGGAGAAAAACAAATAAAAGTTTATCGTCAAATGAAAATGTACAATGACGACACATTAAACCCTGTTCTTTATAAGAAGTAAGGTTAATTTTCAATATCTAAAATGAGGAAAAAAATACTCGTCATACGATTTTCTGCCATGGGCGATGTTGCATTATCCGCACCTATAATTTCGAGTTTGCTCCAACAGCATACTACTCTTGAAATCGTTTTTCTTTCGCGGCAAATTTTTAAGCCTTTCTTTCAAGAACATGATCGATTAACCTTTATTGGGGCAGATCTAAACGGCAAACATAAGGGTGTTATCGGATTAAAAAAATTACAAAATGAATTAATCAAAACGTATAAATTTGACGCAGTAGTGGATTTGCACGACGTTTTAAGGACCAAAATTTTGCGCTTTTATTTCAAAACTCGTGGCATACCGTGTCACTCGATTAACAAAGGAAGAAGAGAAAAAAAGGGTTTAATTAATGGTAGCATCCCATTTAAAAAACTAAAACACACAACCCAGAGATATCTGGACGTTTTTGAAAAGGCGAACGTGATATCAACATTAAATAATGGTCCTTGGGTATCTCCTGTTGTTTCGGATTCTACTAATGCTTTATTAAAATCAAACAATTGCCAAATCAAAAATAATTCCTGGATAGGCATAGCTCCATTTGCAGCGCACAGTAGTAAAGAATGGCCAATTGAAAAAATAAAACATGTTATTTCTGAGCTTATAAGTGATGGTAAAGCTGTATTCTTATTTGGAGGAGGTCAAAACGAAATAAAAAAATTAGAAACGATTAAAAAGGAATTTCCAAAAAGCATTTTAGTTGCTGGTCAATTAAAATTAGATGAGGAATTGGACCTAATTTCAAGGTTAGACCTCATGGTTGCAATGGATAGTTCGAATATGCATTTAGCTGCAATTGTAGGAACTCCAGTTGTATCAATTTGGGGGGCAACTCACCATTACCTTGGTTTTGGGCCATTAAATAATGAACATAATATCATAGAAATTTCAAAAGAAAAACTTCCTTGTAGGCCTTGTTCAATCTTCGGTAAACTAGAGTCAAAAAAACAGGAATTGTGTGCTCAAAAAGCAATGGAATTGATTTCGGAAGAAATGGTTTTAGCTAAAATCACATCGTTTGGCGGATGCTGTATAGCTTGTTAAACTCCTTTCGCTTTTTTGCTGCGATTATAGTACTAACGTCTCTTGTAAGTTATAACACAACTCTTTTTAAAACTGACTTTATCAAGATTATGGAGAAATAGGTGCTATAAGTTGTAAGTCTGGAAGGAATTATAAATGACCCAAAGACAATTATTACTATGTATCCAATACCCCTATGGTCTTCAAGGGATAAAACGACTACTTTGTTAAAAATAAAAAACCCTCATCAACAAAGTCAATGAGGGTTAAACAGTGCATCAGTCCTAAAAATTAATCCTCCATTAAATCGAAAGTATAACTTTCCATAATTTGGTTACAAAGTAATTTCTTACACGCTTCGTCTACTTTCTTTTCTGCTGTTGCTTTATCAGCAGCATCTACTTTCAGTGTAATGTGTTTTCCTATACGGACGTTTGTAATTTCACTTAAATCAAGGTTCCCCATGTTTTGTGAAACTGCTTTTCCTTGAGGATCCAATAACCCTGCTAATGGCATAATGTCTATTTCAGCTTTGAAGTTCATTCTGTTTCTTTTTAAAAAGATTATTTATGATCGATAAAATGATGTACAAAAGTATAATAATTG
Source organism: uncultured Flavobacteriales bacterium (assembly GCA_943787725.1). GTDB lineage: Bacteria > Bacteroidota > Bacteroidia > Flavobacteriales_D > Parvicellaceae > CALSMU01. Next base: position 46,894 of record CALSNM010000003.1, on the reverse strand, counting down.
GGATAGAAACAAACACTGAACTTATTAACAAACTCAAGAAAATTACAACCAAGCAAAGCCCTAAGAAAACAAAACGTATTTCATTCCCGTTCCATTCGAATGACTTAAACTTTAATGCAATCATTTCTATCGGAGAAATCAGGAGATAACTAAACAGAATGATTAGACCTATTATCAGGTACTTGAATGTTTCTGGAGCACCCCATGATTCCGATACAAATAGTTTTGAAAAATGATCACTTTTCATGTCCGCAACAAATGTCGCATAATCCCACCCCAAACTTTCCATTGCAAAAACCAATGGTATAAAAACAAAAAACAAGGCATTAGCAGGAGTAGGTAGTCCAATAAATTTATCTGACTGCTTAGAATCAATATTAAACTTGGCTAGGCGCACAGCCGAAAATAGTGGAATAAAAAAGGATATATACGGAGTGTATGAGTCATGAATAAATGACGATAAAAACGAATACATTACAACTCCTGGAGCAACTCCAAAAGTTACCATATCTGCGAAAGAATCTAACTGCTTCCCTAATTCACCCTGAACTTTTAACAACCGAGCTGCAAATCCATCAAAAAAATCGAAGAAAGCGCCTAAAATAATCAGAAAACCAGCCAAACAGTAGTGTTCTGAAAATCCAATTTTAATTGCTAATATACCGCAAAACAGATTAGCCAATGTTAGCGTATTTGGGATATGTTTTTTGACCGCCATTACTTTACAAAAGTAACATTTACCTTTTAACTAAAAATAGGAATGTTGTTTTCAAGCGACTTATTAGGCAATTTATGCGTCATTAGAGAGTTATTAGTCAAGAAAATTAGTCTGTATTACTGCTATTTTATATCTTTATACACTGTTTAAACTGTTTAAAACAATGAATAAATCGATTATCATAATATTATTGTTATTCCTGCAGTTGCCGTTTCTTGCTCAAGATGACGACAAAACACCTAAGTATAGCAACGAATTTTTAAACATAGGCGTTGGTGCTCGTGCACTTGGGATGTCAAATTCTGTGATAGCTTCTACAGATGATGTTACTTCAGGTTATTGGAATGCGACTGGGTTATTAAATATTGACAGTGATTTACAAGTTGGATTAATGCATTCTGAATATTTTGCAGGTATCGCAAAATACGATTATGGTGCAATCGCAAAAAAAATTGACGACAAAAGTGCAATGGCGTTCTCATTTATTCGGTTTGGAGTCGATAATATCCCTAACACAACAGAGTTAATTGACGCTCAAGGGAATATTGACTACGACAGAATAACTTATTTTTCTGCAGCAGATATGGCATTTATATTCTCTTATGCTAGAAAAATAAGTGACAAACTAGATATAGGAGGAAGCGGTAAAATCATTCATCGAAAAGTGGGAGATTTTGCGAAATCATGGGGGTTTGGAATTGACTTTGCTGCTACTTATCAATTAGGAAATTGGAAAGTAGCTGCCCTAACCAGAGATATTACAACAACATTCAATGCTTGGAGTTTTTCTTTGACAGACCAAATGATAGAAGTGTTTGATAGAACAGACAACGATATTCCAGAAAATGGTTTAGAAATAACGATGCCTCGCATAATTCTTGCCGCTATGCGCCAATGGAAAATAGGAAAGAGTTTTACTTATTTAGCTGAACTAGATGTTGATTTAACTACGGATGGTAAAAGAAATGTTTTAATTGTAGGAGACCCAATATCTATCGACCCACATGTTGGAATGGAATTAGGTTTTAAGAATATTGTTTTTGTCAGAGCAGGTCTTGGAAACGTTCAAAAAGTTACTGAAATTACTGGAAAAGAGGTTATGACGCTGCAACCAAATATAGGTATAGGTGTTAAATTAAAAGGCATTTCATTAGACTATGCATTAACTGACATTGGCGATGCTTCGGTAGCATTATACAGTAATGTGTTTTCGTTAAGGTTTAACTTAAATAAAAACAACTAATTTGAGAATACTCGCTCTAATAATACTTTTAGTTATTGTAAACGTTTCTAAAGCACAGACATATGGAAATGAGTGGATTAATTATTCCCAAAAATATTTTAACTTCCCTATTTATAATACTGGTATTCACAGAGTAAATTATGCTGAATTAAACACCTCTTTGAGTAACAATGGTATTTCAATATCAACCATTAATACCGATAATTTTCAAGTTTTTGGTAGAGAAAGTGAAGTATTCATAAAGGTCATTGATGGTGGAGACAACACCATGGATCCAGGTGATTATATCGAGTTTTATGCAGAAAAAAACGACGGATGGCTGGACGGCAACCTTTATGACTCGATAGAGGCTCAGCCAGACCAATATTACAGTCTGGTAAATGATACTTTACAATATTATTTTACCTGGAAAAATGCAGGGATCGGCAAACGAATACATGAAGAAACGGACCTGAACTATGCCGCCTATACAGCTATTAATTACTGCTGGAAAAAGAATTATGTCAACTACTCTGACGAATATAATGAAGGAGCCAAATTTAATGCACTATCGAGTCCTGTTTATTCTGTCGGAGAGGGTTGGGCTAGTTCCCCTCATTCTCTTGGCGGAGCAAACACTTCAATAATACCTACGCAAAATGCATATACCGCAGTTGGTGCGCCTAATTCCTTTATTACTGGGATTTCCATGGGAGGTTCGTCTTCTGAATCCTCTCACTTAAATAATCATAACCATGCTTTGCAAATTAAGTATGGTAATAGTAATACTATAATTTGCGACACTACCTACCTTGGCTATCAATTGATAAACAAAAGGAGCGGAAGTTCCCACTGCAACCATCGAGAGTCCAACAACTTCTGTTATACACGCTAGTTATGGTATCGGTCAAACTAGTGACAAACAATATGTTTCCTCAGTGGCAATCAATTACCCTCATACCATGGATTTTGAAAACGAGGATTATTTTCGGTTTGCTGTTCCGTTTAATAACCTAGAACCTAAGTCTCGCTTGTCAATCTCCAACTTTAACGGCGCTAACCCCAAGTTATATGTGCTAAATGCGAGAGCCGGCAAGATCTATTTCCCGTAAGCAACAATGCCGGAATTTGGGAAGCTTTAGTGCCCAACTTAAACAACGGATGATAGTGCGCAATGTTTATTAGTAAACGCTTCAACTAATTATAGCACCGTTACCAACATATCCACAGTCGCGGGCAAGCGGAGATTTCAGAGATTTTAGCCAGATAACGCCGAATGATGCATATATCATTGTTACAAACAAAAAACTTCGAGAACGGAGCCTTAAACTATGCCAGCTATAGAAGCGGAATAGGCGGTGCACACGACACCGTGCTCGTTAGCGTAGAAGAGCTGTACCATCAATTTGGAGGAGGTATCTTTAAAAACCCTCTGGGAATTAGGCGTTTTTGCAATTTTGCAATAAATACATGGCCAACCTATCCAAGTCATTTGTTTTTAATTGGCAAATCCATTAGGGACGTCACCGAAGTTAATTCTTTGGGATCAAGAAAGTCAAATAGTGCATACCAGGCTAACTTAGTACCGTCCTTTGGATATCCATCATCTGACAATCATTTTACTTTTTCTCTTGGGACCAGTGGCAATTCATATGCCATACCAACAGGCAGATATAGTGCAATGGAAAACTCCTCGGTAAATGACTACCTGAATAAAGTAATCGAATACGAAGATCAGCAAGACCCATTTAGCGTATATGATATCCCAAATAAAGAATGGCAGAAAGAAGTCCTTCATTTTGGCGGAGGTGGATATCCGTCAGAAGTAAATTTAATGAACTACCATTTGTCTCAGTTTGAACAAACCATAGAAGACACTTTGTTTGGTGGAAATGTTTCTTCTCTATGTCCCAAGGAACTGGAGTTCTTCTTTAAATGCAGATGATTTTTTTGAAGTTCAGCAAAAACTTCAGGAAGGGGTTTCCTTAATTACCTTTTTTTCACATGCTACCAGCAGTGGAGGTTTTGGACAAAATATCGACTCTCCAAATAATTGGGGGAATAATGGTAAATATCCTATGGTTATAGGTCTTGGTTGTTACACAGGTGATGTTCACCAACCAGGAGGGAACAGCTATTCAGAGAACATTGTAAATCCCGTTGGTCAAGGTGCTATTTCTTTTTTATCAACCGTTAAGCTTGGAAATATAGGAGAAATCGCGAAATATACCAACATCTATTACCATCAGATTGGCAAGCAAAACTACGGGCGTGATATTGGGTTTTGCATGAAAGCAACTGCAGATTCTCTCACGCTTACCTCAAACATAGACATCTTATTTCACAGCAATACTATAGGGATGGCACTCCAAGGTGATCCTGGGTTAAAATTGAATACACATATGGCCCCAGAAATAGTACTTTCAGCACAACGCGCATGGACCACCCCATCGACAATTGATCTGTCTGTTGATACTTTCGAATTAAACATTGTATTAACCAATATAGGCAGCGCATTTCTTGACACTTTTGAATTATCAATACAGCGTTTTTTCCCAAATGGAAATGACTCCACTTATTTTATTCAAGTTCCAGGATTATTATTTAGGGATACCATTCAGTATAAAATGGCAAGCAATCATTCCATTGCAGTTGGGTTAAACAATTTTACAATTAAAGCTGATTTACCTCTCTCTAATATTACTGAGCATTTTGATGAAACTGCCAACAATCAAATTGCTTTTTCTAAATATATTTCTTCAAATGATTTAATCCCTATTTGGCCTTATGAATATGCTATAATCCCTTCGGACACGATTACTTGTAAAGCTTCAACAATTAATCCATTTGCCGCAACCAATCAATATGTTTTTGAAATTGATACCACCGACTTGTTTAATTCACCGTTTAAAAAGCATCAATATATTATTAGTGCGGGAGGGGTAGTTGAAGCAAGATACAATGATTGGACAAACAGTACCTCTTTAGTCAATGATCCAATTACATTTACAGACAGCACAGTATATTTTTGGAGATGTTCTCCGGATAGCTCCACGAAATCATGGCAAGAAAGTTCTTTCCAATATATTACAAATAAATGGGGTTGGGGACAATCGCATTTCTTTCAGTTTAAAAATAACAACTATACAAACCTATTATACAACAGACCAACAAGAACTTTTAATTTCCAACCTTCCATTGCTCAAGTATCTTGCAAAACCTTTGTTAATAATGGTTATTGGCCCTCTAGCGGCTGGCAAGGAACAGCCTGGTATTTAGCAGGAGGACTAGCAGATTATGGAGGTTATAGTAGATTGCCAGCTATTCATATTGCTGTAATTGATCCCATTACTCTAAAATTGTGGGGTACACCACATTATAGTAACGGCAATCCAATCAACACTCAACATTGTTACGGGCAATTTAACGGGCATCCCTCCTTGTGTCCTGGAGCAACAAATTGGAGAGGCAGATCAGAAGGGATGTTTATTTTTCAACTTTATAATAGTGTTCAAATGGATTCATTGGTTAGCATGTTGAATAATAAAATTCCTGAGGGACATTATGTTTTAGCCTACACCTATATTACAGATACTTACACGAATCCAGCAAACCTATATGCTTCTTGGCCTGCATCATTATTCACGGCATTTCAGAATTTAGGAGCAACCTCTTTCAATCCTGGAATGCCAGATGATGGCTTTATCTTTTTCGCACAAAAAGGAACCCCAGGATCAGCTCAAGAGATTCATACAGCAAATACGCTATCTGGTTTGGCTGGAGATGCAGAGGAATTATTGACTTTTGAAACTTATATACAAGGATCAGGCACATCCGGAATAGTACAAGCAGAAATTGCAGGGCCTTCGTATAATTGGAACACTCTTTATTGGAAACAAAACCCGCAAGAAACTGCTACAAATGACACTACTCGCCTGCAGGTTTATGGAATCGATAATTTCGGCAATGAAACTTTAATGATTGATACATTAATGACTGCCAATGATTCTATTACCAGCCTAAACAGCATCATTAATGCTGCAACATTTCCATTTTTAAGATTGAATGCTTTTACAAAAGATTCTATTGCAATTACACCTGCCCAATTCAATAGATGGCAACTAATCTATGAGCCGGTTCCCGAATGTGCCGTTAATCCGAAAAAAGGATTATACTATTCCTTACCTGAAAATAGCATACAAGAAGGAGACTCTGTCAAATATGCTGTTGCCATAGAAAACATCAGTGCGTTTGATATGGACAGCCTTTTAGTCAATTACTGGATAGAAGACGCAAGTCACACGAAAAATTACATATCTTACTCAAGGCAAGATTCTTTGAAAAGTGGAGAAATAATAATTGACACAATAAGGGTTTCCAGTAAGAACTATTTGGGAGATAATTCTATTTGGGTAGCAGCTAATCCGAAAATTAATGGCAATCGGCAGGATCAACTCGAACAGTTTTATTTCAATAATTTTGCCCAAAAAACTTTTACTGTGCAGGAAGATAATACCAATCCCATTCTTGATGTAACATTTGACGGAATACATATTTTGAATGAAGACATTGTAAGCCCAATGCCGTTAATTTCTATAACCTTAGATGATGAAAATGAATTTTTACTTTTAAATGAAGATATCGATACGAATCTTTTTAAGATTTTACTTGTTCGTCCAAATTCTATTGATCAAGAACAATTGTTTTTTTCCAATAATGGAGAGAGTGACTACTTAATGTGGGAGACCGCTATTGATGATAAAAACTTATTTAAAATAGAATACAACCCAACATTTACAGAAGATGGAATGTATACATTGCTCGTTCAAGCAAGAGATAAGTCGAACAACTATTCTGGGGATTTCGCTTATGAAATAAGTTTTGAGGTTATTACTGCATCAACAATTACACACTTATTTAATTACCCCAATCCATTCAGCACCAAAACACATTTTGTGTTCACTCTTACAGGAAGTGAAACTCCCGATCAAATGCTCATTCAAATCATGACTGTTACTGGTAAAGTAGTTAGAGAAATTTCTATGGATGAAATTGGACCGCTCCATATTGGGAAAAACAAAACTGATTTCTTTTGGGACGGTCGCGACCAATTCGGAGACCAACTTGCCAATGGAGTTTACTTGTATCGGGCAATCGTCAAGATAAATGGAGAAAACGTTGATCATCGCAGTACATCTGCAGATAGCAAAAGTTTTAAAAAAGAATTTGGAAAAATGTACTTGCTGCGATAAGTTCAATATCTGTTTTTTAGTTTTAAGAAATAGCCTTCAAAATATTTATAACTGACAGCGGAAAGACCAATTGAAAGAAGCAGAATAATTGAAGGGTATATCAAAAAGACATGCCAAAAAGTTTCTTGAAAATTTAATCGTTCCAAAACTTTTATTAGTATTGTAACAACAACTCCATGATAACAGTATAGGCCGAAAGATATTTTACCCAAATATTTTATAATTCTATTCTGTCCAAAGGACAGAAAACGATTTTTCGAAAAGCACTGTTCAAAAACGATATATCCAAACAATAAAGAAAAATACAACTTAGAAAATACCCTAAAAGTATTCCATTCATTTAACTCGTTAAAATAAATTAAACTAAGGAAAAGAATACCATAAATAACTCCAGAAAAAACATTGTCTCGGTTAACTAGCCAAACAAACAATTGATTTTTTTGTTGCGCTAAATATGCCACCAAAATGCCCACGCCAAAATTGCCTAGTATACTAAAAGTATGAAAATACAATTGTTGGCCAAAATCAACATTTAGATATCTATATATAATAGAAACTACAATTAACAACAACGCTAAAAGAAAAAGGTTTAATTTAAAAAATAATTTTACGATAATTGAATACCCAACATAAAATTGCTCTTCTACTGAAATAGACCATAAAAAAGTTAGAAAAAACAGATAATCAACGCCTTCATATATCGAATAGAAATTAATAACAAAAAGCGCAAAATTGTAAAATGGAGGAAGCCCAGAAGCCTCTATGCCATATGAATGAGATGCATAATAGACCAAAAACCCTGCAAAAACAATAAGAAAATACAAAGGCCATATTCTCAACACTCGTCTGATAAAAAAGTTTCCAAAGTCAAACTTTTTTGTTGTGTTTTTTTCATGCAAAATTACCCAAGCAATCAAAAATCCGGATAACACAAAAAAGTAATCAACCCCTAAAAACCCAACTTTAAAAAACTGCTCTACTGATTGATAAATGGAGCTATCTCCAATTTTTGAGTCCACAGAAACAAAGCAGTGAACCAGAAAAACCAAGAAAAAAGCAAAAAAACGGGTGCCATCTAAGTGCTCAAAATATTTTTTAGATGTTTTCGTTTCCTTCATTTATAAAAACGAATGTACTGAATTTAAAAAACTTTCCGTTCTTTGTCTAAATGCTAATAGATACACATACCCATTTATATAGTTCAAAGTTTGATAAGGACAGAGAAGCCGTGATTCAAAGTTGTTTGGATAATAATATTTTAAAATTACTCCTACCCAACATCGATTCTGAATATACAAACAATCTTTTGTCGCTTGCAAAAAAGCATCCAACGGTTTGCTACCCAATGATGGGAATTCATCCATGTTCAATCCAGCCCGACACCTATAAAAGTGAATTGACACATGCTAAAGAGTGGTTAGATAAGGAAAAATTCATTGCGGTTGGAGAAATTGGCATCGACTTATATTGGGATAAATCCACTTTAGAAATACAACAATTTGCTTTTCGCGAACAAATTAGCTGGGCTAAAGAAAAAAAACTTCCTATTGTAATTCACGCAAGAGATTCCTTTGATGAGATTTTTGAAATTGTAGATGAAATGAACGATGAAAACCTGAAGGGCATCTTTCATTGTTTTACAGGAAATCAAAAACAAGCTCAGCACATTATTGATTATGGTGGATTTAAAATGGGAATTGGAGGAGTTGTTACATTTAAAAATTCTAGATTAAACCAAGTGGTTAGTCAATTTGATTTAAATCATTTTGTTTTAGAAACAGATTCTCCCTATTTAGCTCCAGCTCCTTATCGCGGGAAGAGAAACGAAAGTCCTTACTTGACGTTAATTGGTGAAAAAATGGCTGATATTTTCGGTTGTTCACTTCTGGACATTTCTGAGGCAACAACCAAAAATGCTTTAGATATATTTAATTTAGATTAATGGAGCTTTTCATAAAATATCTTTTTCTTGTATTGTCAATATTCCTATTGAACAATAAATCAGTAGCTCAATTATCCGATCACGCCCAAATTAGCCTTTTGACATGCGCTGAAGGGGAAGATATTTACTCGTTATTTGGCCACAGTGCTATCCGAGTGAATGATCCGGCAAACAATATTGACAATTGCTACAATTGGGGAATGTTTGAATTTGATTCGGATGAAATTGGATTCGCAACAAAATTTACGAAAGGAAGGCTCAAATATTATATGGACGAGCAAGATTTTAGGTACTTTATGATGGAGTATGACTATTTTCAAAGAACAGTAAAAGAGCAGGTCTTAAATTTAACACACGAGCAAAAAAATAATCTGTGGAAAGCACTCAAAGAGAATTATTTGCCAGAAAACAGGGTGTATAAATATGATTTTTTCTTTGATAATTGCGCAACTCGAATAAGGGACATCTTACAAAACACAATTGGAGATAATCTAGTACTAAAAGCGCACCCAAATGAAAACATGTATTCATTAAGGGAGTTATTAAACAATACCATTAACCATATGCCTTGGTTGGGCTTTGGAATGGATTTAGCTTTAGGAAGTAAGGTCGACATTAAGGCCGATAACAATAAAATGATGTTTCTCCCAAAGTATATGAATGCAATTTATGCGGATTCAGAAGTTCTAATTAATGGAAAAGCGCAGCCTTTAGTATTAAGCGAAAGAACATTGGTTAATGGTATAAATCATAAAGCTGAATCGTCTTTTTGGAGTGCGCCAATCTTTCTTTTTTGGGTTCTCTTTGTAATTTCAGTTATTCTCACATTGAATAAAATCCGATTCCTTACGAAACTCTGGGATGCAACTTTACTGCTTGTTTTTGGAGTACTTGGGATTATTATTGTCTTCCTTTGGTTCGGCACCGATCACCTAACTATGCGACCAAACTTTAATGTGCTTTGGGCAAATCCTCTATACTTGTTTTTTCTCCTTCCATTAATCCTTGAAAAATTACACCAAAAACTAAATAAAGCTTACCTGGTCATGTCTATATTATTAATCCTTGTGATTTTTGGAGCAATGATAATCCCTCAAGAATTTAACCCGGCAACTAGCCCCATCATTCTACTTTTCACCTTCAAGTTTTTTTATTGGTACAAGGAGACAAAAAGAGTTGTTTAACTTTTATAATCTCATTCTTAAAATTTTTACCTTAGCACTCTATTATAATTCAAACCAACATGAGTAAATACGACATTACAATAATCGGATCGGGACCAGGAGGATATGTTGCAGCAATAAGATGTGCGCAACTAGGAATGAAGACAGCTATAATCGAAAAATACTCCACATTAGGAGGGACTTGCTTAAATGTTGGTTGTATTCCATCCAAAGCATTACTAGATTCTTCTCATCATTATCACGATGCTGCTCACACTTTTGAAAAGCATGGAATTTCAACAGGTAAATTATCTGTTGATTTTGCCAAAATGATAGAACGAAAAACCAGTGTTGTCAACCAAACTTGCGATGGAATTCAATTTTTGATGGATAAAAATAAAATTGATGTATATCAAGGATTAGGTTCTTTTCGCGATAGAAATACTATTGATGTAGTTGGAAAAGATGAAAAAGTTACGATTACTACGAAAAAAGTAATAATTGCAACTGGTTCAAAACCAAATTTCTTTCCAGGAATGGAACCAGATAAAAAAAGAATTATTACCTCTACTGAAGCATTAAGTTTAAAAGAAATTCCAAAAAACTTAATTGTGATTGGTGGTGGAGTTATTGGGCTTGAACTAGGCTCTGTATATGCACGGTTAGGATCTGCTGTAACCGTAATCGAATTTGCTGATTCTATTATCCCTACGATGGACAAAACTATGGGAAAAGAATTGCAAAAAGTGTTAAAGAAAGAAGGATTTAAATTCAACTTTAAGCATGCCGTTCAAAAAGTAGAAAACAAAGGAAAAAAGGTTGTGGTAACTGCTAAAAACAAAAAAGACGAAGAAGTCACATTCGAAGGAGACTATTGTTTAGTTGCAGTTGGGAGAAAACCTTATACAAATGGGTTAGGACTGGAAAATATTGGTTTAAAAGTTAACGGTAAAGGTCAGATTGAAACGAACAATCATAAAGAGACGAATGTTTCTGGAATTTATGCCATTGGAGATGTTACTGCAGGAGCTATGTTAGCGCATAAGGCTGAAGAAGAAGGAGTTTTTGTTGCAGAAACAATAGCGGGTCAAGCTCCGCATATTAATTATGACTTAATTCCAGGCGTAGTATATACTTGGCCAGAAGTTGCTGCAGTGGGAAAAACAGAAGAAGAAGTAAAAGATTCTGGAAGAGAATATAAAGTAGGGCAATTTCCGATAAGAGCTTTGGGTAGAGCTAGAGCTAGCATGGATATCATGGGAGTTATTAAAATAATCTCCGATAAACAAACTGACGAAGTTTTGGGTGTGCACATGGTTGCTCCGCGTGCAGCAGATTTAATTATGGAGGCAGTTGTTGCAATGGAGTATCGGGCTTCTTCAGAAGATATTGCGCGTATTTGTCATCCGCACCCCACCTATAGCGAAGGGGTAAAAGAAGCTGCTCTGGCCGCATGGAATGACAATGCACTGCATATATAATAATTCAACTCTATTAACCTATCAGAACTAGCAAGTGAATAAAAAAACGGGGATATTATTAGTCAATCTTGGCACGCCAGATAGTCCTTCCGTGAAGGATGTAAGAAAGTACCTAAATGAGTTTTTGAATGATGCCAGGGTAATTGATTTGGCTTGGTTAAAGAGAAAATTACTTGTAAACCTTATCATTGTTCCGCTAAGAGCACCCAAATCAGCGAAAGAATATGTTAAATTATTCAAAATGTTTGATGGTGAATCTCCTTTACTAAAATACGGTTTGATTCTCAAAGAAAAACTACAAGCCAAAATAGCTGAAAACTATACAGTAGAATTGGCAATGCGTTATGGTAACCCTTCTATGGATAGTGTTTTAGAGAAAATGAGAAAGGAGAATTACGATAAAATTATTGTTTTTCCAATGTATCCTCATTATGCTGCTTCCAGCATGGGAACGGTTATAGAAAAAACGAACAAGATAATTAATAAGTGGTGGAACATTCCTGAGGTAGTCACAATGGGTCAATTTTATAACAATCCGGAGTTCATCAAAGCATTTGCTAATCGTGCAAAGAAGCATGTAATAGCCGATTATGACCATGTATTATTTTCTTACCATGGATTACCAGAGCGCCACATAAATAAGTCGCATTTAATGGGTGAATCTTGCGTAAACTGTAATTGTCCAAAGGAATATTTACCCGAGGAGCCTTTGTGCTATAAAAATACTTGTTATGAAACTACAAGACTTCTTGTAAAAGAAATTGGCTTAGATGAAGGTAAATACTCATTATCCTTTCAATCTCGTTTAGGAAAAGATCCTTGGATTCAGCCCTACACAGATGATGTAATTACCGCCTTAGGTAAAAACGGGAATAAAAAAATTCTTGTACTCTCTCCAGCTTTTGTTTCTGATTGCCTAGAAACTTGCGTTGAAATAAGTGAAGAATACCTAGAGGTATTTGAACAAAACGGAGGAGAGAAATTACAATTGGTGGAAAGCTTAAATGACGGTGAAGACTGGGTTGATATTGTTCACGATCTTGTATCAAAACAATAACCCTGTTGAGAAAAAGTGAAAAAGATAACAAGTTCAAAAATGAAACTTTTCTTTTTTTGAACGGGAACAAGTCACATAGTGGATACATTGCTATTGGCTGTAAAAAAGAGATTGTTTACACAGCCAACAACATCCATTTAGAGAAGTTAAATAACTTTATATCCATTCCCGATAGTTGGAAGTTTGGCTATATTAGCTATGATGTTAAAAACGAATTTGAAAACCTTCCTTCCGCTAATGCAGATGGATTAGAGTTTCCGGAAATCCATTTTTTTATACCTCAAACACTTTTTAAAATTGAAAAAGATAACATCAGTGTTATTTATGGCGACAACTCTCTTTTACCCTATGTAAAGGAGGTTTTTCTAGAAAATAAAGTTAAAAAAACAAATCCAATTGCATTAACTCCCCGAACAACTGAAGAAGAATATCTAGCAAAAGTTCAGTGTGTAAAGGAAAATATTCAACAAGGGGATATCTATGAAATGAATTTCTGCTATGAACTCTTTAACGAGAATGTTGAAATGGACCCATTTGAAACTTACAAGAAATTAAATAAGCTTACCAACGCTCCTTTCTCTTGTTTTGGAAACTTTAATAATAAATACATCCTAAGTGCTAGTCCCGAACGTTATATTAGAAAAACTAGACAACAAATAACATCTCAACCGATTAAAGGAACGATAGCAAGAGGTGCTGACAAAATGGAAGATTTAACCCAAATCGAAAAGCTAAAAAACAACCAAAAAGAACGAAGTGAAAACATCATGATTGTTGATTTAGTGAGAAATGATTTATCCAAAATAGCTACTAAAAACTCCGTCAAAGTAGAAGAGTTATGTGGAATTTACACATTTGAAACAGTGCATCAAATGATCTCTACGGTAAGCGCTACCATAAAACCTCAGATAACATTTCTAGACATCTTAAAAGCTACTTTCCCAATGGGATCAATGACAGGTGCACCCAAAATTCGAGCAATGGAATTAATAGAGAAATACGAATCTACTAAAAGAGGGGTTTATTCCGGTTGTGTTGGGTACGTAAAACCTAATGGGGACTTTGATTTCAATGTAATAATTCGAACTTTATTGTATAACCGCAAAAAGAAATATTTATCTTGCATGGTAGGTGGAGCGATAACCAGTAAAAGCAACGAAAAGGAGGAGTACCAAGAAACACTTTTAAAGGCTAAAGCTCTTTTGCAAGCATTAAAATGACTCTTATCAGCACCATATCAAGTGAATTAGATAAATTGAATTCGGAATATTCTACAAAGAATTTTATTCTAGCCGTAAGTGGAGGAGTCGATTCAATGGTGCTTTTAGATGGTTTTGATAAATTAAACCTCAATATTGAAGTTGCGCATTTTAACTTTCAATTACGCGGAAAAGAATCAGATGCTGATGAGAAGCTGGTAAAAGAAATTTGTTCCAAAAACAACATCCCATTTAATAAGAATTCAGCCAATACAAGTGCTTATGCTACAGAAAAAGGGTTGTCCATTCAAGAAGCGGCTCGTGAATTGCGCTATAATTGGTTTTTTGATTTATTAAAAGAAAAAAATGCGCATTACATAGTTACTGGACACCATGCAGATGATTCTATCGAAACTTTCTTCATTAATTTATTAAGAGGCAGCGGAATTAAAGGGCTTTGCGGAATTAAAAATACACAACAAATTATTCGACCATTATTACCTGTTTCTAGATTAGATATTGAGCACTACGCTAAAAATAACAATGTTAGCTTTAGAAATGATAGCAGCAACGAATCGCTTAAATACAAACGAAATTTTATTCGAAAAAAGATTATCCCTGAGCTCAATAAAGAACTTGAAGCCTCAAGTTCTTCCATATTAAAAAGTATCGGGCATCTATCTCAAGCCAATGAATATTTAGAAAAGAAATTATTGGAGGATGCTGAAAAAATAACGTCTACCATTGGAAATACTATCTTTATTGAAACAAAGAGGCTTATTGAAAACATTGTTCTATATTCAACATTAAGTAAATATGGGTTCAATCAATCCCAAGTAAAAAGTATCCAATCCGACACTCTAGCAACAGGAAAAAAACATTACTCATCTACACATGAATTGGTAGTTGACCGAGATCAATTAGTGATTCAGCCGCTGACCACGCAATTACCCGTAGTATTTGAAATACCCGCTTTAGGTGATTACAATATCCCCTTTCCCATAAGTTTAAATATAGTTAATAAACCACATTCTCTGCGAACAGAAAAAAATACTATATTAATTGATGCTGATACTATTAAATTCCCTTTAAGCATTCGAAAATGGGAAAAGGGAGATTCTTTCGTTCCATTCGGTATGAAGGGTAAAAAGAAATTAAGTGACTTTTTTATTGATGAAAAATTTTCTCAATTCGAAAAAAAAGATTCCTGGTTGCTTATCTCTAATAATGAGGTAGTTTGGATAATAAACCATCGGTTAGATAATAGGCACAGAGTGTCTAGTGACACAATTAATGTGTTACAAATTGAAACCTAATAGAAAAAGGTACGTATACTACTAGCTAACGCGATTGATTTGCGTTAATACATCCACCCTTAATACATCCACATATGATAACTGAAGCCATTATTGCAGTAGAGAAAGAAGACATTCCTTCCTTAAATTTTCCGTCAGAAGCTGTTCAAAGAACGGAAAAACAAATAAAATTACTAAAGCACAAGCTTTCAAGGTCTATGATATTAGGGAATATTCATCGTGTTAAAATGAGAATTACATTTGAAGATGATGAATGTGTCAAGCAAGTGCGAACTACTATTTGGGCTGTTGGAGATAAAAACATTGTTTTAAAGAAAGGCGTAATCATTCCCATATGTCGCGTTATTGATATAATGTAAAAAATGGAAAATCTAATTTCACAAAAAGCACTTCGAAAACGAGGTGCTTTTTATATTTATAAATCACTCAAAACCTTTGACTTATTTATTTTACAGACTTTTTTAGGATTCCAAAGATAAAAATCTCTTAACCGTAGTTTATTCTTTACTATTATTTACTTTTGTTGTTGTTAAAATTAGATCCAAATGAATAAATTAATCCTTATAGTACTTCTAGCTATTTTTTCAATCAAGAGCGAAAGCTTATTTTCTCAACTTGAATCAGCTGCAGACAAGGTAAAGGCCAATATAACGCTTAAACAAAATAATTGTGACCTTGAGGTTTTGGTCGATATAGATATCGTAGATGGATGGCATATAAATTCTCATGAACTTCCAGAAGGTTCATTTTCCATACCCACTAATATATCTGTAGAAGAAAGTAAAAATTATAACTTAAAAGGAGGGATTATTGAACCAAAACCCATTCTAGAATTTGATGAAATGGCAGATGAAATGATGAGTTATCACCATCATAGCTTCACCCTCAAGAAAAAGCTTACCTCTAAAAGTGAAAAAGACTATGTTCTGAAAGGCGTCTTTTCATTTCAAACCTGCAATGATGTAAAATGTTTGCCGGAATACGAGCAACCTTTTGAACTAAAAGTTAAAACATGTCGACCAAACAAAGAAATAAAAGAAATTGAGGAAATTCCTGAGGTTGCTGAGACATCGGACATCGGTGAGGATAAAGATGATATTTCAAATGATAGGTCTAATGCTACCCATAATAAAGAGCCGAATCAGGACCCAACAGATCAAGTGGATGAAGAGAAGCCAATAGAAAAGGAAAAAGAAAAATCTTTTTGGCTGATTTTCGTCATATCCTTTTTAAGTGGCTTTGCAGCACTGCTTACTCCATGTGTATTCCCTATGATTCCTATGACTGTAAGCTTTTTTACAAAACAAAGTAAATCGAAAGCCCAAGGAATACGCAATGCGATTATTTATGGTTTGTGTATCATTTTAATCTATGTCCTTCTAGGAACGATAGTTACTAGAATGTTTGGTTATGATGCGCTTAATGCACTTTCAACAAACGTAACCTTTAACCTCATATTTTTCATTCTTTTGGTTGTTTTTGCCTTTTCTTTTATGGGAGCATTTGAAATACGATTGCCTAGCTCATGGTTAACTAAAGCAGATAAAGCATCAGACAAAAGTGGTATTATTGGCATCTTTTTTATGGCATTAGCACTAGCTCTTGTCTCCTTCTCGTGTACGGGTCCAATCGTAGGTACGTTATTGGTTGAATCAGCTACGATTGGAGGAATGGCGCCATTTGTTGGTATGTTTGGTTTCTCATTAGCACTGGCTTTGCCATTTAGCCTATTTGCCGCCTTCCCGGGTTGGATGAATTCATTACCTAAGTCAGGTGGATGGCTAAATACAGTTAAAGTTGTACTAGGATTCTTGGAATTTGCCTTCGCTTTTAAATTTCTCTCTAACGCCGACCTTGTTGTGGACGCACACCTCTTGGAAAGAGAATTGTTTATAGCAATATGGATTGGTATATTCCTGGTATTGTCTCTTTATCTATTAGGTTTTATTAGGCTCCCTCACGATAGTCCCATTGAGCACTTATCGGTAGGGCGGTCGATGTTGGGACTATCTTCCCTAATTTTCGTAATCTATCTTCTTCCTGGAATGTGGGGCGCGCCATTAAATTTAATAAGCGGATTCCCGCCACCCACTAATTACAGTGAATCCCCCTATGGCGTTGGTGGGGGTAATGCTATTGACCCAGCACATATTGAAGGTGAAGAAACTCACCCCGGACCGCACAACCTGCCTCTTTTCCAAGATTATGACAAAGCCTTGACTTATGCTCAGAAGGTTGATAAACCTTTATTCATTGACTTTACCGGAAAGGCATGCGTAAATTGTCGAAAAATGGAAGGTAATGTCTGGGGTAAACCAGGCGTGATTGAAATTCTTAGGGATAAAGTGGTTATTGTTTCATTATATGTTGACGATAAAACTGAGCTCCCAAAACCGGAACATAAAAGAGTTGAATATGCTCCTGGTAAATTCAAAAACATCACACAAGTAGGTGAAAAATGGTCTTATTTTCAAGCGAGTAAATACAAAAAGAATACACAACCTTACTATATCATGATTGGTCCAAATGGCGAGGACCTTAGCAATGGAGGGGCAGATTATGAACATCACGGTTCAACGGATTTATTCAAAACCTGGTTAGATGAAGGCATTATTGCTTATAGTAAAGCAAGTTTAAATAAATAATGTAGCCGAATACTGGCATCTATTTTGTTGTAATCTTCAAAAAAACAAATGCTACAAAACCTAGTATTAATACTATCCTTTGTTGTTTTTGGGTTTAATTCCAATGCTCAAAACGCTGTTAAGTGGTCAACTACAAAAGAAAAAGTTGAAAAAGAAGACAACACTTACTTGATCATTTTTCATGCGAATATTGCTGACAGTTGGCATTTATATTCTCAAGAATTATCCAGTCCAGATGCTGGCCCACTTCCTACCGAATTTGCATTTGACATCAACGAAAACATTGCTCTCATCGGAAAAGTTTTGGAAGAAAAAGGTAAAATGCATTCGGTTATGGATGAAGCGTTTGGAGTTCAAGTAAACTACTATGATGGTCAAGTTACATTTACTCAAAAAGTAAAGATTAAATCAGAAAAAACTTCACTTTCTGGCTTTGTATATTACATGGTTTGTAACGAAGAGATGTGCGTGCCCAAAGACATGGAGTTTGATATAGTAATCGGAGGATAAATATTACTCATTAAGATTAGGAGACAGCCACCTTTCCATGACTTCATATTTTTTGTCTTTTCTATTCGCTAAACTTTCCACTTGATCCTTTTCTATTTTACCTACTCCAAAATACTTGGCATGTTCATTTCCAAAAAACCAACCACTTACCGAAGCTGTTGGAGTCATCGCTAAAGATTCTGTTAACTCCACCCCAGTATTTTTTGTAGCGTCTAGTAATTTAAATATAGTCTCTTTTTCCGTATGATCCGGACAGGCTGGATAGCCAGGAGCAGGCCGAATACCTTTGTATTTTTCTTTAATTAACTCGTCATTTGTGAACTCTTCTTTTAATGAATAGCCCCAGGTTTCTTGGCGAACATGCTGATGCAAATATTCAGTAAATGCCTCGGCCAATCGATCGGCTAATGCCTTTATTAATATTGAATTATAATCATCATGATCCAATTCGAACGCTGTTATTTTTTTCTCAATATTTAACCCCGTAGTAACAACGAAAGCCCCTATATGGTCTTGAATTTTTGTCTCTTTTGGAGCTATGAAGTCTGCTAAACAGTTATTAGGTGCTCCCGCCACCTTTTTTAATTGTTGTCGCATTTGATTAGAAACCGCTAAGATTTCTTGCCTAGATTCATCGGAGTAAATTTCTATATCGTCGTCATTTACCGTATTAGCAGGGAAAAGTCCAAACACGGCATTTGCTGTCAACCATTTTTCTGAGATAATTTTATTCAACATGGATAAAGCATCGGCATGTAATCTTTTTGCTTCAACTCCCACAACTTTATCTTCTAATATTTTCGGGAAACGACCATGCAATTCCCAAGTTTGGAAAAAAGGAGTCCAATCAATAAATTGTATTACCTTCTCTAAATCAAAATCTTCTAAAAGCTGCACTCCCATGCGCTTTGGCTTTACTATAACCGTATCATTCCAGTCAATCTGAATTTTGTTTTTACGCGCATCTTCTATTTTTAAGAACGCTTTTTGCCCTCTTTTCTTAGCATGGTTTACGCGAATCTTTTCGTATTCTGCTTGTAAATTTTTTATGTAGGGTTCTTTTTTATTTTCATTTAACAAACTGTCTACTACAGTAACCGAACGAGAAGCATCAAGAACATGAACTGTTTGTGCCCCTTTTAAATGTTCTTCAATTTTAACAGCAGTATGAACTCTTGATGTAGTTGCTCCGCCAATCAACAATGGGGTTTTTAACCCAGCCCTATCCATCTCTTTAGCAACGTGAACCATTTCATCTAATGAAGGTGTTATCAATCCACTTAAACCTATTACGTCAACCCCTTCTTCTATAGCAACTTTTACAATCTTTTCGGCAGGAACCATAACTCCCATGTCTATGATTTCATAATTATTACAGGCCAATACCACCCCTACTATGTTCTTTCCAATATCATGAACATCTCCTTTAACAGTTGCCATTAATATTTTACCTGAAGATTTGGCATCGCCAGATTTACTTGCCTCAATAAAAGGCAGCAAATAAGCTACAGCCTTTTTCATCACTCTTGCTGATTTTACGACTTGTGGAAGAAACATTTTACCAGAACCAAATAAGTCTCCAACAACATTCATCCCATCCATTAAAGGACCTTCTATTACTTCTACCGGCTCCGCATATAGTTTCCTGCACTCTTCAGTATCTGCTTCTATAAAATCTGTTATACCTTTTACTAAGGCATATGAAAGTCGCTCTTGCACAGAGTTATTTCTCCACTCAAGTACTTTTTCCGCTTTTTGAACATTTCCAACTATCGTTTCAGCAAAATCAAGGAGCCTTTCCGTGGCATCGGTCCTCCTATTTAATAATACATCCTCAACTTTTTCTAAAAGTTCATTTGGAATTTCATCATAAACTTCGAGCATAGCAGGATTAACAATGCCCATATCCATGCCTTCTCGAATAGCATGATACAAAAAGGCTGAATGCATTGCTTCACGAACAACATTATTGCCCCTAAAGGAAAAAGAAACATTACTGACACCTCCGCTTACATGTGCTCCAGGCAAATTTTCTCGTATCCAGCGTGTCGCTCTAAAAAAGTCAAGTGCATTATCGTTATGTTCCTCCATACCCGTTGCTACTGGAAATATGTTTGGATCAAAAATTATATCTTGTGGGGGAAAACCTACCTCATCGACCAATATCCGATAAGACCGCTCACACATTTGAACACGTTTCTCATAATTATCTGCTTGGCCTTCTTCATCGAACGCCATAACTATTGTCGCTGCGCCATATCTCTTTATCAATTTAGCTTGCCTTTTAAATTCCTCTTCGCCTTCTTTAAGGCTAATAGAATTAACTACACTTTTACCTTGAACACATTTTAATCCTTCTTCAATAATCTCCCACTTAGAAGAATCAATCATTACAGGGACTTTTGAAATATCTGGCTCAGATGCAATCAGGTTCAGAAATTTTCTCATGGAATCCACTCCATCCAGCATTCCTTCATCCATATTGATGTCAATAATTTGAGCCCCACCTTCAACTTGATCACGGGCAACACTGAGCGCCTCTTCGAATAATTCCTCTTTAATTAAACGCAAGAATTTTCGAGAACCTGTAACATTCGTTCGCTCCCCAACATTAATGAAGTTCATTTCAGGAGTGACAACTAAAGGCTCTAAACCGCTTAGTTGCATAAAAGGCAAGTCCTTCCACTTGTATTTATATGTCCCTTGATAATCTGGATGTAAACTCATTATACAACTATTTTTAATTCTCTTGGAGAATGTTTCAAGGCTAATTCAGCCATTACCTTAATATGGTCAGGTGTCGTTCCGCAGCATCCACCTATGATGTTTATCAAGCCCTCTTCTAGGAACTCTTCAATTTGTTCCCCATTATTTCAGGGGTTTCATCATATTCTCCAAATTCATTCGGTAACCCAGCATTTGGATGGGCACTGACTAAAAATTTACTTTTATCCGATAGAACGTGTAAATACTGCTTCATCTCCCTCGCTCCTAAAGCACAATTTAGTCCGATACTTAACAAGGGCATATGCGACATCGAGATCATAAACGATTCTGTAGTTTGTCCCGTTAGCGTTCGACCACTTGCATCAGTAATTGTTCCTGAAACCATGATAGGTAATTCTTTTCCGAGCTCATCAAAAGCTTTCATAATTGCGAATAATGCAGCTTTAGCATTCAACGTGTCAAAGACTGTTTCAACCAGTAAAATATCTACTCCACCTTCCATAAGTGCTTTTACTTGCTGCACATAAGCAACAACAAGCTCATCAAAAGATGTATTTCTGTATCCTGGATCATTTACATCAGGAGAAATTGAAGCTGTTCTGTTGGTTGGACCTATTGAACCAGCAACAAATCGCGGTTTATTTGGCTCTTTTAGAGTAAACTCTACCGCAACTTCTCTTGCTATCTTGGCACTTTCAAAATTAATGTCGTAAACATATTTTTCAAGGTTATAATCTGCTTGCGCAATGGTAGTTCCACTAAATGTATTTGTTTCGACTATATCAGCCCCTGCAGAATAGTATTGCGCATGTATTTCTTTGATAATCTCTGGACGAGTTAAGGACAACAAATCATTGTTTCCTTTTAATGGCGATTCATGATCTTCAAACCATCCTTTTCGGAAATCTTCTTCTTCTAGTTTGTGGCGCTGGATCATTGTCCCCATTGCACCATCCAAAACTAGTATTCTTTCTTTTAATATCTCTCTAATATTTGCCATAGTCTAAAAAACAAAAATCTCTATCAACATTTTAGTCGAAAGAGATTTAATAGAGACTTCTACAAATTTTCTTCGACTCATCTAATTCTAAGTATATTTAGAATGGAATTGGCACCTTTTCCGATACTCCCGATAGCTACGAGTCGGAAGGTTGCCAAGGTATCAAAGGGCCTTTCCCTCCACCTTTCTTGATAAGTTAATAAAGAACTGCTGCAAAGATAAATGATAGGTTTATGATTAACAAACCCTTGATAGAAAGATTCTTATTGTAAAGCTCTAAAGTCTTTAAAAAACGACTTTATTTTTTTTCTGAACAAAAGAAATAAAATAATATAAGGAACAATCATTAAGAAAATAATTCCCAAGTTTAAGCCTTGCCCAACACTCAGGTCTGCTTTCTGACTAGATTCAATTTGAGCGCGACATGTAGAACAACCTTGAGCAAACGAAACTACCTGAACACACAATAAAACAACTAGTATGAAGAACTTTCGAAACATGTACAAAGATAAATGAAAAGATCTAATAATAAGGAGAGATCATTAAATAAACAATAACTCCCGTAACAGCCACATACAGCCAAACAGGGAAAACATATTTTGCCATTCTTTTATGGGCTGGAAATTCAGAAATAGATGCTCTGTATGCAGTAAATAAAATAAAAGGCAAAGAGAGTCCAGCTAATAATATATGAGAAATTAAAATTATATAATAAAGATACATAACGGCACCGTCCTTCCCAAATGAGGCGCTATCTGCTAAAATATGATGTGCTATATAAGACAGGAGAAATAGCAATGAAAGTATAATTGCCAGATTCATTGTCTTTTTGTGAAGAACATACCTTTTAGATTTAACAAAATAAATTCCGAGAACTAAAAGAACAGCTACTGTGCCATTAATAATTGCATTAATTTTAGCAAAAATATGCACGTCGAATCCAAGATCTATCTTAATCTTGAGTTCATGCAACAGCACAACAACAGCGAATACAACAATGGAGACCGACCAAATTAATCGTTTGGCCAATTTATCGTTTTTGGTGAGTGAAGGTTCGGGTAAATTCATATCTTTAATTTGCTTATTATAAGTGGTTTAGGTTTAAAATAAATATAGTTACTCCTGTGTCAATTTTCTAACATCTACTATTAATCGCTCTACCTCTGTACTATCTGTTCCGCTGTACATTCCTCTTATTCTTGATTTAGTATCAATTAAAATGAATTTATCTGAATGCAAGAATCCTCCTGGGGCTAAAGCATCTTCAGAATTTGGTACAAGATAGCTTAATACCCCCATTTCATAAATCGACTTTTGATCTCCCGTTACAAAATTCCAATTAGAATTATCAATTTTTTTGTTTTCACAATACCACTTCAGCCTTCCTACAGTGTCCGTTTTTGGATCTACGGTATGTGTTAGAAATGAAATATTCAGTTCTTTGGTTGCTGCCTGAACTTTCGTGATGTTTTTCGTCAATACAGGACAAATACCGGACATCTGGTAAAAAAGAAATTTGCTACATATACTTTCCCTTCATAATCTTCTTTGGAAATTAATTTACCGTCTTGATTGGTAAAGTTCCAATAAGAAACAGTATGATAAATCGTGTCCGTATCAATTCCTTCGATAAATTCCTTTTGCCCCCAAATAGGTAATTTATCCTCTTCTTTGCAGGAAATGAAAAACAGTGAAATTAATAGAGTATATAACAATCCTTTAATCATTCTTTTTTAAATATTCTTCTCTTAACAAAAGTACAATTTCCTTCGTAATCCTCGTTATATCAGGACTTAAGAGCAGTTACATATTTCCCTCTAATGTGCCTATCTTTATCCAATAATAAGGTAATCATATAAGCTTCTCTTTCATTTCCGTAAAATGTATCTTTTTTTCCCAAGGATTTCCTTTACCTAACTCCATGTCGAAAAAGGCATTTTCCATGCCTTTTACAAAAATCCATTTATCTCCCTTTATTTCATGATGCTTATACATTAAGTGCATGTCTGCAACGGTATCATTACTATTTACCATGTGCGATAGTATTCTGACATCATCAAAATCAATGTCATTTACAAAATCATCATAAACATATCTCTTGAACTCCATAAAATTAATCGGACAAACATTAAGACTATCGTTGGGGCATTTACCTGAAATAAAATTTACGATGAGTATTTTATCATCCAAATCTCTCTCGGTAATAATATTGTTATCCACATCTGTAAACGAAAATGTATCGACTTTGTAATGAATCGTGTCATTCACTAGTTCACCTCCTATTTCTTTTTGCACGATTTCGTGTTCCCCAAAATATGGGAGTTCCGAAAAAGAAGGTGTGCCTTGTTTAAGAATTACAATAAAAAAAGCCGGAAGTAAGAATATTCCGGCTAAAATTAAAAATTTCAAAATCTTATTCTTATTCATTGAATGATCATTTATTGATGAATAATTTCACCCCAATAAGTAGCTTCTGTGAATAAGTGAAAAATTAGGTAAAGAATAAATAGAATATAAGGTCCTAAAATCATGTATCTAAAGTTTTTACGTTCATCTCCTAAGTGCATAAATGAAAGGACAATATATCCCGCTTTTACCAATGTAAGAAAAATAAATGCCCATTTAATGATCCACCAAGATGAATTTGGAACTCCTTCATAATACTGTTTAATCGAGCCCCCTGTAATCACTTCCACAATTGTAATGGCAGTAAGTATTGCTGTTACCTTCCAAATCTTTTTCCTAAGCGCCTTACCATGCTCTTCATCATGATTGGCACTTAATGCGTATTCCTTGTCTAAATCTAAATCGTCTCTTAACATATCTTTAAAAGATTAAATAATTATACCAAATAGAAGAATGTAAATACAAACACCCATACTAAATCTACAAAGTGCCAATACAATC
This sequence comes from uncultured Flavobacteriales bacterium, assembly GCA_943787725.1. GTDB lineage: Bacteria > Bacteroidota > Bacteroidia > Flavobacteriales_D > Parvicellaceae > CALSMU01. The sequence continues at coordinate 21,755 of CALSNM010000003.1, read as the reverse complement.
CAACTTTTTCTACCATTTCAAAATGACCTCTCTCGTCGTAAACTCCTTTTTTAACGTTAATTAAAATTATTAGATTAATAACAACCCCTGAGAGAACGTGAAATCCGTGGAATCCAGTAATAAAGAAAAATAAATTTCCAAATTGCGGAATCATTGGCGCATATTCATTTTCAATCATATTGGCCCCTTGAATAGCTCCTAAAGGTTCTGCCATATATTGAGAGACCAAAGCGGGATCTGTAATCATTTGTCCGTGGCCATAATCAAGTGAGAAACCACCACCGGCAACATCTCGAATAGTAGCCCATCCATCATTCATTAGTTCTGGTGTTAATATAACTCCGTAATGAGAACCGTGAATAAAGTGATACCATTCCCAAGCTTGAGAACCAACAAAAAAGGCACCTCCAATTACGGTAAGCGTCAGCCATTTAATAACTCCCTTCTTATCTAATCTATGCCCTGCCTCCACAGCAAGAACCATGGTAACAGAACTTACAATTAAGATAAATGTCATCAATGCCACATACAATAATGGGAACCCATTGCCTAAAAATGGCATTGCGTTAAAAACTTCTTCTCCAATTGGCCAATCACCATATTGGTGACGGAAATAACCATAAGTACATAATAACCCTCCAAAAGTTAATGCATCTGAGACAAGGAAAAACCACATCCACTGTTTTCCGTAACTAAGTCTAAATGGAGAGCCTCCCCTCCCCAAAGAGTTGCTGAATCTACTTTTTCTGAATGTCCTGCCATTTCTGATTGTTTTTTTGCTACCGCAAGTTTAATGAAAAAATTGTAATAATAGGAATAATGAAAGCCATAATGCACCTAAAAAATGCCAAATTATGCTCGTTGCTTGAATCCCCAATTGATTTTTTTCAGAATAACGTCCTTTAAAAGACCTCTTAATTATTACAGATAATAAGATTAAAGCAATTAACACATGCAAAACATGCATCCCAGTGAACACGTAAATATAGGAGCTTGCAATATTTCCGGCTTGCCTCAGCTCATTGTTTTGAGCTGTATTTAATTCTTCTCTTAACCTCGTCCATTTACCATTTTTATAATGAACCTCAATTCCTTCTTTAATTGAACATATGTTTCGAAAGTTATCTGAATCAACAAGTTTCCTTTAACATAAATTTTACCTTTTTTAATTTCATACTCCTGTCCTCCTTCAAACACCTTTTTATTGATGTTTAGCACCTCACTTTCCGTTAAGTCTTTTGCCGGGAAAAATAACTTGTTATTTTCATATTCTAACGTTTCATTATTTAAACGAATTGCAAAATCTTTTCCATACTCTCCTTTCAATGCAAAAAGAGGGGTTTGATTGTAAACTCCAAACGCAAACCTAAATAAATCTTTTTGAGCAGCAGCTAGAAAAACTTCTCCGTTAACATATGCTTTTTTCTCCTTAAATTCAACTACTCCTTCTTGTAATGAATCCTGTTGTAGTCGAAAAAAGGAGTAATGATCATTATTTTTAACTGTATAGTCATCCAACTTCTCTTTGCGACGATCCCCACAAATTTGATAAGCAAATTCTCTTATATCCTCTACCTCCATTTCAGACAAGGCCTCTCCGTTGATTAGGTAGTCTTTTCCGTCAAATTCAATCTTTTCTTTATTCTTTAAGAGAATAAAATCCGTGCCGTAAGCACCATAAGTATAAAATATATTACCCGTTACAACATTCCCCTGACTATACAGTTTTTTCCAACCTTTGTATTGGACATATGCGAATGAAACACCTAAAAGCATTGTTAAAATCAAGAATCCTTTTAACATCCCTTGTTTATTCTGTTTTGCAAAACGCAAAGCTAAATAAAGCGTTATGCTGCTTAATAGAATTATAAGGGTACTAATATAAAATGGTTTAGGCAAGTCGATAACTACCCAGGCTTTATCCATTTTACTGACGATAAACGCACTCACCCATCCTGCAAACAACAAGACACTTGCAATAACCATGTACCAAGCAATACCTTTAACAACTTTTTTATGTTTATGCTTTTCTAACTCTTTTCCCGAGAGTTCGTCTTCAGGGTTCCCCATCTATTATATTTTATCAATTAAGTAAACAATAAGCATCAGAGGTAGGTATAAAAATGATCCAAACATTAATTGTTTAGCAAATTTGGTATCTAAGGTTTTATAGAGTTTAAATGCAGGGATACACATTAATATTCCAAAAATAATTGCACTAATAGCAGACGCAATACCTGTCATGTCGATTACCCAAGGCAACATCCCAACTGGGATTAATGCTGCTGTATAAAGAAGTATTTGATACGCACTTTTTTTGTCCCTTCCCCCTAACGAAGGTAGCATCCAAAATCCTCCTTTCTGATAATCATCGTGTAATTTCCAAGCAATAGCCCAAAAGTGCGGAAACTGCCAAAAAAACTGGGTTAAGAACAAAATTCCTGCTTCTAGTCCAAAGCCTCCAGATGCAGCAACATAACCCAACATTGGAGGCACACTTCCAGGGAAAGCGCCAACAAAAACAGAAAGAGGTGTAATCGTTTTTAACGGAGTATAAATTAAGACGTATGATGCCAAAGCAAGCATCCCAAGTATAGCACTTAATGGGTTTAATTGCCACAATGACAAAACTCCTACTATTCCAATTAGAGAGGAGAAAACCAAGGCTTCAACAACACTCACCTTACCTGTGGCATCGGACGATTTTTGGTTCGGTCCATTTTCTTGTCCAAATCTTTTTCCCAAATTTGGTTAAACGAATTAGAAGAGCCTGTTACGAGAAACCCACCTGCACCTAAGAAAGAAGGTCACATCCAAACGATTGCTCCAGGAGCTAACATATAGCCTAATACTGCAGAAAAAACAACTAACCAGGCTAGTCGCAGTTTCATCAAGGCTGTATAAGCAGAAACTTTACTTGAAAAACTCATTCTCTCAGCCGTTATATTTGCCTCCTCTTGATACATAAATCGAGCACAAAAATAGCAAATTTTACATTACAATTACCTAGGGAAATCAGAAAATCAATAGTCTTTATACTCATTCCAAATAAGTGAGGATACCCCTAGTTGAAAAAGGATTGTTGATTGGCTAATACTATTATAATTATCTACCCGATAAACAAACTGAGCAAATGCTCTCAAGTTCGTCTCCTTCATCAGTAAGTAAGAGGCTTTTAAACTATTATACAATACTATATGTTTCTCTCCTTGTCCAATAGTATGACCATAATCCCTGTTGGGATGGTTCGCATCAACTTCTCTGGCTAAATAAGAATTAAACATATCTCCTCCATAGTTATTTGAAGAAGTATCTTGACCGTATTCCAAGTAATTAAACTGCTCTTCGAAATACCATTTCCCTTTTTTATATCGTATAAAATTGGATAACTCGTAATAATTAGCTCCCTACAGGGTGAGCGAGTGATTGATTATTATGACCGTAATTTATCAAAGAAGTTTGATGAGAATAGGTAAAGGGACGAACAAGATTAAATTCAGATTGAACACCAAGGTTTTTTATGCCTAAGCAATCATAGGACTTAGCTCCGAACTTGGACACCATATTTATTTGCCCACCATTTGTTGCCCGCTTTCATCTCAACTAAATAGAATTCATCAAAGATTACTTGACTATATAAAACGTTCTTTTTCTTAATTCTAAACTTAACGCTTGCCCCAATTAGCGAGTTATCTGAGGAGCCCATAGCATATTCTGGAGCTCTGAAAAAAATTGCAGGGTTCATATAGCTAACCTCAAAGCCTCTATTGTGCAGAGGTGTCGGAACCTTGCCAAACAACTGTTTCAAATAAACCTAGATTAATCTCCTTGGTAATATTCCAACTTAAAAAGTGAGAGCTCGTAAATTTATTTCGATTACTGCCAGTTCTAAAATCATTGTGCCATGAATATAAGTTCACATATTTTACATTCCAAAATGTACTTTCGATTCTTAAATATGGATATGCGCAGCATTATCCGACAATAGCAACGAACGATACCCATCTCCCCAAAAATGCCTCCCTTTTCCCAATAAAAATGAAAAGTACTTATTCGCATCATACAGAAAGGAGCCTTCCCAATGATTTACATTCAAAATTTCAGCCCCAGGATTTGTAGCTCGTCCAACAGAAGCGATTACTTCTTGGCTAAAGAGAGACGAATCTATATATCTAGGTTGATTACTTCCTGCATATCTATAAAAACCATTGAACGTAAACTTTTCTCCTATAAAACCTTTTAAATAAGCCCCTGCTCCATAATCCGTCAAGAGCTCTGATTTATTTTCTAACTGGCTGTTCCAAATGCCGATATTAAAGGGACAATAAAGAAACCCTTTTTCTTGGAAAAACTGTTGTCAATTATTTTATTTAAAAAAAAACTAGAGCCTCTCTCTTCAATATTAATATTACCCTACTCAAGCTAGAGATTGTATAAGGCTTTATTGTAGTGTGAAAATTACTATCACTTTGGTTCAATTTTTGATTCGAGTTCAAAATCAAACGCACGATTCATATTAACCAATCCTCTTTGCGAAAATAACGCTGATAGGAATACATGCAAATAACACTACCAAACTTATATTGAAATGGAGTTTTCTCATTTATAGTTTAAGTTATCAGCTTTCTTGACTTTTAATAAAAATGGAATGGCCATTAATGTGAATGCTATAGAAACTGCTGCTATTAAACTTAATGTAGGGTCTTTTGGATTAATAAACACTATCGATAATACAACAATAATATTGTACAGATATAAAGTTAGTACAGTTTTAGCGTGATTAAGTCCCAGTAAAATAAGCCTGTGATGGATATGGTTTCTATCTGCCAAAAAAGGAGAAGTCCCTCTTATTGCTCTTATTGTAAAAACGCGAATTGTATCAATCAGCGGATATACTAGAATAGACATAACTAAAACAGGCTTGTTTACAGAAGCCAACCAGTTTGGAACAACAATATTGGTTAATGTTTTTCCATTAATCAATTCAGGAAGATTTATCACACTTATTGCTAAAACGCATATAATTGCTCCAACCACTAAAGACCCTGAATCACCCATAAATATTCGAGCAGGAGAAAAGTTAAAGACCAAAAAACCAAACAATGCTCCACACAACACAAATGCCAATAGGGCCAATGGAATATTTCCCCAAAACAAAAAAACTACACCAAAAAAACCAGAAATGATAAAGCCAATACCGCCAGCAAGCCCGTCAATTCCATCAATTAAATTAAAGGCATTTACAATAACTATATAAACAAAAAGGGACAGGAAATAGCTTTGCCATGTTTCAAGACTTGACAAACCAAAAATACCATGCATACTTTCAATTCGGATATCTGCCATTATCACCATAATAAAGCCTACAATCATATGCGTTCCTAATTTTTTAATTGGAGCTGTTCCAATAATATCATCTTTAACCCCAACAAAAAAGAGAAGAATTAATATTGCTATTAAATGCTTAAAGTTTGACAACATGTCCTCGATGTGGCTATACTCTTCAGGAAACCAGAGAGAGTATGAAAACACGATAGCGCCAAAGATAATAATCCCTCCAATGGTTGGAACACTGCGACTGTGCAGTTTCCTGTCTTCTCCAGGCTCATCTACTAAGTGCTTCAGTTTAGCAACCTTGATTAGAGAGGGCGTAGCCAAAAGTACAACCAAAAATGATGTTATAAACCCTAACAAAAGTATCTTATCTCCAACCATATTAAAGAATCCTATTAATCAAAGTTAAAACGAATTGCGAAACAGCCTAACTATTTCTGCCAAATAGCATGACTATTGTTCATAGTAGAAGTTGTTGAGTGTCGTTCGCATTCCAATTTGCCAAAACCATTCATTATTGCTCCAATTATCTCCACTTTCTGAACGACTATAAGCATTTCCAAAAATTTGCATTCGTGTTTTAATATTTAAGTTCAATCCCAATTCGCCCCCAAAATAATTCCAGCTAATTTTTTCCGAGGCAACTGCAATTAAAATAGCATCATTTGGTAAAAATATGTTTTGACCATAAATAGACCCGCCAAACCTTTCCTTTTGCGCATAAAAATATTTTGCAGTTGCAAAAAACCTATTCTTTTCAAAATGTGCCATTATCACTAGCTCATTAAAAGACGCTCCCAATGGATGGGCCAGCTCTTGGTTAGCATGAGAATAACGTTGAATTATATTCTCAGCTAGACTTGGTAAACAAGTACGGAACAGCACTGTTATATTCTAGCAGCAACCAGCTATTTTTAGCTTTTAACAAATCAAACCATTTTCCTCCTACTTGAAAGCCTGTTCTAGAAAAATCATCCGTTACAAACTGCCCGTATATTTTAACATTTTCAATTGGAACAATATTCATGTTAATGCCAATTACTACTTTGTTTTCCTCGTTATTCGCATTTAACCCTGATCCGACTCCAATAACAGGAATGTAAAATGCTGGATCAACAGCTATTTCTCCAACTGAATCTTCATACCTCCGGTAAATTACCCCTTCAAAAAAGCCTATTTCCAATTGTTTTTTCGGTTTGAATGAAAGGTAATGAAATGACCCACTCTTTCTTTTAAACAATGCCTCAGGAGATGCAGATAGTGGCATTCTTTCTAATGTTTGCATCCAAGCACTAACCGTTTTATAAAATAACTTACCGTCTAACAAATTTAGAGAAAGTGATAAATATGGATAATTAAATGAATTGTCAGACAATAGCATTGACCTATAGCCATCGCCAATAAAATGTTTGCCTTGTCCAAACTGTATGTTGAATTCTTTAATAGGAGAATAACTAATGTAACCACTTGACATCCCTACATCCTGTCCTTTTCCCTTAAATGTTTTTGCTCTGCCTAAACCGAACGCAACACCTCTCGCATCTGCAACGCTATCCAAATATTCAGGATAATAGAACTGATTTTCATAGTATCTTGTCTCAAAAGAGAATTTTGAAGTAATGTCCCCTGAAACTCGAACTCCTCTTGTATTGGTATAAATCGAGGAAGCTGTATCTATATAGTTAGTTCGACCAGCACCAAAATTAAACAATGGATCTGCTGTTAAAAAGACATCATCCTCCTTAATATTTAATAAGTTTTCTTGGAATAATTTTACTGTAAGGTCATAATAATAAACCCCAGAGTCATTAAATACAGCATCAAAAATAGATGACGAAAGAAAGGATTGTAGGTAAGGCTTTATTGCCGTATGAAAGTTCAAATCAGATGCCAGGACGCCCTTTTCAATCTTTTGAGAAATAATATGATTAATCGGAATATTCTGATGTTGAGAGAAAACAGTGCAACCAAAGAAAATCAACAGCCCAAGAACAAAAGTCTTTTCTTTAAAAAAACTTTTATGTCTTAAATATTTCATGACAACAATTGTTTATTGAGCGCCTCATTATAAACAGATTTGATGCCTTCTTCTAATTCGATTTGATGTTTCCATCCTAAACCATGCAATTTATCCATATCGAGAAGTTTTCTTGGAGTGCCATCAGGCTTAGAAGTATCAAATACTAATTCCCCCTCAAACCCAACTATTTCTTTAATAATTAATGCTAAGTTTTTAATCGATATATCTTCTCCGCACCCTATATTGACTATGTCTTTCTCGTTATAGTGCAGCAACAAGAAAAAACAAGCTGAAGCCAAATCATCTACATGTAAAAACTCTCTTTTTGGAGCGCCTGTTCCCCAAATTTCAACTTCGCTAATACCTTCCTTTTTTGCCGCATGGAACTTTCTTAATAAAGCGGGTAATACATGGGAATTATTTAGATCATAATTATCATTTGGTCCATATAAATTTGTCGGCATGGCAGATATGAAATTGCATCCATATTGATCTCGATAGGATTCACACAGTTTAATCCCTGCAATTTTTGCTATTGCATACGGTTCATTTGTTGGCTCCAGTTCTCCTGTCAATAAACACTCTTCTTTCAGCGGCTGATTAGCCATTTTAGGATATATACAAGATGACCCTAAAAACAATAACTTTTCTGCCTCGCTTTTATGTGCAGCATGGATAATATTTGCTTCTATCATCAAATTATCATAAAGAAACTCTGCTCGATAAACATTATTAGCATGAATCCCTCCAACTTTGGCCGCAGCTAGAACAACAATGTCAGGTTTTTCAGCTTCGAAAAAAACATTTACAGCATTTTGGTTTCTTAAATCCAATTCATTTGAAGTACGAATAATAATGTTACTAAACCCTTCCGTACGTAGTTTTCTGACAATAGCTGAACCTACCATCCCCCGGTGGCCAGCTACATATATTTTAGACTCAGTATTCATCCGTTAACTATTCAAAATAATTTAATGTTTGATACCCCCCTTCTTTGAGATATTTGTCTTTTTGAAACAACTTTAAATCTGATTGCATCATATCTTTTACCAAAGCAGCTAAATCGTAGTTGTTTTTCCAGCCTAATTCAGTTTTTGCTTTTGTTGGGTCTCCAATTAATAATTCAACCTCAGTTGGTCTAAAATATTTCGGATCCACTTCAACAACAACCTCGTCTGTTTCCATATTAATTCCTTTCTCCTCAACTCCTTCACCTTCCCATCTCAACTTCACCCCAATTTCTGCAAATGAAAGCTCCACGAAGTGTCGAACGGTATTTGTCACTCCTGTTGCTAGAACAAAATCATCTGCTTTATCTTGTTGCAACATCAGCCACATTCCTTCTATGTAATCTTTTGCATGCCCCCAATCTCTTTGAGCATCCAAATTTCCTAAATAAATCTTCTTTTGTAGACCGAAAGATATTTTAGAAACTGCTCGGGTTATTTTTCGTGTTACAAATGTTTCGCCTCTAATCGGGCTCTCATGATTAAATAAAATCCCATTACAAGCATACATCCCATAAGCTTCTCTATAGTTTTTTACAATCCAAAACCCATATAATTTCGCAACGGCATAGGGACTTCGTGGATAAAATGGAGTAGTTTCTGATTGAGGAACTTCTTGCACCTTACCGTATAATTCCGACGTAGAAGCCTGATAAAATTTAGTTTTTTCAGTCATTCCCAAAATTCGAATCGCTTCCAATATTCTTAGAGTTCCTAAAGAATCAGCATTCGCGGTATATTCTGGCATTTCGAAAGAAACTTGTACATGAGACTGAGCAGCCAAATTATATATTTCATCTGGCTGAACTTCTTGAATTATCCGAATCAAATTAGTTGAGTCCGTTAAATCACCATAGTGAAGTTTTAACCGTACATTGCTCTGGTGTAAATCTTGATACAGGTGATCAATTCTATCTGTATTGAACATAGAAGCCCTACGTTTAACTCCATGAACTTCGTATCCTTTCTTCAATAAAAACTCAGCTAAATAGGCGCCGTCTTGTCCTGTAATTCCTGTAATTAATGCTATTTTCATTTGAATCAATAATGTTATTTCCTCAAAGTTAACATTACAAACCTACTACACAATAGATTTATTGACGATTGTCTTGTTACTACTTTACTAAAAACCAATTATTCAATAGCTCTTCGCGATTGTAAAGCATTTCACTTTTAGTTTTGTAGTCAATAAATTGTTTACCTGCATATTTTGCAATCGCATGACCAGCAGCTGTATCCCATTCCATAGTAGGAGCAAACCTTGGGTATTCATCCGCTACCCCTTCTGCTACTAAGCATATTTTTAAGGAGCTTCCCATAGAAACAATCTCTATTTCTCCATGCTCTTCTGATAATTCTTTAAAGTATGCTTCCGTTTCTGAACTCTTGTGAGAACGACTTCCTACTGCAACATATCTATCTTTTAAAACTTGACGAGGGAGCTTTTCTAATTCACCGTTCGCAATTTTAAATGACCCTATTTCTTTATGGCCATAATAAAGCCATTGTTTAACCGGAACATATATAACTCCTAAAACAGGAACTCCATTCTTAATCAACGCTATATTAACCGTAAATTCACCATTTCGTTTAACAAACTCTTTTGTTCCATCTAAAGGATCTACAATCCACAAGTACTCCCAGTCCTTTCTTTCAGAATAATCAATTCCTCTTCCCTCTTCACTTAATATCGGGATATTGGTTTCTTTAAGTATCTCTTCAATTACTATGTTCGCATTTTTATCGGCTTGGGTCAGAGGGCTATTGTCGTCTTTTTCCTCAACAGAAAAATCAGTTTCGTAAATTTTCAAAATTTCTTCACCCCCTTTTAAAGCGGCTTCTTTAACTACCTCTAATAATTTATTGAGATTCATCTTTATTTATTTTATCTTGATTTCGATTTTTTATTCCGAAATTCGAGTTATACCAGGCCCGCTCATGAAAATAATAAAATACCATTTTTATCGCTGATTCAGCAATTGCAATACCAGTTGCTTTTTTCACTGCCTGTGCATCATCCTGAAAAAATAGCCAAGCCAACACAAATGTTGTTGTTGATGCAATGACACGCCAAGTGATGGTTTTGACTATATGTCGTTTTCTAGAGATTTCGACTTTCATTCTTGTAAATTAAGCTGCAAAAATACAGCGCATTGATTAATAATTCTGTTCTAAATCGACTTTAATTTTGTCTGCTACTCGAAATGAGTTTGCATAAATAGAAAACGTATAGGTAACGCTTCCTCCTGTAGGCATAAAACTCCCATCAGAAATGTATAAGTTCTCCACTTCATGAGCTTTGCAGTTTTTATCTAAAACGGAGGTTTTTGGATCATCTCCAAAACGACAACCCCCGGCCTGAAGATTGGCAGGAGGGGAACTTCCAATTCCAGTGCTAACATTCTTCATGCCAATTTCTTTGAAAAGCCGCTCAGTTTTATCCGCTAAATATCTGGCAACTTTATTATCATGCTCATGATGTCCTGCCCAAATCTTAGCAACGGGATCTCCCCACTTGTCCTTTACTTCATCGTCAAGAGTTACATAGCATTTATCATTCGGCAACCAATCAACAAATATTTCAAATTTCAACTTACGCTGTTTTGTAAAATAGTCCAAAAGCCTTTTTTTCAATGCACTTCCATATAACAGCTTTCCACCAGAGGCCTTCTTTAGTTTAACAGCTTTTGTAATTCCATTTGCATGCTCAGAAACAAAATCAACCGTTCCTCCCTTTACTCTTCCTAACTCTGGATGATCTATTTCGTACCATTGTTGAATTGCCCTGTTGATAAACAAACCTGGAGTGTCCAATGCTTCAGCATCTTCTTTATCCAAATCCGAAAAATATAACTGTCCAGAACCAACTCCGCCGCTAGAATAAACCATATTCTTTCCTACCTGTCCCGAATTATTTGCTAACCCATTTGGAAATTCAGTGTTCTCACTCATCAACAATAAACGTGAAGTCTCTACAGCTTGAGCAGCAACCACAAAAATAGTTGCTTCGATATATTGTTTTTCATCATTTACATCGTAATAATTCGCTTTATTAATTCTTCCTTCGCCATTCGTTTCTAGATGAAACACTTTTGAGTTTGGCAAAATTCTACAATTTCCTGTTTTAACCGCGGACTCAATAAGTGCAACTCGCGAACTACTTTTCGCATCAGAGGAACAGCCATAACTACCACAGTAATTCGAATAATAACATGCGTTTCTTTCTTCTTTTGGCTCTGATATAATTCCTCTAGGTGTTGGGAAAATTTCATACTTCAATTTCTCTGCTCCTTTATCCAACCAAGAAGCAAAAATGTTTTCTTGCAAAGGAGGAAAAGGAAAGTCGGGTGTTGACCGCGGCTCCAAAAAAGAATGGTTTACCACCTTTCCTGACACCCCAACTATTCTTTCTGTTTTTTCATAATACGATTCTAATTCCTCATAATTAATTGGCCAATCAACAACATTCGCCCCTTCAATTGGACCAAATTCTGAAAGCAAATTAAAATCTATTGGTTTTAACCGATGAAAGTATCCGCTCATAAAATTGGAAGAACCACCCACACAGTTTCCATTCCAAAAACTTCTGCCAGAATCATATGTAGAACGTTTCATCCATTTACCTGCTTTGTTTTTTTTAACAACGGTATGACACTCGTCTTTCAGCGCGGGCCTAAATGAATCGCGGCGTGTAGCTGTCATTTCATCTTTGTTAAAGTCTTCCGTTTTTGCCCAGGGGCCCTTTTCGAGCACTACAACTTTATAACCAGCTTTCGACAACTCATATATAACAGGTCCTGCTCCGGCTCCACTTCCTATAACGCAAACATCATACTTCATTGATCGTGGTATATATAGTTGGGTACATGTTTTGGTCATTTGGTCGGGGCATTCCTGGATTATGATTTAACCATGTCCAACCGATATTATTAGGGTTAACGCCATATAAAGGATCTAACAGTAATGCTTCAAAAATTAATGTTAGCATTCTACTACCCCACCTTTTGGGAGCTTTCTCTTCAAAAAATAGTTCTAAAAGATCTTCTTTTCGGTCTATGCTTAATGCATCGTAGGAAATTTTATGAGTTTCTTTAGAGAGCTGGTTTAATCCATCAAGATGCTCAACAATAAAATCTTTTTCTCTTTGTGGCTCTCTTGCGTCATTCAACACATAAACAATCCATTTATCTGCATTTATCTGAAGAGCTGAAGGCCCTTCTCCTTCTTTTGGAAACAACACCAATTGTAACGCTTGCAATACTTTAAATTGTTCTGCGGATAAAGGAGTCGAATCAAAAACTGCGGCATTTTCTTTGGTTTCGCAACTTGTAAAAAAAGGAATATTAACCGCTACTCCAAAAACAAATAAAGAACGTATAAACTCTTTACGAGAAAGTTCCCACTGGTAGTCTTCTTGTATGTCTTCTTCCAACCTTATCACTTAACAAACATACAAACAAAATAACAGAGCTTTATGCTTTACTTTGACATTTACTTTGCCTGTTGTTTAGGAATGTATTTAAAAAGCAGAAACCTATGATGAAGGAACAGAAACACATGTTGGAAAAGCTTTAATTATATTTGGAAAGATATAGATATACTCATTTCACGATCTTAGCTAAAAGTCTTGTTGAAATACTTACCTTTACCTATTATCAAACTTATTTCAATATGAAAAAAATAGGAATACTCATTTTTCTAATTGCATCAGGATCAATTGTTACCGGTCAAAATAACATAAGTAAATTAAGGTATTCTCCTATACCTATAGTGGGTGATGATGTCACCAAAGGAGTCATGGAATTATTTAATGGAACAATAAGTTTTTCTCAAGAAAGAAAAATCAATGACAGAATTTCGCTTCAAGCAACCTTTAGGTACCTTCCAACAAAAACGAATGGAATTTTAGACAGTATCACAACGGTGGAGTACAATGATGAAGATTATAACCCATGGGCTGAACCTATATTTTCAGGATTGGGAGCATTTCTCGACTTAAAAATTTACGGCAAAGAGAAAGAAGCTTTGAGCGGGTTTTATTGGGGGCCATATTTACATATAATGACCTATAAACTTCAATCAAAAAGAGATTATCTAGAAGGACTTGATGGAAACGGTATGTTATATAATGGAGAAGCGCAAACCAGGTACAAAATGTCAAACCTTGGAGCTGGGATTCAAATTGGAACACAAAAAATTTGGAAGAATGGCTTAACCTTAGATTGGACCATTTTAGGAATTGGATTAAACGGCGTGCTTGTTTCAGCTGAGATTGATGTTGAAAATACTTCAGGAAATTTTGACTTTAGAGACTATGAGGAAGATATAAGGAATGATGCAGATTTTTTTATAAATAATCCTAGCATTGAAATCGAAAAAGAAAGTGTTAAATTTTCATCTAAGCGTTATTTCAGTATGCGTGAATTTTCGGAAGTTAGTTTACCATTTATCAATTTTAGAATGGGGCTTTCTTTGGGCTTTGGTTATGGGAAATAATTTGCTCTTTCTCATTGAAAAAAGTCAGTAGATTCTATTGTAAGGAAGTCTAACGCAATCGCCAAAAATAAAGAAGCATAAAAAAAGCCGTTCCATAAGAACAGCTTTTTCAAATATATCTAAATATTTCTTAGTGCGCAGGTTCTTCAGGAGCTTCTCCACCTTCGACAGTAGCAGTAGAATCAGCACCTACAGTAGCAGTAGAATCTGGAGCAACTTCTGGAGCAACTTCTGGAGCAACTTCTGGAGCAACTTCTGGAGCAGCTTCTGGCGCAACAGCTTCTTCAGTTGCAGTAGCTTCTTCAGTAGCTTCTCCACAGCTAGTCATTGCAAATGTAGTTCCTAAAGCTAACATAAGAGCAACGCTTAATTTGTTTAAATTTTTCATGATTTGATTTTTAATGGTTTTGTTTTTTTCTTTTCTCTCATAGAGAAACCAGCTAGATTTCGCCTACGAGCGGGCTAAAGTAGTTTAATATTTTTACAAAAAACATTTTTTAAGTAAAAACCTTTCTAAAGTGCTTTTTAATATCCACTACCCGCTGCTCCAATTTTTTCAACTGGATGCCAAGTTGTTTTGGTTTCTTGTAAGCTAGATATGAGGTAAGGGCTCTCGTAATTATCACTCACATAACCCCCGCCATCCCTTATTATGACTCGCTTGAGGTTATCTACAGCGGCTTCATGAATCGTTTTTATTTCGGCTGGATTATTTCCGCAGTAAATCAAAGCATTAACATCCATATGCCTTCCAAAATGGGGGGTTAATTCTTTTCTGTTTCCAGTCAATATATTTATTACTCCACCCGGCACATCCGATGTTGAGAGTACTTCTGCAAATGTAATTGAACAAAGTGGTTTGTTTTCTGATGCTAAAACAACACATGTGTTGCCTCCCGCAATTGTTGGAGCAATTTGAGAAACCAACCCTAATAACCCACTTTCTTCGGGAGCTAATATTGCAACTACTCCCGTAGGTTCAGGTACTGAAAAATTAAAATGACTAGATGCAACTGGATTTACAGCACTAAAAATCTGCATGTATTTATCGCACCAACCAGCAAAATAAATAAGTCGATCGATAGAAAGGTTAACTTCTTTTTCTGCTTGTGCCTTTTTACTTCCCTGTTGAATAAGTTCTTCAACAAACTGCGTTCGCCTACCTTCCAGTATTTCGGCGATTCGATATAAAATTTGACTTCTATTATAAGCCGATTTTGCAGCCCACCCAACTTGAGCTGAACGAGCAGCAACTGTGGCATTTCTGAAATCCTTTCGAGAAGATAAACAAATGTTGCCTAAAACTTTTCCATTCGCTTTTGGTTGATAATACCTCCCAGATTCTGTTCTTGGAAATTTACCTCCGATATATATTTTATACGTTTTCAAAACTTCAATTCTTGACATTTATATTGCTTTAATCTATTAATCAAATTTTAAATATGGCTCCAATCCATGCAGACCACCTTCCCTTCCGTGACCGCTTTCTTTATATCCTCCAAACGGAGAAGTTGGATCGAACTTGTTATACGTGTTAGCCCAAACCACTCCTGCTTTTAATTGAGATGTAAGGTTAAATATTTTTGACCCTTTATCTGTCCACACGCCTGCAGATAATCCATAAGGGGTATTATTTGCCTTTGTTATTACTTCATCTATTGTTCTAAAGGTTTGAATCGCTAATACTGGACCAAAAATTTCTTCTTGGGCAATTCTATTTGATTGCGCTACATTAGTGAATAAAGTTGGCTTACACCAATATCCTTTTTTAGGTAATGTACATTTAGTTTGGTAAATCTCAGCCCCTTCCGTTTTCCCTATTTTGATATATTCATTAATTACATCTAATTGTTTTTTGGAGTTAATCGCGCCTATATCCGTATTCTTATCCATTGGGTTCCCAACATACAAAGATTCCATTCTATCTTTCAATTTACGAAGAACGACCTCGTAAACAGATTCTTGAACGAACAATCGAGAACCAGCGCAACATACATGCCCTTGGTTAAAATAAATGCCATTAATAATACCTTCAACCGCTTGGTCTAATGGAGCATCTTCAAAAATAATGTTAGCGGCTTTCCCGCCTAACTCCATTGTAGACTTTTTGTTGGTTCCAGCAATGGCCTTCATGATAATTTTCCCAACCCCTGTTGATCCGGTAAATGCAACTTTGGCAACATCCTTATGATCTACCATCATTGCTCCTGTCTTACCATATCCTGTTACGATGTTTACCACTCCGTCTGGAAGGCCTGCCTCTTGAATTACTTCAGCTAATTTTAACGCAGTTAATGAAGTTGTTTCAGCAGGTTTTAATACCACTGTATTTCCAGCAGCTAAGGCTGGGGCGATTTTCCATGCTATCATCAACATTGGGAAATTCCAAGGTGTTATTTGTGCTGCTACGCCTAATGACTTTGGCTGTCTATTTGGGAAAGCATATTCCAACTTATCTGCCCATCCAGCATAATAGAAAAAATGGGCTGCTGCCAATGGAATATCAATATCACGTGATTCCCGAATAACTTTGCCACTATCCAACGATTCTATTACTGAAAACTCACGTGCCTTCTCCTGAATTAATCTTGCAATTCGATAAATGTACTTCCCTCTTTCTTTTCCAGATAATTTTGACCAGACCGTATCATATGCCTTTTTTGCGGCTTTTACCGCTGCGTCCACATCCTCTTGCTCTGCTTCTGCTATATCAGCAATCTGTTGCTCCGTTGCAGGGTTTATCGTTGCAAAGTATTTTCCTGCTTTTGGTTTCACCCACTTCCCTCCAATAAACAAGTCATACTTGCTCTTCAATTTAATATGTCCAATACTTTCTGGAGCAGGATCCAAATTCCAATCAGAGTTATAATCTATTTTATTCTTCATCTTCGTTTTTTAATCTTTAGAGAAATAATCTTTCGATTGGTAATTTCCTGATTCTTGCTTCATTATTTGCATTAAAACATCATTTGCTAAACTACTTGCCCCAAAGCGGAACCATTCGTTACTTAACCATTTTCCGCCTAACGTTTCTTTTACCATTAACAAATACTGTAACGCCAGTTTCGAATTGGATATCCCCCCCGCGGGCTTCATTCCAATCATTTTACCAGTTTCGTAATAGTAATCTTTTATTGCTTCCAACATAACCAAAGTTACAGGCAAAGTTGCCGCTGGGCTTATTTTACCCGTAGAAGTTTTAATAAAATCAGCTCCGGCATCCATTGCGATATCACTTGCTCTTCTCACTTTATCAAAAGTACCAAGCTCTCCTGTTTCTAAAATGACTTTCAACCTTGCATTTCCACACGCTTCTTTAATTGCTGCAATTTCGTCAAATACAAAATTGTACTCCCCGCTATGAAATTTGCCACGACTAATTACCATGTCAACTTCGTGGGCGCCATTATCTACGGCAATTTTAGTGTCTAATAGCTTTATTTCCGAGCTGGAGTGCCCACTAGGGAAGGCTGTTGCTACAGATGCAACTTTAACCTTAGACCCTTTTACTTCATTTATTGCTGTTTTTACAAAATTTGGATACACACAAACTGCAGCAGTAGTTGGCAAATCAGGAAATGAATCGTGCAGGTGTTGTGCCTTGTAACACATTTGTTTAACCTTAAAATCTGTATCTGCTCCTTCTAGAGTTGTTAGATCAATCATATTAAGTGTCATTAACAAGCCCTTTCTTTTCGCTTCGCTTTTAACACTCCTTTTCGTTATTCTATCCACTCGATCTTGGATACCAACTTGATCAACTCTTGGCGATAATCTGTAGTCTTTTTCTGCCATTATTTACATTACATTTTAACACCAAACATACGCATTTCATTTTAGAATACGTTTATTTGTCTCATTATGGGCGATAGTTCAATAAAAAGTAATGCGATTTTCGCTTCTTATAATTGATTTTTAAGTTACTTTGTTGTCCCGTTCAACAATCTATGAAAGAAGGAGATAAAAATATCCACACGGTTTTTCAAAAACTTCTTAAGAGAGCAGACAAAGAAGCTTTGCTAAACCAGCACAGCAAGGTGATTTGGCTAACTGGTCTTTCAGGTTCTGGAAAAACTTCTATAGCTGCTTGGTTGGAGAAAAAGCTGAATGATGAAGGCTATTTAACTCAGGTATTGGATGGAGACAATGTAAGATCAGGAATAAACAATAATTTAGCCTTTACAAAAGAAGATCGATTAGAGAATATCAGAAGAATCTCGGAGGTTTCTAAGTTGTTTTTAAATTGTGGAATCATTACAATAAATAGTTTTGTGAGCCCAACCGAAGATATTAGGGACTTGGCAAAAGAAATAATTGGTGAAGAGAACTTTTTGGAAGTTTATATAAATACTTCTTTGGAAGAATGCGAAAAAAGAGACGTAAAAGGCCTCTATAAAAAAGCAAGAAAGGGAGAAATTCCAAACTTCACTGGAATTAGCGCACCTTTTGAAGCGCCAAAAACTCCAGCTTTAATAATTGAGACAGAAAAAAATACACTTGAACAAAGCGGCGAAATATTATATCGCTTTGTAATAAATAAAATAAGCTATTAAATGGGTTCATATAACTTAACACACTTAAAAGAATTAGAGTCTGAGGCAATTTTTGTAATTAGAGAAGTTGTCGCGCAGTTTGAAAATCCTGTATTACTCTTTTCAGGAGGAAAGGATTCGATCGTTTGTTACCACTTAGCGAGAAAAGCGTTTTACCCTGCTAAAGTTCCCTTTCCATTAATGCATGTTGACACAGGGCATAACTTTCCGGAAACAATACAATTTAGGGATAAATTGATTGAAGAAACTGGAGCTCGGTTAATTGTTGGATCCGTTCAGCAATCAATTGACGAGGGAAAATCTACCGAAGAAAAGGGAGTTAATGCTAGCCGAAATAAATTGCAAACAGTTACACTTTTAGACGCAATAGAGAACAACAAATTTGACTGTGCCATGGGTGGAGCAAGAAGGGATGAAGAAAAAGCGAGAGCCAAAGAACGTTTCTTCTCGCATCGAGATGACTTTGGTCAATGGGACCCAAAAAATCAACGTCCAGAATTATGGAACACGTTTAACGGAAAGAAAAATATGGGAGAACACTTTCGAGTTTTTCCAATTAGTAACTGGACCGAAATGGACATTTGGCAATATATTCTTGCTGAAAAAATTGACATTCCTTCTATTTATTTTTCGCATACAAGAGATTGCTTTGTTAGAGATGGTGTGATAATGGGAAAAACAGATTTCGTTGAAACAAAAGACACGGAAGAGGTTCAACCCATGGTTGTTCGATTTAGAACAATTGGAGATGCTACCTGTACAGGAGCAGTTGCTTCTACTGCAGCTACATTAGAAGAAATAATTGAAGAAGTGGCTTCTACTAGAGTAACAGAAAGAGGAGGAAGATCTGACGACAAAAGGTCTGAGGCTGCTATGGAAGACAGAAAAAAAGAAGGATATTTTTAATACCAACTTTACATTTACTAATATGGAAAAATCATATTTAAATATGGACCTCTTGAGGTTCACGACTGCGGGAAGTGTTGATGACGGAAAGAGCACTTTGATTGGAAGGCTATTATACGATAGTAAATCTATTTTTGAAGATCAAATGGAAGCTATCCAGCAAGTTAGTGACAGGAAGGGTGAAGAGCATGTTAACTTAGCTTTACTTACTGACGGACTTCGAGATGAAAGAGAGCAAGGAATTACGATAGATGTTGCTTACAGATACTTTGCAACACCGCAAAGAAAATTCATAATTGCAGATACCCCTGGACACATTCAATACACAAGAAATATGGTTACTGGAGCTTCTACAGCTAATTTGGCTATAATTCTAATTGATGCCCGACATGGAATTGTTGAGCAAACAAAAAGACACTCTTTTATTGCTTCATTATTGGGTATACCGCACATTGTTTATTGTATTAATAAAATGGATTTGGTTGGCTACAGTCAAGAAGTTTACGATGAGGTAGTAAATGATTTAGAAGCTTTTAGTGCTAAACTGGAAACAAAAGATGTTCGGTTTATACCGATAAGTGCGCTGATGGGAGACAATGTTGTGCACCGATCAGAAAATATGGATTGGTTTGAAGGAGCTACTCTAATGCATACGTTAGAAACAGTTCATATTGCTTCTGATCACAACCATATTGATTGTCGATTCCCTGTTCAAAACGTTATTCGCCCTCAAACTACTGAGCACCATGACTACAGAGGGTACGCCGGAAGAATTGCCGGAGGTGTATTTAAAAAAGGAGACGAGATAATGGTGTTACCTTCTGGTTTTACCTCTAAAATAAAATCCATTGATACGTTTGATGGTGAAATTGATGAAGCATTTGCTCCCATGTCAGTTACAATGACGCTTGAAGATGACATTGATATTAGTAGAGGAGACATGATTGTTAGAGAAAATAACAAACCTGAAGTTTCTCAAGATATTGAAGCAATGATCTGTTGGATGGGTGACAGCCCTCTAAAAGAAAAAGGCAAATATGCCCTTAAGCACACTTCTAAAGATGTGCGTTGCATGGTAAAAGAAATAAAGTATAAAGTTGATATAAATACCCTTCATAGAAATGAAGCGGACAAAGTTATTGCTAGCAATGATATTGCTAGAGTAACATTACGCACCACTTCTCCCTTATTTATTGACCAATACAGTAGAAACAGAAACACAGGTAGTTTAATTTTAATTGACGAAGCAACCAACAATACTGTTGGTGCAGGAATGATTATCTAAATCAAAATATTGAATTTACTCTCTAGTAATATCGGTCGATTAAGACTAATTGGGTTTCTGGAAGGCGTCTCATTCTTGCTGCTGATGGGAATTGCTATGCCCCTAAAATACATATGGGAAATGCCGGAAGCAACTATTGGAATTGGGTATGCGCATGGTTTTTTATTTATCGCATACTGCATCTTAGTAATCCCCGCAAAAATTGATTTGAAGTGGAATTTAAAAATTACCTTTTTAGTTTTAATAGCGTCTCTTTTGCCTTTTGGAACTTTTGTAGCGGATTTTAAATTGTTTAAAAAGACGCATAATTCTTAAGGTAAAAGAAAATAGCCTTCCAAATTTCTTTAGAAGGCTATTTGTACCGAAGGTGGGAATCGAACCCACACGTCCGAAGACACACGAGTTTGAGTCGTGCGCGTCTACCAGTTCCGCCACTTCGGCGAGTGAAAATTGAAACTTCAACTGTTCTGATTGACTCTCAAAGTGAGCGCGAATTTACAGATTGTTTTTGTTTGACCAAATAATAACTACAAAATAGTTTCCTTTGCGTTTTTTATAAATATAAATTTGGCTTACTTTCGCAGTCCATTTTTAATAAGGTATGGAAAACAGGGTTAAAATATTCGCATGTTCAGCATCTACTGAAATTGCTACAAACATCGCTGCAGCTTACGGTCAAGAGCTTGGAGACGTTGAACTACAGAAATTTAGTGATGGTGAGTTTACTTCAGTCTATAACGAAACTGTAAGAGGGTGCGATGTTTTTATTATTCAATCTACGTGCCCACCATCGGATAATTTGATGGAACTTTTACTAATGGTAGATGCAGCCAAAAGAGCATCAGCCAAGAAAATCAATGTAGTGATTCCTTACTTTGGGTGGGCACGTCAAGACAGAAAAGATCAACCAAGAGTTGCAATTGGCGCAAAATTAATGGCAAACTCTATTGGAAGCTGCTGGTGTAGATCGTGTAATGACAATGGACTTACACGCTGATCAAATTCAAGGATTTTTCGAGGTTCCAGTAGACCACTTATATGCATCAAGTGTTTTTGCTCCACATTTAAAGCATTGAATTTACCAGACTTAGTTATTGCAGCTCCAGATGCTGGAGGATCTAAAAGAGCTAATGCATATGCTAAGTATTTAAATG
>CALSNM010000002.1 GCA_943787725.1 uncultured Flavobacteriales bacterium | reverse complement strand
GGCAAGTTTGACGTGGATAAAGTTCTCTCCTCTGCTGACTACCATCACACTGAACAATCACTTCTTCCATTAGAAAAAAGAACGTATAGCGAAAAGTATTGGAAATCAAGAACATTTGCTCCCTCAAGCTTAATATTTTATTTAGGAATAAATAAAAAAATCCAAAACCTAGAACATCATAATTTGTTTTTTGACGAAGATATCCAAAAGCATGCTGCTGAGATTTATCAAGAACCGAAATGGCCAACCAAGCCACTTTTCTATGTTTGTTGCCCTTCAAAGACCGATGCAAGTACCGCTCCGGTTGGCATGGAAAACATTTTCATTTTGATGCCAATTGCCACAGATTTATTAGATACAGAAGAAATACGAGATAAGTATTTTAAGGTAATTCTTAATCGCATTCAAAAATATGTGGGAGAAGATATTTCTCAGGCAATAGTTTTCAAAAGGAGTTATTGTGTTGCAGATTTTAAATCAGACTATAATGCATACAAAGGAAACGCCTATGGGCTTGCTAATACATTGAAACAAACCGCTTTCCTAAAACCAAAGATTAAAAGTAAAAAAGTGGAAAATTTGTATTACACGGGTCAACTAACAGTTCCGGGCCCAGGTGTTCCCCCTTCTATTATTTCGGGTCAACTAGTAGCTAACCAATTAATTAAAGACATTAAAGAACATGAAACAGTTATTTGATCAAATTTCAGTAAAATCTAGTAAGCTCGTTACGAACACATACAGCACGAGTTTTTCTTTGGGGATTAAATTTCTCGATAAATCGATTCGAACACCAATTTACAATATTTATGGATTCGTGCGTTTCGCAGATGAAATTGTCGATAGTTTTCATGGATATGATAAAGCAAATTTATTACAAAAATTTCGCCTTGACACTATTGAAGCCATTGATCAAGGAATAAGTCTTAACCCAATTTTAAACTCCTTCCAAGAGACAGTGAATCAATACAATATTGAATGGGATTTAATAGAAACATTTTTAGACAGCATGAAAATGGATCTGAATCCAGAAGTTTCGGACCAAGCTTACTATGAAAAATATATTCTGGGTTCCGCTGAAGTGGTGGGGTTAATGTGCCTTCATGTTTTTACAGAAGGAGATAAGGACTTGTACTTAAAGTTAAAGCCTTCGGCTCAAAAGCTGGGCTCAGCATTCCAAAAAGTAAACTTCTTGCGAGATGCTCAAGCCGATTTTATGGACCTTGGGAGGACCTATTTTCCAGGTGTAGATTTCAATAATTTTTCTGATTCAGATAAGGTTAAAATCGAAAATGATATTGAACAAGACTTCAGAGATGCTCTATTCGGAATTAAACAGTTGCCGGCCTCATCAAGAGGAGGTGTATACTTGGCCTACTATTATTATTTAAGACTCTTTAGAAAGATTAAAGGAGTGTCACCTGAAAACATGATAGCCGAAAGAATTCGAATTCCAAACGGTCAAAAATTTATCCTAATGTTGCAATCTTTTGCAAAACATCAAACTAATTTACTATGAAGATTTTGCTTTTCTTTATGATTTTTATCTCATCTACTGGTGCTGTTTTTCCTGAGGGAGATGATTTACTGAAGGTCCGTAAATATTATTATCTTGCAATCGATAGTGAAGAAAAGTTTAAGGAGTTTGAAAATATTTTAATTAAATATAGTAATCCCGATAACACTATTTTAGGGTACATTGGTATGTCTTTCATGTTGAAAGCTAAATATGCTTGGCTTCCAAACTATAAAATGGAATATTTCTCAAAAGGAAAGAATTTTTTGGAATCAGCCATATCAAATGACCCAAACAATGTAGAACTTAAATTTATGAGGTTTTGTGTTCAAAATGATACTCCAAGCTTCCTATCTTATAAAAAGGATTTAGAAAATGATAAACGGTATTTGCTGAAGTCTATTGCAACTATACGAGATAATGATCTAAAGCAAAAGATCGTAAATTATATGTTGGAAAAGGAAATTAAACTAACGGAAGCGGAGCTTGATCGGTTAAAAAATAGCAAATGAATTACGCCGTTGGAATAATAATTACTCTATTAGTTTTTCTTTTCATGGAGTTAGTTGCTTGGTTCACTCACAAATATATTATGCATGGTTTTCTGTGGCAGCTGCATAAAGACCATCATGATCATTCAAACAAAACCCCTTTTGAGAAAAACGATTACTTTTTTTTGATTTTTGCAATACCGGGGTTTTTAAATATATTTTATGGGTTAAATGATCTTACTGCTCCCTATTTTTGGATAGGCCTTGGCATTACTTTGTACGGTGCCGCCTATTTTTTTATACATGATTTATTTATACACCAACGTATTAAAGTTTTGAGAAATACAACGAACCCTTACTTACTAAATCTGAGGCGAGCACACAAAGTGCATCATAAGAGCCTAGCAAAATTAGGCGGCGAATCCTTCGGCATGCTTCTATTAATAAAATACAAAAGCAGTAAAGCTTTTAAAAACACTGAACCCAGGCTCTAAAGGGACCCTCGTTCCAGGCTGCCTATATCCTAAGCAGAGTAATTTTTCAAATGCTTATTGAATATGCTTGCGTTTTGCCAATTTTGCTAAGATTTAAAGATTCGCTTAAATATTGCAGAGAGAAACAGTTTTGGAGAAACTGAAGACATGATTTTCAAATCCTGCAAAAAAGTAGATTCTTCATCCAGAAACCTCAATATAGTTTTAGCATTCACCCTTTTGAACATGTCCGAAAATACAGTTGAACCTTTTCCATTATTGGTAGCCAATACATCTAAAAAAAGCAAGTCATAAAACCAGAATTTTGTTCTTTTTGAAAATTGAGTCAAATCATTTTCAGTTTTTAAAAACACCACTAAATCTTTTGTTTTTTTCGAAGTATTATTAAATGTATAACCTGTGCTTGCTTTGGTCCACCCGCCGGCAGTTCCAATGTTTAAAATGTTTTTTGAGTTCAATTCTTCAAATTTAAAAGAGGTCATAGGTATCGATCCAGTTTCCTTTTCTAAAATCTCAAAATCGGTAATCTTTTTCTGGTTTAAATAATCCTTAATTGCGTCTTCGTAGTCGGAATGTTTTAATAAGTCTTTTGAAAATAGAGTATATTCAAAAAGCGCCATATTTTTATCGATTGGCAGCACGTACATAAAACGCGTGTTGCCATTTTGTGGGATATTGAAATCCATAAAACTAGCAACGGAATCATCAAAGCAATCTGTTTTTGTTTTTACAAACCATCCCATAAAATGTTGCTGAAGAACAGGGTATTGTTGTTGTGTTTCATATACCTCTTTATTTGGAATACTATTGAAAAGCTTCAGCCCAAAATAGGCTGATTTAATGGTGGAAACGGTTACTCCCTTCTCTGTTTCTGTCCAGGAGACAGCTCTGTCTTCAATAAAGCTAATATTGGGTTTTAGGTTAATACTTCTCCAAAGGTTATTATAGAATTTTTCGCTTCTAATCATTTTATAACTAAAAGGAGTAATCGTAATTGTTTTCGAAAACGATTCACTACCAAAAAACACTTTAGGCCATGTTTTAGTTAATAAATCGTCCCATTCTCCAGCTCCATCTTCCCAGTAGCACCATGTCCTATCGTTCCCTTTATCTTTTACTTGATCAATAATTAAAATTGATTTTTCATCAAAAAAGCTGTCTTGAGACATTCTAAATGCAAGCATTAAGCCTGAGGCTCCGGCTCCTAATATTATGTAATCATATTGCTCCATCAAAAGAATAAAAAACAAACAAAGAAAAATGTTATCGCAACTAATATGTGAATCGATAATTTCATATTGGTTTTTAGAGATAGTTGATTATATAAATAATGTGCTATGCTTCCTATCATAAACCAAGCAATATAATTTTTTAAGGGCACGGAATTGTTTTCAAATTCCCAAAAGTCAAATCTTGGAGCGGATACCTCTATAATAATATCCAAAACCATCATAAGTAAACCTCCTAATAAGGAACGAATAATAATATTTTTATGAATCACTCTGCTCAAATCAGCAGTAATAAATGTTAGTAATGACCAATTTACGCAAATCATCAAAGGAACTCCCCAAATTTTAATACCTAAATTATTTCCATATGAATAAGTCCCAAACAACAATCCATAATTAACCCCTAAATATTCCGTGAGGAAGCCGATACAAAAAGGTATCGAAAAGGCGACTAAAAACTTCTTAGATATATGTTCTAAATTCCAAATTATAAGAACTATATAGATTAATAAGTTTAAAGATGTATGCCCTAAAAACCATGAAGAATAGGAAGATAATATACCTATAATTCCAGAAATATTAAAGAGCCAAATAATAAAAATGGATATGAATATTTTGTTTTTTGCTATCATGTGTCTTTTAAAATTAATTCAGAAACAATTTTCCCAGAAAGTAAACAAAGCGGAATGCCTCCACCTGGATGCACACTTCCTCCACAAAAATATAAATTGGAAATTTTTTGACTAAAATTGGGATGCCTTAAAAATGCTGCAAACTTATTATTACTTGATGCGCCGTATAATGCTCCTTGATATGACATTGTTTTAGACTCTATTAATCTTGGATCTAGCACTGTTTCAGACTCTATTAAATCTTCAATCTTTGCGGAAAGAGAGGCTGAAAGCTTTCTCAGAACCTCAACCCTCGTTTTTTCTACTATACTATCCCAGTTCTGACCCGTGTTACTGGGAACATTAACCATAACAAACCAATTTTCACAGCCTTTAGGCGCATCATCTTTGTTTTCTTTTGAGGTAATATTAATATAAATAGTAGGATCTTTATACACATTATTTTTTTCAAAGATGTGATCAAATTCTTCTTTGTAATCTTCAGAAAAGAAGATGTTGTGTAAATCCAATGTTGGAAACTCTTTTTTTATTCCCCAATAAAAAATTAATGCTGAACTAGATCGTGGCTGTTTTAATATTTTTTCCGGCGACTTTTGATCTTTCAATAAATTTCTATAAGTTGAAACTACATCACTATTAGAAATTATATAGTCAGCTAAATAATCTTTGTTATGACAAAAAATTCCAACTGCTTTTTTCTTCTGAATAATTATTTTTTCAACTTTTGAATTAAAATGAAATTCAATACCCAAATCAAGTGCTAATTGATAGATGCTTTTTGTAATGCTGTGCATTCCTCCTTCAGGAAAAAACGTGCCGTAGTATTGCTCTAGGTGAGGAATCATAGACATAATTCCCGGTGTTTGATATGGTGATGAACCATTGTAGGTTGCAAATCTATCAAAAAGCTGAACCAGTTTTGGGTCATTAAAAGCCTTAGCATTATAAGCGTGTAAACTTGTATTAATATCTAAACTTCTTACTTTAATAATAGCTTTTAAAGTATCCTTTGTTAGATAAGTAGATAATTTATGCAATGAATTCTCTAGAAACAATGAAGAAGTTAAATCGTACTTCTTTTTACTTTTTTTAAAGTAATTCAACACATCATCTTCTTCTACATCAAAAGTGCTAGCTGCTTCTGATGCAAATTCCTTTTCTTCAGAGGCTGCCTGAAAAGTTGTCCCGTCTTTATAAAAATAATGACAAACAGTATTTTTCCGCTTGTAGGAAAAATAGTCTTTAGCTTTTTTGTT
This sequence comes from uncultured Flavobacteriales bacterium, assembly GCA_943787725.1. GTDB lineage: Bacteria > Bacteroidota > Bacteroidia > Flavobacteriales_D > Parvicellaceae > CALSMU01. The sequence continues at coordinate 47,376 of CALSNM010000002.1, read as the reverse complement.
TGAAACAGTAAATAATTCATCCACAAAGTGAGGCATTGTAAACAAAGAAGGTCCCATATCAAAGCGATAGCCCTTTTCCGAAAATGCTGTTAATTTTCCCCCTGGATAGTCATTCATTTCAAAAACAGATACTTGAAATCCGGCATTTTGCAGACGAATGGCAGAAGATAGTCCTGCAATTCCAGCACCTATAACTATAATCTTTTTTTTATAGGCCCGACTTTCAGGTGATTCAATTTTCATATTATCGATGAATAAAGTTTATTGATGTAAATTTGATGAAAAGATTTTTAATATGCGTTAAATGATAAGCATATCTTAGCATTATGGATCAATTTAGTAGTTGCCCTATTTGTAATTCATCTTCTATTAGTTCTTTTATAAGAACTATGGCTCAGATGCATCCTGATAACGAGATGTTCAATTTTGATCAATGCAAGGAATGTCAGCTGGTCTTCTTAAATCCTCGGGTTCCTTTAAATCAATTAAAAAAATACTATACATCCCATTATTTACCATATCGAGGAGCGAAAGCATGGGGTAAGTTTGAGGAAATGGTAGAGAATAGCCAGCAAAAGTTAGATTTAAAACGGCTAAAGCGAGTAAAGCAGACTCACCAAATCAATTCAGACTCCTTGCTTTTGGACATTGGCTGCGGTAAGCCAAGCTTTTTAAAGGTTTGCTCTGAACAGTTAAATTGCAGCACCTTGGGTATTGACTTTAGTGATGAGGGTTGGAAAGAAGAAGAGGCTCATTTTTCCGGAATTGATTTGCGTGTAGCAGAAGTTAAAGATCTGATAAATATTCATCCTGACGTAATTACTATGTGGCATTATTTGGAACATGACTATTCTCCATTTGAAAACCTAAGTTATCTAAAGTCCATTGCGAAACCATCTACTAAGCTGATTATTGAAATTCCAAATTTTGATTCATCCAGCAGAAAAAAATATGGTGAAAACTGGGCAGGCTGGCATACTCCTCGACATCTTTCTTTATTCTCTCCAAAGAATGTAACATTGTTACTTCAAAAAAGTGGGTGGAAAGTTTCTGAGCTCGATACCTACGGCACCATGGACCCTTATTTGCTCCAATGGATGAGCAGAATGGAACAAAAAGGCATTGAATGGAACAAAAACATGGAAGATGAATTTTGGAAATTTGTGTTTGGGATGATATTATTTGCCCCAAAAAAATGGATAAAGAAAAGATCTTCTCTTGGAATTATGACAGTTGTTGCAACTCCTCAATAGCTCAGTTTTTGCTAAATATTTGGTTATTTAAAGGTCAACAGGTCTTTTCCTTCCCAGGTTCCTGTTGATTTGTAGGGTTGGAAACGCGCAAATAGCTCTTCTCTATACCATTCGTTCTTCCGTGTTCTTTTAATTGCCTCTTGATGTTGTTTGCTATTGTAGGCAAACTGCTTTACAGCTTCAAAGTTTTTCCATAAGCTAAATGTGGCCATTTGGACTATCGGGACCTCTCCAATACCTTTGGTATAGATTAACCCTTCATTTCCATTCAAAGCCTCTTGTGAAGTAGGAACATATTTCCAAAACCGTAGAAGCCAATTCCACTTAATTGTAGCCCGAGTAATTACGGCAATTGGCAATTCAGGGTCTAAATCCACCCCCTTCTCAAAAGGAGTTTTTCCAACCCAGGTTCCTCCTGCTGATATGTTTTTCATGTAAAGTGTAAATAACTCATCCGAGCGATCAATATATTTCTTTATTAAGTCAGAAGACTGAAAAAAAGAATGGGCTGCATCTTCCGATTCCCATACTTGAAGAAGACAGTAAACTGACCAGTCGGGAAATGGATTAAAGCCTTTTCCCCTTCCACTGCCTAAAAGTCGATAAAAGGTAAGCCCTTTCGTATTTACTAAGTCTTTGTGTGCGAATTGCATCATTTTTAATCCCCAAAACTTATTGCGCAATGAAGTATATTTAAACAAAGAAAGAGTAGTAATTTGCATACCTAAGCTTATTGAAGCTACATTCCTAAATATTTTTTGACATTTGGGTCTGTTTCCTTAGCTTTTAAATTATTCAATATGTCAGCTATTTTAGCGTCTTGAGCCTTATAAACATTCATCTCCTTCTCCAGTTCAGTAGCTTGTTCCGATATTCCATCAGCTTGCACACTTTCTATTTTAGCAGACATTTCCATAGCTCGTTTTGAATAAAAATTTTGGACACCGGCCAGCAGGTTGTATCCTGATAATTTAACAAACCAAACAGATTCAGTCTCCACGATATTCTTATACACGATAACTGCTTTGTCAATTTCGATATTTGGCAATCTTAGAACATATTCACTGTATTTTTGCAGGAATCCCAGCTTATTCATTCCATTCAACTCAGAAATCGTTTCTAAGAAAAATGCATGTTCATCTAACGTTCCTTTTTTAGCATATATAGCAGCAATTGCGTTGTTGATAGCAGCACTTTCTTCCCCCTCCATTGATCTAGCCATAATCAGCCCTTTTTCAGGATCGATGGATGTTACACCTGCTAAAGCAGTTCCCATTACGCGATATGATGAGTCTTTTAACCCCATCTCATAAGTGCTACTTAAGGACTTGTCGTCAGAGAAATATTTCATCAATGTTTTAATTGCTGTTGCTCGGACTTTGGGGTTTTTGTCTTGCGTTGCAAGTGTCATTAGCTTAGTTCTCACAATCTCTGGCTTTGCTTTAACTGCTTTTTTGATTTTACCCATAGCCATTGTTTTTATGTTCCAAAATGGCTGGTTTAGTGCATTAATAATTGCCTCAACAGCCGATGGTTCGCTACTTTTTCCACATTTATCAATTGCTTCTTTCTTATCTAACCAAAGTCCGGCATGGTTCAGCTGATAAACCCATTGCTCTAGCGGCTTTTTATCAGTCTTTTTTGCTAAAGTTACTTTTAAAGCATCTATGTTTACTAAACTTGGTGGAGATGCTGCATTAAATTCAAAAGTATTTTCAATGGCTTCAACCCAAACTAATTCTCTACGAGAATTACCTCCAACATAAATGTCTATGTAAATAGGAAGTTTATAAACAGGCCATTTTTCGGTATCTTGTTTTTGTGCGATTGAAACTGTCAATTTTTTGGTGGAATCATTGTATTCTTGTTCGTATTTTAAAACCGGATGCCCGCTTGATAAAAACCACTGATCGAAAAACCAATTTAAATCCTCTCCTGTAGTCTCTTCGAAAGCTAGCCTTAAGTCATGTATTTCAGCATTTTTAAATGCGTGTTTGGTCAAGTATAATTTAAGTGATGCAAAAAATGCTTCATCTCCTACATGGGCTCTCAGCATGTTTAATATCCTACCTCCCTTATTGTATGAGTGTCCATCAAACATGTCTTCTTTGCTTTCGTAATCAAATCGTATCATATCTACGTGCCCTCCCTGCTGTGCAGATAAAAAATAACCTTCCATTTCACCATAGGCATTCATGTCTGCTTCCATTCTTCCATACTCAAAATCATCCCATAAAAACTGGCTATAATTCGCAAAAGATTCATTTAACGGAAGATTAGCCCAACTTTCACAAGTTACTAAATCTCCAAACCAATGGTGAAATAACTCATGTGCAATTATTGACTCATTTCCTCCGTCGATGATTTCTCTTTTTGTTTGATATAAAAACTCTCCGTGAATAGTGGCTGAAGTGTTTTCCATAGCCCCAGAAACGTAATCTCTAACTACTACTTGGCTATATTTTTCCCAAGGATATTCAATGCCTAATAAATCAGAAAAGTGTTCAAGCATTCTAGGTGTTTTCCCAAATATTGCTCTCGCATGCGGCTCAAACTTCTTCTCTACGTAATAATTAACTTCTATTTCGGAACTATCTTTCTTTTTCCAGGTGTCTCTTACTATCGCAAATTCACCTATCGCCATCATAAATAAATAAGGAGAGTGAGGTTGCTCCATTTTCCAGTGGTCTGTTCTTGTTCCATTTTCATGTTGAGCAGATTCAAGCAATAAGCCATTTGAAAGTGTAGTATATTTGTCTTCAACGGTAATGTAAATTTCTTCGGTAGTTTTTTCATTTGGAGAATCAATAGTAGGGAACCATGCAGAACTGGCTTCAGTCTCTCCCTGCGTCCATATTTCCATGTGCTTGTTTTTATCTGCTCCATCATGGTTTATAAAATAAAGTCCTTTCGCGTCAGAGATAGCACTGCTTCCTTCTTGCATTACTTCTTCAGGTTTAGCGGTATATTCAATGTATATATTATACTGTTCTGTACGATTGTATTCTTTTGGTAATTTAATTTTTAAATACTGCCCATCATATGCATATTTTAATTCCATTGATTTTTCGTCATTTTGTCGAACAGAATGGATCTCCATTGCTTTAGCATCTAGCGTTAAAGAGTCGGTGTTATAAAAGTATGGCTTAAGAGTTAAAAGCGCCTTTCCATTTAATTGTCGATTTGGCCAGTCAAAACTAACCTCTAGTTTGGTATGAAGTAAATCATTAACACGTTTTTCTGAGGGATTATAATGCTTTCTCTCCGCTGGTTCTTTCACCTCTTCCCCAATTCTATTTTCAACAGTTGATGTTTCTTGTGTTTGTTTCTGTTGTGCGCAACTAATTGCAAATAAGCCGCTAAATATCAGAACTATCCCGTTTTTCAGATTCATAATTATTTGAATAATTTTATTAAGTGCAAATATGGTCATTATTTGGTAATCAGCTAATGAATTGTGTATGTCTGGTATAATTGTTTGTTTAGCGATAGATTTTCGGTACTTTTGGTACACCAAATATTATTTGAATGAAAGTCACTGCCAAAATCAACAATAATGCTTCTGTGGAGTTTAGCCCTGAGGGAAAGAACGCGTTGAACGTAAATATAAGCAGCGAGAAGTTTGAAATTGAGATTATACAGCAACATGACAATGAGTTATTAATTTCAAGAGATGGTAAAAAGCATATCGCTCGATTGCTTGCTATTGATTCTGAAAATAAAACAATTACAATAAAAATTGATGGAGATCGATTTGAGGTAAAGCTGACAGATGAATATGATGTGCTTCTTCAATCGTTAGGAATGGATGCTGCATCAACTAAAAAAGTTAACGAGTTAAAAGCTCCTATGCCTGGAGTAGTTGTGGATATAGTTGTTAGTGTTGGCGATTCTGTTGTAAAGGATGATCCTCTTGTAGTGTTGGAAGCAATGAAAATGGAAAATATGCTTAAATCTCCAACTGATGGTGTTATAAAATCAGTAAATATAAATAAAGGGGATACGGTAGAGAAAAACCGTGTTCTTGTAAATTTTGAATAAAACCAATAACTCAATAAAATGAAAAAGTATATTATTTACACAGGAATTATTTCATCATTACTACTTTTTGTAGCCTGTAGTGAAGATGAAACAGCAGAAAACTTAGATGAAATAGGGAACGAGCTATCAAAAAAACTCGCGGATGACTCAAATGTAATTGCTAAAGACACATGTCTACTAACCCTAGATGAAAAGAGTGTTGTGGTAAACTGGACTGCTTTTAAGTTGAGCGATAAAGTAGGTGTTGGAGGAACATTTGATACCGTTATTGTCAGTGGAGTGATTAACAACCAAACAATGGCTGGAGCGGCAGCAACTGCTCAGTTTGATATTCTTACTGGTTCTGTAAATTCTAACAATACAGAAAGGGACTATAAAATATCAGATAGTTTCTTTGGAACAATGGTAAATACTGCAACAATTTCTGGAAAGGTTGTTTCTTTAAATGATGATGGATCTGGAGCTATTACATTGACAATGAATGGTGTTGAAAAAGAAATTGCCTCTGGATTGGAAAGCAACATCGGAAAACCGTTTAAAGCTGTCTACCGCTATCAACGTTAATGATTGGAACGCTAAGCCATCACTGGATTCATTGAATGGAGTTTGCACCGCAGTTCATACAGGAAAGGATGGGGTTAGTGTTTTATGGCCAGATGTAGAAATTGAAGTGTTTGCAGATTTCAAATCAGATTGCGAATAAAAGTCTTCGTACAAAACAAAAAAAGCCGCTAGACTCTAGCGGCTTTTTTTGCTTGATGTCAAAATCCCTATATTTTTTTCGAATTTATCAATCTGCTGCTGTGCGCCAAGGACTATGAAAGTCAGATCTTCTGGATAAGATAAATTCCCTGTTTACTTTATTAGAGCGTTTCCGTGTTTTTCACTCTTAATATTAGGAGAATGAATGTGAATTTCTGGTTTTATGAAGAAACATCTTCAATGCCGTCATACGGCTAGATAAAAATATATAAAATGTGCCTTTTTAGTATTGATGCATTACATTGATAAACAAAAGCCTATAGAAAATCATTACGGTCAAATAATTAATCTAAAACCTAAGCTATGATTTTCCCACAAAAAAATTCTACTATTCTTGTATTTTCTATTATAACTTTCTTTTCGCTTTCTTCATTTGTTTGTTCTTTCTATACAAGAAAAAGCCATAAATTTTTTGGGGTTGCTATTGGTATTGAAAATGTTCCAAGCAGCAGTCTGATGAACGAAAGGCAATTTCTGATTATTTTAAATAAAGCTAGGAAAGACTCTCTCCTGGAGCCGCTGATGATAGACAAAGATCTTTCAAGAGCTGCGAGATATCATTCTTACGATATGGGTACTCAAAATTATTTTGGTCACGATACATATGATAGAAACATAATTACAGATAGTTTGGAGTTTGTGTGTGATGTCCATACCAGAACTAAAAACTTTTTGAAGCACGAATCTAAAAATAAGGTTTGGAAAGTTTCTGCAGATGTATTAGAGAATTGTAATTACGGCGCAGCTAATGGAGAAGAAGTATTCACATCTTGGCTTAATTCTCCGCCTCATTGTAAAAATATGTTTAATCCTGACCATCGTTTGGTAGGAATTGGATATATCCATATTCCAGGCTCTAAGAAACCACGCTGCTGGACTGCTGATTTTAGCAGATAACGATTATTTAATAGGTTTGATTTTTTAAAACGATTGTGTTGACTATTTTTTTTATTCGGATAAAAACAGAGTCAATTAACCTTGTGTGTGAGGGGATTAATTTACTTTTGTATTCGAAAATGAATCAAACGGGAATTCCCATAGATAAAATTTCCACTATAGAATGGATGCTGGTTCCTCTTCTAATAGTTCTAGTTTCCTATGCTATAATTAGACATATGCAAGTTGGAGTTATTGCTAATGCTTTTCGCCAATGTTTTTCTTTTTCCCTCTCTAATCAAGATTATAAAGGAGCTCACGGTTTGTCCTCTCGGTTGTCAATTGCTTTGGTGCTCAATTCGATTATTGTAATTTCTGTTCTTATTTACAAGCTATTAATTAAAGTAACTGGACCAATAGAGCCTTATTTTCTTTATGGATTAGTGGTTGGAGGAGTATTTTTATTGTTATGCTTAAAGTTTGCAATCATTAGGTTAGTTAAAGGTATTTCAGAAGCTGATGATTTGCTAGAAAAAGCTAAAAGTTATAATTTTAGATATTACCAAATAATAGGGATCTTGTTACTCCCCGGAATAATTGCAATTTTGTTTTTCCCCTCCTATACCAATATAAATTTACAACTATTACATCTGAAAACCCAAAATATTGGAGAGGTGTATTGTGTTTTTTTATTAACTATATCCTACATTATTAGGCTGTTCCAGAGTATTCGACAAAGCTTAGGTATTAAAATTTCGTGGTATTACATTATTTTATACCTTTGCACCCTCGAAATAATGCCTCTAGTCGTAGCTTTTCTACTATTGGTTGGCAAATTTTGAAAGTTTAACTAAAAACGAATTAATTGTGGGAGTTAAAACTATTCTAGTTTCTCAGCCGGAACCAAAAACCGGGAAGAATCCATTTTCTGATTTGGCAGGTAAATATCACGTACAAATTGATTATCGCTCTTTTATTCATGTAGAAGGTGTTGACGCGCAAGAATTTAGGAAAGAACGTATTCTTCTTTCGGATTTTACGGGGGTAATCCTAACTTCTCGCATGGCTGTAGATCATTATTTTAGAATGGCTAAGGAGATGCGATATACAGTTCCTGATGACATGAAATACTTTTGCATTTCCGAGGCGGTTGCCTATTATCTGCAGAATTATGTTGTTTATCGTAAAAGAAAAATCTTTTTTGGGAAACAGACAACCGCAGATTTGGGGGATGTACTAAAGAAACACAAAAAAGAAAACTTTATAGTTCCCTGTTCTGACATACAACGAAAAGTAATTCCGGAGCAATTAGCAAAATTCGGTATAGAGTTTAAGAATGCCACTCTTTATAAAACTGTTTGCAGTGATCTATCTGACTTATCTGCCGTTAAATATGATATGCTGGTGTTTTATAGTCCATCAGGAATTCAATCTTTGATTAAAAACTTTCCAGGATTTACCCAAAACGGAACAAAAATAGCTGTTTTTGGACCTACTACGGCCAAAGCTGTAGAAGAGGCAGGGTTTAGAATTGATGTTCAAGCACCGAGTTCAAATGCTCCTTCAATGACAATGGCTATTGAGCAATATTTAAAAGCAAAAAAATAATTTTGTTACGTGTCGTACGTATATTTATAAGGTCGACTTTAGTCGGCCTTATTTTGTTTTAATTAGATATTTCCATGAAAAACACCTTATCTAAATCAGATAGATTAACTAATAATGTTGCTATATCGCAGATTTATGATAAAGGAAAACATTTGAATGATTACCCTTTTAAGGTTGTCTGGATAAAGGAGGTTGGAGAAACCGGCTTAAAAGTGGTTTTTTCCGTTCCAAAAAGAAAATTTAAAAGAGCAGTTGATAGAAATCAAATAAAAAGACAATTAAGAGAGGCATATCGAAAATATAAGCATCAAGTCCAAAAGGCTGCAGAAAATAAAAATCTGCGTGTTTCTTTGTTTTTAATATATCTAGGAAAAGATATTCCTCAGTCCGAAATAGTGGATGATAAAATAAACTTACTTTTAAACCGTTTAACGAAAGAGATTACAGATAAATAGAGTCTATGTTCCTAACCAAAAAATCAATTTATATTGTTCTAATAGCAGCAATTTTCATCAGCGCAACTACTGTTACGTCAACATTAATTTCTAATAAAAATGATGATAATTATTTCGAAATAACTAAGAACATTCGAATAATGACATCGGTTTACGATAACATCAATACGTTTTATGTTGATGAGCCAGAGCCAGGAAACTTGATGAAAAAAGCTATTGACGCTATGCTTCGATCCCTAGATCCTTACACTGTATATATACCAGAAAGTGATATAGAGGATTATCGGTTTATGACTACTGGACAATATGGAGGAATTGGTGCAATGATAAAAACGCAAGATTCCTATGTTGTAATTTCGGAACCTTATGAAGGGTCTCCAACTGATAAAGCAGGAATTATTGCTGGCGATATTTTATTGGAGATTGATGGTAAATCAGTAGCTGGAAAAACCACAAAAGAAATGAGTGCTATTTTAAAAGGTGGAGCAGGAACTATTCTGAAGGTTAAATATGAAAGGCAGGGTGTTGCGAGTGAAACAACAATTACGAGAGAGGTTATAAAAATTCCTTCTGTTCCTTACTTCGGAATGATTGATGAAGAAATTGGTTACGTGAAGTTAAACTCATTTACAAGTACAGCCAGCAGAGAAGTTCTTGAAGCGTTGAAATATTTAAAAGATAGTAGTGGAATGAAAAAACTGGTATTCGACCTCAGGGGAAATGGTGGAGGTCTCTTACATGAATCTGTCAATATTGTAAATTTCTTTATTGGCAAAGGGAATACCGTTGTTTCCACTAAAGGGAGGTTAACAGATTTGAATAAAGACTATAAAACACTTAACACTCCGTTTGATGAAAAAATGCCTATAGTTGTTTTGGTTGATGGTTATTCTGCTTCAGCAAGTGAAATTGTCTCTGGAAGTTTACAAGATTTGGATCGTGCGGTAATAATTGGAATGACAACTTATGGCAAAGGACTAGTTCAGCAAACCAAAGATTTAAATTTTGGGAGTAAGGTAAAGCTAACAATTGCCAAATATTATACTCCAAGTGGCAGATGTATTCAAAAATTAGATTATGCAAACAGAGACGACAAGGGTTCTGTTTCTGAAGTTGCAGATAGTTTGATAAAAACCTTTACAACAAAAAATGGTAGAGAGGTAAAAGATGGTCGTGGAGTTGAGCCTGAAATTAAAATAGAACCTGCTGTGTATAGCAAGCTTACTTCCGTTCTTGTTTTGAAGAATTACATTTTTAATTATGTAACAGAGTATAAACGAAACCATCCAGAAATCGAGTCAGCAAGGACGTTTTCACTTTCAACAATCGATTACAATAATTTTATTGCTTACTTAGGAGATAAAGAAGTTGAATATACAATGGACTCTGAGGAGATGCTGCAAGAGCTGAAAGAGGTCGCCATGGAAGAAAAGTACTATGACGATTCTGAAATGGAATTTGATGCTCTTTTTGCAAAATTGAAACCAAGCCTTAAGGATGACATGGTCAGGTATAAAGATGAAATTATTGAGCTGCTTGAAAATGAAATTGTCTCGCGTTATTATTACCAAAATGGACGGGTGGAAGCTTCGCTTAAGAATGACCCATATATGAAAGAGGCAAAAGAGGTTTTAAAAAACCAGATACGCTTTAAAAGTATTTTATCGGGAGAATCCAAATAAAAGTGTTTAGTAAGTACCTCCCTTATACCAAGATTTACATATTTGCATTACTATTGTTGGTAGTTGGTCTTTCTACTGGAAAATTTTTGATGAGCATTTCTTCAATAATTCTTGCTGCGGCCTGGGTTTTGGAGGGTAATTATTTAGCTAAATGGCAAAGGATAAAGACATTAAGTTACGCGCCATTAATTTTAGCATTGGGTTTTCTTGTGCATCTAATTTGGCTTTTTAACACTACAAATTATGACTACGCCTTTCATGATATAGTAAGGAAACTTCCACTTTTAAGTTTTCCAATTGTTATTGGATCTATACCGGTATTATCAAAACGAATTTTTGAGTTAATTATAGGTGTATTTATAGCGGGTCTATTAATCAGTTCCTTCATAAGTTATGGTGCTTATTTGGAGTTTTTTCCAATAAAGGAAGATGTCACCGACGTCCGCAATATCTCTTTTTTCATCTCACATATTCGTTTAAGTTTATTAATTTGTTTAGCAATAGCTTTATTAAATTACTATTTCTTTAACAAAGGAAAAGCGTTTCAATTTGTGACTGTTGCCATAAGTTTATGGTTTTGTTATTTTCTTTACATTCTATCCGGCACTGGCCTAGTAGTGCTAAGTTTGGTAGTTACCTATTCTGTAATATGGTTAGTAATCGCGCACTCTTCTATTAAGATTAAAATTCTATCTGCATTAGCTGGGTTTGGATTTCTCGTTTTTGTACTATCATATGTTTGGAGTTCTTATAATGAATATTCTGAAATCAACGACAATGCTGTTTTCCAATCTTTAGACACTCATACACCGGCAGGAGAATTATATATTCACGATACAACCAGTTTAGTTACCGAAAATGGATATTATTTATGGCTTTATGTTTGTCCAAATGAAGTCGAACAAACATGGAATATGAAAAGTGATTGTCACTTTGATTCTCTTGATAAAAAAGGTCAACCAATTTCCGCAACTATCTATCGCTATATTACTTCAAAGGGCGACAGGAAAGATAAACAAGGGGTTTTAGAACTTACTGACGAAGAAGTATCTGAAATTGAAATGGGTATTACTAGCTGTATTAAATTGTCAAGTATCAATAAAAGATTATATCAAATCTTTTTTGAATTCAAAAATAAGGAGAGCGGGTTTAGTTCGAATGGACATTCTATTACACAGCGGCTCATTTTCTCAAGCGCTGGTATATCTATTGTAAAAGATAACTTATGGCTGGGTGTAGGAACGGGTGATGTTCCAAATGCCTTTGAGGAAAAGTACATAGAGTTAAACTCTCGGCTCGCTCCTGAAAATAGAAAAAGAGGACATAACCAGCTTCTAACTTTTTTTATAGCATTTGGTTTGGTTGGAATATTAATTTGGCTTATTTCATTTATCTATCCTATCATAAAGATAGCAAAAGACAACTATATGTATGGGGTTTTTTTAGTAATTAGCTTACTAAGCTTTTTAGGTGATGATACCTTAGAAACACAGGCAGGTGTGACTTTGTTTGCCTTTTTCAATAGTTTTTTCTTATTCCATTCTTCCAATAAAGCAGAAAAATAGACGCTACGTAAATACATTACGTAGTAATTTCTAATGTTTGTATTGTAATATCTAACAATACGAAATATGAAAACAATATCATCATTAACAAAAGGTAGTAAAATGGAAATTCAGTTCATCGTATATGAGCGAAACGACGATGGCTTATTGCTTGCCTGTAAAGTGTTTAAAGCAGGTAAAAGTTATTTTACAAATATTAGCATCAATTTTAATGAACTTAATAATTTAATAGGTAAAATACCGACAATCAACGGAATTGATGTTTCCGAGTTAATAACCGATGAGTTGTTAACTAACAATGATGAAATAAGTGAAATTAACTTAAAGAATAAGCTAGGCCAAACAATTATGATAAATGACCAATTATTAGCAGCATAATCAATACTAAAACAAAATAATTATGAGACAATTAAACACTATTGCGCCTTTGTCAGAGGCACTGCCAAACCTTGGACTACTAACAAATGTGGTCGAATTAGCTTATTACGAAATGATTTATATTTATCATAGACTTAAACATAATAGTAGAATTGAATTGAGAAGAGAACATAATCATATCTTTGATAAGAATGCTGTTGGAGTATATTTTGAAGGTTGCAAGTTGGGCTACGTGTCCCTAAAAGTTAATTCGATAGTTGCAAAACAAATGGATAGAGGAACGATCGTTTTAGCAAGAGTAAAAAGGATTAATAAGAATAAAAATAAACCTTTGAGTGTTTTAGATATCGAAGTAATGGTTATGTAATTACCGATAAATCCAAAGAGATGGGTCAACGGTATCCATATTCCCTTTAGATATTTTCCATATTTCCAGATGAGCTTCGGAAACATTGCCATTTTCGGAAGTTAGCAAGGCGCCAAGCACCTCTTTAGTGCTTACTTCGTCTCCTTTTTCGACATATACATCTTTGAGGTTGGCATATACAGTTCTGTAATTTCCATGACTAATCATTACAACTTTTCCAGAACCGGGAATAATAAAAATACTTGTTACTTTTCCCTCAAAAATTGCTCTTACATCTGCTCCCTTTGCGGTTGTAATATCAATTCCTTTATTTTCAATGGTAGCTGTTTTTACAACTTGGTGCCGATGCTTTCCATACTTTCCGGTTATTTCTCCTTTAGCAACTGGCCAAGGCAACCTTCCTTTATTGGTTGTAAAGGACTTAGCTAATGCTTTGGTTTCAGGAGTATTACTAAGTCCAGTTTCCTTTCTTAAAAGAGCTTCTTTTTCTATCTCTTTTTCTATTGCTTTTCGGATCGCAGACGCCAAATTTTTTCTCTCTTGATTTTGTTTATTTAGTTTGTTTTTAAGTTGCTGCTCGTTTTGTTTTAATTTAGAGAGTGCTATCTGTTGAGTTTTTTTGTCCTCTAAAAAACGCGCTCTTTTCTGTTTTTTGGATAGTTTTTAAATCCTTCTTTTCTAGCTTGGTTAGTTCTAGTTCCGCTATCTTTTCGCTTAAAAGACTTTTCGTCTCTTTTATTCTCTCTACTTGTTTATTTCCTATAATCTTTATATTGTTTAATATACTGCATCCTATGATACGCCTCAGTATAAGATTCGGCAGAAAATATATAAATTAGTTGATATTCCGTATTTCGGTTTTTATATGCGTATTGAAGCATTTTAGCGTATTCATCTTTCAATTCCTTTAAATTATTTTCGAGAGATAATATTTGTTTTTTACGGCTATTCAAATGCTCATCTAATTTCCGCATTTGATAGTTCAAGTTTGCTTCTAATTCTTCTCGGTAAGCAATTTGATGGTTAATAATCCCTAATTCTGCTATAGTCAACTGTTGTGAGTTTCTGGCTGTTTTGATTAAAGCCTTAGTATTAGAAATCTTATTTTTTAGCTCTCTTTCCTTTTGTTTCAGTTTATCGGAATCTTGACTAAAAGAGGTCAAAAAGCCAATTAGAAAAACAATCAGTGCTATGCTATTACTTATTCTCATTTAGTTCAAAGGGAGAATAGTTATCGTTAATTTTAAATGACATTTTTTGCGGCTCGTTTATCTTAACCTTATTACTGTAGTTAATCTGCTAACGATAAAGTATCGTAAGGAGTGGTAAAATAAATTGAGGATTTTTCAGGAAAACTCATGTCCGTCGACATCAATCCAATCAGAATAGTTGACCTCTAAGTTCACTACTATCGGACAAAAAATTTATTTCCACTTTTGCGCATTTAAAATTTGATGGCTCTATCCAACACCGATAAAACAGGGAATGCTTTCGATTACCTTTTCCTTTTTTAAGCAATTTTTCGATTTTTTTCGATTTATCCGAAGATAACAGATACATGCCATTTTCTATTTTTGACTTGTACTTGCCTTCATAATCGAACATAATTGGAGTTCCTGAGAGGACGTCTTGTAAAAGAAGATAGTTGAAATCTAGGTTGAATAAATCGTTTATTTCGTCATACCCCCCTAAATAGTATTGTTTCCCACCAATTTTTTTTAGAAACTTTAATGAATCTGCGGAAATTAAGGCGCTTAGCAATGGTATCGTACTTTTTGAAATACTCGTCCAAATTGCGCTGTCTTTGCGAATTCTAAAATTCACTTTAAGGGTGTTTTTGTCACCTTGAAAATTAACAACGGCATTTCCTTTTGTTCTTAACCAAGTGTAATCAAATTCTGTTTTTGAGAGAGAGTCTGATTAGATATTTGGGCGAATGATTTTTGAGTTTTTCACCATCTATCGTTTTTCTTTCTACCGCTGCACGAGTAAAGAGATGCAATTGCGCAAAGTAATATTGTATATTTTCTGAAATTTGTCACGCTCTACTCTGCCAGCTGGTTCAATGTAATCTTTCTTAAGTATTTTCTCCCCAACAAGTTGGGATGCTTCCTCCAGCATCTTTTGCTTTTTCCCAAGAACTAATTGCCTCTTCTATTTTGATTAAGCTTAAAAAGGACATCACCGAAATGCTCTAAAATTGTTCCATTCTGGGTTAGCACTCAGGGCAATAGCCTTTTCAAGGAGTGTTTCGGCCTCTTGAAAGTTGCCTTTTAAAAACAGCACCCAAGCATATGTGTCTATAAAGTTTGGACTATCAGGAACCTGGTTATTGGCTTCCTTAGCCATGGTTTCGGCTAGCGCTAATTTTTCCTTTCTCAGCGAGAGGTAGTAACTGTAATTATTTAAAACATATGGGTTGTACCGGTTAAGCTCCAATGACCTTGTCATAACTTTCATCCGATTTTACATGCTCATTTTTTGCATGGTAAGCATCACCTAAATACTGAAAAAATTCAGCCTGAAGCTGTGCATTATCAAAGACCATTTCTTTTCCTGCTAGTAATGATGTAATAGCTTTATCATAGTTTTTGAGTTTAATATTAGCAATCCCGTTGAAAAAGTAAAAAGTTGGATGTGTAGGGAAAACTTCAAGTGCGGACTGAGTATCCTTTTCCAATAATTCAAACTCTTTCAAGTCCGATTCTAAAAAGACAATTTCACTCCAAATAGGGAATTTTCCGCTGTCCAGACTGGCTGCTTTCTTAAACATCTGAAGTGCTTCTTTTAGTTTTCCGTCGCGAGATAAAAAATCCCCATACATAGAGAAACTTTTTGCTTCGTTTGAGTGAACATCGACAAGTATGTTAGCTAATACATATGCTTGAGTTTTAACTTTTTCATTTCTTTCGGAATTCGTAAAAAACTGCAACATGATTTGCATTTTAGTATCGATGTGAACTGTCGAATTTTCAAATGCTAATGTCAATTCGGACAATGCTTTATCCTGATTTCCATGATAGCGATAGTATTCGTACAAAGACAAATGAACCGTACCATTTGAAGGATCAATCTTCAAGACTTTATTATAAATCTCCAGAGCCTTTGACTCATCACCTTCGTTTTCGTACAAATCTGCTAGTAATCTATAATAATCAATATTCGCAGGGTTTTGGTCTATCAATTTTTGTATTTCAGCAATTGCTTTATCAGATTCGCCTAGTCTTAAATACAATTTATGTTTGTGAATAATTAAGTCAGCTGATGGACCTAATATCTTTTCAATCGCATCATAAACTTCTAGCGCTTCGTTTATCTTGCCCTGGTATAAATAAGCTTCCGCTAGCGTAAAATGGTATTCACTCCTTTCGGGAAATAGCGTGATTAATTCTTTGTATAAACCTTCCGCTTTTTCGAATAAAGTTTTGACTCCTGGTAGATAACCGCCAGGTTCGTTTTGTACCAGCCGTTGCTTGGATTATAATTTAACTGCTTTTTCGGCATGTACGATAGCTTTTTCTTCAGCATGATTATACAAATAAGTATATCCCGGACAGCTCAAAATGCAGGTTACAGCGCTTTTTGAATCTATTTGGAGGCACTCTAAGTAGAGCTTTTCAGCCTCTTCATAATTCCCCAGCACCTTTTCGGTAGTTGCTTTTATCAATAGATGCTTTAAAGCAACCTCCTTTCTTTTCAGACAAGAAGCCTTGTGTCGCCTTTTTCTGCAGAAGTGCTTTTTTTGGCATGGCAACCGGAGAGACCAATTAGAAAAAACAATATGAAGAACAGCTTACCCAATTTATTCGCTTATTTCAGTGTAATCCCCAATGCTTAAAGCCTTATTATCCACCCTGGTAAGTTGCATGGTTATTGCCAACCATACTGTCGGCAAAAGCGGCTCCTGTTAAGGCGCTGTCATTTTGAATGATGCTGTTTTCAATGATACAGTTGGTTATAACTGTATTATTTCCAATCGAAACATGCGGTCCAATTATCGAATGCTTTACAGTTGCATTATCAGCCAATATAGCAAGGTTGAATAATTACGGAATTTTCAATATTCGCTTTTTCAGAGACATTGTTCGTGTTTTTTTCAGATTCAAGAACGCGCTGGTTTGAATATACAGTTGCATTTTTATTCCCACAATCTAGCCATTCTCGAACAGCTCCAGTTTTAAATTTTGTACCTTTTTGCTTCATGTTTTCCAAAGCATTGGTAAGCTGAAACTCTCCTTTTTCTTTGGTGTTATTATCTATTAAATATTGCAGTTCATCCGACAAAAACGCACCATCTTTAAAGTAGTATATACCGATTATTGCAAGGTCAGAAACAAAGGTGTCTGGCTTTTCTACGAACTCAGTAATTACCTTATTGCTATCGAGTTTTACAACACCAAAAGCACTTGGGTCATCAATTTGACTTACCCAAATGATGCCATCTGCAGAAGTGTCTAAAGTAAAGTCAGCCTTGAACAGAGTGTCTGCAAAGGCAACAACGATATTTCCCTTCAATGATTCTTTAGCGCACAATATAGCGTGTGCAGTTCCTAATGCTTCTTCTTGGTGATATACTGTCCCTTTCGCTCCAAGTCCTTCTGCAACGTTAATCAACTGTTTTTCCACCTGAGGACCAAAATCTCCAATGATGAATGCTATTTCATCCACAGGTTCTCCGCAGACTTTCGTAATGTCTTCTACCAAGCGCTGAACAATCGGTTTCCCTGCAACGGGAACGAGTGGCTTCGGAACTGTTAATGTGTGAGGTCTTAGCCTTGAGCCCCTTCCTGCCATTGGTACTATAATCTTCATTTTTTTATTTTTTTATTTAATTCCTGTACTTCCAAACCCTCCTGAACCTCGTTTGGTTTCTGATAATTCTTCCACGTTTATCCATTCAGCAACTTCGTGTTTGGCGATTACTAATTGTGCTACCCTTTCACCATCTTCAACTGCAAAGTTTTCATTGGAAATGTTTACAAGAATAACTCCTATTTCACCTCTATAATCTGCATCAATAGTTCCAGGGGAATTAAGGACTGTGATTCCTTTTTTGTAAGCTAAACCACTTCTTGGTCGCACTTGTGCCTCAGCTCCTTTAGGCAAAGCGATATAAAGTCCTGTTTTGATTAAAGCTCTTTCAAGCGGCTTTAAAATAACGGCATCGTCTAGATTTGCTCTTAAATCTAATCCAGCAGAATGCTTTGTGGAATAGGTAGGTGTAGCGTGTTTTGATTTATTGATTAATTCAATTTTCATATATAAAATTAAGGTTGTGAAAGTACCTCTTTTTTCGCGGGTTTTTCTAAAAAATACGCCATTGTAATAAAAATCATGATTAATGAAAAGTGGTATAAATAAACATACCACGAATAACTAGTATATGGCTCAAAAGGAATTTTAACTAGAAACAGCCCAGTTCCAAGGCTAAGGTAGATTCCAATTTTTTTTAAATTATATGGGATGGGATAGTGTTTTTTTCCTAAGAAATAAGAAACAATCATCATTGTTCCATAGCAAGCTAGCGTAGCCCAGGCTGAAGCTACATATCCATAAACGGGAATAAACACAAAGTTGATAGTTATGGTTATAGTTGCTCCCAAAATGGAAATATAAGCCCCGTAATTCGTTTTTTGCGAAAGTTTATACCAGATAGAAAGGTTTACGAAAATTCCTAAAAAGACATTGGCTAAGAGTAAAACAGGGACTACTTTTAAACCTATCCAGTATGTTGGATTAGGCGTAAAATATTTCAAAATAGGCAAAAAGAGATCTAAACTTAAAAACATTACAGTTACTACAATAACGAAATAGGTCATCACCTTAGCAATAATATGTTTCGAGTTTTTTTCATTTTCCTGATTAAAGAAAAAGGGTTCGGCGGCATATCTAAAGGCTTGAATAAACATAGAAATAAACATTGTTATTTTATAATTCGCACCGTATATCCCTAGCTGAATTAATGCGTTTTCAGTGGCCTCGGTTAAAGATTGACCACTTTCCATAAACTGAGCGGTTTGCATTCTTTTGAGCATGCTCCTGTCAAGGGTTTCGTTTACAATTCCGGCTAAACCAACGAATAACATGGGGAAAGCATACCACCACATGTGCTTAAGTAGCTTCCAGTCAAACTTTCCTTTAAAATTCATTATTGGAGTAAGTAATAAAAACTTGACAATGCTTGCAATTAGGTTAGCGATAAACACATATCCTACACCCGTTTTTGGATCATAAACTAAGTTGAAAAATCCATTTAGTTCGCCGGTGTCAGTATTGTATACGAGATTGACTAACCAATCAAAACTGCTCAACTCAACACCGCCATTTTCTATTAAATGGGTGCTGTAGATTAAAGCTATGTAAAATAGATTTAACAGAATATTTGTTCCTACATTGGCAAATTGAATTACGGCGAACTTCTTGGCTCTGCCTTGCTGCCTCAGTTTTGCTAGTGGAACAGCGCCCAAAGCATCAAGACCTACAATAATTGCAAACCACACAATGTATTCTGAATGATCCGGGTAGTGCATCCAATCTGCAATATTCTGAGAAAAAATAATTGTAATTAAGACGAAAATAGCTGTTGTGCTAGTCAAGGAATAAAGAGCATTTGCATATACTTTTTCACCTTCTTTCTTGTTTAAGGTAGAGTACCTAAAAAAAGCGGTTTCCATCCCGTAGGTTAAGAAAACCACAAGAAACGCTACATAAGCATACATCTCTGTGATGATGCCGAATTGCTCTGCCGTAAAAATGGCAGAAAAGGTGTAAATAGGTGTCAATAAAAAGTTAAGGAACCTTCCAATCATACTGCTTGCGCCGTAGATAATTGTTTGCCCAGCTAATTTTTTTATGGTACTCATTGTTCTAACCTCCAAAGAAACAAATATCTGTTGTTCTAATGAAGTCCGATGTCTAGAACTGTTAACACTATATTATTAACATGTCATCTAGTTAGAGTTAGAACATTGATTAATGCCTATTATTTTCGTGAAAGCTATAATTAATGTTAAAAACCGAAAAAAGACTATTTCCCCGTAAATTCAGGTTTTCTTTTTTCCAGAAAAGCTGTTGTACCCTCTTTAAAGTCTTCGGTCCCAAAGCATTTTCCAAACTCCGATATTTCAGTCTTGTAACCGTCAACACCTTCTTTATATAATGCGTTTACTGAGATTATAGCACTAGATATTGCTCTAGGAGAATTGCGTGCAATCTTCCCTGCAAGTTTTTCACAGGTAGGCATTAACTCATCTAATGTAACCGCTTGGTTAACAAGCCCCCATTTTTCAGCATCTGCTGCAGACATCATTCCAGCAGACATTATTAGTTCAAATGCTTTACCTTTTCCAACAAGTTGAGCAAGCCTTTGCGTCCCCCCGTAACCGGGAATAACACCCAAAGAAACTTCAGGGAGGCCTAATTTGGCATTGTCCGAAGCGATTCTAATATGAGATGCCATAGCTAATTCTAAACCGCCTCCAAGCGCAAAGCCATTTACGGCAGCAATTACTGGAGTAGATAGATTTTCCACCAAATTGAACAATTTTTGATGCCCTTGAGCAGAAAGTAGTTTTCCTTCGTCAATCGAAAAATCTGCAAACTCTTTAATGTCTGCACCAGCTACAAAAGCTTTTTCTCCCGAACCGGTGAGAATAATAACCTTTATTTTATTATTTTCTTCGGCCAATTGAAGTGCTTTACCTAATTCAGCAATTGTTTCTTTATTCAAGGCATTCAATTGACTTGGACGATTAACGGTTATTTTATGAATTTCCCCGTTGGACTCTGAGAGAATATGATTATACATGACTTTGTTTTTTAAAGGCGCAATATAAATTTAATTTTTCCTCTTTGGATGAAATATTCCTACTTTTGCATTATGAATTTTGAGTTGGAAAAAAAATGGCGAGAAACAGTTGAAAAAGTTTCAGAACATTTTGGCGAGATCTTGGATATGCAGTCCATACTATTTATGATAGGCGTTCAAGAATTAAATAAAGGGTTTCAAAAATTATCTAAAGACAGAAAAGTAGACGTTATGCATATTGCTGTTTGTTCGGTTTTAGAGCCAGCTGGTTATTATGAGTTTTTGGGAAGAGATGAAGATGGTTGGCCACATTATGAAAATATAAAAAAGATACCCCATCTAAACGAGATGGAGCAAGACTCAATGATGAAAGAAGCTATTATCGAATATTTCCATCAAATCTCTTAGATAACAACGGTCTCTTCTGAAGTCATTTCTTCTTCAATTTTAATAATTCCAACCAAAGAGCCTTGGACATATATGTCTAATACAGCAAAACCTGCTTGGCCTGATTTATATAGCTCATTGAAATTAAATATTGCTGTGCCACCACCACCTGTAGTTGCTATTTTATCAATTCTAGCTGAGTCGGCATTTGTTCCATAGAAAAGTCGGACCTCTAAATTACTCATAGGCTCATTGTTAACATTTAGAACCGTCACATTAGCAATCGTATCTTTTTTCTTGTAACAGCCGCTAATGGAAAAAACAAAAAAGAATAATGTCATAAACAAAAAAGTGTTTCTAAGAGTATTTTTCATAGTATAATGTGCTTTTATCTCAAATGTTTCTACAAAATCATTTACTTTGCAAAGTAACAAATCTATTAAATTATAATATATGAGTCAAGTTAAAAGGTTAAACATGGTAATCTGCACACTAATGGTTTTTTTGTTAGTAGCTTGTGGAGTATCTGCAGAGTCAGAAAATCTTACGGAGAATTTGCAAAAAGGTTCACTAAAGATTGAGGAAACAGAAAACCCTCGAGAAAAATCCATAAAGGTAAGTATAAAGACATCGCATGGTGATGTGGTAATTACACTATATAATGAAACGCCAAAACACAAAGAAAACTTTATCAAGTTAGTCAACGAAAATTTTTATGACAGCACCCTATTTCACAGGGTTATTAAAGATTTTATGATCCAAGGAGGGGATCCTAATTCTCGAGGAGCTGCTGCTGGAGTTCCTTTGGGAGAAGGAGGTCCAGGATATACAATAGAAGCAGAAATTCAGAATAATCTGTATCACAAAAAAGGAGCATTGTGTGCAGCTAGACAAGGAGACAATGTTAATCCCCAAAAAAGATCAAGTGGGTCTCAGTTTTATGTTGTTACAGGTAAACCTTATCAAAAGGAGGAACTGGAACAAATGGAAGTTCAGCAAAACAGACAAAAGGAAAATGGATTGATGCAAGCGTTTATACAAGCTCCAGAAAACGCAGCTTATATGACTCGGCTTCAAGAGGCTCAAGCGATGGGCAAAGACGCCGCTAAAAGAGCAGAAGCGGAAGCTGCAATTAATACTTTGGCTGAGGAAATAAAGCCTCTGGCTTTAGCAGGTTTTGTTCCCTTTAAATTTACAGAAGAACAGTTGGAAAATTACTCTACAATTGGGGGTACTCCATTTTTAGACAATGCCTATACGGTTTTTGGAGAGGTAATGAGCGGAATGGAGGTAATTAACAAAATTGGAATAACAGCTACTGCTCCTGGAGACAGACCCCTAGAGGATGTTGTTGTTCTATCCATGGAAATAATTAAATAAAAGAATTCAAGCATGTTGATCAAGGTCGATCCAATAATGGATGAAGTTAATTCGTTTAACTCTTCCGACCCAAATGAAATTGAGGCATTTCGAATTAAAATGCTTGGAAAAAAAGGAATAATAACGGGGTTATTGGCGGAATTTCGCAATGTTCCTATCGAACACAAAAAGGAATTTGGACAAAAGATTAACTTGTTAAAAAAAGCTGCCCAAGACAAGGTTGTGGATTTAAAAGCACGTGTTGGAAATTCTGAATCTTCCAAAAGGGACCTTGATTTAAGTATGTCCGGAGAGCCATTTGAACTAGGCTCGAGGCATCCGTTGTCTATTGTTCGTAAAGACATATTAGATATTTTTACTAGAATTGGATTTTCAATATCTGAAGGCCCGGAAATAGAGGATGACTTTCATAATTTTACGGCTTTAAATTTCCCAGAAGAACATCCCGCAAGAGACATGCAAGACACTTTTTTTATTGATAAGGATATTGCTCTTCGAACGCACACTTCTTCTGTGCAAGTAAGAGTAATGGAGGGGTCAAAGCCCCCAATTCGAACTATTTCTCCGGGTAGAGTGTTTAGAAATGAAGCGATTTCAGCTAGGGCACATTGTATTTTTCATCAAGTAGAGGGATTGTATATAGAGAAAGATGTTTCATTTGCGGATTTAAAGCAAACACTACTTTATTTTGCGAAAGAAATATTTGGGGAAGAAACTGAAATTAGACTACGACCGTCTTATTTTCCCTTCACCGAGCCAAGCGCTGAGGTAGATGTTTCTTGCCAAATTTGTTCTGGAAAAGGTTGCAATGTTTGTAAAAACACGGGATACCTTGAGATTATGGGCTGTGGAATGGTTGATCCAAATGTTCTTGAAAATTGCGGTATAGATAGTTCAGTTTATTCCGGCTTTGCATTTGGAATGGGAATCGAAAGAATTGCCATGCTTAAATATCAAGTAAACGATTTGCGTCATTTTTTCGAAAATGACTTACGGTTCTTAAAGCAGTTTAAATCGGCTCATTAAACATTTTGAAAGAATTTAGTGCAGGTTTATTGGAACTCCAATGAAACATAGGGTTAGTTATTCATAACTGCAATACTCTTTCAAGATTGTCAATATTATTGAACAATAAACTTATTCCAATTTCCCTCAGAATCTACAATAATATATGTTCCTGAATCAATACCCTTTGTCAAGAATAATGACTCGGATTGATTCGTTTCATAAACTAACTCTCCGAGAATATTGTAAACCTTAAAGAGAGCGGCGTTTGACAAATGCAAAATGTCAGTTACTGGGTTCGGGTAAATACTTAACTTCTGATAATTTGATTCAACGATGTTGATTGTCGATAAATCTAAATTATGCGCATATAAACCTGTCCCTGTTCCAACCAATAGGTCGTCATAAAAAAGCACATTAATGTTTGTTCCAACAGGATAATTATAAGCTACATTCCATGGATTAGAAAAGTCTACAGGGATAGTATGAATTTCCTCATTTATTGCCATAAAGATATACCCCTCGCCAAGTGTGATTGCACTTCCATAACCTCCTGCCCACGGACCGAAATAGGAACTCCAAACACCTCCAGCTAATTCTTTAATCTGAACATTGTTAACCGGCAAGAGACCAGGGTCTGTATTCAAGAAAACAAGCGTATCTCGGGTGTTATTAATTTGAATATCTACCACGCCATCGGTTGCTCCATAAGATCCATCTCTTGCCAGCGACCAAACGCCGGTAATTAATTCAGCTCGAAATAAACCATATGCTCCCGAGGTAATAGGGTCTGATTCTAAACCTATATACGCTACAACATTGCCGTTTTCCAATGTAAATTCAATATCAAGAACATTAACATCTTGGCCGTTTACACTTGAGATTAAAAGTAATTGGTTCCATGATGCACCCGCATCTAAACTATAAAAACAGCCACCTTTATCTCCATATTTACCGGTAAATCCAGCAACTATAACAGAAGAGTTATCTGGAGAAACTTCTATTGAAGTACAATGAGAATTTATTGGACTAAAATTATAAGGAGCATTCTCCGGGGAGAATGCTTGGCTCCATATTGTTCCAGAATTAGAGGTCTTATAAATTCTTTGATTACCTGCATAAACTACATTATCATTATTTGGATCCATGCCGATGGCCTTGTAAGGGGCTCCATCGCCAGTTGGAAAAATAGTCGAGCTCCATGTCTCGGAAGGTGTATTATAGTCCATTACACTTCTGATTCCAGATTTCGAAGCAACCCAACCTTTTGTAAACCCAGAATTCATGTCAATATCGTTTACTTGAACTGCCTCTAAACCGGTATTCCATCCAAAAATTGAATCTGACTGGAAAGTAGAATAACCCATCCCTACATTAGTAGAATGATATTTTAAATCATTTATAATGGGATCGGCTTTTGTAACACCATCATTTGCTCGATTATAGTCGCCTATATATTGGCTTCCTGGATTAACCCAATCACTCATAAAGCTGGTGTCTTTTAGAACAGCGTTGCCAAGAAAAAGATTTCTTTCAGTAGCAAGGTCGTCAATAATTAGGTTGCTCCCAACTACCCCTCCAATAAGTCCAGGAGTGTTAATAGGTGCATCAGACCAAGAAGCACCATTGGTATTACTCCAGGCAATGTGCCTATTTGTCGAACTAGGGTTGCCAAGTGGCGGCTGCCCTGCTACATACCAAGTGCCATTATCTGCAAAACCATATGTCTGCCATTCAATGTTTGCTACTGAAGGAGCGGGGTTTAAAAAAGACAGTATAGGAGTCGAATTAGTCATAAGTTGTATTGGGTCATCAAATGATAACATGTGCGGACTAGCTCCCCTTTCAAAAAGACATAACTCATTTGTAGAAGAGTTAACAAGCATTTGAGGAGGATCAAAGTATGTCTTTAGCAAAGACAGTCCGTTGGTTGATACATAATTTCCAACTGAACTAATAGCGCCAAATTCAAGGGTATCAAAACCACTCGGTAAAGGGCTGTTTTTTAATAAAAACATTGTATCCCCTACAATTAAAAATTCCTTAACCATGCTGTCTACTGCCACCGCAGATGATGCGGTGAAATCCGTCTGGTAAACATAGCTTTGGTGTAAAAAAAAGATAGAATTACTTGTTTCATGAATTTCAATATTTCCAACCCCATCACCATAACCATCGTCAATATCAGCGCTTGGAAGAGCCGTCCAATCTAAATTTGTCAAATTACCTATTCCTCCTCCTCTGTAGGCTTTAGAGAAGAAAATGGAATTAGGACTTTCGGTACTTACAACTACATAAACCGAGTCTGTATCAAATGACCAAGTTTCTATGTCGCCAACTGTGCCTCCGTAAACAGCTTGCGCAACAGGCGCTGTTAGCGTTTGGGAGTTAATTTGAGATACAACAACAAAATAAACAAATAAAGTAGATAAAGTTTTCATAATAAAGAGCTTAGTGGCTCGAAATATAAAATAAACCTGTACAAAAACAAAGTTAATTTCTTGTCAAAAAAATCTATCTGAAACAAAGTTTTGAGATTTAAGTAGAATAGCGCATGAGATACAGCGTTTATATTTTTATGTTTTTGGCATCATTTAGCAGTCCAGCGCAAAATTATTACTCAACAAGTTCAATAAAATTTTTCGAAACTGGCCAGGCAAGCGATACAGCTAATTTAGAATCTTTAAATATAGAATTACTTCAGGCTGCAATATTTCATGCAACGAATTTGGAACGGTCAAAAAAAAGACAGTTTAAATACGGGAAAAACCTTGAAAAAGGAGCTTCTTTTCATTCGACAGAAATGGAAGTAAACGGTTTTTTTTAGTCATATAAATAGAAAAAACAAAAAGTATAAAACACCCTTTCATAGAGCGGAAAAATTTAACGCCAAGTATATAGTGGTAGGAGAAAATATTCTGGAAGAAATTGCGCTTGATTATAAAGATAATAGCGTGTACGATTCGGAACTAGAAAATGGTGTTTATGTTTTTTACCACCACAAGAATGGGGAAATAGTTAGGGAGCTAACGTATAAAGAACTTGCAGTTAAGATGGTTGATTCTTGGATGAACTCTCCAGGGCACAAAGCAAACATTTTGAATAAAGACTACACGCATTTAGGTGTTGGAGTGGCAATAAAGAAAAACCCATACGCTACGGATGATTTGCCAACAGTATTTGCTACACAGCTTTTTGGGGGGTAATCTAGATTTTATATAATTTATCCAAAACATTTTTTATTTCATAATGTATCTCTTTGAGAGTTAAAAAGGGTTCATCACTATTTTTCGAGAACTTGTTGTACCGTATTTTCCCTTTTGTTTTAAGAAGAGTAATCCAGTAATGATAACTAAATAATGCAGAAGTTATTAATGATCCAAAGTAGTATAACCAAATATAATGACTAGTAAAAAGTGCTACAAATCCAATTTGAACTCCCCAAAATAGCCAAAATAGAATAACTCCCAAGGCCATTTTAATCGAACTGTGAAAATGTACATCCTTAACTTTTTTATCAACAAATATTGCTGGCAATCGATAAGGTAAGTAATTATTAAGCATACCATAAATATGCAGCGGTGCTCCTAAGATTAAAAACAACACAGGAAGTAATACGCTTTGTTTTTCTTTTCTAAACAACCAAGCTTTCAAGTTTAGCTTTTGAATTCCATTCGTAAAGATTTCTCGATTTTGTTTTAGTAATTCCGCTTTTTCTGGGTTCTTTTTTATCCAGCTTTCTATCCTCGAGATATACCCTTTTTGACAATTAAATTCATCTATTATTTCACTTCCTTTTCGGTTTTCATAATGGTGAATTTCTTCACTATAATCAAACATTATTTCATGAATTGTATCGTAATATTCGGTATTTTGAATATCAATCATTAAGTCACTCATGCTCTGACTTAACTTATTCTTCATGTTGTTTAATGTGGTTCCATCTTCAGCTTTAAAAGCTTCTGTATAATCTTGAATCTTAATTGGCTTTCCAAAATTAATAAGCATTTTAGCCCCCATATTGATAGTGTCGCTATAATATAGTCCGACGGGAACAATATGTACATCCATGCCTTTGTATTTGTTTTCTGCACCTAAACCCATTCTGAAAACCCCTTTTTGAAGCGGTCTTAACTTTTTTTGCTTTCCTTGATTTCCTTCTGCAAAGATTAAGATGGGTTTTTTCTCATTTAACAAGTCAAAACACTTGTCAAAAACAGCTTCATTTTTTTGAACAGTATTCCCTCCATCTCTTTGCCTATATATGGGCATCATGTTGATAGACCACAACAATTTGGCTACAGATTTTTTTTTAAAAATATCTGCGCGAACCATATAGTATAATGGTTTGTTTAATTTGATTCCAATTAGTGTAGGGTCCAAAAAAGCATTTTGGTGATTAGCTGCAAAGAGAATAGGTTTGTTTTTTGGAATATTCTCTAATCCAACAACTTGATGTTTTTTGTAAAATGTTCGCGCCCCTATAGTTACTAGAGTATATCCAAAAAGATACAGAGGGGTCCAATCTTTAATTCTCATATCTATCGAAGTTCAGCCTCTAGTTTTTCTGTCAGAGATAGCTGAATTTTACTCATTACACCGTCAATTTCTTTATCCTTGAGCGTTTTGTTTTTGTCTTGTAAAGCAAAGCGAACGGCATAAGACTTTTTCCCTTTCTCCATATTCTTTCCCTTGTAGACGTCAAAAAGGCTAACCTCTTTTAGCAATTCACTATTACAACTTTTCGCTATTGAGACAATTTCAGAAAATTTTATTTTCTCATTTAACAACAGAGACAAGTCTCTTTTTACACCTGGAAATTTCTCTAACTCCTTAAATTTTACCAACGTATTGGCAGCAATATTCAACAAAGAATCCCAATTAAATTCGGCATAAAAAACATCTTCGTTAAGTCCGAAATGTTTTTTAAGATCAGTTCTGATCCAACCAAAATCGACTACCTTCTTTTTTCCTATCTTGTAGGAAAGGCCATCTTCCAATAAGTCGTTTTTCGTTACCGAAGCCTTATGTTTTCCTCCGCCAATCTTATTCAATAAAGTTTCTACCATTCCCTTTAATGTGAAAAATGAAACGTCATTTGCGCTTCCATTCCATAATTCTTTTGTCTTTCTGCCGGTTAGAAAGAGCCCTAACTGACTACTTTCTGAAAATCCGGTAGGAAATTTTTGATAAACTTTTCCAAACTCAAATAGTTTAACCGAATCACTTCCATGGTTTTGGTTCAATCGCAAAGCTTCCAAGCCATTAAACAATAATGATTGCCGCAATACACTTAAATCACTACTTAAAGGATTGAGCATTGCTACATTAAATTCGGCTTGAATATTTGTGGTGTTCGCTAAATCAACATAACTTTCTTTTGTCAATGAATTTGACATAGCTTCGTTTAATCCAAACGAAATTAGCATGTCGCTCACCATGTTCTGCATTTTTTCCTTATCAACTTTTGGTCGACTGGTAATAGAACTATTAAGTTTTTCGGGAATAGGAACATTGTTGAAGCCATAAATCCGCAATACTTCCTCAGCGACATCTACCTCTCTTAAAACATCTACTCGATAAGAAGGAACTTGAATTTTTAATTCTGCACCTTCTTTGTTGAGAATAGTGATATCTAATAATGTCAATATTCGTTCAATGTCATCTTGAGCAAAACCAACCCCGCATAAGCTTGACATTTTATCACAGTTAACTTTAAAAACAAAATCCTCGATTTCCGATGGATAAATATCTGTTATGTCCGATGAAACTTTTCCGCCAGCAATTTCTTCGATTAATAGCGCCGCTCTTTTCAGAGCTGGAATAGCAGTTTTTATATCGATGCCTCTTTCAAAACGAAAGGAAGCATCTGTATTAAACCCGTGTCTTTTTGCTGTTTTTCGAACAGTGATAGGATTAAAATAAGCACTTTCTAAAAAGACTGATGTAGTTGTTGATTTAACTCCTGATTCAATCCCTCCGAATACACCTGCGATGCACATGCCTTCATTCTTGTTGCATATCATCAAGTCATTTTCAGAGAGTTCTCTTTCCACAGCATCCAAAGTGGTAAACTTGGTTCCTTCCTTTAGTTTTTTCACAACTATATTGTCCTCGACAAAGTCAGCATCAAAAGCATGAAGAGGTTGGCCATATTCGTGCAGCACAAAATTGGTAACATCTACTATATTGTTGATTGGAGAAAGACCAATTGAACGCAATTTATTTTGCAACCATTCTGGAGAGTCCGCCACTTTAACATCGTTAATAACAAGTCCAGCATATCGAGGACAGGCTAGTGAATCTTCTATAGAGATGTTAATTTTACTATCATTTGACTTGATGGAAAACGCACTCGTATCAGGGGTGTTTAAAGCTTCATTTTCGTCAATTAAACCTTTGTATTTTAATGCTGCCAATAAATCTCTTGCAACACCAATATGCCCCATTGCATCAGCTCGGTTTGGGGTGAGTCCAATTTCAATTATCGTTTCATTTTCGACTTTGAAGAATTTACTTGCGTCCATACCAACTTGAGCATCTTCCTTTAAAACCATGATTCCATCGTGGCTTGACCCTAATCCAATTTCATCTTCTGCGCAGATCATACCAAAAGATTCTACACCCCTAATTTTTGCTTTCTTAATTTTAAAAGCATCTCCTTCTAGCGGATGTATTGTCGTTCCAGGTAGAGCAACAACAACTTTTTGTCCTACTGCTACATTTGGCGCACCACAAACAATTTGTTGGGGAGATTCATCACCTACATCAACCGTTGTAATGTTCAATCGATCTGCATCTGGATGTTTTTCTTTCGTTAAAACGTGACCAATTTTTAAGCCTTTTAATCCACCAGGTATTGACTCTATGGTTTCTGTTTTTTCCACTTCTAATCCAATGTCGGTAAGTATTTCCGATACTGCATTAGCGTCAAGATCTGTATTAATATATTCTTTTAACCAGTTGAAAGAAATTTTCATGCGTTTCTCTAAAGTTTAATTGACTTCAAAAGTAAAGGTTTTGGCAAGAAAAAAGAAAAAACGCGAGACTGTTTTAACCCCCCCTTTATTTGTTATTTCGATCGGAGGAGAAAATCTATAGCCCTTGGTAGAGGCAAGATTGATTTGTTATTCTGAGAAGAGCGGAAATTACTGGTTTTAGAAAAGAATTAGAGAGTATGCTTTTGTAAGTAGAAAAAAGTAAAACCTAAAAAATGTGCCACAAGCTTATTCAGCATCACTTTTTGCCTCATTTGAATTCTAATCTTAGAAAGATCTATATAATCAATCTATGCAAGGACGAAAAAACAAAGTGATTACTATGACAATATCACTAATAGAACGACTTGCCTCCATGTGAGCGTACCGCCCTAAAAACCCTATAGCACTAAGTTTATAAAGGTAAGTGCAATTGTGATGGAAGGTTGAACCTATTTTGCCTTTCCAAGTATTCTAAACATACCAGTTCCACAAGTTGGGCATTTCCCTTTCATTGCTTTTCTTCCATTTTTCATTGTCACTTCTGCACCATCTTTTATTTCTTTTTTCGCTTTACATTTTACACAATAACCTTCCATAACTTATAGTTTTTAGTTTCTAAATTAATTTATTATCTCCTAATATAACTAATTAGACATTAAAAACACCATAACTACCTTAGGCTTTATTAACAGGTAGCTGTGCACATCCTCATGAGGCTCAAAAACAAAAAAAAGATAGGTATGGAAATAAATAATTTATGGAGAGTGTATTTTGAAGCCTTATTGAATCCAACTAAAAGTTCGTTTGATAACAATAATAACCCTAAAAAGACAATTGAAATTTAAGGTTTTTATGCTTTTTAACTATATTCCACCCACCTGCGAAAACTGAAAAGGACAGTTAAAGCAGATAGATGATGTTTGTATAATAGGTGTGAAATGTGAGTAACACAGGAAGCACAATAACAAAAGCTAGATTTAACAAAATAATTTAAATGCTTACTAACATTCTTTAACTACCAACATCAAATTAATAAAATGGATCTATTTAATGACATCCCAAGTTTTAACGTTTTACCTTTTGATGGTGACGTAAAATATTATGGAAGCATCATAAATAATGAAAATTCCAAACACTATTTCGAACGATTATTAAATAATATTCAATGGGAAAATGATAAAGCAATCATTTTTGGAAAATTGATTATCACAAAACGAAAAGTAGCTTGGTATGGAGATAAGCCATTTGATTACACATATTCAAAAACTACTAAATTGGCCCTACCTTGGACCAAAGAGCTTTTGGAACTCAAAAAAATTATAGAAAATAAATCAGGAGAAAAATTCAACTCTTGTTTACTTAATTTATATCACAACGGAGGAGAAGGAATGACTTGGCATAGTGATGATGAGAAAAATTTAAAAAAAAATGGAGCAATTGGTTCATTGAGTTTTGGAGCAGAGCGTAAGTTTTCATTTAAACATAAAGAAACAAAACAAACGGTTTATGTTCATTTAGAAGAAGGCAGCCTGCTAATTATGAAAGGAAATACACAAAAAAAATGGCTCCACTGCATGCCAACGACAAAAAAAACACAAAGCCCAAGAATAAATTTAACATTTAGAACTATCGAAAGTTAGTTTTGGAAATGAGCGCAAAAACACTAATCGTGCAACCTTAGCGTAATTCAGCAAGAAATCAACTTTAGTATATTTCATAAAAAAAGGAACTACATTTCTGTAATTCCTTTTTGCTATTTGTGTCACCTCCAGGGATCGAACCAGGGACACATGGATTTTCAGTCCATTGCTCTACCAACTGAGCTAAGGTGACGACCTTAATCGGTGGCAAAGATAGAAATAAATTCAAATTCACAAACTTGGAAGATAAAAGATTCTTTATTTAATCATTAAACAACTTAATCACAGTAGATTTATCACTTTCCACAATATGTAAGAGGTACATTCCAGACTCCGGTAAGGTTATAATTATTTCGCTATTTGTTTTTCTGTCTTCCTGAATTAGCGAACCTTTGGTATCGTACAATTGAAAGTGCCTTTCTGCTGTATTCTTAAAAAGCAGCGAATACTTGTTTTGGGATTGAAGAATTTCAAAATTTAATTGATTTTCATTTATTCCGGTTGTATTTACAATCACCTCTTGTGTTATGGTATCTGAATCACAGCCATTTGTTGCTATAAGTTCTACGCTGTATGTCCCATCGTTTGCGTAGGTATGAGAAAATGAAGCGGCTGTTTCTGTACTTCCGTCATCTAAATCCCAACTATAAGTAGTTCCGTTTGTTCCGTTTTCAGAAAACACAATACTGCCACTAACGTTATTAGAGGTAAAGCTAGCAACAACATCGTTATTTCCAATTCGCCATGTGCTTAAGCTGTCTAAAACCACCAATTCTGCTGCTTCCTGTAAAATGGCTGCATCAACTGCAGTAACAGCAGAAATGAAAGAAGCTCCAACAGGAGATTCTCGGAACATTGAAGCATAGTGTACACAAGCCGCCAAATAACTTCCGTTTATACTTGGATGACTTTCATCTGCACTGTACAATTCTAAAGTTGGATAATTATCTCTAACATATTTCCATGCTGCTCCAACAGGAGAAACTGAACAGTCATTATCAACGGCCATTTCTATATAGCTCTCTCGCAATCGACCTTGCATTCCATCATATGTGCAAAGAGGAGGATAGGCGGCACAATTACCTGCGTCTCCATTTTTTCTACCCCAAGTCATGTAAAAAATCGGTTCGGTGCAAGCGTTGGCCGATTTAATAGAATCAACTAAAACTTGCGCATATGGATAAACCTCTGTGGCAACTTGCGAAGGAGGAAAAGAGGGTTTTTGTGATTGTTCTTGTAATACCACAAAATCCCAATTGCCTTGTGCAATTTTAGCTAAAGATGTAGCATTTGTAGAATGACCTTCATAGGTGTACCCACCGGGGGTATTTGAATCGTAATTAATAGTATCTCCTAAAGACAATGCCAAATTGTAAGTTAGCAATGGAAGGTTGTTTACTCCCGTGTAACTATTTCCAAGGAATAGCACATTTTTTGTTTGTGCAAATGAGCTACTAATAAAAACTACAAAAGCTAGGATCAAAAAGGGTTTTATGTTTATCATAAATATTTATTTGCTCATGAAACGGAAAGAAGGTATAAAGGTTGCTCTCATTTTTCTATCGTTCTTGTGACATCCCACGAGGGAATCGGTTATTGGTTAAATGCTTTGTCAAGAGAATAGATAGCAGTACATATAACGGGCTGTAAATACCATTATAGCGTAATTTGCCATGTGTAAAAAGAAAAGGAGAATATCCTCCCAATCAATAAAATCCTTTAATTTTGTAGCAACTCAATGACTACAAAAAAAGCACATAACAGGTCCTTACTGGTATTCTATTTATTAGTTGGTTATGTTGTTTTGCAGTTTAGCTGGTGGGCATACCATATTTATACATTAGCCCAAGAAGTAGCCCAAGAAGAGAGTTTTGTTCAGCGCAAAATCATGATGATTACTGGAGAAGCTTTGGTCTTCTTTTTGATTTTGGCAGTTGGCGTGTATTTTGTTCGCAAGACTTTTAATAAGGAATTGGAGTTAGCCAAAGAAAAGAAGAACTTTATATTGTCTGTTACACATGAATTAAAAACTCCTATTGCATCTTCTAAACTATTCGCTGAAACCATTCTGAGCAGAGACATTTCAAAGGAGAAAAGGGATGACATTCTAGATAAAATTATAAAAGATCAAACAAGGTTAGAGAAACTGGTTGAAAATATTTTACTCATTTCAAAAGTGGAAGAACATCAACTGCATTTAGAAAGAGAAAAAGTGAACTGCCACGAATTTATCGAATCGGTAATAAAGGGTTTAGATTTCTCTGAGTCGACAAATTTTGATATTGATGCGAAAATAGAAATTAAGGTGGATCGTTTTTACTTTACATCGGTTATTCAAAATTTACACGAGAATGCAATAAAGTATTCCCAAGATAAAATAGGAATTGTTTGGTCTGCTCAGCAGCTAGGGAATTCCATTTGCATCCAAATAAAAGACCAAGGAATAGGAGTTCCCCTTAATCAACGAGAGAAAATTTTTAATTTGTTTCATCGAATTGGTGATGAGAACACAAGAGACACAAAAGGGACAGGTGTAGGGCTATATATCGTTCAGAAAATAATAGCGCTACATAACGGAACCATAAAAGCGAAAGAGAATCAACCGCAAGGAAGTATTTTTGAAATAGAATTACCGCAATGAAAAAAACAGTGTTATTAATCCTCGATGGATGGGGGAAAGGACGAGGAGATGAAACCGATGGAATTCATTTAGCGAACACACCTTTTATGGACAGCTTATACAAAAGCTATCCAAATTCTAATTTGGTAACTTACGGCGAAGCGGTTGGTCTACCAGAAGGGCAAATGGGAAATTCCGAAGTTGGACATTTAAATATTGGGGCTGGAAGAGTTGTATATCAAGACTTAGTTAGAATCAATAACGCAATTAAGGACAAGTCTTTTTTTGAAAATGAAACCTTACTTAATGCCATTAAAGAAGCTAAAGAAGGAAATAAAAAGGTGCATTTAATGGGTTTGGTTTCCAAAGGCGGTGTGCATTCTTCTCAAGAACATTTATATGCTTTATGTGATTTGCTAGCGCAAAATGATATAGAGAGATCCTATGTTCATGCATTTACAGACGGTAGAGATTGCGACCCTAAATCTGGTTTGGGATATATTACTGAATTAGAAAACCGCATTGAAGGGAGCAACACTAAAATCGCATCTGTAATTGGACGTTACTATGCAATGGATAGAGACAAGCGTTGGGAAAGAATTAAAAAAGCGCACAGTCTTTTAACCAAAGGAGAGGGAAGTAAATTTTCTTCAGCTGTTGAAGCAATTAAGTCCAATTACAGCAAAAACATTACGGATGAATTTATTGAACCAAGTGTTATTGAAAACGGTAAAATCGAAGATGGAGATGTTGTAATTTGTTTCAATTTTAGAACAGATCGCTGCCGTGAAATTACCATGGCTTTGACGCAGCAAAATTATCCAAGTCAAGAAATGAATGTTTTGGATTTGCATTATGTTACGATGACGAATTATGACAATACGTTTAAAGGGGTACATGTAATTTACGATAAAGAGAACCTTAAAATGACAATGGGAGAGGTGTTGTCAAAAAGCAGGTTGAAACAAATTCGAATGGCAGAAACCGAGAAATACCCGCACGTTACTTTCTTTTTTAGTGGTGGTCGTGAAGCTGCGTTTGAAGGAGAAAGTCGTATTATGGCGAATTCTCCAAAAGTAGCGACTTATGATTTACAACCAGAAATGAGCGCACCAGAATTGACAGATAAAATTTGCGCGGAATTAATTTCAGATGGAGCAGATTACATTTGTCTGAACTATGCTAATTGCGATATGGTTGGACATACGGGTGTGCCTAAAGCAATTATTAAGGCTTGCGAAACTGTAGATGCTTGTGTTGAACGAGTTGTTAAAACAGGGTTAGATAATGATTATGCATTTGTAATTATTGCTGATCATGGAAATTCCGATAATATGCTAAATTTAGATGGAAGTCCAAATACAGCGCACTCAATGAACCCGGTACCATGTATTTTACTAGATGATAGATTTACGCATATTGAAAATGGCAGTTTAGCTGATGTTTCACCAACCATTTTAAAAATGATGGGAATCGAGCAACCAAAAGAGATGACAGGAAAGGCTCTGGTGTAATTACCGCATTAGTTGAATATAACCAGAAAGAGTCCTTTGTATGCCCGTGTCCTTGTGCTCTGTATACTGATATTTAGGAGAGTTTGGGGAGACGACAATGTAATAAACTCCTTCTTCCAAATCGTTTCCAGATTTATAATGTGTACCGTCCCAATCGTTTTGATAGTCCTCCATGTAATAAACAATTTTCCCCCATCGATTGTAAATTGTGATTGTTGGATTCGGATAATCATCTAGGTTTACGGCACTATATAAATCGTTCATTTCGTCTCCATTTGGAGTAAACACATTTGCTATTTCAACAGGACATTGAACCCAAACTTCAGAAGTTTCTAATACTCTAACACTGCCGCAAGCATCTACAACATTGGCGTTGTAAAAAGTAGTGATATCGGGTGATACTAAAACAGTGTCTCCAAGCCCTCCATTGTTATTCCATGAGACATAATAGGGCTGCCATCCTCCAGATATTTCTGCAACTAATTGACCTGTTTCGGGTGGACAAATATTAATGCTATCGACAGTTAGTGCAGCATTTAATTGGTCAATGCTCTGAATGTATAAAGTTGCGGTATTACATCCTAAATTCCCTAAAAGCGTTATTTCTAGAGTATCCATGTCTTCAATTAGAAAGTCTTGGATTGCAGTAACCCAAATAGTATCGCTTGCAACTCCAATCGGCAAGATTATACTATCAGGAAAGGGTAAATAATCATCAAAAATTTCTGCATTTCCTCCAATTGTAAAACGAATCGTATCTGGCTCGTTTACATTTGAAGAAGAAAACACAAAACCTGCCTGACCACATGCTTCTCCGATTATGTTACCTCCTTGAACTCCAGCAAAATCAGCAAAACTAGAAACGCCAATTCCATCAGAACCAAGGCTTCCTGCCTTCAAAAAAACAGCAGAAGCTAAAGCGCCATCTCCACAATCAGCAATGGCAAATCTAAAGTGATAATTTTCACCACATTCAACGGGATACTTCACTTTTACCACGGTAGTAAATCCATTTAAGCTAACAGTAGTGTTAGCTGGGTTGTCAATGTAATATTGGTTGTTTAATCCAGGGTGTATCGAGCTAATTGTAATGGGATCTGATGTGTTAGGTATTAAAGCAACATTAACTGCGCCATTTGGAAATCCAGCCGGACTAGAGTAAGGTCCTGAAATTCCGGGCCCACTCAAAAAAAAGGAAAAAACGTCGTTATATTGGGTGTTAACGTAGGTCAAATATTCATCGGAAGCGAAAACAAATTCAAATTCAACGGTATCGCCCACAACTTGGAAGTCAAAGTTTAAATCTGCCAAATCATGTGTTTCAGTAATTTGACTCGCGCTGGGATTGCTAGTAACCGATTGAGCAATAGCAATTAAATCACTGTCGGTTTGGCTGGCGGGAGTTAAAAAGTCATCGGTTCCTGTCCCTCCAGGAACTATTGTTGCGATATCTGCCGTATACATTACAACTCCAGAATCTAGGCCAATATTGGAATTAACACCATTAAAAAATCCAATCTGTGTCGGTTCTCCTGAGAAAGTTATATTTGAAGCAGAGACTCCGTTTCCTAAAAGAATATCTTCTACAAGATATTGTTCGCTGTCGAAGGGAGCAGTGTTTGATACGTTAATTTGACTTTTTGCAACAAAAGACAGAAGCAATAAAGGAGCAATAAATAATTTCATCAAGATTCATTTAATTGCCCAAAGGACGCATAATGTAAATAGATAGTTGCCTAATCCAAAGAAACAATGCTCGGTTGCTCTTGCATTGCTAGTATTCTCTTATCTTTGTGAGATACAACTTTATCCCAAAACTATGGATCAATTGAATCAGCACATCTCAAAAAATAAAGAACAATACTTATCAGAATTATTTAACTTATTGCGAATACCATCCGTTAGTGCAGATCCGGCTTATAAAAAAGATGTAGTAAAAACGGCGGAGTTTATTAGAGATAAATTTATTCGTGCTGGAGCGGAAAACGTAAAAATATGTGAGACTGCGGG
Source organism: uncultured Flavobacteriales bacterium (assembly GCA_943787725.1). Lineage (GTDB taxonomy): Bacteria > Bacteroidota > Bacteroidia > Flavobacteriales_D > Parvicellaceae > CALSMU01. Next base: position 9,046 of record CALSNM010000002.1, on the reverse strand, counting down.
TCATCCAATTGTATACGCGGATAAGTTATTTGATGCGTCGTTACCAACGATATTGGTTTATGGTCATTATGACGTACAACCAGCAGAGCCATTCGAATTATGGGATACAGCGCCTTTTGAGCCAGAGATTCGTATAACCGAAAAACATCCTGAAGGGGCTATATTTGCTCGAGGCGCTTGTGATGATAAAGGTCAAATGTACATGCACTTGAAAGCTTTTGAAGCGATGATGGAAACGGATTCCTTGCCGTGTAATGTTAAATTTATTATTGAGGGGGAAGAAGAGGTAGGTTCGAAACATTTGGAAGCATTTGTTCAGGGAAACAAAGCCTTGTTAGAAGCAGATATAATTTTAGTTTCTGACACTGGAATTATTGCGAATCACACTCCCTCAATTACAGTTGGTTTAAGAGGAATGAGCTATGTTGAGGTAAAAGTAACAGGACCAAATAGAGATTTACACTCTGGTTTGTATGGTGGTGCGGTAGCGAACCCTATTAATATTCTTTGCGATATGATTGCATCGTTGCATGACTGCGATAATCGTATTACAATTGATGGATTCTATAACGATGTAGAAGATGTGAGCGATGCGGACAGAAAGGAAATGGCGAAAGCACCATTTAGCGAAGCTGTTTACAGATCAGATTTAGAAATAAAGGCCACACACGGAGAAAGAGGTTTTTCAACAACAGAAAGAGCTACTATTCGTCCAACCTTGGATGTTAATGGTATATGGGGAGGTTATATTGGGAAAGGTGCTAAAACAGTTCTACCCTCTGCAGCATATGCCAAAATATCCATGCGTCTAGTGCCTAACCAAACCTCTGAAAAGATTGCTAGTCTTTTTCAAAAACATTTTGAATCGATAGCCCCAGAATCGGTTGTCGTTGAGGTTAAACCGCACCATGGTGGAGAGGCTGCAATAGTTCCTACAAACTTTACAGGATTTCAGGCAGCAAGCATGGCAATGGAAAAAAGTTTTGGAAAGAAACCAATTCCTGTTCGATCAGGAGGTAGTATTCCAATTGTTGCTTTGTTCGAAAAAGAACTCGGATTGAAAACAATTCTGTTAGGTTTTGGTTTGGACTCTGATTTGATACACTCTCCAAATGAACATTACGGAGTATTCAATTTCTTTAAGGGAATTGAAACTATTCCGTTGTTTTATAAATACTATACAGAATTAAATAAATAAACTTTATGGCTCTCATTAAAATAGGGTTAATCACACTGTTTTCAATCTTTTTTTTTACGTCTTGTTTGGATTATGAGGATGTTGAATTTAAAGGAGTGCAAAATTTTGGGATAGAGGATCGTTCAGCTGGAAATATTACAGTAAGGATTGAGTTGAAGGTGAACAATCCAAATAATTATAACATCAAAATCAAGAAGTCATCTTTGGATGTTTTTGTTAACGGCGCTGAGGTTGGTAAAACTAAAATGAAAAATAATATCGTCTTGAAGAAAAATCACCAAGATGTTTATCCTTTATATTTGACATTAAGTGAAAAAGAATTGAAAAGATCGGCATTATCATCTATAGGAAGCTTTCTGAAGGGCTCAATGAAAGTTCGTATCAAAGGAGATATAAAAGCGAAAGTTTATGGTGTTGGGAAGAAGTTTCCAATTGATATAGAAGAGCCGGTTAACTTACGCTCGATTTTTTAAAAATTATTTATCTCTTTCAATAGAATAGTTAACCAATAATTCCAAAGAAGCCTTTGCTTCACTTTCTGGAAATGTTTTGAGTATAGTCAATGCTTTTTCTTTGTAAAAGTGCATCTGTTTTTCAGCATATTTTATGCCACCAGTAGAAATTACTAATTCAATTACTTCTTGCACACGTGAGGTGTCTTTGTTGTGATTTTTGATGGTGTTTATAATTCTTTTTTTAACCTTCTTCTCAACATTGTTTAATGTGTAGATAAGTGGTAAAGTCATTTTCTGTTCCTTGATGTCGATACCTGTGGGTTTTCCAATGTTTTCGCTAGTGCCATAGTCGAAAATATCATCTTTAATTTGAAAGGCAATACCAACGTTATGTCCAAACTGCCGCATTTGTTCTACATCCTCTTGATTTGGGTTAACAGAATGACAACCACTTGCGCAGCAAGCAGCAATGAGGGATGCTGTTTTTTTCCCAATAACGTCAAAGTATACGTCTTCCGTTATATCGAGTCTTCTTGCTTTTTCCATTTGCAGTAACTCCCCTTCACTCATGTCTCGGACTGCTTGAGAAACAATTTTTAGCATTTGAAACTGGCTGTTCTCAACGGATAAAAGTAGCCCCTGAGAGAGCAGATAGTCACCAACAAGTACAGCAATTTTATTTTTCCATAAAGCATTGATAGAAAAATAACCCCTTCTTTCGTTGGCATCATCAACAACATCATCATGCACTAAGGTGGCAGTGTGCAACAACTCAATTAATGAAGCTGCAGTGTATGTGCTTTCACTTACCTTGCCAAATGCTTTAGCGCTAAGAAAAACAAACATCGGCCGCATTTGCTTCCCTTTTCTCTTAATGATGTAGTACATGATTTTATCAAGCAGAGCAACTTCTGTTTTCACAGAAGCTTTAAACTTCTCTTCAAAAAGTTTAAGTTCCGTTTGAATTGGAGCTCTAATATTATTTACTATTGCCGACATCTGCCTGCAAATATAAGAAGTTAAAAACTTGAAATGTAAATATGAAGTGTCTATTCACGACAATTAACTATTCGGCCATTAATACATCATAGAATTCTTTCATTTCCTTAATAGAACGGTTAGTGTTTAAAAATGATCCAATTCTTGATTTTGCATTTTTAGCCAATTTTTTACAGAGGTCTCTATCCTTATAGAGACGCAAAATAGCATTACTCAATTCTTTAGGATTCTTCATTTTTACTACTAGCCCGCTGTCTTCATGGTCGCACAGTTCAACGTTGCCTGGAATATCCGTAATTATTGGGGCAACTTCCAAAGACATTGCTTCAATAATTGATTTTGTAATTGATTCTCCTTTAATGGAGGCAGATGCGAACACATCACTAGCAGCAACAATGTTCAATACATCATTCCGAAAGCCAACAAAATGAACTTTTTCCTTGTAATCTCCTGATTTAATTAACGCTATATTTGCTTTGGTGTCCATATTTCCACCAATCAAAAGTAAGTGTATTGGCAGCCCTGGAGGGAGCATGTTCATTGCCTTCATTAGGTAAGGAATCCCCTTCATTCTTCGATTATTGGCTACGTTAATTATTACAAAAGCATCTTGGGGCAAGTTGAATTCTTTTTTAATATCTAATGGTACAACATCTTGATACCATTCTAGGCGATGCCCTTTATTAACCACGTAAGTTTTATCCTTGTTGACAAAAGGCTGAGCATTTATAACATCTGCAACACCCTGAGAATTACACAATATTTTATCTACTCTGCGATGCAAAAACTTGGTGTATGCTGTTGGGTCGTACCAATGAATATTTCCAGCATATCCTCTATATAAGACAACTTTCAATGGCAGCCCTTTAGCAGCTTGAATACCGTTCACGGCTGCAGGATTGTTGTATAATTTGATTATATCATGCTTCCCTTCGAGAATGTGATTTCGGATAAAGGCAATTTCACCTTTATCCATTTTTTTTTCAGGATGAAAATCAATTACGTTTATTCCGGCTTCTCTGAATTTGTTATAATACGCAGCATCACCATAAGTCATGATGTCAATATCAACCCCAAGTTTTGCCAAGCCAATAAATATTTCAGCTTCTGGCCTTGCTGTATGATAAGGTCTATAATTACTAATTACCAGTACTTTCATTCCACTTATTCGTGGCAAATTTAATTTATCTTTTTACAACAATCATCTTTTTTGTCAATGATCTTTGATTGTTATTTTCGATATAGTAATAGTAAACACCTTGTGATAATGCAGAAGTTGAAATTTCAACATTTTGTGCTATGTTACTTAATAAAACTCTATCGATAATTTGACCCATACCATTGGTAATATTTAAATAAGCATCTCCTTGTGTTTGTTTTAATACATAGTTGATCCTTGTTGTTTCATTTGATGGATTCGGTATATTTTGCGAAACATACAATCCATTTTCCGTTAATTGTTCAATCCCATTTGCTCCATAAACAACATTGATTTCAAAATCGTCAAAATAGAAGCCATCTTCTCTAACGCCTCCATCTGAAACGATGGTAAATCTTGCCAAGATGTTTTCTCCAAGGTAATCGCTCAAACTAATTTCTTCTTTTACCCAGGTTGTTTGAAAGCCGTCATACAAGGGCTCTCCTTGCGCTTGATTTGAGGAGCCGGCTTTTGTGTAATTTCCGCATTGAGGAATCCAGGAGCCGCCGCCATTGGTTGAAATTTCGAGTTGAACATAGTCATAACCGGCTTCAATCTCCCATTTTCCGTAAAATGAAAGTGTCGCAGCTACGGCATTGTTCAAATCAACACCGGAAGTCAAAGTTATTGACTTATTAATATTATGACTATAATTTCCATTAGGAGAATCGGTGATGGAGCTTGTAGGAGAATAGTAAGTGCTTGTTGTTGTGTTCCAAGATTGAGAAACTACCCAATTGGCCAGACTATTTGCAGCGTCGGATATTAGAACTTGACTTTGGCCATATGTTTTAGTAACTGTATCGTTAGAAAGGTATTGCCCGTTATCAACAGAAATCACATAGGTTAATAAATCTCCAGCAGCAATTGACGGGTCTAATGAGTAGCTGATTGAGTCATTGTCTTGTTGCAACAAAGCCATATTATTATGAGTATTTGAGGATCCAACTGTTAAAATATTTGAACTAATTGGAATTATAGAAACCGTAAAATTTGCTGGATCTTCTAAACCTAGCCGTTGAATATCATAGTGAAAATAACCAGAAATATCAGGGACTATTGCTGCAGTTAAATCGTTTGCTTCAGCATAATTAGTTACCAGGTGAGCAGCAGTTAAATTTAGGTAAACCATCCCTTCGGCGATTGGATCAATTTCATTTACAGCTGGCCAAAATCCGGTTCCTCCAATTTCAGGAGTAAAAGCAAATATTTTATCATGTGTGCTTGTTTCACCATACATAAAGTCATCAGAATCACCTGCCGCCGGATACAAACCTGCACTTATCATATTATTGAATCCATTTTCGGCAACCATCATTCCTGATATTGCAACGTAGGTGCTATTGTCCGGAGTTAGCTGATTATTGGCATAGCCGTAAGGGTATAAAAGCAAATCTCCTGAGGTATGATTGTTCAGCGCTAACTTAATGTTGTGATTTTCTACAAACCATTTTATCGCTTGGTTTTCTGGTTCAGTAAATGGCCCAGTACCAGGATAAACATCGCTATTTGGGTCAGAAGAAACTCCAGAAGTACCCCAGATACTATTTCCTGAACCATCAATATAATCGTAATTTCTGTTGTTGTCTACTCCTGGATTAGAAGATCCAACATTCCTTTTGTTTTTACGATGCATTCCTCCACCATTTGGGTCATTGTCAACATTGTGTTGGTATCCATCAGGGTTAATCATGGGAATAAAATAAAGCTCTGTGTTATCTAATATCCCTTGAACCTCTGCGTTGGTTGCATAGTTTTCTAGCATATACCACATGTAATACACCAATTGCTGCATTGCTTCGGGTTCTCTAGCATGATGTATTGCACTATATAATACTTCTGGTTCCGTTTCGTCGGTGTTTGGATTGTCGGACATTCGCATCCAATATATGGACCGACCTTCATGCGTGGTAAAGCTATTAATAGGTGCTTTTGTTGAAATTAAATTTGGGTACAGAGCCGCCATTTGATCTAGCTCCTGATATAATTCATCTAGCGTTAAGAAGCCACCCATAGAACCGTGGTTATAATTTGCTGGAACCGGATAGCCCACAGGCGAAGACCCCGAACAACTAGAGTTTTTTTCTAATGGCGTAGATTTATTTATTCCTTTATTTTGATCGACATAAAACTGTTTTACATCTTTAATCTGGATTTCAACCTTCATTCCAAGCATTTTCGCTTTCTGGATTTCATTTTCGGAAAAGTCAGATTCTATGTAGACACCAAATTTATGTGTTCCATGATCGACAGCAAGCCCTTGATTTGCTAATAATAATATTCCTTTTGGACCATCATAGTAAATTCTTGCACGGTGGTACATTATTGGTTTTTCTTTTACAGAAATTATTGTTTCAGATGAAAATCCAGTTTGTGAAGTTTGGCAAAAAAAGTTGCCGCTAATCAAAACCGCGAATGATAAAATAGTTAGTTTTTTCATGAGTTGAATAGGTTTGTGGGGCATGAAGGTAGTGAAATAAAACATTCAAATTACAAAACTCATGATTCGTCAGCGATTATTGGTTGTTAACCAATAACTTAAGAAGAATAAAAGGCTTAGTAAAAAGCAGAGTAAAAAAGACTACTGAAATAATGATATTCAAAAATCTAGTTACCAGCAAAAGGTAAACAATCAAAACTTGCATAAAACAAACGATCTAATTGGATATGAATTATCTAAACGCATAAGATTATAAATATATCATTGTCCTAAAATGGCATAGTTTTTTCGTAACATTGTATTTTTGTATTGATACTCGCTCAATGAAATTATCTTTAAGTCTCACTTTGTCTCTGTTATTTGGCATTGCACTATTTAGTTATGTCGATCAAGAGAAAATTAAACTTCCAATCACTGCGGAGAAACTACCAATTATTTCCACTCTTAACAAGCCAACAGATAGTGTTATTATAAAAACAGTTGGTCAACTTGACCAAGCGGTAATAAGAGAATTCATGAAAATAAATTCTTGTTATTTGCCGCTTGTTAATGATTCCTCTTTCTTTCATCCCAAATATGATTATAGGTTTAACTGGTCCAAGCTATTCAATGATTCTTTGCCGCTTGACCACATCTATCGAAACAGGTATTTAGTAGGAGATTTTATGGCGTTGGATGAAAATTTTGAGTCCAGAGGGATAACGGAAATTAATCCAGTTTTAGAAGAGTTAATTGATTTCAGAAAATATGATAATAAACTACTCGATTTATTTAATGCTGCTGAAAGATCTGCAGAAAAAAAAGGTGAGCTAGTTGCTTACATACGAAATAAATATGCTAAAGACTCGCTCAAGCTTATGAACTTCTATGAAAAAGTATGGGAATTTAAAACGCCTCCTTTCGTAAGAAACTTCTCAACTATGGGTCAGAATGTTTATGCTAATGGGCAAAGGGTTTGTCTATGTGAAGCTCGCAAAGACACATTAGTTTTAATAGCTCAATTTGCTACATCTTCTAAGAGATTAAATCCTGTGGAAATAAAGGACTCGACGGGTAAAGTCATATCTAAATCTCATAATCAATACTTACCGATAGGTAAAAAAAGACACTATTATGCTTCCCAATATAGAATTACCTCCAAGAACTGGGATAGAGAGAGAAAATATGAAAAGGCAGACTTAATTCATGATGAAGAGGTTGGCGGTGGAAACAACAGAGTGACTTATTATAAAGGTTATGCACAATTGCCAAATTTTTTATTAATGGAGCCTGCCAAGGAATACCCCAGAGCTACTCGGTTAAATGGTATCCATGAGGTGGCATTGAGGGAATTGTCTAGAGGAATGCTTGGAACAGCGAATAGCATTGGTTGTATCAGGCTCTCTGATTTTGGATCAAAATTTACAAGATGGTGGGTACCCCCAAAACGCGAATTTTTTCGTAATGTATAAAGAGGATAGGTATCATAAAAAAATGTCTTTTGAAAGTATTGAAAATCAATTACCCTTTAAAACCGAGGAAGAGGGAAATTTATTTCGTAAATGGCTAAATAAGAATAAGCCGTTAAAAGCAAAGCAATTAGACATTGACATGGAGGGGAGTTTTGACAATGGTTTTATATTAGATGCATATAACCTTTATGGATTGGAATATGAGAATAAAATAAAAAAAGATGAGTAAATATATTTTTAGTTTTTCGTTTTATTTATTTCTAAATAGTCCTTTTATACAAGGACAAAATGAAAAGAGGACTATCTGTGATACAATATGGATTTTACAGGGATTAGAATATAGCTACAACCCCATAAAAAAAGTTAAAATACACAATAATTCTGATCTCCGGAAACTAGTCGATTCTCTAGGGAATAATGATACATTATCTTTCGATAAAGAAGAAATAGCTAAGCGTATTTTAGAAATAGACCCTATTTTTAAAGAACATTGGTCTACTGCATCTGTATTCCCTTCCTTAACTCCATTAAACTCCAATGATAGTGCATACATTTCCTTGATACAAGGTGGGGAATCATTCTATTATAATTACTGGCAAAGGTTTTATTATGGATATGGACCCAGGTGGGGTAGAATGCATCGAGGATTAGATCTTGGTCTGAATACGGGGGATTCTGTAAGAGCTACATTCAATGGGGTTGTAAGGTATGCTAAGTTTAATACAGGCGGCTATGGAAATTGCGTGGTAATAAGACATTTTAATGGAATAGAAACGCTGTATGCTCACTTAGATAAAATACTTGTAAAACCTGAGCAATTAGTTTATGCATCTGATATTATTGGGCTAGGAGGGACCACGGGAAGAAGTGATGGCCCACACTTGCACTTTGAAACCCGATTTAAAGGGAAATCTTTTGATCCATTAAAAATTTTCAATAAAGATTCTTTGAGCCTGCAAAGCACTCACATAACAATCAAGAAAAAAGATATAACGGATCCGCATATTAGCTCGAAAACAAAAAAATATCATACCGTTAAATCAGGAGAGACATTATCCCATATAGCTCAAAAAAATAGAACCACAGTGTCAAAACTGCAAAAACTAAATGGAATCAAAAACCCTAACATGTTGAAAATTGGTCAAAAGATAAGGGTGAGATAAATTATTTAAGGGCTTTAATGAAGAAGCTTAGTGTTCGTTCGATATTGACTTCGCTGGTTCAAAATAATAGGATGTTTTGCCCGTATCTATCGGAAATTTATTTAGAAAATGTTCATTACCTAAATAACGATTAACGCAAAAC
>CALSNM010000001.1 GCA_943787725.1 uncultured Flavobacteriales bacterium | reverse complement strand
AGGGATTAGAATATAGCTACAACCCCATAAAAAAAGTTAAAATACACAATAATTCTGATCTCCGGAAACTAGTCGATTCTCTAGGGAATAATGATACATTATCTTTCGATAAAGAAGAAATAGCTAAGCGTATTTTAGAAATAGACCCTATTTTTAAAGAACATTGGTCTACTGCATCTGTATTCCCTTCCTTAACTCCATTAAACTCCAATGATAGTGCATACATTTCCTTGATACAAGGTGGGGAATCATTCTATTATAATTACTGGCAAAGGTTTTATTATGGATATGGACCCAGGTGGGGTAGAATGCATCGAGGATTAGATCTTGGTCTGAATACGGGGGATTCTGTAAGAGCTACATTCAATGGGGTTGTAAGGTATGCTAAGTTTAATACAGGCGGCTATGGAAATTGCGTGGTAATAAGACATTTTAATGGAATAGAAACGCTGTATGCTCACTTAGATAAAATACTTGTAAAACCTGAGCAATTAGTTTATGCATCTGATATTATTGGGCTAGGAGGGACCACGGGAAGAAGTGATGGCCCACACTTGCACTTTGAAACCCGATTTAAAGGGAAATCTTTTGATCCATTAAAAATTTTCAATAAAGATTCTTTGAGCCTGCAAAGCACTCACATAACAATCAAGAAAAAAGATATAACGGATCCGCATATTAGCTCGAAAACAAAAAAATATCATACCGTTAAATCAGGAGAGACATTATCCCATATAGCTCAAAAAAATAGAACCACAGTGTCAAAACTGCAAAAACTAAATGGAATCAAAAACCCTAACATGTTGAAAATTGGTCAAAAGATAAGGGTGAGATAAATTATTTAAGGGCTTTAATGAAGAAGCTTAGTGTTCGTTCGATATTGACTTCGCTGGTTCAAAATAATAGGATGTTTTGCCCGTATCTATCGGAAATTTATTTAGAAAATGTTCATTACCTAAATAACGATTAACGCAAAACAATACCCCTGACCCTGGTTAATTTATGCTTCCATTAACTAAACCACTTTCGATGTTATTCGTAATAAATATCATCAAAATCTAAGGCATCGTCTCCAAATGACTCAATATTATCTTGGGCAACTAAATAGGTACTTTGGTTACCGGCTATTTTTGAAAAGTATAAGTCATATTCAACATTATCTTCGATTCCAACCATCCACATCATTGCATGGTCTTTTCGGTTTGAAGATGTTAGGTCAGCTTTACAAATCGGGCATGCAAATTCAACCATTTCACCTTCTTCTAGATTGAACTTGTCGTGGTGTTTGTATTTGTACTCACCAACAGTTGGGTCTAACATTAATAATCCTTTATGATTTCTTCTTGTTTTTGTCGCAAATAGAATATGTCCACCTACATTTAGATACCCTTTACATTTAGGACATAAATAATTGTTGTCTTTCATGCTCATAACTCAATGTTTTTAGTAAGTACTTTTAATCAATGTTATCGCTAACAAGGATCTGTTTTAAAGGTAATTATATTTAATGATAAACGCAACAATAAATGGCATTTTTGCTTAACGTACTAAATACATCCGTTTCGTTAAATAAGGTTAAATAATATTATGCGAGCAATAAAAAAGATAAAACCTAGTATATTAAGAAGGCGCATAGTAAATTTGTAGTAATGACCGATCAAAAAGAAAATACCGACTGGAAAGAGCGCTTTAAAAATGCGTTCGTTCTTTATTTGATTCGAAACGGAGAAAGACCAGTTACCGTTTTCAAGTTTTGTGAGGAACTGGAAGTAGATGAATCCGTTTTTTATGAATATTATAATTCATTTCGCTCAGTTGAAAAGGAGGTATGGTTAACGTTTTATGAAGAGGTAAAACATGCATTAGATAGGGATTCAGAATATTCCTCTTACTCTACACACGAAAAGTACCTTTCTTTTTTATATACATTAATTGAGGTTTATAAGCAGAATAGGAGTTATGTGGTTTTGCGATATGCTGAGGTGGATAGAAGATCTCTTAGGCCATGGTTTATGGAATCGTTTAGAGAGGAATTTGCTATTTGGACTAAAGAAATTCTTGACGAAGGGATTGAATCGAAGGAAATTGTTTCAAGACCTCTTATTTCATCGAAATATCACGAAGCTTTGTGGGTTCAGTTGCTTTATGTCTCCAGAGTATGGGTAAATGATGAAAGTGAAGATTTTCAGGTAACAGACGCTGCAGTTGAGAAGTCGAGTGCCCTTCTTTTCGAATTAATGAAAAGTGGGCCGGTAGATTTGCTCATTGACTTTGTAAAATTTGCTTATCAAAATAAAGCTTACTAGAATTGAATGAAAGAACAAAGCAAAATACCTACAAGCAAAGTAAAACGAGCCGCCAAGCTAATTGGAACAGGAGCCAAAGTTGGCGGCAATTACGTAAAGTATTATGCAAATAAAGTAATTGGAGATAAGAATGCAAAAGATAAATTAGATAAAGACAATGCTGAAGACATTTATCAGTCTTTAAGTGAATTAAAGGGAAGCGCTCTTAAAATGGCACAAGTAATGAGTATGGATAAAAGCATGTTGCCTAAAGCGATGACAGATAAGTTTGCTCAGGCTCAATATAATGCTCCTCCATTGTCTTATCCTCTGGTTGTAAAAACGTTTAGGCAAATGTTTGGAAAAACTCCAACAGAATTATTTGATTCTTTTGAAAAAGAGGCTAAACACGCTGCATCTATAGGACAAGTTCATCTTGCTACCCAAGGAGATTTAAAGTTAGCAGTTAAGGTTCAATATCCAGGAGTTGCAGATAGTGTAAAATCAGACTTGAAATTGGTGAAGCCAATTGCTATGCAAATGCTGCATATGAAGGAAAAAGAGATTAAGCAGTACATGCAGGAGGTTGAAGGTAAATTATTAGAAGAAACGGATTACGTTTTAGAGTTGAAGCAATCTATGGAGGTTGCGAGCGCTTGCTCTGGATTAAACGGGGTGTATTTTCCAAAATATTATCCAGAGTTTTCGAATAAGCGAGTTATTACAATGGACTGGATTGAAGGTATGCACTTGAAAGATTTTTTGGCAACAAACCCCTCCCAGGAAATCCGAAATAGGGTTGGACAGCGACTGTGGGATTTTTATGATTATCAGGTTAATGAACTTAATCTTATTCATGCGGATCCACATCCAGGAAACTTTCTTTTTCAAGAAGATGGCAGCTTAGGAATAATCGACTTTGGATGTGTAAAAAGAATTCCGAAAGATTTCTATACTGTTTATTTCCAATTGCTGAATCCGACTTATCACATGAACGACGATAAATTAAAAGCCCTTTATCATAAACTGGAATTTTTGTTAGAATCAGACGACAAAAAAACGGAGGAATTAGTTTTCAGTATTTTTAAAGAATCCATGGACCTTTTAATTTACCCTTTCACCCAAGAGAAGTTTGATTTTGCGGATGAAGCGTATTTTGATCGGATCTACAAAAAAGGAGAAGAGCTTTCTAAAAGTAAGGATGTTCGAAAAGGAGGGAAAGCGAGGGGTTCCCGGCATATACTCTATATAAACCGAACGTATTTTGGCCTTTTTTCTATTTTGCATGAATTAAGCGCAGAAATTACAACAACGACGTCTTTCGAGTTTGAGTAGTTCTGACAGATTAATTATCTTTTGCGTCTGTGGATTCATTCTTTTCTTCTCTAACTTTAATGAAAAATTCCAAATTGTTTTCAGGTTGTCTTAAAAAGACGGTGTCAAATTTTATCTGATAACTAAAACTCATTACTTTTTCATCCGCGGTGATTAAAAGAAAATCATTATTGAATGAAGCCCAATTTATTCTTTCCTTCTTAAATATCTCTCTTTAAATCCGGTTTGCAGGGAAAGCACTTTGTTTCTTGGCATTTATTTAGAAATTGTTTTCACCATTTTAAATGGTAAATCAAATAACAAAAATTATTTTTTTGATATTTTTTCAAGAATTTCCGATGGTACCATTGAATAAAAGAATTCGCCAAAACTATGAGTTGAAATCAATTTTTTTTGATCAACAATTTTTTTGATCTTTTTCAAAGATTCAATATCATTTTTTACAAGCGCGGTTTCTGTTAATTCGGATAATTTCCTTCTTTCGTCGATTAGGTCCATTTATATCTTGAAATTTTTAATCGTTTTATATTTGCCAACGTTACAGCTAAAATAAGTAAAAACGGTGTGATTGTCAGGTTTATTTATTTTAGCTTTTGTTGGCATTTTTTAGTAATCTTGTAGTTAGTTATCAATGGATTACTTAAATACAATAGAGAAATTATCCAAAAGTTCTGGATTGCACCAAGGAGATGTTCTTCAGTACTTGAGAGAAGTGTTACAATCCTCTTCTGAAGCACTTGGATGTGAACGAACAAATGCTTGGCTGTTTAATGAGAGTCAGACTGTATTGGAGTCTTTGTTGTCTTATAATGCTCAATTAAATTCTTTTAAAAAGGAATTACCAATAAATCAGATTGATGTACCCAACTACTTTCAGTTTTTAAAAAAAAATGAGTTAATAATTGCTGATGATGCTCCTAGCGAAAAAATGAATGAAGAACTCATAGAAAGTTATATTATTCCAAATCAAATTTCTTCAATGATTGATGTCCCAATCCGATCTGGAGGGAAAATGATTGGCGTAGTATGTTTCGAACATGTTAATAAAAGAGTGGAGTGGACGGCATCTGAAAAAAATTTTACATTGTCTATTGCACAACTTATTTCGTTGAGTATTGAGACTAATAAGAAAAATAAATACAGAATCGATCTAGAGAAAATACTTGCTCAGAAAGAGGTGCTTTTAAAAGAAATTAACCACCGCGTAAAGAATAATCTCTCTGTGATTTTAAGTCTATTGAATCTTCAGGACTATAAGTCAAAAGATGACCATCATTCCTCTCTATTTAACGATTTGAGAGAAAAGATTTATTCTATTTCAGCTGTTCAAAATCAGTTGCACAGAAGTGAGAATCATAATGAAATAAACTTTGGTTTTTACATAAATGACTTAGCGAGAAACCTTCATAATACCTATTCTCAAGACAACATAGTGAAACTGTCATTGGATGTAGAAGATGCTATAGTTCCATTAGATATTGCCATCCCCCTAGGGTTAATGTCAAATGAAGTGCTCACGAACTCATTTAAGCATGCTTTTACGAGTAATGAGGAAGATAAGAATCAGATAAATATTATACTTAAATGTAGCAGGAAAGGAATAGAGTTGCGGTTTCAAGATAATGGGAAAGGGTATAAGCAAGAAACCATAAAAAAGGGTATGGGAATTGAATTAATTGAAGATCTTGTTCAGCAAATTGATGGATCAGTTGAGTTTAATTCAACCTTAGGTGTGGAAGTAATAATCAGGTTTAATTGTTAATCAATGATTTCGTTAAAGCAATGTTATTGCAGGAGCTTTCCATCTTTCCAATTCTTTCTATACATGAACTGCCCATTCTCATGCCATGCTCTCCACAAACCATCTTGCTCACCGTTTTTCCAATTTCCTTCAGCCCCCAATTGACCATTTTTGTAATATTGTTTCCACAAACCATCCTTTTTACCTTCTTTGTAGTTTACTTCAGCCTCTAACTGACCATTTTCGTAATATTGTCTCCATAAACCGTCGAGACCCTTCCCATCACTATAATTACTCTCATTTTTTATATTGCCATTTTTGAAATAGGTCTTTTCTGAAACCCCCTTTCCGTCTTTATAGTGTGTTGCACTTCTCAACTGACCATCATCATACCATCTTCTACCTACACCCTGTCTTTGTCCATCTAGGCAATTCCATTCACAGCTCAGCTGTCCATTGCTGTGCCATTGTCTATGCACCCCATTCGCTTTGCCGAATTTATAATTCAATTCGTAAGTAAGCTGACCATTTTCAGCCCATTCACGCCAAAAGCCATTTAAAAAGCCATTTAAAAAGCCATTTTTAAAAGTTCTTTTAGACTTTAAAGAATCATTCAAATGCCTATCTACCACTACGCCGGAAAAACCAGCGGGATTGTTTTTAAGGAAGGCTCGTTCACCAACCATCGTAATCATATCACTAGAAAAAACTTCTTGTTTTAGCTTCTTTTTTTCTATGGAATTACTTGGCGTATTTCCACAACCAACAAATATCCCAAGTAAGAAAAACAGGAATAGATATTTCATAATAGCTATTTTATATTGACCCAAAACAATGTAATTCAAATAAATTAATTCCATTTCTGCCATTTTTTATTCAATTATATCCAGGGACAACCAAAAAATGTATGTATTTAAGGCCATATAAAAAAAAGCTGGTAAAGAAATCCAGATGCTATCTTTTAACTTTATTCTTACAATGAGACCAGCTAGCATGAGCAATGCGAGGCCTAATGATGAAATCACAAGGAAAAAATAAAATTTAAGACCAACTAATAAACCTAAAGCTCCAATAATTTCTAACAAAACAGTAGTTAATCCTATTTTTTCTAAACCAAACCGCTTAAACTCATTTTTCATATGTGGTGTTCTAAAATAGGAAAAAGCGTATGCAAAAAAGGAGAAACTTGATATTAAAGTAGCTATTGTAATCACAGACATGCTTATTTAAGAATAGGAAGAATATGCTATAAAAGCACTCAGAACCAAAAGAATAAGAGACGGTAAATGTTTAATAAATGGATTACTTATTTTTAAATGAAAATATTGAGCACCTATCATTAATAGACCCATAAGAATAGAAGGAATAAGAACTAATGAGGAATACCAAATACCCACAATGAGCAATGTCGCTAAAGATATTTTTGTTGCTCCTACAATATTTCGCGTTAAATTGCTCAATCCGAATTGTTCAAACTCTTTTAATACATTATGAAATCTAAAAGTCCAAACATATACAACAGATATTGCGACAATAATTTGAGATAAATTTATTAAGTTTTCCATACTTTTTTTGTTTCGTTTTACTACGAATTTAACTTTTCTAAATTTACTTCATTTAAATTAGTATTTACCTTTTTTGAAGTGCTGTTTTATTCAATTGAAGCTAATGCATTTTTACACAGTGTTGTAACACGTTTTATTTTTTTAAATGTTTCCCAACTTCTCCATTTGGCTTTTCGGTTCGGCCCCTTTTGTTGAGTGGTTTCTGGACTCCACATCATATAATATCTAAATAGTTTCTTTTTAATTATCCATAACGTTCTGGCTAAACCAAGTTATGAAATTTGGTTTAGCCCTTGTTGTGCTCAGTTTAATCATTGATACCTCCAGCAAGTTCAACAAAGTCAATTGGACTACCCGTAGTTTGCTTAATCAACACATTGTCTGAATACAGTTTTAAGGTTAAAATTATACTAGTATCTGAATCGTAACACCTTAAATTATAATCAAAATCTTTTTTACAGAATGTAATTCCTTGTATATATGGTAAATTAATATTTGATTCAGTTATAGATTCACTGGGGTTTGAGTATGATTTTAATCCGCTAACCAATCTAAAATCTAACTGATCTATTTGTGCATTGGCCCCAGTAATTTCAATTTTCAAATCACGGCAATGATTTTTTGAACATCCAATAAATGAATATGCCAGAATTGTTAAAATTATAAATCTTCCTTTCGTAATTATTTAATTAAGCTATTGAGTACAACTTAGGGCTAAACCATATATCTATTTATGGACCCTAGTTTAAACGTAATGAATTACTGGCGTTTAATTAAACTTACTAGCAACTACGCATGTTTTTTTAACGCCACTTACAATTCCTTGCAAATCAAATACCTCAAAATAGACTATGTACACTCCAATTCTTGCTTTCTCTCTTTTGTTGTTTAGTCCGTCCCATGAAACCGTTCCGGCAGCGGCTAGTAATTCGTTTTGAACTAAATTCCTTATTATTCTTCCATTTGCGTCGAATATAGTAACGCTTCCCACAAAACCAGGGTTTGCCATAGTGTAGTTAATATTCAATATATCATCAAACCCATCATTGTCTGGCGAAAATATTTCGGGTTCAACCGATACCGCATCACTTGTAATTTGACCAGGATAATATTGAGAGTTTTCAAGACCAGGAGTCGCCCAACCAGCACTTTCAGCAGCACTATGCCAATTGGTTGATTCGTTTGTTGGTCGGTCAAAGTCAATCCTTTCTAGGGAAATTCCATCAGGGTTGTTTATTAATCCAAATTGTAAATCTTCATCGTAACTGAAGTAGTCACATACAGTGCTATCTAAATCAGGTAGAATTAAAAAGACCGTTCCAGAATCATTGCTGTAAGTTGGTAGTGATGCCAATTGAACAAAGTTGCCAAAAATAGCGTTTAGGTAATTTGACTGTATATCAGAAGAATCTTTTGTTAAAACAATGTAATCGCCTGGCTGCATTAATTGATGAACTGCAATTGTTTTAAAGTTATCTGTAACTCCATCATCCCAATTTGCCAGCTTCCAATTATATAAATCGATATACTTTTCAGAGTTATTATATATTTCTACGAAATCATCTCCTCCCGTAAAAGGGTTAAACAAAACCTCATTAATTATTAGGTCCCCAACTGCACCTGTATGCGGTAAAATAATTTGAGTTGCGCTATTTGAAACTAGGTTGCCAGAGCAATCCCCCATGCCATTCAAGGTTAGTGTATAAACAATTCCCGTGTCAATAGCTGGCGTTAATGATAAGGAGATACAATTTGCACTTGGATTAACCACAAGGTTTGTTATGCTAATACCTCCAGAACAGGAGAATTGACTAATTGAAATATTTGATGTGTCTATTGTTTCATCAAAACAAATTTCTACCATTGTTGCTGAAAGAACATCTGCACTTATTAAAGAGGGAGTTATTGCATCCGGCGTAGCATCATACACCGAATTTATTGCTCCAGGCGTTCCGTAAGTAGTTAAGTTTGCTCCAATCCAATTAGACGAATTAACACATGGAATGGTAGGGTTTATTTGTTCCAGAGAATAACCGCCGTCATCTTTTATCGGATCCTGATACCAGGAGTTTGAGTAAGAGACTTGATCTATTGTATTGAATGAATTATCTTGAAGTGTTAAATCATCACCAGAAATGTTCAATGCTGGAAATGATGTTACAAATAGAACATTGGGATAAATAGAGAAATCGAAAGTATAATTGTCATCTGCGATCACAACATATTCGCCCGGATATAAAACATATGCGCTTAGAGCTTCCGATCCTACTGCGTCAGAAAACACCCATCCATTTAAATCAAAAACAGAATCTGAAGTATTATATAATTCTATAAAATCTGCAGCAGGAAGCCCTAATTGAGGCGTCGGGTCTGCAAAAATTTCATTGATTACCACATCGCGAAATCCAGGTGTTGCAGGAACAAAGTACATAAATGTTTCTGTCTGGCTAACCAAAGTGTTTCCAGCAGCATCTTGTATGTTTTGAACAGTTAATGTGTCCATTTGTGCATTGGTAAATGGAGTGGAAAATGTCAGGTGTATCAACGCAGGGTTGAATCCATCTTGAATTGCTGTAATCGGGTTTCCTAAACTGCTAGAAGCAAAATAATTTGCAGTGTTTTCGGCAGTAGTTTGCTCAATAGGCTCATTAAAAAGGACGTCTAATTGTGTAATTGAAACAACAGCAACAGAATTTACATTAGGAGCAGTTACATCAATAGGAATGTTCCCAACGTTAAAGTTGTCGAAGAAGTGACTATTTACCGGGCTAGCAGCACTTGATTGTTCGATAAGTATTCCAAAGAAGCTACTTGAGGTTACCGAAGCGTCTGTAATTGTTCCCGCACTCACAAAAGCTCCTGTTGCTTCATCATCATATTCTAAGTTCCAAAGATTCGAGATGTCTCTGGTAACTCTAATGTTAAACGGGTTGCTCGAAGAACTATTTATTAAACCATCAACCCCATCGATAATAATTGTAGGTGCACCGCCAACCATGCTGTAGAGTGAAATTTCATCAGCTGTCCCACCAAAGCGTAAAAAGTATCCATTGCTAGTTGTGTTCAGGTCGGCAGCATCACTCATAAGATAAACGTCGACGAAATTTGCTCCAGAAGTGCCAAATTGTAAATCAATGAAAAACTCCCATTGAGTATTATTAAAGAGTGTGGATGGTGTGCTGAGATAATAACTTGCGGCACCCGGACTTTGGGAGTTGAGTTCACCTGATACCGCTGTAAATAAGCTGGCATCTCCATTCCACGTAGGTGTATTTGTGAAATCTCCATCTGTGAAATCATCCATGAATTGTGCAGAACCTGTTAAAAGTCCAACAAAAAACAAACAAGTTGTGGCTAAAACACTTATCCTATGTTTTCTTTTATAATTACCCATTACCTTTACATGGGAAATATACTACTTTTGAAAAACAAAACGAAATCAAAACTTAAAAGAATGAAAATAGCAGTCGTTGGAGCTACGGGAATGGTAGGAAGTGTGATGTTGCAAGTACTTGCAGAAAAAAAAGTTGCAATGACTGAAATACTGCTAGTTGCTTCATCAAGAAACAAAGGTAAAGAGATAGAGTGGGAGGGGAAAAAGTATGTTGTCAAGGATTTAGATGAGGCACTCGAATGCCAACCTGATATCGCAATTTTTGCGGCAGGAGGCTCAATTTCTAAGGAGTGGGCGCCAAAGTTTGCTGAAATTGGGACAACGGTAATTGATAATTCTTCAGCTTGGAGAATGGATGCAGATAAAAAATTAATTGTCCCTGAAATAAATGCTTCGGATTTAACGAAAGAAGATAAAATCATCGCAAATCCAAATTGTTCGACAATTCAAATGGTTTTGGCATTATTACCTATCCATCAAAATTATGGAATTGATAGACTGGTAATTTCCACCTATCAGTCTGTTTCGGGAACCGGAGTCAAGGCTATGGAGCAAATGAACAATGAGCGCGATGGTGTTAAAGCTGAGATGGTATATCCTTACCCAATCGACATGAATTGTTTGCCTCATGGAGGAGATTTTGAGGAGAATGGCTATACAACTGAAGAAACTAAATTGGTTAATGAAACGCGAAAAATTTTAGGGGATAATGATATTCGAATAACGGCAACCGTTGTTCGAATTCCTGTTTTCGGAGGTCACTCAGAGGCTGTCAATGTAGCAACGAAAAAGCAATTTGAAATAAACGACATTAGAAGAGAATTAGCTGCCACAGATGGAATAGTAGTTCAAGATAACCCAGAAGTAAATTTATACCCAATGCCACTTTATGCTAGGGGAAAAGACGATGTCTTTGTCGGACGTATTAGACGCGATGAGTCAAATCCAAATACGTTAGATATGTGGATTGTTGCTGACAATTTGCGTAAAGGAGCAGCAACAAATGCTGTTCAGATTGCAGCGTATTTGATTGATAAGAATTTGGTTTGATAGTAAATTTGGAATAGTTTTTTTGAAGTCTGAGAGATAAAATAACAAAATTTGTTTTAATAAGTTTTCCCTTTGTAGTATACTTTATTGGTATTTGTTCCTACAAGATAATGTAAAGTATGGCCAACTAATTCGAATGAGGTAATTCTTTCAATACTTACCTTCGTCTTTTTTCCTGCATTAAAGAGCCATAATTTTCCTTGTTGATCGGTAAAGGCTACTGAACCTCTATCAATGCGGTAGTTTTTTGGTAAAAAATTGGCGAGCTCAATGCTTTTTCCTTGATAAAACACATAAAGTCTTCCAAGTTGCTCGTATACTAACATGTCGTCCACTACGGAATAAGAGTCAGGAGCAAATGAGCTTACTTCCATTTTATTTCCTTTAAAATATTGAAAGAACTCCCCCTCCATTGTAACGTAGGCGACCATGTCGTCTCCACATTTAAAGGATAAAGGAGGGTATTCTTCCAGCTCCTTTTCATGTCCGTAATTCACCACATGGAAGGATTCAATAATAGGGTTAATATATGCAATTGTATTTAACCCAACTTCAAATTTTATGGGGTCGTCTGTATACATTAACTGAATTACCTCTCCATGGTAAAAAGCCAGAAAATAGTTTTGGGGATTGATGTAAGCAACTAAATTTTCTCCGACTTTGAAACTTTCTATACCATTGAGTAAGTCCGTTTCTAGTTGAAGAATTTTTTGCTTATAATAGACTTCGAACGAATTATTTTGAATGTCATGATAGGCGACAATGCTATCACCTATTCCATGCAATCCTGTTTGGGAGCAAAGCAATCTAGCGTTACCGTTTTCATACACATTCAAAAACCCATTATCTCCAAAAGCTAAAATGTTGTCTGTAATTGTATAATTTTTGACCCAATCAATTATTTTTTTTTGTTTGCCATTTTGATATACCCATAATTCATTTTGGGTATTTATATAGGCAACTAGGTTATTCCCCACTTTATAGTCTAGGACCTGTCGATGGTCTAGTTGTGTTTTAACCCCAGCATTAAAAACATTCAATGCGTTTTTATAATCTACATAAGCTGCAAGGTTTTGACTTTTTACACTCTGAAATAATGTGAGAAAGCAGATTATAAGTATGAGGTATAGGGTTGTTTTTTGTTGCATGAATTGATTTCAGTCCTTTTATTCATGTAAAAGTATGACAAATAGTGTTCCAGGAACTACTAAGCTATTTCATTCTTGTTAGCCAATTGGCCGCACGCGGCATCAATGTCTTTTCCTCTACTTCGCCTTACATTAACGATGAGGTTTTTTCTTTCTAAAAATTCTGCAAAAGCATCTACTTTTTCTGGGTCTGCTTGTTGAAATTCTCCCCCATCAATTGAATTGTATTCAATAATATTGATTTTACAAGGTGTTATCTTGCAAAATTCCGCAAGCTCTCGAGCGTCGCTAATGGTGTCGTTGAAGCCTTTAAAAATGATGTACTCATACGTAATACGAGTACCTGTTTTTTCATGAAAATAAATTAAAGCTTCCGCCAAAACATTTAAAGTGTTTGATTCGTTGATGGGCATGATCTTATTGCGCTTTTCATCATTGGCAGCGTGTAAAGATAGTGCCAGGTTGAATCTTACTTGGTCATCTCCTAATTGTTTAATCATTTTTGCAATTCCTGCAGTAGAAACAGTAATTCTTTTCGGGGACATTGCAAGACCGTCTTCGCTCGTAATCTTATCGATGGATGCAAGCACATTTTTATAATTTAGTAAGGGTTCGCCCATCCCCATGTAAACAATATTAGAAAGAGGGGTGTTGTAATTTTCTATGGATTGCTTGTTTATTAATACAACTTGATCAAATATTTCGTCAGGGTTAAGGTTTCTTACTCTTTTTAACTTTCCTGTGGCACAAAAAGCGCAGGTTAAACTGCATCCCACTTGAATCGAGATACATGCAGTCATTCTTTTTTTTGCGGGAATTAATACTCCTTCTACTACAGCGCCATCTGCTAATTTAAAAGCGTTTTTTATTGTTTTGTCTTCGCTCTTTTGCGCTTCTGCAATTTCTAAGAATCGAATTTCAAATTTATTGTTTAATTTTTCTCTCGCAGCCAGCGAAAGGTTAGTCATTTCTTCGAAACTTATAGCGCCTTTTTTCCAAAGCCATTCATAAACTTGTTTTGCACGAAAAGCTTTTTCTCCAATTTCGGTAAAGTAGTTCGTTAGTTCTTCTAGTGAAAGCTGTCTGATGTCTATTTTCTTTTCCACAAAGCAAAGGTATTGGAATAAATGATGATAACGAGATAAAAAAAAACCCCGCTTTTAGGCGAGGTTTTACAATAGTAAAAATTATTTAGATGATTAACATAGCGTCACCATAAGAGTAGAAGTTGTATTTTTCTTTTACGGCTTGCTTATAAGCTTCCATCATCAAATCATAGCCAGCAAAGGCACTCACCATCATCAATAAAGTAGATTTTGGGGTGTGAAAGTTTGTAATCATTGCATCAGCAAGATTAAATTCATAAGGAGGAAAGATGAATTTATTCGTCCATCCTTCGTATGGTTTAAGATGTTTGTCAACTGACACTGATGTCTCTATTGCCCTCATCGCAGTGGTTCCAACAGAAACAATACGTTTTTTTGTGTCTTTTGCTTTATTGATTAAATCAGCAGCCTCCTGATCGATTCTTAGTTGCTCTGAATCCATTTTATGCTTGGTAAGATCTTCAACTTCCACAGGTCTAAATGTTCCTAAACCAACGTGCAAGGTTAATCTTGCAAATTCAATACCTTTAATTTCTAGTCGCTTCATTAATTGCTTGCTAAAGTGCAATCCGGCAGTTGGAGCGGCAACAGCTCCTTCTTCTGTAGCAAAAATAGTTTGGTAACGCTCAGCATCCGATTTCTCAGCTTCTCTTTTAATATATTTTGGAAGTGGTGTGTTTCCTAGTTTTGTAATTGTAGCTTTAAACTCTTCGTAAGGACCATCAAAAAGAAAACGCAGTGTTCTTCCTCTTGATGTTGTGTTGTCAATTACTTCCGCCACTAATTCATCGTCTTCTCCAAAATATAACTTGTTTCCTATTCTAATTTTTCTTGCAGGATCAACGAGAACATCCCACAACAAGCTTTCTTTATTTAATTCTCTTAATAAGAAAACTTCAATTTTAGCACCGGTTTTTTCTTTGTTTCCATACATTCTAGCAGGGAAAACTTTTGTATTGTTCAAAACAAAAACATCTCCATCGTCAAAATAATCAAGGATATCCTTAAACATTTTGTGCTCTATTTCTCCAGTATCTTTGTGTACAACCATTAATCGAGATTCATCTCTTTCTTCTGACGGATACTCCGCCACTAGTTTTTCTGGTAACTCAAATTCGAATTGTGATAACTTCATATTTAATTTTTAATAACACGCTTTAGGGCCGCCAAAAGTAACAAATAAAATGAGAAAAGTAAAATGCTTTTTCGGTTGACTTGAATCTAGGTTAAATCATATCTTCTAAGACCTCGGTATTGTTGATAATTTCTACCCATTGTTCAACGCTTTTGGCATCCTCAGCAGTAAAGTGACCAGACCTAGTTCTTCGCAATTCTATAAGGTGTCCTCCTGAGCTCAAAGCTTTTCCAATATCGTTTGCCAAAGAGCGGATATAGGTTCCTTTTCCGCAATTCACTTTAAAGGTAATTTGATGATTATCTGTAAGGTTTAACTCTAAGTCGATAATGGTAATTTCATTTTCTTTCAATTCCACTTTAATACCTTTCCGAGCCAGGTCATAAGCTCTTTTTCCATCTACTTTTTTTGCAGAGTAAATAGGAGGGACCTGTTTAATTGTTCCAGAAAACTGTGGAATAACCTGATTAACCAAATCCTGATCAATGTGGCCTGTAGGAAAAGTAGCGTCGATTTCAGTTTCTAAATCGTAGCTGGGGGTGGTTGCTCCCAGTTGAATAACTCCGGTATATTCTTTGCTATCTAAAACAAAAGCATTGATTTCTTTTGTCATTTTACCCGTGCAAATAACCAATAGGCCTGTTGCTAATGGATCCAGGGTTCCTGCATGACCTACTTTGAAACGTTTGATGTTGTATTTTGTTTTAAGCGGATATCGAAGTTTGTTAACCACATCAAACGAAGTCCAATGCAAAGGCTTGTCAACTAAAACAACTTCTCCTTTTCTAAAGTTATATTTTTTTAACCCGCTCATTTTTTAGATAAAAGACCAAATCACTGCTGCAGTTCCTACAATAAAACAATAAAAAGAAAAATAGACCAATTTACTTTTCTTTACTAAAGAGATCATCCAGGTGCAGGCAATTAAGCCAGTAATAAATGCAGCAAGAAAACCAATTGATAATGACGCTATGTCTATGCTTTCTAAACTAAATTTATCGCTCAATACATCTTTTGCAATTTTACCAAAAATTAAAGGTACTACCATTAAAAAAGAAAATCGGGCAGCTTTTTCTCGATCTATTCCAAGTAAAACTGAAGTTCCAATTGTAGCTCCGGATCTTGAAATACCTGGGAGAATTGCTATTGCTTGAGATATTCCGATAATAATAGAGTGGCCAAAACTAACTTCCTTCGTTGTGTTTTTGGTTTTGTCAGCAAGGAACAGTAAGCCTCCAGTAACAAGCAACATTGAGCCAACCAATAGAACTGCACCATTAAAAAAAGATTCTATTATATCGTCAAAAAACACTCCTACTAGGGCGGCTGGAATCATTGAGATAATAATTTTTACAGAGAATTTTGATGCATCATTCCATTGAAATTGCAAAAGACCTTTGATAATTTGCAATAATTCTTTTCTGAAAATAACTACGGTACTTAAAGCAGTTGCAAAGTGCAAAACAACTGTCATCAGCATGCTGGATTCGCCAGTATATTCACTGGGAAGAACTAATTTAGCTAACTCTAAATGACCGCTGCTACTAACAGGTAAAAATTCTGTAAGCCCTTGGATTACCCCAAGAATAAAAGCTTCTATCCAGTCCATTACTAATTGTTGGGCATGTCGTCAAGGATATCCTCATTTTCGGCAACCGATTCTTCAATGATGTCAGAGTTTTCGATAGTTGTGCCTTTTTTTGGTCGTTTTAATATTCCAAAAAGGACGACACCATATCCAAGCATAACCAAAAATGGTGCTAGGGTAATTCTTCTAAAACTAAATAATTCCTCCTTATTAAATTGAGTAGGATCTTCTGTTCCTCCTCCAGACATAAGTATAAATCCTACAATAACAATAACACAACCAACAATGATGTATTTGAAGTTTTCCCTTGAAAGGGCCATTACTGAATTTTCCATTTAGTATAGTTTTTCTGTTTTGATCCAGATATATTTACTTAGAGCGAAGTATGTAGATATCCAGCTCACAAAAATACCCAAAAGGATAATTCCACCAAAAAGTTGTGCAAATATCTGAAATTCTTTTTGGAGCTGAGCTTCGCTCGTGGTAATCCTTTCTATTTGTCCGGGACTAATTTGTCCAAAGAAATATCCAAAAGCTACTAAAAGCCCAACTGCAATAATCCCAGAAAGCAAACCTTGGCCTAATGCATTAAGTAAGAAAGGGCGCCTTATAAAGCTTGGCTTTGCGCCAACTAATTGCATGGTTTTTATTGTAAATCTTTTTGAATAAACGGAAAGGCGAATTGTATTGTTAATTAATGCCATTGCAATAAATAGTAGAATTCCTCCAATAGTCAATATAATAAAGCGAAGCCATGAAAAAGTATTGGTTAGTTCTATGAACTGAGTGCTATCATATGAAACGTCTTCAATTACATGTTCATTTCCGCTCAATAATTTATTTTGGAAACTACTAGCACTATCCGCATTAACATAATCCGATGCAAGGTTAACTGCTATGGATGGTCTTAAAGGGTTTGCGCCGTCTAGAATATCAAATGAATCGTGTCCCAATCTTTCCATCATTAACGCTTTTGCAGAGTCTTTAGACACATATTGTGCGGTGAGGACATGGGGCATTGCAGCAAGTTCTTTTTCCATTTTCAAAATATCAACTTCGCGTGCCTCTTCTCTAAAAAGAATATCGACAACTAACTGTTCCTTCATTGCATCGGCACTTGCAGTAAGTGTTGTAAGGATATAGGCAAAAACTCCCAGAAGAAAAAGTAGTAGAGATATTCCGACAACTGTCGATAATCCTGTTCCTCCTGGTTTACTCTTTGATTTTGCCATACTACGAAAGTAGTTTAATTTATTAATGAGTTCCCCTGGCAGTTGCCAAATAATGTTAACGAAGGAATGTGAAAACAAATAGATGTTGCAACAAATAAAATTGAAAAACTCTAGGATTTGTAAAAAATGCAAGTATTTTTGTGAAAAATTAATGAAAATGAAAAAAACTATATTATCAGTGTTGGCATTGTCAACTATCGCTTTTTCTTCTTGCGGAGAAAAAGATACAGAAACGGAAGCTACAGCAACGGAAAATGTTGATGTTGCTAAATTAAGCGGGACATATCATGTAGCTGAATCTTCAGTTGTTACTTGGAGTGCCCAATCATATAAAGATACGGTTCCTGATCATATTGGAACAGTTGACATTAGCACTGGGTCTATTGTTGTTGAAAACGACCTTGTCATAGGGGGCGACTTCAGTTTTGACATGACTTCTATACTTGAATCTGGAGAGCCAAATGAGTATACAGTAATGTTGCAAAATCATTTAATGGATACTTCATTTTTCTTTGTGGCTGATTTCGCAACATCTTCGTTTACAATTACAAACATCACTGATGGAGTATTGACAGGTTCCCTAAACGTACTTGGAATAAGTAAGGAGGTTTCATTTCCTGTTGAAATGAATATGTCTTCTGAATCGATTGCTGCCACAGCAAATTTCGATTTAAACATGTTGCAGTTTAACCTACCCTATTTATTGGAGCAAGATACTCTTCCAGAAGCAGAAAAATTGGAAGCAACTAATCCAACCGTTACTTTTCAGTTAGATATTTCGGCGAGCAAAGCCGCTCACTAGTCCGGAAGATTTGATTTGGTTTAAAGAGGAGTGAGTAATCACTCCTCTTTTTTTACCCTATATTTTCTTTAATCTCATTTTCTTCCTTTAATATCTTTCCGATATATTTATTATATAAAAAAGAAACGATTAATAAAACAGCTCCCAAACTAATCATTACAATTGTTTTAGATATTGTACTTTGATGCGCAATATCGTAAAGGAATAATTTCAAGATTGTTATTCCAAAAATGATAAATGCCATTATTCGCAGGTGTTTTAATCGTTTCCATATGCCGAAAATAATCAATCCAAACCCATATATGCTCCACAGCAAGCTTAGTCCAAGTTTATATATTGACTGGGTATTCAGCAAGTGCATCCAGTTAAACAATTCGCTTGTTAGAACACACAAGAAAATAATATGCGTTGCGACATTTATTCCAACCGATGAATTAAGCAGGATAAATGGCTGCTT
The DNA here is from genome assembly GCA_943787725.1 of uncultured Flavobacteriales bacterium. Lineage (GTDB taxonomy): Bacteria > Bacteroidota > Bacteroidia > Flavobacteriales_D > Parvicellaceae > CALSMU01. Next base: position 373,576 of record CALSNM010000001.1, on the reverse strand, counting down.
TATATATTGACTTGTTGAAAAAAGTAAACCGCCAAAAATTGCAATAGAAGAGTATCTTAGAAGATACTGTGTCCCAAAATCCCCGAACCCTTTGGATAGGCTCAAGTTATAGAGACCAAAAGTTAAAAACAAGAAAATAGCAATAGCGTTTATAATTAAATTGATCCCTGCGAAGGTTCTATTTTTGTAAATCTTTATGTTGACCCATGAGATAACGATTAGATACAATAAAGTGTAGTTTGTTAACCAGATTACCCTAAATGCTGAAAGTGCTTGAGCTTTGGGATTTTTCCAAAGCCATTGAGGAAGTTCATTACTTATTTCCAATTGGGCACTCCAATAGCTATTGATTTCAAGGAAAAAAGCCAAATATAGGACCGGGAATAGAACTCCAGTGAGAACTCCACCGTAATCGTTGAAAGCATTTTCTTTTGTTTTCTTGCCTATAATTAGCATTCCGCCCAAGATTAAGATAAACAGTATTGATATAAAAAAGTCAACACTTAAGAACAGTTTAAATTCATTAAGACTGCCATAGTATTCTCCCCATCCATACATAAGTGAAATAATTGCAAACCCTAATAATGGATAGGAGAATATTTCATAGAATCGTCCTTTTTGTGTTCTTCCAATCCATAAAAGAACAGCAGATTCAGCAAGCCAAAACAAAGCCAACCAGCTCCCATTAAACTCTACAGGTATAGCTATGGTAATAAATGCTAGTGCGAGTCCAAATGTTAGATAATGCATGTTCTTGTAGTATCCTTGGAATCTTTTAATAACGACATTCACGATGATATGCACCACCCCATTTAAAACCGTAAATAAGCCTAAGTAGTTTTCTGTTGAGGTATTATTAGATAGGATTGTTAATCCAAAACTGTATGCGAAAACAGCGTTTAATATGATTAGGGAGATGTCTCCACCATCAAAAACTTTTGAATGCAATAGCTTGTAGGCAAGAATGGTTGCATAGAAAATGATAAAGAACAAAGAAGCAAATATGATCGCTGTATTTAGGTCAATAGAGGGATTATATACTGATAGAAACCACTTTGTAAATATTAACCAGGTTAGAAAGAAGGCTGAATAGAGTAGTGATTGCCAATACTTTTTAATGGCTACGGCAAGTATTCCAACATTTACTATAGCCATAAAGGAGAACAATGCAACAACATTTTCATTGTTTCCGCGCACAAGAAACGGAACAGCATATGCTCCAACAAACCCAATGTGGGCAATAATTTGATTGTCGTATCGTAATGCCGCAAGTACTGTAAATACAGTAAAAACAAGCATCATTCCGAACGCTACTTCTCGTGCAATAAGGTCGTATTGAGCGAAAGCAAAATAAGTGGTAAAATAATAGATAGCCATCGCACCGCTTAATAATACGGCAGAAAAGTTTTCGTATTTGCTTTTTAGTTTTAACGCCAATAGTAGCAGCGCGGTTCCTAGAATGTATACTGCAATTATCCAAACTGTAGGGCTTATTAAGTTGTTTTCAATGGCATATTTTGCCCCATACCCAATTCCAAGCATCATCAGTAAAATGCCCACTATACTAATTACCTTTGTTCCAATAAAGCTTTCTGTGTCTTCAGCTCTTATTTTCTTTGGTTCTTCCTGTTTCTTGGTCTGAATGGGTTCAGTTGTCGTTTTTTGCTTTTCTGGAGAACCTTCTTTTTCCTTTTGAGGTGCAGTCGCGCTATTTTGAAAGCTATCTAATTCTTGTTTTAGAGCTTTCAATTCAAGAACAAGTTTTTTGTATTTTGTCGTGGCATCTTCATGTTCTGGTAGCAAACTGTCAAAAGTTGCAAGAGCTTCTCTAATTAGATATAGCTCTTTGGCTACCTCTTTTAGATGTTTGTGGATGTTTTTAAAGCGAGGAGAAGATGAGTTTTTTATTAATTCTTCCGACGAGAGTTCATTCCTTACTTTCTCAATTTCATTTCTTACAGCTTTTAAATGACGCTCAGAGTATATTATATTTGAATTAACCTCTTGAAAGTTTTTCATAATAAACAATTTAAAAACTATTTCAACGTAAATATAATAAAAGAGGTTGTTAAAGGATGTTAATCTTAGTTATAAATAGAGAATAGAAGAATTACAAAGGCCAGGTTAGCTTGTATGCTTTCCCAGCTCTTTGTAATTAATTGTTTAATCTTTTTTTGCAATGTTAAACCCTACTGATAGTCCAGTATACCATCCCTCTTTTCCATAAGAGAAGTATGCGTTTACAGGGATGTTAAGGTATCCTGAATGGAATGTTTTACCTACTGCCCATACCCATGTTGCAGCTAGTTTTATGTCTCCTCGTTTGTCGAGCTTTGTAACGATTTCGTAAGGGTTTGGGTTTGCATTATAATCTGTATAGGTGAAACCGGCACTATCAGTTACTTGTTCACTCGCATCCCATTCCTGGCTGCGGTGCCAAATGTTATCTTCATCTCGATATCCTTGTGCCTCTCTCTTAAACTTAATGCTAGGTCCAAATGCAATCTCAATTCCCGTCTTAGAGTTTCTAAATCCATTCATAAAAGCAAAACTCGGGTTAAATAAGCCTTGCTCCAGTCCAGTCATTAAGACCATTCCTTCAGCAAGTGCTTGAAAATTACCAGAGCTTAAATAAACTTGTTCAAATTGGTAGCCAAACTGAGATAATATTGGAATTGCTTCATACCCTCCTTCTTCTTCTGAGCGTGTTAATACCTCTTGTAAGTCTCCTCCAACCATAGCCAGCCCCATTCTTGGTCCACTATTGCTGATTTGAACTGTTGGTGTTTTTGGTGGTTGATTAAAATAAACCAGTGTTTCCATTGCGGCTTTATCGTTTTCAATACTTAGCGCTTTATTTAAGGTAATTTGAACCATATTTTGAAGCTCTGTTTCAATATTGATGAACTCTTGAATTGCAATTTGATCATAGCTGTCGGTATTTATGTCAAGAATCTTTATTGTTACGACTATTTTCTTCCCTAAGTTTTCGATGGAGCCTGTAACGATTTTGTCAACTTCGGCCAGAACACCAATATTGTGTAAGCACTTTTTGCCATAGCAATCTTTAAAGTCAATTTCATTGTCTTTAGCAATTTCAAGCATATCTAGTTTGTCAAATACTTTAAATTGTTCGGTTTTGGTTAGTTCTATTCTGAGTAAACTTTCCGCCCCATTTGGAGAAATTGTTACTCCATCTGTATAAACGTTAACTACTGCTGCTTTGTCTTGACATTGTATTTTAATACTTGCTGAGGTTAAAGCCAATGTCATTAGTGTGATTCTAAATAAATTTTTCATGTTTTTTGTTTTTAATTACATAGCAAACATAGAGAAGTGTGAGCCTTCTCAAAACATGAAGTTTTAAAAATACGTAGTTTATAAATGTTATTAAATTGGCTAAAAACCACTTTAATAAGTGAATTTATTGATTAAATACGTGCTTTTAAATAGTTGTATAAATGTTGGGAAATACAATTCTCCAGGTTACTTTCCACCAATCTTCTCCTAACTCACAATTATTGTGTTTTTTTCGGAGTTAACATAAATGAATTGGCCCAATATTCCTTGGGCCATGTAACTTGTTCTTGCGTTCTATGCTCCCTTTTCTTTGGTCCGTATTTGAATAGCTTAATGTTAAAACTAATTCATCTATAAGCTCATAGGAAATTATTGCGGGTATTGTTTTCTATTCGTATTCTTGGTACAAGAAATCATTGTAAGGAAACCGAGTGATATGAATTTTTTTCACTTCTTCGTACATTACTTTTCGCAATTCATCAACATTCGTTTTTTTCTCAGCAGAAATAAATAAGCACTGATTATTTAGATTGGCCATCCACGTTTTTTGTAATTCTTTTAAAGTGGGCCTAGAAAACTCTCCATCTTCAAAACCACCCAGAAGGTCATAGGTGTCTATTTTGTTAAACACCAATAAAATTGGCTTGTCTAAAGCTTTAATTTCAGCTAAAGTTTGATTAACAGTGTTGTAATGATCTTCAAAAGCTGGGTGTGCTATGTCTAAAACATGAACTACTAGATCAGCTTCTCTAACTTCATCTAATGTCGACTTAAAAGACTCTACTAATTGGTGGGGTAATTTCCGTATAAACCCAACAGTATCCGACATAAGAAAAGGAATGTTTTGCAATACTACCTTTCGCACGGTGGTATCTAGAGTTGCAAAGAGTTTGTTTTCGGCAAAAACTTTTGATTTACTCAACACGTTCATCAAAGTTGATTTACCAACATTGGTATAACCGACCAATGCTACACGAACCAACTTACCACGATTACCCCTTTGGGTAGCCATCTGTTTATCAATTGCTTTTAATTGTTTTTTTAGACGTGAAATTTTATCTCGAATTATTCTTCTATCTGTTTCAATTTCTTTTTCTCCAGAACCCCCTCGAGTACTTGTTCCTCCTCGCTGTCTTTCAAGGTGAGTCCACATGTTGGTTAGGCGTGGTAATAAATATTGATAACGCGCTAATTCTACTTGTGTTTTTGCATGTGATGTTTGCGCACGTTGCTGAAATATTTCTAAAATCAACAAACTTCGGTCTAATATTAAAACTTGTAAAACCTTTTCAATGTTTCTTAGTTGAGAGGGTGATAGGTCATCATCAAATATTACCGTATCTATATTGTTAGTTTTAACATATTCCCTTATTTCATCCAATCGCCCTTTTCCAACAAAGGTAGCTGTGTTGGGGGTCTCTAGTCTTTGTGTAAATCGTTTTTTCGTTTTTACACCATAGGTTTTTGCAAGGAATTCTAGCTCATCAAGGTACTCCGTAATTAATTCTGGAGTTTGTTTTTGCGAAATTATTCCAACGATTACAGCATTATTTGGATCAATATTTTCTGAATTATTATCGCCCATTTATTTTATTAATGTTTCTATATGTGCAGTTACCGCAGCGATTTCTTTTTCGGTTAAGACTCCTTTGTAAGAAGTCATTTTGCCGCCCTCACTGCCATTCGTAATTATATATAGTTTTTCCTGAAAGGTTTTTTTCGAAGCACTCAAATCCGCGGCATCACCAACCCCTAAGTTTCCTTTCCCCCCATGGCATACTTTGCAGTTTTGCTTATAAATAGCCTTTCCATTTGGGGCTCCATTATCGTTAATTACTACTTCTTGTTCGCTACAAGAACCCAAAGTAAAAAATAAGCCAATTAGTATAATCCTCCTCCTACTCCCCAAAATGGCCATGGTATTGATATTATTACGATTAATAGCGCGATTGTAAACCAAATAGCAGTTTTTTTGAATTTATTTGTGTCCTCAGATGCTTTTTTAACTTTACTATATCCGATAGTAACAAGAATTATTGCTATTACCATTCCAAACGTATGCTGGGTAAGGTAAAATCTAATCTGATCATTTTTCATAAATCCTTCAGTAAACTGAATTTTAGGACTAATAAAGAACAAAATGATTCCAATAATTCCCGTAGTGTGTGTCAAAGCAATAGTGATAATATTGAGTAGCTTATCTTTTGCTTCAAATGATGCTCCTGATTTCCATTTTCTAAAAGCATTAATAATTGCAATGATTATTATTAAAATAAAAAGCCATCTTAGACCGGAATGTGTGTGTTTTAATATTTCCATTTTAACCGTTTATAAAAAAGTTTCTGTGCAAAGCTAAAAATATGAGACCTTTAATTGTCATAACAATGCTTATTTTTGTTTGCTTTAGATTTAATTTATGAAAAACTACTTATTTTTATTGTTCATTTTCTTTTCAATCATAGGGTTTTCGCAAGAAGATTTTCCAATAAATGGGGTGCGTGATAAGAATCATAATTTTCACGCATTTATAAATGCTACCTTACATGTAGATGCAGAAGCCTACAATAACAGATGGGTATTTGTTTATTAAGGAGGGAAGGATAACTTATGCTGGGCCAAAAACGAAACTCCCCAAAAGTTGTGTAGTCCATGATGTTAAAGGAAAGCATATTTATCCATCTTTTATAGATCTCTACACTTCTTATGGTATTGAAAAGGCTAAAGCATCGCCACGAACTGATTATCCCCAATATAACAGCCTAAAAAAGGGAGCCTATTCTTGGAATCAAGCTATAAAGCCAGAGGTTAATGGAATAGAGACATTCAAAGATAATGAAAAGTTGGCAAAGGAATACCGTAACAACGGATTCGGAACTGTGCTTTCTCACCAGCAAGACGGTATAGCTCGAGGCACATCTGTGCTTGCTAATTTAGGCACTGACTCTCAACATGAGAATATTGTTTTGGAAAAGGCAGCGGCGCATTATTCATTTAAAAAAGGGGTTTCGCGACAAGCCTATCCGAGCTCTTTAATGGGGTGCATTGCATTACTAAAACAAACATTCCTAGATGCTGATTGGTACCATAAATCAAATGAAGATAAACACAAAAATCTTTCGTTAGAAGCATTTACTTTAGGACCCAATCATTACCTCAAATAATTGATGTTAGAAATAAATATTCGGTTTTACGAGCGGATAAACTAGGGGATGAGTTTAATGTGCAATACACTTTCAAAGGGTCTGGAGATGAGTACCAAATGGTATCGCAGATATGAAAGCCACCGGAGGGCAATTTATTATTCCATTAAACTTCCCTAAACCATACGATGTTGAGGATCCTTATGACGCAAGGCATGTGTCATTGGAAGAAATGAAGCATTGGGAGTTGGCACCATCTAATCCAGGGTTTTTAGAGCAAAGCCAAATTGTGTTTGCATTAACAACAGACGGATTGAAAAAGAAATCAGAGTTTCTTGAAAGAATCTGCGTAAAGCGGTAAAAATGGGGCTTTCAAAAAAACAAGCGCTTAAGTCTTTGACACAAATACCTGCGGAAATGATGGGGGTTTACAAGGAATTAGGATCATTAACTATAGGAAAACAAGCAAATTTTCTCATTACCTCAGGAGATATTTTTGAAAAAGGGGAGAGTATTCATCAAAATTGGATTAGAGGTAAGAAGCACGAAGTTTCTGCTATGGATCTGAGTTGATATTCGAGGTGTATACAACTTAAATGTTAATCAGAATATTAGAACGCTAGTAGTCTCGGGCTCAAAAGCAAAACCTTCAGGAAAATTAACTTATGATATGATTACGGACAGTATAAGTGCAAAAGGAGATTTGGTTTTAGATTCATTGACCGGCAAGCCATATAAGGTAATTAGAAAGAAGTCAGTAAAGGTAGTTACTAGCTCTGAATGACCATACGATAGCAATATCATACCAATTAAATGGAGGTGTATATCGTTTATCAGGAAATGTAAATTTTGATTCAGGAGTATGGGATGGGCGTGGTCAAATGCCCAATGGAGAGTGGATTGAATGGACAGCTATCCGAAGTGAAAGACATAAGGAAAAAGAAAAATCTGGATAAAGCACTTGAATTTGCAAAGGTCCATAGACAAGGAATTTCAAGGCTATTACTGATTCAGTAAATCTGGGGAAGTTTAATTATCCTATGATGGCTTATGGTTGGGATTCATTACCTACTCAAAAATCAATTTTAATTAAAAACGCAACAGTTTGGACGCTTGAAGAAGCAAGGTACGTTAGAGACGGACTTGTTAATCCGAGAAGGCAAAATAGCGCATATTGGCAAAATAGCTGATATTGTAGATGTAAATACATTAGTAATTGACGCGAAAGGCAAACATGTTTCACCTGGGATTATTGACGAGCACTCGCATATCGCCATTGAGAGAGGTGTCAACGAAGGGTCAAGTGCCGTCACTGCAGAAGTGCGTATAGGAGATGTGGTTAAGCCGAATGATATTAACATTTATCGTCAGCTTTCAGGAGGTGTAACGGCGTCGCAATTATTACATGGCTCTGCAAATCCAATTGGAGGTCAAGCGGCATTAATAAAATTAAGGTGGGGTAATAGTCCGGAACAAATGAAGGTAGAGAATGCCCCCGGATTTATAAAGTTTGCGTTAGGTGAAAATGTGAAACAATCAAATTGGGGTTCTTACAATACCATTCGTTTTCCACAAACAAGAATGGGGGTAGAGCAAGTGTTTTACGATGCTTTTATTAACGCTCAAGAGTATGAGAAGAAATGGTCTGTCTATAATGCCCTTGCAAAAAAGAAAAAACAAGAAGTAAGCGCTCCAAGAAGAGATTTGCAAACGGAAGCTATTTTGGAAATACTAAATGCACAGCGTTTTGTAACCTGCCACTCCTATGTACAATCTGAAATAAATATGCTAATGCATGTAGCGGATTCTATGAAGTTTAGACTGAATACATTCACGCACATTCTGGAAGGGTATAAAGTGGCAGATAAAATGAAGGCTCATGGCGCAGGAGGATCTACATTTAGTGATTGGTGGGCATATAAATTTGAAGTGAATGACGCTATACCACACAATGCTTCTTTGCTAAATCAGATGGGAATCGTAACCGCTATAAATAGCGATGATGCTGAAATGGGGAGAAGGTTAAATCAGGAAGCTGCTAAGGGAATTAAGTATGGCGGGATGACGGAAGAAGAGGCGCTTAAAATGGTAACCTTAAACCCCGCTATTTTATTACATGTGGATGAAAGGATGGGGAGTATAAAGATAGGAAAGGATGCTGACATAGTAATATGGAGTGACAATCCACTTTCTGTGTACGCAAAAGTTGAGCAAACAATTATTGACGGTATAGTTTATTATGATTGGAAAAGAGATCTTAAAATGCGAAAAGAGATTCAGCAGGAGCGTCTTAGAATTATTACGAAAATGATAGAAGAAAAGAATGGCGGAGCTGAAACACAAAAAGCAGTTAAGAAGAAGTCTACAGTGCACGTTTGTGGAACTTTAAGTGATGATGGTAATTAAAATTGGGTAGAAATGAAAAATGTACAATATATATTAATAATTCTTCTTGGATTTAGTTTTTCAAATTTTCAAGGACAAGAAGCGCCTGGTGCAAAACAGGGAAAAAGCGTTTTGTTGTTAAACGGAACGGCCCATTTAGGAACAGGGGAGATGATTAATCGTTCAGCTATTGTTTTGGAAAACGGTAAAATTATTAACGTGATGAACGCGCTAACCAACACAATTAATAATTCAGATTATGACACCGTAATTGACATTAAAGATAAGCACGTATACCCCGGTTTTATAGCGGTAAATTCTACTCTTGGATTAATGGAAATAGGAGCAATTAGAGCCACTGAGGACTTTGATGAAATCGGAACCTATAATCCTAATGTTCGATCCATAATAGCATATAATACAGATTCAAAAATAACACCAACCATAAGAACCAATGGAGTTTTATTGGCTCAAGTAACTCCCCGGGGAGGAGTAGTTTCAGGGAGCTCGTCAGTCGTTCATTTTGATGCTTGGAATTGGGAAGATGCCCTTGTAAAAGAAGATATTGGCATCCATTTAAATTGGCCAAGATTTATGAAGTCGAGTGGGTGGTGGTCAACTCCTGGAGATTCGAAAAAATCAAAAAACTATATGGAAAAAACAAAGGATATAAATATGTTTTTCGATGAATCGCTAGCCTACAGTAAAGCTTCAAACGAAGGAGACAGAGATTTAAAATTAGAGGCAATGAAGGGGTTGTTTTCTGGAGACAAAACGCTTTTTGTAAATGTTTCTTATGTGAAAGAGATTAATGATGTTATCAATTTTAAGCGAAAGTATAACTTGAAAAAGGTTGTTATTGTTGGAGGATATGATTCCTGGATGGTGACTGATCGATTGAAAGAAAATAATATTTCTGTAGTTGTTCAACATATTCATAGCTTACCAAATCAACCAGAAGACGATATAGACCTGCCTTATAAGTTGCCTAAATTATTGAATGATGCTGGGGTCCCTTATTGCTTGCAATACTTCGCTCGAATGGAACAAATGGGAACGAGAAACTTGCCGTTTGTTGCGGGCACAGCTATTGCTCATGGACTCACTTACGAAGAAGGTGTAGCATCAATCACATTGAATGCTGCAAAAATTTTGGGAATAGATAATGTATTAGGGTCGATTGAGGTAGGGAAAAAAGCAACCCTATTTGTTTCGGATGGAGATGCATTGGATATGAAAACAAGTAATGTTGTCATTGCTTTTATCGATGGTAGAATGATTAATTTAGATAATCATCAATCCAGAAATTATAATAAGTATAAGACCAAATACGGACTGGAATAAAACAATAGTCCGAATTGATGCCTTTGGATAAGGTGATTTATACATTATTCTAGACTGCAGGTCCCCGCATAAATGTCAGTTAATTGATCGCAGGTTGCTTGTGCATCACTTTTCTTTACATTTTCAATTGGCCAAGAATAAAGGCTAGAACCATCTGAACAAGTACAAGTCCAATCTTTTTTACAAGATGCAACTCCAATAAACAATGCTAATAATCCTATACAAATAATTAAATTTTTCATACGCTCAACTTAATAAATTAAAGTTAAATAAAACAGTTTATTTTATGTGAATTTAGCCGCAAAAACTTGGAAATACCTTTAAATTAATTCTCTTTTTTATTCGCGATAGTTGTTTCTTTTTTTAAATATTTAGTGGCTATTAGAAGTAGTCACTTTGTCTCCATTTTTGAATAAAACATCTTTTAAATAGGACCCATCTTCTTGGTAAAAAAACCAGTGGTCGTCTTTTTTATTATTGACATAAAGCCCCATGTATTGCACATTACCATTGGGATAATAAGCTGCCGTTTTTCCATTCAATTTACCCTTATCGAATTTGCTTTCACTTTGCACTTTTCCATTGATAAAATAGGATGTCCAGACACCAGTTCTCTTTCCGTTTTTAAGTAAGCCTTTTGTTTTTATATTTCCATTGGGATGATGTTCAATAAACTCACCATCGGTCTTGGTTTTTGGTTTCTGATCAGCCGGGATGGTTTTTTCAACAGGAATCCTACCCTGCTCCTGAGAACAACTAATAAACAATAATAGTAATAGAAGAGAAAGGGGTTTCATAAGTTATATTGATTGGAATACAAATGTAATAAAGAGAGAAAGGTTTCCCTAAAAGTTAGCTATTTATTAATTGAGTAAATAGAGGATTGTACCACTCAAACTATGTATTTTTGAAAATCAATGGGCATTTATATCCACATACCTTTTTGCAAACAGAAATGCCACTATTGTGATTTTCATTTTAGCACTTCTTTGAAAAATAAAGAGGACTTAATAAACTGCTTACTAAAAGAAATAGAAATTCAAAAAAGCTATTTGAATGAAGAATTAGTAGAATCGATTTATTTTGGAGGAGGTACGCCAAGTTTTTTAAATGCTAAAGAGATCAGAAGAATTTTGAATAAGGTATATGCTGAATTTGCTGTTATTTCTAATCCTGAAATAACATTGGAAGGGAATCCTGATGATTTCACTTTTCAAAAACTACAAGAACTAAAACAAGCAGGCATAAACAGATTAAGTATCGGAATCCAGTCCTTTAATGATGTTGATTTAACTTGGATGAATCGCGCACATAATTCAATTCAAGCCACTAAATGTGTTCAAGATGCACAAGGACTAGGCTTTGATAACATTACAATTGACCTTATTTATGGCTTACCTGAAATGACAATTGAAGCGTGGAAAGTTAATTTACAAAAAGCATTAGATCTTAATGTTCAGCATATATCAGCTTATAATTTAACGGTAGAAAAAGGAACAGCCTTGTATCAATTTATCAAAACGGGTAAATCTAAGCCATTGAGCGATGCAGCAGCAGCAGCGCAGTTTGAATTGCTAATTAATACTTTGGAAAACAATAAATTTAAGCAATACGAGATTTCTTCTTTTGGTAAAGAAGGATATTTCTCAAAACACAATTCATCTTATTGGAAAAGAAAATTTTATGTAGGTATAGGGCCTTCTGCTCACTCATTTAACGGTAATACCCGCCAATGGAATGTTGCTAACAATGCTAAATACATTAAAGCAATAAAAGGCGGAGAAGTTCCATTCGAATTAGAAAAACTTTCTCAAAAAGATAGGTATAACGAGTATATTCTTTTAGGTCTAAGAACTATATGGGGATGTGAGTTTGACTATGTCAAAAGTGAGTTTGGAGAAGAGCAGTTGCTTAATCTCAAGAAACAGTTAGTTGTTTTTTCTGATCAAATCAGCATAAACAAACAGGGATTCTCTCTAAATCAAAAGGGTAAGGCATTCGCTGACCACATTGCTAGTGAGTTGTTTGTTAGCTAATCTATTAAAAACAATTCCATAATTAATAGTACATTTATGATGTTTATAAAGAATTAGTATATAATTATGATAGCCTCTATTGAACATAAAAACCAGACCTATAAAGTGGATCTGTCAAACCCGATAGATATTTCTGTTCCGCTTCGAGGTGATAAGAAAGGTGTAAATGCCTGGTACGTAGAACCAATGAAAATTGAACCCGTTCGTACGGATCAATTTTTAGGCAGTGTTGCGGAAGGGGGAGATGTTAATTTTCGAAATATTTTTTTTAATCCGCATGGAAATGGAACACATACAGAATGTGTTGGGCACATTTCTGAAGAGGTATACTCGATAAATGATACGTTGAAAACCTTTTTCTTTTTTGGACAAGTAATTTCGATTGAACCAGAAATATTTGTTGGAGCGGAAACTGAATGGCAAAAAAAAGGAGATCGGATTTTAACGAAAGACCAAATTCAAAATGCAATTATTGGTAATCCTGAAGCTATTGTTATTAGAACTCTACCTAATCCGCTAGAAAAAATAGGCGCCCAACATTCAAACACAAACTGGCCTTATTTGACTGGAGAAGCAGCTCAATATATATCGGATATGGGGATCAAACATTTGTTAATTGACTTACCTTCTGTTGACAGAGAAATTGATGGAGGGAAAATGATATCGCATAGGGCGTTTTGGAATTATCCGGATAGTCCTAGATATGATTCAACGATTACCGAATTGATTTTTGTTCCTGATAACGTAGTTGATGGCACATTTTTCATCAATATTCAGATAGCAAGTTTCGAAAATGACGCTTCCCCGAGCAAGCCGCTTCTGTTCCAGGTTATTTAAAATATAATTCTGCAAATTAAATAATTTCAGTACATTAGTTTAGGATTAGTTATTTATCTAATTCGATAGAGCAATGTATTATATGAAAATAGACGCGACCGACCTAAAAATCCTAAAGGAACTCCAAAAAAATAGTAAAATTACGAATGTTGAGTTAAGTAAAAAGATAGGGCTGTCTCCTGCTCCTACACTAGGAAGAGTTCAAAAGCTGGAAAAAGGAGGCTATATCCAGAGCTATCATGCATCTGTAAATGGACCCATGTTAGGGTTGGGTTTTACAGCGCTAATTCAGGTATCGTTAACAAGGCAAGTGAAGAATGCTATTTCTAACTTTATTAATCAGATTAACAAAATAGATGAGATAGTTGAGTGCTATCAATTAGCAGGGGACTTCGATTATCAGCTTAAAATTATTGTAAAAGACATACCAGCATTCGATTATTTAATTTCAGAAAAATTAAGTTTAATTGAAGAAATAGGTCAGATGCAAACATTAGTTGTGTTGAGTCAAAAAAAGAAATCTTTTGTGCTGCCTTTAGAATATAAGTAATTATTTTCTAAACGAATATAGAGTAATATAGAAGCTACTGGTTATCATTTACCGTTACATCCGAAGGTTTTGCGTTTAATGATAAAGTGCTTGTATTTTGACAAAGAAAAAACAAACAGAAATAGGTTAAATTTGTTATCTGAAAAAAAGTGAACACATAACTCAAATTATTTCATCGTTACCTAGCACTCCTGGAGTTTATCAATATTTCGATAAAAACAATGTGATTATTTATGTCGGAAAAGCAAAAAACCTGAAGAATAGAGTCTCCTCATATTTTAATAAAATAAAATATGAGGAGACTAAAACGAAAATTTTAGTTGGAAAAATTGTGGATATTAAAACCATTAAGGTTAGTACCGAAATGGATGCTTTGCTTCTAGAAAATACGCTCATAAAAAAATACCAACCAAAGTATAATGTATTATTGAAAGATGACAAATCTTATCCCTGGATTTGTATTCGAAAAGAACCATTTTCAAGAATTTTTTACACACGTCAATTAGAAAAATCGGCTGGTGAATATTACGGTCCATTCCATTCTGTGAAAATGATTAAAACTTTAATGGATTTGTTCAAGCAAAGTTTTGAAATAAGAAATTGTACACATAAGCTTACAAAAGAGAATATTGGAGATAAACAATTTCAAACTTCCGTAGAATACTATATTGGGAATTGTAAAGGTTGCTGCCAAGGAGAGGTTTCAGCCAAAGAATATGATCATCGATTGAGAGATGTTCGAAAAATTTTGAAAGGTAACATTAATTCTGTCATTGAACAGTTGCGCAATAAAATGAAAAATGCTTCTGCAAAATATGATTTTGAAAAGGCACAAGATATTAAAGAACGTTTGGCATTGGTTGAGAAATATCAATCCAAATCTATGGTGGTTAGTGCAACCATTAACAATGTTGATGTTTTTGCTATTGATTCTGATATTAACACAGCCTACGTCAATTTTTTAAAAGTGATGAATGGGGCAATTATTCAGAGTCATACTTTAGAGTTGAAAAAGCGTTTAAACGAATCAAATAAGCAATTGTTAGAATTTGCAATTCTTGAAATTCGTGACCGATTTCCAAGTATGTCGAAAGAAATATTGGTTCAACAGAAACTAAATTTAGTGTTTGAAAATACTAAATTTATTGTGCCCAAAAAAGGTGACAAAAAAGGGCTTCTGGATTTGTCATTTCGCAATGCTGAACATGCTAAAACGGAGCATCAAAGCCAAATTAAAAATACAGATCCGGATAAACACGCTAAAAGAATTATGGATACAATGCGAAAAGATTTGCGCTTATTGGAATTACCAACACACATCGAATGTTTTGATAATTCAAATATCCAAGGAGACTTTCCTGTTGCGGCTTGTGTAGTTTTTAAAGATGCTAAACCATCTAAAAAAGAGTATCGTCATTTTAATATAAAAACGGTTATTGGCCCCGATGATTTTGCCTCCATGGAAGAAGTTGTTTATAGACGCTATAAAAGACTTCTAGATGAAAACCAGCCGCTTCCACAGTTAATTGTTATTGATGGAGGAAAAGGCCAATTAAGTTCAGCCGTTAAAAGTTTAGATGTTTTAGGGTTAAGAGGTAAAGTTACCATTATAGGTATTGCTAAACGTTTGGAGGAAATTTATTTTCCTGGTGATTCTCTGCCCATTTATTTAGATAAAAGATCCGAGTCGTTAAAA
Organism: uncultured Flavobacteriales bacterium; assembly: GCA_943787725.1. GTDB lineage: Bacteria > Bacteroidota > Bacteroidia > Flavobacteriales_D > Parvicellaceae > CALSMU01. The sequence goes on along the minus strand of CALSNM010000001.1, from coordinate 358,288 downwards.
GTAATTCAGTATTTGAGAAATGAGGCACATCGATTTGGAATTACGCATCATCGAGGAAAAAGGAGGAAAGCTAATTTAAGTAAGTCAGAATTGCATCAGATTAAGGGAATAGGCCCAAAAACACATTTAGCACTAATCAAAAAATTCAAATCGGTTAAACGAATTAAAGCGTCTTCTTTGGAGGAGATGGAAAAAGTGATTGGAAAAGCAAAAGCAGAAATTGTTTTTAAGACTTTTAAGAAAAAATAAACCTTATCTCATTAATTGAACGGATCCGCTTAAAGCATAAGTCACATCACCAACATCTGTAGCTGTAACAACATAGAAGTAGGTTCCGGCAGGTGCTAACTGACCTGAAGGACGCGTGTATCCATCCCAATAACCATTAATTCCTTGCCATTTGTAGATTAATTCTCCCCAGCGGTTATATATTTCGCCAATAATTTCGGTCATTCCAATAGTAATTGGTCTAAACACATCGTTGACACCATCGTTATTTGGTGTAAACACATTTGGCATTGATATGTCCGGCGTTCCTATTACACTGATAACTTGATAAGCAGTATCTGTACATAAAAGTTCTGAAGCCACCATCATTACTGTATAAAAACCTTCTGTTGTATATTCGAATGTTTCATCCATCGCTAGGCTAGTAGAGGACGAGCTTCCAAAATCCCAAAAATAAGATGTTGCACCAACGCTTGAGTTTGTAAATACCACAGTTAATGGTGCTGGACCATTAGTGTCACTTACTGTAAATCCCGCTATTGGAGGCATGAGGAGCAGTTAAAATGAGGTTCTGAGAAGTTTCACACCCCTCTATATTGGTGATGTCGATTGTGTAATTTCCACTGCATAAATCTATGAATTCTCCAGTAGCTTGACTCGTTACGCCGCCATCTAAAGAATAATTAATGGAAGAATTGTCAGTGGCAGTAATAGAAATAGTTCCATTACAATTGTTAGAACAAGCAGGGTTTACAAAACTTGAATTCGTAATGATTGGTCCTGGAGTACTTGATAGTGCGGCTTGTCCAAAAACTTGGCAAGCATTATCATCTTCAACAGCATAGACATACATTCCTCCAGTTAACCCTGTAAACAGTGATGCAGCTTGAAAGCTAGCACCATTATCAATGCTGTAAGTATAAGGCTCCGGTTCCTCCGGAACTCTGGAAGTCAATGGAGCCATTATTTAACACACATGTTTCGTCAATTAAAATTGGCGCAACTGAGATTGCATCTGGTTCCGTCAAGTTAAGATAAGACTAAGGATTGACAGCCAGTTCCATCTTGTACAATAATCGGATACCCACTTGGAGGTAAGTTGTTGTAAACTAAATTCGCTGAAAATGATATGCCACCATTAATACTTTGGGTTATTGGCGCAACTCCTAGTGTATCGATAATCGTTATTGCTCCATTAGCTTCTCCGTTGCAGGGGGGATTTACAAAACTAGTAGTAAAAGAAGGCCCATCAGTAGAACTTACATACTCTGTGAATTCTTGCGAACAGCCACAGTTGTCTTGAACAGTAATGGTATAAAATCCAACAGGTAATCCAATCGAGTCTGATCCTAGCAGTGCAACACCATCAATAAAATAAGTATAGGGTGGCCCACAACCCCCGCCACCTGCAATGCTTAATTCACCAGCGAAGGTTCCACAAGAAGTATTAACCCTTGCAATGGTTGAGGTAATCGCTGCCGGTTCTGATAATGTAATGATCGTGTCTACAGTGCAGTTATCATCGTCAGTGATAACAACGGTGTATGTTCCCGCACAAAGCGCTGTTAGCGGAGTCATTGTTAATTCCTAAATCAATATTACTTGCATCAAACCACTGAAAAGAAGCTGTACCTATCTCTCCTGAAAAAGTAACCCCTAATTCACCATCACAAGATCCATTACAAGAAATTGCACTCGATTCCACTATATCTGTTACAGATAAGGTGCATTGAGCCGAAGCAGACCCAATAATTAGCGTTATGTGTTGCTGTAAAAAAGAGGTGAAACAACAAGCGCTTTGTTATGTTTTTACTATATCTGGCCACAGTTATACAATAATTGCCTAAATTTGTTTAATAATAATGACATAACTAACCTTTCCTAGGTTAATTTTAAGTCGAATTTCACATAAATTAATCAGCAATTACCCCATTTTTTTAAAACTTATACACGTTTCAATGTGTAACTTTTGATAATCAATTTCGATTATCCAACTCAATTATTGTCGTAATTGCTTCATAAATAAACAGTCTTAATTAATAGACGAAACATTCAAATGCCAAAAAAAAAGAACAAATCAGGATTTAGGTTCAAAAAGGATTTAACCAAAAAAATACTAAACCTATTTAGGGAGAACCCTGCTAAGTTGTATAACTACAAGCAAATTTCAGCAAAACTCAATATAAAAGATTTATCACAAAGAAAATTGATAAATGAGATTCTCTATGATTTAGAGTTCGATGAAATGATCCAAGCGAAAGGGAGAGGACAGTTTAAAGGAATAAAATTATCTGCCAGCTCGTCCAATATAGAAGGAAAAATTAGCTTTACCCAGAGAGGTGCAGCTTATGTTATTAGCGACCAATTAGAAGAAGATGTTTTTATTCACCAAAGAAATACAGGGCAGGCTTTTAATAATGATGTTGTATCGGTTCAATTAAAAACGCATGGCGGTAAATTGGAAGGGGAAGTAGTTGGTATTGTTGAGCGTGCAAAGAATGAATTTGTTGGAACAATTGACATAAGTGCTAATGCTGTTTTTGTTCGTCCTGATGATAGTAAAATGCCTGTTGACTTTTTTATTGAAAGAGGTCATTTAAAAGGAGCAAAAAATGGGGAAAAAGTAATTGTCAAGTTTCTTACTTGGCCAAAACGTGTTAAAAGCCCATTTGGCGCAGTTGTTTCAAGACTGGGGGCAGCAGGATCTATGGATGTTGAAATGCACTCTATTTTAGCAGAATTTGGGTTTCCGTTTAAATTCCCAAATGAAGTGACTGCAGAATCAGAAAAGATTAAAGAAGCAGATTATAAAATAGAGGCAAAATACAGAAGAGATTTTAGGGATGTTTTGACCTTTACTATTGACCCGCATGATGCAAAAGATTTTGATGATGCTCTTTCCTATAAAGAATTGAAAAATGGCAATATTGAAATCGGAATTCATATTGCAGATGTTTCCCATTATGTTCAGCCAAATACCCAGTTAGACCAAGAAGCATATAGTAGAGGTAATTCCGTTTATTTAGTGGACAGGGTAATACCCATGCTTCCTGAAATATTATCAAATAAATTGTGCTCCCTTCGTCCAGAAGAAACCAAATTGACATTTTCTGCAGTATTCGAATTAGACAATGACGCGAAAGTGGTAAACGAATGGTTTGGGAAAACAATAATTTATTCAGACAAACGATTTGCTTACGAGGATGCACAAGCGATTATTGAGGGAAAAGTTAAAGATGATCATTTTGGAGACGTTATTCTTGCCATGGATAAATATGCAAAAGTTCTTCGAAAAAAGAGAATGAGTACCGGAGCTCTGGAAATAGAAAGTCAAGAGGTTCGATTTAAATTAGATGAACAAAGTAACCCATTGGGGATTGTTTTAAAGGTGTCCAAAGATGCTAATAAATTAATTGAAGAGTTTATGCTTTTAGCGAATAGAAGGGTTGCAGCTTTTATCGGTAAGCCGGAACCAAATAAATTGGTAATACCTTTCTTGTACAGAACGCATGACCAGCCAAATGAAGAAAAAATAGCAGATTTAAAAATCTTCTTGGATCAATTTGGATACAAAATCCAACATGTAAAAGGCAAGCCAATTTCATTTGCTCTGAATAAAGTAATGGAAGAAGCTAAAACAAAAGATGAATTACATATAATTGGACCAATGGTTATTCGTTCTATGTCGAAAGCAATTTACGAAACCGATAATATTGGCCATTATGGATTGGCATTTGACTATTATTCGCACTTTACCTCTCCAATTAGAAGGTATGCGGATTTATTGGTTCATAGAGTTTTATTTGAAAAGCTAAATAACAGAACTTATAATGGCAGTAGAGATTTAGAGGCACAATGTAAGCACATTTCAGCAACAGAAAAGGAAGCTTCGAGTGCTGAGAGAGCATCAACAAAGTATATGCAAGTCAAATTTATGAGTGATAAAATTGGTCAAACATTTGAAGGGAAGGTTACTGGTGTTACTGATTTTGGACTGTTTGTAGAATTAAACGAAACAAAATGCGAAGGCTTAATACATGTATCTTCTTTGGACGGAAGTTTTTCATTGAACGACAAAACCAAGCGATTGGAATCATACCAGACTGAAGAGTCTTTTTATTTGGGCCAAGCAATTCAAGTGGTTGTGAAGAATACGGATATGTTTAAAAAGCAAATAGACTTGGAGCTTGCGGATTAGTGTTTTTTGTTTTTAGGTGCTGATTATAAAGTCGTCGTGAATCAATTCTTCACCTCTGTATCTTTGAACTAACTGAATAGTCGCAATGACATCTTTTTCGCAATAAGTAATTATGCGGTCGATGTCTTTTTCTTCATAAAAAACACTAGCAACTTGGCTTCCGTCAATGTCGTCTTTTGGAGTTGGGATGTTAAAAATATACGTCAAAAGCTCTAGAGAGGTATAGTGTTTGTAATCGCCAAATTTCCATAGCTCCATGGTGTCAAGGTGGTTGATTTCCCAAGGTTTTTTTCCTGCAATATTTAAGAGCTTAGGAAGCTTTAACCCTTTAATCAACATTCTTCTGCCTAAAAATGGAAAGTCAAATTCTTTTCCATTATGAGCGCACAATGAATAAGAGTCATGATTATAATGTGTGTTCAACAAGTTATTGAATTCTTTTAGTAACGCTCTCTCATCTTCTCCAGCAAACGACTTAAGTCGAATTTGTGTTTCACCGTCTTTTTGAACTAAAAAACCAACGCTTATGCAAGCTACTTTGGCAAATTCGGAATAAATTCCTGCTTTCTCATAAATTTCGTCGGGAGTTTTATCTTCTCGTTCTTGCAAGAAACGTGTTTTTTTTGTCCAAAGTTCCTTTCCTCGTTCTGAAAGCTCATCAAATTTATAGTATTCTGGAACCGTTTCAATATCTAAAAATAAAACCTTTGAAAAGTCAATATTATGTAACATAGTGCAAGAAATTTGTTTTCTCAAATGTAAGAACTTTATATATTTACTAAGCGCTAATCAAACTTTAAAAAAGAATACATTTGCAAAGATGAAGATTACTATTTACACAGACGGTTCAGCTAAAGGAAATCCTGGAAATGGAGGTTTTGGAACTGTAATGATTGCAGGAAAACACTACAAAGAAGTAAGTGAAGGATTTAGATTGACCACAAATAACCGTATGGAATTATTGGCTGTTATAATAGGACTGGAACTTCTGAAAAAGCCTGGAATGGATGTTACGATTTATTCGGATTCAAAATATGTTGTTGATTCCGTTGAGAAAGGATGGTTAATGGGTTGGGTAAAAAAAGGATTTAAAGGGAAAAAGAATGTTGATTTATGGAAGCGTTTTTTAAGCATCTACGAAAAGCATAACGTATCGTTCGTTTGGGTGAAGGGGCATGCCGGTAATAAATACAATGAAGTTTGCGATCAATTAGCGGTCGATGCTGCAGATCAACCAAACTTGACTGCTGATGAAGGGTATGAAGCATCTCAAAAAGAACAAGGCTTATTTTAATATTATGAAAGTAGCAGCGCTAATACGAAATGGAAATGCAAACCAGGCATTCGAAATAAGAGAAAGTGAAAAACCAAAATTAGATGCCTTAGATGTTTTAATCAAGGTAGAAGCATTCGGGTTAAATTTTGCAGATGTTATGGCAAGAAAAGGCATGTATGCTGCTGCACCGCCGATTCCAGCTATTTTGGGCTATGATGTTGTTGGTGAGGTAGTTGAGTCAAGTTGTGCGGAAGGGATGCACCTAATTGGCAAACGTGTTGTGGCTATGACCCGCTTTGGGGGGTATGCAGAATTTGCTAAAACTGACTATCGAGCATGTGCAGTTATTTCTGATCAGATGAATGCTGCTGCAGCAACGGCTTTGGCAACTCAATACTGCACAGCCTATTATGCCGCTTATGAATGTACAAGTTTATTTGAAGGCGATAGAGTTTTAATTCACGCTGCAGCGGGTGGGGTAGGGACTGCAATAACTCAATTAGCAAAACTTAAAGGATGTAAAGTTTATGGGCTTACAAGCTCTGATGTAAAAATGGATTACCTAAAGAACCAAGGTGTTGACTATCCTATTAATCATATCCATGAAGATTATGTTCTGCAAGTTTATAAACATTCAAACGGTCAAAAAATAGATGTTGCTTTTAATTCTGTAGGAGGATCAACCTTCAAAAAAGATACTCAATTATTGGATAAGGGAGGGAAGCAAGTAATTTATGGAGCTGCTGAATTAGCTGATTCAAGAGGTAATATTTTCTCTAAGTTAAATCTGTTTAGAAAGTTTGGGTTTTTTACACCAATTTCTTTGTTGAGCAAATCCCAAGGTATTATAGGGATTAACATGTTAGAAATAGCGGACCATAAAAAAATGATTTTGAAAAGGTGTTTGGAAGAAGTTGTAAACTTGACAGAAACAGGAAAATTAAAGCCTCAGGTTGGCGGTGAATTTCAAATAGACAAAATAGCAGAGGCTCATGCATTTTTAGAAGGACGAAAATCAACAGGCAAAATAGTTGTAAAATGGTAGTATTACGATTTAAAAACTTACACCTGATCTAAAAAAAGAGTTTGCTAGAAAGCCCCTATAATTAACATTTCGAGTTAAAATCAAAATGATTTTTCTTTCAATAATATACAGTTTATAATTGTTAGGCTCTATCTTTGCGAAAAAGAATAAATGAAGAAAACTATTCTGTACTTAACGGTGGTTGCCATTACTATAATTGCAATAGCCACATTCATACTTTATGAGCAAAAACACGAAAGGAAACTGCCAATATTAAATCCAACAGATGTAAATCATGTTTTGGTTGATTCCTCCTTGCATAATAAAGGGGTTGATCATACCATATTAGACTTTCAATTAACCAATCAGAATGGTGAAAATGTTTCGCAAGAAATTATCAGAGACAAAGTAGTTATCGCTAATTTCTTTTTTGCTACATGCCCAACTATTTGTCCACTAATGAATAATCAATTAAATCGAATTCATGACAAATATTTATACAATAACGATGTCATAATATTGTCTCATACAGTTTGGCCCGAAATTGATACTGTTGAAGCTTTAAAAGAATATGGAGAAAGATATGAAGCCGACTCCAGAAGATGGCAGTTTCTAACGGGAGATAAATATCATTTATACAATTTGGCGAGAAAAAGTTATTTGGTGGCTCCTAGTGAACACGACCCTAACTTCGATCAGGGAGGTGAAGGAGACTTTATTCACACAGAAAACATTGTGTTGATTGATAAAAGAAGAAGAATTCGTGGGTTTTATGATGGAACGGATTCACTGGAGATGACCCAATTAATTGAGGATGTTCAGATATTATTAGAATAAAAATAGCTGATTTATAATTTTTGTTGGTTTCATGTTTTGTGCTATTCGTCACTTTTTAAGAGGTTTTCAACGAATGAGTCTTAGTATTTAAGCAACTTAAGTAGGGGTGAAAGCGTCAATTATTATACATTCAACCTTTAATTGAGGCTTCTTATTTGAAAAAAAATAACAACAGGATAAATGAATCACCTTAATAATGAATTTATTAGTTATATCATTAATTAAAATTTATAACTTAATTTCTATTTCTTCGTATGAATAACGCTTTTATGAAAACCTTCCTTCAGAATCAGATAAAACAGCACTTGTTTTTTCCAGCTCTTAGGCTGACAGCTTTGCTTTTGGGGTTTTTCTTGTTTTCTGTAAGTTATTCCGCTCAAGCTACATGTGGGTCTCTTACAATAGAGGCTGTTGTTACTTCAGATTATAACGGACAAGATGTAAGCTGTGCAGATCTTTCTGACGGAACAATTTGTGTAAATGTCATTTCTGGATCTGGCTCCTACAATTATATTTGGGTAGGAGGGCCAAGTGGACCTGCGGCAAATTGCTACGGTGGTGTGGATGCAGGGACGTATACTGTAATCGTCCAAGATCTTATTTCTGGAGAAATATGTAATGATGATGTAATTGTAAATGAACCTGCACCACAAATTGTTTTTTCATTTACGCTTACTGACCCTTCCTGTAATACTAATTGTGATGGTACTGGTACTGCAATTGTTATTGGTGGAACTTCACCTGTTGATTATTTATGGGGAAGTGGAGAAACGGGATTCTCTGCAAATAATTTATGTGTGGGCCTTAACACATTGAATGTTACTGATGCTAATGGTTGTTCTTTTGATACTACTTTTACTATTAGTACCCCTACCGTTATTTATCCTAATGTAACTGTTGCTGATGTTAGCTGTTTTGGTGACTGCGATGGAACAACTGAGTCATTTCCTTCTGGAGGAAACGGAGCTCCTTATCAATTTTCTTGGGTGAATAACGCAACGTCAAGTGTTGTAAGTACAGCATCTATTGCTAATGGGCTGTGTGAGGGATCGTATACCGTTACTGTTAGTGATGTTAATTCATGTAATGATGATACTGTCGTTGTTGTTAATAGTCCAACTTTGATAGCTGTTTCTGTGGATAATAGCACCGATGCAACTTGTTCTAATACTTGTGATGGTGCAACAACTGTGACTGTCACTGGAGGCACGCTCCCTTATTCTTCTATTGAATGGTTTCAAGGTACAATTGGTGCTGGAGCTCCTACAGCAGTTACAGGTTTAACAATTAACTCTTTGTGTCATTCAACTGACTATTATGTCACAGTTACGGATGCTAATGGATGTGTTCAAAACCTTCAAATCCCTCAAGTTTCTGCACCTCCACCAATCAACATCTCCACCATTATCACTAATGTAGATTGCAACGGTAATGGTAACGGAAGTGTAGATGCAATTCCCACAGGAGGAACTGGCTCATTAACCCCCTTCTGGACTATTATAACACCAGGAGGTGGACTTATCCCTGCGTCTGAAGACCAAAATAACCTTGATGGCGGGGTCTATCAACTATTAATAACCGATGATAATGGTTGTACTGAAGATGTCACTGTTACTATTACCGAACCCACTGACCTCACTGGTGCTATCACTGCTCAAACAGATGTAGATTGTAATGGGAATTCCACTGGTTCTGTAACCGTTGAAGCAGATGCAGGCACAGGCACATCTCCTTATTTATACTCCACTGATGGCGGAGCCACTACTCAGGCATCCGGAACCTTTTCTGGTCTTGCAGAAGGATCTTACACTGTTACAATTGTTGATGATAATGGCTGTACCGAGAATATACCGGTTACCATTACAGAGCCATTAGACCTTACAGGTGCTATTACTGCTCAAACCAATGTAGATTGTAATGGAAATTCTACGGGCGAAGTTACTGTTGAAGCAAATGCTGGAACAGGAACATCCCCTTATTTGTATTCCATTGATGGTGGAGCAACGCAAGTGTCTGGAACCTTTTCTGGTCTTGCAGAAGGCGCTTATATAGTTACAATTTTAGATGATAATGGCTGTACTGAGGACGTTCCGGTTACCATTACAGAGCCTACTGAACTTACAGGAGCTATTACTGCGCAAACCAATGTGGATTGTAATGGGAATTCTACGGGCGAAGTTACCGTTGCGGCAGATGCTGGAACAGGAACATCCCCTTATTTGTATTCCATTGATGGTGGAGCAACGCAAGTGTCTGGAACCTTTTCTGGTCTTGCAGAAGGTGCTTACACCGTTACAATTGTTGATGATAATGGCTGTACAGAGGATGTGCCGGTTACTATTACAGAACCTACCGATCTTACAGGCGCTATTACTGCACAAACCAATGTAGATTGTAATGGAAATTCTACGGGCGAAGTTATCGTTGAAGCAGACGCTGGGACAGGCACAGCACCTTATTTGTATTCCATAGATGGTGGTGCAACGCAAGTGTCTGGAACATTCTCTGGTCTTACAGAAGGCGCTTACACCGTTACAATTTTAGATGATAATGGATGTACTGAGGACGTTCCGGTTACCATTACAGAGCCTACCGATCTTACAGGCGCTATTACTGCTCAAACAGATTTGGGCTGTAATGGAAATACGACTGGCTCTGTCACTGTTGCAGCAGACGCTGGGACAGGCACAGCACCTTATTTGTATTCCATAGATGGCGGCGCAACGCAAGTGTCTGGAACCTTTTCTGGTCTTGCAGAAGGCGCTTATATAGTTACAATTTTAGATGACAATGGCTGTACTGAGGACGTTCCGGTTACCATTACAGAGCCTACTGAACTTACCGGAGCTATTACTGCGCAAACCAATGTGGATTGTAATGGGAATTCTACGGGCGAAGTTACCGTTGAAGCAGATGCTGGAACAGGAACATCCCCTTATTTGTATTCTACAGATGGCGGAGTTACCACGCAAGTATCTGGGACATTTGGAGGTTTGTCAGAAGGTTCTTATACAGTTACAATAGTTGATGATAATGGCTGTACTGAGGACGTGCCGGTGACCATTTCAGAGCCTGCCGATCTCACGGGAGCTATTACTGCGCAAACCAATGTGGATTGTAATGGGAATTCTACGGGCGAAGTTACCGTTGCGGCAGATGCTGGAACAGGAACATCCCCTTATTTGTATTCCATTGATGGTGGAGCAACGCAAGTGTCTGGAACCTTTTCTGGTCTTGCAGAAGGCGCTTATATAGTTACAATTTTAGATGACAATGGCTGTACTGAGGACGTTCCGGTTACCATTACAGAGCCTACTGAACTTACCGGAGCTATTACTGCGCAAACCAATGTAGATTGTAATGGAAATGCTACTGGCGAAGTTACGGTTGCAGCAGATGCTGGGACAGGCACATCCCCTTATTTGTATTCTATAGATGGTGGGGCAACTACGCAAGTATCCGAAACATTCTCTAGTCTTACAGAAGGTTCTTACACGATTACAATTGTTGATGGTAATGGCTGTACTGAGGACGTTCCGGTTACCATTACAGAGCCTGCCGATCTTACAGGCGCTATTACCGCTCAAACCGATGTAGATTGTAATGGAAATGCTACTGGCGAAGTTACCGTTGCAGCAGACGCTGGAACTGGAACATCCCCTTATTTGTATTCCATAGATGGCGGCGCAACGCAATTGTCTGGAACCTTTTCTGGTCTTGCAGAAGGCGCTTACACGATTACAATTTTAGATGACAATGGCTGTACTGAGGACGTTCCGGTTACCATTACAGAGCCTACTGAACTTACCGGAGCTATTACTGCGCAAACCAATGTGGATTGTAATGGAAATGCTACTGGCGAAGTTACGGTTGAAGCAGATGCTGGAACAGGTACATCCCCTTATTTGTATTCTACAGATGGCGGAGTTACCACGCAAGTATCTGGGACATTTGGTGGTTTGTCAGTTGGCGCTTACACCGTTACAATTTTAGATGATAATGGTTGTACTGAAGACGTTCCGGTTACCATTACAGAGCCTGCCGATCTTACTGGCGCTATTACTGCGCAAACCAATGTAGATTGTAATGGAAATTCTACGGGCGAAGTTACTGTTGCAGCAGACGCTGGAACAGGTACATCCCCTTATTTGTATTCTATAGATGGTGGTGCAACGCAGGTATCTGGAACCTTTTCTGGTCTTGCAGAAGGTTCTTACACCGTTACAATTTTAGATGATAATGGCTGTACTGAGGACGTTCCGGTTACCATTACAGAGCCTGCCGATCTTACAGGCGCTATTACTGCGCAAACCGATGTAGATTGTAATGGAAATTCTACGGGCGAAGTTACTGTTGCAGCAGATGCTGGGACAGGCACATCCCCTTATTTGTATTCTATAGATGGTGGGGCAACTACGCAAGTATCCGAAACATTCTCTAGTCTTACAGAAGGTTCTTACACGATTACAATTGTTGATGGTAATGGCTGTACTGAGGACGTTCCGGTTACCATTACAGAGCCTGATGACCTTACAGGCGCTATTACTGCGCAAACAGATTTGGGCTGTAATGGAAATACGACTGGTTCTGTCACTGTTGCAGCAGACGCTGGAACAGGTACATCCCCTTATTTGTATTCTATAGATGGCGGCGCAACGCAGGTGTCTGGAACCTTTTCTGGTCTTGCAGAAGGCGCTTACACCGTTACAATTTTAGATGACAATGGCTGTACTGAGGACGTTCCGGTTACCATTACAGAGCCTACTGAACTTACCGGTGCTATTACTGCGCAAACCAATGTGGATTGTAATGGAAATGCTACTGGCGAAGTTACGGTTGCAGCAGATGCTGGAACAGGTACATCCCCTTATTTGTATTCTACAGATGGCGGAGTTACCACGCAAGTATCTGGGACATTTGGTGGTTTGTCAGTTGGCGCTTACACCGTTACAATTGTTGATGGTAATGGCTGTACTGAGGATGTTCCGGTTACCATTACAGAGCCTGCCGATCTCACGGGAGCTATTACTGCGCAAACTAATGTAGATTGTAATGGAAATGCTACGGGCGAAGTTACTGTTGCAGCAGACGCTGGAACAGGTACATCCCCTTATTTGTATTCTATAGATGGTGGTGCAACGCAGGTATCTGGAACCTTTTCTGGTCTTGCAGAAGGTTCTTACACCGTTACAATTTTAGATGATAATGGCTGTACTGAGGACGTTCCGGTTACCATTACAGAGCCTGCCGATCTTACAGGCGCTATTACTGCGCAAACCGATGTAGATTGTAATGGAAATGCTACTGGCGAAGTTACGGTTGCAGCAGATGCTGGGACAGGCACATCCCCTTATTTGTATTCTATAGATGGTGGGGCAACTACGCAAGTATCCGAAACATTCTCTAGTCTTACAGAAGGTTCTTACACGATTACAATTGTTGATGGTAATGGCTGTACTGAGGACGTTCCGGTTACCATTACAGAGCCTGATGACCTTACAGGCGCTATTACTGCGCAAACAGATTTGGGCTGTAATGGAAATACGACTGGTTCTGTCACTGTTGCAGCAGACGCTGGAACTGGAACATCCCCTTATTTGTATTCTATAGATGGCGGCGCAACGCAATTGTCTGGAACCTTTTCTGGTCTTGCAGAAGGCGCTTACACCATTACAATTTTAGATGACAATGGCTGTACTGAGGACGTTCCGGTTACCATTACAGAGCCTACTGAACTTACCGGTGCTATTACTGCGCAAACCAATGTGGATTGTAATGGAAATGCTACTGGCGAAGTTACGGTTGAAGCAGATGCTGGAACAGGTACATCCCCTTATTTGTATTCTACAGATGGCGGAGTTACCACGCAAGTATCTGGGACATTTGGTGGTTTGTCAGTTGGCGCTTACACCGTTACAATTGTTGATGATAATGGTTGTACTGAAGACGTTCCGGTTACCATTACAGAGCCTGCCGATCTCACGGGAGCTATTATTGCGCAAAGAGATGTAGATTGTAATGGAAATTCTACGGGTTCTGTCACTGTTGCAGCAGATGCTGGAACAGGTACATCCCCTTATTTGTATTCCATAGATGGTGGTGCAACGCAGGTGTCTGGAACTTTTTCTGGTCTTGCAGAAGGTTCTTACACCGTTACAATAGTTGATGATAATGGCTGTACTGAGGACGTTTCGGTTACCATTACAGAGCCTGCCGATCTTACAGGAGCAATTACCGCGCAAACCAATGTAGATTGTAATGGAAATTCTACGGGCGAAGTTGCCGTTGCAGCAGATGCTGGGACAGGCACAGCACCTTATTTGTATTCTACAGATGGTGGGGCAACTACGCAAGTATCCGAAACATTCTCTAGTCTTACAGAAGGTTCTTACACGATTACAATTGTTGATGGTAATGGCTGTGCAGAGGATATACCAGTTACAATTACAGAACCTAATTCTATTTTTGCAAACGGAGTAGTTACAGATAATCTTTGTTGGGATCAAGTAAATGCTACTATTACGCAGTCTGTGACTGGAGGTTCTGGACCAGGAACTTATAGTTTTTCATGGGTTTTCAATGGTTCGCCAATAGCAGATATTACCGAAAACTTAATAAATCTTGATTCTGGTTCTTACACGGTAACTATCGTTGATTCGGAGTCTTGTACTTATGATACTACCTATATTATTTCTACACCTGCAGAAATTATTGTAAACGGTGTTCCTACGAACGTTGATTGTAATGGAGCTTCAACAGGAAGTATTGATATTACACCTTCAAGTGGTGTCGCTCCCTACACATATGATTGGGACCATTTACCTCCAGGAGGTTATGTAGATATTGAGGATCCAACATTGTTGCCTCAAGGAAGCTACACGGTTTCTGTTATGGATGGGAATGGTTGTGTGATGGATTCCACAATTGAGATTACGGAAAACTCCGTCATTACCGGTGTGACCTCTAGTACAAACGCAAGTTGTATAGCTGCAGATGGCACTGTTACAGCGGTAATTTCCGGCGGAGCGGGCGGGGGGACTTACTCATGGATAAATACCTGTGGTTTACCATCCCCCGTTGCGGGATTCACAGTAACTGGCTTGGCAGCTTGTTGTTATGATTTAACCTATACTGACGCAGTGGGTTGTGTTTACACGGATCAAGCATGCGTAATCGACGCTACTCCCGCTACAGGAAACTTTTTGACGCAAGACTTAACATGTTTTGAATCGTGCGATGGTGCGATTACTTCTACAATTGTAGGTGGAACTTTACCTTATGTTATTACTTGGACATCAACCGATCCTTCTTTCGTTGATCCTGGGACGGCAAATATTTTTGGTCTTTGTGCAGGTGACTATACTATAACAGTAACAGACGCAAGTTCATGTATATTAACTGAAACACTAACGATTACTGAACCAGACCTCATAATAGCTGGAAATACTATTATTTCAGATCTACAATGTTTTGGAGATGCTGATGCCTCAATAGATATTAATGCATCCGGAGGGATTGTTTCTGGGTCTTATGTTTATAGTTGGACAGGTCCCGGATTTACTTCGGTTTCTGAGGATTTATCCGGGTTATCGGTAGGTCAATATTGTGTTAATATTTCAGATGATAGAGGTTGTTCAATTGATACATGTATTAATATTTCTGAACCAACGGCAGTTACTGCCTCTTACACAACAAATAATGCACAATGTGGAAGTTCTGATGGAGACGCAACAATTGTTCCTTCGGGAGGAACGCCAATTACTCAGCCCGCTCCAGATGATTATACTTATAATTGGTTCACGATTCTACCTAATAACACTATAAATGTTGGAGGTTTGGGTGCTGGAATTTATCCCGTAGAAGTTTCAGATGCAAATGGATGTGTTGATACTGTTCAAGTCACTGTATCTGAAGACAACTCTCCCACAATAGTTGTGGATGATTCGACTATGGTTTCATGTTTTGGTATATGTGATGGCGATATTGCCACTACAGTTACTAGTGCAACGCCATTTACATTATCTTGGTCTGGCCCCAGTGCTTTTTCAAGCCCATCGGATGACATATCGAGCTTATGCGCAGGAATATACACGCTAACAGCTGTCGACAATTTAACAGGCTGCCAAGTGTTTAGGTCGGTCGAAATTACTGAACCTGTAGCTTATGATCTCCAAGGTGTTGTTACTCAGCCAACATGTTTTGACAGTCTAGGTTTGATAGACATTTCTGTAACCGGTGGAACAGGACCATATACTTTTGATTGGGATAATGATGGTACTGGCGACAATGATGATAGTGAAGACTTAGAAATAGGCAATGGAACTTATATCGTAAATGGAATAGATGCAAATGGATGTGTTGCAACAGGAACATTTACCATAATAACTCCAGCACAAGGAACATCTTTAACATCTTCGGTGCCTTCATCGGATTGTGTGACACCGGATGGGTCAGTTTCAGTAGTAGCTGGAGGAGGAACCCCCGGTCCATTACCAAACGAATATACGTATTTGTGGACAAATACTTCAACAGGTTTGCTTGTTGGTAATACTGCAACAGTTACTGGTCTAATTCAAGGTTGTTACAATGTTACTATAACCGATGGTAATGGCTGTCCTGTTGAGGATACAGAATGTTTTTCCCCTGTTGCAGAGCAACCAATAATTTATACACAAACAGATGCAAACTGTTTTGAAACTGCTGAAGGTACTATCACAATAACGTCGGTTACATCAGGAGATTCTCTATTTTATACCAGTGGTCCAACTGCAATTGCTAATAATACTATCAATCCTACTGGTTTATTACCGGGACAATACACGGTTACAGACACAGAAGATGGATGTGTCTACTCGGCAATCATTGATATTTTAGGTCCTGCAGCAGTTTATGAACTTCCAGGAGTTGTTACTCAACCAACGTGTTTTGACAGTCTCGGCTTGATAGATATTACTCCAACTGGAGGTACTGGGCCATATACAGTTTTTGACTGGGATAATGATGGAACAGGTGATAATGACGATATTGAAGATTTGGAAATAGAAGACGGAACTTATGTAGTAATTGGAGTAGACGCAAATGGTTGTACTGCGACAGGAACATTTACTATAACACAACCTTCGCAAGTAACAGCTTCAACCTCATCAGTACCCTCAACAGATTGTTTTACTGCAGATGGTTCTGTCTCGGTAATAGCAGGAGGAGGAACCCCTGGCACCTTGCCAAATGATTATACGTATTCATGGACAAGTGCGTTAACGGGAGCTGTTGTTGGAAATACGCCAACTGTATCGGCGTTATTGCAGGGATGTTATAACCTAGAGATCACAGATGCAAACGATTGTCCAATAGTCGAGGCTGAGTGTATTTCTTCTCTTTCATCACCTCCTATAACTTTTACACAGACCGATGTAACTTGTTTTGGTTCTGCTGATGGCAGTATCTCAATTACCTCTGTTACTTCAGGCGATTCTTTATTTTACACTAGTGGCCCAACCGTAATTTCGAATAATACATTGAACCCTACGGGATTGTCTCCAGGACAGTATACTTTGGAAGACACTAAAGATGGTTGTATTTCTTCTGTGGTTATTGATGTTTTAGGTCCATTAGAAATTACATTGGCTGAAGCAATAATTCATCCTTTATGTGCAGGAGAACTTACAGGTGAAATTGATATTACACCTACGGATAATTTAGGAGTAACAACTTTTGCATGGACTGGTCCAAATGCATATGTCTCAACCGATGAAGATTTAACTGGTTTGGAATCTGGACAATATTGTATTACCCTAACAGATGGGAATGGTTGTCAGGCCGCAGAATGTTACGATATAAATAGTATTCCTGCTTTAACATTGACTGGTTCAAGCGTGACTGCTTCTTGTGCGGGTAATGATGGACAAGCAACGGTTGTAGCAGTGGGAGGAACACCAATTGTGCCTTCGCCGGAATATACTTATCAATGGTACGATCCTTTGTCTGTATCTCTAGGAGCAGCTGACACTGAAACAGGACTAACAGAAGGAACTTATACGGTTGAAGTAACAGATGGGAATGGTTGTATGGAATCCACTTTGGTTGCTGTTTCAAGAGAAGCCGTTCCTTCAATAGTTGTTGATGATTCTACAATGATCTCATGTTTTGGTGTTTGTGACGGAGATATTACTTCTACCGTTACGGGTATAAATCCGTTTACATTGTCTTGGTCTGGTCCAGCAGCTTTTTCAAGCGTGTTGGATGACATTTCTAGTCTATGTGCAGGAACATATACACTTACCGCTACAGATGATCTCACGGGTTGCCAAGACCTTAGGTCAGTCGAAGTTACTGAACCTGCGATTTATGAACTTCCTGGAGTTGTTACTCAACCAGCATGTTTTGACAGTCTTGGCTTGATAGATATTACTCCAACTGGTGGTACTGGACCTCATACTTTTGATTGGGACAATGATGGCACCGGCGATAATGATGATACTGAAGATTTGGAAATAGGAGATGGGTCTTACACTCTAAATGGAATAGATGCAAATGGATGTATTGCATCCGGAACATTTACTATAATAACCCCTACGCAAGTAACATCTTTAACATCTTCAATCTCGTCATCGGATTGTGCAACACCAGATGGTTCTGTTTCAGTGGTGGCAGCCGGAGGAACGCCTGGATTATTACCAAATGACTATACATATTTGTGGACAAACCCATCAACCGGAGCAGTTGTCGGAAATACAGCAACTGTTAATGGGCTATTTCAAGGTTGTTATAATGTTACTGTAACGGATGGTAACGGCTGTCCAGCGACAAACGCTGAGTGCATTGTTTCTCTTTCATCTGCACCGATAACTTTTACACAAACTGATATAACTTGTTTTGGAGATTCTGATGGTAGTATCACGATTACCTCAGTTACATCCGGAGATTCTTTATTTTACACTAGTGGTCCAACCGTAATTGCTGACAATACAATAAATCCTA
This sequence comes from uncultured Flavobacteriales bacterium, assembly GCA_943787725.1. Classification (GTDB taxonomy): domain Bacteria; phylum Bacteroidota; class Bacteroidia; order Flavobacteriales_D; family Parvicellaceae; genus CALSMU01. Next base: position 339,748 of record CALSNM010000001.1, on the reverse strand, counting down.
CCGGTCTATTACCTGGACAATATACCATCGAAGATACACAAGATGGCTGTGTTTCGTCCGTAGTCATTGACATTTTGGCTCCTTTAGAAATTACATTACCTGCAACACTATCCAACCCATTGTGTGCATCAGAATTTACAGGTGAAATCGATCTTGTCCCTACCGATAATGTAGGTGCATCAACTTTTGCATGGACTGGACCAAATGGATATGTTTCAACCAATGAAGATATTACAGGCCTGGAAGCGGGTCAATACTGTGTTACTTTAACAGACGGGAATAGTTGCCAGGCTTCAGAATGTTACGACTTAAACGATAACCCTACTCTGACATTAACCACTTCAAGTACTCCAGTTTCTTGTGCGGGTAATGATGGTTCAGTTACGGTAGTTGCAGTTGGGGGCGTGTTGCCACATTCTATTGACTGGGATTTTAATGGAATAGGCATTGACAATGCAACGGAAACAGGATTGTCACCGCAAACTACTACAGTTACAGTTACAGATGATTTGGGTTGTACATCAACTGCTAATGAATCGGTTACCAATCCTAGCGCACCCATAATTACCTTAGTATCGCAAACAGACGTAACTTGTTTTGGTGATAATGATGGATCAATAATAGTTACTGTGTCTGGTGGAACAGCTCCATATACAAGTTTTTCATGGAGCCAATCTGGTGCAGTAACCCAAGACCTTACTAATTCAGGGCCAATATATGATACGCTTACTGTGACGGATTCCGATGGATGTATAGCAACTTATAGTGATAGTATTTTAGAACCTTCTGCTCTTGCAATCTCCGCGATAGATGCCAATGTGCTTTGCTTAGGTGCAATGGACGGAAGTATTGATGTAACGGTTGTGGGAGGTACTCCTTTTGTGCTTTTTCCTGATTATACATATAGTTGGACCAGTACTAATAGCGGATTCACTCCAAATCCTACGCTGACAGAAGACCTTCTTGCAATCGACACCGGAACTTATACGGTTGTAGCCACAGATTCTAATGGATGTACAATATCGGATCAGTATACAATTGCACAGCCAGATTCAATGCTTCTTACATCAGTTGTTGTAATTGATAGTTGCTTCCATGGAGGAGCAGGAGAGATTGACATTACGGTGTCCCAAGGAACTGCTCCATATACCTATTCATGGACGGCTTTGCTTCCTGGTTTTACCCCCACAAGCAACCAAGATATTACGAACTTAGTAGCCGATACTTATAATTTAACGATAACAGATGATAATGGGTGTCAAAAAGACACTTCGTTTATTATGATAGAATCTCCTCAGATTATTGCGAACGTCAGTGTTGTAGATGCTAATTGCTTGTTATCTAATGGAGCAGCATTTTCCAATGCTAGTGGTGGTACAGCCCCTTACGCATATGATTGGGATGCAATTAGCTCAGGAGCTGACACAACAAATGTCCCTGCGGGAACATATAACTTGGGTGTTATTGATGCTTATGGATGTAGAATAGATACAGTTATTACGATAAATGATATTGCAGCTCCTGTTATTGTGGTTGATAATATTACAGATGTTACATGCTTTGGTTCAAATGACGGTAGTGTAGATGTTACAATCGCAGGAACAGCGCCATTTACCTATCTATGGAATTCAAATGCAATATCTCAGGCAGAAGATTTAACAGATGCACCAGCTGATGTTTATATATATCAAGTTATCGATGCAGCAGGATGTATTTCGTTTGAAACCATAACTATTGGTTCTCCAGATGAAATAACGGGGTCTTCAGTGGTAGTTGATGCTACATGTGGAATTTGTGATGGCGAAGCAACAATAACAGCATTAGGAGGAACCGCACCTTATACATATATCTGGTCTGACGGACAAACCAGCTGCTGCTGCTAATAGTTTATGCCCAGGTGTTCAAACTGTTCAGGTTACCGATTTTAATAATTGTGTTGCAAATGTTAATGTTGGTGTTAGTGATGTTGGAGGACCTACTAGCTACACGATGAATGAAGTTAATGTTACTTGTGATGAAGGAAATGATGGATCTGCTGAGGTTAATGCAATTGGGGGAACACTGCCATATACATATCTTTGGATTCATGACGGAAATGCAAGTAGTTTATCATCTAACCTAGAGGTTGGCACCTATAATGTTGAAATTACTGATGCAAATGGGTGTGTTTTAGTTGGAGAAACTACTATTGATGCGAATACCGTTATTACTACTAATGCATATGTAACTCCATCTAATTGTGGAGGTGCTGACGGCGCTATTGAAATTACAACTACTGGAGGAACTGGAACTTATAGTTATGTGTGGTCGCCGGGAGCTGGAACGGGTCCAGATACGACTGGAGCAGCAGAAGGGATATATACCTTAACGATTGATGACGGAAATTGCCAAATAGAGGAAACCTTTGCTATCCCGGGAACGGGAGCTCCAGAAGTTGCCTTACAAATAGTTGAAAGTAATTGCTATGATGATAATACTGGCTCTATATCTGCCGCAGTAACTAATTCTGTTGGGATATTAACATATGAATGGTTTAATGAAGGTTTATCAATGGGTCCAGCAGGTTTAACTAGCACAATTAATTCATTGGCTCCTGGAACTTACACTTTAGAAGTATTTGATCCTGGTACCGGATGTTTCGGTTATTCAACTGGGGTTGTATTTGCTCCAGACTCCCTTTTATTTAGTAGTCCTACACTAATTGATGCTTCTTGTGGGGGTAATTGTGATGGAGAGGCTTATGCCGTAGTATCAGGAGGAGCACTACCTTATACGTATACCTGGACAGGAAACCCTTCTACAGGAAATGGAGCATCTAACTTGTGTGTGGGTGCGGATACAGTTATAATTACAGACGCTAATTTGTGTACAGTATTTTCAGAAGTAATCTTAAATGAGCCTTCAGCAATCTCTATAGTGGTAGATTCTGTTACGGATGCAAATTGTGTTAATTCAACAGCTGGAGCTATTTATATAACGGCTAGCGGTGGGGCTATGCCTTATGTCTATAATTGGGCGTCTATTCCGCCATCTGGGTTTGTTGACCCAGGCGGTTCATCTATAACGAATGTTCTGCCAATGAACTATGAAGTGACTATTACGGATGCTACGGGATGTGTTTATACAGACACAATCCCTGTAGACACACTTAATGTGTTAATTGCAAATGCAGGAATAGACAGCAGCTTTTGTGTTGGTAATTGTATAGATTTAATCGGTACAGCAACAGGAGCGATTAATTATACTGTGGAATGGTTTGAAGTAACAAATGGAGTTAGCACAACTTTATCTTTAACAGATACACTTTGTACATTGTCCATTGGTTGCAGATTTAGACACATTGGTATTCGTCGCTACAGATCTAAATTGTAGTCATCAGATACGGTTGAAGTTTTGACCTACCCTTGCCAATAGTAGATGCAGGAGTTGACTACCTGTGAAAGTTATGGAACATCAATAGTTATAGGTGGTTCTCCTACTGCTGATTATGGGCCATATCAATGGACACCAACCACAAATTTTACAGATACATCGGGTACAGAAGCTAATCCTGAATTAACTGTATTATTAAGCGAAAACTATGTAGTAACTGTGATAGATACCAATGGATGTGTTAATAGCGATACGGTATATGTTGAATTATTGCCAGAAATTACTTTTTCCTAATGGATTCTCTCCAAATGGTGATGGAATAAATGATACTTGGCAACTAGATCTGATGAAAGATTTCCCAGAATGTGTTATTGAAGTTTACAATAGATGGGGTCAACAGCTATTTATATCAGTCGGAGATGTACAACAGTTTGACGGCACATATAAAGGGAAAGACCTTCCGGTGGGGACATATTACTATATAATCGTTCTTAATCATCCCAGATATCCGGATGCTTTTACTGGACCAGTAACAATAATGCGATAAAGTAAGTAGAGATGAAAATGAGATATTTAATCATAGCAATTTGCAGTTTGTCTTTATTACATATGAAGGCACAGCAGTTACCAACTTTTAGTCAGTTTCTATTCAACGATTATGCATATAATCCCGCAATAGCAGGTTCGAAACCTTATTTTGATGTTAAGTCAGGACATAGATACCAGTGGGTAGGGTTGTCTGATGCGCCAAGGACCTATTCATTAACGGTAAATGGTCCAACAAAAAATCTAAAGATGGGAGTAGGTGCATTCCTTTATACAGATCACGTTGGACCAACTAGACGCACCGGTTTGCAAGGGTCTTATTCCTATCAATTAAGCCTATCTGAGTCCATTCGATTATCGTTAGGTGCGAGTTTTGGAATATCAGAATGGAAGTTAGATGGTCATAAGATAACTACTTATTCTCCGAATGATCCGGTAATAATTGATGGAGTGATGCAAACGCTTGTTCCAGATGCCAAATTTGCATTTTATTTATATCATGAAAACTGGAATTTTGGAGCGTCTGCCCCAAACATTTTACAGTCGAAATTAAAATTTGACGAAGGAACAAATACAGGTTTAAGTAAGTTAGAGAATCATTATTATGTGCATGGAGGATATCGCTTTAATGCGAGTGAAGACATTCAAATTGAACCAACTGTTTTGGTTAAGTATGTTCAAGCGGCTCCAGTTCAAGCTGACTTGATGGCGAAGGTAACGTATAAGAATCAAATATGGCTAGGCGGTGCTTACCGAACTGCTGATGCTGCTTCTGCTATGATTGGATATCTATTCCGGGAAAATTTAGTGATAGGATATTCATATGATTTTACAACTTCCAATTTGAAGAAACTATAGTTCAGGAACACATGAGTTATTAATAGGTGTTCGGTTTGTGAGAGGCAGTACTTTTGAAGTTCCAAACATGGAATGATTCAATCGATATTTTGGCTAAAAATTTGTGCGTGTAGAAAATAATATTTTGTAAATGAGTTTTTACCGTCCAAGCCTTAGAACAAGGATTTATATATCCATGTTGGCTATTATTCTACTATCATTGCTAATAATTGGAGCTACTACCATTATTTTTTTCGATAATCAAAATGAGGAATATCATCAAGACCGATTAAAAAGAAAGGAACATACAGTTGCTACATCCCTACAGTACTTTTTAAAGGAAGTTGAAATTGCTAAAAACATGGACTTTGTGCGAAAGGATTTTGAGTACAAAGTTAAGGAGTTAGCAGACGTAAACAACATAGAGATAAATATCTTTAACACAAAAGGACAAGTGTTAATGTCTAGTAGAGATGATAAAAGTGATCCGGAATTTTATACACGAACTATCGCGCCAGAACTTCTAGAAAAGTTACAGAGTCGTCAAAACAACGTCAAGTAGAGAGTTTAAAAAAACATTATGTATCTACTTATTCTTATGTTTTAAATAATAAGGGGCAAGAAATTGCCATCATTAATATTCCATATAATTTAGAGAACTCGAATGACAAAAGCGATTTGGCACCTTTTTTAACAACGCTGCTAGAGATATATGTCTTCTTACTAATTGGAGCAAGCTTACTTGCATACCTATTGTCGAATTACATTACAAAGTCTCTTAGGGAAATTGCAAACAAGCTGAAAGAGGTTAAAATTAATAAGAAGAATTTATTAATTGACTGGAAAGGAGAAGACGAAATAGGAGCGTTGGTGGATGAATATAATTTAATGATTAAGGAGTTAGAGTCAAGTACCGAGAAACTAGCAAAGAGTGAAAGAGAAAGTGCTTGGAGAGAAATGGCAAGGCAAGTGGCACATGAGATCAAAAATCCTTTAACGCCGATGAGATTGAGTGTTCAACATTTGGAAAGAGCATTGGATAAAAATGATCCAGATTTTAAGGAAAAGCTTTCAAAGTTTTCGGCTAAAATGGTACAGCAAATTGACACATTGACATCTATAGCAAATGAATTTTCTAATTTTGCTCAAATGCCAAAAGCTACTATTTCGGAAACTGATATCAAAGAAGTGCTAAGATCAACATGTGAATTATTTAGCGAGACTGTTGAGGTTGATGTTGTGTTTGAAGGAAATGACATCAAATGAGGCAATAGTCTTGGGAGATAAAGAACAATTAAATCGCGTGTTTAGTAATCTGATAAAAAATGCGATTCAAGCAATTCCGGATGATAGAAGAGGAATTATAAAGGTTGGGCTTAGTTCCAAAAGGAAATACACATTTGATTTTTATCAAAGATAATGGTGGTGGAATAACTCAAGAAATTGAAAAAAAGATATTTTCGCCAAATTTCACTACGAAATCTACTGGGGCTGGTTTGGGTTTAGCGATGGTAAAGCAGATGGTAGATAACCATAACGGGTCAAATTTATTTTGAGACACAAATAGGAGATGGAACTACATTTTATGTGGAACTTCCGAACAAATAAGTAGATGCGGCAATCGATAAAAGGAATTTACTTGAAGCATTTCCCTTACTCGGAAACAAGTGTTGTTTTAAAAGTATTTACAGAGGAATATGGTTTGCAATCGTTTATTGCAAAAGGGATAAAGAAAAAGAAAGGGGCAGCCGCAGTTCTACAACCTTTTCATTTGTTAGAAATAGAGTGCTCATATAATCCAAATAAAAACCTTAACTATGCGGGTCTAATTAAGTTGCAAAAACCACCTGTTTCTATTACAATGGATGTAAGAAAGAGCATGGTAGCTATATTTCTCACAGAAGTTTTATACAAGTGCATTAAAGAGGAGGAAACAAATCCAGAATTATACCGACTATACTTCTACCGCGATCTCTATTTTTGATGAAAGCGCATTTAATGCCAACTTCCATCTGGTTTTTTTAATGAGGCTTTCAAGGTATTTTGGTTTTCAGCCCTCAGCACCCAGAGAAGCCTAGCTCAAAAATATTTTAGTTTAAAAGAAGGAGTTTTTGAATTTCCTAAGGATATTTTTGATTACCATTTATCGGTTGAATTGTCCGAACTTTTTAGACAGCTTATAGGCACGAAATTTGATGCAGATTTCAGCATTGAATTATACTAATCCTGAACGAAAGGAGTTATTAGGTGCAATGGTTAAATACTATGAAATGCAATTGGGAATGAGAAAGGATATAATAACTTCGCACAAAATTTTGGAAACTATTTTTGAAGATTAATTGATGAAACATAGGTGCGAAAGGTTAAATATTGGGAAAGTTCTATGTGTTTTCATGGTGATCTTCTTTTGCCGTGTTTCTTTATTTAATGCCCAACAGATAAGAGTTGTAAACGAAATGTTTGAACCTCTGGAAAAAGTAGATATTTGCAATGTTCTTCAAACAAAATGTACGAATACAGGTTATAAAGGAAATACGAACATTTCTCAATTTGGAATAAATGATACAGTCGTTTTTACTATTGCGTCGTATAAAACGCAAAAATTAACGGTAGCCACTATATTAGACGAAGGTCGTTGGGTAATAATGGAGTCCACAAGCAACATGCTCAATGGGGTTCACATAATTGCACCACTCAGGAATGAAAATGGGAATAAAGAAAAATCCACCAATCAAACTGAATTTATTTCTGCTGAAAAATTAGAAGAGCTAAGTGCTCAGACTACTGCAGATGTATTGCAAAATGCTGATGGGATTCAGGTTCAAAAGAGCCAAATGGGAGGAGGAAGCCCAATAATAAGGGGTTTCGAAGCAAATAGAGTTCTTTTGGTTGTCGATGGTGTTCGTTTAAACAATGCTATTTATCGTGGAGGTCACCTACATAATAGCATTACGGTTGACAACAACATTCTTTCTCAAGTGGAGATTCTCTATGGACCAGGATCTGCAGTTTACGGCAGTGATGCAATTGGTGGAGTGGTTCACTTTCACACAAAAGATCCAAAGCTTTCTAAAGGTGACTCAATTGTTACAAGCGGATCAGGAATGTTGCGATATAATAGTTCTAACCAGGAAAAGTCGGGACATTTTGATGTCGCAATAGGCGGTAGCAAGTTTGGTTCAATTACCTCTGTTTCGGTAAATGATTTTGGAGATTTATTATCGGGAAGTAAACGCCTCCACGGATATGATGATTTTGGGAAAATTAATCTTTATTCTAAAAGAATTGAAGGAAAGGATTCGGTGGTAATTAATAAGAACCCAAATTTACAAGTCGGAACAGCTTATAAACAATTTGATGCCCTTCAAAAATTTATTTTCAGACACTCCGAGTATGTGACATTTAAATTGAACACACAATATTCAAATTCAACAAATGTTCCCAGGTTTGATAGACTCAATAATGTTCTAGAGGATGGAAGCTTAGAATATTCAGAGTGGCATTATGGACCTCAAGAAAGAATGTTCGCAGCCTTAAAAGCCGAAATATCATCTTCGAATTTTTTATTTTCAAAAGCTTCTTTTATTGCATCTGCACAAAATATAAATGAAGAGAGATTTAAAAGAAAATTCGGGTCAAATACAAGAAGTAGTAATAGTGAAAATGTTAAAGTGTATGGGTTTAATGCGGACTTAGTGCGTGTTATGGATAGCACATCAGAATTGTTTTACGGCATAGAAATCACGAATAATACTGTTGTATCAGCTGCATTCACTGAAGATATCACAACAAATGAAAAGGGTAGTGAATCCACTCGATATCCCGATGGAGGGAGCGGAATGAGTACAGGGGCATTTTATTTAAGCTATGCGCGCACGTTTAAAAAGCTAATTGCCAAGATAGGAGGGAGGTACAATTATAATAACTTACAAGCTCGATTTATCGATGATTCGTTTGTTGCGTTGCCTTTTGAGACACTCAACACAACAAGTCAAGCTTTTTCTGGTAATTTAGGTCTAGTCTATTTGCCGACAAAGAATTTTAAGTCAAACTTTAATATTAGTACAGGCTTTAGGTCTCCAAATATTGATGATTTTGGGAAGGTTTTCAAAAAAGGCGATTTTGTAGTAATTCCGAATAATGAAATTACACCGGAATATGCTTATAGTGCTGAGTTAGGCTTTTCCAAAACGTTCCAACGGGAATATCATGCTAATGGAATTAACACTTACAAAGTAAATTTTCTTACGATTGGAGCTACTGGGTTTTGCACAGTCTTGAATAATGCTATTATAAGAGAGGATTACGAGTTGAATGGATTAGATTCGTTAATTTACGAAGGTGAAAACAGAAAAATCCAAACAAACATAAATGCCGAACAGGCAATTATATATGGAGGTTCTGGAAGAGTTAAGATTATCTTTACCAAGAACATCCATCTTTCATCGAGTATAAATTATACTAGAGGATACTTAACAAGCTCTGAGGATCCGTTTGCTCATATACCTCCATTATTTGGCAAGACCGGTTTGCTGTTGGAAAAGGAAAACTGGGATTTAGAGGTGTTTAGTCATTATAATGGTTGGAAAAGAAAAGCTAATTTTGCTGCAGGAACCTCGGATAACCCTCAAGAAGCAACGGTTGATGGAAGCCCTTCATGGTATACAATTAATGTGAGAGCAAGTTTATCTTTCAATGAGTCTGTTACGCTTCAGTTCGCATTAAACAACCTGTTTGATCAGCATTATAAAATGTTTGCATCTGGGATAAGTTCGCCAGGAAGAAATGTAATGCTTTCGGGTCGGTTATTTTTTAGTAAAGATTAAATTTTATATCTTGCAGCTATACAAAACTTCATTACTTGAAAAAAGAAATTATTACCATGATAAAAGTACTCTTATTCCTTCCATTATTTTTTTTAAATTCAATTACATATGCCCAGACAGGGCCATCAACAAATATTTGTTTGGTGACAGTTGATACGACATTTACACATAATGTTATTGTTTGGGAAAGAGCCTCTCAGACAAGCGCCATTCCAATTGATTCAATAAGGGTTTACAGAGCAAAGTTGTCAGGAGGTGATACGCTGGTTGGTTCTGTTCACTGGGACTCGGTGAGTCAGTTTCGAGACTACAGCGCAGATCCAAATTTGCGACCTTATCGATATAGAATATCTGGAGTAGATAATCAGGGCTTAGAAGGCCCTTTGAGCCTGCCGCACCAAACGATTCATTTTGCAATATTGGAGCAAGGAGATAGTATTCGCCTGCGATGGACAAAATACATGGGGGAGAACATAAATTATTATAATTGTTGGGTTGATTCCGCAGGTAGTGGTCCTGGTGTTGATCTTCTATATTCTACATTTAATGATGTAGATACAAGTTGGTGGCATACTGATACTCCATTAGATTGGACAGGTTTAGGTTATTTAGTAGACGTTGATTGGACTAGTCAATGCTCAGCAACAAAAGCGCAAGACCACAACACAACAAGATCAAATAGAGCGAATTCAGTAGAATCTAATCCAAATAGTCTTTACGAGATTCCAACCATAAAAGAGTTGACGGTATTTCCAAATCCAACAAATGAAACAACTAAACTTGTTTTTAGTTCAAGTTCGTGGTCGCCAATTACTGTTTTTGTTACAGATTTAATGGGGAGAAAAGTAAAACAGTTTAAACCAATAAAGGTTTTAGGGCAGCATCAAATGAAAATTGATTTGGAACCTTATAATTCAGGAATGTATAATCTTGTTCTTATTCAAAATAATAGAGTTTATTCTCAAAAGTTATTGAAATTATAGATGAGAAAGTTGAATATTATTTTTAGTCAAGGCTTATTATTCAAGCCAATTTTTATCTTTGTTTAGTGAGACTTCTCCTTTTATATCTTATTGCTTCTTTTTTCTGGGTTTTTCAGGGCTTTGCCCAGAATGGTTCGCCAAATTTAAATGGAACATTTTTACTTCAAAATTATGGTCCAAAGGATTATAGTGGGAATCCACAAGTTTTTGACATAGTTCAAGATTCGCGTGGGGTGATGTATTTTTCTAATCAGAAAGGTGTAATTGAGTATGATGGAACAAAATGGAGCACGATACAAATCGGCAAAGAAGATTTAAAGTGTCTATCCTTGGCAGTAGGTCAAGAAGGGTTAATTTATGCGGGTGCTGAAGGAGATTTTGGCGTGCTCAGACCTGACGCATCAGGGAGTTTACAATTTGTTTCTGAGTTAGATAGTTTAGGGATTGATAGCATAGGAAGAGTTAAGCAAATCATAATCACTGACAACAAAAAGTATCTAAAAACAGAAAAGCAATTGTTTGTTGTTAAAGACGACGGTGTGGAGATTATAGCTCCAGAGACAGAGATGACAAAGATTTTCTTTTTCAACGATAAGCTTTATGTTCGCCAGAAAGGTTTGGGGTTGTTCTTACTTAAAGATAAAGAGCTTAGGCCAATTGAAGAAGGTTATCAATTTTCTAATAAAGAAGTAGTGTCTTTATTGGAATTTGGGAATAGGAGGTTGTTTTTTACTGCGCAAGATGGTGTTTATGAGATGTCGAATACGGGGAGGCTTGTTAAAAGAAATATTTTTGATGGAACGTCTTTGCTCTCTGCAACGAAAATTAATGATGATTTACTTTCATTAGGAACGAGTTCAAATGGCATTATTGTTATTGACAATAAGTTTAATGTTGTGTATACGGTTGGTTTAGAGCAAGGGATAATTGACGCAGGGATTAAAACACAATTTATTGATAATGAAAAAAACCTTTGGTTGGGAACAAATGTGGGAATTACAAAAATTGAAATCAGTTCTCCATTATTGAAATATGATAAAAACTTAGGTATTCGCACCACTGTTCAATCAATTGTGCGGCATAAGAATAAAATATACGTTGCTGCACTTGATGGAGTATATCGCATGACCGACGAGGGGGTTTTTGAAAATATAGGAGGAATAGAGAAAGATTGTTATGGATTGCAGACGTTTCCTATAGCAAATGACACTCTATTGGTTGTGTCTGAAGTGAATACCGTAATAGGAGTTAATGATAAAAATGAAAAAATTGAATTGCAACCTGGCGGTCCATATGAAATTCAAATATCACCATTAAATCCCAATGAAGCTATTGTAGTTCATTATGATGGATTGGCCAATTTAGTTTATAAGAATGGGGAGTTTATTACGCAGAATTATTTACGAAATTTTACTGGTGCAGAACCCTTTAATTTTGTCGTACAGGAGGATGGAACTATCTGGATTGGAACTATTAAGTCCATGGATGGTGGAGTTTATAAAACACATGTAAATATTTTTCGAGATTCCACTATTGGATTTGAAAGGCTTTATGAAGAAGAAGGTCTTCCGGGGGCTGGTTCCAGTTATATGTTTAAGAAGGATAATGATATTTTTGTCGGAACGGATATAGGACTTTTTAAATATGACAAAGGAAAGTTTACTTTATATAATGACTTTGGGATAGACTTTTCAGAAGAAAGAGGTGTGCATAGAATTAGTCAGGACCCAGAAGGTAATATTTGGATGGTATTATTTGATAAAGAGAATAATTACGAAATAGGTTATTCCAGTAAAGTTGAGGGCAAGTATGTTTGGAATAGTACCGTGTTTAGTCGACACTCAGATGACATAATTCATGCTTTGTTTCATGAGGAAAATGGAATTACATGGTTGGGAGGCACTCATGGACTTATTCGTTTTGATAGTAAAATAACTAATGATTATGAAATACCTTTTAATGCTCTAATTCGAAGTGTGGTTTTTGGAGATAGTTTGTTATTTGGGGGATCATACCAAGAAGATAATAAGAATAATTTAGAGCAGCCAGGGGAATTAAAACTTAATTTGAAATATTCCTCTAATAAGCCAATAATTTTTTCTTTTGCGTCAACTTCTTATATTGATGAAAATAGAACAGATTATAGTTTTTTATTAGAGGGTCACGATGATGATTGGCATAAGTGGTCCCCTAGAACAATGAAAGAATATTACTTGTCAGAGGGCACATACTCATTCAAAGTAAAAGCTAAAAACATTAATGGAATGGTCTCAAGAGAAGCAGTTTTTTCTTTCGTAGTTTTGCCTCCGTGGTATAGAACAACCCTCGCTTACATTCTCTATGTAGTTGGTTTTGTATTTGTTGTGTATTTAATTATTCTATTAAGTATTAGAAGAGTAAAGCAAAAAAATATTCAATTAGGGGCTCTTGTAAAAGAGCGAACCAAGGAGGTTGTAATTCAAAAGCAAGATGCCGAGAAACAAAGAGATATTGCAGAGCGTCAAAAAGAACTCGTTGAAGCCGCGCACCGTGAAATAACAGATAGTATCAATTATGCTGAGCGAATTCAGCGTAGTTTCTTGGCAACAGATGATATCTTAAATTCGAACTTGAAAGAATATTTTGTGTTCTTTCAACCAAAAGAAGTGGTAAGTGGAGATTTTTATTGGGCAGATAAGTTAAGTAATGGGAATTTTGCTTTGGTAAATGCGGATAGCACAGGACACGGAGTTCCCGGCGCTATTATGAGTATCCTTAACATCTCCTCTATTGAGAAAGCAGTAAGGCTTAATTTTTTGGAACCACATGAAATTTTTAATTCTACCCGTAAAACAATTATTGAACGCCTAAAAAAAGACGGTAGTCTTGAAGGGGGTAAAGATGGAATGGATGCGAGTATCATATGCTTCGATTTTGAGAATAATAAGTTTACGTATACTGCAGCACAAAACCCAATTTGGGTAGTTAGAGATGGAACTCTGACCGAAATAAAGCCCGAGAAAATGCCGGTTGGAAAACACGACAAAGATACAATCCCATTTGTAGGAGGAGTATTCGAAATGAAAACAGGAGATGTAATTTATACATTAACGGATGGTTTTCAAGATCAATTTGGGGGGCCTAAAGGCAAAAAGTTTATGGTAAAGAAAATGAGAGAATATATTTTATCGATTTCTCACTTGCCAATGAAAGAGCAGTACACAAAAATTAGTGAAGTATTTTCTAATTGGAAAGGAGATACTGAGCAGGTTGATGATGTTTGTGTTATTGGTGTCAGAATCTAATCAATAGATAGCCTCAAGAATTCTTTTTATTTTCTTCTATAGACCTGGAATGGAAATGTTTAGAAGCATTAAAACCTAAATTACATTTATTTAAATAAATACTGACTTTAAATGCATGGTAATTGTACATGAGTGTTTGATTTCTAGGTAAATGTGTTATATTTGCGTTCCACATTAAAAACTCAGGACAAATGATAAAACATTACATACTCTCATCGTTATTTTCCATATTTACATTCTTCTCAATCAATGCGCAGATTTCATTTACTGCGGATGTTACATCGGGGTGTGCACCTTTAACAGTTAATTTCACTAATACTTCTAGCAATCCTAATGCCGTGTCATATCAATGGTACTTTGGTACGGGAAATTGGTTCAATGGAACCAATGAGACCCATACCTTTTTGTCTGCGGGAAATTATTGGGCTCATCTAGATGCTTATGATAGTAATGGTGGGTATTTGGGTAATTATGAAATTGAAATACAAGTTTCTGGAGCGGCCTCTTACATTTCAATGAATAATGACTCAGCTTGTGTTAATGATCTTACAAATTTTTGGGTAGCTGCCGAAGGAAGTAGTTGGTTCTGGGACTTTGGAGATGGGACTACATATACTGAAAATTCTGATTATTCTGGAACAAGTCATACTTACACATCAAATGGAACTTACGCAGTTAGCTGTGAATTTGTTAACACTTGTGGTACATTTAGCATTGACACCATAATAAATGTTGTGTCAAGCGGTCTTCCTATCCAAGGTTCTCCTTGGATCTATGTTGGATCTGATACTGTCTGTCCCAATTCTTTGGTTAGTTTTCAGACGAATAATAACTATAGTAGTGTTCAATGGGATTATAATGATGGCTCTTTTGATTTTGATTATTATTCTGAGCATGGGTTTTCAACCCTCGGGTTGAATTATGTTGACCTAACGGTGTCTAATGGTTGTGGAGCTACTGCAACTGTTTCCGATAGTGTATTTGTTGATAATAGTGCCCCTGTATCGGGGGAATATATCTCTGGCCCAGATACAATATGTCCCGGGGAACAATTTTATATTAGCGCATGGAGTGATAACGGTTTAACGTATGAGTGGGACATGGCAGATGGTAGTTCAACCATTATGGGAGACTATATTAACTACACATATAGCTCAATTGGCACTTACAGTATTAATTTGTTAATTACTAACGACTGTGGAAGTACTTTAAATGTACCTTACGAGGTTGTGGTATCTAACAATGCTTCTATTAATAATGCATACTTGCAATTTAACACAACCAGTGTTTGTCCAGGCGATCCGATGGAGTTTTGGGTAAACAACCAATATGATTATTATGTTGACTTTGGAGATGGAACAGGTACAAGTGATGATTGGCATCATGTTTACAATAACGTTGGTACATACCCAATTTCAGTAACCTATCAAAATGCATGTGGAAATAGTTTGACGTTGCATGATACAATTAATGTGGAGGACAATTTGCCATTTACAGGAAATCCATATGCTAATATGAATAATGGTACTGTGTGTGTTAATACCGAAGCTGAATTTTATGCTCAGTCGGGATATTCAAGTTATGTTTGGGATTTTGGAGACGGTGGTGCCTCTACAAATAAAGATGCGGATCATATTTATAATGCGGCTGGCACCTACAATGCCTCTGTTGAGATTACAAATGGTTGTGGAGCAAGCACAACCGTGTTCGTCCCAGTGAACATTGTTGATGATATGCCAGTTGGAAATTTGTATTATCAAATCTATGGTGACTCAGCTTGTCCAAATGATGAGGTTTTATTTGTAGCTGAAAACTCGGGTAATGGCATTACATATTCTTGTGACTTTGGAGATGGAACTTCCTCAAATGGATATAATCTTGCTCACTCTTATACAAATACCGGGTTGTATATTATAACGATTATTGCTACTAATGGCTGTGGGAATGATACTACTATTTTAGATTCAATTGTTGTGGATAATAATGTTTATCCCGGGCCAAATACTGTGCAGGTGTTTAATCAGCCTCAAGGGTGCATTGGAGATGAATTGTATTTTGTTGTTGCTCCCTCTGGAGCAGGCGACTATACCTGGGATTTTGGGGATGGAAACTCAACCACTTCTACATTTCCCTTAGTTATTGAGGGAGAAGGTTCTTATGATGTTGCTTTGCATCCTTTTTTAGCATCGGGAAATTATGAAGCGCATTTTTCTGTTACAAATGGATGCGGAAATGTTTACTACGACACAATGCAAGTTCAGATTGGCGCAATTGGAGATAGTGTTCAAGTTAATACTGGATTCTTTTATAATGAATCAGGAGCATCTTGTCAGGGTCAACCAATAGAGTTTTCTGCGGTGGGAGCGTCTAGTTATTCTTGGAATTTTGGCGATGGAACGGGTGTTCTGGTGACGCAAGGTTCATTAACACCTGTTTATCATACGTATGCGCATCCGGGCACTTACAATATAGTTGTAAATGGATTTAACAATTGTGGAAATTCTGACAGTCAAACCCTAGAGATTTTTATTCCTCAATCATTAATCGATATAACAACAAACGCCGTTCAGCTTGCAAATTGTGGTGAGAATGATGGGATGGCAGTTGTCTCCGCCACAGGAGGAATGCCTCCTTATCAATACGGATGGAGTAATGGAGACAATTCTGTAATTGCAGACAGTTTGGGTTCAGGGTTATACGTAATTACTGTGACAGATAATAATGATTGTTCAAGTGAGGGGATAGTGACAGTTGATGATAACCAAGGTCCGACTATATTAGTGGATAACGTTACAAACCTAGGTTGTTTTGGGGGAGCGAATGGAACAATTAGTGTTTCAATTTTGGGTGGGGCACCACCTTACGAAATCATTTGGTCAAATGGAGACCAAACAGAAGATATTTTTGGATTAGTTGCAGGACCTTATGAGATTTTTGTTACGGATGCAAACGGATGTATGGGTATGGAAAGCATTACCGTTACGCAACCAGAGGAGGCAATAGTATCAATTATTACGCAACCATCAGCTTGTGGAAATAATACAGGTGGAGCGATGGCTGTAATAAGTAATGGTGCAGCTCCATATAACTATATTTGGCCAAATCAAACAGGCCCTGTTCACCAAACGGGAGGATTAGCTCCCGGAATACATGAATTATTGGTAATTGATGCAAATACATGTTTATTGCAAAAAGAATTTGTAATAAATCAAAATACAGCTCCAATAATTTTACTGGATTCTGTTGCAACTGGAACTTGTTCAGGAGATTTGAGTTCAATTTATATAAATACAATTGGAGGGTTAGCTCCTTTTACCTACAGTTGGTCAAATGGAACTGCAGACGAAGATTTGACGGATGTGTTGCCAGGGGATTATGATGTTCAAATTATGGGAAATAATGGATGCTCATCTTATTTTACATATTCAGTAGAAATGACTTCTCCAGACGAAAATGCTATCTGTATTGTTTCTGTAGATACCGTGCTTGGAGGTAATTTAGTTGTTTGGGAACCAGTTCAAACGACAGGTGTTGATTACTACAATGTATACAAAGAAAGTTCTCAAAGTGGACTATATTATTTAATTGGAACTACAGATGCAGATAGTTTAAGTTTCTACCACGATGTATACTCTGATCCGCAAATTAGATCTTGGAGATATAAAATTGCTGCGGTAGATAATTGTGGAAATGAGTCGGACTTAAGTGATGAGCACAAAACAATTCATTTAACGGCCAACTTAGGTGTTGGGAGTGTGGTTAACCTCATTTGGGACAACTATGAAGGGTTTAACTATTCTACTTTTTACTGTGAATAGATATCATCCAACCACAGGATGGATGGTGATTGATTCGTTAGGAGCGAACTTAAATTCATATACAGATGTTACACCTCCAAGCGACAGTAACTTGGTGTATCAGGTAACAATTAATGCACCGGGGTTATGTTCTGCTCAAAAAGCACAAGATCACAATACTACCCGTTCAAATAGAGCTTCAATTAATGCTCCGGAGGAGGAAACAGAGACGGAAAACCCAGATGCTATTGAGGAGTCATTGGCGGGAAACATTGGTATAATGCCAAATCCTACAGATGGCATATTTAAACTATATTTTGATGGAGTTGCAATTGATAGAAACATTAAAATCTTTGACCTTCAAGGAAAGTTATTGTTAAATAAATTGAGTTCAATAGAGAACAGAACAATCACATTTGATATTTCTGAATTTGAAACGGGAATGTATTTGGTTAAAATATCCTCAGAAAATGAAGTGAAATCTATGCGATTAATTAAACAATAAAGAGAAACGCTCCAAAACAACATCTATGAAAACCATATTGTCTTTTGTAATTATTTTATTCTTTTCTGTTGTCCAGGGTTTTTCCCTTCCAACTTTACTTGTTAATGGAATAACAGGTGTAACTTGTTTTGGGGGCTCCGACGGCTCTATTACTTTGTCTGCCTCTGGAGGCCAAGCCCCATACCAATTTAGTATAGATGGTGGTTCTAGTTGGGTTACTTCTAATCAGTTTACGGGATTGTCTGCGGGAACCTATGATGCGATGGTAATTGATGCTACCGGGTCAACAGATGGGCAAAATGTAAACGTTTTAGAACCAGCTGCTTATACTGCTAATATCACTGCTACAAATATTTCTTGTAACGGTGCGTGTGATGGGAATGCAGCTGTAGTTGTTACAGGTGGAACCCAAACCTTGACTACTGTAGATGTTCAACAAAATACGCAAGGATGTGGTGCGGGAGGCACTGACAATCAGCAATATTGGCAATCTTTTACAGCAGTAGAAAGTGGTTACCTGAGATCATTAGAGCTCAAATTTTTTAATAGTTATGGTGAAACTCCTACGATATCCATTCGGCAAGGGAATGGTACTGGTAATCCCATTATAACTTCGGCAAGTATTACCAAGGCATCGGTGGCTACTTGTACCTTTCACAACCCTGTTTATTTAAATGCAGGACAGCAATTTACTTTTCAGATTTCAGATGGCTCCGGATTACGGAGCTCCTGTTCTGATGTATATCAATCAGGAATGTGTGGAGGAGGTTCTTTGACAGACGCGGATTTGGTTTTTTCTACCTTTTTAAGCGATTTTTCGGATCCCTATTTTTATCAATGGGACGCTGCCGGCGGCAATGGTACAGAAGCTGCAACCAACAACACATTGTGTGCTGTTACAGCAAGTGTTACCATAACGGATGCATTACAATGTGTATTAAATAAATCTATTGTTATTACTGAGCCAACAATTTTAGCAGCTCTAGCGGGGCTTGACCAAACTATTTGTGAAGGAGAGAATGTTGCGTTTAATGGAAGTGGAACCGGTGGCACTCCAGGTTATATGTATGTATGGGATTTTGGAGATGGCAATACATCATCACAAGCAGCACCAAGCCATACATACGCTACTGCAGGTTCTTATAGTGCAACACTTACTGTTACAGATGCACACGGCTGTAATTCATCTGATGTTTCTGTAATTACAGTAAATGCGTTACCTGTTGTAAATGTTGATGCTACTGCGAATGCTTCCTGTTTTGGTAATTGTGACGGAAGCATTAGTGTTTCAGGAGGCATTTCTTATCAATGGGATGCTAATGCATATAATCAAACTACAGCTACCGCTACAAGTTTATGCGCTAATACACACACGGTAATTGCGACGGATGTTAATGGTTGTATGGTAAGTGAATCTGTCGTTATTACAGAACCAACAATTTTAATAGCTCTAGCAGGGGGTGACCAAACTATTTGTGAAGGAGAGAATGTTGTTTTTAATGGAGGTGGATCAGGAGGGACGCCGGGTTATACTTATTTATGGGATTTTGGAGACGGCAACACATCATCAATAGCAACCCACACCCATACATATGGTTCTCCTGGTACATATAGTGCAACATTTATAGTTACCGATGCACATGGCTGTAATTCATCTGATGTTTCTTCAATTACGGTAAATGCGTTACCTGTTGTAAATGTTGATGCTACTTTGAATGCTTCATGTAATGGTGTTTGTGATGGAGGTATTAGTGTTTCAGGAGGTTCATCGTATCAATGGGATGCTAATGCAAATAATCAAACAACAGCTACAGTTACAAATTTATGCGCTAATACATATACGGTAGTTGCTGCGGATGCTAATGGATGCGAGCAGACAGCAGCTATTACGATTAGTGAACCTGCTGCTTTGACAGCTAATTCGGTGTTTACGGATGCTTCATGTAACGGTGTTTGTGATGGAACGGCTTCAGTATCGGTCTCTGGGGGTACTTCTCCTTATGATTATACTTGGGATAGTGGCTTAGGTGTAAATTCGGAAGCAACAGATTTATGCGCGGGAACAGTTAATTGCACTGTGCAAGACGCAAATGGTTGTCTTATTGTGGAATCATTGGTTATTTCGGAGCCAACCCCAATTACTGGTTCAATAACAGTAACTGACGTTACTTGTAATGGAGATTGTGATGGTACTGCGACCATTTTGCCTAGTGGTGGAACCCTACCTTATAGTTATTCTTGGAGTTCTGGAGGACAGCTACAATCGGAATCCGGGTTATGTGCAGGTAGCTATGGTTTAACAGTTGTTGACAATTCGGGGTGTGTATATACCGATAACACAATAATAAATGAACCAACAGCTCTCACCTTTTTGGCAATTCCCGGTGCTGTAAGTTGCAATGGGTTTGCAGATGGAACAATAGATTTTGATGCTTCTGGAGGAACACCTCCCTATTCATATTCTATAGATGAATGGAGTAAGTTTTCAAACGACATCATCTTATACAGGTTTGTCAGCAGGATTATATGAAGTTATGGTCTTGGATGCAAACGGATGTATGAGTTCTTCGTCTATTGCGGTTTCTGAACCAAGTGCGATCACTTTTTCTGTAATTACTATAGAAACAACAAATTGTGTAGCCTCCGATGGTGAATTGGTTTTAACTGGTTTAGCTGTAGCGTCTTCATATGACATTTCATTTACGGATCAATTAGGATCTCAGGGTCCTTTAACGCTTAATTCAGACAGTAACGGTGTTTTAAAAATTGTAGGGTTAGCTGCGGGACAATTTACTAATATCATGGCCAGTCAAAATGGTTGTTCGTATATTGATAGTAACACTTACATAATTAACCAAGGAGTTGGAATTTCAATTAATGAAACGGGGGTTTCTGTTACCGATGCCTCTTGTGCAAATAATGATGGAAGCTTAGTTGGGTTTTCAATAGTTGGAGGAACGCCTCCTATGTCTTATGATTACAATCAGATACCCAACCCTACAGTTGATTTATTAAACGCTACTCCAGGAACCTATGTTTTTACTGTAACTGATTCAAATGGATGTAGTGCATCTTCTCTAAGCTATCAAATTTTATCCACGGTTGCTTCACTAAATTTAAATGTGTCAGCAACTGACGCCTCATGTTTTGCTCTATGTGATGGGACTTTAGATGTGTCAGTTTCTGGTGGATTGGCTCCCTATTCATTTCAATGGAGTAATGGGGTTACGGGGTCTTTAGCGACTAATATTTGTTCAGGTACTTATAGTGTCACAGTGACTGATGCGAATAACTGTGAAGGGATATCTACTGGAACAATTCTTGAACCATCTTCAATTGTAAATACTATTTCGCTAACAGAGCCATCTTGCGGTTTGAGCAATGGGATGGCAGAGATTACAGGAACAACTGGAGGTATAGCACCCTATACATATCAATGGTCGAATGGAAATACCTCTACCGCTGCTGATAGTTTGTTAGCTGGAGTTTATGTTGTTAATGTGCAAGATGATAATGGTTGTAACGTTTCGGAAACAGTCAACATGACAAGTGCAAATGCACCTTTGATTACAGCATCGTTGACCTCACCTTCTTGTAATGGAAATACTGACGGAAATATTGATTTGACTGTTTCCGGAGGCAACTCGCCTTACTCATTCGATTGGTCTACTGGAGAGTCGACGGAAGATATTTCAAATTTAGCCGCTGGTATTTATGATGTCATACTATCTGATGCAAGCGGTTGTACCGTAATAGAAGCTATTACGTTAAATGGAAGTGTTCCTATTGATTTATCAAGTTTTACCACTTCTGATGCAAGCTGTGGGAATTCTGATGGGGTTATTGCTGTTTCTGCATCGGGAGGTTCAGGAAATCTTAATTATTTATGGTCTTCAGGAGGTGTTTCGTCGATTGAAACCGGTTTGTCTCCTGGCGCTTACACTTTATCTGTTTCAGATGCAAATGGGTGTTTGGCAATGGCAAATTATACGATTAGTAATGTCGCTGGACCAATCGTATCTATTGATCAGGTTAATCAGCCAACTTGCCAAGGTGCCACAGGAGAAATATTGGTCTCTGTTTCAGGCGGAGTGACTCCATATACTTACCTATGGTCGAATGGTTCAAACAATGAAGATTTATTAAATGCGCAAATAGGAGAATATGAATTAACTGTTACAGATTCAGCGGGCTGCATGGGTGTAGAATATGCGAACTTAATTGGCGTTAACTTTAATGCAACACCTATTTGTATGGTTACTGTTGATACAGCAACTGGAGCAAATATTATTGTTTGGAACAAAGAACAGAATTTAGGTATTTCCGAATACGAAATTTACAAGGAGACTAGCTCATTTAATGTTTTTCAGCTTCTAGGAACGGTTCCATTTGACAGTTTATCGCAATTTGTTGACACTGCTGCAAATTCTGGGACTCATTCTTACAGATATAAGTTAAGAACATTGGATAGTTGCTCTAATGCTTCGGATTTTTTGGCATACCATAAAACCATCCATTTGGCATCTAATATAGGATTAAACAATGTTATCAATCTATCCTGGGACGATTACATAGGCTTTGCTTATTCTACTTTTTATATTAATAGATATCACCCTTCTACGGGCTGGGAATTAATTGATTCAGTTGCTTCGAATGTTCACAGTTATACTGATAATAGTGGTTTATCAATTACTGGATTGGAATACGGTATAGAGGTTGTTCCTAGTTCACCCTGTTTAGCAGAGAAAGCGCAAGATCACAACACTACTCGATCTAATCGAGCTTCAATATTGCAACCAAACGATGATACAGTGATAGATGAATTATTAGCCGAACAATTTACTATTATGCCAAACCCTACCAACGGCATATTTACACTGTATTTTGATGGGCTGGCAACAGAAAAAAATATTGAGATTTTTGATCTTCAAGGAAAACGACTCGCGAACAAATTGTGTGCAAAAGAAAACAAAACAATTGGTTTTGATATTTCTGAGTTTGAAACCGGAATGTATTTGATAATAATCTCTTCCGATAAAGAGACAAAAGCCTTAAGATTGATAAAACAATAGAATAAATTATGAAGAAATATTTTTGTGCGTTAGTATTGGTTCTTGCCAATGGTATAGTGATGGCCCAATTAGTAATTAACAACGTTGGAGTTGAATCTCCTCAATGCCACGCATTATGTAATGGCTCTCTGAACATATCTGCAAGTGGAACCTCAGGCCCCTATCAATATAGTATAGATGGTGGAGCCACTTATTATAGTCAGAATTTTTTTAATTCTTTGTGCGCAGGCACCTACGATATTTGGGTACATGATCCAGTACTTAGTTTATATGCCGACACAACGGTGGTAATGACGGAGCCTGCTCTTTTGGACATAACTAGTTCTACTTCGTCTGATGTTATTTGTAATGGCGATTGCAATGGATCTGCTTCCGTAAATGTTTCAGGAGGTACTGTTTCATCAGGTTATATGTATTTCTGGACAAATGGCGAGAGCACGCCTAGTGTAAATGGTTTATGTCCAGGCTCTTATGAATGTATGGTTTCTGATGATAACGAATGTTATGACAGTATTACTTTAGTAATCAGTGAACCTAGCGCGTTAGTCTTTACAATAGATGCGGAAAATGTTTCTTGCCACGGTGGTAACGATGGTGTCATTAATTTTATGGATGGGAATGGGAATTCTGGAGCTTTTGGAGGAACTCCCTTTGCTAATAATGGTTATCAATATTCCATTGATGAAGGAGGGTCGTACCAATCGTTATCTGAATTTGCAAATATTACAGCTGGTTTATATGGGTTAATTGTTCAGGATTCATTGGGTTGTATTGCATCCTCTTCGCACACCATTCTGGAACCAGCACCTATTAATTTTTCAGTTACATCTTCAAACCCAACAGCTTGCAACATAGCGGACGGATATCTTGTTTTTTCAGGTCTTACCCAAGATTCTACTTATATCCTTAGTGGTTTAAATCAGTATGGTGATACATTGCCCCCAGTAACACAAATGGCTGATCAAAGTGGACAAATAGTAGTGGATAGTATTGGTACGGAGCAACTTTCTGATTTTACAGTTCAATTAAATACTTGTTCGGCGTATTTAGATACTATTATTTACTTAGTTGCGCCAACCAATGGCTTTGCCATTAATGCCAGTTCCGCCTTGGTTAGTGATGCTTCCTGTGCAAATACGGATGGTAGTATTACGGGTATTACAGTTTCGGGTGGAACGGGCCCAGGAACTTATACATATAATTATACGGGAGGGTCGTCTACTTTAGACCTATTTAATGCACCGCCGGGGTCTTATGTTTTAACGGTTTCAGATACGAATGGTTGTGTAATTGAATCGAACCCTTTTACGATAAATTCGACAATTTCGAATATCAACTTGTCGTCTTCATTAAGTCCTGCTTCATGCTATGGGAGTTGCGATGGTGCAATTGAGTTGTCAGCATCTGGAGGTGACGGGAATTACTCATACATATGTAGTAATGGTATGGTAGGAGATAGTTTGTCAAATGTTTGCGCTGGGGTTCATATGGTTTGGGTAACGGATGGATTAGGCTGTCAAGCAATAGACACTGTGACGGTTTTAGAACCTGCAGTAATCTCGAATACAATTTCTTCTGTTGCACCCTCATGTGGCATTAGTGATGGTTCTGCTGAAGTTACTGCATCAACAGGAGGTGTTCTTCCCTACTCTTATCAATGGTCTAACGGCTCTACTTTTGCATTGGCAGATAGTTTGCTTGCAGGTGTTTATTTAGTTACTGTAACCGATGGAGCCTTATGTTCTGTTAGTGAAACGGTAAATATTACAAGTAATTCTGGACCTGTTATTACAAGTAATATAATAGATGCATCGTGTAATGGTGGAAATGATGGAGGAATTGATTTAACAATTACTGGCGGATCAGTACCTTATACTATTGATTGGTCAACTGGGGAGCATACCGAAGACATTTCTGGCTTAGCTGCGGGGATTTATGATGTTACAATTTTCGATGATGCCGGTTGTGGATCGGTTCATGTTTTTGCTGTATCTGAACCTATGTCAATTGATTTGTCTTCAGCTACTATAACGGATGCTTCTTGTGCCAGTGCAGATGGTATGATTTCAGTTGCTGCTACAGGTGGAGTAGGTGGATATAATTATCTTTGGTCAGGAGAGGAAAGTCAGTGCAATTACGAATTATGCATAACAGATGATTTCGGTGATGGCTGGAGTGGTAACACCGTTGATATTTTTGTAAACGGTAATTTTTATGGGAATTACGGCGCTTCGTTAGTTGGCGCGGGTCCTGAGTGCTTCTTTATTGCTGTAAATAATGGAGATACTGTTGATGTTATTTTTAACGAAACGGGGTCTTATGCATTTGAATGTAATTTCGTTTTAACGGATGCTTCAGGAATTCAGGCTGGGGTTGGAGACGATGTTTCCAATATTAATAATGTAATAGCAAATTGTGGATCAACAACATCAGATGCTACAAACCTAGCAGCTGGAACATATTTTTTATCTGTTACAGATAATAATTTGTGTACGGCAACTGCTAGCTATACAGTTAGTAATTCTGCAGGACCTTCAATTATTGTTGATCAAGTTATTCAACCTGCATGCCAAGGAGGTAGTGGAGAAATTTTGGTTTCTGTAACAGGAGGTGCTTTACCTTATTCATACGCATGGAGTAACGGTGCAAGCAGTGAAGATTTATTCAATGCACCAGTAGGGAGTTATGAGTTAGTAGTAACAGACTCAAATGGTTGTCAAGGTGTTGAGTATTCAGAGCTTTTTGGAGTTAATTTAAATGCTGCCGAAATTTGTATGGTAACAGTAGATAGTATTTCTGGAGCGAATGTAGTGGTTTGGAATAAAGAGCAGAATTTAGGCATTTCAGAATATGAGATTCATAAAGAAACAAGTTCCCTAAATGTGTTTCAACTGCTAGGAACAGTTCCTTTTGACTCTTTAAGTCAGTTTGTTGATACAGCGGCAAATTCTAGTGTGCACTCTTATCGCTATAAACTCAGAACGATTGATAGTTGTGGAAATTTTTCCGAATTTTTAGCTTATCACAAAACTATACATTTAGTTTCAAATATAGGGCTTAATAATACAGTTAATCTTGTTTGGGATGATTATATAGGATTTGACTATTTGACGTTTTATATAAACAGATATCATCCAACTACAGGATGGGAAGTTTTAGATTCTGTGGCGGCTAATGTTCATACTTATAGCGATAATACATATCCTTCATTGGCGGGCTTGGAATATGACATTGAGGTTGTTCCAACTTTTCCATGTTTAGCAGAAAAAGCACAAGATCATAATACTACACGTTCTAATAGGCATACTATTGCTCCTCCAAACCCACCAAATTCAATAGACGAATTATTATTAAACGCTAGAGTTCAACCAAACCCAAGTAATGGATTCTTTTCGATAATTGTTGAAGCCTCAAATTGGACCTATTCAATATTGGATATGAATGGAAAATTAATTAAAAATGGAAGCGCTTCTTTCAATACAGCAGAAGTAAACATTGAAGCTTTAGAAGCGGGTATTTATATGCTACAAATTTCAGTAGAAGGTAATTCTGTTTATAAGAAAATTGTGAAACAGTAAGATTTTTTATTGCATCAATTAATAGTTACATTAAAAAAAGTCATATTATGAAAAAGTTTTTATTTACGATTGCACTTTTATTAGGCTTCGGGCAGATGTTTGGTCAACTAATGATAGATGAAGTTGTCGTCATCCATCCATCTTGTTCTGATTCTTGCAATGGAGAAATAGTAATTAATGCTTCAGGGGGTACTGGCCTAATTCAATATAGTGTTGATAATGGTGTAACTTTTCAGACTGATAACTACTTTACTGGTTTGTGTGGAGGAATGGTTGAGATATTTGTGCAGGATGACCAAGAAAGCTTTCCAGACATGGTCGATTTAGAAGCCTCTCCAATTTACGCGTCGTTTACAATTGATGATAGTATTTCCTGCCAAGGGGATACTGATGGGGTTGTAACCGTAAACGCTACTGGCGGAGCAGGTTCCTTTACCTATTTATGGGTTTCGGATCAAACAACGGATGTTACAAATTATTCTGGTCATGTTGGTTACAATGTGGTTGTGATTACAGACTTGAATGGCTGTTCAGATTCTATGCAAGTTTATCTTGATGAACCAATGCTTTTAGAGGTTTCAGTATCTTCAGTAAACACAATCTGTACCAACGCAATAGGGTCTTCTGAAGCTTTTCCTATTGGAGGAACAATGCCTTATGATTATTCTTGGGAAAGTGGTGGAACAGGGTTAATTGAAACAAACCTAGCAGCGGGAGATTATATTTTTACCGTTACAGATGCTAATGGTTGTATTGCGACAGATACGGCGTATATTGAAATTGATCCAGGCACATTAGGCGTTTCTGTACTTTCGGTAAACACAACTTGCTCTAATGCAATAGGTTCCTCCGAAGCTTTTCCTATTGGAGGAACAATGCCTTTGGTTTATTCTTGGGAAAGTGGTGGAACAACTGAAACTGAAACAAACCTAGCAGCTGGAGATTATATTTTGACTGTTACAGATGCTAATGGCTGTGTTGCAACAGATACTGCGAACATTGGTATTGACGTAATTCCTATTGAAGTATGTGTTGTTACGGTAGATTCAACATCAACTAAGAACGTTATTGTTTGGGAAAAACCTATAGCAAATGGGATCTCGCATTTTAATGTATATAGAGATGTCGTTGGCACCTATACATATGTAGACAGTGTCCCTTATGATTCTTTAAGTCAGTATGAAGATGTTACTGGCGGAGTAAATCCACAAGTAACCCAATATCGTTATAAGATTTCTGTAGTTGATAGTTGTGGTAATGAAAGTGACTTAAGTGATTTCCATCAAACAATTCACTTGAATGCACCAAACTTAGTGGGTAATACAGCTGATTTAGTATGGCAAGCTTATGGAGGGTTTACAAGTAATTTTTACTATAGAATTTTAAGAGATTCAACCGGAACAAATGATTGGGAAGTGGTCGATTCAGTATCGCTAACGACCTTAGTTTATACAGATATTGCGGTGCCAAATACATCAAACATATCCTATTTAGTGCAAATTGCCACTCCTAATACTTGCACCGCAACAAAAGCACAAGATCATAATACTACACGTTCTAATAGGCATACTATTGCTCCTCCAAACCCACCAAATTCAATAGACGAATTATTATTAAACGCTAGAGTTCAACCAAACCCAAGTAATGGATTCTTTTCGATAATTGTTGAAGCCTCAAATTGGAGCTATTCAATATTGGATATGAATGGAAAATTAATCAAGAATGAAAGCGCTTCTGCCAATAAAGCAGAAGTAAACATTGAAGCTTTGGAAGCGGGTATTTATATGCTACAAATTTCAGTCGAAGGTCACTCTGTTCATAAGAAAATTGTGAAACAATAACTAGATTTAAATATTTAGTAGTTAAAAGCCTTTTGATTTTATCAAAAGGCTTTTACATTTGAGGAAACTTCTAAATTATTCGATTGTGTTAAAGAAAATTGTATTTTCAGTTGGTGTTTTATTTTCAATTAGCCTTCAGTCTTGCAGTGATCCTGTTCATCCAGATTCAGAAAGGTTATGTCAATGCTATACGCAACAGTTTAGAGCGGACTCTAATAGAGTTGACTGTAATTGGTGATTCGTGCCGAGCAATCTATGTCGACATAATCAAATCATTAGGAAATGATGCAGAAGAAATGGCAAAATTTGAGGAAGCGTTAGATGTTTGTCGATAAGAAACTCTTGAACTATGGAAAAAATTCTTAATTACATAAATGGTGCGTTAGTAGAACCGATTAATAATTCTTTTTTGGATAATTACAACCCATCTATTGGAAAAGTATATAGTCAAATTCCTGATTCGAATGAAAAGGATATTGAATTAGCCTATAACGCGGCAAATCAAGCTTTTGCTAGCTGGAGCGCAACTCCAAAAGAAGAACGCTCAAAAATAATGTTGCGTATTGCTGATTTGATTGAAGAGAATTTAGAAGAATTAGCTAAAGCTGAATCCATCGATAATGGTAAACCAGTTAAACTTGCAACCCATGTCGATATTCCGCGTGCTGCAAGTAACATGCGCTTTTTTGCAACGGCTGTTTTACATTACGCTTCCGAAAGTCATGATATGGATGGTGTAGCAATTAATTATACTTTGCGTAAACCAATCGGAGTGGTTGGGTGTATCTCTCCATGGAACCTTCCATTGTATCTTTTTACGTGGAAAATTGCACCAGCATTAGCTTCAGGGAATTGCGTAGTTGCAAAACCTTCTGAAGTAACACCCATGACAGCTTATTTGTTTTCTAAGTTATG
Organism: uncultured Flavobacteriales bacterium; assembly: GCA_943787725.1. GTDB lineage: Bacteria > Bacteroidota > Bacteroidia > Flavobacteriales_D > Parvicellaceae > CALSMU01. Next base: position 310,192 of record CALSNM010000001.1, on the reverse strand, counting down.
TATTGAAGCAGGCTTGCCGAAAGGAGTATTAAACATTATTCATGGAATGGGGCCAAGCGTAGGCTCTCCAATAACGACGCATCCTGGAATTAAGGCAATTTCATTCACTGGAGGCACAGCTACCGGAAGAGCTATTGCTAAAGTTGCTGCTCCAATGTTTAAAAAATTGAGTTTAGAGCTAGGAGGTAAAAATCCAAACATCATTTTTGCTGATTGCGATTTTGATAAAGCGCTGAAAACAACCATGCTTTCTTCTTTTGCCAATCAAGGACAGATTTGCTTATGTGGCTCTAGAATTTTTGTTGAAAGACCAATTTACGAGAAGTTTAGAGATGCTTTTGTCGCTAAAACAAAACAACTTAAAGTTGGAAATCCAAATGATGCTGATACTAATTTGGGAGCAATTGTGTCGAAAGCTCATTTAGAAAAAGTTTTGTCTTATGTGCAATTAGCTCAGGAAGAAGGGGGTAAAGTGCTAGCCGGCGGAAATAAAGTTCAGCTAGCAGGAGAGCTTTCTGAAGGATATTTTATGGAGCCAACTATCATTGAAGGTTTAGCATTTGATTGTCGTACGAATCAAGAAGAAATTTTTGGGCCGGTAGTTACAATTATGCCTTTTGATACAGAAGAAGAAGTTACAATGATGGCAAATAGCACAGAATATGGTCTGGCAGCAACTGTATGGACACAAGATGTTAGCAAATCTACAAGATTAGGCGCTAGTTTAGCTTCAGGAATTGTTTGGGTCAATTGTTGGTTGGTTCGAGATCTAAGAACACCTTTTGGTGGAGTTAAAAATTCTGGTGTTGGTCGTGAAGGAGGATTTAATGCATTGAACTTTTTTACCGAACAAACAAACGTTTGTATTAAGTTGTAAATAATATATTATACATTTCTCCGTTTTAAACGCACTCACCATTCAGATATTTGTGTTAATAACTTAAAAGAAAGAGGACAGTAGACACATACTATCCTTGTATTTTTGTGTAGAATGATACGATTAATTATTATATTTCTTTGGCTGATTAGTTTTGCTAACCTGTATGCGGGTCAGAACGTATATAATCCAGATTCTACATTTTATGATTCTTTATATACCTATGAAGAACTAGTCAAAAATCGACTTCCCTGAAATTTGTCCGGAAATCACTTTAGAAGAGGAATTGTATAACCCAACCTTTTTATTAGAAAGTGATTATTACGTGAATCGATATAAAGAACCCGATTTAATGTACAAAGTGATTGACAATTTTGGTAATGGTTTTGATAGTTTATATGGTACGCGAAATATGAGGACAGTTCTTCACGGCGTCGCATATAGAGGTGGTGCAAATAACTATTACCATAAAACAGATAAGCGCAACAATCACAACCCTCTGCCCGATGATGGAATTGCCAACCTATGTAAAGAAGGCTTTTCTCATTCTATTTATTTGTATAAGCAAAATTGGGACAGTGCACCAGAATATGAAACATGTGATTGCGTTAACGAAGCGCAAAATGAAATGGAGTATTCACAATATGATTACTACGATAAAGAGCACATTAAGGAAATGTTAGGGCTTGATTTACAAAAGTGCTATAGATCCAAATACAGGTCCCGTATATTTGCACTGCTGGAATGGTTGGCATGCTTCTGGTTTTATCTCTGCAGTAATTTTAAAACAGTTTTGTGGGTTTTCTGATTTAGATGCTACAGCTTACTGGGACTTAGGAACAGATGGCGCGAATACAAGTCCTCGATATAATTCGATTCGACAAAAAATAATGGATTTCGAACCTTATTCGGAATTCTTGCTTGAAGATTCTCTTGGAAATAAAATCTGTGCGCCTATGCCTGAATTCATAGATAGCTCCCAATTGCACATAAGTGTTGAGCATTTGGTAATCGTTCCAGAAGCAATTCCTTTGAATACAACTTTGATATTAACGCATGTTAAGTTTGCTCCAGGAAAGACAATTTTTTCCGGAACAAACACAAATGAAGATTTGATAAATTTGTTTGCTGCAATGCAAAAGAGCCCTGATTTAAAAATTCAAATAAGTGGGCATACTGACCGTTCTGGAAATGAGCAAACGAACAAGAAACTTTCAAAAAGTCGAGCTAAATTTGTGTATGATCATCTTATTGCAAAAGGAATCTCGCCAGATAGATTGTCTCTTATAGGTTATGGTTCTGCCAAGCCAGCCTATTCTAACAGAACAAAAGATGGTAGAGCAGCAAATCGAAGGATCGAAGTAAAGATTCTTTCTAAAAAAGCAGAATCAATGGATAACCTTGTGGATGAAACTCCAGTGGTATCGGAAGATTCGCTTGAAATGCATGCCAATTCCTCATTAATTGACTTTGAGAAAAAAGAAATCGGGGAAGCTGTTATTTTGAAACACGTATTGTTTGAGCCTAACATGATTGAATTAACTGTAACTTCTAAAATCCAAGCAGATACCTTAGTCGATGTGCTTAAGCGGAATCCTGAATTATCTATAGAAGTTTTCGGATATACTGATAAATCTGGGATCGAAGATAAAAACGTTGTTCTCTCTAAAAATAGGGCAAAAGCACTGCACGATTATCTGATTGAAAAAGGGATTGATTCCAATAGACTTTATTATTCTGGATGTGGTTCAGGTAATCCAATAGCATCTAATAAATATAGATGGGGGAGAGATATTAACCGCAGAATTGAAGTTGTAATTATCAAAAAGTAAAACATGGAAAACGCCAGAATTAATTCACAAAAAGCACCGAAACCAATGGGATTGTATCCACATGCGAGAAAGGTAGGTGATTTGTTGTTTTTGTCTGGAGTAGGTCCGAGAGCTGCAGGCTCTGGAAGTGAAGAAGCGAATATACCCGGGTTAAAGTTTGATAAAAATGGTAATTACGAGACTTTTGATTTTGAAGCGCAGTGTCGATCAGTTTTTGAAAATGTAAAATTGATACTAGAAGAATCCGGTTCTAGTTGGGAGAACTTAGTTGATGTAACTACTTTTCTTGTAGACATGAAAAGAGACTTTAAAACGTATAACAGAGTGTATGCGGAGTATTTTAAAGATAATCAACCGTGTAGAACTACTGTGGAGATAAATGCATTGCCATCTCCTATAGCAATCGAGCTTAAGTGTATTGCAACGATTAACTAAAGCCACCTAACTCCGCTTTTCGGGATTGGTTTACGCGGCTTACTCTTTTAATTTTAGAACGATTGCGTAAGCCCAATACGACTTTGGATTTCTGGTCACCTTCGCAGATATCCCATTCCCCTTCTTTTACTTCATAGGTAACGGTTAACCCTTTGTCATGTACTTCTTCATCTTCTTCAAAGAAACTTTGCTCTCACAAAATTTGATGTAGTAATCCTGAATAGAACACCTAGGTATAGTTCTTTAAATTCTGTGGCTTACCAACTTTATTTACAAATGCTTTTTCAACTACTTCGCAACCTGCAGTAATAATATTAGGTTCTTTTGGAAGCATTTGTTGGGAAAACAAATTGATGGTACGGCATAATAAAAATAAAGAAAAGTATGTTTTTCATTGAATAGCTAATTCGGTGCTAAAGTAAAGGTACAAAAAAAGCCCGTGATTTGAATCACGGGCTTTTTGTAATTAATATTGTTCTTTCTATCTAGAAAAAACAGATCCTCCAGCACTAGAGACTACTTTCGGATTAACACATAAAACGGGTATTTGTCCGTCGTTAGTGATGATTGATTGCTCATAACTACTTCCAAACATTCCCATTAATGAGTTTTTTTGTAGGTTCATTATAGAAATTAAATCAATCTCTAAGTCTTGTGCTGTAGAAATCATGTTTTTAACAAAGTTCCCTTTTTCAGAAACATGAGTAGCACTTTTAATTCCTTTTTCAGCAAGGTATTTTTTAGCCCAAGCAATATTTCCATTCAGCTTATGCCTTAAAAATTCATCTGTTTCTTTTGGCGTAAATATGTGTACTTCAGAATCAAAATATTTAGCCATATCAGCAACGATTTCTAATTTCTGCTTGGTTTCATTATGCAGATCTAAAGGAATCATAATCTTATCGTAACCTCCTACATGCATCATGTCATTTTGCACAATAACAAAAGGTACAGAAGAATTTGTTACAACTTTAAGTGCATGACTTCCAGCAACTTTTTGCCATCCACTAGCACCATGCGTTCCCATGATTATCATAGAAGCATTTATTTCCGCGGCAGAATCCCCTATGTCATTGAATATGTTTCCAATACGAATCATTGTTTTTACAGGAACACTTCCTTCCATTTCATTCGCAAGCTTTTGTTCTTCGGCTAATTTAGCTTTCGCAGGTTCTACATCCTCTTTGTTTTCTACTACATGAAGTAATATAACCTCTCCGTTGATTGTATTTGCTAATTCTACAGCATGGTTGATTGCTGTGTGAGCTTCTTTAGTAAAGTCAGTTGGAACCAAAATTGATTTTAAACTCATTATTATTCTTTTTAATTAAATACTTCTAAATCTATATTGTAATATTAGTAAATCTTATTCACATTGCAAAAGTAAACTCTATTTCTCTATTTTACAGCTATTTCTGTTATAATAATTAACAGTTATTACGGAGAGCTATTTTAATTCTTTTATGGCTGTAACAACTTCATATATAAGATAGAGAAAGAACACTCCAAAAAAATTCAGTATAATTTCATTCTTATTTAAACTGGAATTTTGTTTTATCACAAAAATAAATACAATTGAGAAGAGCATTTTAAAAACTGTAATCGCTAAAAAAGTCATTCCAACTTTTTTAGGGTCAATTGATTTCACTTTACGCATAGCTAAGTTTCCCACGAATAAAAAGAAGAATAAAAAAGCATGTGTTCCTAAGATAAAACTTAATCTTTGATCTTTGAGCAAGAAAAGGATAAGCGTTAAATGCAGTCCAAAAAGGACTAATGCAAATGAAAACAGTGGAATCAGTTTTTTCATAGCGCAAAATTAGTCTTCTTTAGTAATATTCAAAACTTCTTTAATGATAAGATAAAGTCCAATTGCTACAGCAATTAATGAAAAAACAACAGTGTAAACAGGTTTTTCATTTCCGCTTTGTTCATCTAAATATTGACCGCCAAGAGCTCCTCCAATAATTAATATTGCCATTTGTATTCCAGCAGATGAAAACCTGACGAATAAATTAGCTTTCTTCTTCTTCTATCATCATTTAATAGGTTATTCATCGTGTATGCAATCATAGTAGCCATAATTGGCAATACGATGGTGCAGATTGGAAAATTATTTTGAAATTGCTTGTCACAAATGTATCCGCCAGAAACACCTGCGATAATTAAAAGAAACCCTCTTACTTTATTGGTTATTGGCAATTTGAACTTGATACGAGTGAACTTAAGCAGTTTTGTCTTCTCTAACAGCTTCTGAAGGAATCATCTTCTGAAGATTTTGGCATGTCCTTTACGATGCCACCCATGTTACAGGTGCCTCCAAATACAGCTCCTGGTTCAATTGATAATTTTGACGTTACTATATCTCCTTGTAATTTGGCAGTGCTTTTTAATGTTAGTAATTCACTCACTTTAATTGCTCCTTCCAGAACCCCTTCAACATCAGCATTAGAACAAGTTATATTCCCTTCAATATTTCCCTCCGGACCAATCACTAATCTTCCTTTGGTAGAAACTGTTCCTTTTACCTTTCCGTCAATTCGAATGTTACCTTCCGAAATTATTTCTCCCTCAATAGAAGTTCCTGCTACAATTCGATTTAATTTGTCTGGTGAATTAACGTTTCCTGCTGCCATTGTTTCTTTATTTCCTTTAAACATATTGTATTATTCTTTGGGCGAAGATAGTGAATTTCAAATTAATGCTATTTTAAGCTTTAGAAAAAGTGTTTGATTCCATTATTTTGATGAGTAATAAACCTAAGGTTAATTTAGGTTGTAGTTTACTTAAAATAACTTAGTTAGTTCGGAGAGGCAGCAGGAAGAGGAATTATTTGGCGTAGTTTTTTTTGAAAAAAGCGAGATAATCGTCGACTGATTTTTCTATCATCAGAGAAGCATAGTTCTTGTTGGTAATAACAAAATAAGTATAGGCATTGTTAATTGATTTCACTTGTTTTTTATTTACCTTAAATGCCAAGTAATAATCATCAGCAGCTTTTTTGTTTTTAAATTCTTTTACTAAAACAAGCTGTCTGTCTTGATCGATAAAAGTACTGGTTGTTTTTAGTTTACTTTTCGAGAATGAAGTAGAATTAAAATTCGATAATTTCATTTTAGTATCTTTTGTTTTACCCGATTCGTTAGGAATTACCATTACAAAAAAGTGCTTTAAACTTGGGTCGAAAATATAAGTTCCTTTCCCTTCTTTTGCTTCTTCAATAGAATTTGTTTTTCTTATTTTATCCAATGCAGCCTTTGCATTAAAGTATACCTCATGTTCTTCGCAGTGATCTACGACATCACTCAGAGCCTGCTCTAATATTCCTATGGTGTCTAGTCCAGAGTTTTTTTCGCTTATCGCTTGTGCTTTTAAGAAGTAGTAATTGCAAAGAAATGCATTGGCCGAATCTGTTTTAATTATCCCGTTACAATGAATGATTACTTCAGCATACTGCTTCTGCCTATACTTTTCATAAGTAGCAGCATATCCAGCCTTATCTTTCTCTTTAGCTAATTGTTCGGCCTGCTTATAATTAGGGTTAAGAATTAACTTGGCATACTCACTATTTGGAAAGTCATTCAGAATTGTTTTTTTGTGTTTTTCCTTTTGTTCTCCAATTTCCAGTAGATATAACTGATAAAGTCCTGCAACGGCTTTTTGCTTGGGTAAAAACCTGTTAACTAAAACATTGAACGTCTCTTTTGCTGCATTTGGATCATTTAATTTCACTCTATATATTGTGCCAACCTCATAAAGCGCATTCATCATTTCGTTCTCAGATGCTAGTAGTTTTTCATCATCTCCGCAGGGAAGATTTTTCATGTAAAACTCAACCGTGTATTCATCTTTCACATCTCCATCATCTCCATCAGAATTTTCCTCTCCGTCTGAATTGCTACTTTTGTTCAGTCTTCTCCAGTTGTCTTCTAGTTTTCTACTTCCCCATGCTGTTTTAAAGTCATTAAATCCCTTTCCTCTTAGGTTATTGTCCCATACCCAAAATTTCCCTCCAGAAACACCGGTTGTGTTTCCACCAAATGGAACAGGTGCCATTGAGTTATTTTCTTCTTTAATTCTAGTGTCATCATCTTTCTTGTTCTGAATTAAGTCTTCAATTTTTGCAATCAAATCTTTTTCAGAAAGTGCGCATAGTTGCCTAATACTGTCGCTATTAGTTATTATTTCTAGTTGGTTTACTAGCTCTGTTAAACTGATGTTTTGAAGCTCTATCAATGCAAATTCCTCATGTTCTTTTGGTAAAACAGTCATGGTGCTATCGTAGTATCGCTGAGCTTTTATGTAATTTTTGTCCGCATAGTATAATTTGCCTAATCGAAGAAAAGATTTACTTTTTTGATCATTGTTTGAGCTGCTTTCAAGCACAGAAAGCTCCAAATATTCAATGCCTTTCGGACGATCCCCTTCTCTTAGAGTCATGTCAGCCAATGCAAAATATATTTGATCTAAATACTCAGCATTTTTATCATCTTTCACCATTTTTAAAAGCTGCGCCTTTATTGATTTATTGTTTCCCCCACTATAAGCCAATGCCTGCTTTATCTTGGCTTGAAAAGCCATTTCATATTTCGGATTTAATTTTACAACTTCTTCATACAAACTAGATGCTTGCGGACTTCCTAATTCTTGCGATACTTGAGCAAGGATGAAAATAAGACGTGTTTTAAATTGTCGTTTTGTTTCTAATTCAATTGCTGCTATTAGTTTTTCTGCTGCTTGAGGATATTTTTTTTGTCGCAAAAATAAATCTGCATAGATAGGAGCAATTTCTTGATTAAAATTTTTCGGAAATGGCGGCGGGGTTTTATCCTCTTTAATGGACTTGCTCTTCTGTTTAGACTTAGAGCGAGATTTTGATTTTCCTTTTTGCTTTTTTTCTTCCTCTTTTTGCTCCGCAAGCATCTGTAAAAGCTCTTTTTCTCCTTCGATAAGTTTTTTTAAAATATCTTCAGCTTCTTCATAATTTTCAAGCTCGATATATGTTTTTGCTTGCCAAAGCATACTTACATACTTTATTGGCTCTTTAGAATATTGCTTTTCGATATAAGTAAATCTTTTTAAGGCTTTTTCAAAGTCTCTTTTGTAAAAATTGGATTGACCAATTACCAGCCAGTTATCGTCAATCCATCTGCACCACTCTGTTTTTCGGAATTGCCCCTTTTTTAAAGAGGGCATTGAATGTCTCCCTATAACAGTTTCACACTTAGGCGCTGCTGTATCCATTGGGAGCATAAAGAGATTTTGATCCTATCTCATCAGCATACTCATAAATGGGAATAATTACGTTGTAATTTTCCGTCCTAGCTTCAGAATAATTAGTCATTGCTTCCTTAATTATTTCACCTGCATTAAAGAAGCCGTTGTATTTAGCCGTAGTGTTATGGTAAGTTCTATTTAGCCATGCATCTTTTTCAGTGCTACAGCCAATAATTGCTAGACCAACAATTAATAATATGGGTACTAAAGCTTTATATGGATTGATAACCTTCACAAAGGAATTTGAAACCTGCAATAATAACTACAATCCTTCTAATTTATTTTGTTTTAATGGGTTTTATTTTAATTATAAGCGTTAATTTTTGTTCAGGAATAGCGGATACCTAAATGATTTTTAACAATATTTGTAGCAATCAATGGCAAATCGAAAAAAGAAAAGGAACAAAATTTATCACTATTCCAGCGTTTTAGCAAGAAGGTTCGCATTGTTGTTGTAAATGCAGAGAGTTTTGAAGAGAAAAGACATTTTACGCTTTCTCCTCTCAATGCTGCTGTGCTTATCTCTTTTTTTACAATACTAATTACCATATCTACTTATTTATTAATTGCTTACACACCATTAAAACAATGGATACCCGGAATCCCTAGTCATAGTGAAGAATTGAAGTTAAGGAAAATAGATCTGGAAAATATCCAATATTTGGAAAAGGTAAAGCACCAATCTAATATTGAAGATCTTTACTATCAAAATTTGATAACTATTCTTAATGATGAATTGCCTGCGGACCCTACCTCGCAGGATTCAGCTTATAATCGAGATTCAACAAATTACGCCATGATGGATTTTTCAACCTCGGAAAAAGATAGCTTGTTGCGGGTGAAAATTGATTTAAGAGAAAAGTATGAGTTACATAATAAAGAGGGAGCCGTTAGTCAGAATGATGATATGAAAGGTGTGTTTTTCTTTACTCCTATTGATGGGTCCGTATCAGGATACTTTAACCTAAAGGAGGGTCATTTTGGTGTGGATGTGGTTGCTCCAAAAGATGAAGCTGTTATGGCAACTTTAGATGGAACCGTTGTTTTTAATACATGGACACCAGAAGCTGGACATGTTATATACTTGCAACATAATTACAACTTAATTTCGGTCTACAAACATAATGCGTTTGTCTTAAAGAAGGTTGGTGAATTTGTAGAGGCAGGGGAGCCTATTGCTATCATTGGTAATTCGGGAAGACTCTCGACCGGTCCGCATTTACATTTTGAGCTCTGGCACAAAGGGACAGCATTAAATCCCGAAGACTATATGCGTTTTAATTGAAAAGAAAAGTTAGTAATAAATACCTCAAAAATTTACCAATCAACATAAATATGGCTGTTAGAGTAAAGTTCACTTTAAAATAGCCCAATGCTAAGGCAAATGCATCTCCGATAATAGGCACCCAGACAAATAATGCGAGCAATGTTCCATATTTATCGAGATAACTTTTCATTTTTTCTATCTTTTCTCGACTTATTTTAAAATATTTTTCAATCCAATTAACATTTCCTATATAACCAATTCCGTATGTTGTTAAGCTCCCAAGCCAATTTCCAGATGTGATAATGATTAAACAGAGAAATGGATCAAATCCATTCAGAAGTGCTATAGTTAATAGGCTTTCTGAAGAAAATGGTATAACTGTAGCAGCTAAAAAACCAGCAATAAACAGCCCTAAATATCCAAGTTCTTCTAACCCCATAAGAGTCCAAAAATAAATAATATCGAACTTCGAAAAGAATAATAGCTGAGATTGATGTTTACGTATTTTGGATAAGTTTTTATATTCAAACATATTTTTTTATCTTTGCCGTCCATTTTTTGGAATCATGGAAGGAAAATCTTAAGAAATATGACATTTCATTTGTAGGGCTTAAGGAAGGAATTCATGGTTATAGCTATAAAATTGGAAAAGAGTTCTTTACAAATTTTATAAACGCAGACTCTGTTTTTGAGGATGGGAATGTAGATGTTGAATTGCAATTGGAAAAATCCAGTACTATGTTGGTGCTTATGTTTTCAATAAAGGGAACGTTAAATGTCGAATGTGATGTTTGTCTTGATCCTTTAGTGCTAAATATTTCCAATGAATTTAGGCAAATCTGTAAGTTCTCAGATAAGGCTTTTATAGGTTCAGATGATGAAGTTACTGCAATCCCTTTATCCGATTATGAGATTAACGTTTCCCGTTTTATATATGAATTTATTCACCTCTGTATTCCAGCCAAAATGACGCATGAAGATGGAGGGTGTAATGATAAAGTAAAGGATATAGTTAGTCAGTATTTATTGACAGAGAAACAAGAATTAGAATCGAAAAGTGAAGAGAATGATGCTGTTGATCCTCGATGGGCAGCATTGAAAGAATTAAAAAACAAGAATTAATAAGAATTAAAAACCATATACAATGGCACATCCGAAACGAAAAATCTCAAACCAGAGAAGAAAGAAGAGAAGAACTCACTATAAAGCTGAAGCACAGCAAATTGCTACTTGCCCTACAACCGGTGAAGCACACTTATATCACAGAGCTTATTGGTCTGAAGGTAAACTTTACTACAAAGGTAAAGTTGTAATGGAAAAAGAATTGGCGCTATAAATAAATAGGGATTTGTAAAAAATTCTTATTACATTTCGTCGATGAAAATCGGTTTAGATATTATGGGTGGTGATTTTGCTCCCGAGGCTACTGTTCTCGGAGCAATTGAGGCACAAAAGCAATTTTCAGATGATATTCGCCTAGTTTTAATAGGGGATAAATCGAAAGTTGAGGAGATACTTAAAAGGGAGGCTATAGACGCTTCTCTTTTTGATTTAATACATGCTTCTGAAGTCATAGAGATGGAAGAGCACCCCGCAAAAGCGTATAGGAAAAAACAAGATTCTAGCATTGCAAAAGGTTTTGACTTATTGCAAAAAAATGAAATTCAGGCATTTGCAAGTGCGGGTAATTCAGGAGCTATGCTTGTTGGATCAATGTACACTATTCGACCAATTCCAGGAATTATACGCCCAAGTATTACTTCGGTTTTGCCAAAAAATAATGGCGGTGTAGGAGTAATTTTAGATGTAGGAATAAATGCTGATTGTAAGCCAGATGTTTTATACCAATTTGGAATATTAGGTTCGTTATATGCTGAAAGTGTTTTTGGAATTAAGAATCCGAAAGTAGGTTTATTAAATATTGGAGAAGAGGAAGGTAAAGGAAATTTGCTTTCTCAGGCGGCTTATCAAGTAATGAAAGGATCGAAAGATTTTAATTTTGCAGGGAATATTGAAGGTAGAGATTTGTTTTCTGATACTGTGGATGTTGTTGTTTGCGATGGTTTTACAGGAAATGTAGTGCTAAAGCAAGCAGAAGCTGTATATGGTATTATGGCAAGGAAAGGTTCTTTAGATGAGTACTTTAGTCGCTTTAATTATGAGATTTACGGAGGTACTCCTATTTTGGGTGTTAACGGTAATGTGTTGATAGGTCATGGGATTTCAAGTCCAAAAGCTATCAAGAATATGTTAGTTTTGGCAAAAGATGTTACGGAAGCTAGCCTTGCATCTAAAATAAAAGAAGCATTTGAATGAGTAAAATTACAGCAGCAATAACAGCGGTGCATGGAGCAGTTCCTGAAGGGAAACTTACTAATGCCGATTTAGAGAAATTGGTTGACACTAATGATGAATGGATTGTTTCAAGAACTGGGATTAAGGAAAGAAGAAAGTGTGCTCCTGGCCAAGCAATGTCTGATTTAGGAGCTGAAATTGTCAAGGGTATTTGCGACAAAAGAGGGATTTCTCCTTTGGAAATTGATATGATTATTGTGGGAACAATTACAGGAGATTACAGGTTTCCTAGTACTTCGAATGTTATATGCGACAAGTCTGGTGCAAAAAATGCTTGGGGTCATGATGTCAGTGCTGCATGTTCGGGGTTTTTATATGCTTTAACTTCAGGTCAGCAATACATAGAAAATAAAACGGCCAAAAAGGTAATTGTCATAGGTGGTGATGTGATGTCGAGTATAATTGATTATCGAGACAGAAATACATGTATCATTTTTGGAGATGGTGCAGGTGGAGTTCTTTTAGAGCCTAATGATGAGGGGCTGGGCATTCAAGATGCTGTTATGAAAGCGGATGGTGCTGGGCGAGAGTATTTACTCCAAAAAGTAGGTGGATCTATGCATCCCATAACGAAAGAAAATGTTGGTTCTCCGGAGATGTATGTTTATCAAGAAGGACGAACGGTATTTAAATTTGCCGTAACCAATATGGCTGATGTTTCTGCTCAAATAATGGAGAGAAATAATCTTTCAAGTAAAGATATTAATTGGTTAGTGCCGCATCAAGCAAATTTGCGAATCATTGATGCAACGGCAAATCGAATGGGCTTGCCAAAAGAAAAGGTCATGGTAAATATTGAAAAGTATGGGAACACTACAGCTGGAACTATACCATTATGTTTGTGGGAATGGGAAGACAAACTAAAGAAGGGAGATAACATTGTTTTATCTGCTTTTGGAGGAGGATTTACTTGGGGTTCTATTTACCTGAAATGGGCTTATTAAGATAGAAACTTTAAAGTATTACTATTTAACTATTAAATCTTAAATGGGATTGAACGTCCATTCACATTTTTTTATACCTTAGCCTCTCCTAAAATAAATATAAATAACCTTAATATATGAAACTTTCTGAAATTCAAGACTTAATAAAATTTGTTTCTCGTTCCGGCGTAAATGAAGTAGAAATTGAGCAAAAAGATTTTAAAATTCTTATCAAGTCAGACTATATGGCTAAAAAGAAATCTAATGTTGCTGCTGATCCGGTCATTCAACAAGTTCCGGTTATGCAGGCGCCCGTTGCCCAGCCAATTGTTCAGCAAGTTACTCCTGCTGCAACTGCTGCTCCTACTGCTGCATCAGCGCCAGCATCAGCAGCTGCCGCCCCAGATGAGAACGAAAACTACATAACAATAAAGTCACAAATGATTGGAACTTTTTATCGTTCTTCTTCGCCGGATAAACCGGCTTTTGTTGAGGTAGGAGATTCTGTCAAAGAAGGTGATGCGATTTGTATTGTAGAGGCGATGAAACTATTTAATGAAATTGAATCTGATGTTTCTGGAAAAATCGTAAAAGTATTGGTAGATGATGCAACTCCGGTTGAGTTTGATCAACCTTTATTTTTAGTAGACCCATCTTAATAGATTCAATTTAAAAGCAACTTTTAAAGTTGTAATTTTATTTACCTAAGCAAATTACCATGTTTAAAAAGATATTAATTGCTAATAGAGGCGAAATAGCATTGCGCATTATTCGCACTTGCAAAGAAATGGAGATTAAAACGGTTGCTGTGTACTCTTCTGCAGATGCGGACAGCTTGCATGTCCGTTTCGCTGACGAAGCTGTATGTATTGGCCCGGCTTCTAGTGCTGAATCCTATTTAAAGATTCCTAATATTATTGCGGCTGCAGAAATTACAAATGCGGATGCAATTCATCCGGGATATGGTTTTCTAAGCGAAAACGCAGGTTTCTCCAGAATTTGCCAAGAGCATAATATTAAATTTATTGGCGCACTTCCCGAACAAATTGAAGGAATGGGAGATAAAGCAAATGCAAAAGCTACAATGCTTAAGGCAAAAGTTCCTTGTGTGCCTGGCTCTAAAGGTTTGTTAAAGAATTTAGCTGATTGCCTTAAAACGGCTGAAAAAATAGGATATCCTATTATGTTGAAAGCTACTGCTGGTGGCGGTGGAAAAGGTATGAGGTTGTGTTGGAATGCTGAAGAGTGCGAAGATGGATGGCATAGTGCACGAGCAGAATCTGCTGCCGCTTTTGGAAACGATGGAATGTACATGGAGAAATTCATTGAGGAGCCTCGTCATATTGAAATACAGATAGCAGCGGATCAATTCGGTACTGTTTGTCACTTATCTGAAAGAGATTGTTCAATTCAAAGACGCCATCAAAAATTAGTTGAAGAAACGCCTTCTCCATTCATCACGGATAAACTTCGTAAATCTATGGGTGATGCTGCAAAAAAAGCGGCACTTGCAGTCAATTATGAAGGAGTTGGAACAGTTGAGTTTTTAGTAGATAAACATCGCAAATTCTACTTTATGGAAATGAATACGCGTATCCAAGTAGAGCATACAATTACGGAAGAGGTAATTAATAGAGATTTGGTTAAAGAACAGATTAGAATTGCTAGTGGTGAGAAAATTTCAGGAAAAGATTATTTTCCTCAAGCTTATTCTATTCAATGTAGAATAAATGCAGAAGATCCGCATAACAATTTTATGCCGAGTCCTGGTAAAATTACCTCTTATCATTCTCCTGGAGGACATGGAATCAGAATTGACACGCATGTATATGCAAACTATATGATTTCGCCTCATTATGATTCTATGATGTCGAAGTTAATCACTGTTGCTCAAACGCGTGAAGAGGCCATTACTAAAATGAAAAGAGCTTTAGATGAGTATATAATTGAAGGTGTAAAGACAACAATACCATTCCATCAACAGTTAATGGAAGACGAGAAATTTAACGAGGGTAATTTTACGACCGATTTCATGAATACATTTGAAATGAAGTAGTAAAAAATAAATTTATATTTTAAAAGGTCATTCATTCTGATAATTATCTGAAGATTGACCTTTTTTGTTTTACTGTTGTATGTCCCCAAAATTCGTGTTATATTTGTTTTAGTCTCCCTTAATGAGTTAAAGATTCATCATTTGAAAAAGATTGACCAACATATTTTTGAGTTACTATTCCAGCATGATTGTGTTATTCTATCGGATTTTGGTGGTTTTGTAGCCAATTATGTTTCTGCGAAAGTTGACGAAAATACTAGGCGTATTTTTCCTCCAGCTAAGACAGTAATTTTCAATAAATATTTAACAAATAATGATGGACTGCTTGCACACAAAATAATTGCAAACAATGGCATTAGCTATGAACAATCAATTATTGATATTTCCAAATTTGTTGATGAGATTAAATCAGCTTTATCTATCTCCAAACGATTTGAAATTGATAAAGTTGGCGTTCTTTTTTTAGATCCAGAAAACAACATTTGTTTCAAACCTAGTTCAACCAACTTTTTGATAAATTCATTTGGATTACCAATTGTAAAAGCTATTCCTCTTGAACGAGAGAAAGAATCTATACCTGAATCACCAATTAAAGAGTTGAATGTTAGGCCATTAGAGATTATTCATGACAAGGATAAGCTACAACCGGTTAAAAACGAAGATGAGGTCATACCGATTTCTGCAAGTCGTAGGAATTATTGGTGGGTAGCAGCAGCATTAATTCCAATAGTGTTTTATTCTGCATGGATTCCTATGAAAACGGATTTATTAACTGGAGGAGATAATTTTCAGTATTCAGATTTGAATCCATTTACGTATAGCAAAACAAAGAGAACAGCCAATTATAAGCGAGAGCTAATTATATCTCCTTTAATTGAAGAAAAAGAAGTGCCTGAGGTTTTAATAGAAGAAACTAAAATTGTCTCTGTTAATGAAGATAATTTGTTAATTGAAACTAATGAAGAGATAAATATTTCACAAGAAGAAACTACAGACATTTTTGCTGCGGATACTACATTTGTAGAAAAAGAAATTTATACTAGCATAGAGCCTGTTTCTTTGGAGAAGGGATATTTTGTAATTGGTGGTTGCTTTGGTAAAAAATCAAATGCGGAGAGATTAGTTAAGAAGTTTGTGGACAAAGGGTATGAAGCAATGATTGTAGATCAAAATAAAGGACTCCATCGCGTTTCCTTTGGGAAATATAGTTCTCGTAAGGAAGCCAAGAAAGCAAAGAAAGAGATCAAAAATACAGAAGGTATTTCTGTTTGGGTGTTGAAAAAGTAATTGGCCCAGTGGCGCAACTGAATAGCGCATCAGATTTCGGCTCTGGCGGTTACAGGTTTGAATCCTGTCTGGGTCACAACTAAGGGGGTATCTTACTCCCTTAGTTTATGTTTTCCAAGGAAAGGTAGGGATCTTTCTTCAATAACCATTCATAACTATATACGAAATTGGTACCCTCTCAGGTGAAGTGATGACCGAAGATTTAGTAGGACTTATGAATTGGGATGATGCTAAAGAGGCTTGTGAAAACTTAGGAGATGGATGGAGATTACCTACAAAAGATGAATTAAATATTTTATATAAAAACAAGGATAAAATTGGCGTTGCTGAGATTAGCTATAAAGGAGAAACTTGATATTAAAGTAACTATTGTAATTACAGACATGCTTATTTAAGAATAGGAAGAATATGCTATAAAAGCACTCAGAACCAAAAGCATCAGAGAAGGTAAATGTTTAATAAATGGATTACTTATTTTGAAATGAAAATATTGAGCACCTATCATTAATAGACCCATAAGAATAGATGGAATAAGAATTAATGAGGGATACCAAATACCCACAATAAGCAATGTCGCTAAAGATATTTTTGTTGCTCCTACAATATTTCGCGTTAAATCGCTCAATCCGAATTGCTCGAACTCTTTTAATACATTATGAAATCTAAAAGTCCAAACATATACAACAGATATTGCAACAATAATTTGAGGTAACTTTATTAAGTTTTCCATACTTCTTTTGTTTCGTTTGTACTACGTATTTAACTTTTCTAAATTTACCTCATTAAGGTATTTTCAACTTATCCCCTATCTGAAGGTTATCACTTTTTAGATTGTTTACCTTCTTAATCTTAGCAACGGTTGTTTTATATTTAACTGCTATATCAGATAAAGTATCTCCACTTTTTACTGAATAGGTAAATCCAGATTTCTTTTTAGAGTATCCTTTTCTATCGTATACCTTCAATGATTGACCTGCATAAATAGTTGTGCCACGAATGTGGTTTAGCTTTTTTAGCTCCGATAATCTCATTCCATGACGTTCTGCGATTTCACCAAGATTATCTCCAGATTTCACTTTGTAATTCGAATACGATTTGTTAGATGAAGAATGACTTTTCTGCATCATTTCATCCTCTGTCAGGTTTATCTTGTCATCTGCGCTTTGCAATCCATTTGATGATTTAATGTCCTCTTCACAAGGACAATGCTTCTTTTTTTGCTTGGTTGTAAAACTGTATCCTTTAATAGGTTTGAAGCTTCGGATTCTGCTTTTTACAGTTTTATAGCCTTTGTAGTTTCCGTCTGTACATCGCTCCCAATATTTCAATGCCTGTGAATTACTATAATCACAAAACTGCATCAATGTATATGCAGCTATAGTTCCCGACTGATGCCAACCATTCCAACAATGCATATACATCATTCCCATAGTTGTATCATTTGCGCGTGCCATAACATCTGCGAAATACTCTTCTTTATAGTTTCCTTCTATCTTCATCTCACAGATGTAATCAAATCCAGATTCTGCCAATGAATCCAAACGTTTTTGTGGATACCAGTAATCAAAATTATGTGAATATAAATACACAGCTTTATCAAATCCTATTTTTTGTAATTGTTTTAATCCGTATAATGGCATAGGATTCCATAAGTAGTATTTTGGAATTGTATCTTTCAAATGCAAATTGTTTCCTCCACCTCTATAAACCAGGTCATAAAGAACAACTCGAAAATTACGTGTGCCATTGAATCGCTCATCACCTTTACCCTTATTGTCAGTAGCGCGATTTTCTATCGCTTCTAATCCAAACTTATCTTTACGTATTAAGGTTTCATCTAAACGTGTCAATATTTTATTTTCATCTGGCATTGGCACCAATGAATCTTGTGAAAAATTAACGCCTGATGATAATAGCAAAATGATAACCCCAAGGTTGGCCTTCCTGCCCCTGAACCATAAGAAACCAAGTATGGCAGTCAACAATCCAAGTGCAACAATCGATACGGTTGTTAGAATAGAGTCAGATTTTACGGGATTCTCCTTAAATGGCTCTTTTACTATTTCTCTTCCAAATCCCAATGTCTCCAAATCCTTCAATTTCTTCGGTTCAATATTTACCATTCCATTTTCTTTCGTTGCCAGATATCCAGCGTTCTCAATAATCAACGAGTCACTTACTGTCAATTGTAAACTATCTATCCAGCCTATATTTTTTTCAATAAGAGCCAGTTTAATAGTATTATGAAAGGTGATGCCATTCATAAATGTAAAAACTTTATGCTCTTCCGTCTTGCACTTTTGTTTAAGTAGTTCACATTGGTTTGTTAGAATGAAAGAAGTTCCAGGTCTAATTACTTTATTTTGAAATTCCATTTGCTCACCACTGACATCCTCATACAATATTACACTATCCAAACGTATTTCTTCATTTGTTACATTTGTAAGTACTACGAATATCAAGGGATTCTTCTTCGAATTATTTACGTAATAGTTATCTAAAATGAGCTTTCCTAGTAATGGAGAAGTGTTCAAATGAATAAATGAAGCATTTAAATTCGATACTTTTCCCGGTAGAATGTTTCTTGCCATTTTATTGTTGCCATCGCTCCAATTATCAAACTTATATAAGTGATTAGACTCAACTGCTTCAATATTTAAATCGTATTCAGTATAAAACTTCCCGTCTACATTATTTACTAAAATTTCTGAACCATTAACTTTAATTCCATTAAAATGGTCAATTGATTGTGTTATTTTCAAAGGGACTGGTGATCCCAGACTAAATGTTTCACTTAAATGTTTGAAAGCAGACTCTGTACGAAGATTGAAATACGTTTTCAAATAGGTTATTTGCTTTACATATCTAGTTCTATTTTCCTTATATAAACTGCTTCTTCTTTTAAAGTGTTTATCTAGTTCGCTTTCAATTTTAGCCGCATTTTGATCCAATTTCAAATTGAAGTTTTTTGCCGTTATGTGAGTTGCCATTAAGAAACAGTATTGATTGATGAATCGTTTCTTTAAATCTTCATTTTTTAGCATGTTATTTAATAGTGTGTAAGCATAACTCGGATTGTACCAGTATTCATGAACGGGAAACGTTCTGTCTCGAATAAAATTTCTTTTTAAGAACTGCTTATTACATCCGAGATCCGTGTCATAAAGTACCCACTTCCATTTCCCTTCATTTGGCTTAAAAAACCTAATATTTCCGCGGTAATCAACATTACTTATGAATGTTTGAATAATATTGAAATTATAGAAATTCTCAACATCTATGCTATCTGAAATACGTTGTTTAAAGTCATTGTCTCCGCTATGTTTCCGCACATAATTGATTAGTTTTTTATAAACAGGGTATCCAAATCCTGATCCCTGAATCTCACTAAACCCTCCTTTTTTCCAGTCATAGCGGTATTTAAAATAATCGACATTCACTTTTTCTCTTAAGTTATGAATTCCCCAGTACTGCCCATTTATATAAAGAACAACCTGACGACCTCCCTTTGTGTTGACATGAATATCTTCTGCGACTTGACTAATTGATAAATCTTTGATGCGTGTTTTGTTTTGATCATTTCCCGAAGTTCGTAGAACAACATGCTGGAACTCTCTAAGTGGTAAATTCTCGAAAAGTTTAACCTTGATCTTGCTTTTGCCATGTAGTTTTTTTCTGGCAGACAATTGTATTGATTTCTCTTTCCAACCGAGTGTCATTCCTCCATATGTTTTAATGTCTAGCTCAAGTTCGTCAATCATTTTCCCATTAAAAAAGAACTGTGCAAACCCTGTGATCGGTTGCTTTTCCCAAGCACGTCCAATTCGAGTTTTAACGCTATCAACAAGTGCCGTGTGCCCCTCATATATTCCAGTGGGAGGAAAAAAGTCATGGGCATCAACTGCAAGTGATACAATAGGTAAATCATGATTTTCATTTACAATATAGTTCCCGATATAATTCCGTTTCACTCCTGTTGTGTCGTCATAACTAATGCGTAAAACACAGGTTTCACTGATAGTAAAGGATTTTCCTCTGCGCACGTCACCCTTTGCATTCGAAGTGACAACGGAATAATCACTTATTCCTGGTATTTGAATTGTTAATTCAATGTTTTGATTGTAAATACCTGGGTCATGGCTGATTTTTAATCCTTCAATCTTCTTAAAGCCATTAAAATAATGCAACTTCTGTTCTTTTTTTACATCCGCGAATGATGTTAGCTGCAGTAAACATATTGTTGCAAGAGACAAAAATTTATAAATAGGCATTGAGGAATATTAGAGTTGTTAATTAATGGTTCGTTATTATCTAAATTTAAGAGAAGTTCCGTTTCTCAGTTTTGTTTCAAAAGTTATGTTTACTTTTAATAGATGATTTTGTCACATTAATTAAATCTGATTCTGAAATTTAGTAATTATATATGAGTTATGCTGCCAAAGAACAAAATGTTTTAACTCTTTTCAGTGGAGGTCACCAATAAAGCAAAGTCAAATGTGTAAAATTGCATAGCAATGGAGACAGTCAAAATATGGTTTGATTTTACTTCCGTCCTGGTCAATCGGATTAAATTAACGTAACGAATTTCATGTTTAAATTTCAAGATTGTAAATCCTTACCCAGGCTTTTGTTATTTCACAGGTACTCATTCTTAATTGATTTAATTTTTAGGTTGGAGCTCATTCTCAAATTGATCTTCAAATTCTTCAACCCATTTAATTTGCACACCAAGTGCATGGGCATATGGAAGGTAATGATCAAGCTCATTTTGTCCAAGCTGAAAAGAATTAAAGGTGCTGTTTTTAAAATTACCCAACTTGGAAAGATACATTTTGAAACCTTTGATGTCAGCCATATATTGTTGCCCAAGAGTGGTTGGAGCCTTGAGAAGTTCTATAAAACGATAATTGATTCCTAATAAGAAAAGCCAAAAAAGGAAATATAACCCTGATGCGAAAGTGGCAAAGAAATACAAGCAAAAGACGGTCAGAAAAAAGAATATAAAACCATAAAGTAATCCTCTAATTAATTTATATCTGGAAAAACTAGGAACAATAAACCTCATGATTACCGCTATTACAACTAAAACCAAAGGAACATAAAATTCGGTATTTTGAAAACACACCAACCAACCAATTATAAAATAAATGGCTGATATCAGCCAACCGTATAATACCCACTTATCATTCGTAGCAAACAAACGATTATTCTCATTTTGGGATCCGGAATGCCTCAAAACAGTTAGTTTTGCTTCTCCAATAATACCGCGGTTTTCAGGAGAAATAACCAGTTCATTTCCTTTTGGAAACAAAGTATTTAATAGCTCTTCCTCAGACGGTGTAAGTCGGATCTTGATTTCCTTGAGAACCAGCTCATCCTCAGATGGAGTAAGCTCAGTAAATTCATTTTTAACAAATACTATAGATTCACGGCGATTTTTTCTTTTCTCAATTCGAATCGCATTTTTGGATACCAAATTGAGGACCTCACCTGTAAAATAACGATTTGTCGTCATATCAAAGTAATCCAGTATATACCCCATTGCTGATGGCTGTAAATTGTGTGGAGGGTAGTATATAGGATACACCGTATCCTCAGGTGGATCCCTTCCATACATTCTCCACACTACAAAATAAAATGAACCAATTAGCAATATGCCAATAACGGTAAAACGAATAGTGTAAACGGAGTCTCTCTCATACAAACCGATCATTTCATCTTGATTTGCATTATTTTCCTCTTCTCGAGCTAGCTCTTCAAGTTTTTTTTCCTGATACTCCCAACTGTCCATTATTAGCTCCCGATCTTTTTCGGATACTTTTTTATTTTCATTTGGATCTGCTTGTTTTTTAGTTTCTTTATCAATTGGCAAACCATTGTAATCTCTCTTGGATTGCTTTTGGGCAAGGTCAAGAATTTTTTGATGTTTTAATTTATCTCTTTCTATGGCGGAATTTACAACAGCTGGCGAAAAATATTCTTTTGGAAGAAGCACCGTAATCCGCTGTCCCTCATCCGATTTATATTTCTTTATTGATTTAAAAACAACATTGTTGGTATCGGATTGAATTGAACAATATTTTCCTCCCTCAATTGTATAACCTAATGATGTAGGGACCATTGAACCACCATAAGAACCAGGGTAAGAGAGGATGTTTTTTTCTTCAGCCGTAACAATACAAATCAACTGATCAATAGCATATCCTGAATTAAATCCATTTACATCCCAAGTTAAGTCGCAATAATCTCTATTCTCGCTGCAAGATATTTGGTTAACAATGTCATATTTAAATTCAAATTCATAAGTTCCGGGTAAAATTCTATCATTGGCTTGTCCGAAATAAATGAAAACACTATCGTCATCAATTATATACGTAACCGGTTGTTTGTCTATCTTCAATGATTTAATTTGGCAACTGCTGTTGTGTTGTTCCTTTTGGTGGAGGTTTTTGTACCGGTGACTGATTTTTCGAACAAATACGGGATTGCCAGTAGACTTTTTGAATACACAAGTTATTTTTTCTGAGACTTCTATATTTCCAGTACGCGGAATCCAAACTTCACTTTTAAAGCGTTTTATTTTGACGTCTTCGTAAATCTTCTGACCAATCAGTTTGGTGGACATGAAAAGGATGCATATGTATATCAGGATTTTCATTAATAGCTTTTGGGAACTTTTCTTTCTTGAGTATCTTGTATTTCAAAAAACTCAGCTTTTTTAAACCGAAAAAGACGTGCAACTATATTTGAAGGAATCTTTTCTATTAAATTATTTAAATCCCTAACAGAACCATTGTAATATCTTCGGGCATGCTGAATTGTATCTTCAATATCTGCTAGATTCTCTTGTAGGTCTAGGAAATTATCATTTGCTTTAAGATCGGGGTAATCTTCAACCAATACCATTAAATTTCCCAATTGTAGCCCCAACAAACCTTCTCCACTGCTCTTTTCATTAATCATTTTGGCCTCCATAGCAGATGATCTGGCCAAGGTAACTTTTTCAATAAGGTCACTTTCATATTCAGCATAGGTTTTTACAATATTGATCAAGTTAGGAACAAGATCATGACGTTTCTTGAGTTGGACATCCACACCACTCCATGCTTCAGTTTGAATATTTCGGGATTTAACTAATTTATTGTAGACATGTATGATATAAATGACAATAATCCATACTATGGGTGTGGATATTATCGTAATTAAAATATCGATGACAGACATAATTTACTTTTTTGATAATCCTAAATATACATATTCAGCAGTTACATTTCAAAAGAATCGAAACATTGTTAAAAGATGTTATTCCAAAGAAAGAAAACTATTTATTAGAAAATATACAGATCCAATCGTAATTGAAGTTGTTATTTAACATATAAATCCCATTTAGTAATTCTTTCTTCAATTGTGCTTGGGTGTGATGAAAAGTGAAAATATAAATCTATACACAACTTAATGCATGTTAATATACATAGCATAGGAAAATCATAAGTATGACCTCCAGCTGCCAAAGCACCTAAACAAATAACAACATGGAGGATCATCATTCGAAATATAGGGTCCAGTTGACTCTTGTAAAAAGTGCTGCTTTTTTCATTTTCTTGTTTGAAAAAATAATTTGCGATGAACGAGATGAAGTGATAAAAAAACAATAAGCTGATTGCATATAGCGTGGAAAGGCTAAATAACGCAGACCAGTTCTCAGGCCCAATAAAAACCAAGAAAAAGAGGGACCAAACGAAACACAAAGATGACAGAAATAAAACGCGATGTATTTTATAACGATATATGTGATAAAGAAACTTTGCATTTTTCTCTTCAGACAATTTATAATCGTTCTGCAGTTTTTCTGTTCTGCTTCTACCAACATTTGGAAAGGGGACCATATCATTCGTAATACAAAAGAGTTTATTCGGTTCGGGGTTTATTATTTTTTTGGGCGCGTGTTTCATTATTTCTAAGCACGTGCTGTTTTTTAAAAAAAATATTTTATAACACGAAAAAAACAGAATGACAAACGTTTCTAAGATATAGGCGCCAAGAATACCCAAAGCCTCCCAATCATAAAAAATTACGCCAAATATTGGGATTAGATTTAAAAATAATATTGGAAGAATACTGGGATAGTGAGTTATCCAAAACATCAATGCTTGCAGCGGCTTTTGCTTTTGTTCATTGAAAAGTCTGCGTTTATCAGAATTCTGCCATTTATTCCATAGTCTTCGTTCCTGTTCTCTGTGATTATATTGCTCTCTTTTCATGTTGCCAACCTCTATTTCAGAAGTATCAGAGGATAATAACCCTCTCAATTCTTTTCACTAACAATATACCCAAATAAATTAAAAGAAGGTTTGATATTATTCCAAACTGCTGTTACCTTTATGTATTGTTGGCTGGAATATTCAAAATGGGGGCGTGCAGTTTTATTTATTTTCTTCTTTTCCACTAGTGTGTAGAGCAAATCGTCCTTTTTCTCTGTGGTGCACAACTTCTCTTTCTGACCATGGCCATCCTCCGAATTGAGTTCTACCATAGTCTTTCATTGCTTTTTGTATTTCTTCTTGCGTATTCATCACAAAAGGACCATATTGTGCCACGGGCTCCCCAATAGGTTTTCCTTCTAGAATTAGGAAGTAAGCGTCTTGATTCCCATTTTGAATCTCAATGTTTGCATTTGCTTGCAACTCAATGATGTGGTTGGTGTAAATCGTCTTCTCCTCAATTATAATCTTATTTCCTTTGTAAAAGAAAATAGACCTGTTGGCTTCAACTTCTAATTTAGGTAGTGTCCAAATGGCGTTTGCATCCATTTTTACAGTGTAAACTCCAACTGCGTTTTTTGAGTTGGCTGCCCAAGAATCAGGGGTTGGTTCGAGTGCCTTTGTGTTGTTTATTTTGCCTGCAATTACCTGAATAGTAGTTCTATTGTCTGAATCGTCTGCATGATTGACTATCGGAATTTCTTCATTCCATAGCATTTTAAAATGCGGTTCAACCATTTTGGACGCTTTTGGGAGATTTAACCAAATCTGAAAAATTTCTAGTGGGTTTGCTTTGTCTGGATTGATTAATGGAAACATTTCAGAATGTTGAATTCCTTTTCCTGCTGTCATCCATTGCACATCTCCGCCCATAAAGCGGCCAGCAGCTCCTTGAGAATCAGAATGGTCTACTACACCTTCTTTGTTGATGGTAATCGTTTCAAACCCTCTATGTGGATGATATGGAAAGCCGGGTATGTTTGCTCCATGATACATTCTCCAACCATCTTTAAGAGTGAAATCATTGCCCACATTTCTTCCTTTGAGTTGCTCAAAATCTATTCCCATGTTCGTATTACCTTCAGGATACTCATCCCTGTGATAAGCGCAGAATAGAAATGGGTCTTGTGTTTCCCAAGGAAAGCCCAACGGTTTAATATTTTTGATTACGGAGTTATTCATTTGTATCTTTTTCACTACTGAAAAGGTTCTATTTTTAAAAATCCAAATTTGCCATTGTCCACTGCGACTATGGCGCCCCCGTCTGCGGTAAGATCAATGTCTTCTCCAGCCCAATCTTCAGACTTTTTGCCACCATACGTTTTCTCCCAATCAACATTCCCATTCAAGTCAAATTTAACCAAATATACATGCCATGTGTTTGAATTATCTCCATTATTCCCACAGCGTCTTTTATACCTGCCACACTCGTCTCCGGTTCCAGCAACAATAATACATCCGCCATCCGCCGTGCTTTTTATTCCCCAGACTTCATCATGAATGAACTTAGGCTTAAATCCCCTTGGATTTCCAACTTTTGATTCCCAAATTTGATTTCCATTCGAATCAATTTTCATCGTATAGGCATCCCAGTTTTCAGTTCCTGATAAGGTATGCCCAGTAAGAAAAATGGATCCATCATTACTCATATCCATTCCAAAGCAATGGTCTGCTTTGGACCCACCAAAATTTTTACTCCACAAAACATTTCCTGAACTGTCAGTCTTAATAAGACCATAGTCATTTGCGCCCTCTGTCAGTCCTGATATAAATAAATCACTATTATGAAGTTGAATTCTATAGGCATGAGACAGATGTGCGTTGATGTTAAATCCCATTTGTTTTATTCCATTAGCGTCAAGGAAGGTTATAAATCCTTCACCTTCCGTATAAAATGTATTGCTATTGTCATCAGCGTTTACATATCCCACCGCTACTATTCCATTGGAAGTAACTGTTAAATGTTCAAATGCGTCGCTTCCGCCATTATCTACAGATTGACTAAAAATTTCAGAACCTGTGTTTTTTTCCAGTTTTATAAGAGTGCTGTTTTCATTAAGGGCTCCACATATTATGTAACCATCTGATGTTTCGATTGCGGAATTACCAAGATTGTTTCCTGCATCACCAAACTCCTTTTTCCAAATTAAATTACCTGAGCTATTCGTCTTTATAACAAGTATTTTAGCCGAATTGGGAATAAAACCCGTTTCTCCGATTTGTAGATATCCACCATCTGAGCAACTCATGATAAAATGACCATGAGATTCTTCTTCGCTTCCATTAACTTCGGAATACCATACTTTTTCTGGAGCATTTGGATATTCATTTACATTGCAATCTTCATTGACTTTCCTGCAGCTTAGAAAAAGGATGAGAATAGTTGGTATAAGAATTATGTATGGTCGCATTTGTTTTGGAATGAATTACAACGATTGAATAAACCAAGTTATGCATTTTGGTTTAGAAAGTTTTGTAGGTAGTTATTGTCCCAATTCTTCAGAATTTAGTTTTTGTTAACTAAAAACTCATCCAGTTTTTTTTGAGTGCTATTGAATGTTAATAAGCTTCTGAACTCATAAAAGCGGTTTTGCTGATAGGAGTAGTTATATAGATATTTAATCATTTTAAGCTTGTCGTCATCCATACTGAAAATAGGCACAATTTCCTTCATTTGCTCAATGGTAAAACACTTCTTTTGAATGTGTTTTTTTCGCCATTTCCATTTGATCGTCTGCAAAGGTTTGGTCATCAATGCTCGTTAAGATGTTTTTGAATTCACTTTCACTTGTCGTACAGATTGCATTGGCATTTGCTAATTCTTGTTTTAGACGATTCGCTTCTTGAATTTTGCTATATGGCATTTGTTCGCTAGGGAATATTGCACTTGCTTGTTGGTATACCGCTACAGCTTCATCAAACTTATTCGAAGAAACGAGGATATCTCCTTTTTGCATTAGGAAGTTGTATTGCGTCCATTTTTGGTTTTCCTCTTCCACCATATTTGTAAGCTCCATTTTCCAATGATTTGCTTCTTTAATTCGCTGATAAGCTGTTTCATCTCCAGGCTTTAATGCCATTGCCATCTCATACATTGAAATAGCTTCTTCCACCTTATTGGACGATAACAAAACATCTCCTTGTTGTATATAAGAGTCAAATTGAGCATTCAGCTGATTTTCAGCTTCAAGAATAGCAGCAAGCTCTTGTTGTATTGTTGCAACATCATTTATCTTGCCAATTACAACTTGATCTGATGGCTTTATTTCCAGCGCTTGCTGATAGATTAGCAAGGCTTCATCAAATTGATTGTTTGAAAGTAGCATATCACCTTTCTGAATCAACAGATCGTAGATCGCATTGTTGTCTTGATTTATATTTAGCTGATAGTCATTCGCTAATGCAGTTAACTGTTGTTTTTCTTGCGTATTGTGATATAGTTTGATTGCCCACGAGAATTTCGTAAATGAGTCATAGATATTAAAGAAATGATCTTTATCTATAATGTATGGGTAAGCTGCTACGCCAAGTTCATATTTCTTTTGATCACTGTATAAGTAATGACAAGCATCTTGCAATTGAATTGTTGTTGAGTGTTCAGTCAAAAAGTAATTCATGGCATAATTGAATCGGGTCAATTCATCATTTGTAGATTGCATGGAGGTCATGCAATTTCTAAATTTGTTAATTGCGGACCATTGATTGTTCTGTCCTGTTGCATTTTTGATTGTGATCAGAGCTAAGATTAATGCAAATAAAATTGTAGTGTTTTTTTTTCATAAATAATTTTATTAGGTTCCTTACTTTTCAATTAATGTGCCATTAATGTAGATTATTTTCAAAAATACACAATCTGTCAAAACATCAATCCTTGATGCATCGACAAGAATATCCAAGCGCTCTATTATTAGTATTAACATTAGAACCACCGCCTTGAATAGCCAAAGTTTTTTTAACTCTTTTTCAAAGGAATACAAATATCAACAACAGTTTTGTTATGCTGTTTTGGTTGATAGACTTCAAAGGAGCCCGTCATAGAGAATTCTAATTCATGATTATCAGTATATTTTTTCATATCTGTCCAAACATTTTTCTATTCAAAGAAAGAGTTTAGTTCATACCTTCTTACCGCGCATTTCCCAGGTTCAAATTCTATTATACTTACTTCATTACTTGGTTCACATTTTTTATCAAGGATGATTGATGCCCTTTGTTCAAGATTTTCAATACCCACTTCGTTGATGTCATTTTGATATATGGTCAAAGTTTTATTCACTTTTTTGTTGTTCAATCCATTTTGCTTAGCCCATTTTGACAATTTCGAGTATGCTTTTCCTATCCCTTGAAAATCTCCTTTATGAATTACTTGTCCCAAAGTAATTGGTCTTAATTCTACTATCCTTACCTCGTTTAAACTTCTCATATTTATTTTTGGTTAGCGGGCTGGCTAAATAGCGTTCCGATACTATCGGAATCAGTCTAGGGTTATTTAAGACTTTACTTAATTTCTTCAACTTCAATGTAGTCAGGTCCACCATCAATTGGGTATCCCTCAATTTTATACCCAACAACAGTTATATTTTGATTAATATAATTATCTAAGTCCACAGAATTGCTTCTTAAAGCATGTCCCGATATAGTATGTGTTCCGTATTGATAAGAAGTTATACCTTGTTTTTGAATTGTTCCTGTTATTTCAATATTATCTGGATTGCTATTTTCTTTATCGCATGACAGTACAGTTAGGCAAATCATTATTCCGGCAAATAGAGATTTCAATAATTTCATAACTTTCTGTTTTTGCAACTCAACTATTCTAATTGATTTTTATGCTACTTAGACTGTGTTGTGTTCTTTAAATGTTTACTTATTAGCTGGATCATTTACCATTAAGACTTTTCCTGTATGAGTTGAATGCTCTTAAGATACTGAATAGAACGAGTAATTTTTCATTTTATTATTTTATACACATTTGCTTCAAATCCTCTATTTCTCCCTTAAAATCATTACCATCTACCAATGGCTCTATGCCTTTTACCCTAACATTTTCAGTAAATTGATGAAAAGTCCATTTTTCATTTTTTAAACGGTATTTATCGGAATAGCATGCAATCCATAAAGGGTACTCATCAACATAACCTTTTAATGTGCTTTGGTAAAATGTTAAACCAGCATATATCATTGGTTTTACCTCATATTTTTGTTCTGCGAGTTTTAACCAATTTAAAACCCCTTTTCTTAGATTTTCCCTACCTAACTTACTCTCTTTTTCTATATCGAGTATAGGAATAAAATCTCCCTTTTCAAGATTCACCATATTTGAAAAATTTTCAAATTGTTCTGTGGAGTTTGAATTTGGATTATAGAAGTGGTAAGCTCCTCTGATATAATTATATTTTTTAGCATTTTTCCAGTTGTCTTTAAATTTAGGATCTTTGAAAGTTTTACCTTCAGTCGCTTTTATAAATACAAACTCAATAGGATGATGAGAAGTTTTCATTTCACTCCAATCAATTCTTCCTTGATGATGAGATATGTCAATGCCAAATATGTATTCGGAACTTGAAATTGATGGGTTTTCTGACCTGCCATGTTCTGAATTACAGGAAGTTGTAATTGATGAGCTAAGGCCAAGGATTAAAACTAATTTTCCAACTATCAAGCTTTTTAATGTCGTGTTGAACAAATTAATAGGTTTCTTATCATCTTGTTTTTTTATCTCACTTTCATTCTTATATTTTGGCAGCACCTTTTGTTGTTGCATGTGTTTATTTGTTTTTTAGGGGGTGAGTTCAATACTGTTTATTAAACGGGTAGCATTTAATTTTCCTTGCGTTTCGTCCTCTTTGAAATGCCACGAACAAAGTAGCATTGTAAATCCATTCTATTAAAATTGGCTATAACGTTTCAGCTAAAATACGTGATTTAAGATAGCAAAGCAATGTGACTTAGGCATTGTTAGCGATATTTCTAATTTATTTTCATTTGACTTATTTTAGAATCAATAAATGGAATTAGCCGGGTTTAAAAAGAAAACCCTAACCCAACATATATTGCTTCAGGCCATGACGCTCCCAGCCTAAATATGAAATTTCCTCCAGGTTTTTGAATCCTCCAACCTATGGTCGCAGTAAAAGGACCATATCCCTGTATGTTTCCGTTTGTTACATACCTAGGTCCAGCACCTAGTTCCAAATGATGTTTATTAGCGCCTGATAGAATCCCAAATTGACCAAGAATGTAATTTCCTTCATCACCCCATGTCGAATATCCTCCAATACCAACCTTAACAAAAGATAAGATTTTGCTGCTCTGGGTTATCATTCTCTCATAATATCCATTTGCCGTTAAATACAATCCGCCGATACCGACATTTCCATGTATTGCATTTTTATAAAACCCTACATCTTTTACGCTTTCTTTTTGACTGTAAACAATGTTAGTTGACGATAACAAGATTGTAGTGGTGATTAGTAAAATGGTTTTAATGCTTTTTTTCATTAGGTATTAAGTTTCTAATGTTTGCTAACGTTAAACCAAGTTATGCAATTTGGTTTAGGTGTTGTTGGAAAGCATTAAACATTTGCGTTAATTACACAATATCATAAAACTTTCTCAAGGAATTTTTCTTTTTAAGCTAGTAGTATTCATATTCAAATAATTGAATCTGTTTTATGTTAATCAGATGACCTTCTTTATTGAGTAAATTATTTATAGCTTCTATACTTATTGATTTTGATTTAATACATCCAAAGGTTCATCTAAAATGACTTTCATAATAATATAAACATTTTTATTGTATCTGTATATAGCATATTGATAATTTTTGAAAGAGGTATTACCATCATTTATAAGAACTTCTTTGTATAGTTGCTCAATGACACGATTCATATTATCATAAAAATATTCTCCAACAAAACCTTCTCAAGTTCCGTTTAGATGATATAATAAGGAATGATGTTCATTCATATTCTGAGCTAGTTTTTAATTGTGCTTGACGTTTTGCCGCTATACTATCGACGCATCTTGTAGGGAAATGAATTCGTTAAAATGAAACTGTGGTGGAGTAAAGGTGCTGTTATGTGATTCAAAAAAAGCCCATTATTTCTGAAGGGCTTTTAAAGTTTTCGTGTTTTTATTTCATTCTGAAATTAGAGTAGTATTCACTTTCGAAATCACTGAATTTAGCACAGTCCATGCCAACATATCCGAGCCCGCCTCTTACGCTTATCACTTTGCCTTCTATGGAAAATGAGACATCATAGTCATAATCTGGATTTTCACCATCATAAGCCGATGATGTAGATGAGAATGTTGCAGTGCCCATAGCGCTAAATTTACAACCATATTTGTCGTTGACACCCCATTCTACTTCATAATCGAAACAGCATTCTCTTAGATTCTGTATCTTAAGTATTTGACCAGCTTGGTTAGAATAGACACCTGCCTCAACTTGCCCAAAAGCATTCAAACCAAAAGCAAGAGCTCCAAAAAGTAGTAGTTTTTTCATGTGTTAAATTTTAGTTTTGATATAGTAAAGATAAAAATTTTATTCGTAATTGCATATAACGTTTAGTGTAAGCAACGTGCATGCTCAATCCGATGATATCAAAGTTAATAATATTTGCGGTACTTCTGATACCTGATTTCTTTTACAAAAGCTTATCCGATTAAATACAGATACTTGAATGCAGCAAGTAAATTTAGTTCATTACCTCTGCTAGCAAATATTATGGGTAAACAGACAGCTCTTTCCCTTTCTGCTTTGAAGCATGTTGCTTACCCATTGTTAGCAATAGTTTTATCTAGATTTAAAATCATCAAAAAAGTACTTCTGATGTATTCCAGATCATTTTTTAAATATTTTACGTTATTGTCAATTAAACTCAGCAATAAGTAAGATTCAAGGTCATTATTTGTTATATATATCCCACCTATAACACCACTCTCATTTTCTTCAATGTTAATTGACAACTCTTTTATTTTCTCTATAGGTACAACCAAATCAGCATTATTTTTATATGTTAAAATTGCCATTCCGGGCATAATATTAACTTGACATTTTTTGCTCTGCCTAAGCTTTATCATATTCTTTATACCATAATACAACAAGACCAATGGAAGAAACAATATTATTTTTGGGAATACAATTCTTTCAAACTCTGGAGCGAGAATGATGATGCCCAAGCCAATTATAATAATAGCAAAAACCACTATTGGTAGAATTATTGTAACGAAAATATATCCTTTAGATAAAGATGTGCCTCGCAAAAGAACACTATTGTTATTTAACGCGAAATCAACTTTTAATCTCTTTAGTTTTTTCGCGGTGAGTTTTAATCTATGCTCTACCATTTTTATTGATTAAATAATCCTCAACGATTTGGCTAAACTAGGTTATGCAATTTGTTTTAGCCCTTGTTGTAGAATTCTAATTAATTTATTTTTTAATTAAATTGATCTCAACTCGTCTGTTTTTCTTTCTTCCCTGATCTGTATCATTACTTGCAACAGGTTTGGATTCTCCGTGTCCTATGATTTTTAGTATTTCTGGATCAACACCTTGATCGACTAAGAAAATTTTTACAGAATTAGCACGATTGATAGATAATTCCATATTCAATTTATCATTTCCTATGTTATCAGTATGTCCGTTAATTTCTGTATGCAGGTTATTTTCGATGATGATCTTAGCCACTCTTTTTAATTCAGGTATAGAATAATCAAGTAATTCATATTTATTGGATTCAAAAAACAGATTATTTACTGGTACTGCAACTCCTTCATTGATCATCTGTTCAAACGTGACCATTGCAATGTTTTCTTCGAGTGTAATTTGCTTAATTGAATCCCTTAAGTCAATGTTATTTGAAAGAGGAAAGAAACTGGAATCTTCAACAAAATAACCATACATTTTACCTAAAGGAAGAACAATGAAATAACTGCCATCAGAAGGGTCACTTTTGGATATCCCTATTACTTTTTTAGTCTCAAGGTCTTCCCAGCGAATATTTGCAGAAACTGGAAGATTCTCTTTGTCTAACAGTTTTCCTGAAATAGTAGCCACAAATCCAGGCCGAAGATAGGCAGGGATATTTAAGTAATAGATGTCTTCATTGTTATTGGAAGACGTTTTTTTAGAGAAATAACCTTTTACTCCATCTGTAGAAATTTTATACCCCCAATCTGATTCTGTTGTATTGATCTCTTTACCTAAATTTATAGGATCACTCCAGCAATCCCAGCATGAATCTGCTAATCGGGTAGACTTAAATACATCCAGCTTACCTAAGCCACCTTGACCATCTGAGCTGAAATAAAGTGTTTTCATATCAGGATGTAAAAAAGGTGATCTTTCGCTATACCTTGTATTTATTTTATTACCTAATGGGATAGGATTGCTCCAATTTCCCAAATAATCTCTATGGGAAACATAGATATCTCCATTAAGCTGTCTGTCTCCATGATTAATAGGTACATTATTGGCCAAAAGAGAGATTTTATCTGATAATGATTTCATTATTAATGAATAATCAGCATTTTGTAATTGATTAATAGCATTTTGATATTGAGTTACATGGGCATGATTAAAGTTAGATATTATAGTATAATCTGGATCATTTTGACAAAAAAGAAATAGGTTGATATTTTTTTTATCAAGTTCTTTTTTTAAATATTTTGTATTTATTGTTCCATATTTAGATCTAATTTTTCTTGAAATTTCTTTTTTATTTGTTGCATCTGTAAAACATACTATAACTTTTATTACTTCATCATCCTTATCCCATTTTGTTTCTTTTGCTGCTCTAAATAAACTTTCAATAGTTGATTCCGGCTCATCGTCTCCTCCTTCAGCATAAATTCTTGCTAGTTGATTATATAAAGTATGTTCATCATCAGTAAATGGGAATGAGTAATATGAATCTCTATCACTAATTGCATCTTTGTATGCTATTATTTTAGCATTCCATTTTACAATTTTTAATTCATCATCTTTAAGATTACTAATAAAATTTCTAATATTTTCTTTAACCCCATTTATACATGATTGCATTGACCCTGTGTTGTCGATTAGAAAAATTAATTCGTATTTCGCTTCAAACTTTTGTGCAGACCTAATAAAGATTAATTCATTTCCATCAGAGCTTATAGTAGCATCACCTTCCCAATATTTAGTGTTTATTAATGAATTAAGTTTTAAGTTGTTTTCCCAACCTTCAATGGTTTTATTGGTTGAGAAAATATCGCCATTATGAAAAAGCAAAATTTCGTTTCCATCTGCACTTACACACAAGGGAGCATTATTTGTGTTGGAATCAGATAATTCTTTAACTAATTTTGCTCTGCTCCATCCAGATGATGAGTTTTTAGCAACATAGATATCTTCGCCACCTATATTGTCTTTTCTTTGTTTGCCACAGAAATAAAGTGATTTATTGTCAGCAGAAATAATAGGTGAATATTCTTTTCCAGAACTTGAGTTGATCCTACTTCCAATAGATTTAATCTGTATTGTATTATCGTCTACTTTTTCAAGAATGGAAATAAGGCTAAGTATTTTTTTATTCCGTTTATTAAATAGAGGTAAATATTCATTTGCTATTTTAATTGCTTTTTCCCATTTTTTAGTTTTAATATAGGGAGAAATCATTCTTTGTAATGCAACAAATGCTTTTTCTTTAGGTGCTGCAGTTCTTATGTATTTATCGTAGATATCATGATCGTGATAATCATAGGGTAAGTGCAGTTGTAATTGATCTCCTAACTCAGCAGTGGCAATGTCATTTTCTTTGAATTCCATTAAAAAATAATCATTGTGCTTTTCATAAAAACTGAGTATGGTATTTAAATCTCCATCAAGTGTATAAACTTCATAATAGTATAATAGGGCAGTATCTCTTTTTGAATCAGAAAAGTTATTGATGCAAAATTCCAAAGTTGTTAAATCATCAGTTCTTTTTCCAATTTGGAAAATACTATCTTCTGCAGCTGAAAACCATGAGTTGTTGGGGAAATCATATAAAAAATCTTTATAGCTTACCCAATTATCATAGATTGTGTTTTCATAAAATTGTCTTTCTTCGTATAAAGAAAATGCTTTGTTGTATTGCTCACTTTCTGGATATTTTTTCATGAAATTATAATAGGCTACTGAAGTGTTTTTTTCTTTTGCGTTATTAAACGCAAGAAGATCCCTTTCTATAATTGCTTTGGGTGCATCTATTGCATTTGGATGCGTATCTATGAAAGTTTGAAAAGATTCAACTGTATTGATTTTTTGAGCATTTAAAAATGCCAAGTGGTTTCTATTTACTATAGCTTCTGGAATTTGTATTGCATCTGGATAGGTGTCTATAAAATTTTGAAAGGCTGCTACAGTATTTGTATTTACAGCTGCTTGATATGCCAATTCATTTCTTTTACTAGTTGCTAGATGCCTTTTATCCAGCTCCGCTCTTAAATAGTAGTCTAAATAATATTGAAAATTTTTAATGGTATTTTTTTCTATTGCATCATCGAGTGCCTTCTGGCATATGGTTTGAAGATTATTGGCTAATGAGCTGTTGTTGATCTGTTTTTTCTGAAGTTTGTCAATTTTTTTCTGATCAGAAATATTGGCATATAATTTTTGAGTAACAAGCATATATTCATATGCTTTTTCGGTATTGTATTTTTTAAATTTTCTGGTGCTGTATAAAAGTGCATGTATATGATTGAGCATGGTTTGGTGATATGTGTCTGTCACAGATACTTTAGACAGGTCTTTACCCGCTTTTTTTTCTACTTTATTGTATTTCTTTTTTTCTAGTAAATGATAGTATTTTTGCTGGGCATTGCCATCTATGTTGATAACGAGGAATGCCGCTAATATTGATAAGATAAGTATTTGCTTATGTAATTTCGGCATATATAATTTATGTTCTACAACGTCAAGTATAAGCGGCCGTTTTAATGCCGCTTATACATTGTTAGCAAATCGTTTTATTCTTTTATTAACCTAATATTAGCTTTCTTATCTCCTGCTTGAACAGAAACCATATATAACCCAGCAGGTTCTTTTATGTTGAGATTTAGAACTTGTGATTGTGTAATGGTTTTTGAATCAATCAATTTACCTGAAATATCAGTAATTGAAACTATTAAAGATTCATAAATAGCTCCAAGATTGATAGAAAAATTTCCATTAGTTGGGTTAGGGTAAACCGCAAACTCATCTCCAAAGGTGTTTTCAAGAACACCTACAGATGTAATAGAAACGCAAGCTGTGGTATCCACACATCCATTTTCGGTTAATTCAACAGCATAATTGCCATTTGTTATTGCTGTATAAGATTGCCCAGTTTCACCGGGGATAATTGCGTTACTGTTGTCACAATCTAACCATTGGTATGTGGCATCTATATTATTTGCGGTAATAACTAGTCCTGAGGTTGAAGCAGTAAGATCTGAAACACTATTGATTGTTAAATCCAAAAACCCTAAAACTGAATCGCATCCATTTACATCACTGAAGTAAGCTAAACCATAACTAGATGATGTGTATGTAGTTCCATCAATCCATGTGTATGAGTCACATGCGGTAATGACATCTTCCTCGGTAACAAATGGAGGAAGTATTGTCAAATCTAATGCGACTGTTGAGTCACAACCCGCAGCATTTGTTTCAATCCATGTTGCAGTGTTATTAGATGCTGTGTAATAATTGTTGTCAATCCATTGGTAGCCCAAATACTCATCAACTATGTCCATCATAATCGTCATCTATTCCATTATTTGGAATTTCAAAACCATCCGAACCGCATGCTGTAATAACATCTGTTCCTGAAGTAGAGTTAGCAATAGTCAAATCAAGGGTTACCAAAGAATCGCAGCCATTTGCAGCGCCTCCAACAATATTGAAGATTGCAGAATTGTTGCTAGAAGTATAATTGTTTCCATCAATCCATGTGTAAGAGTTGCATTCAGTTCTTGTATCGGTACCTGTAGCCGAATTAACAATTGTCAAATCAAGTGTTACCAAAGAATCACATCCATTAGCAGCAGCACCAGCAATGTTGTATGTCGCAGTATTATTGCTTGAAGTATAATTGTTGCCATCAATCCAAGTGTAAGAATTACATTCTGTTCTTGTGTCGGTACCTGTGTTAGGTTGGCAAAGTGTGTTTCCACAATCTATACTTAAAAAGTATAAAAAATCTTGTCCATTATAACTTGTAAATCCAGAAGCATTGGTCGGTATAGCACTACCATACTGCAAAGAGGAGTAATAAACAACATTTCCTGTTGCACTTGGGTTATAATTTGAAGAATTACCTCCAGATTCATAAACTGCCATAATCCAATAATCTCCAGGAGGAAGTAAAACAGGGGTTACAGGTAGGGTAGTAATTCCAGTTCCAACAGTAGATTGACTGCTAGAAGCGATTAAATTATTAGGAGTACCTCCATTATCGTCATAAACGGCCATTTGAACTCCCTCTCCTGTGTTATTTCCAATAAGGTTAATAGAATTTAATGTGCCCAATTGAGAAAGTGTGTACTTAACACCTAATAAGTAATTAGCACCAAAGTTTCCAGTTGTAAAACTGCCAGTTGCATTTTCATTTCCAATATTGCAATTTTGAGAGTATGAATTTAGACTTATTAAGATTAATGTTAAAATGTAAATTTTTTTCATTGTTTTAATTATTGAGATTTTTCTTTAATGTTGCTAACGTTTAGTATATGAAGCGTAACGTCCGAATGAGAGCTATGATTTCATATACATTGTTAGCAAATCGTTTTATTCTTTTATTAACCTAATATTAGCTTTCTTATCTCCTGCTTGAACAGAAACCATATATAACCCAGCAGGTTCTTTTATGTTGAGATTTAGAACTTGTGATTGTGTAATGGTTTTTGAATCAATCAATTTACCTGAAATATCAGTAATTGAAACTATTAAAGATTCATAAATAGCTCCAAGATTGATAGAAAAATTTCCATTAGTTGGGTTAGGGTAAACCGCAAACTCATCTCCAAAGGTGTTTTCAAGAACACCTACAGATGTAATAGAAACGCAAGCTGTGGTATCCACACATCCATTTTCGGTTAATTCAACAGCATAATTGCCATTTGTTATTGCTGTATAAGATTGCCCAGTTTCACCGGGGATAATTGCGTTACTGTTGTCACAATCTAACCATTGGTATGTGGCATCTATATTATTTGCGGTAATAACTAGTCCTGAGGTTGAAGCAGTAAGATCTGAAACACTATTGATTGTTAAATCCAAAAACCCTAAAACTGAATCGCATCCATTTACATCACTGAAGTAAGCTAAACCATAACTAGATGATGTGTATGTAGTTCCATCAATCCATGTGTATGAGTCACATGCGGTAATGACATCTTCCTCGGTAACAAATGGAGGAAGTATTGTCAAATCTAATGCGACTGTTGAGTCACAACCCGCAGCATTTGTTTCAATCCATGTTGCAGTGTTATTAGATGCTGTGTAATAATTGTTGTCAATCCATTGGTAGCCTAAATACTCATCAATATTTCCATCATAATCGTCATCTATTCCATTATTTGGAATTTCAAAACCATCCGAACCGCATGCTGTAATAACATCTGTTCCTGAAGTAGAGTTAGCAATAGTCAAATCAAGGGTTACCAAAGAATCGCAGCCATTTGCAGCGCCTCCAACAATATTGAAGATTGCAGAATTGTTGCTAGAAGTATAATTGTTTCCATCAATCCATGTGTAAGAGTTGCATTCAGTTCTTGTATCGGTACCTGTAGCCGAATTAACAATTGTCAAATCAAGTGTTACCAAAGAATCACATCCATTAGCAGCAGCACCAGCAATGTTGTATGTCGCAGTATTATTGCTTGAAGTATAATTGTTGCCATCAATCCAAGTGTAAGAATTACATTCTGTTCTTGTGTCGGCCGCTGTAGCGGAATTGATAATTGTTAAGTCTATTGAGTAAATTTCTCTACATATAACCTCATTAATCATGGTTGAAGATGTGTAATTAATGCCAGAAGGTGATATGTATGAGTTACATACAGTCTCGATATTGTTCACACATGTATAAGCACCATTATAGTTATAAAGAGCTCCATATATACCGCTAGATCCATCTTCAAGAACAAAATAAAGTTGACAATTATAGACCCCCATATCGTGATTATCAGCCATTCTTAGTGCTCCAGGGAAGGTTGTTTGGGTAAAAGTTGTGCCATCGAACTCGTAAAGAGCACCATTAATCCCACTAAAACCATCTTCTAGAACAAGCATTAGATTGTTAGCGTAGATTTCTATGTCGTAATCTTGCGCCATTCTTAAAGATCCAGGCAATGTTATTTGAGCGAATGTTGTACCATCATATTTATGTAAGGCACCATATATGCCACTAGATCCATCTTCCAAGACTATATGAAGATCATTGTTGTATACTTCCATATCATAGCCAGCAGCCATTCTTAAAGATCCAGGCAAGGTTTTTTGAGCAAGTGTTGTGCCATCGAACTCATAAAGAGCACCGTAAATGCCGCTAAAACCATCTTCTAGAACAAGCATTAGATTGTTAGCGTAGATTTCTATATCGTAATCTTGCGCCATTCTTAAAGATCCAGGCAATGTTATTTGAGCGAATGTTGTACCATCATATTTATATAATGCGCCATAAATCCCGCTAAAACCATCCTCTAGCACCACGTACAAATCATTTCCATAAACTCTTATGTCATAACCAGCAGCCATTCTAAGAGAACCAGGTAAAGTTATTTGTGTAAAAGTAGTTCCGTCATATTTGTGAAGAGCACCATAAATCCCGCTAAAACCGTCCTCTAGCACAACAAACAAATCACTATCATAAACTTCCATTTCGTAATCTTGAGCCATTCTTAAGGACCCTGGCAACGTTATTTGTGTTAACGTGGTGCCATCGTTTTTATATAGTGCACCA
Source organism: uncultured Flavobacteriales bacterium (assembly GCA_943787725.1). GTDB lineage: Bacteria > Bacteroidota > Bacteroidia > Flavobacteriales_D > Parvicellaceae > CALSMU01. The sequence continues at coordinate 269,663 of CALSNM010000001.1, read as the reverse complement.
TAAATCCCGCTAGAACCGTCCTCCAAAACAACATATTGTTCATTGCCATATACTTCAATATCTTGGCCCATTGCCATTCTATGACCAGCAGGTAAAGTTGTTTGGTTCAACCTGGCACCATTATAGTTATAAAGAGCTCCATATATACCACTAGATCCATCTTCAAGAACAAAATAAAGTTGACAATTATAGACTCCCATATCGTTATCAGCAGCCATTCTTAGTGCTCCAGGAAAGGTTTTTTGGGTAAAAGTTGTACCATTGAACTCATAAAGAGCACCATTAATCCCACTAAAACCATCTTCTAGAACAAGCATTAGATTGTTAGCGTAGATTTCTATGTCGTAATCTTGCGCCATTCTTAAAGATCCAGGCAATGTTATTTGAGCGAATGTTGTACCATCATATTTATGTAAGGCACCATATATGCCACTAGATCCATCTTCCAAGACTATATGAAGATCATTGTTGTATACTTCCATATCATAGCCAGCAGCCATTCTTAAAGATCCAGGCAAGGTTTTTTGAGCAAGTGTTGTGCCATCGAACTCATAAAGAGCACCGTAAATGCCGCTAAAACCATCTTCTAGAACAAGCATTAGATTGTTAGCGTAGATTTCTATATCGTAATCTTGCGCCATTCTTAAAGATCCAGGCAATGTTATTTGAGCGAATGTTGTACCATCATATTTATATAATGCGCCATAAATCCCGCTAAAACCATCCTCTAGCACCACGTACAAATCATTTCCATAAACTCTTATGTCATAACCAGCAGCCATTCTAAGAGAACCAGGTAAAGTTATTTGTGTAAAAGTAGTTCCGTCATATTTGTGAAGAGCACCATAAATCCCGCTAAAACCATCCTCTAGCACAACGAACAAATCACTATCATAAACTTCCATTTCGTAATCTTGAGCCATTCTTAAGGACCCTGGCAACGTTATTTGGGTTAACGTGGTGCCATCGTTTTTATATAGTGCACCATAAATCCCGCTAGAACCGTCCTCCAAAACAACATATTGTTCATTGCCATATACTTCAATATCTTGGCCCATTGCTATTCTATGACCAGCAGGTAAAGTTGTTTGATCAAGGCCTTGTTGCGCAAATGAAGTATTTGCAAGCGTAAGACACGCTAAGGATAAAATGAGTAATAGTTTTTTCATTTGTTTTATTTTTTAATGTTTGCTAACGACCCGGCTAAGAAATCGTAGGGGAGTTTGAAACGCTGCCCTTTCAATTTAGCACTTAGCCAAGCCAAATATTTTTATAATTATTTTTCTTTTTTCATTATCAAAATTTTGGTTTAGCGGTTTTCAATCGAAGCTATGAACTTCAAATCACCACCAAAACCCCTATGTTTTTTAGCCATTGTTGGCACACGTTCTTACTCTTTTATCAGTTTTTTTCTTTCTATTTCACCAGTTTCAAATTCAATGGTTATATAATATATTCCATTTGTTAAGTTACTGATTTCAAAGTTGCTCTTAGTTGAAACAAGGATTAATTTCCCAATATTATTGTGAATTTTCACTTGCGTGATTGTCTTTTCAGTATCTATATTTATTAGTCCATTTGTTGGGTTTGGATAAACTGAAACAAACTGATTCTTGACTTGTTCATTAACTCCTGTTGTGATGCAGTTTACTGAGCACCATCCTCTTGCATTCAATTCGCAAAGTATCGTTTCGTAAGCAGGTTTATTAATTCCATCATTGTCCCAAGTCCTAACACCTAATGTTCTTAAATATTCTAAAAAAATATTGTCAGAAATACCATAATAAATAGCAAAATCATTCACTTCTTGCTGTGACCAGTCTGTTGTTTTAAATATTGTTATGTATTTAATATTGTCGTAATACGTGTCCCAAGCAGTAAATACATTTTGGAAAAACTGTGCTTGTTGGGTATTTGAACTATTGCAACTATCGCTTGAAGCATATCCGCATTCAGCAAAATATATTGGCTGTAAAGTGTCTGAATATATACTGACTAAGTTAGCAAAATCACTACTAACAATAGATGGAGACTCCATTGTAAAGTCTGGATTTAAAGGGTAATAAGTAAGGGCTGTAATATCTAAAGAATCATTTACTGTTTGACACAAAGCTGATGTAGAAGCAGATGTGAGACCATCAAAAGTAAAAGTTGTACCTACTTTTAAATCGGTTCCGTGTAAGTTAAAATAAAGCTGTTTAGCGTAAGGAATAACAGAGTCTAAAAACATTTTATATTGAGAATATTTTGTAGCGTCTGTCCCCCAATAAATATCTGCTTCATTTCCAATGTTTAAGGCTGAAAGTTCAAGATTAGGGATATGGGTAAACAATGTATCAAGAAACCCTTTGAAACGATTTATCATAATAGGATTATCAAAATCTACAGCCAATAAGTCTGAAGGTGTTTCTTTGGCTACTGTATTTACTGTTGCAATTTGTAATTCAGCTTTATTTCCATAAGCAGGATGGTAAATATCTAAAATATCCAATGTATTAGCCATATAGGAGGCATCAAAATTGCCATTACTAACTTCTATACTTGACCAAGTAAAGAAAAGATGAATTGATTCCATACATCCTGTTTGTGCATAAGCATAAGCCGAGTCGTAATTGTTATTTTGTGCCATATCAACTTGCCAAGCAAAAATCCTGTCTCCTTTTGGTAGTTGAGCATAAGAGTTGAATGTTAGTAGACTTAATAGTAAAAATATTGTTGTGTTTTTCATAATAATTAATTTACGGGTATTGATTTCCATTGTTTCCAAATCTTTGCTGATGGTCTTTCTCTACCAGCTTCATCTAATATTCCTGTATCCATCCAAATATTAAATGCGGGGTCAACTATTCCTTCTAATTTTTTTCCAGCATAATTGTAATCTCTTGCGGTAAACCAAATAATAAATTCAGCATCCAAATTATTCATTTCTATAAATAATTGTTGAACATATTCTGCTTGCCATTCCTCTCTACCTATTAAGTCAATAAAATAAGCGGATACTTTTAAATCTTCTGCTATATATGCTGTTTCTGTGATACAAACGGGTTTGTTTGGTGCTAAATTAGCCATTCTATTATACCAATTATTAGGAATCATTTGAGGATTAGCATTTCCAAAAGGAGCATTTGGTAGTAAAAAAGGGTATGAGCTTATTGCTACATAGTCTGAATATTGCAGTAACTGTTCGGTTGTACCAGAAACTATATCTCCTCCTAAGAAATTAGTAACTAAAGAAAGCATAATTGGTAAGTTTGGGTATTCTGTTTTTAAAGTAGAATATATTGTATCACAAAAAGGCAAAAATTCTTGATAGGTAATATCTGTTTCTGAAAATGAAGCATTAGCTTCAACTGCATAACAAAAGTAATCTGGTTGAAAAAAATCAATCATCCTTCTACAATAATTAAGATATGCTGTAACTACTGCTGTATCTGTAAACTTTTTCGAAGACCATTGTTGTTTTATAGTTTCATTTTCTTGCCCCCAGTATTGTGCAATATCATCTCTCCCCTCTGACAAAGGCATTAACGATAAAAACACTTTAGCATTTTGTGGGGTTAGTGCTTTTCTCTCATTTATATTGTCTAATACATCTGTTGGAAAATCAGCACCCGTGTAAGCTTGTTCCCAAGGAATGCCATCATCCAATTGAGTTGATATAATATCTCCATAGATTGAAATATTATCGTATGCGTGTACTGTAGCTGAATATCCTAAATCGTGTGCCCAAGGTTGAAATCCTATATGGAAACTACGAGTTTCAGGCGTAAGGTCATCTATCTTTTTACAAGAAAAAATAAGAATTATAAGCGAAAAGAATATGTATTGAGGTTTAATCATTTTTCTTCTTGTCTTTTTTTGTGAAATAATACCTTATAGCAAAATCTCCTTTTATTGTTGTTGAAAAACCTGTTCCAATTGAAATGAGTATTGGAGAAGCTTCTGCTCCAATACTTAATTGAGGTGCTTTTTCTAAAGGAAAAAACTCTATACCGAGAGGAATAGCCAGACGAGGAACAAATGTTTCTAATCCTAAACCAATACCCCAATAAAATTTTACAAATTCATTATTTTGTCTTCTCCAACATAAGTTTACTTGTGGTGAGATATTTACAAAAGGTACACCACTAACTGAACCTGCTTGATATTCAAATTTATAATCCCAAAAATGTTTTTTGTAGTTATTTGACCTCCAACTTATCATATTATTTATTGGATGAATTCCTATTGCTCCTCTCATTTCTTGTGCCTTAGCCTCTAGACTAAACAAGATAGTAATAATTGTTATTATTGTTATTTTCTTCATTGCTTTGTATGTGTGCCAACAAGCAGATAACACACATATGTGTGTTATCCATAATATGTCGTTACTGTAAATATAGAGAATCTATAGGACTTTTTATTGCTTTGATATTCGTTGTTGCTACTTGGGTATAAATTTCAGTGGTTTGGGTGCTATTGTGACCAAGTAGAACTTGAATGTATCTTAGGTCTGTTCCATCTTCTAATAAATGAGTTGCAAAACTATGGCGTAACATGTGCGGTGTTACTGTTTTTCGAATATTTGCTTTAACTGCAGCATTTTGAACAATTTTCACAACACTGGCTCCCGAATATTTAACTCCGGCTTTTCCTTCAAACAAATAAAGATTTGGTTTCCATTCTTTATAATAAATTCTTAAATCATTTAATACAGATTCACTCAATAAGGTTATTCGATCCTTTCCTCCTTTCCCTCCATTTATGGTTATTACCATTCGTTTACTATCTATATCTTCCAATTTTAAATTTAGTAGTTCTCCTCTCCTAAGTCCTGCTGAATAGAGTAAACTAATTATACACTTATGTTTAATGTTGTTCGTGTTTTGTATCAGGTCTCCTATCTCTTCTTTACTAATTACTTTAGGTAATTGTTTTTTTTTTTGAGGTCGTTCTATTGAATAAAAACGATTTGGCATTTCCATCACCACTTCATAATAAAATTTTATGCTATTTATCATTTGGTTGATATAGGATTCAGATTTTTCTTCACGAACCAGTGATAGCAAGTAGTTTCTTATGCTGTTTTCGTCGATACTGTTCAGCTCAGTTCTCCCATGGTGATTTATAAAAATTTCGAACATAGAGATATATATACGAGCAGTATTGAGTGAGTAGTTTTTTAGTTCTAATTTTTGATAGAACTCTTCAGGGCATGTTCTATATCCAGCAGCAAATTTCCGGTTGCGATAATAGTTAACACTTATAGGTTTCATGTTAATTGTGCTAATTTTCTTAGGGTAGAAGTGACTGCAATTTACCCAAGCTATTTGTCTGAAATTATCAAAAATAAGATCAATATTTTGAGTTGTATTTGGTATATAAGCTATTTCAAATTCTTTACTCCACTTTACCTGTGGAAGACCTTTTACAATGGTTTGAATAATTTTATTGGGATAAAATTTTAGCCCAATTTTCTTTTCTTGATTAATGAATAAATGCTTAAGCGTTACTATTCTACTGTGTTTCTCTTTCATATAAGTAAAGGTAAATGATAGTAAAAGTGATAAACAAATATAAGCGTAGGATTAAACGTATAACTAACGTATATTGTGCGATTATGAGGAGTAATAAGAAGTGTTTATACTGTAAAGAAAAAGTTGAAGGAAGGTTGGATAAACTGTTTTGTAATCCAAGTTGTAAATCTGCCTATCATTACCAAAAAAGCTTGGAAAAGGAAGCGAACATGTATAACAGGATAGATGCTCAATTAAAAACCAATAGGAGGCTTTTAAAGAATTTTAATAAGGCAGGAAAAGCAACTGTTAGAAAGGAAAAACTTTTGGAAGCTGGTTTTGATCCCAAATATTTTACGCACTATTGGAAAAACAAGAAAGGGGAGGTTTACCTTTTTTGTTATGAATATGGGTTCATTCAAAGAACAGAAAATGATAGACGAAAATATGTCTTAGTGGAATGGCAAGAATATATGGATTAGTACTTGTATTTTATTCTTTAATAATCTTCTTAGTAATAACTTTCCCATTACTTTCTAGCCGCAAGAAATAAAGACCTTTAGGAACATCTAAATTGAGATTAATGTAGTTCGTTGAATTGTAGTTTTTAGTCAATACAACTTGACTTATAGAATTCATCAAGCTGAGGTTAATATTAGATGCGGTGTTATTCAGTTCTATGGTTAAATTGCCTAAAGTTGGATTAGGGTAAATCGAAATATTTGGTAAACGACTATCGCTAACTCCCAAAGAACAAAGGTTGTTGCAATTTTCGCTGAAAGAAGTTTGCGCATCAATTTCAATCCAATTGGCTGTGGCGTAGGCAACATCATCTGCTTCAATGCATGTTAAATTTGGATTACCGCTTGCTGATAAATCTAGGAAGGAATTATTTGTAATGTTTTTAACATTTAAGCATTCGAGTTGATTGGTGTCGCAGTTAATAGAAATTAAAGCGTTATTCTGACTTAAATCAAGTCTGGTGATTTGATTTCCAGAAACATCTATCAAATTTAAATTTGCGTTTTGGGTTACATCAATATTTGTAAGCTGATTATTGGGTAAATACAAGATTGATAAATTAGTGTTTTGCGACACATCAACACTAGATAGGTAGTTGTCGTCACAAAATAAAAAGGATAAATTTGCGTTTTGAGAAAGGTCAAGGCTGCCAATATTAGAATTAGCAAGTATCAAGTAATTAAGGTTAGAATTTTGTGTTAAATCCAGACTAGTTAGCGGCGTAAGTCCAATCATCAACGTATCAAGAAGCGAATTCTGAGATACATTAAGCACAGTTAAAGATAATGCAGTAACTTGAAAATGAGTTAATCCAGTAAAGTCTTCAATTCCAGTCAAGTTGGTTATGGTTAGAGAGAGGAATTCAAAATGTGTTATGGAACTTATATTAGCCGTAAGAACAGTTCCATCAATCACATCATCGTATCCTTGATCAATTAACTCTTGCTCAAAGTTAACGTCTGGTATTGCTGTTGTTTGCGCGGTAGCATAAAAAGCATTGGAAATAATAATAAGTAGTAATATAAGGTTTCTCATAAGGAATGGGTTTATTTTTTTTTCAAGTTAACATTAAAAAACCCAAATTCGGATAGAATTATCTGAGTCGTCATAAAAGCTTCATCAAATGCAATGGTTTACTGATTTACGCTTATAATTCCTCTATCTGCAATCCAAAATCATACTGTAAATCTTCATGTAAGGAAGACACCGTTTTTCGGATGGAAACGATTTGTCTCTGATAAAGATTAACCAGGGCGGTGTTTCTCGTTATTGAAGGGCTAAATGAATTTAGCTTACTACAATAGTAAATAAGTAGCTCAACTTCTGTTTCTTTATTTTTAGAATACCGAATATGCTTTTTAATATTTCGCAAAATCTTTCGCATACTTTTTTTGATAAAGTAGTAGCTACTCGTATTGATTTCTAGAAAACTGTTCGTCTACCTCTTCTTTAATGCTTTGTATAAAAGAAGCTTCGTCATCTACTTCGTACAATAAATACGTTAGTAGCTCCTTATTCTCTTTTTTAAATTTAGCAAGGTGTAAACACAAATCCAATAATTCTGGCTGTGTCTTGTTTTTCAAATCTTTTTTTATATCACTAACTTTAGCAGCTTTCATTTAGTATTTTTTTTATTTAATGTACATGTCCTGCATCTCCTTTTTTCATTTCTGCATGCAAGTAAAAAGCACCTTTAAGAACAATTCCTTCGTTAAGAGGGATAGAGCCTGTAGTGAGAATTTCTGTATATCCCAACTCAGAGTTACCTGTGCTAACGCCAATTTTTAAAAAGCCAACCTTCGCTGCATTATGCCGATGTCCTTCATGACTCTCCTCTTCATGTCCATGGTCGTGGTCTTCATGTTCATCTGCTTTTTTTATAGTTTGTACAAAAATATATTCTTTTTCACCTTCCGAGATAATGGAATTGTCTGGCAATACGCGTCTTGTTTGTGGATCTGTAACTATTATGGCGTTTACATACATTCCCGGCAGCAAGTTATGTTTTTTTGCAATTATTTCTGCATGTACACGAACTGATTTAGTGTCGTTTTCAAATGCTTTTCCAATTGCAAATACTACCGCTTCGTAATCCACACCTTCATTAGAAGCTAAAGAAAATAGTACTTTTTGTCCAATTTTAATCGCGTTAATATCCTTTTCATAAACGTGTAAATCGATGTGTATATGTTCATTGTCTACAATCTCAAACATTTCAGATGCTGGTTCAACAAATTTTCCAATGTTTATTTCTACCAACCGAACATATCCATCTATTGGAGATTTAATTGTAATTCCCGAAGTGATATTTCCTTTTTCGACTTGCTCAGCAGAAACTCCAATAAGCGATAATTTCGCTTTTAAGGTATTTAGTTTTGCAACTGCACTATGGTAATCCGATTCAGCTTGTTCGAATACTTTCTGAGAAGTGATGCTATCGTTGAATAAAGCTTGCTTCCGCTCAAAATCGCTTTTTAATACGGAGATGTTATTAGCAACATCTAGAAATTGCTCTTGATATTCAATCACCTCTGGATGTTCCAGTACAGCAAGGGTTTGTCCCTTTTTTACAAAATTTCCCTCAATCACATCAATGCTTTTTACGCGACCACCAAGCAAGGCGCTTACACTGGCTTTGTTTTGCGGAGGAAGTTCCAATTCTCCACTACATTTTATGTTTTTACCAAAATCCATTTGTCTGAAATTCCCCAGTTCATAGTCGATTAAACTCAGCTGTTTTTCAGTTAATTCAACAGCACCTTTTGCTCCATGCGCTTCATGATCGTGCTCATGTCCTTCAATAATAGAATTGTTTTCGCAACTGCTTATTCCGAATACGAGTAGAATGATTATTATATAATTTTTCATGTTATTTGTATTAATACGTTCTATTTCCCTGTTAAATAAAGGATTTCAATTGTTTCTGCTTGATGTTTTTGTAAGCTTTGTAAATAACTAATTTTTATTTGTTTCGCTTGTTTAATGCTTTGAACATACTCAATGTAGCCTATTTCTCCCGCGTTATATGCCTTGTTAGATAAGTCTATCAATTGGTTCGCTAATGCCTTTCCGTTTGTTTCGTAATAGTCAATTTCCAGATAATATTTGCTACAATTTTGAAGTTGTTGCTGCAACATTTTATACAACGTAAGGCGATAATTCTCCATTTCCTGATTAGCAATCTCTATCTCTATTTTAGATGCGGTTACAACTGCTTTTTGATAGCGATTAAATAAGGGAATAGCTATTCCAAACTGTATTCCTTGCAAGCCCTGCGTACCTTCTATTTGCTGATTGAAATACCCTGCTTTAAAATCCGGAAAAAACTCCTTTTTGTTCACTGTCACTTGCTTTTCTTTTATAGCTATCGTTTTCTGATAAAAGCTTAACATGGGGTTTTTGCTTATCTCAGAACTATCTAATAACGGCAGTTCTAGTGTAGTTTTTGCATCAATAAAAAGGGGCTGAATTTCCGTATATAACAAGATACTCAAGTTGGATTTGTGTGTAGTCAATTCCATTTCAATTTTCTTTCGTGCAATTTGCACTTTCTGAAATTGGCTCTTGGCAGTTGTTTTTTCCAAAATATTGGATTCGCCAACTAGCAATTTTTTTGTTGAGAGATCCAGCATTTTTTTATAAAGACCCTCTTGTTCTTCAAAAAGTTCTAATTGCTTTTGTAAATTAATAATCGCAACAAACTCGATTCTTACAGATCGGGTTAACTCACTTTTGGCTAATTCCAAGTTGCTTTCTCCTGCTGCAACTTTTGCTTCTAGGAATTGTTTTCTAACTCCAGAAGCGGGAAATTTAAAAGATTGATTGACGTTAATACTGTAATCAACCATGTCTGAATTAATTTGACCGAGGGAGTACGAAAATGCTGTTTTATCAAGAGAGCGATTTGTCTTAAGCAATGCTTTTTCTTTTTCCACAAACAATGTCGCGGCCTTCAATCCAGGACTGTTGGTGTGTGCAAGTTGCAGAGCACTTTCTATTGTCAGCGCATCTTGGGAATAGCTGCTACTAAACAATCCAAATGCTAAGACAAGGCTAATTATATGAAAAATGTTATTCATGAGATTTCGTTTTTTTAGTGTCGAATAATGCATATAAAACAGGTAGAACCAACAAGGTTAATAGGGTTGCAGAAACCAAACCTCCAATAACTACAGTTGCTAAAGGTTGTTGCACTTCTGCGCCGTCTCCGGTAGAAATTGCCATGGGCAAAAACCCCAGTGCAGCTACCGAAGCAGTCATTATTACGGGACGAAGCCTAACCTTTGCTCCAGTAATAATTCGTTCCATAGTATTGGAAACACCCTCTTTTTTCAATTGATTGAAATAGGCTATGAGGACTATTCCATTTAATACAGCAACACCGAATAAGGCTATAAAACCAATCCCAGCAGAAATACTAAAAGGCATTTGTCGTAACCATAAAGCGGCAACGCCCCCCATAGCAGCCAATGGAATGGCGGTAAAAATAAATAACGCTTGTTTTATAGAGTTAAAAGTAAAAAAGAGTAGAATAAAGATTAAGATTAATGCAATTGGAACAGCTATAAGCAATCTGTCTTTTGCGTTTTGAAGGTTTTCGAATTGTCCACCATATTTTAAATAATACCCAGCCGGTAAGTCCAATTCTGCATCTAATTTGTTTTGTATTTCAGTTACTAGCGTTTCTATGTCCCTATTTCTGACATTAACACCAATTACTACTCTTCGTTTTGCATTGTCTCGAGATACCTGAACAGGCGCTTTAATGTAGTCGATATTTGCAATTTCTTTTAAAGGTATTTGATTCCCATCTGAAAGATAAACATACATGTTCTCTATATCTTTAATGTCCTTTCTATGGGCGCTATCCAACCGCATTACAATGTCTACTGGCCATTCTTCTTCAAAAAGAACACCTGTTGTTTTCCCCCCAAATCCAGCTTGTACGACGTCACTTATTTCTTCAATGTTTAATCCATATTTAGCAAGAGCTTGTTTTTTATAGGTAATAGCAACCTGCGGCATTCCTTTAATTTCTTCAGGTTTTACGTCTCCAATGCCAGTTATACCACTAATTAGTTGTTGAATTTCTTTCGCTTTAGCGTCTAAAATATCTAGGTTTTCACCGTATAGTTTGATTGCAATATCAGATCGAACACCAGATATTAACGTGTTAAACATATGTTCAATAGGTTGAGAAATTTCTACATTGATTCCTGGAACAACACTAATTTCTCGCTTTATGATGTCTACTAATTCAGGTAGGGTGGAAGCAGAAGTCCAGTTTTCTTTGTTTTTTAATACCACAAAAATATCTGCTGATTCTATTGGCATTGGATCTGTTGGGATTTCGGCTGTTCCTATTCGAGAGCACATCTGCTCAATTTCGGGGACATTCGCCATCAGAATTTTTTCTACCTGATTTGATGTTTTTAATATTTGAGTTAAGGAGGTTCCTGGTTTATGAGCGATACTCACAACTAAATCTCCTTCTTCTAAACGAGGAATAAAAACTGCTCCCATTTTAGAAAAGGTCATGATACTAACAATAAAGATTACTGCTGCTAATCCTAAAACGATAAACTTAAACTTCAGTGCCAATTGTAAAATAGGAATGTACAACCTTTGGAAAAAGCCCATTATGCTATCGGCAATTGTTTTTTTAGGGCTAATATTTTTCTTTAAAAAGACAGAAGTAATCATCGGTACATAGGTGAGCGATAATACAAACGCTCCAACAATGGCAAAACTAACGGTCAGTGCCATTGGTCTAAACATTTTCCCTTCAATCCCTACAAGAGCAAGAATAGGTAGATAAACGATTAAAATAATAATCTCTCCAAAGGCCGCAGAAATTCTAATTTTACTGGCTCCTTCTCGAACTTCTTTGTCCATTTCTTTTTGCGTTAATATTTCTCCAGATCGGTTTTTAGCCAATCGAAGGATAATGGCTTCTACAATAATTACTGCCCCATCGACCACAATTCCAAAATCTAAAGCTCCAAGAGACATAAGATTAGCAGAAACACCAAAGAGGTTCATCAAAGAAATGGCAAACAAAAGAGACAAGGGTATAACTGAAGCCACAATAAGGCCTGCTCTAAAATTTCCAAGAAGTAAAACCAGAATGAAGATTACAATTAAACCACCTTCCAATAAATTGGTAAATACCGTTGAGGTAGTTCTGCCAATAAGTTCCGACCGATCAATAAAAGGAATTAAGTCAATTCCTTCCGGTAACGATTTTTTAATAGTAATTAACCGTTCTTTTATTCTTGCTACAACTTTATTGGCATTACTTCCTTTCATCATCAGAACCATGCCGCCGGCAACTTCTCCTTCTCCATTTCTTCCCATTGCGCCAAAACGAGGCGCATAACCTATTTTAACTTCAGCTATATGTTCGATTAGTAGAGGATTTCCTTTATTGTTTTTAATTGAAATTTTTCGAATATCCTCCATAGACGAAATTTGCCCTATACTTCTTATGTAGATATTTTCACTCCCTTTTTCAATGTAGCTTCCTCCTGTGTTTTTATTGTTTTTTTCTAAAGCATCAAATACTTCAGCAAATGACACTTCTTTGTTTTTGAGTAACTCAGGGTTTATTGCGACTTCAATTTGCTTTAAGTACCCGCCAAAACTATTTACATCAACTACACCTTCGATTCCCCCCAATTGAGGTTTAACAATTCGATCTTGTATGGATCTCAAGTCCATTGCTGTATACTTATTTTTTGAAGAGCTGTCAGCTTTTAAAACATATTGATAAACTTCTCCAAGTCCAGTTGAAAGTGGAGCCACTTCCAGATTCCCTAAGTCATTTTTAGTTATTTTTTCTTTTATTTCAGAGAGTTTATGCTCTACTAATTGTTGTGGGAGATAAATACCCATAGCGTCATTAAACACAACAGTAACAACAGATAAGCCGAATCTTGAAATCGAACGAATTTCTATAACGCCAGGAATAAATTGAGTTGCTTTCTCAATAGGAATCGTAATTTGCTGTTCAACTTCGGGTGCAGCTAAATCTGGCATTTGCGTTATTATCTGTACCTGATTATTAGTAATATCTGGCACAGCATCAATAGGAATTTGTTTAATGGAATAAGAACCCCAGGCAATCAATGCCAAGGTAAAAAGGCCAATAATAAACTTATTCCTAATTGAAAAATCAATTAGTTTATTTATCATGATAAAGAATTTTACAATGTAACGGGAAACCCAACTGTACTAATTACAGCGAGAAAAATAGATGCGAAATAGGGCATCTATGCTTTAGGAGGGTTCCAGATTGAGAATTCTAGGAGGTAGAAATAAGTCGGGGTATAAATAAACACTTTTTCGACACTTTCAGTAAAGAAAATATTTTCTAAAATAATAGTTGGACTTGATGTGGGGCTGTTAACAGAAGAATGATACCCGCAAAATGGTGAACAAGGGTGTTCATCATTGTTCTCTTTGTCGTCGGATGGGCCATCATGCTTATGTTCTCCATGGTGCTCACATTTTTCTGTATGGTCATGTTCTCCTGCATGGCAAGGCACCACGGTTGAGAAAAACATAGAAAAAGATAATATGAGTGCAAATAATTTCATTCTGATTACAAATATACTGAATTATAATTTTAGAGCTTAAAGTTGCCTTTTAATCACTTCTGTTAAAAGAGTTTCATGCTTGTTAATAACAATCTGTTAAACAAGGCACGTAACTTTGTTTCTTTGTCAAAAATCAAAGGAAATGAATGTACTTATTATTGGTTCAGGCGGCAGAGAACATGCAATTGCATGGAAATTGGCCCAAAGTTCACGAATGGAAAATCTTTATATCGCTCCGGGGAATGCTGGAACAAGTGAAGTTGGGATCAATGTAGATATTTCACCTTTGGATTTTAAGAAAATGGCAAGTTTTGCATTAGAGAAAAATGTAAAAATTATTGTTGTTGGACCAGAAGCTCCATTAGTAGGTGGAATTCACGATTATTTTGAAACAAGAGAGGATTTAGCAGAGGTTACTATAATCGGCCCTAAAAAGGAAGGTGCTCAATTGGAAGGGAGTAAGGATTTCTCTAAGAAGTTCATGAAGAAATTTAATATTCCAACAGCGAAATATTTTACGGTAACACCCGAAAATTTAGATGCTGGATATGCACACCTAGATAAAATGGTTGCTCCATATGTATTAAAAGCAGATGGCTTAGCAGGAGGAAAAGGGGTGTTAATAATAGACGACTTAGCACTTGCTAAAAAGGAATTAAAGAGCATGGTGAAAGATGCGAAATTTGGTGAAGCTAGTTCCAAAGTGGTGATTGAACAATTTCTTGATGGTATAGAAGTAAGCGTATTTGTTATTACAGATGGAAAATCGTACAAGATTTTGCCAGCGGCTAAAGATTACAAACGAATTGGAGAAGGAGATACGGGTTTAAACACAGGAGGAATGGGAGCTGTTTCACCTGTACCATTTGCAAATAGAGAATTTATTGACAAAGTAGATAATCAGGTTATTATTCCCACTATAAAAGGTTTAAGAGCAGAAGGGATAGACTATTCTGGCTTTATTTTCTTTGGGATTATTAATGTAAAAGGAGACCCTTATGTTATTGAATACAATTGCCGATTGGGAGACCCGGAAACAGAAGTGGTAATGCCACGATTAAAGTCCGATTTATTAGAGCTCTTTGATGGAATTGCATCGGGTACTTTGTCTGAAAGAGACGTTCATTTTGATCCAAGAACTGCTGCTACCGTAATGTTAGTTGCTGGTGGATATCCTGAGAAATATAAAAAAGGCGCTCAAATTACAGGGTTTGAGAATGTGCTTAAAAGCGTTCCTTTTCATGCAGGCACATCCGAAACAAAAGAGGGCATTGTTACAAATGGCGGAAGAGTTCTTGCCGTAACTTCTTTCGGTAAAGATATTGAGTCGGCACTAAAAACTCTTATGATTCAATAGATGAGTTGAGCTTTCAAGGAATGAACTTCAGAAAGGACATTGGATTTGATTTAATCAAAAAGCCTAAGACAGATACAAAAAAGTAGAAGGGTTATTTAATTTGATCCGGATTAGCTTCTGCTTCAGCATTGTATTTCATTTGCCATTTAACCCAATATGTAAATGCAATAACCGCGAAAATACAAAAAGCGTAGTTAGGCAAGTTCTCCAAGTTTTCTAGAACATTTTGAAAGAACCAATACATCATCTTTGCCAAAGGAAACACTAACCAATCCATAGTAATAATTTTAAATCTGTTCCAAAAGTATAAAATATCCACAATAATTCAGGTGTTTAATAAGATCTTTTATAAAAAGATGAACAAATAAGATATTTTTGTAGGAGTGATTTTAAAATTTTATAAATCTGATAGTTTAACGGGGTTGGTTCTATTGCCAATTATGGCTTTACTTTTTTGGCTACCTGGATTACTTAATCCCAATACTGTTGATTTTTCAGGTGCTTCACCTTTGTATCAATGGTTGTCAAATCTAGGTAGTCCTACTTTTTCCCAATTACTAGCGTTGCTCATTATTGTAATTTCAGCATTGATATTAAATAATTTAATAAATAAAAGTGAATTATTTACCGGGAATACACTGTTGCCTGCGCTACTATATGTGATTTTTATGAGTGCCATAAAAGAGCATCAGGGATTAAGCCCAATAGTTATTTCGAACTTATTTTGGATTCTCGCTGTTAGGCGATTATTTAATATCTACAGTCAAGTTCCTTGCAAAAAGGAGGTGTTTGACGCTACTGTTTTTATTTTGTTGGGAGGAGTGTTTTATTTCCCTTCCTTATTAATGTTAGCTTTGGTGTGGATAGCATTAAAAATATTTAGACCTTTTGTTTGGAGAGAGTGGGTTATCCCATTTTTCGCATTCACCATTTTTGGATTGTATTGGATTGTGGCTTTGGTTTGGGGCGGCGCGCTTAATAATTGGGTCAATTACTTTACGTTTGATTCCGAACAATATTACGCTCTGAAAATAGCCGTCTCATGGCCCTATTATATCCTGTTAGGAGTTGTGTTAGTTTTGGTTAGTTTTTCAGGGTATAATATATCGCGCCAGTATAAAGCTAGCTCATTGCGTTTTCGAAAAATTATTTTCTTTTTTCTATTTATTATATTTTTATCAATTGCTATTGTATCTCTCGTTCAGCAATTTTCATGTGAAAATGTGTTTGCATTGGTTGGAGCAGTGCCTTTAAGTTTGCTAATTGCTTTTTATTTCAATTATGCAAAAAAGGAATGGTTGTCTCAATTGTTTTTTTACATAATATTTATTTCAATTCTTGTGAATATCTATCTTTATTAGCGTATAACTTTTCCTTTTCATTGTTGAATATTTTTATTATTAAAGTACCTTTGTAACTTATTAAAAGACAATAAAAATGAAATTTGGCGTAATTACTTTTCCAGGCTCTAATTGTGATCAAGATATGATCTATGTTCTTAAAGATATTCTAGGACAAGAAGTTGAAGAACTATGGCATAAAGATACAGACTTAAAAGGGTGTGATGCAATCGTTTTGCCAGGAGGGTTCTCTTATGGAGATTATTTACGTTCTGGGGCAATTGCTAGATTTTCTCCTGTTATGACCGCTGTAATTGAACATGCAAACAAAGGAGGTTTTGTTCTTGGAGTATGCAATGGTTTTCAAATTCTATGTGAAAGTGGTTTGTTGCCGGGAGCGCTACTTCATAATAATAATCAGAAATTCATTTGTAAAAATGTTTATTTAAAACCTGAGTCGAATTCAGCAAAATTAACTGAACATTTAGATCAAAACAAGGCGTATAAAATTCCAATTGCTCATGGTGAAGGAAGGTTTCATGCAAGTGATGCTGTAATGAAAGAATTGAACGATAATGATCAAGTTCTTGTTTAGATATTGTGATGCTAAAGGAGAAGTGAACGCTGATGCTAATCCAAATGGAGCTTTGGAAAACATAGCGGGTATAACAAATAAGGCTAAAAATGTTTTTGGAATGATGCCGCACCCAGAAAGAGCTGCAGATGCTAAATTAAGCAATGTAGATGGAAAAGCTATATTTGAATCGTGGCTGGGTCTAGTCAACGCCTAAACTTGTATTTGTTTAAATAAGTATTTGGTTATATTTAACCCCGTTTATTACTTAATTTAGACCCGTATGGTCAACAAAATTCTAGTTTCAGTTTTATGCTTGTTATCATTAGCATCTTTTGGGCAACAAACCATTAAGGGAAAAGTAGTAGATAAAGAGTCTCAGTTTCCATTGCCAGGAGTGACCGTAATGGTTACTACGGTTGATCCAATTATTGGAGCAGTAACAGACTTGGATGGAAATTATAAATTGAAAAAACATTCCAATTGGAAGACATTCCGTAAGGGTTTCTTATGTCGGTTATACTCAGCAAGACCGTATTACTGTTGTAACTTCAGGTAAAGAGGTTATACTAAACGTTAGTATTGAGGAGTCTGCAGAAGTGTTAGATGCTGTGCAAATAGTAGCGGGTTCGGATCATAAGGTAAACAATGACATGGCGCTTGTTAGTGCACGTGTTTTTTCAGTTGAAGAAACCGAAAGATATGCTGGAAGTAGAGGAGATCCTGCTCGAATGGTATCAAATTTTGCTGGAGTAGGAGGGGCAGATGATAGTCGTAATGACATTGTTATTCGAGGTAATTCTCCTTTAGGTGTCGTGTATCGCGTTGAAGGAGTTGATATTCCCAATCCAAATCATTTTGCAATTTCAGGTACTTCGGGAGGTCCCACAAGCATGCTCAACAACAAGTTAATGGCAAACAGTGATTTTTTCACAGGAGCATTTCCGGCCGAATATGGCAATAGTACTTCGGGTATTTTTGATTTAAAGTTAAGGGCAGGAAATAATGAGAAACGCGAATGGACAGCGCAGTTTGGTGTTTTAGGAGCAGAATTAATGGCAGAAGGCCCTTTCAAAAAAGGGAAATCTGCGTCCTACCTATTCATGTATAGGTATTCTACGCTTGGAATGTTTCAAGCTGCAGGCATTGACGTAGGAACAAATGCATTGCCGCAATATCAAGATTTATCTTTCAAAATGAATTTTCCTTTCAAAAAAGGTGGAAACCTTGCTTTATGGGGTATTGGCGGTAATAGTGGAATTGATATTCTTATAAGTGATCAAAAAGATACTTCCGAAATTGATTTATACGGACAAAATGATCGAGATCAATACTTTAGCACGGGAATGGCAATAGGTGGATTAACATACACAAAGCCATTGAATGAAAAAACCTTTGTAAAAACAACATTAGGAGGGTCTTATGAAAGACAGTCAACCAAGCATGATTTAATTTATAGACACGTTAATCCCGCAAATGGCGAATTTGTTCAGGACAGCATACTTTCCAATTATATGGGGTACCAGTTCAATACATCTAAATTTACCAGTTCTACATATCTCAATAAGAAAGTTTGGAAAAAAGGATGTTCTGAAAATTGGGTACAATGCTGATTATTATATAGCTGATTTAAGTGATAGTATAACAGAAAATGATACTCTTCCTGGTGTTTACAGGACCAGGTGGAATGCGAACCAAGCATTTATGTTGATACAGTCGTATATTCAATGGAAACATAAGTTTTCAGATGATTTTATATTTACTGTCGGTCTGCATAATCAAAGTTTTTCACTTAGTAATAGTCATTCTTGGGCTCAACCAAGAGCAGGTCTTAAATGGATAGTAAACGATAAAAACTCCCTTAGTTTAGGTATTGGAAGGCATTCACAAACATTACCGGTCTATACGTATTTTTATCAGTTAGAAGGAAATACGGAAGCGCATAATAAAGGGATGGACTATATGAAAAGTAATCATGCGGTATTAGGGTATTCTCGAAAAATAGCTAAAAATGTATCGGGAAAAATCGAAACCTATTATCAGGACTTATCCAATATTCCGGTTGAACTGAATCCTTCGTCATTTTCATTAATTAATCAAGGAAGTGGATTCAGTCGATTTTTCCCAGATTCTCTAAAGAATAGTGGAACAGGATATAATTATGGGATTGAGTTTACTTTAGAAAAATACTATAGCAGTAACTGGCATATGCTATTGACGGGAGCAGTATATAATTCTCGTTATGAAGGGAGTGATGGTATTGAAAGAAATACAAGTTTTAATGGGGGATATGCTGCAAATATATTAACCGGAAGGGAGTTTAAATTGAACGAAAAGACCTCATTGGGTCTAGGTGCAAAAGTGACTGTGGCTGGAGGCAAGCGATATGGGACAGTCAATGATTCAGCTTCAACTGCGCAGCAGGAAATTATATTTATAGACGAAGGGTTTAATGAGTTGCAATTTGAAGATTATTTTAGAGCAGATTTTAAGTTATCGTATAAGTACAATGCAAAAAAAGTAACACATGAGTTTTCGCTTGACATTGTTAATCTTTTGGGCACAAAAAACATATTAAATTTGACTTATGCCCCTGTTCCTGGAGATCCTACAGCCAATCCAATCCGCAAGAATTATCAGTTAGGTTTTTTACCAATATTCTTCTACAGGCTTGACTTTTAAATTACCAGAAATTCTTGATACGAATTTGCAGAAAAAAAAAAGCAACCTTACCTAGGTAAGATTGCTTTAGATTTAATTAAGTTTATTGTTATTGTTTCAAAATAGAAATTGCATTATCACCGAAAACATTGCCTGTTCCATAAGGAGAACCGTTGCCATCCCAACTTTCCCATTTTTTTAATTCAATGTATTGTGGGTTTTTACTAATTTGTTCAGCCTCCAAAGAAATAGCTTCTGCTTTAAATCGAGCAGAAACAACCAAAGAAGAATCTCCTCTTGCTTTCTCAATTCTTGCATTAGCTAGGTACTCTTCTTCTTTTTGCTTTTCCTTAGCCGTTTGATTTCGTTGCTTTTGCGTTTCTTTATTTGTAATCTCAATAGCAATGTTTTGAGGTAAATTAATGTCTGCGATTTCTACGAAGTCTAAAGCAACATAATTCGAGTCAAAATCGACATGAGTATTGCCTCTATTTCTTGCTCTAAAATTTCACGTTTAGTAGAGTATGCTTCAACATAGGTATACCTTCCAATAACATCTTTTATTGCACCTTTTGCTTTTTTATCAATAAACGATTCGGCAAATCCTTTTCCATGCTTTAAGTGAAGTAATGCCGTTTTACCCTTTAACGCATGGTAGTTTACCGCAATAACAACACCAATGTCGGTTCCGTTTTTGTCCATTACTTGCGAGTCGTAATTTCTACTTTGCACAAGCACATTGTAGGTGATTATTTCATTCCAAGGCGCGATAAACTGCGTTCCTTCATTGTAAGAAATATCCGTTTCTACTCCCTTTCCATAAGGTCTGTATATAAATCCTTCTTCTCCTGGATCAACATCTTGCCATGACATGAAAAAGATTATACCTGCTACAATTCCAACACCTGCCAGAACAACCCATTTTAATTCAATTTTTAATTCTTCCATTATTTTTCTTTTTTTCTTAATATCAGTCTGTTAACTGCATAATAAATAACAATTGCATCAAGGGCTAAAACCGCTATTTTAAACATAGGACTACCCTTTAATCCATATTTAAGCGTAGCCATTACCATAAAGGCAATAAGCAAAACGCCTAAAATAACTCTAAGTTTGTCATATGCAGTCAACTTCATGAAGTCTTTTTTTTTGCAAATATAGTTTGTATCTAAAGCTTATCCTATAAAATATTCGAAGCTTTAATTATTAGACGATTTAACCAACAAAATATTGTAATTGACTGTTAATTATTATGTAAGATTTTATTTTAAGGCAGTGTCTGTTGGGTTATTGCTGAAAAGTTGTATTGTTTTTCTTTCAGTTTGTCAATGATAAATGGAAGTGCTTGTAACATTTTATTTCCACAGATAGCGTTATCGTGCAATACGATAATGGATCCTGATTCCACTGCGCCCAGCGTATTTGATATTATTTTTTCTACATTATTAGAAGGAGAAAAGTCACCGGGAAGAACATCCCAGAGAATAATTTTAGTTTGCGGATTTAGTAAATTTACTTGGCTTCGTTTAATTTTTCCGTACGGAGGTCTAAATAAATTGGATTTTATAATCGCTTCTCCTTTTCGAACATCTTCCAGGTACTCTTCGTTTTTTGTTGTCCATCCTTTTAAGTGAGAATACGAATGATTTCCAACTGCGTGCCCTTCATCTATAATTTTCTTGAATATTTCAGGGTGATTTTCAACATGCTTTCCCAAGCAAAAAAATGTCGCCTTAATTTGGTGATTTTTGAGGATGTCTAGCGTATGCTGTGTAATTAGTGGAGTAGGTCCATCGTCAAACGTTAAAAATACCTCTTTATCGTTGTTCGGAATATTCCAAATTGCTTTCTTATTAAAAGCTCGAGCTATTTTTGGCGTTTTTACAAAATACATTTTCAAAAAAAAGGAGAGAAACTGTCTCTCCTTTTTCAAATTTTATTTATTCATCCAGCAATATTGAGCTAATACAACAGGAAACCTTTGAGGACTAGTGAAAAATGCTTGTTTAGTATAACCTTTATTCAAAAATATTTGTTTAGCGCTAATTAATGTTGTGCTATAGCCTGTTCCCTCCAATGCTCCTTGGTTGATAAAGAAAGTGTTAGTAGGGTCAGAAGTAATCATAGCTTCTTGGTCTAGTCCTCCAATGGATGCTTGTCTTAACATTTCTAAATTATTCAATGACCGACCCCATTCAGCCCAAACTTTATTAAAGAAGTGTTCGTTCAAACTTTGGTAGTGGTCAATTTTTTCTAGTTCAAGTAAAGCCAATTGTTTACCTATTTTATCTCCTTTGGCTTTTGTTTCAAGATATAAAGTTGAATCACCGGCAGCGGATAAAGAATTTGCAGCATCATAGTAGTTTCCAACTAAATAAAAACAAATGTCATCTGGAGCAACTTGATTATTCTCAATAGGCATTATTTCGAAAGTTTTATCCAAAATAGCGATTGCTTTTTCATTCTGCCCCTCAACAATAAGAGCATCACTTAACTTCATCATTTGCATACGTAAATTCTGAACCATTCTTAATGTGTAATAATCCACTAGTACACCCTCTGCTTTCATGTTACCCCATAAGAATTTATCATTCATAACTAGGTCATACATTTTTGAAGTATTGGTTCCTCCGTTAGCACCAAATAATTTTGGAGTTAACTTGTAGGTTACACCCTCAGCTTGCATATATTTTGCAATACCTTTGTTGGCTCCAATTCCACCTAGGCTAGCAAAGTTGATAGGACGGTCCCATTTGTAATTTGCAAGAATATCCAAAACTGCCAAATCTGCCTTATACAGAGCTCCTCCACTTAAATTCCAACGAATGGTATCTTCCAAACCTGCATCATATTGTTTCTGGGTTACAATTCCATTAGCAAGTGCAGCTTCTTTATCGACAGGAATATAAACACCTCTAAAATCGATATATGATTCTAGGTTACACATACCTGGGAATGCTTTTAAGTGTTGGTCATTCATAATAAAGTTAATCGCTTCTTTTGCAGAATAATATTTCCCTTTCTTAGATGGGCTTTCATCAAAAATTACAAAATCACGCGTTCCATTTCTGTAGTCAAACTCATTTAAAGTAATCGGGAGTGGATCGGAATCCCAAGCCTTACGTTTCATTTGGTTGATATGCCAATCCGTGCTTAAAAGGCTCATATTTGCAACGCGTACATCTGTTCGTACACCTTCTACATCCTGAATATACCATAATGGGAATGTGTCGTTATCTCCATTTGTAAACAACATTGCATTCTCGTCGCACGAAGCCAAATAGTTGTAAGCAAAATCTCTTGCCGTAGATCGATTGGATCGGTCATGATCGTCCCAGTTTTGGTAAATTAAAATGAATGGAACTACCAGGCACATCCCCGTGGATAATGCTGCATGAGCTAGATTGTTTTTAAGCGTATCTCCAATCAAAATCATTGTAGCATGGAGTGCTAAGGCGATAGCCGACATATAAAAAATAGTATAGGAAAAAGCATGATTTACGGTAGCCGCATCTGCACTAAAAGCTGTCTCTAAGCCATAAAGGACAACTCCAGCACCCAAGCTATACGCAGCAACCATACCTAAATCTTTCCATTTCATGTTTCTCGCGGCATCAAATAACGCATAAACACCAATACCTATCCAAAATGCAAAAGCATAAAAAGAAGCAGCATAGGCGTAATCTCTTTCTCTGGGCTCGTTTGGTTTTTGATTAAGGAAAACAACAATTGCTAGGCCTGTTAATAGGAATAATAATAGAATAACAAACCAGTCTTTAGGGCTCTTAACTATATGAAAGATAAATCCAATTAGCGCAAGTATTAGAGGCAATAAATAGTACTTGTTATACCCTTTATTTAGCCTCTGTATTGTAGGCAAGTTTTCTTGTGCTCCCAACCTTTGATTGTCAATAAAATTAACGCCGCTCAGCCAGTTACCATCTAAAATTTCGCTACCTGGACCAGTTAAACCGTATCCTTGGGTGTCATTTTGTCGACCTGCAAAATTCCACAGGAAATAGCGCACATACATCCAGTTAATTTGATAGTCCTTAAAGAAAGAAATATTTTCGCCCATTGTAGGTTTATACAATCCGTCTTTTTCAAGTCCCGCAGCTTCTTTTTCGTATCCAGCTTCCAATAATCTTTGATACTCTTGGCTTCTAGTGGTCATGCCTGGAACTTGACCGAAATACCTGTAAGTGGGCGGAAGAGGGTTGTTGATGTCTCCTTCATAACCGCACCAAACTCTGTAATTAGATCCTTCACCTTGTCTATACATTCTTGGAAAAAGCGTCATAAACTGCTTTTCGTATGTTTTTTCTCCTTTTGGTCTATGCGCAAATGTATTTATGTATTTTTCTCCGACTTCACTGCCAAACTGAATGTTTAAATCAATACCGTTCGCTGCAAGTTCTTTGTTTGCTGCGGTAACTCTATTCTGGTAGTCTTCCAATTCAAACATATTCATGAATGATTGTTCGCTACCAATTATTGTAATAACATTTTTCCCAGGATTCTTGCTGCTCGGAACAACAGTTGCATTTAAGCCTAAATTACTAATCAGTTCGTTAATTTTAACCGCGTTATTAGCTGCTGTCTCAAAACGAGAATTCATTCCTTCAAGGGTGAATACTTTCATGTTTGAGACTTTAGCAGGCAGCAAATCTTTTGCTTCACAGGAACCTTTTTGCGGAGTATTCCAATACTGTCCGTAAAGAACAGGCCATGTTCCATATTGATCACGATTTAAGATAAGATACAAGTGCCGATAATGTTTCTGGGTTGTTTTCATCCAGTGGCGGATTTGCATTTGAGCGAACAACAATCATGGTAAATGAAGAGTATCCTATGAGTAACACCGAAAATGAAAGAATTAACGTATTCCACATTGCTTTTTGTTTCTTCGCAGTGTAATAGATTCCATATGCCAATCCTCCAGCAAGCAGTGCAATAAAAAAGAATGCTCCGGTATTAAATGGCATACCTAAAGAGTTTACGAATAAACGCTCAAAAGAGTCCGCAATAGAAGGAAGTTTGGGTATGATAACAGCTTGAACCACTCCCAGAGTTACAATAGAAATAACTCCTGCAGTTAAAAAAGTTTTGACGTTGAATTCATATTTTTTGAAATAAATAACAAAAGCAATTGCAGGAATAGCAAGTAAATTCAACAAGTGAACACCAATGGATAGACCAATCATATAAGCAATAAAGATTATCCATCGATTTGGATTTCCTCTTCTTTTTTCTGTGTCGACATTGTTAAATACATCAACTTCAACTTCCCATTTTAAAATAGCCCAAAAAACAATTGCTGTAAAGAAAGATGACATCGCATATACTTCTCCCTCAACTGCAGAGAACCAAAATGAATCGGTAAATGCATAAGCCATGGCTCCTACAAATCCAGTTCCCATTATTGCAACAATATGTCCTTTGTCAAGTAGGTTAGACCCTTTCTTTGCTAGTTTTTTAGCAAACATGGTTAAACTCCAAAACATAAATAATACGGTAGCTGAACTACTTAAAGCTGACAGTGCATTTACCATGTAGGCCGCATTTTCAGGGCTTGAAAAGGCAGAAAATAGTCTTCCTAGCATCATAAAGAAAGGAGCTCCCGGTGGGTGACCAACTTCTAGTTTATTAGCTGTAGTTATATATTCACCACAATCCCAAAGGCTAGTAGTTTCCTCTGCTGTAAGTAAATAAACGATGGTTGCAATTAAAAAAACTACCCATCCAGTAATGTTATTTATTTTTTTATAACTCATTATAAATGCTTTGTTGAGGTTGCGAATTTAAAAAAATTAATGCTTTAATAGGTGTAAAAGTGAATCTACCCGTATTATTTAGCATTAATTATTAGTTTATGTTAAAAAATGAGAATTATTTGAGTATAGTTTTTTTACATAAATCCAATATTTATATTGGTTTTAGGGGTTCGTGTTGCCAGAAAATAAAATAAATAGAAACCTACCCCCCTTTTAATTATTTTTCACGTCTACATAATTGAACAACAAAATTCAGACTTTAACTTAAAAATAAAAATGATGAAAAAAATTACTACTTTAATGATTGCTTTAGTTGTTGGAATCGCGAGTTGGGCCCAATGCGATGCGACTTTTATGTCATATGATGCCGGAAATGGTCAAATGTATTTCTATACCTTAGATTCTACCCTTGCAGGTACTTATTTATGGACGATGGGAGATGGTACTATTCAAACAACGATAGATGGAGATACTTATCATACTTACAATTCTAATGGAGCATATGAAGTGTGTTTATCTTATGATGATGGAATGGGTTGCACGGATACTTATTGTGATTCTGTATATGTTGGAAATACACCTCCACCTCCAACATGTAATTCGGATTTTTATTGGTGGCAAGCTTATGATTCATTGAACAACACGTTTTCAAATGTTGTTTATTTAGTTAATATGGCAGCTGGAGGAGTTGCACCTTTTACTTATGCTTGGGATTTTGGAGATGGAAATACTTCTAATCAACAATACCCAGTGCATACTTATAATCAAGTTGGTAATTATGCCATTTGTCTTTCTATAACTGATGCCAATGGGTGCACAGATACGTATTGTGATCAAATTTCAGTAGTCCTTAAAGCAAGTGGTTTTACATTGAACGTAATCAGCGAAAGTCAAGCAGCGTCTGTTGGAATTGAAGATGAAGAAGTAATTAGCTTTACATCTCTTTACCCTAACCCGGTAAATGAGTCTGCAACATTAGAATTTAATTCAATTCAAAATACAAATTTAAATATTACAATCATCGATATTTCTGGAAAGCAATTAAATAACTTTTCAACGACTGTTATCTCTGGAAAGAACAAGATTGCTATTGGGACCTCTGATTTAGCGAGTGGATATTATATGTTAAACGTAAGTTCTGCAGATAATAACTTTACCATAACAATAAGGTTTACCAAACAATAATATGGCTTAGGCTTTAATTTCGGGCTTTTATTTGATTTTTAGAGATGCCCAGTATATTTTACATATTTTTTTGCATCCATAGTTTGATTTTTAAAAAGGAGCTTTATATTTGCGCCCTCGTTAAGAGAAATTGTCCCATGGTGTAACTGGCAACACGTCTGTTTTTGGTACAGAAGAGTCCAGGTTCGAGCCCTGGTGGGACAACTAGATAAATAATTAAACCTTTTGTTATTCAAATAGATAGCAAGAGGTTTTTTTATGTCGTTGTCGGAATGGTTCATGTTGATATAAAGATATTTACCAATTTTTAACATATTTCTGCCTTACTTTCCTATTTCTTAATGTTGACCATTAGCCTTTTTAGGGAGTCTTGGCACCTTAAAGTTTTGATTAATATGTCTATATTTACCCAAATCTATTAAAATTAAATATCCACCAAATTTGTCCTATGGAACTTTCTATTGCTGCTGTTCAATCCTCTTTCATTGATAATCCTTACGTAATATATTCGTTTATTATCGTTGTTTCAGTAGTCATCTTTTAGCACTGCGAGGCTTCAATTGCTGGTATTGGAAAATAAATGAAAGAATCGCATTACAGCAAGAAACAAACGAATTGTTAAAAGAGTTAATTAATCAAGAATATTGAAGTGGAGTCGCCAAAAACGATAGTTGAAGATGATTATGCTCGTCTATTCATGATGGAAAACTAGAATAGTTAATTGTTTGGATTCTACGAAAACAGTATTTAGAAATGTTGACTTAGAACGATCCCATTTGCGATTGAAATAAAAGTTAGAATAAATTGCTCTAAATATTTCTTATTCCGAAATTTGATTCTAAATCCTACAAAGGATAGGTTACTTCTTTTTTCATACATTTGCATTCCTTCTGAAGGAAAAGACTTAATATTTAAACATGGCAGTAGAAGAGATTAGTTGTTCGTTTTGTGGGCGTCAGAAAAAAGACGTTGATGTTTTGATTGCTGGTATCACCGGGCATATTTGTGATGCATGTATTGGACAAGCAAATTTGATTGTTCAAGACGAAGTTGGGCAAAAGACTACAAGTGATTTAGAAAAATCTTTAACCTTACTTAAGCCAGCTGAAATATTAAAATCTTAAATGAATATGTAATTGGTCAGGAAGAATCGAAAAAGGTGTTATCTGTAGCAGTTTACAACCATTACAAAAGGTTGCTTCAGAAGGATACGGAGGATGATATTGAAATTGAAAAATCCAATGTCATTTTATGTGGAGAAACGGGAACGGGAAAAACACTTTTAGCTAAAACCATTGCAAAAATGCTTAACGTTCCATTTTGTATTGCTGATGCAACTGTTTTAACAGAAGCTGGTTATGTAGGAGAAGATGTGGAGAGTATTTTGTCACGATTGCTGCAAGCTGCAGACTACGATGTCAAATCCGCTGAACGAGGGATAGTTTTTATAGATGAGATAGATAAGGTTGCGCGTAAAAGTGATAACCCTTCAATTACAAGAGATGTCTCGGGTGAGGGGGTTCAGCAAGCAATGTTAAAGTTATTGGAAGGAACGATTGTCGGTGTTCCCCCTCAGGGTGGAAGAAAACATCCAGAACAGAAAATGACGCAAGTAGACACTAAAAATATTTTATTTATTTGTGGTGGAGCTTTTGATGGAATCCAGAAAATAATTGAAAGAAGAGTGAAAACACAGTCCATTGGTTTTGGTGCTGGAGCAGAACTTGCAGGTATTAAAGAGAATATTCTATCTTATGTAAACCAATTGGATATAAAAACTTATGGATTAATCCCTGAATTAATTGGACGTTTTCCGGTATTGACTTATTTAAATCCTTTAGATAAAGAGACATTGGTTTCGATATTAACTGAACCGAAGAATTCCCTACTAAAACAATATAACAAGCTTTTCGAAATAGATAATATAGAGTTAAACATTCACAAAGATGTAATTGAGTTTATAGTTGATAAAGCTATGGATCTCAAATTGGGAGCTCGAGGATTAAGATCAATTTGCGAAGCTATTTTAACGGATGCAATGTTCAATGCTCCGTCAATGGATATTAAAAAGTTGGATGTTACACTTGATTACGCAAAAGAACAATTTGGTAATTCAAAGATTAGTAAACTAAAGGTAGCTTAAGAAGTTTACCCTTTCTTCGTATATTCAACCACGATGAAATTGTGCGTATTTTTTTCATCTTTTTCATGCTCTATTAACACTCTTAAATTCCAATCTTCTTTGTCGAATCCTGGGAAAAAAGTATCCCCTTCGAATTGTTCGTCAATATGGGTTATATACATTTTGTCAACGACATTCATCTCTAAAGACTCTTTATAAATTTGACCTCCACCAATTATAAAGCATTCTTTATCACCATTTTCTTGCGCAGCCTCAATTCCTTCTTGTATGGAGCTAACAACAACACAGTCTGGAGCTTGAAAATCGGAATTCCTAGTAACAACTACATTCGTTCTATTTTTTAAAGGGCGGTATTTTTCAGGGATAGATTCATAGTTTTTTCTTCCCATAATGACATAATGATGCAGCGTAGTATCCATAAAAAACTTCATGTCTTTTGGTAAATGCCAAACCAAATCATTGTCTTTCCCAATAACGTTGTCGTTTGCAACTGCAACTATAATAGATACTTTCATTCTGAAATATTAAACTGAAACTCTTGCTTTGATGTGCGCTTGTGGCTCGTAATTAACCAATTCAAAATCCTCAAATTTAAAATCAAAAATGTCTTTAACTTCAGGGTTAATTTTCATTGTTGGCAATACTCCGGGAGTTCTGGTAATTTGAAGTTGAGCTTGTTCAATATGGTCGTTATACAAATGAACATCACCAAAAGTATGTATGAAATCTCCTACTTCTAAATTGCAAACCTGCGCCATCATCATAGTGAACAGAGAATAAGAGGCAATATTAAAAGGGACTCCTAAGAATGTGTCTGCACTGCGCTGATATAATTGGCAAGAGAGCTTACCGTCTGTTACATAAAATTGAAAAAAAGCATGACACGGAGGTAAAGCAGCTTTACCGTTTGCTACATTTTCAGTAAATGAAACCGATGTGTCAGGCATTACACTTGGATTCCAGGCTGAGACCATCATTCTTCTACTGTTTGGGTTGTTTTTAATGGTATCTACAACTTCCTTAATTTGATCAATCCCATCGCTATTCCAATTTCTCCATTGATGACCATATACGGGCCCTAAGTTTCCGTTTTCATCAGCCCAAGAATCCCAGATTTTCACATTGTGGTCTTTTAAATATTGGATGTTGGTGTCGCCGCTTAATAACCAAAGTAGTTCATGAATAATTGACTTTAAGTGTAACTTCTTAGTAGTCAATACCGGAAAACCTTCTGCTAAATCAAAACGCATCTGGTAACCAAAACAACTGATTGTTCCAGTTCCAGTCCTATCACCCTTTTGATCTCCATTCTCTAAAATATGATCTAATAATTCAAGGTATTGTTGCATGTTGTGAATTTTGAAAAGCGAAAATAATTAAATACTTCCGTAGCTGAAAACGAGGTTAATAAGTTGATTTGAAATGTTAATAAGATCTCAGAATTTAACGTATTATAGTGTCATTCCAACAATAACTGCAGTCAGCAAACAAGCAACCGTTCCGCCAATTAAAGCTCTTACACCTAGTCGAGACAATAATCCCTTTCGAGTAGGAGCTAGCGCACCTATTCCACCTATTTGAATTCCAATAGAAGCAAAGTTAGCAAACCCACATAACATATAGGTGCTCATAATCACTGACTTCTGAGAGATCATTCCGCCATCTTTCATTTCTCCAAGCCTTGGATATGCAACAAATTCATTCAACACCGTTTTAGTTCCGAGTAATTCTCCAACATAAATAGAATCCGCCCATTCAATTCCTATCATCCAAACCACAGGGCGACAAGCATATCCTAAAATGAACTCAAACGAAAGGGCTCCATAAGCAGTATTCTCGGCTATAGCAGAGTTTAGTCCACTCATACTTCCAATCCATCCTAAAACACCATTTCCCAGAGCCATTAAAGCTATAAAGACTAACAACATCGCTCCAACATTTACGGCTAATTTTAATCCATCAGTTGTTCCGTTGGAAATTGCCTCTAAAGCATTACTACCAATTTTTTCCTTTGAAACGGTTAAGTCTTCGTTTATTTTTTCTGTTTCAGGAACCAATATTTTCGCAGCTATTATAGCTGCAGGTGCAGAAATAATTGAAGCTGTTAATAAATGTTTGGCGAAAAATGCTTGTTCTACGGGATCATCACCTCCTAAAAAATTAACATAAGCAGCTAATACTCCTCCTGCAATTGTTGCCATTCCACCAGTCATCAGACACATGATTTCCGACTTAGTCATTCCCATCAAGTAAGGTTTAACTAACAAAGGAGCTTCCGTTTGTCCTAAAAAAACGTTTCCAGCAGCAGCAAGGCTTTCTGCGCCGGATAAGCGCATAAATTTTTTCATAATCCAGGCAAAAGCATAAACGATTTTCTGGACTATTCCCCAATAATAGAAAAGACTAACCAATGCAGAAAAGAAAATAATTGTGGGCAACACTTTAATTGCAAAGGTTAACAGAGGAGCTTGTACTTTTCCGATTCCAAGTTGTCCAAATAAAAAATCCGTTCCAATATCGGTTTTTGCAATAACCCAAACAAAAGCTTTGCTTATGTAATCAAATCCGGTTTCAACAAAAGGAACTTGCAACACTAAAAAAGCAATTATCAGCTGCAGAGCGACTCCTTTTCCTACTAAAGACCAATTAACCGCTTTTCTATTTGAACTAAACAACCAGGCAATGACCAATAGAAATGCCATTCCCAATATTCCTCTAAGGATAGACAGATATGAATAGGGTTCCATTTCAGGTAAATCTGAGTTGTCTCTGATAAAGCAAGATGTCATTCCTAATGTTCCCATTATCAAGGTATCCCCCTCAAGGTAATCGATCGACATAGTTTGATTGG
This sequence comes from uncultured Flavobacteriales bacterium, assembly GCA_943787725.1. Lineage (GTDB taxonomy): Bacteria > Bacteroidota > Bacteroidia > Flavobacteriales_D > Parvicellaceae > CALSMU01. The sequence continues at coordinate 238,163 of CALSNM010000001.1, read as the reverse complement.
CAAATTTTTGTTCTAGATTGCCATTTTCATCTTTCAGTATCTGCTGACCTCCTGAAAAATAAACAACTTTCCGTTTATTGGAATCCAGAAATACAACAGTAGAATCAATACGAATTTTACTTCTTGAAACAAACGGTGTAAATGTTAAAAGTGAATCTTCAGACTTAAGAATCCAAGACCCGTTGGTCGTGTCTTGCAGTCCTTCAATGATGTTGCTATTGAATGATTCAATTTTTGTGTCAAAGTCAATAAAATACTCAGCAGAATCAAAGGGCACATAATTTCCATCCGCATATCGATTAATATGCAAAGTCCATTTACCCGACAACTTTTCTTCAAGAGATAATTCGGCAGGCGCTTTTTTTGAACAAGAAGAGAATAATCCCATCAGGATTACAAATAAAAGTATATGGTTTAGTGTTTTCAAATGAAAGGAATCTCTTAGTTTGAATTACGCCTCTTGATTTCATCTCGAATTTTAGATGCTTGCTCATAATCCTCATTTTCTATAGCCTCTTGCATTTTTTGTTCCAGATCATCTAACGTAAAAGTTTCCACAGGATCTTTGGTTAATTCATCCAAATCGACATCGTCTTCCACAAACGCATTGTCTTCATCCTCTTCATCGTCCAATACAATGCCAGCTGAACCAAGAACAAACTCATAGGTAAAAATATTACATTCAAATCTAACCGCTAATGCTATGGCATCCGATGTTCTGGAGTCAATTTCTATTTCTTTGCCATCTTTTTCACAAATTAATTTTGCAAAGAAAATTCCTTCAACCAAGTTGTAGATAATAACTTCTTGAACATGTATGTCAAATTCATCTGCAAAATTCTTAAATAAATCATGAGTTAGTGGTCTGCTTGGAGTCATTTTCTCTAGCTCTATAGCAATCGCTTGAGCTTCAAAACCTCCAATAATAATCGGAAGTCTTCTTTTACCTATAGACTCTCCTAATACCAGCGCATAAGCACCAGATTGTGTTTGACTGTAGGATAGGCCTACTATATCCAATTTAATTTTCTCCATACCCTCTACACTAGTATTTTGATACTCTATCTGTTCTAGCACGAAAATAATTAAATTAAACCCCTTATTCAAACATCCATTAAATTGTTTTAAAAAATGTGATAAACACTTTTTAATCTTTGATTAAGAAATGAGAACAAAAAACCCCGAACATTGCTGCTCGAGGTTTTGTATTTAAACGTTACTAATAATGCTAGTTTTGAGAAGCTTTAAAAGTTCTCATTGCTTCATTTAATTTTGGTAATACCTCAAAGGCATCACCAACGATTCCGTAATCTGCAGCTTTAAAGAATGGAGCTTCACTATCTGTGTTGATAACAACAATAGTTTTACTACCATTTACTCCTGCCAAATGTTGAATTGCTCCAGATATTCCAGCAGCAATGTATAAGTTAGGACGAATTGCCACTCCTGTTTGACCAACGTGTTCATGATGAGGTCTCCAACCAATATCCGCTACTGGCCGAGAGCAAGCTGTTGCAGCACCTAAAGTATTCGCTAAATCTTCTACCATTCCCCAATTTTCCGGCCCTTTTAAACCTCTTCCTGCAGAAACAACTAATTCGGCTTCTGGTAAAAGAACTCCTTCTCCTTGTGTTTTCATTTCCTTAACGGTAATTCCAGCACTCCCTAAATCTGGGTTAAATTCTTCAACTTCTGCATTTCCTCCAGTAGATTCTGGTGAAATAGAATTAGGTAATAAAGAAATTACTTTCTTTGATGTGTTAACAGAAACATTAGCAAAAGCTTTTCCTGAAAATACATTTGTTTTAACTATAAATCCGTTTGATGTATCGGGAAGTGCAATAGCTCCAGAAACATGACCAGCTTCCATGCTAGCTGCAACTCTTGGCGCAACAGCCTTTCCTAATTGATCTTGGGAAACGACTATTACATCAGCACCACAGTTCATTTGCTGCCGCAGCAATCAACTTAGTCAATTGTTGGTCGTTTCCTTCGCTCAAGTTTCTACAAACCAAAACCTTGGTTGCACCATTATCTCCTAAAGATGCTAAAGACGCTGCATCAGCATCTCCATAAGTAACTGACTGTTGTAGCTCCTATTTTACTTCCGTAAGTAACTGCTTCCCTGGCAGCTTTCGAAATTTTTCCTTTTGCTTCTATAAATACTAGTACTGACATATCTTAAATAACTTTTGCTTCGTTGTGTAATAATTCTACTAATTCGGTCATGCTATCCGCATCAATGTATTTGCATTCTGATTTGGCAGCCGGCATACTGTAAGAAACTATGCTAGTTAATTCAGCGGTTTCCACAGCAGGAATTACGTTTAAAGCTTTTGTTCTAGCAGCCATAATTCCTCTCATATTTGGAATTCTTTGCTCCGCCATTCCTTTTGCTGCACTTAACACAAACGGCGTATTTACTTCCACAACTTCTGCTCCACCTGGGACATCTCTTTCTAAAGTAGCTATATTTCCAGCAACTTCAAGTTTTTGCGCTAAAGACACGAAAGGTTGGTCTAGCATTTCAGCAACCATACTTCCAATTTGCGCGCCATTGTAATTGATTGTTTCTTTTCCTGTTAGAACGATATCAAAACTATTTGCTTTTGCATACTCTGCAATTTGTTTTGCAACGAAATAAGGGTCTTTTGCTTCCGCATCAACTCTTACAGCATCTGTAGCTCCAATAGCTAATGCTTTTCTAATTGTTGGATCATCTGCAGCAGTTCCAACGGTAATTGTTGTAACTGTTCCTCCATTTGCTTCGGTCAATTCTAGCGCCCGCACTAAAGCGTACCACTCATCATAAGGATTTACAATATATTGCACACCATTTTCATCAAATTTAGTATCACCATCAGTGAAAGAAATTTTTGATGTTGTGTCTGGTGCTTTACTTATACAAACTAATAACTTCATATGTTATATTTTACTTGTTTTTAATCTTTGTTCGTTCAAGAATAAATTGGAGTACAAATGTAACTAAATCCATTTCTTGTGAGTTCAAATTTACACAATTATTTGTTATGCGTGCATACCTTTTAGCGTTTTATTATGAATCTAAATTCGGAATCGTGTAATTATTATTGATTCGGTAATGATTTTACACGTTTTAACTCTATTTTTGTTTTCCTAAAATTTGAAAACAGATGAAAACGATACAATTTAGAGAAGCCCTTGGGGAAGCAATGAGCGAAGAAATGCGTAGAGATAAAAACGTGTTTTTAATGGGTGAGGAAGTAGCTGAATACAATGGCGCTTATAAAGTTTCTCAAGGAATGTTGAAGGAGTTTGGACCGGAAAGGGTAATAGACACTCCCATAGCTGAACTTGGTTTTGCAGGAATAGCGGTTGGCGCTTCAATGAATGGTTTAAGACCAATAGTTGAGTTTATGACGTGGAACTTTGCGATTCTTGCCGCGGACCAAATTATAAATAGTGCAGCAAAAATGTTGCAAATGAGTGGAGGTCAATTTAACTGTCCAATTGTATTTAGAGGCGGTAATGGAACGGCCGGACAATTGGCAGCAACGCATTCACAAGCATTCGAATCTTTTTACGCCAATGTTCCAGGATTAAAAGTGTGCACTCCTTCTAATCCTTATGATGCTAAAGGTTTAATGAAATCTGCGATTAGGGATGATAATCCAGTATTGATTTTGGAGTCAGAAAAAATGTATGGAGATAAAGGAGAGGTTCCTGAAACTGAATATCTAATTCCGATTGGAAAAGCAGATATTAAAAGGAAAGGAAAGGATGTTACGATAGTTACTTTCGGAAAGATTATAAAACTAGCGCAAGAAACGGCAGATATATTAGCTCAAGAAGGAATTGATTGTGAAATTATTGATTTAAGAACAATTAGGCCTTTAGATTATGCTACTGTGGTAGAGTCTGTTAAAAGAACTGGACGTTGTGTTGTTCTGGAAGAAAGCCATCCGCTTGGATCTATCTCAAGTGAAATAGCTTATCACCTTCAACGTTATGCATTTGACTATTTAGATGCGCCCGTTCAAAGAGTAACGCAAAGCGATACTCCTTTTCCATTTGCTAAGCCGCTTATGGCAGAAGCTTTGCCAAATGTGAAACGATTGGTGAATGCAATAAAGGATACTATGTATGTCAGTTAAATTGTTGAGAACCTTCATTTTTATTGGAGAGTGTTTTTAACTTATCGTGCATGGAGAAAATAGAAAGGCAAGATTTAGATTATACATTAAAAAAGCTTCCATTAATGGAAGCTTTTTTTGTTTTGTAAAGCCTTAGATTTACTCCAATAACAATTATGATGACCATAAAATCAAAAATTAAAGTATCATCTACAGCTTTCCTTGCACTGTTCCTGAGCATAAGTGTGTTCTCGCAAAACATTCAAATATCTGGTGCTGGAAATCCAACAGAACATTCTATTATGATGAATCCGAATAACTCGGATATTCTCGTTGCGGGATCGAACTTAAATTATTTTTATACATCGAGTGATGGAGGAGCAAAAGACCCTTAACTTATCCCCAGGTACGTATTACTATAAGCTTACAATAAACAAGGAAACTGAAATATTAAAAGCGATTCTTATTGCGTAACAATTTCTTAAAACAAAGAAGTCAGAAATTAGAATGATACATTGGTGAAATTCCAACTTTGTTTTCAAAAATACAGTTCTAAAGATATCTTTTGGTTATTATTCTTTTAAATTAGAGTAATAATTGAATTTATGAAAAAAATACTCTTTCTACTACTATTAGTATTTCTCTTTTCAAGCAAAGTCAGGTCGCAACAGAATGATACTGCTAATTATCCATTTTGGATTGAAATGATGCAAGATCCAAGTGCTAATTTTTTTGAAACGCAAAGGGCTTTTGCTCTTTTTTGGGAGAATAGACAAATAACTCCTGGCTGTGGTTATAAACCTTTTAAAAGATGGGAATACCGAATGTCGAAAATAATTGATGAAAACGGATATAAGCCAAACCCCTCTGAGACATTTTATACATTAAAAAATTATACACCTATTAAATCAGTTAGCGGAAATTGGACTCCACTTGGACCTAACTTTAACCAAACTACTGACTATGGGGAAATCCCAGGAGTTGGAAGATTGAATACCGTTGCATTTCATCCGACGGACCCAAATACGATTTATGCCGGAGCAGCATCTGGAGGTTTATGGATTAGTAATGACAACGGAGATACTTGGAATAGTTCTACGGATGACATGCCAACCCTCGGTGTATCTTCTATTTTGATAGATCCAATTGATCCAAACATTGTATACATTGGAACCGGTGACAAGGATGCGAGTGATGCTCCTGGCCTTGGTGTTTTTAAAAGTGTTGATGGTGGAATTTCTTTCAATCAGATAAATACTGGAATGGGAGATCGAACGGTTAATGAAATGCGAATGCATCCTGATAGTAACGAGGTTCTATATGCTTGCACTTCGGGAGGTTTTTTTAGATCTGGAGATGCTGGTTTAATTTGGACACAAACAACCATATCTCCTACTGAATATACGGATATGGAAATTAAACCTGGTGATCCGAGCACAATATACGCTGTTCGAAAAAATAGATTAGATATTTCAACAGATGGGGGTTTGTCTTTTTCATCTATTTTTGGGTACCCAATTAAAAACAGAATGCTCATTGAGGTAAGTGAAGATGATCCCAGCAGATTGTATTTACTTGTTACCAATCTATATGATTTTGATTCCTTCTGGAGGTCAGACGATTCTGGGCAGACATTTTATGAAGTTGCTAATTCACCCAATATTATGGGTAGAACAACCGATGGTTCTGACGTTGGTGTTGGTCAATCTTGGTATGATCTTGCTTTGGAGGTAGACCCAGAAAATGCTGATATAGTATATGCTGGTGGGATAAATGTTTTTAAATCTATAGATGGTGGTAATAGTTGGACGTTTAACAGTAATGGCGTTCATGTAGACATGCACTATTTAAGCTTTTCACCGCATACGCATGAACTATATTTAGCAAATGATGGCGGATTGTACAGAAGTAATTCTGCTAATTCTGCTTGGGAAGATATTTCTCAAAACATGGTAATCGGCCAGATTTATAAAATTGGGCAAAGTGCTACGAATGTCAATAAATGCCTTACTGGCTTCCAAGATAACGGAACTAGTTTGTTCGATGGAATTGGCTGGGGAAGAGTTTTAGGAGGTGATGGAATGGAGTGCATGTATGATCCGATTGATGAAAATTATGCATATGCTTCTATTTACTATGCTTTAATTTACCGCTCTGTTAATGGATCTGGATTTCAAAAAATATGTGGTTTAAATACAAATAATGTTGATGAAGAAGGCGCTTGGGTTACTCCCTATTGTATTGGTGAACACAACAATGGCGTTATGTATGCTGGACTAAAGAGTGTTTGGAGAACAACAAGATTGAAAGAAGCCGATAAAGACAGTGTTCTTTTCGAAAATATTTCTCCTGCCGGAATTGGCAATACATCAAATAACTGTGATGTAATTGAACACTCTTCCGCTGATTCGAACCTTCTTTATGTTACAAAGGGTTTTAGTCTTTATAGATCACAGAATTGTAATGACCTGGCAGCAAGTGTAATTTGGAACACACTTAGCCCTGGTACTATAGGAGGAAACATTAACGATATGGAAACCAATCCATTGGATACGAACGTTATATGGCTTGCAAAAGGTAACGGAGTAATAAGGTCAGATGACCGTGGTCTTACGTGGGTAGACATTTCTGGGAACTTACCGGCTATACCTGTTACCTGTATTGTTTTGGACAATATGAGTAATGAAGGACTCTATATTGGAACATATGCAGGGGTCTATTATAAGGACTCTACCATGTCTAATTGGGTGTTTTTTGGCACTGGTTTACCGGTTAATTCTGAGCTTTCGGAATTAAATATTTATTACGGTTTTGGTGGCGCTGAAAAGAGATTAAGAGCTTCCACTTATGGCAGAGGATTGTGGGAATCTGACCTATATGATACAATCACCACTTATTTTCCAAGTTTACCGCTAATTTCTTTTCAAAACCACAACCCAAAATTAGAAGTATACGAGAATTTCATCTTAAATATTAATTTTTATAAAAATTTAGCAAATGTACCCGTTTCAGGTTTTGACCTTTCTGATATAGCAATAACTAACGGAACGCTCAACTCATTAACTGGAGGTCCTATTGACTATGAACTAGATATCACACCCACAGCACCTGGAATTATAACAATTGATATCCCCGCGGATATTGCAAAGGATAACGATTCCATTTTCAACGCAACGGCTTCTACGTTTTTGGTCAATTATTCTGAAGACATTCCAAACCTTGGATATACTGGTCCTGGAGGAGTTGGTGGGGAAACTGAAATTGCTATTTGGCTAAGTGGTGATAATGAATTTAGCTACCAAGGCAATGCAATTACTACAGATGGAGCTATTATAGACAAGTGGTTGGATAGGAGTGCATTTAATATTAATACCTTTCAAAGTATTGACTCAATGCAACCAATGTTGAGAACTGGAATAAATGGAATCGCTGGTCTTAATGCAATTGAATTTCAATCAGATACATCTGGTTTTGGAACTTGGATAAAAGCAGAGAATGTTATACCTGGAAAAAACTTTGGAGTTTTCACTATTGCTGAATCTACTTCGGAGTTTTATAACGACTATGGATGGATTGCAAGTTCCAGAGATGATAATGGGTTTATTGTTCATCCAAATAAAGGTGATAAGAGATGGTATCCGCATATTAAAAATAATACCGGTGATGGAACAAATGGAGCAACAAAATCATTTAACGACATTACAAAACCTCATCTTTATGGTTTTGCATTTTGTCAAAATGATATCACAAGCTATATACACGTAATTTCTGATGGAGAAGATGATGAAGAAGGGAAAACAGGATTTGATGATAGAGACAACACGGGAAGCATTAATATTCAATTAGGACAGGACAGATCAGATAGGTGGGGAGATGGGAAATTAGCTGAACACTTTATTTATAATGAGGCTCTCGGAAATGCCCATATAAATATCATTCGAAATTATTTAGGTGCCAAATACCAAATTGACTTGGGAAGCAATGATATGTATTTACATGATGATATCTATAGATTCAACCTTGGTGGAATTGGAAGAGAGAACCAATTTGACTTGCATCAAGATGCGCAAGGAACTGGAATAGTAAGAGTAAACAATCCCGCTTCATTTGACGATGGAGATTACTTTATGTGGGCAGACAACAACCAAAGCCACATTAATTGGATACCCAATGTAGCGCCATTTGAAACAAAGATGATTAGTAGAATATGGCAAGTGGAAGAGATTGGAACAATTGAAAGTGTGGATGTTAGGATTGCGTTAGAAACGCTTCCAGAAAATGATTTGGAATATGTTCTTCTCATTTCGACACAACCTGATTTTGCAAAAAATAATGAGGCTTACAAAATGATATTAGTAGATGACACGTTGACTTCTACAATTGACTTTTCCGATGATGCATACTTTACTGTTATCTCAGCTAATGACTTGCAAATACAATTGATAAATGAGGGTTACTCGTCATTAACGCTTACTATTTATCCTAGTTTTTCTTCTGGAGAATTCCACGTTGTGATTAGCGATGAAAATAGTTTAGACGGGGAATTAACCATATTTAATGTAGTAGGTCAATTAATGGAAAAAATGGATATTACAGGAGGAAATACTATTTATCAATCATTTAACAACTTAGCTTCAGGAGAATATATAGTGCGGTACAAAGATGCCAACAATAGCATTAATCAACGCTTGATAATCGCAAAATAAGTATTCCCAATGGGACAAGGCAAAAAAGAATGGATCTCCAACTTACGTGTTATTGCAACCCTATGTGTTGTCTTATTGCATGTAGCCTCTTCAGCCTTATACACGTATAACCAAGTGCCAAACTCCCACTGGTGGATCGGGAACGTTTACGATTCATTTGCACGTTTTTCAGTTCCGTTGTTTTTAATGATAACAGGAGCTCTATTGTTAGGGAAACAGTATTCATACTCTATTTTTCTTAAAAGAAAAGTTGTAAGAATCCTTTGGCCATTTCTTTTTTGGACAGCTATTTATATCATTTACAATTTTATTGAACCTCCAAAGTTTTTTGGAAAACTAGAAACTCAAACTAATTTCGATTGGATAATTCAACAAATAAGAGATGGAAGCTCATACCATTTATGGTATGTCTATATGCTAATAGGATTCTACATTGCCATTCCCTTATTGAATAAATTGATTATTGGAGTCAAAAATAAATACCTACTTTTATTCCTTATTGTCTGGGTAATTTTTATTACGTTTTCTACGTCAAAAAATTCAGCCTATAATTTTGAATGGAACCTGTGGTATATAATGGGGTACTTAGGCTACGTTGTTCTAGGCTATTATTTATCTATTATAAATACCAAGTCAAAACCAATATCAGCGTTAGCAGTGATTACATTTTTAATTGGATTATTTATCACTTTTTATGGAACCTATTATTACACCGATATGAATGGTTTATTTTACAAAAACTATTATTCCTATTTAACTCCAAATGTTCTACTCATGACGGCCAGTATTTTTGTCTTAATGAAAAATGCAAATATTAACTTGTCAGGAGTATTAAAGAAAATTCGAGACCTAATTGACAAATACAGTTATGGAATATACCTATCCCATATTCTAGTTTTAAACTATTTAATTATGTTTGGTGTTGATTGGGATTTAATTCATCCGTTAATTGGAATTCCTTTAACTGCAATCATCACGCTTATTATATCGGTAGCGATTGTTTATTTGATTCGTAAAATTACTTTTGGAAAGTATATTTCTGGGTGATTAAAAAGCAGTAATTAATAAATCTAAATCTTTGTATGGGAGGTTATAGGTTTCGCCTAAGTAGGAAGAAGTTAATGTTCCATTGTAGATATAGACGCCGTGTCGGAATCCTTTGTCAGTTCTAATTAATTTTTCACATCCACCACCATCTGCTATTTCTAAAACCAGAGGAGCAAAAATATTACTCAGAGCATAAGAAGCGGTGCGGGAAACTCTGGAAGCAATATTTGGCACACAATAGTGAGTTACACCATGTTTCTTGTAAGTAGGTCTCTCGTGTGTTGTAACCTCAGAGGTAGCAAAACAGCCGCCTTGGTCAATAGCTACATCCACAATAACAGCTCCATCTTTCATTCCTTCAATCATTGGCTCTGAAACCACACAGGGAGTTCTTCCATGCGGCGCTCTCAGCGCTCCGATGGCTACATCCGCCCTTTTTAATGCTTTCTCCAATACTTTTGGTTGAATTACCGAAGTAAAAACCTTCTGCCCTAAATCTTGTTGAAGCCTTCTTAATTTATATACGGAGTTATCAAATATTTTTACCGAAGCACCCATCGCTAATGCCGTTTTAGCAGCAAATTGACCAACAGTACCTGCGCCAATAATAACAACCTCTGTAGGCGTAATTCCTGCAACCCCACCAAACATTAATCCCTTCCCTCCATTTACATTACACATTAATTCTCCAGCAATCAAAATAGATGTTGTTCCCGCAATCTCCCCCATAGACCTTACTATGGGAAATATTTGTGCTTCATCTTTTATATAGTCCCAAGCAATTGCTGTAATTTTCTTTTTCATCAAGCCGCGTAAAGTGTTTTCTGGTTGAACTGAAAGTTGCAGTGCAGAAAACAAGGTTTGCTTGTGTTTCATCATCTCAATTTCCTTCGGAGACGGAGGGGTTACCTTTAATATAATATCTGCTTGATATACTGCTTCAGGCGACATAACTATTTCTGCACCTGCTTCGCTATAGTCTTGATCAGAAAAATTTGCATGTTCACCTGCATTTGTTTCTACTACAACGCGATGACCATTGGCTACAATCTGCCCTGCAGCTTCTGGTACTAGGGCAACTCGATGCTCTTGAAATTCAGTTTCTCGGGGAATACCAATGTATAAACTGGATTTTTTACGACCTACCTCCAACATTTCTTCTTGGGGCATTAATGAAGCTTCGTAGGCCAATGATTTGAGGGCGTCTCCAGAGGAAATCATATCGTTATAGTGATTTTACGGCTATTAGTATCGATTATTTCGATTGACACTCTTACGCAGTTATCAGGTAAAAGTTTCGGGATTTTATCTGCCCATTCAACAAAGCAGATATTGCCACTATGAAGCTGCTCGTCTAATCCGCTATCCATAGCTTCCTCATCATTCTTAATACGATAAAAATCAAAGTGGTGTATTTCTCCATATTGCTCAGATAAATATGTGTTTACTATTCCATATGTAGGGCTAGAAATCGCATCTGCAACATTTAGGAATTTGCAGATCTCCCCTATGAGGCTGGTTTTTCCTGCACCCATTTCTCCATCAATAATAAAAACTTGATTACTGACACATAATTTTGATATAGCTTTTGCTACTTGGTAGAGTTCTGACTGATTATCTATTGAAAAAGTTTCCAAATTGGGTTATTTCTTTTTTACAATGTACAATAATTCATCAGGATGAAAACGATACTTTTCATATTGCTCCTTTGGCATGTCTTGATGATAATCATAAATTTCTACTTCAAATCCTGCAGCTTCTAATTTTTTTGGGTAATCCAAACCATACAATCGAACATGATCGTATTGCCAAAAGTGTTTTTCTCTATCTTCAGGAGATACAATGGAAGCATCTTCATAGGTTTCCACGCGCGATGTGTCTATTGGGACTTGAAAAATCCCCCACCCTCCTGAATTCATTATCCGGTGTAACTCGGTCATACATTTATGGTCATCTTCTACATGCTCCAATACATGGTTACAAAAAATAACATCATATTGATTATCTTCCAACGGTATTTCATGTAAATCAAAATGAATGTCCGCAAGTGGTGATAGCAGATCGCCAGTTTTGTATGCTAGATTGTTTTGTTTTTTAAACTTACTATAGAAACATTGCTCAGGGGCTATGTGCATTACCTTTAATTTTTCAGCTGTAAAGAAATTCGATTTATTTTTTAAATAAACCCACATTAAACGGTGCCTTTCTAGTGTAAGATCGTATGGACAAAGAACATTGTCTCTATGCGCCACATTTGAACCGTAGGAAAGAAATTTCTTAAATGATTTTTCGCAAACAGGACAATCCACTTTACTCCCTTTGTAAACCAAAGGGGCAAATACTCTAAAAACATAGCTCAACCTTATCAGCAATGGCCTTGGCAAAGTATTTAGCAAGTATTTGTATAATTTTTTCATGGTTTCATCTAACCAAATTATTTAAGTAACTCATCTATGTTACGCGCATAATCGTAAGAATCATCCAAGAAAAAAGTCAACTCAGGAGTTTTCCTAAGTTGATTTTTTACAACTTGAGCAAGTATGTGTCGGACTTGACGTCCATTCTCTTGAACGTTTTTAAGAACTTCCTCATTTTCTTTCGCTCCGAAAACACTTAGGTAAATTTTAGCAGTTCCCATATCAGGGGATACCCGAACTATGGTAACGCTCACCATTGCTCCCATACAAATTGTTCTTGCTTCTTTTTGAAAAATTAAGCTTAGTTCCTTTTGTATAACACCTGCAATTTTTTCTTGTCTAATGCTCGCCATAATAATTACAAATGTAAATTAATCTGAGGATTGTCAGAATTGAAAATAAATCAAGCTTTTGAAGCTATCTTAACAAAGTCATCGTAACTCACTTCTTTCTCGGCAATTTTAACGGTGCCCTTCAAGAAGTTTAGTACTTTCTGATCGTATAATGAATCATATATTTTACGCGCTTCTTCCTGATTGGAAAGAACATTTTGTGCATATTTATTCATTTCTTCATCATCAGGAACCATCATGCCATATTGAGCATATTGACCAGACAGCAATTCCTTTGTATATGCAACAACTTCTTCGTTGTCAACTTTGATATCGTTGTCTTTGATTATTTTATTTTCAACCAATTGCCATTTAAGATTTTGCGCATATTGCTCATATTCTGTTTCAACTTGTTCAGCAGTGATTTCTTCCTTACTGGAAGAAAGAATCCATTTTTTTAAAAACTCATTTGGCAGTGTCAATTTTAACTTTTTAACAAGACTTTCCGTTAAATCTCTTTTGAAAACCTTATCGCTATCTTTAACAAACATTCCAGAAAGCTCACTTTCAATTTTTAGTCTAAAATCTTCAGCAGTCGTAACAGTTCCTTCACCATAAATTTTATCAAACAACTCTTGGTTAACTTCAGCAGGCGCTAAACTTTTAACATCAGTAACCTTTAATTCTACATTTCTCGTATAAGCAGCAGCTCTTTCAGCAGAGATATTTAACATTGCTGCTAAATCTGATTCGCTTCTAGAAATGACTCTTGGGTCTATAATTAGCGTGTCACCAGCTTTTAATCCAATTAATTTTTTCTTCGCTTTTTTATCTTCTGTAAATTCAACTGACACTGTAGACGAATGTGAAAATCCACCATCAACAGGTTTGTCATTTTCATCCAGTTCTGTAAAGTGAGACATAATCATGTCTTTTTCATTACTTACGTCCGTTGAAGATAGTTTTCCATATCTTTTTGCAAAATCATCTAATTGTTTGTCAACCAATGTTTTGTCAACTTTCACTTTGTAATATGTGTACTTATCTTTAGCGTTTAATTTAACCTCAAAATCTGGAGCTAACCCAATTTCATAAGAAAATTCAAAATCACCAGGGTTTTTCCAATCAATATCCATCTTGTCATCAACAACTGGCATTGGATTACCCAAAACATTTAAATTGTTTTCTGTAATGTGTTTATGAAGTGTTTCGTTCAACAATTTATCAATTTCCTCAGCTAAAATTGAAGGACCATACTTTTTCTTAATTACAGTCGTTGGCACTTGACCAGATCTAAATCCAGGCATTTGTACTTGCTTCTTATAAGACTTTAAGGATTTTTCGTATTGATCGCTATAGTCCGCGTTTGCAATTTTTATTGTCAAAATCGCATTAAGTTTGTCTGTGTTATTTTGTTGAATATCCATATTTATGGTTGTTCTTTTATTTACTTCATTAAAAATAAAAAGGCATCGTGCGTGGCACGACGCCTTTCTTTTAGTACGGATGGAGAGACTCGAACTCTCACGCCTCGCGGCACTAGATCCTAAATCTAGCGTGTCTACCAATTCCACCACATCCGCATTATCCAAATCGAATTGGCTCTTTTGCCAAATTTGGAGTGCAAATGTACGACAAAGAATGTGAACTCAAAACATAGTTGCCAACTATTTTATTCTTTTGAAAGAGAATTGGGTTCATAAAAAAAGGACTGTCTCATTAAGACAGCCCTTTTAAATAAAATTACCAGTGGTAATGCTTATTTCTGTACAATCATTTTGCTTGTTATTTTACTTCCTTCAGAAACTAAAGAGTAGTAATATACCCCCGAAGCAAATTCAGTCGCATCAACTTGAATACTGTGAGGCCCATTTGCTAGCGTACCTAAGTCCATAGTTTTAACAATTTTCCCTGTCATATCAACAAATTCGAATTGAACATCAGATGTGTTAGCTAATTCGAAATTAATTGTAGAGTTATTGTCAAATGGATTTGGCATGTTTTGCCCTAAAATAGCTCCTGTTTGGGAAACTTCTTCGATTCCAATTGAAGGGTCAAAGTTCATTCTTACCATTGGAGTTCCATTTGTGTAATACTGACTTCCAGTACCACCCCATCCACCGTATGTGATGAAACTTGTTTGATCTGGAGAGAATCCACTAGTTCCGTAGTAAAATTCAGAATAGCATCCGACCATCACTAAGTAAGTGTTTCCTGCAGTTAATGTAGGGTAAGTAAACAATACCAATGTTTTCTCAGTTCCAATATCTGTGGCTACAGTTGAATATTCAGCAGTTTCATCTAAATAAACAAAATCTCCAGCAGCTGCATCAAATTCATATAACTTACCATAGATAATAGTTCCGTCTGGCGTTCCTGATCCAATTGTCACGTTAATTCCATAAACTTGTTCTGAAGCAAAAGCATCAAAGTAAGAACCAGCTTCGAAAGCAAAGTCACCTGGAGTGTTACCATCTTCACCACCGCCTGCACTAGGTGTTCCATCTGTATCTCTAGCATATATATAGTCATTTACTATAAATGAATCTCCGGTTAACTGATTGTTAGCTGGAACGTCATCCACTAAGTCAGCAGTGATATCCATTGTGAAAGAATAATTTCCAGTAGCTGAAGGAGTAAATAGTCCGTTTACCACAAGGCTATCAGAAGCTGATGGTGCAACAGTAGCACCTGCACTTGAACCTGTATTTGCTCCAGAATTTACATCAACGTTTAACGTAACCCCTGTTTGTGCGTCAGAACCTTCGTTCGATACATTCGTCCAAAAATCAATAGGAGCTACTTGAGTTAAAGGAATTTGGTGGTAGTGGAGACCTAAAGAACCCCAATCATTATCTCCTGTTTTGATGTCATTGTTTGGTTTTGTGACAATATTCACATCATCAACAAACCATCCGTAAGTGATATTTTGAGATCCTGGAGACCAACTAAAACGAATCCATACAGTACTTGGATTTCCTGCAATTGCACCCGAAATATCATAAGTACGTAACATTGGATTTGGATAAGGATCTCCACCAGTGCTCGTTAAGGGAACAATATCGCTGTTATCTCCAACCGTAACAAAAGTAACTCCATCCGTACTTACTTGAACTTCTTGCATGTCTACGAATAATGCTCCATACTGCTCGAATTGAATTGTTACATCAGAAGTTCCTCCAGTTAATGTAGGAATGTCTATGGAAGCTGCAGTTGTTGCGGTAAATGTGGAATTTGATGGTGCAGGGCTTCCTGTTGTAGGGTCCCCGTTATACAACTCTAAATAATTCCCTCCTGAAGTAGAAGCAATGCCGCTACCAAAAGCCCAAGAATCATTAACTGCATCAATTGTCCATCCCATAGGAGCCATTTCACCTGCATTGTCAAGAACCCAATCTCCTGGTGTCGAAAAATCTGAAATTGGATAAGCTACTCCAAGTGCTTTATTTTGCATAGGAGCCTCAGCTTCTTTGATTATTTTTTTTGTAGAGAACATTGCTCTCTGCGAATTAGGAACCTGCGCAATTAAACTTCCGCTAAAAGCTAATATTGCAGCACTTAAGTAAATTTTTTTCATAATCTAATTTATTTTCTATTTATGTTAATTCTTAATTTAAAGAACACAAATATAACCAGACAGTTGCCTTTTCAAAGAGTTCGCACACTATTTATTAAGAAACGGTAAATAATTTAACGTAAACGGCAAATAATGTAAAAAGAAGGTGTTGTTTAATTGGCAACTTCACTCATAAATTTAATTCTCATAAGCTGAAGCTCCTCTTCTGTATAGTCATCATCAAATTCTTTGAGAGCTTCTTCAATAGAATCTGTATCTGCATCATCCATAAAGTATTCAAATATTTCCTCTTGCGCATCTTCGTCTAGCACCTCATTTAAATGGTAATCTATGTTAATTTTGGTTCCTGAAGCAACAATAGCTTCAATTTCTGTTATAAGCTCATCGATTTTTTTGCCTTGTGCTTTGGCAATATCTTCAAGCGGGAGTTTTTTATCAATGTTTCTTATAATACTAACTTTTGACCCACTTTTGTTTACAATTGATTTAACCACGAAATCTTCAGGTCGTTCTATTTCATTTTCATCAACGTATTGAATAATTACATCTAAAAATGGCTGACCATATCTTTTGGCTTTTCCTTGACCCACTCCCACTATATTTTGAAGTTCCTCCATAGAGATAGGATACTGCAATGTCATATCTTCCAATGAGGGGTCCTGGAACACAACAAAAGGGGGGACACCTTTGCCTTTTGCAATTTCCTTTCTTAAATCTTTTAACATTTTAAAAAGTACATCGTCAGAGGCTCTTCCTCCTTTTTGATTTAAAATTATATCGGAGTTATCCGTATCACTGTAATTATGCTCTTTAATTAACATAAATGATTTAGGATTTGAGATAAAATCTTCTCCTGATTCTCGTAAAAATAAGGTTCCGTAACTTTCGATTTCTTTTCCAACTAGTCCTGCAACAATTACTTGTCGTAAAACTGCATTCCAGAACAACCCATCTTTTTCTTTTCCAGCTCCAAAAAATTCATTGTTGTTATGTTTGTAGGTATTAATTTCACTGGTAAGGTTGCCAGTTAAAATATCTACAAAATATTTGACCTTATGCTTGCCTACAATACTTTTTATTGTTTTCAGTACAAGTTGAACATCTTCTTTTCCTTCTGACTTCTCTTTGGGAAACCTAGAATTGTCGCACATGTCGGCACCTTCTCCATTTATCTCATCAAATTCTTCTCCGAAATAATGCAAAAGGAATTTTCTTCTATTCATACTAGTTTCTGAATAGGCAACAACTTCTTGTAAAAGTTGATTTCCTATTTCTTGTTCCGCAACCGGTTTACCATGCAGAAACTTTTCTAATTTCTCAATGTCTTTATAGCTATAGAAAGCTAAGCAATGTCCTTCGCCACCGTCTCTTCCCGCTCTTCCGGTTTCCTGATAATAACTCTCTAGTGATTTTGGAATATCATGGTGAATAACAAACCTTACGTCTGGTTTGTCGATTCCCATACCAAATGCTATCGTTGCACAAATCACATCAGCGTCTTCCATTAAAAACATGTCTTGGTGCTTCCCTCTGGTGTTTGCGTCTAGGCCAGCATGATAGGGTAGGGCCTTTATCCCATTTACTTGAAGTACTTGAGCAAGTTCTTCTACTTTTTTCCTGCTCAAGCAATAAATAATTCCGGATTTTCCTTCTTTTGATTTAACAAATTTAATTATTTCCCTTTGAACATCAACCTTGGGTTTAACCTCGTAATAGAGATTTTTTCGATTAAATGAGTCTTTAAAAACCTTAGCATCTACCATGCCTAGGTTTTTCTGTATGTCTTGTTGAACTTTTGTTGTAGCTGTAGCCGTTAAAGCAATAATCGGAACTTTAACAATGCTTTCAATCATTGGTCTTAATCGTCTGTATTCTGGTCTGAAATCATGCCCCCATTCTGAAATACAATGCGCTTCATCAATAGCGAAAAAGGAAATAGTTATATTACTTAAAAAGTCTAAATTTTCTTTTTTGGTTAAAGATTCTGGCGCAACATACAATAACTTTGTTTTCTCATCTATCGTATCTTGTTTTACACGAGCAACCTCCGTTTTGTTCAATGATGAATTTAAAAAATGGGCAATACTATCATTCTCACTAACTGAACGAAGAGCATCGACTTGATTCTTCATTAGTGCAATCAAAGGAGAGACCACAATAGCCGTGCCCTTACTCATTAAAGCGGGTAGTTGATAGCACATCGATTTGCCACCTCCCGTTGGCATAATAACAAAAGTATTGTTTCCGTCTAACAGGTTTTGAATTACTTCCTGCTGCTCTCCTTTGAAGCTACTGAAACCAAAATATTTTTGTAAGGAGGCTTTTATTGACTGTTCTACTACTTGCATTTTTCTTTTTTCGAAAGGATACTTTATTTTTCCTAAATTGTTGATACTAATATACTATAAAAGATTCAGAGAAAAAATTTGTTTTCGTCATTCATCAAAATTTTGTCGTTGAGCATGACTTTTTATTAGATTGTTTCTTATTCTTTTATTTTTTCTGCCTTAGTATTTGCCTCAGACATTATTTTATCTGCTTGAAATTGAGCTGCATCTTCCACTTCTTTGGCTTTTACTTCAGATTCTGACTTGATTTTTTTTGCCTTTGACCCTCCCTCTGAAATTATTTTATCTCCTTGAGTGTTTGCTTCAAAAATCATTTTATCTGCCTTCTTGTCCGTTTCATCTTTCATCTGTTTTGCAGCAATTTCGGCAGCCTTTTTCTTAATCGGATTACTTGCATTATCAATCAATTTCTGAGCTTGCGCATACCCTTCTGTTCTGAGCTTTTCTGAGGCTTTCTTGCCTTCTGTTTTTGTTTTATTACCGGCAGCTAAACTTTCTTTTTTGATTTTCTCCGCAGCAGCTGTTCCAGTCCTTCTGATCTGATTTGCCTTTTCTTTTGCCTCTACAATTAACTTATTCGCTTGTATTTGAGCGTTTTCAAGTATTTTCTTTGCTTCATCATACACTTTGTCTTTTACCTCTTTCATTACATTGTCTGCAATATTTTGAGCTTGATTTTTAAAATCTGTTTTAATTATTGGATTAAGAGCGTTACCTCCAATGCCGATCTTAATCGGAATGTTGTCTCCAAGGTCCACACCAGCACTGTTTATTCCAGATAACAATCCAGCAGCTTCATTGCCAAACATGGTTTGAGGGATTTCCATTTCTATTTTATAATCCAATTCCTGAAGAAAAGAGGTTGTCCCCTCAATAGTTGTATTAATTTCTCCCATTTTAACGTCGAAAGGTTCAATCCAAATTTTACCATCTCTAAATGCATAGGTTATATTAACATTGTTCAATGTTTGTGTTTTAAGCTTGTCTATTTTCAGAGCCTCTGATATTTTTATCAATACAGGAAGATCTCTAACGACAACTTTATTCGTATAAACTTTTCCATTTCCTGTTATAGTTTCATAAATGGGCTCCATATTAGCATCAATGTCTGTTACCATATTAAGACTTGTAGAAAACTCTCCTTCGCAATGTCTAGCTATTGGGGCCATTTTTTCCATTGTATTGAAGTACATTGCCGCGGTAGGAATATCTAAGTCTTTAATGTCTATTTTCATGTCTACGTGTGCTCTGCCTTTTGAAATCGAACTATAGGATCCTCCAAGTCCTATACTGCCATCAAAAACATTCATTTTCATTTCTTTTAAAGTAGCTGAACCTTCATTCAAAATAATGCCTCCGATAAAGTTTGAAACCTCCAAGCTATCAAATAACATCTTTTCTATTTTTGTTGTAAGGTTAAAGTTGATATTATCTGGAATATTGATTGTTTCAGCAACCAATGAATCAGAAGTTGTTGCCGAATTCGGTTCTTCTGGTGTTTCCGATGCGGCATTAGGGTCAGCATACATTAGCTCATCAACATTAAAATAGTTAGAAACAATATTGAAAGAACCGGTCAAGACCTCATCTTTTAAAAAATATTCCATATAGTTGTCAATGCTTCCCTCAGCATGCAAGTCACTTTCTCCTATTTTTCCATCAAAATATGAAAGATCGAGGTATTGAGGAGCAAACTGAAACAGCATAGAATCAATTGCAGTTAAGTAATTAGATGCTGAAGTTTGGTAATTCATTTGCACTATTTTCAAGTTTCCGTTTGCCTTGAATTTTTCATAATCTTCTTTTTCTAAGGCTGATACATTTCCCTTTAAAGCTATATTAGTTGTTATTATCCCACTGTATGACTCTCCTTCTTCCAATGGAAGAATTTCCGATAGTTTGGACAAATCCAGAAATGTGCTTAGCTGGCTTTCTATATTCGGGTCTGTAATCATATTTCGAAGCCTTAGAGATGCGTCTACTTCATTTCCTGTAAACTCGAGATGAAACTTATTAATATCTACTTTAGTATTGTTTAAGTCAATACCTGCTTCACGATTTACTTTAACATCAAGGGCAATTTCATCAACTTTTCCTGGAAGATCAGGATACTGGAACCATGCATTTGAAACACTTAAATCTAAATTAAACCCGGGAATAGATTCTTCACTAAATTCTCCAAAAACCTTTCCTTCAAGAACAAGGTTCCCATTTGTTTTTATGTCCCCAAAATCAGGAGAATAGACACCTGGAACCATGCTCAACAATGAACTGAATGATTGTTTTGTGGCCCCGAAATTTATGTCCATATCCATAATTTCGTCCGTCATTAAAAACCATCCATCCAAAGAAAGCCCTAATTCATTTAATACCACTTCGTTTTCTTTGAAGATAAACTTCATTTCATGTTCGGGCATATTTATTTCCATGTTACATTTAATATCTGTAATCGTTTGGGACAAGTAATTGATGTTATCATATCCAAATGTAACTCCTCCAATGTCACTTAAGGTTTCTATGGCATAGGTTGTTCCGCTAACTGAAGCACTTCCTTTGTGATTTAGTCCATCTAATTCCATGTACATTAAATATAGTTGGTCATCGTATACAATGGAACCTTTTTCTATATAGTACTCTTCCAGAGCTAGTTTTAAAGGAGCGGATTCGTCGACTTCTTCTTCGATGACTTCAATACCCGTTGAGTCAGAGGTAACAATGTCATAGTTTGCTTTGCCGTCTGATAAAACCAATACATGTATTTTTGGCTCAACCAAGCCAACAGATGAAATTTCATATTGGTCACCACTTATAACACTCCATAAATTCAATTTAAGGTTGGTTTGTTTTATTTCTACCAATTCAATGCCTTCAAATTCATCAACTCCTGTTAAGGTCAAGTCATTTATTTCTAGGGAAAATTTTGGAAATGTAGACAGCAAACTAAGGTTAACTTTACCAAAATCAAGTTCAGCATTTAAACTTGCATTTGCCTCTTCTTTAATAAACTGCACTATCTCATCTTTGAATAAAATCGGCAATAATATGATTAAAATGATTAAAAGAAAAAATGTAATTCCAGTCCACTTTACTAGGCGCTTAAATAAACTTTTTTTCTTTTTTTGTGCTTTTGTTTTCATTTATTTATTTTCTAAATTAAAGATAATGTGATTCATTTAACAAATGATATAAATATTTAAAAATGTTTTACCATTTGCCAAAATGTATGTGATTTAAGAATGCAATAATAGCAGTTGGAATTAGGCTTTTATCAGATAACTTTCATTTATATGTCGCTTCAGTAAACGAGGAAGTTTTCATGTGTTGGTTGTTTCAATTCTTTAAATCAACCAAAGCTAAATAAGCCATTAAGCCCATGCCTGTTTCCAGTGCTTTTTCATCTACAGTAAAGTCAGATGTATGCAACCCTCCTGTTGGTGCTTTTGAAAAATCAGAAGTTCCTAAACGGTAAAAGCATGCCGGAATCACTTGAGAGTAATAGGCAAAATCTTCGGCAGTCATTCTTAAGTCTAAATCAATAACATTTTCTGCACCCAAAAATTCTATTGCCGCATTTTTAGCTAATTTGGTTAATTCATCATCGTTCACCAAAAACGGATATCCTTTTCGAACTTCAAACTCACAGGCACCTCCCATTCCTTTAGCAATTGATTCGGCCATATTTATCATTAAAACATGTGCTTCTTCTCTCCATTCTTCGTTAAATGCTCTAAAGGTGCCTTTTAAATAAACCTCGTTTGGGATAATGTTAGTTGATCCACCTCCATGGATAGATCCGAAGGACAAAACACTGGGGCTATAGGGACTAACTCTTCTACTAATTAATTGCTGTAAAGAAATAATTATATGAGAAGCAATTAATAAAGGATCAATTGTTTTATGCGGTAAAGCAGCATGTCCTCCTTTACCGATTATTTTCACATGTAATTCATCTGCAGAAGCCATATACATACCTGGTTTAAATCCAACCTTTCCGGCTTCTAGCTCAGGATATACATGCTGTCCAATGATGTTAGTTGGCGCAGGGTTTTTTAAAACACCTTCTTCAATCATCAATTTTGCACCTCCTGGTATTATCTCTTCTCCAGGTTGAAAAATCAATTTAACAGTTCCTTCAAATTCATTTTTTAATTCATTTAAAATAAGCGCTGTACCTAATAAGGAAGATGTGTGAACATCATGCCCGCATGCATGCATTTTCCCTTGATTTTTCGATTTAAATGAAAGGCCTGTCGTTTCATGGATTGGCAATGCATCTAGGTCAGCGCGCAATGCAATCGTTTTTGACGATGGGTTATTCCCTTCTATTATAGCTACAATACCGGTTTTTACAATACCTTTTTCATGCTTTATTTCTGCGTCTGTCAAAAACTTGGAAACTAATTCACACGTTTCATACTCTTCGAATGAAAGTTCTGGGTTTGCATGAATTGCTCTTCGAACTTCAACAATTTGTTCTTTGTTTTGAGCCGCTATTTTTTTTATTTTTTCAATCATCATTTTCACCAAAAAAAGCCATTCCGCTGATAATCATTTTAAAAGCAACGAATAGCATAAAAGTTCCAAAAATCAACCGTATCAAATTAGGTGATATTTTTAACGCGACCTTTGACCCTATAAAACCACCAATAACAAATGCAACTGCAATAATAGCGGCATATCCAATAGAGTTTTTTGTAATAGTACCGTGTTGCCAATAACTGTAAAAAGCCATTATTCCTATAGGCGGTAGCATAGTAGCGATACTTAATCCTTGCGCTTCATGTTGGGTAAACCCCATTATAAAAACCAATGCTGGAACAATCACTATTCCGCCACCCACTCCAATAAATCCGCTCAAAATGCCGGCGCTAACACCAATACATATTAAAAGTAACATTGTTGAAGCTCCCATACTAAAAATCTAAAGATAAGGATAAATATCTCACTGGGTCCAGCACTATACCGTCATCAACACCCCAAGCGTAATCAAAACGTACATAATACCCAAACAATTTGGATCGTAAACCAATTCCATAGCCATAAACTATAGGTTCTTTTTGGTTTTGCAGAATAATCTCATAATTGAAATCTTCAATCAAAATTGTATTAAATGCATTGTCAGAGGTATAAGGATTTGCTCCTGTCCAAGCTGCACCAACATCTCCAAACCCAACTACCATAAAATTTTCTAAAAAGGATGATTTTATTGGTTTATTTGAAAAATACTTAAATACTGGAATACGTAATTCATTGTTTATTAAGGCAAAGCTATTTCCATTCCGTACGTTTTGGTAGAACCCTCTTATTGGCGTGGCTATAGTTTGAAATTGGAAATTCTGATTGGGGTCTGGTAAGATTGAATAATCGAATTGTGGTCTCAGCCAATTATCTACTCCACCCAGGTAATTCAGTAACCTTTGATGACCTAAGGATGTGTTGGCTGCCGCTCTAGTAGCAAAAACAATATTTCTGTGTATTTTTTGATAATGTCTAAAATCTACACCAAATACAAAAAAGTCAGTTTGAGCTTTATCCACTTCTCTATAAAACTCACCCCAAACCTTGAAACGAGTGCCATTGAGAATATTCAGCCCGATTGTACGCGTATTATCAAATACATAATCTAGTTTGATGCCAGCGAGATAATGATTTTCATTTTGAATTTCTAAAGTCGCTGGTTCGGTGCTCAAAGTCACTATTCGGTCATATCGTATACTATTCGTTAAACGGAGACTAGCAACCTCATTGAAAGGGAATTTTAAATTATATTTAGCATCATAGGTTTGTATCTTTTGCGCGTTTCCAGACTGTGAGTTTCTTGTAAACGATTGCCTTGAAACTAAATACTTTTTATCCATTCTAGATTTTAAATTCTCATACGAAAGCATATATTCCGTATTGTTAAAGTTTACAGGAAACCTAAACCCCCCAATTATTCGGAAGTCTTCAAATAAATCAATCATTCCCATTTTAATTAATGTGTTGAATCCTGAAGCTTGATATCCTCCGCCTGTAAACCTTTGATATGATTTATTTAAGAAGCTATTGTCTATTTGGGATACGACATAATCCGTAGTAAAATTGACGTAATATATTTCTTGTCGGGGCAATTTGAATGTTATTTCCTCTTTTTGAGGAACACTATCTTTTTTAACTGCTTCTTCAAATTCTACGAATATCTTTTCAATAACATCAGGTTTGTCATTGTAAAATTGATAGTCATTAATATCGATATAGTTTGAGTCGATTTCTTTTTCATTCTCACTTGTCAAAACAATCGGAATGCTGTTTTTTGCCTTTGATTTAAGCCAATAACTCATGAATTGCGTATTGACCAGTTCATCTTCAATTATTCTATCCTTTTCATATTCTCCTTTGTAAAAATGATATTTCCCATCCTTAAGCATCAACATTGAATATACTCTGGACTTTTCAATAGGTTCATACTCCAATACATCTCGCGAATAATTAGACATTCGATCGGTTACTGAGAAATATTTATAATGGACGGAAGTGTCAATATAGCTAATGGCGCTATCGTAATATGCCACATATCGATTTCTTATTCCGTTTGCATTTGACAGATAGGAATACCGTTCCTTCGCATACTGATTTGGCGATGATTCGTCTATGTAAGGTGTGTTTGTAATTCTAGTTAATGGTCTTTTTAAGTTATCAATGTCTAATATATATATATCTTTATCTTTTTTGTATTGAACTGTTTCGATTTTCCTTCTAATTGTATCATCAATTCTATTGGATGCAAAAATCACGCGAGTATCATTGTCAACAAATCTTGGAGATAAATCATCAAAAATATCATTTGTCAACTGCTCTTGATTATTTCCAATTACGCTATACATAAATAAGTCTGTTTGCCCTTTTTTAACCGCCGAAAGTATTAGCTTTTTCCCCGTATTATTGTAAGACATACTCAATACCTTGTCCATTTCTCGGAGAGGTCGTTTATCTCTTTTTTTATCTTCTAAATCGTAGAGGTTTAAAATTAACTCTCCTCTTTTTTCTTCTATAAAAGAAAGAACTTTACTCGTAGGGTGCCAAGCTAAAATAGGATGAGAGTAATCAGGCAGCCTATCTAGCTTATGCTCTCCTCGTGCTATTTTCTTAGATTTTTGTTTTTTAATATCATACAGCCATACTTTGTACTGACCTAATTCATTGGTCACATAAGCAGCGTAATTGCCATCTGGGCTCAATTTAAATTTTTGGTATTTTCTTGTTTTTTTTGTTTTGATAGCAAATTTTTCTTCTGTTGGTTCAATTCTAAATAGGTCATCTTTTGAATACCGCTCTTTGTAGTAGGCCACAAAATCTTTGGATAAAGTTTTGAGTGTTGTCCCTAATACATACATATAACCGCTTTCAACGTTTCTGCTTACTCTGGTCATATAGAGTATGTTTGGAATCATTTTTTTTCCGTAAACTTCATCGATATAATTCCACAGAGCATAACCTGCCAATCTAGAGTCTTCCCCTTCTAGTCGATTAAACTTATCATAAGAGCCAGTCAAAACACCATCTTTCACTTTGTTGTCTATTTCCGTAGTCCAATCGCCAGCCATATAATCTGTAAAGCCATTCACAAACCAATCGGGAAAAGTGAGAATGGTAGAGCTTTTTAAGGCGTCTTTCCAGTTATCTCCATACATTAATTTGTAAATCACAATGCTTGCGATTCCAGAGCGGATTTGGCGGTCTAATTTATCATGGTCACCCTCGTAAAAAATAAAAACTTTATTGCCGTCTACTCGCGCAACACCTCCTATATTAGTGCTTTCATCATTTCTTAGCCCAATGTTACTTTGCCGAAAGGCAGATTGTGAATTAAATACAACAAACTGCAATTTATCTTGGATGTCATAGTCCAAAAAAGTTTCAACTTCCTGCAAGTATCTTTCGGCGGCTTTTGCTGTGTATATAGCATGCTCTTTTCCTGCTCCTGTAAAATATACATGAAATCGTTGGAAATTATATTCCTGCCAGAACATTGGGTTGTATTGTACTCTGTTCTTACCAAAGGTATTGTTAGATCCCGTGTAAAATTGTGCATTAGCTGAAACAACTATCATGCAGAATAATACTACTATTACCACTATTTTATTTACAACTGTTTTCACTTAACAATACAGACAAACGTAAAGATAGTTAATTTGGTATGAATTAATACCTTTGCTTTGGATTTAAAATAATACCTATGATTACTGTTGAACAACTGACCTTTAACCCATTTCAGGAAAACACATTTATAGTACATGATGAAACAAATGATTGTGTTGTTATTGACCCAGGAATGTACACAGAAGAAGAAAGGATTGCTTTTGAAAACCATATAAAGACCAAAGAGCTAAACTTGGTTAAGTTAATTTCTACACATAGTCATTTGGATCATGTTTTTGGAAATGCTTTTGTAGCGGAAACATTTAACTTAGGATTACAAATTCACAAAGAAGACTTACAAACATTGGAGATGTTTGATAGAACAGTAGAGTTGTATCAAATACCCAATACACAAAAATCTCCAATGCCTTCCTCCTACTTTGAAGAGGGAGACAAGGTAGAGTTTGGAAATTCTCATTTAGACATAGTTTTTGTTCCTGGCCATGCTCCTGGCCATGTAGCTTTTATTTCTCACAAAGAAAAATTTGTAATAAACGGAGACTGTTTATTTTATGGTAGTATAGGGAGAACAGATTTGCCGGGTGGAAATCATGATCAACTGCTTAATAGTATTCGTGCTAAACTATTTCCACTTGGCGATGATTACAAAGTATATTGCGGGCATGGACCAGTCACTACTGTTGGCTTTGAAAAACAAAACAATTCATTTTTGAAATAAAATCTGATTGATTTTCTTTGAAGGCGACAACTCTTTTTCATCAATGGTATTTTTATTACATTCGCTTAAAATAAATTTACAATGATTAATAAGGATCAGTTAAATTTCCTGGATAAGCGATTGTTGGCTTTGAAGGGATATCTTTGACATAGAGGTTAAAGAAG
This sequence comes from uncultured Flavobacteriales bacterium, assembly GCA_943787725.1. Lineage (GTDB taxonomy): Bacteria > Bacteroidota > Bacteroidia > Flavobacteriales_D > Parvicellaceae > CALSMU01. The sequence goes on along the minus strand of CALSNM010000001.1, from coordinate 210,603 downwards.
TCGAAATTGAAGAGGAAGAGCTTCGAACGCAAGACCCAGAATTTTGGAACGACCCAAAAACTGCTGAAAGTTTATTGAAAAAGCTCAAAAACAAAAAATATTGGGTCAAAACCTATTACCAAGTCCGGATGGATTTTGAGGACCTAGAAGTATTATTTGAATTTAATAAAGAAGGTGAGGCAACAGAGGAAGAAGTGGAAGCAGCGCATGAAAAATTGGTTGCAGCTGTTGAAGATTTAGAATTTAAAAACATGCTGAGCGCTGAAGAAGATTCTCTTAATGCAGTGATTCAAATTACCGCTGGAGCCGGAGGAACTGAAAGCTGTGATTGGGCTAGTATGTTAATGCGCATGTACATAATGTGGGCAGAACGCAATCAGATGAAAGTAAAAGAAATTAACTACCAAGCAGGAGATGTTGCAGGTGTAAAAACAGTTACTTTAGAGGTTGAAGGCGATTTTGCGTTTGGGTATTTAAAAGGAGAAAATGGTGTACATCGTTTGGTTAGAATCTCACCCTTTGATTCAAACGCTAAGCGTCATACGTCATTTGCCTCTGCATACATTTATCCGTTAGTAGATGACACAATTGATATTAAAATAAATCCTGCCGATGTTAAATGGGAAACCTTTCGGTCGGGTGGCGCAGGAGGACAAAACGTAAATAAAGTCGAAACAGGAGTTCGTCTTCGACATAAACCATCAGGCTTAGTGATAGAAAATACAGAAACTCGCTCTCAATTGGGAAACAAAGAAAAGGCTACACAGCTTCTTAAGTCTCAATTATATGAAATTGAAGTTCGGAAAAAGCAAGAATCTAGGGCCGAAATAGAATCTGAAAAGAAAAAAATTGAATGGGGGGCACAAATCCGCAGTTACGTTCTAGACGATAGAAGGGTGAAAGATCATAGGACTAATTATCAAACTAGCAATACTGAGGCTGTATTAAATGGAGAAATAGATGCGTTTTTGAAGAGTTATTTAATGGAGTTTAGTTAACTTACTCCATATTAATATTTGTGCAACCTATTTTTCACATTAAGCGTCTAGTGTAACTAGAACATTACAGATTAAAAGTAACGAATTATGAAATATATTTTAACCCTTATTGTCACAACTATACTGTGCTTATCTATTTATGGTCATAACGATATTAAAGAAGGATACCATTTCACTGCTAATGAGGGACAATATGATAGTCATGTTCATTTCTATAGTCGTCTTAAAATTGGTAACATGTTCTTAGAAAAAGATCGTTTTACTTTTGATTTATACTCGGGATCACAATTGGATTCTTTGCATAGTTTAAAAAATGCAGAAAATGCTTTCGAAAACAAAGAAGGTTTACCAGCTATAAGCACTAGAACCCACGCCGAACAGTCTAACCTATTGAAAAAACATACTTATTCTATGATTTTCGAAGGACATAACCCAAATGTTAATATCTCTTCTACTAAAAAACTGGATGGTTATAAAAATTATTTCATTGGTAAAGACGAGACTAAATGGGCTACAAATGTTCCCTCTTTTAAAGAGGTTAATTACAGCAACATTTACAACAATATTGACATGCAAATCTATACTTCATTTGATTGGATGAAATACGATTTCATTGTTCATCCCGGAGGAAACACCGAAGACATTAGCATTAAATATGATGGCGTAGATAAGTTATATTTAGATGAAAAAGGGCTTGTAATTAAACTTTCGACAGGAGAGGTGAGAGAAGTTAAATTGCATGCGTTTCAAGAAATTAATGGTATGCAGATTACTGTGCCATGTAATTATGTGTTAGATGGGGAAAACGTGCGTTTTGATTTCCCAAATGGATATGATCATACGCAAAATCTTGTTATCGACCCTGTTTGGATTTTTTCATCATTGATTGGCTCTACGGCAGACAACTGGGGATTCACATCCACCTATGATTCACAAGGAAACCTATATTCAGCAGGAATAGCTTTTAGTGCAGGTTATCCAACTACCACAGGAGCTTACGATGCCTCTTTTAACGGTGGCGGTATTGGCGGGGGATTTGATATTTCCATAACTAAATTTAATCCAACAGGTACGGCTCTTATTTACTCAACCTATTTAGGTGGTGCAGATGTGGAGGCACCGCATAGCTTAGTAAATGATTCTCAAGACAACTTAATCCTCTTAGGAACGAGTTCGTCTGCTGACTTCCCAACAATTGGAGGAGCATACGATCAGACATTTAATGGTGGATGGGCAGGTACCTTTGCTAATATGTGGGGATACCAATACTCTAATGGAGTCGATATTATTTTATCAAAATTTGATGTATCTGGAGCATTAACTACAAGTACTTTTATTGGGGGCTCCGACAATGAAGGATTAAATGAATCCATGGTTTATAATTATTCAGATCAAGTAAGAGGAGAAGTTGTATTGGACGATAATGACGATGTATATGTTTGCACTTCAATATGGTCAGACGACTTTCCAGTGACCAATGGCAGTATTATTAATAATGGTGCGGGATGGGGAACTCAAGATGCGGTGGTTTTTAAAATGAATAGTGATTTCTCTGCTCTAAATTGGGCGACCTATTTAGGAGGTGCAGATTATGAAGCAGGATATTCAATCAGGTACTCTCCTACAGGTGAGGTGTTTGTCTGTGGAGGCACAACTAGTGCAGACTTTGGTGCTACAGCAGGAGCTATCGGAACTGCCTTTAGTGGGGTTTGGGATGGGTTTATAGCGAGTTTTAATGCTGCCACAGGTGCATCTATCGCAAAAACTTATCTTGGAACAGCTTCTTACGATCAAGCCTTTATTTTGGAAGTGGACATAAACGGCGATGTCTATACAGTCGGTCAATCAACAGGAGTATATCCCGTTGTAAATGCCGCCTATTCAAATGCAAACAGTGGACAATTCATACATAAGTTATCTCCTGATTTATCAACTACTATTTACAGTACTATTTTCGGAAATGGATCGTTGGCTTTTAACCCTGCGAGTCAAAGAGCTGTGAATATTTCACCAACTGCATTTTTAGTAGATAACTGTGGAAACGTTTATGTCTCTGGTTGGGGTGGTGGATTTAACTCTGCAGGTGGTGGGTCAGCATATAACCCTCAAGCAGGAGGTAATGTAAATGGGATGCCTTTAACTTTAGATGCTATACAAAGTACTACCGACGGTGACGATTTTTACTTTTTTGTAATGGAACGGGATGCACAGAGTTTATTATACGGGACGTATTTTGGAGACGACGGTACAGCTGAACATACGGATGGAGGAACTAGTAGGTTCGATCCTAACGGAGTTGTTTATCAATCTGTTTGCGCTGCTTGCGGTACAGGTGATTTTCCAACGACTCCAGGTGTTTGGTCAACTACAAGTGGTGCAGCATGCAATATGGGCGTAATTAAATTCGACATGAATTTCCAAGGAATCGAAGCGCAAGCCACTGTTCCTGCAAATATTACTCTATGCTCCACAGATTACACTGTAAACTTCACATCAAGCGGGTCAACACCGCAACAAGAATGGATTTTTGGAGATGGTGGGACTTCTGCAGACCAAAACCCGACTTATACTTATTCTGACACAGGGTCATATGTGGTTACGTTTATCGCAATTGATCTTGCTAGCTGTAATATCCGGGATACGGCTTATTTTAATGTTGACATTGAACAGGCACCAACTTTCGATGCAAGTTTTAACCTGCCGGTTATTCCTCCTTGTTCAGATCCTGCCTCGGTTACTGTTAATGCATCCATCACAGGTATTGGTATCGACTCTACAGAATGGAATATGGGAGATGGAACAATTTATACAAATCTTAATACAATTGCTCATGATTATACCATAGAAGGTATTTACCCAATTGAGGTCATTGCTTGGGATTTGACTTGTAATATAAGCGATACAATATACGATACATTGCATTTTATTACAACTTTGTCTACTGCAACGGCGAATGCACCAGCGGATACCACGCTTTGTTCGAATCCTCCTTTTGCAATTCCTTTTACTTCGGATGGGTCAACACCTTATGTCTCTTGGGATTTTGGAGATGGAAATACTTCTGCAGCTCAAAATCCAACCAATACTTTTGCAACTGCGGGTACTTACACGGTGCAATTTATTGCAATAGACTCTAACACGTGCAATATAGCCGACACAGTTCCTTTTACTGTGGAGCTCATTCAAGCGCCAACTTTTAATGCTAGTTTTAATATTCCGGTTATACCACCTTGTTCTGACCCATCATCGGTAACCGTTGATGCAGATATTTCAGGAACAGGAATTGATTCAACTCAATGGAATATGGGCGATGGAACTATCTTTGCTGATTCGACTTCCATTTCTTATAGTTATACCACAGAAGGTATTTATCCAATTGAGGTCATTGCTTGGGATTTGACTTGTAATATAAGCGATACAATATACGATACATTGCATTTTATTACAACTTTGTCTACTGCAACGGCGAATGCACCAGCGGATACCACGCTTTGTTCGAATCCTCCTTTTGCAATTCCTTTTACTTCGGATGGGTCAACACCTTATGTCTCTTGGGATTTTGGAGATGGAAATACTTCTACAGCTCAAAACCCAACCAATACTTTTGCAACTGCGGGGACTTACACGGTGCAATTTATTGCAATAGACTCTAACACGTGCAATATAGCCGACACAGTTCCTTTTACTGTGGAGCTCGTTCAAGCGCCAACTTTTAATGCTAGTTTTAATATTCCGGTTATACCGCCTTGTTCTGACCCATCATCGGTAACCGTTGATGCAGATATTTCAGGAACAGGAATTGATTCAACTCAATGGAATATGGGCGATGGAACTATCTTTGCTGATTCGACTTCCATTTCTTATAGTTATACCACAGAAGGTATTTATCCAATTGAGGTCATCGCTTGGGATTTGACTTGTAATATAAGCGATACAATATACGATACACTGCATTTTATTTCCACGTTTTCCACCGCTACGGCAAATGCGCCAGCGGATACCACGCTCTGTTCGAATCCTCCTTTTGCTATTCCTTTTACTTCGGATGGGTCAACACCTTATGTTTCTTGGGATTTTGGAGATGGAAATACTTCTACAGCTCAAAATCCTACCAATACTTTTGCAACTGCGGGGACTTACACGGTACAATTTATTGCAATAGACTCTAATACGTGCAATATAGCCGATACCGTACCCTTTACTGTGGAGCTCATTCAAGCACCAACTTTTAATGCTAGTTTTAATCTCCCCATTATACCTCCCTGTGCAGACCCAGATTCGGTAATGGTTAATATAGATATTTCCGGAACGGGAATTGATTCTACTCATTGGGACATGGGAGATGGAACAACATTTGAAGATTCAACATCCATTTCATACAACTATACAACTACCGGTATTTATGACATTGTAATCACGGCATGGGATTATTGTGGAGGTGATACGAGCATTTTAGAAACTTTTAATTTTATAACAGACAGTTCTTTAGCAGTGGCTGCTGCTCCGGAAGATACCACTTTGTGTACACTTCCTCCTTTTTCTATAGGCTTTACTTCTTCTGGAACTGCGGCTTCACAACTTTGGGATTTTGGAGATGGTAATACCTCTACAGAAGTTAACCCAACAAATACATTTTTAGATAGTGGAACTTACATAGTAACCTATATTGCAATAGATTCTAGTACTTGCAATATTGCTGATACTGCTTATTTCAATGTTAATCTTATTCAAGCGGAACAATTTTCTGCGGAGATAAACTTTACCCCTCCTCCTCCTTGTGGAGGAGATAGTATGCTCGTTGAGCTCAATTTCTCGGGAACAGCGGCAGATTCATTAATTTGGGACATGGGTAATGGAGATGTTTTTTATGCTGACAGCATTGCCTATTATTACACTGAAGCGGGAATATATGATTTAAGTTTAACAGCTTTTGATTTTACCTGTAATTTAATGGAAGTTATATCTAGTGAAGTTCCTTTCTTTGGAAATATTAGCACCGATGTTATAATACCAAATGTATTTACTCCAAATGGAGATGGGCAAAATGATTTATTAACGTTTGTAAATGTTAATGGTTCTGAGACATTTCGTTTAACTATTTGGAATAGATGGGGAAAAAAAGTATTTGTAACCGACGATCCATTTAATCATTGGGATGGGATAAGTATGAAGGATAAAACGATTAACGAAGGCGTGTATTATTTTGAGATTTTATTCACAGACGTTTGCAGTGACGAGGAGCAAATAAAAACGGGTTTTGTACATTTGATGAGATAATTAATTACAATGAAAATTTATCATAACCCTAGATGTTCTAAAAGCCGACAGACCTTAATCCTCATAAAAGAGAAAGGTGTTGAAGTTGAAATAATTGAATATTTGAAAGTAATTCCTTCTGAAAAAGAACTTAGCTCAATAATAAAATTATTGGGAATTAAGCCTGAGAAATTGCTTAGAAAAGGCGAGGCCGATTATAAAGAAAACTTTAAGGGACAAATACTTTCAGATGAAGAATGGATCAGTGCTATGGTTCAATACCCTAAGCTAATTGAAAGGCCTATTGTAGTTTGTGATAACAAAGCCATTTTAGGCAGACCTCCAGAGAATGTTTTGGACTTATTGTAAGAAGCAGTCACTAAACACTAAGACTATATTTTTGCAATTGATGCAGTGATTTTTTGATAATTCCTATTGAAAAATTTTACTGATTATCAAGTCACAATTTTCTAAGCTGATAATTTCAATTGATTTAGAATGGGTTTCGAATACAACTAGATCAACAGTCTCAATCGATTTATTTTCTATTTTTATTTGACCTGAGTGAACGTAAATTAATAGATGCTGAATGTTGTCTGAAAATGAAAAAGTAACCTGTTTTCCTTTATTCACATGAAGAGACTCCACTGTGCCTTGGGTGTTTTCCATGGTCATGAGGTTAAAATCCAAACATTTTCCTATTGAAGTGGTATTCCAATCACCTTTAAAATTATCAGAATCGAATTTGCCTAGTTTTGCTGTGTGATGAGACTTATGTAAGAGAGTCATTTCACCCTCCAAAACCATCAGTGTTCTCGTTATTCCGGGAAGTGATGTGAAAGTGGATTCTTGAACATTAACAGTTGCAGTACTTAATCGAAAATTAAAATTTCTGGTTGCATATTTCGAGAGCATTGGGTAAATAAATAATTCAGTAGTGGTCCCTCCGCTCCAAGGAGTAGTTGTAAAAGAAGCTGCTTTAATTATCTGATAATTCATAACCATTAATGTTTCAAACGGAAAACTTTTATTGAGCCTTTTTTCAAAATTAATTCATCCAAATGAGGAGTAATAAGATCGTTGGAATCTACTTTTCTCGAATCAGAATACAAAAATTCAGCTCCATTATCAATCATAGTCTTTAATTTGTCCGAGGTTAAATTATCATTGTCAAACCCCCATCCTTTTTTATGGATATAGTAGAAGGAAATGTAGCGTGAAACATCATTTCCAATAATAACTAGAGCATCTTCAGGTACTATTTCTCTTAATTCCGATTTGTGTTCTAAAAGGTCTCTATTGAAACCTGGTGATTCAGGAATCCATCTTTCGTACATGCGAATATAGCAAGTAATTGGCAGGGCACATAACAGAGAAATAGTGATTATTTTAAAGATTTTCTTGTCCATTGTATAAATATGAAAAGCACCATATCCAACGAGCATAAACAACAACGGGTAAAATGGAAATAAATAGTAATCGTGGATTTTCGCTATCATATTTATTTCGAAAACGAAATAAGCCAAAGCACTAAAGCTTAACGCAATGATTAAAAGGAAATGCGAGTTTCTAAAAGCTTTTTTCTTAAAAAGAAAATAGAAGCCAGCGATGAAGAATAATACAGAGCCATAGTTTAGCAGTAACTCAGGAAGTGTAGAGATAAGGTTATGGGTTAAATAATCTACAAGAGTAGAAAAGCTAGTACTATTGTCAAGCATGCCACTTACAATGCCGTTTCCCTTCCACTTGGGTATTACAGTTATGTACCAAAGTAACGGAAATAGTAAAGAAGTGAAAACGAGCAATCCTTGTAATATGTGTTTTTTGTACTGCTGAGATTTTATAATACTCCTTAATAAATAAACCGCAGGAACAATAAAATAAAGAATAAACGGAAGTTTACAAAGGGCTCCAATACTTAGTAAAATGCCGCACAAAATTAACGGTGTATGCTTTTTAGATTCAGTCCACTTAAAGAACAATACAAGCCCCCAAATAGCGCAGCATAATGCTAAATTATCAGGTAAAGGGTTAATTGTATAATAAAAAAAACTGGGTGAAAAATTAAAGGCCCAAGCTCCTATAATAGCTAGCATTTCTTTTCTAAATAGCGAAAGTAATAGTTGGTGAATACCTAACACTGATAGAATACCTATTCCAAACATAAATAGCCTTGTAACTAGAATGCTGTTTCCAAATAGATAATAAGAGCTTGCTACGAGCCATTGCATTAATGGAAATTCCATTCGGAATATTCCATCACCATTGCCTCTCTCATTTCTACGGGGATTGAGGATATTCATGTCCTCTTCATAGAAATTGTTTATAGTTGTTTGTGTCTGAGTTTGCCTCCATGAATGAATACTTATTATATCTTTTGAAAAATGTTTGTAATGCATAATGAAGCTTATAATTACAATGGATAATAATAAGATATTTTTGAGGTGTTTTCTCATGTGTGAATTTCCATATTTTTTTAAATTTTGGGTAAAAAAAAAGTAGAAGGACAATTGCTTCTACTTTTTTCGATGTTAATTTATCTTATTTGGGTTTTCTAATTAAAACCTCATCAATCATTCCATATTTTTTTGCTTCTTCAGCAATCATCCAATAATCTCTATCACTATCATTCCAAACTTCATCGTAAGTTTTTCCTGAGTGCGTAGCGATTATCTCGTACAATTCTTTCTTTAATTTTTGAATCTCTCGAGCCGTAATTTCAATATCAGAAGCTTGACCTTGAGCACCTCCCAATGGCTGATGAATCATAACCCTAGAGTGCTTCAGTGCAGTCCGTTTTCCTTCAGCACCAGCACATAATAAAACAGCCCCCATTGAAGCTGCCATACCTGTGCAAATAGTTGCAACATCCGGATTGATATATTGCATGGTGTCATAAATCCCTAGACCAGCATAAACAGAACCCCCTGGAGAATTCAAGTAAATTTGAATATCTTTTTGCGGGTCCATTGACTCTAAGAATAATAATTGAGCAGTAATAATATTTGCAACGTAGTCATCAATTCCAGTTCCTAAAAAAATAATTCTATCCATCATCAAACGAGAAAAAACGTCCATTACTGCAACGTTCATTTGTCTTTCTTCTATAATATTAGGAGTCATTCCAAGAGGGACATTAGACACTGCCGACATATAATCGTCAAACACCATACTTGAGATACCTTGGTGCTTTGTCGCGAATTTTTTGAATTCGTCTTTATCAAAATTGTACATAAATATTTTCTTAATTGTTATTTGGTTTAAAGGTAAAATTAATCTGATAAGAAGAATACCCTTTTATCGTTTTTATTAATCGCAAAAATGATAATTCGCTTAATTGTCTGTTTAGCAGGATTAATATTAATCTTGAGAATATTTTATAAATTATAGTAGGATGTCTAACTTTACCGTTGGATGGAAAAATTAAATGTAGACCATACATTCATAGTTCATGTCAGTGAAGGGGCGGAAGATCGAGCGAAATCTGTTAAAGAAGAAATGAATCGCCATGATATTTCCTTTGAATTTATGCTGCGAGGAGACATAAAAGAAATTACTTCCGTAATTCATCAAAAGTATTTTACGGGTGATATGTTGGCGGAAATAACACCTGCCGTTTCTTGTGCAGTTAAGCACATTTATATTCTCGAGGAGATTGTGAAAAGAGATCTTAGTAGGGTATTGATTTTGGAGGACGACATCTTTTTAGATAAAAACTTTGTAAATATTTGCAATAAAGCACTCGAAGAAACGTCGATAGAAGAGTATCAAATTACTGATAAGTATTTTCTGGCATTAGAAAATAACAAGAAATACATATCCAAAAAGGAAGAGGTTGAAGGTAAGCATTTGTATAAAGAAGATCGGGTTAGGTTTGGTGGAGCATATTTAGTAACAAAGGAAACTGCAAAAGCTATTTTGGGTAATATTTATGAAAATAAATGTCACTCATTTATTGATTCTATGTATACAATAATATGCCGGAAAGGGTTATTTGACATATATTGGATTCATCCTACTATTGCTGAACAAGGAAGCCATAATGGAAAATTTAAGTCATTGTTGGATGACAAACCCAATGGGCTTATTCAAAAAGTAAATTGGAGAATTCAAACAATTTTTAAAAGTAAATTTAGACGTTAATATATACTGTATTGAAGAACCTTTTTAATTTAATAAGATTAGTTGGCCCATATAAAAAGGCTGTTGGTTTAAACCTGATGTTTAATCTTTTAGGGATGTTATTTTCCTTGTTTTCATTTGCAATGGTCATTCCGTTATTGAGGATATTGTTCAACACAAACTTAGATCAATTTAAAGAAGTTATTGCTAATTATGAAGGTACGGCAAACTTAAATCAGGAAGGAATTTTAGAATATATTAATTATCTAATGGCTGCAATGGTAGTTGAGCATGACACATATTATGTGCTTGTAGCTATTTGTGTAGCGCTAGTTGTGGTAGTCTTGTTTAAAAACCTATTTTCTTATCTAAGCGCTGTTTTCCTATCATTAGCATTGCATGCAGTATCAAGAGATTTACGAAGTAAATTGCATAATAAGGTATTACGCTTGCAATTATCTTTTTTTAGCGAAGAGAAAAAAGGAGACTTGCTGTCTCGTTTTACAACTGATGTAAAGGAGGTGGAGTTATCTTTAATGGCATCAATTAATGCAGCTTTTAAGGATCCATTTTATATTGTTGGATACATCATTACCTTGTTTATTATTAATGCGAAACTATCTATTTTTATTGTTGTGTTTTTGCCATTATCAGGATTGGTGATAGCATTAATTGGCAAAGGGTTGAAAAAGAAGGCTAAACAAGGCCAAGAAAACGCGGGAAATCTGCTGTCTTCTGTTGAAGAATCCCTCAGTGGGCAAAGAATAATTAAAGGATTTAATGCGGAAGAAAGAACACGCCAACGATTTGAAGAAAAAAATTATTCTTTATATCGGATAATGATTAAGTTTTATCGTAGAATGGATTTGGCCTCTCCGTCCAGTGAGTTTTTAGGAATTGTATCTACTACTGGTGTATTGCTGTTTGGAGGAAACTTGGTTTTTTCAGGAGAGCTTGAACCAGACTTGTTTATTGGTTACTTGGTCTTGTTCTCTCAATTAATTTCTCCATTTAAAGCTATTTCGAAGGCGATATATGAGGCAAGTAGAGGTATTGCCGCTTTGACACGAATTAAAGAAATAACGGATGAAGAGGTTTCAATTGTTGATAAGTCAAATGCAACCAATATAGGTTTATTTAAGAATAGCGTTGAGTACAAAAATGTAAGTTTTAAATATGAAAAGGAATATGTTTTAAAGAATGTAAACTTTATCCTTTCTGCTGGAAAAACAATTGCCTTGGTTGGGCAATCAGGCTCTGGGAAGTCTACATTAGCAGATTTGCTTCCTCGTTTTTATGACCTTGATGAAGGAGAAATACTAATTGATGGAAATAACATCAAAGATGTTACACTTAATAGTCTAAGAGATCAATTAGGGATCGTTACACAGCAGTCTATATTGTTCAATGACACAGTGTTTAACAATATAGCCTTCGGGGTGGGATCAGCTACAAATGAAGAAGTGATTCATGCTGCTAAAATTGCCAATGCACACGAGTTCATAGAAAAACTGGATAATGAATACCAAACTAATATCGGAGATAGTGGAGGTAAATTATCAGGTGGCCAAAGACAGAGGTTGAGTATAGCTAGAGCTGTTTTAAAGAATCCTCCAATATTAATTTTGGATGAAGCGACTTCTGCCTTGGATACAGAAAGTGAGCGATTGGTTCAGGATGCATTGACCAATCTTATGAAAAACAGAACATCTTTGGTTATAGCACATAGGCTGTCTACGATCCAGCATGCCGATGAAATTTTGGTAATGGAAAAAGGAGAAGTTATCGAAAGAGGTAGTCATTCTGAATTAATAGGTCAAAATGGTGTTTACAAGAAATTGACTGACATGCAAAATTTTCATTAATGGGTAAATTGATTACAATTATTGGTTTGGTTTTTTGCTTTGCCTGTCAACCAGATAAAATTCAAAAAGAAGATATTGAAATTGTATCGGATTGTCATGATGTTAAAGTGGAAAATATTGATGGGGGAAATCCCATTACAACCCATACAGTGGCTATTCCAGGAACAATAATCGATTTTGAAATCGACGACTATTATTCGCATTTTTTTGGAACAAGTGTAAACGATATAGAAAATAATTCTCCAGAGGACGCTTTCAAATATGGTACGTTTATATTGAATACATTGAATTATAAGAATGGATATATCAGCTTTAGAACTCAAAATACACCTTTAAAATGGGATGGTGATTCAGAAACAGAAGACGGTTATGAAATTACTTATTGGATTCAATCTGATTCTTCACGAATTGTTGCTTTTTGTAAAACAAAATATACTTGGGTAGATCAAGAATCAACACTCACATTATTCTTGCATGATAAAAATGGAATTAATAAAATAGCGCCAGAGTATCGAAACTGGGGGTTGAATGATTTTTTAGATAAGGATGTAAGTTCTCATTTTTCAGATGCATTTATGAATAATCCTCCAGTATCTATAAAACTTCCCAGCGAGGGAAAACAGATTCGTGTTGATTTAGCATTGGAAGAGCATTATGATCAAAAAGGAACATATGAAAAGTTTGATTCTTTGAAGCTAACGAAGCATGCATTAGTTGTGAACCCTCTAGATGGTATAGTAAAGAAGGTTAAAGCTTGGTAAAGAGTTTATTTTCATTCTTCAGGTAAGTCTGTGTCGTCGTCGTCAGTTTTAAATGCTGAGGGAAGCAAATCAATACCTCTTTTATTCGCTAGTTTAATTAAAAATGGCATGAGCAAAGTTGAGCCAGGAATCAACATAAACGGAATTCCGATACCTGCCATTTTAAACAAGTCATATATTTGTGTTTTTAGTTCATGTTCTTCCTCTTTATTTACTGTTCCTTCTTTCAAGAATTTGACAATAATTTTGGATGCTTCATGGGTTTCTTTTGCTTCAGTTCCCATTTTTGAAACAAAAGTTTTCATCACCTCAGTAGCCTTGGTTCCATGTTTTTTTAGTTTTTCGGAAAACTCCCAAGTCTCTTGAGTTTCGAAATAACTAAAATCTATATCTTCTTTTATTTTATTGTTTTTTTCTTCCACCATTTAAAGGTATTGTTTTTTCGTATGGGTGAGGTTAATTATAGCTAAATATGTCACAAAAAAAGCCACATCTTGTGATGTAGCTTTTTTTAGTTTCTTGTGAATTGTTATCCACTGCACATTTCACAGTTGTCTGGGTCGTCCAACGAGCAAGCTATTTCAGCTAACCTTTCCTCTTCCGTTTTAGCAACTGGTGCAGCCATTGCGTTTTTATCTAAAGTAAACTTAATGGCATCTGTAGCAGCTTTCGTTCGTAGGTAGTACATTCCTGTTTTTAAACCTGCTTTCCATCCATAAAAGTGCATTGAAGTTAATTTCGCAAAGTTTGCATTCTCCATAAAGATATTTAAAGATTGCGATTGATCGATATATGCACCTCTATCAGCTGCCATGTCTAAAATGGTTTTTTGAGAAATTTCCCATGCTGTTTTGTATAGTTCCTTGATGTTTTCTGGAATTTCTTTAATGTTTTGAATAGAGCCGTTTGCTCCCATTAATTGATTTTTCAAACTATCATTCCAAAGGCCTAGCTTTACTAGGTCTCTTAATAGGTGTTTGTTCACTACGATAAACTCCCCAGATAATACACGTCTGGTGTAAATATTAGAAGTGTAGGGTTCGAAACACTCATTATTTCCAAGAATTTGAGCAGTAGAGGCAGTTGGCATAGGCGCTAATAATAGAGAATTTCTTACACCATGCTCCATTACTTCTTCCTTCAGTACGTTCCATTCCCATCTGTCTGTTGGTGTAACTCCCCATAGATCAAATTGCATTTTACCTTCAGAAATAGGAGAACCTTTCCAGGTTTCATAAGGTCCATTTTCTATAGCTAAGTCTTTTGAAGCCGTTACAGCTGCATAATAAATAGTTTCAAAAATTTCTTTATTCAGAGCTTTTGCTTCTTCAGATTCAAATGGAAATCGCATTAAAATAAATGCATCTGCTAATCCTTGTACACCAATTCCAATTGGACGGTGGCGCATATTAGAGTTTCTTGCCTCTGGTATAGGGTAGTAATTTTGGTCAATAACAGAATCTAAGTTCTTAGTTACTTTGTATGCAACTTCGAATAGTTTATCGTGATCAAACTTTCCTTCCGTAACAAATTTAGGAAGAGCAATAGAAGCTAAGTTACAAACCGCAACTTCATCATCAGATGTATACTCCATAATCTCCGTGCACAAGTTGGAAGATTTAATTGTTCCTAAATTCTGTTGATTTGACTTTGCGTTAGCAGCATCTTTATAAAGCATATATGGTGTCCCTGTCTCAATTTGAGATTCACATATTTTAAACCATAAATCTTGTGCTTTAATAGTTTTACGACCTTTTCCTTCACTTTCATATTTCAGGTAAAGAGTCTCAAATTCATCCCCGTATACGTCAGACATTCCCGGGCATTCATTTGGACACATTAAGGTCCATTCTCCATTTTCTTCAACTCTTTTCATGAATAAATCTGGAATCCAAAGCGCATAAAATAAATCTCTAGCTCTATCTTCTTCTTTACCTGTATTCTTTTTCAAGTCTAGGAAAGAGAATATGTCTGCGTGCCAAGGTTCAACGTAGATAGCAAAAGAACCTTTTCTTTTTCCACCACCTTGATCAACATAACGGGCTGTATCGTTAAATACTTTTAACATTGGGACAATTCCATTGGAAGTTCCATTGGTTCCTTTTATGTAAGAACCAGTAGCTCTAATGTCGTGAATAGACAAGCCAATACCACCGGCCGATTGCGAGATTTGAGCACATTGTTTTAACGTGTCATAAATTCCGCCAATACTATCTTCTTGCATCTTCAATAAAAAACAAGAGGACATTTGTGCTTTTGGTGTCCCGGAGTTGAATAAAGTTGGTGTAGCGTGAGTAAACCAACCTTCACTCATGTAGTTGTAAGTAGAAATAGCTGCTTCAATATCTGTTTTATGTATTCCCATTGCAACACGCATCAACATGTGTTGAGGTCTTTCTGCAACTTCTCCATTCAATTTTAATAGATAAGATCTTTCCAGTGTTTTAACACCAAAGAAGTCATATCTGAAATCTCTATCGTAAATTATGTTAGAGTCAAGTACCTCTGCATTATCCTTGATGGCATTATAGACGTCTTCAGATAATAAAGGAGCAGGTTGATTTGTTTTTGGATCTACATAATTGTATAAATCTTCCATTGTGTCTGTAAAAGATTTTTTTGTATTCTTATGCAGGTTTGAAACTACAATACGAGATGCTAACAAAGCATAATCTGGATGAGATATAGTATTGGTTGCGGCAACTTCAGCGGCTAAATTGTCCAGCTCACTCGTGGTAACCCCATCGTATAAACCTTCAATTACACGCATAGCCACTTTTTCTGGAACTACAAGTGCGTTCAATCCGTAACACAATTTTTTAATTCTTGCTGTGATTTTGTCAAACTTGACAACTTCTTTTCTTCCGTCTCTTTTTACTACGTACATACCTAATTCTGTGGTTTTATATTTTGTTATTTTCGGTGGTCATTTCGTTTTATTTAATCAGCAATCAATTCCTTTAATTAAGGTGTATTAAATTGATTACTAGAATTCAGCATCCATATTAAATGCTCCCCCTTCTTCTGTTCCATTTTTCACTCCTGCCTTTTGGTATTCTCCCACTCGTTTTTCGAAGAAGTTAGATTTCCCTTGAAGATTAATCATATCCATAAAATCAAATGGGTTAGATGCGTTGTATATTTTTTCATTACCTAATTCAACCAAAAGCCTATCTGCAACGAATTCGATATATTGATTCATTAAATCTGAATTCATGCCTATTAAACGAACAGGAAGAGACTCAGTCACGAATTCTTTTTCAATCTCAACAGCTTGCGAAATGATTTCTTTCACTTCTTCTTTGCTCAATTGATTTTCAAGGTGATTGTTGTAAAGTAGACAAGCAAAATCACAGTGTAAGCCTTCGTCTCTTGAGATTAACTCGTTTGAAAATGTAAGACCTGGCATTAATCCTCTTTTCTTTAACCAATAGATCGAACAGAAAGAACCTGAGAAGAAAATTCCTTCTACCGCAGCAAAAGCAATTAATCTTTGCGCATACGACCCATTATCTATCCACTTCATTGCCCATTCAGCTTTTGTTTTAACTGGAGGAAAAGTCTCAATTGCGTTAAATAGGTAGTCTTTTTCTTTATCGTCTTTTATATAAGTGTCAATTAGCAGTGAATATGTTTCAGAATGAACATTTTCCATCATTACTTGAAAGCCATAAAAGAATTTAGCTTCAGTATATTGAACTTCACTTAAGAAATTTTCAGCTAAATTTTCATTAACAATTCCATCTGATGCAGCGAAGAATGCAAGGACATGCTTAATGAAAAATCGTTCATCGTCATTTAGTTTTTCCTCCCAATCTAGTCTGTCCGCAGCAAGGTCTAATTCCTCTGCGGTCCAGATCATTGCTTGCTGTGTTTTATACATTTCCCAGATATCCATGTGTTGAATCGGGAACAAAACAAACCTATTAGGGTTGTCCTTCAGAATGGGTTCAAGAATTTCAGTATTCGCTGGTAATACTTCGTTTAAATTTACATCATCAACCTTTGTTTTTGTTTCTTTTCCCATTGTCTTATAGTCTTGTAATATTAACTTTTTTATTTCTCAAATCCATTTTAGTAGAGTGAAAAATTCCCTAGGCAAAAAGTGGTATTTTTTTTGCTTTTTTATGAAAAACTTAAGTTTTTCGTTAAGAAATTTTCGTTTTACTAGCCTCGTTTGAGGACTACAAAAATTGAAAAAAAACTTTCCTATTCCTAAGTAATTTCATCCACAATTTTTGAAGTTTTCAACACCTCTGTTTAATAACTCACCTAATCCCTTTAAAAACAAGGGTAAACGATTCATCTTCTAAAATGTGCAATTTGTCTTTTTAATTAAACTCTTTATCTGTTCTTTAGAATCTCTAAATTACAAGGATTTGGAGCAGTATTTATTAACAAACAAGAAGGGTTTTCAATGTCGACGTGTTAAAAACAATGAACTGTATGTCATCAGTTGTTTTGACGAAATATTATGTAAGAAAAAAGTTGAAATTTCCAAATAATATTTCGTGGGTGCAAGATTATTTTTTTAAATTTTCGTTTTCAATTTCTGTATCAATTTGAATTAATTCAGTAAAAAACTCTTCTCCCCATTTCCTGGTAATCGGTTCTTTTAAGAATTTGTAAACTTTTACATTTAATTCCGATCCAAGTGTGCATGCATCCGAACAGATATCCCAATGATTGAAATTAACTGCTTCATAATTTCTTAATTTTTTGACTCTGACTGGGTATAGATGGCAAGATATAGGTTTCTTAAAGTTAAGCTTACCTTCACTGTGAGCTTTTTCTATGGAACACTTTGTTGAGTTGTTTTTGTCAAAGTAAACAAAAGCACATGCTCCATTTTTGACTAAAGAAGTAACAGGTTCGTTATCGTCATCCATGTAAAAAACACCTTGTTTCTCAATAATGTCAATTCCTTCTTCACGCATATAAGGTTTTATGACATCTAAAGATTCCTCAAGAATATCGATCTCTTCCAGTTCAAGAGGAGCTCCAGCATCTCCTTCAATGCAGCAAGCTCCCTTACAAGCGTTTAAGTTGCAAACAAATTTCTTTTCAAATAAATCTAAGGACAATAATTTGTTTCCTAATTCAATCATGATTGCAAAAGTATAAAACAAAAAGAGGAATTATTAGAATTGTTTAATGGATTTAATTTTGTTGTTCACAGTAAAATAGAATATTTGTTCAATGTTATTATCAAGCAGTTTCCTTCTATTGCTTTTCAGCTTTGCATAATCCCTAAGGTTACGCTGATAGTTATGGCTAGTAACTAATAATAATTTATCTTCAGCACAAAATACTTTGTATTTCACAACTGTTTCAGGTAAAAAAAAATATTTGCAGGCAACCATTCTGAATCTTACTTCATCTTAGAGATGTAGAAATATGCTTTGCGATATGCATATTAATTCCGAAATTTGAGAACGAATAAAAAACAACCCATGAAGAAAAATTTACTTGTAATAAGCATCCTAGCATCTACTCTTATAGTATTTGGACAACAGAAAGAATCATATGGTCCCATTTCAACAATTACAGCCGCATCATTTAAGGTGACAGATCGAATAGATGATCTTCCGGATGAAAAGGAAAATACTTATAAGACAGGAAATAGTATGCCAAAAATGCGCGGTAGAATAGAGCATTTATCAAGTATTCCTTTGCCGAATGGTGTTGATCCGGTATGGCAAAAAACGAAAGGAACTGGTGTGTTGAAATCACCTACTACGGATTGGAACGGGCTTTCAGGGGCAAATCCGCCTGATCCTAGTGGAGCAGTTGGTCCTGATCATTATTTTCAAATGGTGAATTCTCAATATAGAATTTATGATAAAACAGGAACCGTTCTTAAAACAGGTAGTTTGGGGTCGTTGTTAGGAGGTGGTAACGCCGGAGATCCAATCGTATTGTATGATAAATTTGCTGACAGATGGTTTATAAGTCAATTCGATTTTGGTAATAACCTGCAGGTCGCAGTTTCTCAAACTAGCGATCCTACTGGGGCATACAATTCTTATGCATTTAATGTAGGGGCAAGTTTTCCTGATTACCCAAAATATTCTGTATGGAGTGATGGATATTACGTGACATCTAATAAAAGTGGAAATGAAGCTTTTGTTATGGAAAGGGATAAAATGATTGCAGGAGATGCAGGTGCTCAAATGATTCAGTTCAATGTGCCTTCTTTATCGACTGCAGGATTTTTTAGCACATTGCCCGCCCATGCAGGATCAACTTTGCCCAGTGTAGGAACACCTAATCAAATATTTTATTTTCAAGACAATAGCTGGGGAGGTGTAGGTTCTGATCATATTAAAGTTTGGGACGTAAGTGTCGATTGGGCAATGCCGTCTAGTTCTTCTATTTCTTCACCTTATCAAATTGCTGTTTCATCTTTTGACAGTGGCTTTACTGGGGGTTGGGATAATATAACGCAGCCGGGTACATCTGTAAAGCTAGATGCTGTGCCGGAGGCGTTTATGTTTATGGCTAGTTATAGAGAATTTTCAAGTTATAATACTATGGTAATGTGTCATACAGTTGATGTTGATAATACAAATCATGCCGGAATTCGTTGGTATGAGCTGCGTCAAACGGCAGGTGCAAATTGGACTCTTTATCAGGAAGGTACTTATGCTCCCGATGGAGATAGTAGATGGCTGGGAAGCATTAATATGGACAAGTATGGAAATATAGCCTTGGCTTATTGTGTTTCAGGTGTCTCAACTTATCCATCTTTAAGGTATACTGGACGCTATGCAGGAGGTCAATTAGGGGAGATGCATTTTCTAGAACAATCTGCGATTGAAGGATCTTCATCTAAATCTGGAGATAACAGGTGGGGAGATTATGCTCAGATGACAATAGACCCAAGTGATGATGCTACTTTTTGGCATACAGGTCCTTACATGAGTACAGGTGGTTCTCTGAGGACCAGGGTTTTTTCTTTAAGTTTTCCTGAGTCTTTTTTAAGCATTGCTGATGCATATGTGAGTAAAACATTAGTGGTTGGATATTTGGGTAACAATAAATTTAACCTAAAAATTGGAGACTTAAATGAAGGGGTGAACATTAACGTTGTTAGTGCTTTAGGCCAAAACATAAAAGCTCTTAGCAATATCAATACCGGAAAAGATTTTAACTATCAGCTAGATTTAAGCGGTTTTTCTGCAGGTTACTATATAATAAATGTAAGTAATTCAAACTTTAAAAAAGCACATAAGGTTTGGGTAAAATAATAGTAAGCTAAATATCAAAAGACGCGAATTATTTAAGTAGGTTTTTGTTATTCAATAATTTTTATTTCTTCAATAGTAGCGGGATTTCCAATATTACAACTTCCTTGTAATGGACGTATAGGCCTATATTTTAACCAAATTTTAAGACCATCTTGTTTGTATTGATCTTCCAAATTGTTGGGAAGTAAAAACTCTTTCGAGGCAGTGTTTTTTATCACATACCCACAGCCACTTTTTGTTTTGTCTTCTATTACTGCTTGAATGTAGCCTTCTTTTATTATTTGCGCTGTCCTTTCTTTTTCAGCATTCGTATTCGCAGCCTCTGTTATTTCTTTTTTTGCAGAGCAGCCCATTAAAATTAATGATATTGAGCACATTGTAATAAAGGTTTTCATACTATTTTTTTAATGATGATTTCCAAAAAACAGAACAAGTTAGAAAAATTAAAAATGGTTTGGGTAAAGCATCTACATTATAATACCTTTGTCGACATAAATTAAAGGAAGGGAAATGGCAGCAAACGAAGAGGTTTTTAAAAAAGTTGTTTCACATGCAAAGGAGTTTGGGTTTGTTTTCCCAAGCAGTGAAATATATGATGGTTTGAGCGCGACCTATGATTATGCTCAAAATGGGGTTGAGTTAAAAAACAATATAAAAAAGTATTGGTGGACTGCTATGGTTCAGATGAATGAAAATATTGTCGGGCTAGATGCTGCTATTTTCATGCATCCAAAAACATGGAAAGCTTCGGGGCATGTAGATGCTTTTAACGACCCTTTGATTGATAATAAAGATTCGAAAAAGAGATACAGAGCTGATGTTTTGGTCGAAGATCACATAGCCAAAATAGAAGGTAAAATAAATAAGGATATTACAAAGGCAAAAAAGCGTTTTGGAGATGCATTTAATGAAGAAGAGTTCAGAAGTACAAATCCAAATGTATTGAGAAGAGTCGGTGAAATTGAAAAAATAGAGGCGCAACTTAAAACTGTTCAAGTAAACGAGGATTTAGTTGCTTTCAAAAGCTTGATAGAAGATTTAGGGATAGTTTGTCCTATTAGTGGGTCCAAAAACTGGACAGAAGTAAGGCAATTCAACTTAATGTTTGGAACTGAGATGGGTTCTGTGGCAGGAGATGCCTCTACTATTTATTTGCGACCAGAAACGGCTCAAGGGATTTTCGTGAATTACTTAAATGTTCAGAAAACAGGGAGAATGAAAATTCCTTTTGGTATTGCTCAAATTGGAAAAGCATTTAGAAATGAAATTGTGGCGCGTCAGTTTATCTTCAGAATGCGTGAGTTTGAGCAAATGGAAATGCAGTTTTTCGTAAAACCCGGAACACAAAAAAAGTGGTATGAACACTGGAAAGAGGCTCGTATAAAATGGCATAAAGCATTAAATTTGGGAAGTGATAATTATCGCTTTCACGATCACTTAAAAGTGGCACATTATGCAGATGCAGCTACTGATATTGAATTTAATTTTCCGATTGGGTTTAAAGAATTGGAAGGGGTTCATTCTAGAACGGATTTTGATTTGGGCAAGCACGAAGAGTTCTCAGGAAAGAAGTTGCGGTACTTTGACAATGATGACAATGAGAGCTACGTTCCGTATGTTGTGGAAACGTCTATTGGTCTGGACAGGATGTTTTTGGCTGTTTTATCTAGTTCGTTTAATGAAGAAAAGTTAGAAGATGGCTCAGAAAGAATAGTGTTGAATATTCCACCAGCCCTAGCTCCAACCAAGGCTGCGGTATTGCCTTTGGTAAAAAAGGATGGATTGCCTGAAAAGGCAAGAGAAATAATGAAGATTTTGCAGTATGATCATATCTGTGCCTATGAAGAGAAGGATTCGATAGGTAAAAGGTATAGGCGTCAAGATGCAATTGGAACGCCATATTGTATTACTGTGGATCATCAGACATTAGATGATAATACGGTAACAATTCGAGAAAGAGATACAATGTCTCAGGAAAGAGTTGCTGTTGATGAGTTGCCCAGAATAATAGGAAAAAAAGTTAGTTTGAAGAATCTTTTTATGGATTCAGTTGTTTCTGTTTAGGTGTTAGAAATATTTCATACGAAGAATAAAATTGAGGCAGGTTGTGATGAAGCTGGTCGAGGTTGCTTGGCAGGTCCGGTTGTCGCAGCTGCGGTAATTCTTCCTTCAAATTTTAGAAATGACATCTTAAACGATTCAAAACAACTAACTGAAAAAAAGCGGCATGCGTTGCGCCCAATTATAGAGAGGGCAGCATTAGCCTGGGGGATAGGTGTTGTTGACAATAAGGAGATTGATGAAATTAACATATTGAACGCTTCGTTTTTGGCTATGCATCGAGCTCTAGATCAGTTGGGAAAGTTTCCAGATAGTATTTTGGTTGATGGAAATCGCTTTAATCCGTATAACAATATCGAGCACCATTGCATTGTGAAAGGTGATGCGATATATATGAGTATTGCAGCTGCTTCAGTATTAGCGAAAACATATCGCGATGATATGATGACTGAATTAGCAAAAGAATTTCCTTTTTATGGCTGGGAACGAAATATGGGTTACCCAACAAAAAGTCATCGTGAAGGAATAAGGGAGTACGGAACGACCCCTTTTCACAGAATGAGTTTTACATTACTCCCTGTCTAGTCATGCTTCGATTTGAAGTCCAATTTCGGTTAAAATGAACTTAGCTCTTTCTTTAATGGAGAGCATTGGCACATCAATCAGTTTGAATCCCAGTTTTTTGTAGGATTTTCTGAGGTTATAGTCAATCGTTTTTGCTTCTTCTATTGATTCTTTTCTTTCTTGGTCGTTGGTGTAAATTGATGTCCAAATAGGCATGATAAAAACCTTTTTCGCATACCGAGAAGATTTAGCAAATTCCGAATAACTTAATGGGGCTTTTTCATTTGCAAATTCCATGTAGCCAATTAGGTCCACTACTGATCTGTCTAAAAAGCATAGGTCGTCACTTTGATGTTGAGACCTGTTTTTCATTCGGGAATAAACCATGTCGCTAAATTCACGCATGTTTACCCAAGGAAATACATTGTGCTTGTTCTCTTGGTTTTCTTTTATAATTTCTCTTGCAATTTCTTCATGGCACACGAAATTCATCTTTCTTAATTCATTAATTACCGAGGACTTCCCGGTGCTTGGTGCTCCTGTGATTACATAATGTTTTTTTTCTAATGCCATAGCTAGGATGCAAAGATAGCCAATATGACACTATTGAACCAAATTTGTATTAATAGTTCATGTGTAAAATACTTGTTTTGTCATGAAAAAACCAATATTCAATTAATAGTACACCCTTTGCTATTGGTTTTAATTCCTATGCAGGCGCTGTTTTTATTGGGCTTTTTTATTTATCGGTGGCTTAATAAGTATTTTTTTTAAAAACTGGTACACCTTTTGACAAGAGCAAGTCAAATTAATAAACGTAAAAACTATATAACATGGAATTATTAAAGAATTTTGTTTACGCCGGTGTAGGTTTGGCTGCGTTAACATCAGATAAGGTTAAAGAAACAGTTGAAGACTTAGTTGAAAAAGGAAAAATTTCTGATACTGAAGGAAAAAAAATAATCGAAGATTTTTTTAAATCAACTGAGTCTAAAAAGGATGACTTTGAATCTAAAATGAAGTCACTGGGGGATAATATTTCTTCCAAATTTGACTTTCTTAAAAAGGAAGATGACGAAGTAAATGCTTTGAAAAGAAGAATTGAAGATTTAGAAGCGCAACTTAAGAAAGTAAACACCGCGAAGAAAAAGCCGTCTACAAAAAAGACTGCAGCGAAAAAATAACAAGAGATATAAATTAATCATTAAAAACAAAAATTATGAACATTATTGAAACATTAGCATACGCAGGATTAGGAATGGCGTCAGAAGCATCAGACAAGGCAAAAGCAAAATTTGATGAATTAGTTGAGACAGGAAAAAAAGTAGATAGCGACGGAAAAAACTATGTC
Source organism: uncultured Flavobacteriales bacterium (assembly GCA_943787725.1). GTDB lineage: Bacteria > Bacteroidota > Bacteroidia > Flavobacteriales_D > Parvicellaceae > CALSMU01. The sequence continues at coordinate 186,375 of CALSNM010000001.1, read as the reverse complement.
GGTGATTTTTTCAAAACAGTTGACTCAACCAAAGATGATATTCAAGCTCAATTTGACAAGAATAAAGAAAAATTGGAAGAGACATTTCCATTTTTGAAAGAACTCGAGGAGAAGTTTATCCAAACGAAGGAAGATTTAACTTCAAAAGCTAAAGATGCAAAGGACGATTTGACTACAAAAGCAAAAGAAACGAAAGAAAAGATCGCAAGTAAGTTAAAGAATATAGATGAGGCAGAAGTTGTTTCTGAAGAGGCTTAGTTAGCTCATCGATGTTGAAAAGAGGCTTGTTTCTATTGGGAATGAGCCTCTTTTTGTTTTAAGTGATAGATGTAAGCCCTGATTAATTATTCAGAGAGTTTTCTTTTTGTTGAAAAGTAAATCTTTGCATTATTTCGCAATTCTTTTCTCAATAGTATAATTTTGTTGTAAATTAAAAAGAGTAATGCTTACTATAGATACAACAGAGACTAAAAATCCGAAACTGCACCATTTTTTATTGGGTAGTGTTGGTCCTCGTCCTATTTGTTTTGCAAGTACAATAGATAAAGAAGGAAATCGAAATTTAGCTCCGTTTAGCTTTTTTAATGTGTTTAGTTCTAATCCTCCAATTGCTGTTTTTTCTCCAGCAAGAAGCGGTAGGACCGGCCAGCAAAAAGATACATACAATAATGTAAAAGAAGTTCCAGAAGTGGTTATCAATATTGTTGATTACTCTATGGTGCATCAAATGTCCTTGGCAAGCTCGCCTTATAATCCAAATGAAGATGAATTCATTAAAAGTGGCTTAACTGCTGTTGAATCGCAAGTGGTAAAGCCTTGGAGAGTAAAAGAGTCACCCGTTCAAATGGAATGTAGGGTGAATGATGTAATTGAGTTAGGCGAAGGGGGAGGAGCAGGTAATCTGATTGTTTGTGAGATTTTAAAAATCCATATTTCAGAAAATGTTTTGGATGAAAACCAAGCCATCGATCAGAAGAAAATTGACCTAGTTGCTCGTATGGGAGGTGATTGGTACTGTAGAGCCGATGATAACTCAATGTTTGAGATTAAAAAACCAATTACTACTAGAGGTGTGGGTGTAGATGCAATGCCTCAAGAGATTGTCAATAGTAACATTTTAACAGGAAATGATATTGGTCAGCTCGGCGGAATAGAAGCCTTGCCGAATGAAACGGAAGTCAATGATTATAAATTGATTGAACTGATTGAATTATTTGTATCTTTAGAGGATGCTCCAGAAAAGTTGGAAAAAGAACTTCATTTAAGAGCAAAAGATTTATTAAAGGAAAATAAACTTACAGAAGCGTGGAAAACGCTTCTATCATTTAATAATTAAAAAGTACGGCCATTTGGTCGAAGAAAAACAAAAAACATGGAATTAAAAATTAACGGAAAAGTAAAAGTAATTTTGGACACACAAACATTTGACAGTGGCTTCAGTAAAAGAGAATTTGTTATTACAACGCAAGAGCAATATCCTCAGGATGTGAAGCTGGAGTGTATAAAGGATAAAACAGCAATGTTAGATTCTTTAACTGTTGGGGATGACGTTGATGTGTCATTCAACATCAGAGGAAATGAGTACAATGGCAGATATTTTGTAAACCTCCAAGCTTGGAGAATAGAGAAGGGTGCTGCAACAATAGCTCCAACACCTGAAGCGCCAGATACTGCTTTAGAGCCTATGGCCGAAGGTGAGGATGATTTACCTTTCTAGATAGTGGGGGCATTCAGTTTCAAGCTGCATCGTTTTGGGTCTAAATAAACGAAAATGATGCAGCTATTAGCTCAGTGTTACGATTGAAGCAGGGAATTCTTATTCCGTTTGTGCCTAGCTGCCGCTAGAATACTATCAATAAATAGCAATAAAATTATAGTGCTAATTCAAGATTGATAAAAACAATTAAGGATCAAAAATTCGAACCAAAACTAGAGCATATCATCAAAAATCTTAGTTAATTAAAAAAAGAACTAACATGAAATTTTTTTCATTATTATTCGTCTTATTTTTATTAATTCCTGAGGTTAGTTCTCAGGAAAGGAAAGTTTTAATGATAGGTATTGATGGGTGCAGACCTGACGCCTTAAATCTTGCAAACACCCCAAACATAGATAGTTTAATTGATAATGGAGCATATAGTTTACAAGCACAAACTGGCGATTATACAATTAGTGGTGCAGGTTGGTCTAATACATTTACTGGTGTTTGGGAAAATAAACACAATGTAACTAGCAACAGTTTCTCTTCTCCTAATTTTAGTCAATACCCACACTTTTTTAGCCTAATAAAACAAGTGGATCCCAACAAAATAACTGCATCAATTGATCGTTGGAAAATCAACAATTACATCTTATCTGATGCAGATTATTTTACGCAAAGAAATGTTAATGATTTTTCAGATAGCATGAATGCTGAACTTGCTGCTAATTTTCTAACAAATGGATTTAAGCCTAACTACTTAAAGACAGATATTCCATACAATTATACTGATATATCTTACTTGAATTCTAGCTACGAGGTTAATCTTAATGATGATGAAGTTTCTGGTGCAATAGACCTACTTTTTAGCTTTGATTATTTTGGAGTTACTTATAACCAAATTTATATTTCATCGAACGGATACATTACTTTTTCGCCCGCTGACCTTTCTTATCCTTATGACGGAAGTGGTTGTTGTCAAAGCCAAAACTTGCCAGATGCTCACTATCCTAACAACCATATATCATTGGGATGGGAAGATCTTGACCCTCCCCAAGGAGGTCAAATTTTTGCAAAAACATTTGGGTCAGCTCCGAACAGGTATTGCATAATTCAGTTTGAAGAAATTGAGCATACCCAATCATCCAATCATATTTCATCTCAGATAATTTTAAGAGAGTCTAGTAATGAAATTGAAATTAATGTTAAAGAACTTCAGAGTGATGGTGATTACCATTCTATTGGCGTGGAGAATGCAGATGGATCTGTAGGATTAGGAATATCGTTTTCGAAAAACAATATATACGAGGAATCATATAAGCTAACTTATCAAAGCCAAAATTTATCTAAAGATCCTGATGTGTTATTTGTTTACTTCAGAGATGTTGATGAAAAAGGGCACCTGCATGGCTTTGATGTAAATGTTTCAGAATACATGAATCAGATTGAATTAACAGATCAATACATAGGACGTATTCTTGATTCGTTAGCATCTAGACCAACTTATGCAGATGAAGATTGGTTAATTACTGTATCTACAGATCATGGTGGTATCTGCGATGATTATGATTTTTTTGGGAATTGTACTTCGGGAGGTCATACAGGTTTTCAAAACCATCTGGAGGTGAAGACCATATTTTATATAGTCAGTAATAAAGAGCTTACAGAACAAGGGCCACTTTTTCCGCCTCCGAATATTGTCGACATGGCTCCAACAATTTTAGATTATTTATGTATTGATATTGATCCCGCCTGGGACTTAGATGGTCAAAGTAGAGGGCTTAATTGTGTGAAACCATATGCTGATTTTAATTTAAATATTGATGGAATGACTGTTGAATTTACTGACACCGTTAATGGTATAAGTTGTGATAGTGTATTGATAAATTGGGATTTTGGAGACGGATCCTACAGCTCTGATTCTGATCCAACACATACTTTTAATTCATCTGGAACCTTCGATGTGTGTCTGGAGGCAACTAATGAATGCGGAACAACTCAAATATGTAAATCACTGACATATGTCTTTAATAGTGTCACAGATAAAAATGGGCAAATTATAACATTACACCCAAATCCAGCGACTGACTATGTCAATATAAATTTTGAAAAGGAAGGCACGTATCAACTGAAGTTATACGATATGTATGGGAGATTAATAGTTGAAAAAAATGACTTATATGGGTCATTTTTTGAGTTGAAGACAACGTTTTTGACAAGTGGTTATTATATGCTTACGATCGAAAATAATGGTTTTAAAACACAAAAAAACCTGATTATTAAATGATAAGAAGGGTTTTTTAATTAATCCTTCCTGGTTGGTCATAAAAGCTTTATTTTAATATTAGATGTCGTTTACCGAAAATTATACTAAAGCATTTAGAACGCTTCTTCCAACGCCATTTACCATTGCAATCGTATTGACTATTGTCACGTATCTGTTATCTCTTTCATTTGGGAATAAATTGCCAGATGAAAATATAGTAATTCAGGAATCGTTTGAAGAAACATTACTGATTTCCAATTCAGATAACACTGTTTGGACATATTTTGATACAGGAACTGAATATACCGTAACGAATGATACTTTGAGGTTGCGGCATCAAAAAGAAATTCTCGATTTAAAAGCAATTATTCCTGAAAAAGGGAACAGTTATAAAACGAAACTTAAGTTTGAAGTTAGTAATATGAGGCAGGTGACTTTTGTAAATGAATCCACGAGTAAATCTTTACAATTACTGGACCATTGGTACGAAGGCTTATGGAGTGCTGGATTGATGAAATTTGGTTTTCAAATGATGTTAATGCTCCTGCTTGGTCATGTATTGGCCCTAAGTAAGCCAATCGACAGCCTCTTAAATAAGATAACACCTATTTGTAGAAGTACAGCCCAAGCTGCTCTTTATGTAACGCTATTTACGGTGTTAGTTAGCCTGTTCAACTGGGGATTAGGTTTGATATTTGGAGCTGTTTTTGCCCGAAAAATCGGGGAGTTTGCAGTACGGTCAAATATCAAAATAAATTATGCATTAGTAGGCGCGGCAGGTTATTCAGGGATGATGGTTTGGCATGGAGGAATATCCGGGTCTTCCCTTGCCGTTGTATCTGAAGAAGGACATTTTTCAAAAATAGTTCAAAATCAAGAGATTTTAGCGGAGCTACCGGACACAATTCCTTTTACAGAAACTGTTTTTTCTGCTATGAATATTTCAGTTTCAATGGCTTTGATAATACTACTTCCATTAAGCATGTATCTGATCGGAAAAAAAGTTAAGCCTTCTATTATTCGATTGTCAAAACCACATATTGAAATTGAAGAGGAAACAAAATTGATTGGTGCTGAAAAGCTTGATCATTCTAGATTATTTACTTCTTTATTAGGTTTAGGTTTTATATCATTTGCCATTTATAGGGCCTACACTCATCCAGATTTTTCAGAGTTGAAATTTTTAAAGCCCGATTTTATAAATTTTTCTTTACTCGGATTGGTTTTTCTTTTTCATAAGAGCATTCACAAGGTACTTGAGGCTGTTGGAGATGCTGTTGCCGGTGTTTCCGGAATATTATTGCAATTTCCGCTGTACTTTGGGATAATGGGAATTATGAATAACTCGGGATTGATTGGAGATATATCGGATTTTTTTAGCACACATTCAAACGAAACAACATATCCAATCTTAACGTTTTTTAGTTCGGGAGTTGTAAACGTTTTTGTTCCAAGTGGTGGCGGACAATGGATGGTCCAAGGACCAATTATTTTGGAAACGGCCATCAATATGGGACTTTCAGTACCTAAAAGCATTATGGCTCTTGCATATGGTGATCAACTGACCAATATGATGCAACCGTTTTGGGCTTTGCCACTGCTTGGTATTACTGGGCTTAAAGCGAGAGAAATACTTCCTTATACATTGTTTCTAATGTTGGTGGGAGCTGTAATTTTCATTGCAGGATTGCTTTTGTTTTAATGAGTTTTTAACAGTTTCAACTCATATAAAATCGTATTTTTGCTGCTCACAAAACAACAACATGGATACATTGGCTTTTATTAGTTGGGACGTAAATCCTAATATTATCGAATCCCCTATAATGATCCGTTATTATGGTTTGCTTATGGCAATATCATTTATAACGGGGTATTACATTGTGAGAAAATTCCTTACAAATGAGGGTGCGGATGCAGAATGGATAGATAAGTTTTTGTTTTATACATTGATTGGAGGTGTTGTTGGAGCAAGGTTAGGGCATGTTTTCTTTTATGATTGGGTAGATTATAAAGACAATCTCTTAGACATCTTTAAAATATGGGAAGGAGGACTGGCTAGTCATGGAGGAGCAATTGGTGTTATTATTTCCACCTGGTTGCTGTCAAAGCGAGTAACAAAAAAGAATATTCTTTGGGCGTTGGATAAAATTGTAATTGCCACTGCTATTGCGGCTTGTTTTATACGAGTAGGGAACTTAATGAATTCAGAAATTATAGGCGGAAAGAGTGAGTCTGAATCTGCTTTCTTTTTTCAATATGAAGCGGAGAAATCTATAGGAAGGTATTTTGATGTAGAAGAGTCGAATGTGAAAGTTGAACCAACTAACCGAAATATTGAATTAGATGGAAATACAAACCCTTTAGCAAAGGTGACTATTCAGGTATCGCTAGATACAATTAACTTGAAAAGATATTATGAGCATTTTGAGCTCTCTAATCTTGGTAACATGAATAACGCGAATGACCATTTTTTCACAATTAATAGTAATGCAGAAATAACTACAACTAATGGTGGTAGTGCAATTGTTTCAACAATAGGCATAATTCCTAGAATACCAACTCAACTAATCGAGAGTGCCGCGTATTTTATAATTTTCATATTATTATTTATTGGTTATTGGAAATGGCAATGGTATAAAAAACAAGGGTTATTATTTGGGTTATTTTTAGTGTTGCTTTTTTCTGCACGTTTTATTATAGAGTTTTGGAAAGAACATCAAACATTGGATGATGGAGCTTCCTTGAATATGGGACAATGGTTAAGTGTTCCTGCGGTGAGCATAGGGTTGTTTTTTATAGCAAGAGCATTACTGAAAAAGTCAGCTGAAAACGAAAAATTAGAATCAAAATGAGATATATAATTGGATTATTAAGTATAGCTTTTTTAGTGTCTTGTGGTAATACTGCCTCGAATGAAATCGTTACACAGGCAATTGAAGTATCCGATACAGTTGCGTCTGATACTGTTGTTAAAATTGTCGAGCCTGAGATAGAAAAAATTCCATTGGACAGTTTTTTTGTTGAAATAGATACAAATTTTCATACCAAAAAATTGATAATTCCTGGTAACCTAACTTCCAAAATTTTGTTTACGGGAAACGTAGATAAAGTTGTGGCCCATGATGGAAGGACTGCTCTAGCAAAAAAACACCATGACATGACCGCTTATATTCCAATTGAGGGTTCTAGCGAACATGGACGGTTATATATTGGTCACGAAACAAATTATGGAGACGATATTTTAGGCGATGGCGGAGGAGCAACTATGTTTGAAATCAAATTGGAAAATGAAGAATGGAATGTGGTTTCTGATTTTAGCAATGTAGATTTTTCTCCTGTGCGCGGTACGGGCAGAAATTGTGGAGGTAGTATTGCTCCAAACGGTATGATTTACACTTGTGAAGAGATGGTTCCTCAAAACAATAGAGCTTCTTATATCGGCGGGAAAGGTCATCGAGATACATCTGATGTTGGGAATTTAAAATTCCACCAAAACTTTGGATTTATGGTTGAGGTAGATCCCAAAACAATGAAGGCGACGCAAAAAATGATTCAAATGGGAAGGTATTATCATGAAGATATTGAGTTCATGGATGATCACAAAACTGCCTATCTTTCAGATGATTACGAGCCTGCTATTTTCTATAAATTTGTTGCAGATGTTGCAGATGATTATTCGAAAGGACAGTTGTATGCATACAGGCAAAGTAAAGATGGTAATTCAGGAGATTGGTTGGCTATGCCAATGGATACTGCCTCATTGTTGAATCCGCGAGATATTGCTATCGATAATGGAGCGACAATGCTTATGCGTCATGAATGGTTTGCGCGCGTCGGGAACAAAATTTACATTGCTGAAACAGGTCATGATTCGACGGATTGGACTGAAAGAGTTGCACAAGGAGGTGTTCCCGCAAAACACTTAAGAGATGATCATTATAAAGGAAATGGAGTCTATACGGATTATTACGGAAGGGTTTTAGTTTTTGACACAGAAACAAATAAAATGTCCGTTCACCTAGATGGTGGAGTTTCTTCTGACGGTAAAAACGTCTTGTCTAATCCTGATTGTATTTCCACTGTTAACCTGGCGGGCACAGATTATTTAATCATTCATGAGGACATTAATGGAAATGATTATGGAAGAGTTTCTGCTGCCGCTTATAAAAAGAACCACTGGTACAATGAGCTTTATTTCTTAGATTTGAGTATTGAAAAACCTACTGTGGACGACGCTGTGTTGTTTGCAGTAACTCCAATGGGGGCTGAATTTACAGGAGGACTGTTTACGCCCGATGGGAAGTCACTTTTCCTTAATATTCAGCATCCATTTTATGGAAATGGAAAACCTTACAATAGAGCAATGACCGTTGTTATTACAGGATGGTAAAAATTAATGGACTGACATATAATTATTCCCCTGAAGTTCAGTTGAAGTTTCCTGATTTTAGTTTATCTAAAGGGGAGCAAGCTTTAATTTTGGGTCAAAGTGGTTGTGGTAAAACAACGTTGTTACATTTACTATCAGGACTGCTACAACCTAACTCTGGTAATGTTGATGTTGAAAATGAGAATATTACTAAAATGTCTGGAGCTAGATTAGACAATTTTAGAGGTGCTAATATCGGAATCGTTTTTCAGACACCTCACTTTATTGAGGCGCTCACTGTTAAGGAAAACTTGACTTTAACACAGACACTTGCAGGGAAGACTAGAGACGTTGATAAAGTAAAGACGCTATTGGCAGATTTAGGGGTTGAAAGCAAACTTAATTCTAAGTTAAACGCTTTAAGTGTGGGTGAAAAACAAAGGGTTAGTATTGCCAGAGCATTAGTAAACTCTCCTGCTTTAATTTTGGCAGATGAACCTACTTCTGCATTAGATGATAAAAATTGTGATGCTGTTTTAAAGTTGGTAAGAGAACAAGCAAAAAAATACAATTCTACATTGTTAATCGTTACGCACGATAATCGTTTAAAAGATCCATTTGATAAAAGAATAGAGTTATGAATATTCTTAGATTAAGTTGGAAAAATATTATTAGCAAGCCGCTTCCTTCAATTTTATCGGTGTTGTTATTAGCTGTTGGTTTAAGTACAGCGATTATATTAAAATTGACCGAACACCAATTAACAGAAAACATAAACAATACAGGAAAAGATGTAAAGTTGGTGATCGGAGCTAAAGGTAGTCGTCTGCAATTGGTTTTGAGCAGCGTATTTCAAATTGATAACCCTACAGGGAATATCAACTATGGTTTTTATACCCTTTTGAAAAGGAATAGAATGATTAAGGAAATGATTCCTGTTTCGATGGGAGATTCTTACAAAAGAAAGAGAATTGTAGGAACGAATCAAGATTATATTCGGCTTTTTTCCGGTAAATTAAAAGAAGGTGTTTTATTTGAAAAACCACTGGAAGCAATCATAGGAATAGCTGTCGCAGCGGAATTAGGTTTAAAAGTAGGAGATGAATTTGTAGGAGGTCATGGAATGGAAGAGGTGCTGCATTCTCACGATGAGTATAAGTATAAAGTTGTTGGCGTTCTAGAAAGAAGCGGATCTGTATTAGATAATTTGATTTTAACACCCGTTCAAACAGTTTGGATAATGCATGCAGGGCACAATGATGATTCTGAATATACACTAGGTGCTGGAGACAAGGCAATGCATGCTCCTGAAGTAGTTTTAGAAGATAGCTTGTCGCAAATAGCTGAGGAACATAATCATGAACATCACCATCACGATAATCATGTTGAAGTTAACTTAGATAGTGTATTAGCCAATATTGACCAAAAAGACAGAGAGATTACGGCTATTCTGTTTCCAAATTTGTCAGGAAATGCAAAAATAGGTGTGTTAAACAATGCGAACAATCAACCAAGCATGATGGCTGTTGATCCCGCTCCAGAGATTATGTTATTAAAAAATAAGCTGACCCCATTTGTGTCAATCATTGTTGCCATCTCATGGTTCATTACCATAATTGCAATGTTCAGTGTTTTTATAGGTTTGCTTAACTCTCTGAGAGGAAGAAAATATGAAATTGCATTAATGAGAGTTTTAGGTGCTTCCAAAGCAAAAGTTCTGGTATCTATTTTATTTGAGGGTGTTATACTTTCTGTATTGGGTTATTTATTGTGTTTGGTTTTAAGTCATGCAGGTATGGAACTAATTGGAAGTTGGATGCAAAACGAATATCAATATGAATTTACGGGTTGGATCTTTTTGAATTCTGAACTTACCTATTTATTAGTAGCAATAGCAATTGGCTTGGTTTCTGCATTGATTCCGGCTTATAAAGCATATAACACGGACATTTCGGAAACATTATCTAAATAGATTGACATGAAAAATACATTTTTACTATTCATTGTACTTATTGGCTTAACCAAAATAGGTGCTTCGCAAACTGTTATAACATGGGAAGTTTGTAAGGACGTCAAGTTTAATGAAGTGTGGTCAGAAGAATTTCAAGCGTATTATATGGTGCCAAAATTTGGGAAGAAAATTTCTTCTTTGGATGGCAAGGAAATACAAATAAGAGGCTACATTATTCCTGTAGATATTGTTCAAGACTACTATGTTCTTTCTGCTAATCCATATAGTTCATGTTTTTTCTGTGGTCAAGCAGGTCCTGAATCTGTCATGGAAATTCAATTAAAAAAACAGGTGGCAGGATTGCGTATGGATCAAATCTTAACGTTTAAAGGAAAGCTTCGCTTAAATGCTGATGATATATACGATTTGAACTATATCTTGGAGGATGCTGAAGTTGTAGAGTAGTTATTTTTCAACTATTGTTTACTATTTAAGCAACTCGTTTATTCCCTTAAAAACGATTTCCGTAGCACCCTTGTTATTCTCAATAAATGCTTTAGCATTTCGTTGCGGTCTTTCAAGCAATTTCTTGTTTTCTAAAAACCTATTGAGTGCAATTCGAAAAATCATTTGCATCTTTTATTGCAAATGCACCTTTAGCTTCAATTAGCTGTTCCCCTTCAGGAAATTTAGCATGCTTGTTACCGTAAATTAGTGCATTACTAAATGTGGCAGCTTCCAATATATTGTGCAATCGGTTGGTAAATCCACCTCCAATAAATGAAATATTTCCGTACTGATATAAATTGGAAAGCATTCCTATATTGTCAATAATTAAGACGTCAAAGTCTTCGAATATTATCCTCGTGAGCTTCAGAAAATTTAAGCGATTTAACCGGAAGTTTTCCCATTATTTCTGAGATGTGATTTCCGTAAATATTATGAGGAGCAATGATGATTTTTAAGTTGCTTCTTCCATTCTTTATTTTCTTTCTAAATAGTCAGCGTAAAATATCCTCTTCTTTCTCCCAAGAGCTTCCAAGTATTAGAACTTTTTGTTTTGTTTGAATTGTTCAATCAATGCAATTGGTTGACATCGATTTGCATTTTGAATTACTTTATCAAAACGAGTATCTCCACTAATTTCATGTTTGAAAACGATGTTTTTTCAAGCACGTCAAAACTTCGCTTGGTTCAATGTGAATAAACGATTAATTTTTTGAAGAATTTCTACTTGCCATTTATTAATCTGGTTTAAAATAGATTTGATTTTCTCGAAAATTACAGCCAAAAAACAAATGAGGAATTTGTTTTTTTTGAAGCAATTCTAAGTAGTTAAACCAGAAGTCATATTTCACAAATATTGCAATAGAAGGATTGATTAATTCAATGAAATCAGTGGCATTTATTTTTGTGTCAATAGGTAAATAAAATTTAAAATCAGCTAGCTCATAATTTTTACTGTAGTCATACCCTGATGGGCTGAAAAATGTAACCACAATTTTATATTCTGAAAAAGCATTATCTGCTTTTATTTTTTCGATTAGCGGTTTTACTTGTTCAAATTCACCGAGGGAAGTTGCGTGTATCCAAATATTTTTTTCGTTACTCCCAAGCTGATTTTTAATAGTTTTTCTCCAGTCTTTTCTGCCAGCAGTCCACTTTTTTGCTTTACTATTTCCAAAAATACCTGCCAGTTTAACTCCAAATGAATAGGATCGAATACCTATGTTGTAAATTGCTTTCAATGGAGTTTAGTCAATGTAAAATTCGCTTGGTGCTTTTCTATATACAGGAACAATCCAACCTAACCTTATTCCATATAGAATTTCAAGTCTGCTAGTTTTATAGGGACCCATATAGTCAATTTGATAATCTCGGATACCTTGCGTTAGTCCTTCGTAAACTTCAAATCCAATACTGAAATTTGTCAATCTACTATTACTTAGATGTTGATATCCAATGTACTGCTTAAAAGCAACACCTAAAGTTTTTCTGTCATAAAACGGAAGGTTGTTTTTTGCCAATTGTGGAATTTCGTTTCCTTGGTTGTCAATTCTTACTCTGTGCCAGATTGTTCCTACACCTATTTTAGCTATGATTCCAGAATTGGGGTTAGGTCCAAAAACAGGAAATACTCTTCCAAGGTTTGCTGTGATAGTAAACCCTCTTTCAAAGAGTAAAACAGGATTATACTCTCCAAATTGATCTATAATTCGATATTCATTTTTTATGTTTGTGCTTTTAGCATTTAAGGGTGTTAACATAGCAGTATCCTTAACATTATTGCTAAAGAAAAAAGTTCCCTCAACCTCAAATTGCCAATTTGAATGATGCTTTATTCCGGCACTAAAACCTATATTATTATTTACTCCAAAGCGTTCAGATAAATCCCCTCCTGGGATTTGAAATGCATAGCTTGCAGAGAAAAGGGGAGCCGATATAACAGTGTCTCTAATGTTTTGTCCGAAAGAACAAAATGCGGACAGTACCAAAACAAATAACATTCCTTTCATAAAGGTGGCTAAGATAGAGAATAGTTGAATATTTGAAACATTCTTTAGAGATAAACTAAATACTTATCATAAAATTGTTTGTTCCCAGATAAATCTAATGTTTCTATAATATCCTTTGAGGTATATATGTTATATTCGCGTCTTATCTAAATGCGAACTCAAATGAAAACAATTCAAATGGTTGACTTGGTTGGTCAATACGAGAAGATTAAGCCCTCGGTTGATGAAGCTATAATGGGGGTTATGGGGTCTGCGGCATTTATTAAAGGCCCAGAAGTGAAGTCCTTTCAAGAAGAATTGCAAGCGTACTTGGGGGTGAGGCATGTTGTGCCCTGTGCGAATGGAACAGATGCTCTTCAGATTGCATTAATGGCTCTTGGTTTAGAGCCAGGAGATGAAGTGATAACTTCCAATTTTACTTTTGCAGCAACTGTAGAAGTGATTGGCTTATTGAGGTTAACTCCAGTTTTGATTGATGTTGAAAGGGATACGTTTAATATGGATGTTGCAGCTTTAAAAAAAGCAATTACGCCAAATACTAAAGCAATTATACCGGTTCATATTTTTGGGCAATGCTCGAATATGGAAGGTATAATGGAAATTGCAAAGGAAAATAATATTGCTGTTGTTGAAGATACAGCGCAAGCGATCGGATCTAAATATACATTTTCAGATGGCTCAGTAAAATCTGCTGGTTGCATTGGAGATATCGGAACAACTTCATTTTTTCCTTCAAAAAACTTAGGTTGTTTTGGTGATGGTGGAGCTTTGTTTACCAATGATTCTGAATTAGCAAATCGATTAGAGGCAATTGTAAATCACGGAATGAAAGCAGCGGTATTACCACGACGAAATTGGTGTTAACTCTCGTTTAGATTCGATTCAAGCAGCGGTTTTAAGAATAAAGTTACGTCACTTGGATAGTTATGTTGCCGCTAGACAAGCAGCAGCTAAATATTATACAGATGCATTTGCTGATGTTGATGGTCTGGAGACACCCGCTATTGGAAAGAACTCTACACATGTTTTTCACCAATATACGCTCAAAACAAAAGGAGTTGATAGAAATTCACTACAAACTTTTTTAAGCGAAAAGAAAATTCCCGCAATGATATATTATCCAGTAGCTTTGCATAATCAAAAAGCCTATAAGAGAGATGGCGTTAGTGATGCTGATTTCCCTGTGACAATGGATTTATGTGATTGCGTAATTTCACTACCAATGCACACAGAATTGGATAACGAACAATTAGTATACATTACGAATTCGGTTAAAGAATTTTTTAATAAATAAGTATGCAAATAGCAGTAGTTGGAACAGGGTATGTCGGATTGGTAACTGGAACTTGCTTCGCAGAAACAGGTAATAATGTTATTTGTGTTGATATAGATGCAGTGAAAGTTGAGAAGATGAAGAATGGAGAGGTGCCAATTTATGAACCCCATTTAGATATTCTTTTTGAAAGAAATATTAAAGAAGGTAGATTAGCCTTTACGACAGATTTAAAATCAGCAATTGAGCAAGCACAAATCATATTTTTAGCGTTACCAACTCCTCCGGGAGAAGATGGCTCTGCGGATCTATCTTACATTTTGAATGTTGCTGAAGAGTTAGGTAAAATAATTACAGAGTATAAAGTGATTATTGATAAAAGCACTGTGCCGGTGGGAACAGCAGAAAAAGTAACCGCGGCAGTAGCAAAAAATGCAACTATAGACTTTGATGTAGTTTCTAATCCAGAATTCTTAAGAGAAGGTTTTGCTGTGAATGATTTTCTAAAGCCAGATAGAGTTGTGATTGGGACGCGTTCGGCAAAAGCAAAACAAATTCTTGAAAAACTATATAAGCCATTCGTCCGCCAAGGAAATCCTGTAATTTTTATGGATGAGAAATCGGCAGAATTGACAAAGTATGCGGCAAATTCTTTTTTAGCGACTAAAATTACATTCATGAATGAGATCGCAAACTATTGCGAGCTAATCGGAGCTGATGTAGATGCGGTAAGAAGAGGAATGGGTACGGATACGCGAATAGGAAATCGTTTTCTTTTCCCAGGAATTGGGTACGGCGGAAGTTGCTTTCCTAAAGACGTGCAAGCACTGGTTAAGTCAGGGAAGGAAGTAGGGTATGATTTCGAAATCATCAATTCTGTAATGGATGTCAATCACCGTCAAAAGGTGACAATGGCGCAGAAGATAAAAGCTTACTTTGGAGATGATTTATCTGGAAAGAAACTAGCACTTTGGGGGCTGTCTTTTAAGCCTGATACAGACGATATAAGAGAAGCACCAGCATTATATATTATCGACGAATTAGTGGCAGCGGGAGCTGAGATAACAGCGTATGATCCTGCGGCAATGCAAATGTCAAAAGTGAAATAGGAGATAAGATTAACTATGCAGAAAGTCAATACAAAGTTCTGGAGAATGCTGATGCATTGTTAATAGCAACAGAATGGTCAGTGTTTAGATCTCCAGATTTTGATAAGGTAAATAGTTTATTAAAAGAAAAAGTGATTTTCGATGGGCGAAATTTGTATGATTTAGAATCTATGCGAAACTTAAATTATCATTACGAAAGCGTCGGTAGAAAAACAGTAAAGTCAGTTTAAATGAAAAGGGTATTGATAACAGGAGCAGCAGGGTTTTTAGGTTCACACCTTTGTGATCGTTTTATCAAAGAGGGTTGCTATGTTATCGCTATGGATAACCTTATCACCGGGCGAATGGAAAATATCGAACATCTGATAGGAAATGAGAATTTCCATTTTGTTCATCACGATGTTTCCAATTTTGTTCATGTTAGTGGTGAGTTAGATTATATTCTTCATTTCGCCTCCCCAGCTAGCCCAATTGATTATTTGAAAATCCCTATTCAAACATTAAAGGTTGGTTCTTTAGGAACACATAACCTCTTGGGTTTGGCTAAAGCAAAAGGAGCAAGGATGCTAATAGCATCTACTTCTGAAGTTTATGGAGATCCTACTGTTCATCCGCAACCGGAAGATTATTGGGGAAATGTTAACCCAATTGGACCTAGAGGTGTTTATGATGAAGCCAAAAGATTTCAAGAAGCGATAACAATGGCTTATCACCGTTATCATAATTTGGAAACACGCATTATTCGAATTTTTAATACGTACGGTCCAAGAATGCGTTTAAATGATGGTAGAGTTTTACCTGCTTTTATCGGGCAAGCTCTCCGAGGAGAAGATTTAACCGTATTTGGAGATGGCAGTCAAACACGCTCATTTTGTTATGTTGATGATTTGGTGGAAGGTGTTTATAGATTGTTGTTGTCAGACCATATCTATCCGGTGAACGTTGGTAATCCCGATGAAATTACCATAAGCCAATTTGCGGAAGAGATTATTGAATTAACAGGGACATCACAAAAGGTTATATACAAAGATTTACCAATTAATGACCCAGCTCAGCGTCAGCCTAATATTGATAAAGCAAGAGAGATATTGAATTGGGAACCAAAAGTAGCTCGATCTGAAGGGTTAGAAATTACTTTTGCCTATTTTAAATCGCTCTCAGGAGAAGAATTATACAAAAAAGATCACAATAGCTTTGAGCAATATATTAAATGATGGATAAGGACTATTTTGCACACGAAACAGCAATAATCGACGAGGGTTGTGATATTGGAGAAGGCACTAAGATATGGCATTTTAGTCATTTGATGTCTAATTGTAAGTTGGGCAGCAATTGTAATGTTGGTCAGAATGTAGTTATATCTCCGGAAGTTGTTTTGGGCGATAATGTAAAAGTGCAAAACAACGTTTCTATTTACACAGGAGTAACTTGCGAGGATGATGTTTTTTTAGGACCTTCAATGGTGTTTACGAATGTAATGAATCCTAGAAGTGCTATTAATAGAAGGGGGGAATACCTAAAAACAACTGTTCGAAAAGGAGTGTCTATTGGCGCTAATGCAACAATAGTTTGTGGAAATAACATTGGTCAGTTTGCTTTTATTGGTGCTGGTTCAGTTGTTACAAAAGAAGTCCCAGCTTATGCTTTGCTGGTAGGTAATCCAGCAAAGCAAATAGGCTGGATGAGTGAATTTGGACACCGACTTGAATTTGATACGAAGAGCGAGGCGACTTGTGAAGAAAGTGGAGAAAAATATAGAATTGACAACAATACGGTAAATAAAATTGGACAATGAAATCGTTAACTGCAGAAGATAAAAAAGTAAAATTTGCCATAGTAGGTTGCGGACATATTGGAAAACGACATGCGGAAATGGCATCTAGAAATGCCGAAGCAGAATTGGTTGCCTTGTGCGATATAGCAGATAAAGATTTGTTAGGCATTGAAAGGTTTGATGTGCCATTTTATTCATCAATTGATGAATTGCTGTATAGTAATATAGAAATAGATGTTCTGAATATTTGTACGCCAAATGGAGTTCATTCAGAACAGGCTGAAAAAGCTTTGGACAAAGGGATTCACATTGTTGTGGAAAAACCAATAGGGCTATCTAAAGCAAAATGTGAAAAGGTGATTTTTAAGGCGTTGAGAAATCACAAGCATGTTTTTGCTGTAATGCAGAATAGGTATTCCCCACCTTCAGAATGGTTAAAAGAGATTGTTGAGAATAAAATTATCGGAGATGTGTTTACGGTGCAAGTGAATTGCTATTGGAATAGAGATGATCGCTACTATAAAAAAGGTGGATGGAAAGGAACTACGGATTTAGATGGTGGAACTTTATTTACACAATTTTCTCATTTCATAGATATTATGTATTGGTTGTTTGGAGATGTTAAAAACATCCAAGGAAAATTTGCAGATTTCACACATAAGGGTTCTACGGATTTTGAAGATTCAGGATTGGTATCTTTTGATTTTGTAGATGGAGGAATGGGCTGCTTGAATTATTCAACAGCTGTTTGGGGACAAAACCTAGAAAGTAGTTTGACAATTATTGGAAGTAAAGGAAGTGTTAAGGTAGGGGGGCAATACATGAATGAAGTAGAATATTGTCATATTGATGGATATGAGATGCCTGAATTAGCACCATCTAATCCCCCAAATGATTACGGACCTTACAAAGGCTCAGCGGCCAATCATCACTATGTGATAGATAATGTTGTAGATACATTGAAAGGAAGAACAACTGCAACGACAAATGCTTTAGAAGGTCTGAAGGTCGTTGATATTATAGAAAGAATTTACGAAGTAAGAGATAAACAAAAACAATAAAATAGACTAAGAGAGATTTAAGTCTTAAAACCGAATAAACAATGAATATTTACGATAAACTGGTAAACAAAGAAACGAAGTTAGCCCTAATTGGCTTGGGTTATGTTGGATTACCAATAGCTTTAGAATTTGCAAAAAAGATTAAAGTAGTTGGATTTGATATCAATCAAAAAAGGGTTGATTTGATGAAAAACAATATTGATCCAAGTGATGAATTAGTTGCTTCAGATTTTGAAGACTGCGATATAGAATTTACCGCAGATGTTGATGATTTAAAAGAATGTACATTTTTTATTGTGGCAGTTCCAACACCAATTGATGAGAGTAAGGAGCCAAATATACAACCCTTATTGGGAGCTTCAACTACGGTTGGAAAGGCATTGAAAAAAGGAGATTATGTTGTTTATGAATCAACGGTCTACCCGGGTTGTACAGAAGATGATTGTATCCCTGTATTGGAAGAGGTTTCTGGCTTAAAGTGGAAAGAAGATTTTAACGTTGGATATTCTCCAGAAAGAATTAATCCAGGGGACAAAGTGCACACTCTTGCCAGTATTGTAAAAGTTTCTTCAGGAGACACTTCAGAGTCTTCGGAGCACATTGCAAAGACTTACGAGCTAGTTGTTGATGCAGGAGTGCACAGGGCATCTTCAATTAAAGTAGCAGAAGCTGCTAAAATTATTGAGAATACGCAGCGAGATGTAAATATTGCATTAATCAATGAGTTGTCAATCATTTTTGGAAGAATGGGTATCAATACTTATGAAGTGCTAGAAGCTGCCGGAACTAAATGGAATTTCTTAAAATTTTCTCCAGGTTTAGTTGGTGGTCATTGTATAGGAGTTGATCCTTATTATTTAACGCACAAAGCAAAACAATTGGGTTATCATGCAAAAATTATTAACTCTGGTCGATATGTAAACGATACAATGGGTTTTTATGTTGGTAAACAAACAGTTAAGAAAATTCTAGCAAAAGGAAAAAGTATTATTAATTCTCGTATTTTGGTTATGGGAGCAACTTTTAAGGAAGATGTTAGTGATATCCGAAACTCAAAAGTAATTGACGTGGTTAAAGAAATTGAGTCTTATTCTTGCACCGTCGAGATAGTAGATCCTCATGCTGATTCTACAGATTATCAAGAAGAATATGGTTATGCCATTACGAATGAAATAACAGGAGTATATGATGCTGTAATCGTGGCCGTAAATCATAAAGAGTATTGTGCCTTAGATGAAGCTTATTTTAAGAGTATTATGACTGATAAAGGCGTTTTTGTAGACCTTAAAGGTGTTTATAAAAATAAATTTGCTGATTTAGACTACTGGAGTTTATAATTATCTGAAAGATGAAAAACATTTTAATAACAGGAGGAAGTGGGTTTATAGGATCTCATTTAGTGAGGTTGTTTATTAATAAATATCCAGATTATAATATTGTCAACTTAGATAAGCTTACATATGCGGGTAATCCCGAAAATTTAAAAGATGTTGAGGATGCACCAAATTATACTTTTGTAAAAGCGGATATTAACGACGACAAGGTAATATTTGAATTGTTCGAAAAGTATAAGTTTGAAGGAGTAGTGCATTTGGCGGCAGAAAGTCATGTAGATCGATCCATTTCCAACCCGAAGGAGTTCATAATGACCAATATAGTTGGGACATTAAACTTATTGAATGCTGCTAAAGATTGTTGGAATGACAATATGGATGGAAAAATATTTTACCATATATCTACGGATGAGGTTTACGGCTCCTTAGGAGCTGACGGTTTTTTTTATGAGGATACACCTTATGACCCAAGAAGCCCTTATTCTGCTTCAAAAGCAAGTTCTGATCATATTGTGAGAGCGTATAATCATACTTATGGTTTGCCTGTTAAGATTTCAAATTGCAGTAATAACTACGGATCACATCAGTTTCCGGAGAAATTATTACCTTTAATGATTAACAATATCAAGCATAATAAACCACTTCCTGTATACGGAGAAGGGGTTAATGTGAGAGATTGGTTGTGGGTTGTAGATCATGCAAGGGCTATTGATGATGTTTTTCATAAAGGAAGAGTAGGGGATACTTATAATATTGGAGGTTATAACGAATGGAAAAATATTGATATTGTGCATTTATTGTGCGATACAATGGATGAAAAATTAGGAAGGGAAAAAGGAACTTCTCGTGGATTAATTACTTTTGTAAAGGATAGAGCTGGCCACGATATGCGATATGCTATTGATGCTGCCAAAATAAAAGAAGAATTAGGTTGGGAGCCATCTGTCACTTTCGAGCAAGGAATGGACAAGACTATTGATTGGTATTTAGCAAATGAAGAATGGATGGAGAACATCACTTCAGGCGCATATTTGGATTATTATAAAAATCAATATATCAATAGATAATATGGGACTTTTTGGAGGTTTATATAAGAAGAAAGAAGTGGTTTTAGATCCCGTCGATTTATCGATTCTTCAAGTAGATGTCCATTCACATTTTATTCCTGGTATTGATGATGGAGCTAAAACAATCGAGGATTCTATTGAACTTATTTCCGCAATGAAGGATTTTGGTTATCGAAAAGTGATAACGACTCCTCATGTTATGAGTGACTATTATCGCAATACACCTGAGATTATTCTAGAAGGTTTAGAGAAAGTCAGAGTAGCTCTCAAACAAAACAATATTGACATTGAAGTTGATGCAGCAGCAGAATATAACGTTGATGCTGATTTTCCAGAAAAGATTGGAAATAAAGAGCTACTCACTTTTGGAGATAATTATGTGTTGTTTGAGCTTCCATTTATGGAAGAACCGGGTGGTTTGAAAGATGTTATTTGGCAAATGCAATCTAATGGATATAAGCCTGTTTTAGCGCATGTAGAACGTTATCAGTTCTGGCATCAACAGTGGAGTAAATTTGAGGATATGATTAATAGAGGTATCCAACTTCAAATAAACATAGGATCTCTAACAGGTAGTTATGGCCCAGAAGTACGTCAAGTTGCTGAAAAGCTAATCGACAACGATATGATCAGTCTTTTAGGTTCTGACTGTCACCATATGGGTCATGTAGAAATGATTAATTCTGCTAGAACTAAAGAGTATATTCACAAGATCGTAAATAGCCCAAAGTTGTTGAATAGTAAGCTATAGTTTTTATCCAATTTTCATTGCCTCCTGTTTATAGGATGGAGTGCAATCTATTAAGTTATTCAGCTATTTTAATCTCAGCACTTGAGGTTTCAAATTTTCGATCAACTTTCTTAAACATTCCTTGCAATGCTCTTCCTGGTCCTACTTCCGTTGCGGAAGTACAGCCTGCTGCTATCATATTTTGCATTATTTGCGTCCAACGAACTGGAGCAGTTAGTTGCGCAATTAAATTTTGTTTTATTTCAGAAGGTTTAGTAACAGCTAATGCGGTAACATTTTGATAAATTGGACAAGAAGGAGTGTTGAATTCGGTTGCTTCTATTGCAGCTGCTAATTTCTCTCTTGCAGGCTCCATTAATGGGGAGTGAAATGCTCCTCCTACAGGCAACATTAGCGCTCTTTTTGCTCCAGCTTCCGTCAATTTTTCACAAGCAGTTTCTACTGCTGGAATAGCTCCAGAAATAACTAATTGTCCTGGACAGTTGTAATTGGCAGCAACCACTACACCGTCAATCTCTTCACATACTTTTTCTACAACTTCATCTTCTAGTCCTAAAATAGCAGCCATTGTGGATGGTTCAGCTTCACAAGCTTCTTGCATCGCTAAAGCTCTGGCAGAAACTAATTTAAGTCCATCTTCAAACTGAATCGATCCATTTGCTACTAATGCAGAGAGTTCTCCTAAAGAATGGCCAGCTACCATTGCTGGTTGGAATTCACTCCCCAATACTTTAGCTAAAATAACAGAGTGTAAAAATACAGCTGGCTGCGTTACTTTGGTTTGTTTTAACTCCTCATCAGTACCTGCGAACATAATGTCTGTAATTCGGAAACCTAATATATCGTTTGCTTTTTCAAAAAGCTCTTTTGCTTCAGTAGAATTATCATAAAGGTCTTTACCCATTCCCACAAATTGAGCTCCTTGACCTGGAAAAACATATGCTTTCATATCTTTAGTTTTAAGTTGGCACGAATTTAAGATAAAAACAAACCCTACGCGTAGCGTTTTTTAAAAGTAATTCACAAAATGATTTGATTAATCTGATAGTTTCGAAAGTAGTCTAAGAAACTCTAGGTATAACCATATAATTGTAACCAATAAAGCCATTGAGCCAATCCATTCGTAAGATTTTGGTGCACCACTTCGAACATTCTTTTCAATCATATCGAAGTCCAATAATAACGTTAATGCAGCCACTACTGTTATTACCAGACTGATTCCTATAGACAAGGGGCTGCTGTCATGTAAAAATGACATTTGAAACCCCATGAATCCACCAATCCAAGAAGCTAAGTAAAGCAAAGCAATTGCTCCAATCGCCATAGTAATTACCATTCTAAATTTATCTGTCACTTTTATAATCCCACTTTTATAAATAAAGAGCATAAGAAATAGTGTGCCAAAGGTCAGTAATGCTGCATTTGCAACTATTCCTTCAAAAGCGGAAGCATAAATAGCGGATATTGCACCGATAAACAATCCTTCAACAAAGGCATAGGTAGGAGCTATAATATGGGCATACTGCGGTTTTCTTATTCCAGTTACCACCAAAATAATTCCAAGTATCATTATTCCAAACATAAGAGGCATGCTAAAAATAGTTAACATTTGCTGCCAACTAAAAAAGGCCGTAATAACTGTAATTATGAGCAGTAGTATTGTTTTGTTCACAGTTCCGCTAACGGTCATTTTTTCTTCTTTTGCGAAGTCCAAATTGTCTAATATCTTCTCATTAAACATCGGATTAGAACTTTTGTTATTTAGTAAATTCATAGTTATTTTTTTAATATTCTTATAATTATTTTCGATTTCATTGTAATTAAATCACTTAAATGTTGTTTCAAAATTAAAGATACTTTTCTTAATTACGTCTTGACATTTAATCATAGCCACAGCTGATATCTGTTTCGCACAAGTTACTTTGCAATCAGCAAAAATAGGGCTTCTTATAAGTCTTCTTTGATCTCGATTAAAAAAGATTTTATTTTTTGTAATCTTTTAACAATCTCATGCTGACACGCAGCTTTATCAATATTACCTTTTAAATGGTCTTTCGCTCCTTGGAGTGTGTAACCACGTTCCTTTACCAAATGAAATATTAAATGGAAATTCTCAACATCTACGGGGGTAAACATTCGATTTCCCTTTTTATTCTTTTTCGGTTTGATGATGTCAAACTCCTTTTCCCAAAAACGAATTAATGAGTTGTTGACGCTAAACATTGCAGATACCTCTCCAATGGAGTAATATAATTTCGTTATTTCTTTTTCTTTATAGGGCACAAAGTGTATTCTGAAATGTAAAAATACAAAATAAGAAATCAAAGATTTCCTTTGACTAAAATTGTAAGTAACACCTACTTGTTAATAGCAGTCGCTAAGATGTTCCCAAATTAAATCGCTTTCATAGCCTTTGTTATATAAGTAAGCTGCGGTTTTCTTTTTCTTTGTAAACGGGTTTTTATCTTTTAATGAAATGTATTTTTTTTCAATAAGATTGTGCATGTTTGAAATGTACTCTTGCTCTATTATTTCTTGAAGACCTTTTTTGATACAATAATCCGAAACACCCTTTTCTTTTAATTTTTGGATTATTTTTTTTCTGCCCCATTTTTTAATTCTAAATTTTCCTCCAGCAAAAGCAATTGCGAATCGCTCTTCGTTCAAATAATTTTCTTGCAGCAAGTGGTCAATTATATAATCGATTTCATCTGTATTGAGTTTCCAAGAGTATAATTTATCCGAAACTTCTTTATGGCATCGCTCCTGATAAGCGCAATAAGATTTAGCCTTTTCAAGACCTTCAATATGTGTTATTATTTTACCTGCCATTATTTGGGTAAAGATATTAAAATGCCGAATTAAATATTTCGCTCTACAAAAGAAGTAATTACAATATCTGGTTGAATGGCCTCAACGATATGATTTTGATAGTCGAACCATACAAAATGGGTTTCGTAAAAATGGTTTTTAAAAAAGGGAATTAATGCATCGGTAAAAGAATCTCGGAATACCAATACCTTTAATCTGTTATCGCATTTTTCATTCTTAAATATTAATGAGTTCTGATACTTTCCTTGCGATTTGGTAGTTGTAAGGTTATTATCATGTAATTGCAACGTCGGATTCGTTTCACTAAACGAATTGGTTTCACATATCCCCAGCATGCTTAACAAATCGCCTTTTGATTCATCATGGTATGTAATGGTAAAATCCTCCAAATTATAAGGTACAACGCCTAAAATGTCACTGGTTTCTTCCATAAAGTAATGGTATGAGTAAAAAGCACCTATTTGATTCCAATGTGTATCAAGTCTTCGGTAGAGTTTATTTTTCTTTTTTTCTTCCATCAACTTATTTCTAACAGCAATAAATGGAATGCTAGATTTCGATGAATGGAGAAAGTTTAGAACCTGATCTGTTTTGCTGATAGTATCTATTATCTGCGCTTGCATTATCAATGGCAGATACTCAGGGTAAATGGTGCTTTTATCAGGCCAGACAGCCATTATGTATTTTATACTTTTACTTTCTAGGTTTATTTTACGGTTTTCCCATACTTCAATTAATGAGTCTAATTCCTTTTTTGTCAATAAATTTTGATGTGTATAACTGTTAAATATCGCTCCATCTATTTTATTGTAAAATAACCAACCAGATTTTCCGAACTTAACATTTTGCGGATGAACGGATGACTTGAATAGGTTTACTTTGATCGAACTTCCCCAACTAATCAATGAATTTCTCAACCCAAAATTGTCGTCAAAGTAGCTTTCGAAATCAGTTATATATTTTTCGGAAAATGAAAAATCTGGGAAATGATTTAATTTACGCTTCTCACAGTTGTCAGCTAACTTGAGGTCTAAAAATGTAAATAGAGCTGGGGCAGATAAAGTCATTAGAGTAAGCCCAATAAAGATATTTTGTATTGTTCCTTTCATTTCTTAAAATCGATAATAAATAAAAGGATTGTAACTAGATTGTGCGAGCTCCATAATAGAAAAAACGAATAATACGAAATGAAACCCATAGGTTGAAATTAGCTGTATAGCTTCAAACTTTTCGGAATTAAATTTTTGTGCAACTACTTTTCGAACGGGTGCTGCGAAAATTATTGCCAGGCATAAAACAAATACAAAATAATTATTTACATAAATAAATGGTATATAGCTTCCATCCGATGTTAGGGTAAATAAATGTTGCACATACACAATTGCATCAGTAAATGTTTCTGCCCTAAAAAACACCCATCCAACAATTACCACTAGCAGCACATAAATGTGTTTTATACTATTAGGAAGCTTTTCAATTAATGAGCCTTTCGTTTTTTCAAGTATGAGAAAAGCGCCATGAAATAAGCCCCAAAAAATGAAATTATAACTTGCTCCATGCCAAAAACCTGTTATAAAAAACACAATAATTAGATTACGATAGGTTAAAAGCGCTCCTTTCTTATTTCCTCCCAATGGAATGTATAAATAATCTTTAAACCACGTGGATAAAGAAATGTGCCATCTTTTCCAAAATTCTTTGATAGACTTGGATATATAGGGATAATTAAAGTTTTCTTTAAAATTAAATCCGAGCATTTTTCCAAGACCAATTGCCATGTCAGAATAACCTGAAAAATCGAAGTAAATTTGTAAGGTATAACAAATAATCCCTAGCCATGCTATCGCAGTTGGCAAGTTTGCAGGATCTATATTGAATGTTTGATCTGCAATTAATGCCATCGAATTTGCGATAATTACTTTTTTTGCGAGTCCTCGAATAAACCGCACTAATCCCTCTGCGAAAAGGTTTTTGGTAATAACCCTGCTTTTCAATTCCGAAGCAATATCATGATACCGAATAATTGGACCTGCAATTAATTGCGGAAAAAAAGATATATACAAACCCAAATGGATGATGTTTTTTTGGCAAGGAACGTCTTTTCTATACAGATCAATTAAATAGGAAATACCTTGAAAGGTGAAAAATGAAATACCGATTGGCAGAATAATTTCAGAATCTTCAAATGCTGACTTAAAACCAAAGTAGGATATGTTGTCAAGAAAAAAATCAAAATATTTGTAGTATAGCAGAAAAGTTAGGTTTGCTATTATAGCTAATGTTAATAGTGGTTTTGCTGACTGTTTTTGTTTTTGCAAATAGCCTATTCCAATACCAGAAAAGTAGTTGATTAATATTGAGCATAGCATGATAATGGTTAGCGATTTTTCTCCCCAGAAGTAGAAAAGTAAACTTCCAATAAATAGAAATGTATTTCTATGTTTTTGATTCAATAGAAAGTTTCCCAAAATAATAATGGGAAGAAATAGAAATAAAAATATGGTCGAACTAAAAACCATGTTGGTCTGGCAATATGAAAATTATTCTATAGATTTTATTTATTCCAAAAGTACATTTATTTTTACGTAACAATTATGCTTCGTAATAACAATAAAAAGAGTCTTATTTAGTTTGTAACTTGCGCCATTGTGAAAAAGCTTTTAACTATATTATTTCTTTTTATGACCGTGCTTCTTTATGGTCAAGATTTTGGAGTTGGCACTTGGAGAGAACATTTACCTTATAATAATGTAGTCTCGATAGCGCAATTAGGTTCTAAAACATATGCGGCAACAGAGTTTTCGTTGTACAGTATAGATGAAGACGAAAACATAGATCGACTTAATAAAATAAATTCTATTTCTGATTTATCTATTAAAATAATTCAAGAAAACAAGTCTCAAAACGCATTGGTTATTGGTTATGAATCTGGAAATATTGATATCATAAAAAATGATAACGTAATTAACCTGTCTTCTATTCTTATCAGTAACATTGTTGGTGATAAAACGATATACGGGATGCATAATGAGGACCAATTTGCCTATTTAGCTTGTGGTTTTGGAATAGTGGTTTTGGACGTTAAAAAGGAAGAGATAAAAGACACTTATGTAATCGGTGCAGGTGGAGAGCAATTGAAAATTAATGATATTACCATAGACGACACATACATATATGCTGCTACGGATAATGGTATATATAGAGCGAACAAAACAAGTTCGTTCTTATCAGATTTTACGGTGTGGTCAAAAGATATTTCCATTCCGAATAGTAATGGTGAATTTTCAATAATTCATTTATTTAATAATAAGATTTATACAAACCTATCAGTAAATGGCAGTCAAAACGATACTGTTTACTATTTTGATGGGTCTTGGAATCCGATTGTTGAAACTTTTGGAGAAGATTACTACTCGATTGAAGATAAGGATAATGCTATTGTTACTGCGAATAGTGCGGGTTTATGTGTCATAAATTCATCCAATCAAATCATAGAGACTTATTCGTATTACAAAAGCTCTGTTGCTATTCGTCCCAATCAAATAATTTGGAATGGTAATTATTTCTGGGTTGGTGATCGCGAAAGTGGAGCTATTAAAATGCTGAACGATTGGGTCGTAAATACTTATGCTGTATCTGGACCATTTAGTAACGATGTTTTTCAAATGTCCTTCTTGAATGATTTATTATGGGTGGCTACTGGTAGAGTGGATGGCACAAATTGGAATGCAAACTATAACAAACGCGGAATGTATGTTTATGACCAATATGATTGGGATATGGTAAATGAGATAACAGAACCTGCCCTGCAAGTTCCGGATACACTTTTCGATTTTGTACAAGTCACAATAGATCCAAGGGATGAAAATCATGTTTTTGCGAGTTCATTCCAAGGCGGTATTATTGAGATTCAAGATAAAACTGTTGTAAATCACTTTACATTTTATAATTCATCATTGCAAACCTCTATGAGCCATGGGGGAGATGCGGTAAAAGTTGCTGGAAGTTCCTTTGATAAAGATGGGAATTTTTGGGTAGCAAATTCATTTGTTAATGAGCCCTTATCTGTTTACACAGATGATGGAACTTGGATGTCCTTTAGTTGTGGTTCAGCATCAAGTAATATGGTATGTACCGATCTAATGATTGACAAAAACTATAATTATATCTGGATGGCTGTTAAGAATGTTGGTTTATTGGTTTATGATTTTAATGATACTCCTACTGATATTTCAGATGATCAATACAAACTAATTGTAAGTGGAGAAGGTTATGGTGACTTGCCTTCTAAAGTAATTAACACGATTGTTGAAGATAAGGATGGTGAAATTTGGATTGGAACTGAAGCTGGCCCTGCGGTATTGTATAATATCTCTGCGATATTTGATGGTGGGGATTTTGATTTGCAGCAGGTTTTGATTGAACAGGATGGTGTAATTCAATTACTATTAGAGACACAGAATGTTATTGAAATTGTTGTTGATGGCGGTGATAGAAAATGGTTTGGAACAGAAGGTGGAGGCTTGTTTTTAATGTCTGCTGACGGAACTACTCTAATTCATGACTTTAATGAAGCTAATAGTCCTTTGTTTTCGAACAATATTCTAGCTTTAGCAATGAATCATAACACGGGAGAGTTGTATATAGGAACGGATAAAGGTATTATGGGATACAAGGGAGAAGCTACGGAAGGAGCTGATAACTTGGATAATCTATATGCTTATCCAAATCCAGTTCGCCCCGAGTACACAGGTATTATTGCGGTCAAGGGGTTTATGGATGAGTCAGATGTCAAGATTACAGATGCATCTGGAAATCTGGTTTATTCCACAGTTTCGAAAGGAGGACAGGCCATTTGGAATGGAAATAACTTGCAAGGAGAAAGGGTAAAATCAGGAATTTACTATTGTTTTGCGGTTAGTAGAACGAGCTCTCAGAAGGGATTTACAAAAGCAGCAACAAAAATTTTATTTATTAATTGATTAGTAGTCGGTTACTTTTAATAGTTCTGGCATTACCTTTTATATCTATTCAAAGTAAACTTAATTATGAAAACATTATTCACACTCTTTTTTTTATCCATTTTCTCAATTGTATTTTCTCAAAAAATGGCTTCTTTTACCATTGTTGTAGCGGATTATAAAAATGTACCATTAAAAGGAGAGCAGATACTAATGGTAGGTCAATCGTCCAAAAAGGTATTCAAAGGAGTAACTAATTCATCCGGTACTTTCGATATTGATATTCCTGGTGGAGATGTTTACGATATTAAAATTAAAAGTGTTGGAGATGCCAAGGATTACAATACAATGGAAATTCCTGCAATTGGAGAAAACCAAAGCTATAATAAAGGCACCCTTACCATTATGATAGAGCAGTCCAAATCTTTCACTTTAGATAATGTGCATTTTGACAGTGGAAAGTCAAGTATTAAAACATCGTCTTATGATGAGCTTAAGGAGTTAGTAGAGTTTTTGAAATTAAAACCGGAAATAAAAATTGAGATTGGCGGTCATACCGACAACGTTGGTGAGGAGCGGGCTAACCAAGCTTTGTCGCAAGATAGAGCGATTTCTGTTAAAGCGTATCTTATAGAACATGGTGTTTTATCCAATAGGTTAATTGCCAAAGGTTATGGAGAGTCATCTCCTATTGCCGATAATAATACAGAAAAGGGGAAGCGGTTGAATCGTAGAACTGAAGTGAGGATATTGTAATAACAATTAATGCTACAAGTTACCTTTTTTAAGGGTATGAATTAATTTCATTAAAAGAAAAGAGACTCCAAACTTTATGGATGTTTTGGATTTAACGGAATGTTTTTAAAGTTTTTCTGTTGATAGAAAAAAACCTTATTAAAAAACCTTTCTACTAATAATCCTACTTTCGTTATTAGGTGAATTATCTGGATGTAATATTTATAGTCCCATTAATATGGGCAGGCTTCAGAGGCTTCAAAAAAGGCCTTGTAATAGAGATTTCAGCCCTTGTTGCTTTTGGGCTAGGCATATGGGGTGGTATTCATTTTTCTGATTTTGTTACGGAATTGCTTTCTGATCGAATAGAATCTAATTATGTTCCTTTGGTGTCATTTGCAATTACTTTCATACTAATAGTAGCGGCAGTTTTCGTTTTGGGAAAAATGTTAGAAAAAGCTATTAACCTCGTTCAATTAAAGTTGGTAAATAAAGCATCAGGTGCTGTATTTGGCGTAGCAAAGATTATTTTGGTAATAAGCGTTTTGTTGGTAATTGTCAATTCATTTGATGAAAAAGCGAATATTGTCCCTAGAGATTTAAAAGAAAACTCATTGTTGTATCAGCCATTATCAGAAGTTTCTTTAAAAGTTATACCGGCTCTGCAGAACAGCGGATTATTTAGCGATAGTGCTACTATTTCTGGGTTGGATACCGCCGCTATTGCTCAGATTTAATAAGCGAATTAGTTTCTAGGAATAATAACGGTTTTAACAAATAACATTAATTAACGAATATCTTAGGTGTTAAAACCGGAATCTTAAAGTTAAAAATTCGTTACTTTAGCTTCCGATGAAATTTGCAAATGTAATAGCCCACCAAGCTGAAAAAAAACACTTGATTCATACAGTTACAGAGAATCGAATTAGTCATGCGCAAATGTTTCTTGGTCCTCCTGGTAGCGGCACAGTTCCATTAGCAATTGCATATGCTCAGTATATTTTATGTCAGAATAAACAAGAAAACGATTCTTGTGGTGCTTGTGCTTCTTGCACTAAAATACAAAAGCATAATCACCCTGATTTACATTTTTCTTTTCCTATACACCTCTCAAAAGAAAAGCATATTTATAAATCGGACAATGTCTTAGCAGACTGGCGGGAAATTCTGGATGAAAACCCATATTTTGGCGATAGATGACTGGAATTTAAAGCTCGGAAATGAAAACAAGCAGGGCATTATTGGAAAAGAAGAAAGCGAAAATATTATATCTAAAATCAGTCTAAAGTCTTTTGAAGGTGGGTATAAGGTTTTGATAATGTGGTTGCCAGAATTAATGAATGGTAATGCATCTAATAAATTATTAAAATTTATTGAAGAACCTCCTGATAAAACGGTGTTTCTTTTGGTTGCAGAGGATCAAGAGCAAATTATCGCAACAATTCGATCTAGAACGCAAATAATTAAGTTCCCAAAACTAAAGGAGATAGAAGTTGCCGCTTATTTAGAGTCTGAAAAAGGAATTACAGCAGACGATAGTGTAATAATAGCTCATTTAGCAGAAGGAAACGTAGGAAAAGCAGTTCATTTAATTTCTGAACAAACGGCAGCTAACTTCAATTTTGAAAATTTTGTTAATTGGATGCGGTTATGCTATCAAAAAAATATTGCTAAATCAATTGATTGGGTCGACTCAATTGCTGCAGCGGGAAGAGAAAATCAGAAGAGTTTTTTAAAATTTTGCTTAAATATGTTTCGTCAGTGCATTGTAGGTCATTATTCAGGAAATGAATTGGTTGTGCTCACGGATGAACAAAATGCTTTTTTATCTAAATTTTCTCCCTTTATCAACAATACGAATATTGTGGGCCTTACAGAAGCATTTAATGAGGCGTATTACCATATTGAAAGAAATGCTAGTGCTAAAATTCTATTTCTGGACTTGTCAATAAAAACATTTTCATTACTTCAGAAAAAGTAATCTTTTACATCCCATAAAATTTGATAACTTTGTGTTTGAAATTGAAAGAGGGGAGGAAAGCAAAAAATTGAAGTGAAACAAGATTAATGTTTAATGTTTACAAGCATTGAACACCAATATATAAGCTAACCTTTACTCCCAAAGTAAAATAAAACGATGGGATGCACATCATGTGGTAATAAAAAAGACGGTATTCCTAGCGGGTGCAAAAGCAATGGTAATTGTGCTACTGGTGGCTGCGAGAAAATGTCTGTTTTTAATTGGTTAAATGACATTGAACCTCCAGCTGGGCATAAACCATTTGACTGTATAGAAGTAAGTTTTAAAAATGGTCGAAAAGAATTTTTTAAAACGAAAGAAGACTTAAATGTATATGCTGGTGATACAATAGCAGTAGAAGCAAGCCCAGGATACGATGTTGGAACAGTGACCCTTACGGGAGAATTGGTTAAGCACCAAATGAATAGAAAAGGTGTGAATTATAATTCGAAGGAATTAAAGTCGGTTTATAGAAAAGCTAGTCAATCAGATTTAGATAAGTGGAAGGAAGGAAGAGGTTTGGAGCATGAAACCATGCATAAAGCTCGGAACATGGCTTTAGATTTAGGATTGCGAATGAAACTCGGAGATGTAGAGTTTCAGGGAGATAAATCCAAAGCGATTTTTTATTATACGGCAGAAGAAAGGGTGGACTTTAGAGAGCTAATTAAAGTGATGGCAGACTCTTTTAAGATAAGAATTGAAATGCGTCAAATTGGTTCAAGACAAGAAGCCGGAAGACTCGGTGGAATTGGTTCATGCGGAAGAGAGTTATGTTGTTCAACATGGTTAACTGATTTTAGAGCTGTATCTACGGGCGCGGCCCGTTATCAGCAATTATCTTTAAACCCTGAGAAATTAGCTGGACAGTGTGGTAAATTAAAATGTTGCTTAAATTTTGAGCTAGATCAATACATGGAGGCCTTAAAATCGTATCCTAGTACCAAAACTTTACTAGAGACAAAGGAAGGGAAAGCGAATCACATAAAAACAGATGTGTTTAAGCGTTTAATGTATTATTTTATTTCTAAGGATGGGAAAAATAGCATTGTGCCTTTGAGTGTTGAGCGTGTTTTTGAAATTATCGAATTGAATAAGAAAGGTGAAATCCCTCATAAATTAACAGATTTTGTTGACTTTGTCGAGAAAGAGGCAAAGCCGGATTATACCAATGTTGTTGGTCAAGATGAATTAACGCGTTTTGACAAGGTTTTCAAAAAGAACAAGAAAAAGCAGAAAAGTTCGAATAATCGAAATGCTAACAGCAGTAATCGGAATAAAAGCCGTAACAAGAATTTTAGGAATAAACGGAATAATAAAAACAAATCGAATAAACCAAAGGGTGAATAAAGTCTTTTACATATTCATTATCCCTTGTTTTTTAATTTCATGCGGTGATTCTGATGTTGTCTACCAGAAGAGTAAAGTAATTGAAAATAATACATGGAATAAAAACGAGAGCGTTACATTTAATTTTGACATAAATGACACTAATGAGTTTTATGATTTTTACTTTAACCTGCGTACCACAAATCTATATGAATGGTCAAACTTATATATGTTTGTCGAGATAGGGTCTCCTGAAGATCAATATAATATAGATACAGTTCAATTTTTATTAGCTAACTCTGTCGGAGAATGGACAGGTATTAGTTCAGGAAGTGTTATAAATAACAAGGTGCTTTTCATTAATAAAAAACGATTTCCGGCTTTGGGAACATATAGGCTGACTTTTAACCAAGCTATGCGTCAAGATGATTTGAAAGAAGTGATGGATGTAGGAATTATAATTAAGAAGGCTGTGTTGAAGTAAGTCTTTAATCTTTGTACTTATTCTCTTTAAGTCGCTTTTTAATTTCTTCAATATGTATAAGCTTTTTAGCTTGTCTAAGCTTTATTGCTGATTTGGTGAAGTATTTGTGTTGGGTTAAAAATTTCACTTGAATCTCGTCCCACATTCTATCACTTTTAATTTTTCCATGGTCTCTTAATTCTCGTCTCAGATTGTCTGCTATATCATGGAAATCATCACGACCAAGGTAATCTAAGTCTGCATCACAAATTATCTCTTCTAATTGTGTTGTTGGACTATGCGGGATTATAGTAGCATAAATCATTTTTTCTACTTCGTTAACCTGCTCTTGCGTATAGCCATATTTCGGTAGAATTTCTGCGGCCATTTTAGCCCCAACCGGTTCATTTGCATCATATTGCTCTACAAAACCTGCATCATGATATGTCGCCGCCGATTTTAATACAAAGATTCCATCATCTAACACACCTTCCATTAGAGCTAAGCGCTCCGCAGCTTCTACAACATCTAGAGTGTGATGAATCCCGTGATAATGTAAATTGGGTGATAGTTTAGCCTTAAGAATTCGCATAATATGTCTCTCAGCCTTTCTGTAGTTTATACTGCTGTACAAGTGCAAGTTGACATAATCTTTGAATTTCTGGTTGGGAATAAGCCCTTCGCTATCTTGTGAAAGATGCGGTTTAATTCTTTCGACAAAATACATGTCAATTTCACCTTTATTTTTGGCTGGAACCTTGCCTCGATAGGTGCAATCAAAATAGGGTCTGATTAACTCAAAAGTAGACCCTGAAACATTTACTTTATCTGGCTCGCCACTCATCTCCATCCGATTCGCAACATTAACAGTATTCCCCCAGATATCGTAGGCAATTCGTTTTGTTCCAATAACACCTGCAATTACATCACCTGTGTGCAAACCTACTCTTAAGTGCCACAAAGCAGCATCTTCGCCATCTTCTTTTTTTATTCTATCCCGGTTTGCTTTCATAAAAGCCTGAATTTCAATTGCCGCTAATACGGAGTTGATTGGGTTTTCTTTATCTCTTAGCGGAACACCGCCAGCTGCCATATAGGCGTCACCGATGGTTTTAATTTTTTCAATTTGATGTTTTTCAATAATTTTATCAAACTCTCGAAACAGACTATCTAACTTTATTACTAATTCACTTGGTTTTAAAGTTTCCGCAATTTTGGTAAAACCCTGAATATCGGTAAACATTACAGTAACCATTCTATAATATCTAGTCTGAGCCTTACCTTTATTCTTGAGTTCTTCAGCAGTTTCTGCGGGAAGTATATTTGCTAATAATTTATCAGCTTTGTCTTTTTCAACCTCTAAAGCGGTTTTTTGAAGTTCCATTTGCTCTTTTTGTTGAGTAATTTGTTTGGTTCTCTTTTCCACCAGAAAAGCAAGTTTCCTTTTTTGAGATTTCATTGCCTGCATTCTAACAATGTAAAAACCATATATAACCAACAAACCAAAACCTACACAAATAGACATAAACCACCATGTTTTCCAAAAAGGAGGGGTAATAATAATATCGAGAACTGCAGGCGATTTAGTCCAAACTCCATCACTGTTTGCCGCCCAAATTTTAAGTGTATATTCTCCAGGCGATAAATTGGAGTAGTTAATTTGTTGAAGGTCCTCCAGCTCAGTCGGTTCATGGTCTGCTCCTTCTAGAAAGGCTTTGTATTTATTTCCTTGAGGAAAAGTGTAATGAAGCGCAGCAAATTTAAACGTGAGGTTATTCTGAGTGCTTTTTAATTGGAGTGTTTTTATGAAAGACACTTCTGGAATAGTATCTATTTCATTTTCAATTGGAATGTTAAAAACCAGAATATCAGTTAATACTACTTGAGGAGGAATTGTATTAGTTTGTATGTCTTCAGGATAAAAAGCATTGAATCCATTTATTCCTCCGAATAATAATTTACCTGAACTAGTTTTAAAATAAGCACCAGTATTGAATTCATTACTTTGTAAGCCGTCATTTTCTTGGTAATTTTGAAATGTGCTCGTACCAATGTTAAATTCTGATAATCCGAAGTTAGTGCTTACCCAAAGCGAATTTTCGGATCCCTGCAGTACTCCGTAAATAGAATTATTGGACAACCCATTTTCTTCTGTATAGCTTGTGAAAGTAGTGGTAGAAGAATTAAATTTATTTAAGCCTCCTCCATAGGTTCCAAACCACATATTGTTGTCGTTGTCCTCCCAAATGGATAAAATAGTATTATTGCTAATTGAAGTTGAGCTATTTGGGTCATCTTTAAAGTTGGTGAATGAATACTTTTCTTCAGAATTTGTAAAAGATCTTTTTATTCTTGTGACTCCTCCTCCTCCAAATCCCAGCCATAAGTCGTTTCGCGAATCAGAATAAATGACTCTACACTCTTCTTTTGGCATTGCTGAAGAAGTTTCATGAGAGAAAAATTTATAATTCAACGTCGCTAAATTTATTTCAGAAATCCCTTCTCTGCATGCTATCCATAAAGTAGTGTCATTTTCAATATGCAAGTTATAAACGCGGTCATCATCCTGTTTGGTGATTTGATCTCTAAATGGAATTTTGATAAACTTTCCGGTAGAAAAATCAGCAGAAGTTTCTAATAGATATAGCCCACCTGCAGCACCTGCCCAGATTCTTCCTAGCTTGTCACTTGTGATGCTATATACGTTATTGTTATTTGGTTCGTTTAAGTTGTCAGTCTTATATAAGTAATGATTGTATTGATTTTTATTTAAATTTATTCTAGAAATACCTTTTCTAGTACCAACCCACATAATTTCATCATCTCCTTCATAAATTGACCAAACATTTTTCTCATTCAAACTATTTTCGTCTCCATACTTATACGTGTAATGCTGAAAACCTAATTTGATTGGGTCAAAGTGAGAAATTCCGTCTTGTGTTCCTATCCATATAGACCCTGTTCTGTCTGATAAAATTGAATTTATTATGTTGCTGGGAATAGATGTTCGATCATAATCGTTGTTTTCATAATGATTTATTATCGTGTCTCCATTTTCTATGTTTATTCTAAAGAGGCCGTTACCTTGAGAACCAAACCATAACTCATTTTCTGATGCTTGAAAAATTGCCGAAACTACATTAAAGCGATTATCTAGATTTCCATTATGGTTTTTAACGGTGGCAAACGTTAGGTGATCCGCGTTGATTGTCGCTACATTTAATCCATTATTTGTACCGATTAATGCTTTATTGCTAATTCCCTTCGTCATAGTTAAGATGTTGTTATCAGATATTGACAAAGGAGTATTCGGGTCGTTTTTATAATGCGTAATTTGTCCTGTTTTTTTATTTAAAAGACATAGTCCTCTACCTTCAGTTCCAATCCAGACATACTTATTGTCTACTAATAGAGCTGTGGTTTTATTTGTTTGCAATCCATTGTTTGAACGATATAGTCTTTCTCTATTTTCATTTGGAAAAAAATGCACTACACCGTTTTTTGCGGTCGCAATCCATAATGAACCATCGGTATCTTCTTTAATATCTTTAATGTTTCCAGACTCCAACACTTCTGATGTCTTCACGTTTCCAAATTGTTTTGTTTCTGGGTTGTAATAGTTCAGACCTCCATTTTGCGTTCCAATCCATATAGTACCTTTTTTATCTTGGTGTAAAGCATTTATATACGCATTTGTAAGGCTATTTTCTGAATCTAATCCTTGCTTATAGATTTTAAAATGATAACCATCAAAACGATTAAGTCCCGCTTGAGTTCCTGTCCAAATATAGCCTTGATTGTCCTGTAAAATACAGTTTACAGAACTTTGAGAAAGTCCATCTTTTATTGTAAGTCTCGAAAACTTGATGGAGTTTGCATGTTGCGAACTTACAAAACCTGTAATGAAAAAAAATACTATTAATAGTGTTTGTTTGATAGACATTTGAATAGTTATAAAAAATCTTGCATTACAGAAGTCAGTAACGAATATAAATCACTGGATCTTCCAGCGCGTTAATTTATTAGGCTAATTTATATTTTTTGTAAACGACTTTTCTTTCTACTTGAAAAGTCTAAATTATTTCTGCAATATAACAAATTGTCTAAACCCCAACCAAATTATTTTCAGCGCATTTTAACAGTTTTAGCCCGATTTTTTAAGATTTAAGAGTTTTTTCTTTTTCTTTTTCGGTATATTTTTTTTCTTTTTAGCACTATAACCTGTATTGTATGCTTTGTCTTTAGATTTTGTTGCGAAACTGTCTTTTTCTTTACTTTTCTTTTTTCTTATTTTATGTGTTTTTGGCTTTTTATTTTTAAAGATTACGAATTTTTTCCTTTTCTTTCTGTTTGGTGGTTTAGAACTGTATTGCTCAGATTTTTTTTGCCTTTTGGTTTTTTTATTAAGAAATGGGTCCTTGTTTTTCTTCTGTTTACCCTGATTTCCTTTCAATCCAAAAAGTCCTAATTTATTAAGTTTTGCTTTTTTATTTTTCTTCTTTGTTTTTGATTTGCTTTCTGAGGGGTCTCGATATTGGGCATGGAAAACAGTCGTGTTGGCAGATACAACAGCAAGTAGAATTATAAGAAGGACCTGTTTGATTGATCTCACTAATACCTATTTTGCATCTTCTGCTTGTTTCATTTCAGTAGCCATAGTGTCCAGGTCTCTATCAAATAGGTATAGTCCTCCTTTATCATTTCCAATCATATTTAACTTGTCAATAATTGTTCGTGCTAGTGCTTCTTCTTCAAGTTGCTCCGCAACATACCATTGCATAAAATTCTGCGTGGTATAATCTTTTTCAGATAAACATAAGTCAATAATGTTATTTATACTGTCAGTAACATTTAACTCATGTTCCATTAAGTTTTCAAAAAGATCCTTTAATCCTTTAAAGTTTACCGGAGGTTGGCTTAATGCAGGGATCAAGGCTGTTCCGCCTCTTTCGTTGATAAACTTAACCAGTTTTAGCATGTGAAACCTTTCCTCGTCGCTGTGTTGGTATAAAAAATTTGAAGCGCCAGTTAACCCATTAGTTTCGGACCAAGATGCCATAGAAAGATAAAACTGGGAGGACGAGGCTTCTAGCTCTACTTGTTTATTTAATGCTTTTTGAATAGAATTGTTTAACATAATATGTTGTCTTTAATTATCAAAAGTAGTGTTATTTCTTCATTTGGTAAACAGATAATGCATATTTGAGGGAAATAGAGGTACAATAATACTACCATTTATATTTAGGATTGATATTTTTGACTTGTTATTAATGCGTTGATATGCAATAATTTATATGTGGTATTGTCATTTGTAATTCTGTAGCTATATTCGTGCTATTGTAAAAGTTCAATATAAAGTGTACTTTCAAGCCTTCTATTGTGAATAATAAAATGAGTAAGCAGCCTTTATTAGAAGTAAAAAGTTTAGTAACTGAGTTCCATACGGACAACGGAACTGTTCGGGCAGTTGATGACATTAGCTTCACACTTCACCGGGGAGAAACCATTGGTATTGTTGGAGAGTCAGGTTCTGGGAAATCTGTAACATCACTTTCTGCTATGCGATTAATTCCAGAGCCTCCTGGGAAAATTGTAAACGGGAAGATTCTTTTCCACGGGGAGGATTATAAATCGGATTTAGCAAAACTTAATGAAAAGCAAATGCGGAAATTTCGTGGAAATGAAATCGCGATGATTTTTCAAGAACCGATGACGTCTTTAAATCCGGTTTTTACCTGTGGAAAGCAAGTAATGGAAGCAATTCAATTACACCAAAAATTTTCGAGAAAAGCAGCAAAAGAAAAAACAATAGAGTTATTTAAAAAAGTAAAATTACCTCGCCCAGAAGAGATATTTAGAAGTTATCCGCATCAAATCTCAGGTGGCCAAAAGCAACGGGTAATGATTGCGATGGCTTTATCTTGCAATCCTGCTATCTTGATTGCTGATGAACCTACAACGGCCTTAGATGTTACGGTTCAGAAAACGATCTTACATTTGATGAAAGAGTTGCAAGAAGAGTATAACATGGGAATACTTTTTATTACCCATGATCTTGGAGTTATAGCAGAATTAGCGGATGAAGTTATTGTGATGTACAAAGGGAAATTAGTCGAAAAAGGATCTGCTCTGCAGGTTTTCTCGAGTCCTAAACACCCTTATACGCGTGGTCTCTTGGCTTGTCGCCCTCCTTTGGATGTGAGAGTTAGAGAACTTCCTACCCGGAAGTACTTTATGACTGAAGATGAGAATGGAGTAATTGTTGAAACAGGGAAGACTGTTTCTGAAGTCATAAAAGAATTAGCGGTATCGAAAAATGAGGTATCCTTTAGGCATGAAATAATATATTCGCAAGAACCTCTTCTAGAAATAAGCAATTTAAAAACGTATTTCCCAAATAAAAAATCTTTTTTTGGCAAAGCTAAAAGTTGGGTAAAAGCTGTTGATGATATTAGTTTCAAGCTCTATCCAGGTGAGACCTTAGGACTTGTAGGTGAGTCAGGTTGCGGAAAAACGACGCTTGGAAGAACCATCTTAAAGTTGATTGACCCCACTGATGGTTCGATAGTCCTGAATGGAGAAAACATTACGGGTTATTCTAATAAGAGAATGCGACCATTGCGAAAAGATGCTCAGATCATTTTTCAAGACCCATACTCTTCCTTGAACCCAAGAATAACGATTGGGGAAGCAATTATGGAGCCAATGCGAGTGCACAAAGTTTGTGATAATGAGATGCAAAGAAAGCAAGAGGTTTTGGAATTGTTGGTAAAGGTTGGATTAGATCCAAATCAATTTAATAGATACCCTCATGAGTTTTCAGGGGGTCAGAGACAGCGTATTTGCATAGCAAGATCTATAGCGTTAAAACCGAAATTGGTAATATGTGATGAATCTGTTTCAGCTTTGGACGTTTCGGTTCAGGCTGATGTTCTAAATCTTTTAAATGAATTAAGGGATGAATTTGGCTTGACTTACCTTTTTATATCTCATGATTTATCTGTAGTTAAATTTATGAGTGATAGAATGATTGTTATGAAAGAGGGGAAAATTGCCGAGGAAGGATTAGCGGATGAAATTTATGCTAACCCAAAAACGGAATACACTAAGTCATTAATTAATTCTATTCCAAAAGGAAGAATTGAAGACATGAGAATAAATCAGGAATTGAAAAAATCCAACCGATCTTCGGTATTATAATGTCACTTGTTTCTGCTTTATTTTTTTACCTGTAAATTTGTAATCGCATTCTAAATAAAATCATGGGAATTAAAGCAGCATTGAGCAAACCTTTCGCAAAATTAATCGCAAAAGGAATAAAAAAATGGAGTTCGGATCCAATTCGAGCCCAAGAAAAAGTGTTCGATAACCTCATAGTAAAGGCAAAAAATACAGCTTTTGGAAAGGATCATGGATTTAAAACTATTTCGTCTTATTCCGATTTTAAAAAAGCTGTTCCCGTAAGAGATTATGAGGCGATTGCGCCTTATATTTTAAGAGTGAAAAGCGGCGAAGAAAATGTACTTTGGCCGGGAAAACCAATTTATTTATGCAAGACTTCTGGAACCACATCAGGAGCAAAATATATTCCAATTACAAAGCAATCTATGCCGAATCATATTCATTCCGCTAGAAATGCATTGCTGTCTTATATCGATGGAAGCAATCAAGCGGATTTTGTAGATGGGAAAATGATGTTTTTACAAGGCAGCCCAGCAATGGAATCGGAAAATGGAATCCCTATTGGTAGGTTGTCTGGAATTGTTGCGCACCACGTACCGCAGTATTTGCAAAAAAACCGAATGCCTTCATATGAAGTGAATTGCATTGATGATTGGGAGTCAAAAGTAGATGCGATTGTTGAGGAAACAATCCATCAAAACATGACGTTGATTAGTGGAATTCCTGCCTGGGTTCAAATGTACTTTGAGAAGCTGCAAATAAAGTCTGGAGGAAAATTGATTAAAGATATTTTTCCAAACTTTTCCCTCTTTGTATATGGAGGGGTAAGTTATGAGCCATACAGAAAAAGGTTTGAAGAACTAATAGGAAAATCAATCCCTAGTATAGAGTTATACCCCGCTTCAGAAGGTTTTATAAGCTTTCAAGATAGTCAAGATGAAGAAGGAATGCTTTTGGTGCTGAACGAGGGTATATTTTATGAGTTTATTAAGGCAGATGATTTCTTTAAGGATGATCGAGAAAGAATTTCATTAAAGGATATAGAGTTAGGGATTAATTATGCCATCATTCTGAATACGAATGCAGGTTTATGGGGATATAATTTAGGAGATACGATAAAATTTGTTTCCAAAAAACCTTACCGAATTATTGTAACAGGAAGGATTAAACACTTTACTTCTGCTTTTGGCGAGCACGTAATAGCGGAAGAGGTAGAATTTGCCTTGCAAGAAGGGTTAAAAGGATTTGATGCACAAATTATTGAGTTTACTGTAGCGCCTCAGGTTAATCCGTCAGAAAGAGAACTTCCTTATCATGAATGGTTTATTGAATTTTCTAAGAAACCGAATGATATGAAAGCATTTATTGAAAAAATGGATTTATTGCTTCAGCAAAAAAATCCGTATTACGCGGATTTATTACAGGGCAGCATATTACAGACTTTAAAGGTGTCTGTAATAAAGGAAGGAGGTTTTACTTCTTTCATGAAATCGAGAGGGAAACTAGGTGGACAGAATAAAATACCCCGATTAAGTAATGATAGGAAAATTGCTGATGAACTTTTTAGTTTTATAGAGTAGTAAGAGGGTTGTAATAGATGAGTTATATGAAAAGGAAGAGGCTTTGGCAGTTATTTATTTTTTCTATTTCCTACGCTTTTCCATTTAGGTATTAGTTTTGTAAATAGAATTGTTTTGAGTAATTCCTAAATGTTTTTGTGAAAAATTTAGTGATCATATTTATTCTATTTGCTTTTGGCTCAGTAAATGCCCAAACGGTATTTCTGGATCAGCCATACGAAATAGGCTTAATAGATAAGTCAAACCAAAGGTATGTTGATGTCCCAATAAAAAACACCAGCGACAAAAAAGTATTTATTTTTCGAGCAGAAACTGATAAAAGATTTCAAATTCGGTATTCTAGTAAAGAGTTACTCCCCGACAGTACTGTATATATGCGAGTTCAATTTACGCCCGAAGTAAAAGGTCCGTTTTCTGAGAAGATAGCAATTCATTTTAGTTGTTATACTGAGCCTAAAACTATCAAAGTAGCCGGTTTTACTCAACATATACCAATTTCATCCATTGCTTGCCCAAGCTTCTCTGATCAAGATATTAATACCTCACTTAATTTCGAACTCGAGGTAACAGTTATTGATAAAGAGACGCGCGAGCCAATTCAAAAAGCCCAAGCTATTTTGATTAAAAATGGAATCCCAGTTGAAAAATTAATAACAAATTCAAAAGGTTTTGTTGAAAAGGAAGTTGAATTAGGTTTGTATTATTTTGTCGTTTCGGCAGAAACTTACTTCCCCACGGAGTTTGTAAAATACGTGAACCGCAATAACAATCTCGTATTGGTTGAATTAGAAAAAGTTCCTGAGGAAGAGTTGGTTGTTAGTGAAACGAATAAACCGGCTGAAGCGATTGAAGATAGCTCTGAGGACCTATTTGAGTCAGGTGAAATTGAAAGCAAATCCACAGTGGAAATTATTATGGACGAGGTAGAAGAACAAGATACTATTGTAGAAATCATGGTGGAGGCAGAAGACGAGCCCTATCCTGATTTTTCTGTAAATGAATTTAAGCCAAGTAACATTGTGTTTTTTAGTCGACGTTTCTACTTCGATGGCTTATACGGGTAAGCTAGATCTGTTGAAAGTAGCTATGATTAATTTAGTTGGAATGTTGCGAGATGTAGATCAGGTTACGGTGGTTTCCTATGCGGATAACGCAAATATTATTTTAGAAACTATGCCAGGAAATAATCCAGACACCATTATAAGTATTGTACAAGGATTAAAAGCTCATGGGCATACAGCAGGAGGTAAAGGAATGAAGAAAGCTTATCAAAAAGCGGAAGAATTTTTTATTCCACACGGAAACAATCAAGTCATTATGGCAACAGATGGAGGGTTTACTCAAAATGATATTAATCCTTATAAATTGGCTAAAAAGTACAAGAAAAAGGGAATTACAATTTCAATTGTTGGAGTCAAAACGAACCAGGTTCAAGAGCTTTCGTTAGAAAAAGTGGTTGGATTAGGAGATGGTAATTACGTACGAATTAAAAATTACGAAGAGGCACAAGGTGCTTTGATTGATGAAATTAAAGCAAGCGCTAAAAGGGAGTAATGATAAAGATGGGGGTCTATAATAGCACTGTTTTTTTGTAGTGCTATATCGATTAGTATTAATTCACAACATCAATCTTTTGTTATTCATTTATAAAACTATCTTTGCCTTTCATTTACAAAAATTATGGAGTTTTGGATCAAAGCCGCTCAGCTTATTTTGAGCCTTTCAATATTAATTGTATTACATGAATTAGGACACTTTTTACCCGCTAGATGGTTTGGTACGCGTGTGGAAAAATTCTATTTATTTTTTGATGCTGGTTTTTCCCTTTTTAAATTTAAAAAGGGCGATACAGAATACGGAATAGGTTGGATTCCTTTAGGAGGTTATGTGAAAATATCTGGGATGATAGATGAGAGCATGGACAAAGAACAGCTAGATAAGCCTGCTGAGCCATGGGAGTTTAGGTCGAAACCAACTTGGCAACGATTAATTATTATGATTGGTGGTGTAACTGTTAATTTTATTCTTGCTT
This sequence comes from uncultured Flavobacteriales bacterium, assembly GCA_943787725.1. Lineage (GTDB taxonomy): Bacteria > Bacteroidota > Bacteroidia > Flavobacteriales_D > Parvicellaceae > CALSMU01. Next base: position 142,071 of record CALSNM010000001.1, on the reverse strand, counting down.
TGTTTATATATATTGCTGTAATGTGGGTTTGGGGCAAAGAATATTTGCCAGTAGAAAACGCTATTTATGGAGTGCATTTAGCCGATGAAAGCATAGAGGGAGAGAACCTGTTTATGGAAGGAGACATAATTCTTGATGTAAACGGGAATGTGCCCCAAACTATGGGTGATATTAGTTCTTTGATCGTGATTGATGGGAACAGAGAGGTCAACCTACTAAGAAAAGGAGTCAAAAAACATATTTCGCTTCCTTCGGATTTTGAACAGAGAGTATTAGCGAATGTAAAAGGACCATTATTTGAAGCATTGATTCCAACTTGCATTAATGACGTTGCGCCTAATTCTGGAGCTTCTGAAGCAGGGTTGCAAGCGAGTGATAGCTTGGTAGAGATTAATGGAAAGTCCTTTCCTTTTTTCCAGCACTTTACGGTTGAATTGCAAAACCATAAGGATACCATTATTGAATTAGGCCTTTACAGAGGAGAAGAGCATATGGTAGTTCAAGTAAATGTAAGTGAAGAAGGAACATTAGGGTTCCACACAAAAATGCCGAGTGATTTGTTGGTTTACAAAACGGAGAAGTTTGGGTTTTTCCAATCTATTCCAGAAGGAATAAATTTAGGTGTTGAGACGCTGGGGAAGTATATTAAATCTATGGGGCTTTTGTTCTCTAAAGAAGGAGCAAAGCAATTAGGAGGTTTTGGTTCTATCGGAAAGATATTTCCTTCTGAGTGGAATTGGCAAATATTCTGGTTAAATACTGCGTTTCTTTCTATCATTCTCGCTTTTATGAATATTCTTCCAATTCCTGCATTAGACGGAGGGCATGTGATGTTTCTAATTTATGAAATGATTGCAGGAAAAGCTCCTAGTGATAAATTTCTGACAAGAGCACAAGTGGTAGGAATGGTGTTGTTACTCAGTCTGCTGCTTTATGCAAATGGAATGGATATTTATCGATGGATAGTTGGTGCTTAGTTTTAACAGTTCTTGTATCAATTCCTTGTCTGTGTTTTTTTAAATGACCTGTGTTTTCTACTCTGCTGATAAATGAATTAGTATTTAGGCATGGGAAGTCCAAATGAAGTAATAATTTTGATTATTGCTATTATTGGGTTGTCAACTATTTTTTTTATATTAAGCCAGTTCCTAATTGATTTAGAATGAATATAAAGGTAAGTCTACTGGTTGTTTTGAGCTTAATTCTGCTTAATTCATGTGTTATGTTATATAACACGCAAGATATCCGCAATACTATTAATTCGAATGTAGATCAAACTAATCGGAACTATTCAAAAGTAAAAGCTGATTATGAACAAAAGAATAAAATTTTTGAGACATTAAAAAGTAGCATTATTAGCTTGAAAGACCCTTCTTTTAAGGTTATTTCTGATGAAAAGGTAGCGTTTGACAGTGCTTATCAAAACCTTACAAAAACCAAAGAGGATATTAATAGGTGTCAACAACAATTTGAGCAGCTCGTAATAGGTAAAAGTAAAATCAAATCCAATGAACCGGAATGGGATAAATTAAAGCAAATTAAAAGTGATATGACTTTATCTACAAGTCAATTAAATGGTTTAGGAGAGTCATACACCTCTCGGTCCAATAGTCTTGTAGGTGCTATTAATAATAGTCATTACAAAAGACTGAATAAAAGTACATTCAGTTCGCAAATGCAAAAAAATATAGGTGAGTTAAAGAATTCATTGTTGGAGGTTAATGGACAATTTAAATTGTTCGACAATGAGATGAGAAAAGCTTACATGAACAAGCAGATTAATGATAGCACTTACCAGTCAAAAAAGGAAATAGCTGCAAAAATTCTTGTAGAACTCAATATAATGGAGGCTGCTGCTAAAAGATTGGTTGCGCTCGAGTCTAAGTTTCAACGCAGGAATAACAAAAATGATGAAATATGGATTGGTGAAAATACTGAGACCAATGCGCTAATGAAAAAAATTGAATCTAAAATTGATGTAATTAAGAAAGCGCAGCTGGAGTTTCGAAGCTTATCAAATGCTTTGAAACCAAAAACCGAATAAGGCTTAAGACTTTTTTACTGTTTGTTATTGCTCGATTCTCTTGGAAAAGGAGTCGCTCCATTTTAATTAAATCGCTCCATCATCATTAGTTTCTTTAATACCGAAAGGAGCCATTGTTCCCAAAACACGATTCCAATCCTATATTTTTATGAAAAATTTTGAAGACCTTTAGCAAGTTGTCCTATTAAAAATTGGGTTAGATGAAAATCAACCTATTACAATTTTGAGTATTTTCTATTCTTTAAATTTTTCTTACCGTTCATCAATTTGGTTTTGATTTTGTACCGATTTATTCGTACATTTTTACTCTAAACCTTAAAACCAAAAAGTGTGAAATATTTAGTTATAACTCTATTCACCTGTTTTTCAGTCCTTAATGTTTATTCTCAAAAGATAGATCGTTGGTATCAAGACGGGAAAGTTGTTTTTCAATTGAAACAGACCGTAAAAAAACCGCTATCTGAATCTGGAAATGTACAAGTTAATGCCTTTCAATTTTTGAAAGATGTAGAAGTAATCTTCGGAATTCAACAAATTGTTCAATTGCATCCAGGAATTGATGATAGGTTATTAGACAGAACGTATCAGGTGGAGTTCAATAAGCTTAATAAAGTAGAAGATTTTGTTAAATACTTGAATAACATAGAAGATCTTGAGTACGCAGAGAAAAAAGAGTTGCATGAGAGTTTCCTAACACCTAACGATCAGTATTATTCTAATTCTTTTAATTCAGGTCAGTGGGCATTATTTCAAATTGAAGCTCCTTTAGCATGGGATATATCAACTGGTTCTTCAGACATTGTAGTTGCGGTGACAGACAATGCAATCAATATTAGTCATCCTGATTTAGTTAATAAAATGGTGCCAGGTTGGGATGCTGTGGATAATGATAATGATCCTTCACCGTGCGGAGGTAACGATGGTTTTCATGGTTCTCATGTTTCGGGAATTGTAGGAGCCGAAACGAACAATAATATAGGTGTTGCCTCAATTGGATATAATGTTAGTATTATGCCAGTAAAAATAGGAGATTGTAATACAGGGTCATTGACAAGTGGCTACGATGGTATTATATGGGCTGCAGATAATGGTGCAGATGTAATCAATATGTCTTGGGGTGGAGGAGGCTCATCAAATTACGGACAGAACGTTTGTAGTTATGCATGGAATCTTGGTTCTATTCTCATAGCTGCTGCTGGGAATGATGGAACTAATCAACAATTTTATCCGGCAGCGTATGACGATGTTGTCTCAGTTGCTTCTACAACAAGTGGAGATGCTAAATCAAGTTTTTCACAATACGGAACTTGGGTGAGCATATCAGCTCCTGGTTCCAGTATTTTGAGTACGAATGAAGGAACCTCTTATCAAGTTACTCAAGGAACTTCAATGGCTTCGCCAATGGTGGCAGGTTTAGTAGGGCTTATGATTTCTCACGCGCCTTCGGCAACTCCTCAGCAGGTTGTTAATTGTTTGCTTAGCTCATCTGATAATATTGACGGTGCTAATTCAAATTATATAGGCCAACTTGGTGCAGGAAGAATAAATGCATACCAAGCATTGCTTTGTATGAATCAATATACTTACAACTTAGATGTGGGCGTTTCGTCTATCCAGAGTCCAATTGGTTCTATTTGTTCAGCAGATGTTGACCCAGAAATAGTTTTAACTAATTACGGTGGAAACACTGTAACTTCAATTGATTTAGAATATCAAATAGATGCAGGTCCTGTTTCCACTTTCAATTGGACGGGTAATCTTACTCAGGGGCAATCTGTTACTGTGTCACTTCCAAACCAAACACCTGCTGCTGGAGCTCATGTGTTTACAGCTACTGCTTTAAATCCGAATGGAACAGCAGATCAAAATGCTGCTAACAATTCCGAGACATCTAACTTCACGATTGTTGCTAATGGTCAAATTGCAGCCCTTACTATTCTTACAGACTGCTATGGTTCGGAAATTACTTGGCAAATTGATGAGGACGGTACTGGGCTTACCATGGCGTCGGGTGGGCCGTATGGAGATGTTACTGGAGGAGAAACAAATGTGGAAAATGTCTGTTTGTCTCCCGGGTGTTATGTTTTTACCATCAATGATTCTTATGGAGATGGTCTTTATGGTTCTCAATGGACTTGTAATGTTGATGGAGATTATTCCATGGAGGACCAAACAGGAGCTAACCTCTTTCAAATGACGGCGCCGAATGGGGATTTTGGTAATCAAACAACCCATAATTTTTGTATTACATCTAACCTTTCTCTCGATGCAGGTTTGAGCGATATTTCCTATCCCTATGGAACCATTTGCAACTCAACAATAGATCCGGTAGTTCAACTGAATAATTATGGAACATCAACATTAACATCGGTCGATATAGTTTACGGTTATGGTGGTCCTAGCCAGACATACACATGGACAGGTAGTTTGGCTCAGGGAGCAAGTATAACGGTCAATTTGCCAACTGTGACTGTAGCTAGCGGTTCCTACACGTTTACTGCTTATACGGATCTTCCGAATGGATCTGCAGATTTGAATTTGGCAAATGATCAGAGCGAATCAGGGTTTTCTATTTTTACAGGTCCTGAATCGTTACCTTTTAATGAAGATTTTGAGTCCAACACTTTTAACACCAATTTATGGACCATTTCAAATCCTGATAATGGAATTACATGGGAAATTTTAACTGTGGCTGGAAGTTCTCCTGGAGATAAGGCTGCAAAAATCGATTTGTACAACTACGGGAATGGATTCGAAAGAGATGGTATGCAGACTCCGCCGTTAGACTTTTCTAATCATACAAACGTGAGCATGACGTTTGATCATGCCTTCCGAAGATATAATACCAGTTCAGCAGATTCTTTGGTGCTTCTTGTTTCAACAGATTGCGGTAATTCCTTTCAACGAATTGCTGGTTATGCAGAAGATGGCACTGGCTCTCTGGCAACCGCAGTTACTAGTACCGTGGAATTTATTCCAGTTGTCGGAGATTGGTGCACTGGAACTATCGGAGCAGATTGTTTTACAATTGATCTATCTGCCTATGATGGAGAGTCTTCTGTGGTTGTTCGCTTCGAAAGTTTCAATAATGGTATTGCTGGGAATAATTTATTCATAGATAACATAAATATTGATGGTACAGAGATGAATAATCCGCCAGTAGCGAACTATTCTACAGGTGGTAACTTGTGTTTAGGTGAAGACGTTAACTTTACGGATAATTCAACTGGTAGTCCGACTTCCTGGTCCTGGGACTTCGGAGATTTACTTGGAACAAGTAGTCAAGAGAACCCCACTTATAATTATTCTACAAGTGGAGTTTATACAGTAACTTTAACCACATCAAATGCATTTGGTAGTGATACTTACGCTCAAACGATTACAGTCAATTCATTGCCGAGTGTTGTTGCAAGTGCTAGTTCAATGAACGTTTGTCTTGGAGATACGCTAGAATTATCTGCAACTGGTGCAGATTCATTCAGCTGGGATAACGGATTGGGTAGTGCTACTACCATTACAGTTGTTCCTTCTTCAACAATTACTTATGAGGTTACAGGAACAGATGGTAATGGTTGTGTAAATGTTGATCAAGTTAGTATTGTTGTAAACGCTAACCCTACTGTTAGTATAGCATCTACTGAAAGCCCTTCTTCCTGTAATGTGTCTGATGGTTCTATTACCATTGGCTCTGGAGGAATAGGAAACCTTGAATGGATAGGTCCTGTTTCAGGAAACGCTAGTAATGTGACCTTACCTTTTACAGCTGGTGGTCTAGACCCCGGCGAGTATACCTTTTCTTTTACTGATGCCAACGGATGTGCTGCTCAAGATATCTTGGCTAATGTAATAGATCTTAACACTCCCAGCCAACCCATAATTATTCAGGGGGATACTGTTAGTTTGTGTCCAGGACAGTCAACTGACCTTACCTCTTCATATGCTTCTGGCAATACTTGGTCGACTAATGAAACGACTCAAACTATTTCTGCAAGCACCATAGGTAGTTACTCAGTATATTATGTTGACCTATCAGGATGTATTTCAGCTGAAACTTTTATTGAGGTAATCGAGAACTCTCCTTCTAATATAGTTACAAATGGTAATGTTGCTATTTGTATAGGTGATGATGTTACATTAACCGCTTCTGGAGCATCCAATTATACCTGGGATAACGGTGCAGGGACCGGTGCAAGTGTAACAGTTTCCCCATCGGCTAATACTACTTATGTGGTAACAGGCATTGATGCAAATGGCTGTCAGGCTCAAGGAGAAGTTAGCTTAGTTGTTAATTCGCTTCCTGTTGTTACAACAGCTGCTGACTTTTCTATTTGTTCTGGATCTACTGCTGGTTTATCAGCAATAGGAGCCTCTTCTTATTCCTGGGATAACAATGGAGGAAATGGATCGAATATCTCTGTTTCTCCAAACATGACCACAACCTATACGGTGACAGGAACTGATGTCAATGGTTGTACAAATACCGATGAAATTATAGTAACCGTAATTCCTCTTCCAACTGTTTCAATTACACCATCTACTTTGGATACCATATGTTTTTCTGGTGCAGAACCAATTTCCTTGACGGGTAACCCATCGGGAGGTGCTTTCTATGGTCCTGGTGTTTCAGGTAATGTTTTTGACCCTGGTTCTTTGGGAACTACGGGCGCATTCACTATTGACTATGTATACTCAGATTCAAATGGGTGTGTAGGAGTGAGTTCTTTAGAGGCAGTGATAGTAAGTTGTTTGTCACTTTCTGAGACTATTGCTGATGATTTGATTCTTTCCCCAAATCCTAATAATGGTATTTTTAGTGTTTCAGGCTTAACTGAAAATACAGATTTTATGATCATTGACGCAGCAGGAAGAGTGGTTCATCGAGGAGTTGTTCAAAGACCACAAAATAACCAATTTTTATTGAACGTAGAAACAGGTGTTTACTTCTTGCAAGGAATTTCTGGAGATAAGCATACGGTTATTAAGTTTATTGTGAATAACTGAAATTAGGATATTAGATAGGATCAACTATTATGTTTTGATGGAACAAAGTTTAGTTGGTTTCATTGTGCGTGCTAATAGGAAAAATGATTCGAACAAGGTCTAATAATTCCTGTAAATATTAAAGTTATCTATTATAATTAATTTTATTTTCTAAAAAAAGTAGGGTACATTTGATGTTGTGCGGTTTATAGGTATAACAATAAAAAAAATAAATATGAAAATGAAATTTTTAGGAGTACTGGCATTAGCCGCATTAGCAATGTCATCGTGTTCGAAAGCAAAACTAGCGAGTAGTTTCGCAGATGAGATCTCTACAGAAGAAAGTCAAATAAACTTGCCAGAATCAGGTTATGAGATCAATGTAGTCGAGCCAACTCATTCATCAGCAGATGGTTATTATACTGCAGGTGTTATTGAATACACGAAGAATGGCTCTGTATTAGCCTCTGTAGATTTTGGAAATGGATCTTCAGATTCTCAGGCCTTAGTAAATGTTAATGGTGTTAGTTCAGGGATTGAATTAAAAAAGGATGAGGACTACTACAAGGGGAAAAAGTCTAAATACAAGAAGGTAATTGTACAGCCTATTATAAAATCAGATGAGTGTAATTTTATTGTTTCAGGAATAATAAAATATTACGAAGTTAAATCTGGTGACTGGGCGGCTACTGTAGATTTTGGAGATGGAACCTGCGATGACATTGCTATAAAAACTACTGATGATGGAAAGTACACATTCACAGTAAGTGAGTATTTTAAATAATTAAATTATCAGCAGCACCATCAAGGGTGCTGCTTTTATACTTTCGGCCTTGACAAAAGATCAATTCAACATCTGTTTCAATAAATTTTTTGACCCAATAAGAAGCTTTATTTATTTCCGCTGCGGGGATCAGGAAGTGGCTACGGATATTGCCCAAGATTCCTTTATGAAAATCTGGGAAAAGAACCTCGAATACAACGAAAATCAGATTAAAGGATTATTGTATAAGATTTCCAAGGAGTTATGGATATCCCAATACCGTAAGCTTGATTCGGCTAGAAAATTTGAATTAAACTTAACATACGAAGATGAAAGAACTACTCCAGAGGATCTTTTGGAGTATGACGAATTAAGAGTTAAATATGAAGAAGTTTTATCCATTCTTCCTGAAAACCAAAGAGAAGTGTTTTTAATGAGTAGAATGGAAGACTTGACTTATAAAGAAATAGCCGATCGTTTAGATATTGGTGTAAAGGCCATAGAAAAGAGAATGAGTTTAGCATTGCGCACTCTTCGTAAAGAATTGAAATATGGAAAATAAAGACTTACATAACGAATTTTATGAAGAAAAGGAGAAAGAATTTTTTTCTAAAGTAAAGGTTGGTTTCTCCAAAAGCAAGGAAGATGTTTGGAGTAAAATGGAAGTTAAGTTAAATAATACAACTGAAGTTGAATCAAAGCAATTAAGAAAACAAACGAAAGTGATTTCTGTTAATTGGAAACGTTATTCAATCGCGGCATCAATTGCAATATTGTTTGGATTAGTGGGATTTATGAAATTTTACACCGTTGAATTTAATTCTGTTAATGGAGATACAGTATCCTTAATATTGCCAGACAATTCTAAGGTTCTTTTAAATGGTGAAAGTTCAATCCAATATAATCCGTACTGGTGGAGTTTTAATCGTCAGTTAAGTTTTGAAGGAGAAGCATTTTTTGAAGTAGAAAAAGGAAGTGAATTCACTGTTTTTTCTAAAAATGGTACCACACAGGTTTTAGGCACCTCATTTAATATCTTGTCAGAAGATGGTATTTATGAAGTTTTTTGTAAAACAGGTAAGGTGAAAGTATCGGGAGGTGTTGATTTCAAAGTTATCTTTCCAGGCACATTGGCAGTATTGTCGTCAACCGGCAAAATTGAGATTTCTGAAGATGTTAAGGCAGAGGAAATATTGGCATGGAGAACGAATGAGTTTATTTTCAATACAACTCCTTTGACAAAAGTAATCCGTGAATTAGAAAGACATTATAATGTTGAAATTGTAGCTTCTAATTTGAATTTGAAAGAAATACTTTTTAGTGGCTCATTGAGCAGAGAAGCTTCTCTAACCGAAGTTTTGGAATCCGTTTGCTTTAGTTTTAATTTGCATGCAGAAAAATCAGGTGACAATATCTATACGGTTTCAGAGTAGTGAGGATTAAACATAACATCATAGTCCTTTGGTTAGGGTTTTTGTGCAATACATTAATTGGACAAGAGGTGAAATTAACCTACCAGGACCTTTCTTTAAATGATGTTTTATTAGACTTGAGTAAGGACCATAATACACAGGTGTCGATAAATGCATCTAAAGCCAATAGCTGTTTAATAACAATTGATAAAGCCTTTGAGAATCTCTCGGAGGCTTTTTACTATTTAGCAGGTTATTGTCAGCTAGAAGTTCGGAAATTAGGAGGTGTTTATTCGTTTCGAGAGGCTGCGCCTGTTGCGGAAGATTCAATTGTTCCAAGAAAGAAACTTATGTATTTGTTTCAGGGAGTTGTGATAGATAGGAATACTTCAGAGCCATTGCCTTTCGCCACATTGAAAATAGGAAATCAAATAATAACTAGTTCGGATAATGGTCATTTTAGCTATAAATCGAACCAATCAAAACAAATAATTCGTCTGAAATATTTAGGATATTATGAAAAGGATACAATCCTAAACTCTGGGAGTCATTTAAATATACCTCTCCAGAGTTCGGTAATGAAATTAAATGAGGTTGAAGTTAATTATAGGCCTATTTGTTACAGGAGCACAGGGGGTTCTATAGGAGAAATACAATTGAATGATATTGCCTCAAATTTGGTTCCTGGTAATGGAAGCAACTTAATCTTTAACACAATAAGATTGTATCCTGGAATTTCTGCTTCAGGCGAGTCAACTTCTGATTATATTGTTTGGGGGTCATATCCTGGTGAAAATAATATTGATTTTGACGGAGTAACCTTATTCCACAGTCGAGGAATCAATGATGGAATCGGACGCGTAAATCCATTAATAATTAAAAATATTGAGATTTATAAAGGTGCTTACAATGTGGATGTCGCAGATGGTGTAGGTGGAGCTTTACATATCAATGGGAAAAAGGGGAGTGTTGACACTACACAACTCAAACTATCTGTAAACAATCAAATTACGGGGGCTTATGCCAACCTTCCTTTTGAAAAGTTTTCGTCAAACCTTCAGATTGCCGGACGATATTCATATTATCCATTCATGGAAGGTTTGTTAAGAACAAAAAGTAATGATAAATACTTTTATCCGAGATATAACTTTAGCGATTACAATATAAAATTCAATACATACTTTAATAATAACGATCAACTGCAGTTCAGTCTTCTCGGAAGTTCAGATGACTATTACGAATCTTTGACTAAAGAAAAAGACGGATATTTTCACAGATTAAAGATAACCTCAAAGCAAACAGGAGGAGCATTTCTGTATAATAGAATGTGGAAAAAAGGAGGAATTACTTCTGTTCAATTGTCTAATAGTTTATATACTACGGAATACACGTCTGAAAGTCATTTTTCTACCCCTGTAGGTGTTTTATCTTCAGATAGTGTAAATAATTTTATTTCCAAGGGTACTTTGCAAATAACACATCAATTTCCTGCGTCTAGGTGGGTGAATATCTTGACTGGTATCTCGTATGTTCAAAATGACTATCAACTTTCAATAAAGTCTGACAGTTTGTTTTTAAATCAATCTGACAATAGTTTAGAGCGGTTGTCTTCTTTTGTTAAAAACTCCTTTCAATTTGGTCAGCTAACGTTGGAGGCAGGGTTAAAATTAGATTTTGTAGTATCAGGGTTACAATCTTTTTTGCAACCTAGAATTAATGGTAAATATAACTTAAGTGAATATTGGGATATTAAGTTTGGTTCGGGTTTGTATCGTCAATACATTTCAAAATCATTACTGACAGACAACTACGGTCAGCGAACTTTTTTCTGGCAGACGAGTAACCGTGTATCCGCGCCTTCTGTTAATGGAATTCATAATGCATTGTCCTTATCGTATGCGGCCAATTCTACTGAATTAACTGTGGAGGGGTTTTTTAAAACCACATCGAATATCAATCGGTATTTTATGATTGATAGTATCAGTGGATTGTTTCATTCTGTAGGTGAATCTAAATCTTATGGGATAGATTTTCTGCTAAAAAATAAAATTGGAACACATGAATTACTAGTAGCTTACTCTCTGGGAAAAGTTGAGGAAAGGTTTGAACAAAGTTCAAATAATGAATTTACTGATGCTCCTCAAGATCAAAGGCATGAAATAAAATTGGCTCTATTATTACGTTTCAAAAAGTTTAAAATATCTCTTAATCAAGTATATGGATCCGGATTTAATAATAGTTTGGAAGGGTTCTATTTTAAAGGAAGAGAGCCTTATTCTCGTTTCGACTTGGGCTTGGAATATGATCTTGTCTCTCGCAGAATTGATGTGGATATAGGCATTTCAGTACTCAACTTGTTTAACGCCCAAAACGTTAGATTAAATCAGTTTTCAAGTTTTCCAGATGGCTCAATTGCTTATGCGTCTGGCGTTCCTTTTACTCCGAGTTTGAGTTTGCTAGTATGTTTTTGAATAACTTTATTCAACGGTCTAAACTCTTGCTTTTATCAACAATAATATTAAATTCTAAAATGAGTTTTGCTCCATCAGACCTGAGCTTGAGTGAGGGCATTTCACTTGAAATTAAATTATTTAATTTATTAACTACGTTTAGCATGTTGGGCTCATCGATGTCAACAGATGTGAAAATTAACTCAACCGTAGTTGATTTTTCATCAATTTTAAGTTCAATTCCTTTATTCGAATTTCTTTTTCCAATTTCTTCAGACATCGTTAGCAAGCAGTTGGTTGCAATAGCTAATGCTAGGTTTCCTTTTGCGTAAATTACTGGGTCCGATTTGAAATCCGGTAAGGTGAATCCTCCAATTAGTTTTGTTGAATGCCTTGAAAGGTCTTGCGCTGAAGTTACGATTTCTGATATGTTAGTTGATTCGGCATTTGTTACCAAAGCCTCTAGGGCTTTCAGACAATCTATGCTGTCCTTTAGCGAAAACTCCATTTCAAGAAGAAAGTCTTCACTTTCTTCGTGTTTTGTAGCAGCCGCTTCATGGGCTAATCTTATCGCATCCGTAAATTTTAATTTGTCAGAAAAAATATGATTTGAATGATTAAGATATGTCTTAATGGATTTACCAGAAGAATAGCCTAGTTGAATAAAGCGTTCAATAGACGCTAATGAGTTGTACATTTCTTTAATCGCTGGTATTAATGTTGCCTCGGTTAAATCTAATCTTGTCTGTCTTCTGTCTTTTGTGAGATATTTCAGTCGAATGTTAACAAGGTCCGCTAACTTTTTTAATGAAGCATGCTCTTCTTTTGAAAAATCTCTTTTTTTTGTGTCTAGAACGCAAAGTGACCCCATAACTGCTTCCTCTAATTTTATAGGAACTCCAAGGTAAGATTGGATATTGTATTCTTTTACAACATGCTGGGGAATTCGTGGATCATTTGCTGCATCATTAACCTCAAAAGCCTCTCCATCTTTAACTACGAATTGACAAAAAGAAACATCTCGATGAGTACCCCTTGCTTCAGCAAGCACAGGTGGCAAACCAATGTGTGCTTTAAAGAATTGTACTTGATCTAAGACAAGGCTTACAAGCGCTATAGGGCTGTTCAGTTCTTCGGAAGCATTTTTAACTATTTCCTGGAGTTCAGCATCATTAGTTTCAGCTAATAGTTCTTTGGTAAATAAATTTTGCCTACTATTTGACTCTGCTAATACATTAATCCTGTCCATATTTTGTATTTAAATTTTACAGCTGATAAGTAAGCTGTTTTTTCTGAGGTTACCAAAGTTAATAATAATTGTATTACTTTTTCTAACAATTTTAATACGTATAAAGTTAAACCTTTTTTTTTAGACGTTACTTACAGTTTTCGAAACGGAATTTCGATATTAAACATACTTAATTAAGTGGTTTGGTTATTTATATTTCAGTAAATGTTATTAAAATCATATATTTTCAATTCTTAAAATTTGTTTTTCTACTTTTGCAGCCATGCAGGAAAACGAGAAAAGAACAGAGCTTAATGATTTGGGAGAGTTTGGATTAATTAGTCATCTTACTGATAAGATTCAAATCAACAATTCATCTACCAAAAAAGGAATTGGTGATGATGCTGCGATCTTAAACTATGGTGATAGAGATATCGTTGTAACTACAGACATGTTAGTTGAGGGAATTCACTTCGATATGATTTTTACACCGCTTAAGCACTTGGGATATAAATCAATCGTGGTTAACTTAAGTGATATATATGCTATGAATGCCCAACCTCGTCAAGTAACGGTATCTATAGCCATATCCAGTAAATATTCTGTAGAGGCAATCGAAGAAATTTACGAAGGAATGGAATTGGCATGTAACTATTACGGTTTAGATTTAGTTGGAGGTGACACAACTTCAAGCTTATCCGGTCTCGTGATTAGTGTTACTGCAATTGGAGAAATTGAAAAAAACAAAGCAGTTTATAGGTCAGGAGCAAAAGATGGTGATTTAATTGTAGTTTCAGGGGATTTAGGAGGAGCATATATTGGACTAATGCTTCTTCAAAGAGAAAAAGAAGTATGGAGATCTTCTCCTACTATACAACCCGATTTAGATGGAAACGATTACATACTGAGTCGTCAACTAAAGCCTGAGGCAAGAAAAGATATTATTGAGCTACTATTAAAAATGGAATTAACTCCATCGAGTATGATTGATGTTTCCGATGGAATAGCTTCTGAAGTGAAACATTTATGTAAAGCGTCAGGAACGGGATGCAACGTATATGAAGAGAAACTCCCCATTGACCCGCAAACCTATCAAACAGCTAGAGATTTTAATCTCGACCCAACGGTGTGTGCACTAAATGGAGGTGAAGACTATGAGCTACTATTTACTGTGCCGCAAGCTGATTACGATAAGATAAAGGGCAATCCTCATTTGACCGTTATTGGACACATGACTAATATAGAAAGTGGAACGAACTTTATCTCTACAGGGGGGTCTGTAATGCCTTTAACTGCCCAGGGATGGGATAGTTTTGGCAAAACGAATAACGAAAGTTAGGTATTGAACCATTTCCATAATTTAGCAAGACCTGTCTTAGGTTCTTCTGAAGTTTCTTTTTCGACAGAAACAACTTCTTCTGAAGTAACTTTATTTTTGGTCTTTTTAACAGTTTTCTGAACTTTAGATGCGTGGTGTGTTTTGTAAAATGCAGTACGTTCTTCTTTGATTTTTTTTGCTTTTGCTTCTTTTCTTTTCTTTTCAGCTTCTTCTTCCCTTTTTCTTTTCCTTTCCTTATCAATCGAAAGCTTTTCTAATCGCTTTTCTTCAGCTAGAGCTTTCTCCTTGTCCTTTTGAGCTTTAATTTCTGCTTTTCTTTTTCTTTCAGCTTCAATTGCAGCGTCTCTCTCTTCTTTTTCCTTGGCTTCTCTTTGCTCAACCTCTTCTGGGCTTAACATTACTCCATCTACTTCTATAACTGTTTTTGCATTCGTTTCAGGTAAATCTATTTTATCCACAACCTTAAACTCCTGGAAAGTGGGCTTTCTAGCTTTAATTAATTCTGCATTAGGATCTACTGTAATGGTCTTTGGATCAGGAAAAACTTCATCCTCGCCAGAAACTCTTGTTTCTTTAGCTGCGGGCTTCTTAGAAGTTGGTTTTTCAATTTTTTTCTCGACAACGTTTTCCTCTTCCATCTCTGTATCGACCTTAACATCTTCATTTTTAGCAGTTGAAAATTTATCAGTAACCAAAGTTACGTGCTCATTTTCCAACTTTGTATTTGGGCCATTTTCAATTTCAACTTTAGCTTCGTCCTTCAGAAACTTTACTATCTCTGATGGCTTAATCTTTAATTCCCTTGCTAGTTGCCCTAATCTCATAATCTAATTTATTTTCCTTTTTTCAAAGTGCGAATATAATTAGAAGTTTGTTAATATAAAAAATTGAATTTTAACTTTTGGTTTTAAACCATCTGTTTTAATAAATCATAAAGGATATGAGTTGTAATTTGACAACCTTTCTCGGTCAGTTCAAAAAGTTCAACTTCCCTGTTTTTGCTATATGGCTTGGTTGCTTTGAAAATTTCAATATTCTTAAAATCTTCCGGATTAAACTCTGCCATATTGGTTAAATCAACAGCAGAAGATTTTAATGCAATTAAATCAATACGCTCTTTTCCACAATAGAAAAGTTTTACATCTGAAGGAGTACGATGTTCTAGGTATTCAACTTTTTCTAATGATTTCTGGAGGACTACGTTGCTAAATTGTTGAATGAAAAGGTCAGCTTTTTCAATTTCATTTTTTTTATACTGCTCCCAAAGTTCAGCATCAACACCATTTGCTACTAAATACTGAATAAACTCATCTTTGAGTTCTTCCAATTCACCTTCTGTTAACTTTCTAAAACTCAAACCAATCTATCTTTAAGTACTTTATCCACAACTTGCTGCCCTTCAAGTGCTTTTAAATATTTAAATCTTTTAGCATCCGAGGCATCTATGAGCTGCAATAAATCTTGAAATAACTCTTCTTCTACTTCAGAATAACCTAACCTTTCTAAAATTAAATTAAGTAGATTTTCTTTTTCCAATTGAATAGCCTCTGTTAAAGCTTCTATTTCTTCACTCATAAAGCGAAGATAGTTGAGTTTAAACAAAATGACAAGTAATTTACAGTTTCTCCGAGTCGAGATAAACTGTTTTATCTCTAAAACCTTTATTCTCAACAAATGAAATGAATTCACTCTTGGTGGGAGCAGAGAGATAAGTCTTAAAACCATCAACCTGCATCGTTCTGGTGGATTTAAATTGCAAAATTTCTTCCAAAACTTGCTCATGATCAATGGAATAAACAATTAACTTTTTTTCTTCCAATGAAAATACTTCAGTTGAATAAAACCCATTATCTTCCTGGGTGTTCAAGTAGAATTTATCACCGCTTTTATTTAATTTGTGATTCTTAGTTGGTTTAAAAAGTAAATCGTTTTGGGTTACATATGTGAAAATTGTATCATTTCTCTCTTTATAAGGAATTCCTTGGCCTTCCTTAATTCCATATAATAAATCATTCTTTAAACTATATTTATCGGATGCTTCGATTTCTTTTGAGGGTAAATAAGTAAAAGTTCCAAAGTGTGTATAGATGCTATCAGGGGTGATAATCAAGCTTTTTAAGGTGTCTTTTGCGTAAAGATATCGTCCGCAAATATCATCATCAAATTTCTCTAATGGAATAATTGAACTAGGCTGCGGCTCAGAAAAATAAAAAGACGTCACTTCTTCTTGAGCTCGTAATAAAAATACGTTCCAAACTAGTATTATTGTAACTGTAGCCTTCATTGATTCGAAAATAGACAAAGTTTTTAATTGTTTTAGCATAGCCAGGTACTAATAATTACCTTTATATGCTAAAAGGTTCAATTTGTTACATAAACAAACCCCTTATATGCGTTGGAAGATAAAAGAAGATGGAAACAAAGAGCAAGTTGCTCAATTAGAAAAGGAATTAGCAATACCTAAAATCATTGCAAAATTACTTGTAGAAAGAGGCATAACTACTTTTGATGCAGCGAAGAAATTCTTTCGGCCATCAATAGAATCATTACATGACCCTTTCTTAATGGAGGACATGCAAAAAGCTGTAGACCGCATCAATGAGGCGATAGACACAGAGCAAAATATTCTAGTTTACGGAGATTATGATGTAGATGGGACTGCATCGGTTGCCCTGATGTATTCTTTTTTAAGTCGATTTACCGCCAACATTGAATTTTATCAACCCGATAGATATACAGAAGGTTATGGTGTTTCCATAAAGAGTATTGAATATGCGCAAGTAAAGAAAATTAATCTAATCATAGCTCTAGATTGCGGGATCAAAGCCGTCGATAAGATTGAAAAAGCAAATGAATATGGAATTGATTTTATTATTTGCGACCACCATACGCCAGGAAAAATAATCCCAGATGCTTTAGCAATATTAAACCCTAAAAAAATAACGTGCTCATACCCATATGATGAATTATGTGGATGTGGAATTGGATTAAAATTGGCACAAGCTCTTGTAATATCTAGAGATGAAAATGAAGAAACCTGGAAAGAGCTTTTAGATTTAGTTGCAATTGCAATTGCAGCAGATATTGTTCCAATGACAGGAGAAAATAGAATATTGGCGTATCATGGACTAAAAAGGGTTAATGAAAAGCCAAGGGTAGGAATTGCAACAATATTAGAATTAGCGAACAAAAAAAATGACTTAACGATTACTGATTTGGTTTTTAAATTGGCGCCAAGAATAAACGCCGCGGGAAGAATGGCTTCTGCCAAAAATGCTGTAGAACTGCTGTTGTCAAAAGATGAACATAGCTCTAAAGAGTGGTCAGAAACAATCAATACGTATAATAACCAAAGAAGAGATCTTGACGCTGCGATAACGGAAGAAGCGCTTAAAATGGTAAGCGAAGATGATGAATCAAAAAAATCTACTGTCGTTTTTCAAAAAGACTGGCACAAAGGAGTTGTTGGAATAGTAGCATCCAGATTAATTGAATCATATTACAAACCAACTATTGTACTTTCCGGAAATGATGGAATGGCAGCTGGTTCTGCTCGTTCCGTAAAGGGCTTTGATGTCCATCAAGCCATAGAAAAATGTTCAGACTTATTAGAACAGTTTGGAGGCCATAAATACGCTGCTGGACTTTCCTTAAAAATTGAAAATTTGGAAGCTTTTCAAAAACGTTTTGAACAGGTAGTTTCCGATTCAATAACGCAAGAGCAGCAGACAAGAGAAATTGGGATTGATGGAATACTTAATACGGAAGATATTAAACCTTCAAGGTATGGAGATGTTTTTCCTAAAATATACCGATTAATAGAGCAATTTGCTCCTTTTGGTCCAGGAAACATGAAACCTATCTTTATCATGAAAAACCTTTGTGACAATCAAGGATGGAGTAGGGTTGTAGGAGACACACACTTAAAAATATCGGCAAAACAAAAAGGAGAAAACCTTTCCTTAAATGGTATTGCTTTTGGTTTAGGAGAAAAAAAGTCTATTACTGAAAATCAAAAGCTCTTTCAAGCAGTTTTTTCTTTAGATAAAAATTATTTTAATGATAAATATACCCTTCAGTTAATGGTAAAAGACATTAAAGAGATGTAGTTTTTTGGTTTCGACTATCTGAAACAATATGCAAATCCCTTTGCGGAAATGGTATAGTAATTCCGTTTTCTCTAAATAACTTGTCAATAGAAAAACGCAAATCACTTTTAATAACCATTATTTCCCAAGTTCTAGCTGCCCAAAAATATAGTTCGAATTCCAACCCACTATCTCCAAAATCATTAAACATTACAGTAATTTCACTGCGCTTATCTACCAATTTATGATTTAACGCACATTGATAGAGAAGGTCTCTGACTTTTTCAGTATCGCTTCCATATGCCACAGAAACTGTAATATGGAAACGAGTGACTCTGTCGCTAATAGTCCAATTCACAACACTGTCTTCGGTTAACTTAGAATTGGGAAGGACAATAATTTTACCATCCATGGATTTAACATGTGAAGTACGGATGTTGATTTTCTCCACGCGGGCAATTACCTTGTCCATTTCCACAATGTCACCAACTTTCACGCTACCATCAAACAACAATATGAAGCCAGAAACAACATCGGTAAACATATCCTTTAAGCCCATGCCAAGACCCAATAAAAGTCCAGAACTAGCCCAAAATAATGAACCTAATTCAAAACCGAGACTTCGAAGTACCAGTATAGCGAAGATGATGTAAACAAAATACTTTGTTAACTGAACTATGGTAAATCGTCTACCTTCATCTATCCAATCTTTTCCTTTTGTTGCTTTGAAAATGACAATCTTGGAAACATTTAGAACAACTTTTGAAAGAAAGATTAAAACAATTAGGGCAATTAACTGCCCTAATGATAATTTGAAATCGCCAATTTCTAAAAGATGAAGGTCAAGAATACTATTTAATGAAAAATCACTATTTCCATACCCCAGTGCGCTAATTAACAATAAACCTCCAATTATAAAGATGGATTGACCAAGGAGTATATGTACTATTCTCTCTCTTCCATTGCTAAATTTCCAATCTCTTTTTACTAAGAGTCTCCCCAGTCTTTTGCTTATGTATTTTCTAAAAAAGAAAATGGAAGAAACAACTAGGCATACCAATATTAGGTTCGAAACAGTGAAATTTTGTTCAAAGTATCCGAATAATTTATATTCAAAGAAAGCGTTCATCTTGTAATAATGATTCCTAGTTTAGATGCAAAGGTATTTCTTATTTGGTTAAGTTGTTTGATTTGTTCTAAAAGACTATATATTTCCTTCTCTTCTGTTTCTTCTTTCAGTCCGGTTTGTTTTCCGTTTATCATATTCTCTGTGACACGAAGTTTATACATGTAAACTGATTCTACCGCAGCTTGCTTTAGTTTATGCCTCTCTTCTTGAGGATAAATACGGTGCTTTTTTTCCCAGTTTTCACTTACGGAATCTTTGGGCATTGTCAAATCAACAACCAAGGTGCTTAGGGTAGCTTCTTCTTTTTGAAAAAAATGCTGATCATTTACAATTAATCCATTTTCAATTCCATCCAAAAACTCATCAAAAATACTTTGATAGGTTTCATTGACATACTTCAAGTCATCCGATAAAAGTTCTTCTATTATATATTGCGCTAAAGGGATTTCTTCTTTTTTGATTTCTTCACTTTCTTGCGTCTCAATCTCTACCTGGATTCCTATTGATCCATACGTAAGCATAAGTCGAATTAAGTCTTTTTCCTGATCACTTAAACTATGACTTCCGTCGCTTGATTCTCTCTTTTGTAAAGATCCTGTGGGCTTTGCAACATCAATTTGTTGGCGCTGCTCTTGCGAATTTGAAGATCTTTTATTGGCGAGAATTTTGTTAACTTCACTCAAAAGAGCTTTTTCACTGATATCAAAAAGCTGACTTGTTTCTCTAATATATACTGATCTAATTATCTGGTCCGGAATTATAGCGATAGATTTAACAATATCCTTAATTGTCTCGGCTCTTTTTAAAGGATCATCTTTTGCATCGTTTAATAATACAGATGCTTTAAAACGAATAAAATCTGTAGCCTCTTTTTGTAAATATTCATCTAGTTCGGTTGTTCCAACTTTTTTGGAATAGCTGTCTGGATCTTCCCCATCAGGAAATAAAACGACCTTTACGTTCATCTCTTGTTCAAGAATCAAATCAATCCCTCTAAAAGAAGCTTTTATTCCTGCACTATCACCATCATATAGAATGGCAATATTATTTGTATATCTTTTTATAAGTTTAATTTGACCTTCCGTAAGAGCCGTGCCACTAGAGGCTACAACATTTTCAATTCCTGCTTGATTTAAACTTACAACATCAGTATAACCCTCAACTAAGTAACAGGTATCTTTTTTTATTATAGCACCTTTTGCTTGATAAAGCCCGAACAAAACATTACTCTTATGATATATTTCGCTTTCCGGAGAATTGAAATATTTTGCTATTTTTTTATCTGTTTTTAGGGTTCTACCTCCAAAACCTAAAATTCTACCTGTAAGGTTATGTATAGGAAAGATTACTCTACCTCTGAAAAAATCAAAACTCCCTTTTTCATTCGTTTTCGATAACCCTGTTTTCTCTAAATACTCTAGCTTATATCCTGCACTCAGGGCCGCTTTTGTGAGAGCACTGCTGTTATCAGGAGAGTATCCTAACTCGAACTTCTTAATTGATGGCATCGTTATAACCTCTTTCCTTAAAGTAACTTAACCCGATCGCCTTTCCCTCTTGTGACTCAAGCATTTGCTTCGCGAAGTAATCTCTCGCGAATTGATTGACCAGATACAAGCTTTCTCGAGCGCCTTGAGCGGCCATCTGCTCGGGCGATTGCTCCTCCTCTTGGATTTCAATATTGTATCTTTTAGCCAACCAACGAAGAGCTTCTGGATAGGTAAAGTGCTCGTGTTTCATTAAAAAAGAAACAACCGTACCGCCCTCTCCAGAACTAAAATCTTTGAAGATACCCTTGGCAGGAGAAACCATGAACGAGGGTGTCTTGTCATCCGAGAAAGGGCTGTTGCCCTTATAGTTTGACCCCCGCTTTTTTTAGATTTACGAAATCATTAATGACGTCAACGATATCAGCTGCGTCAAATATTTTCTCTATGGTTTCTTTTGGAATCATCGTTTATTAAAGAGGAAAACAAATATCGGAATAATAGTCTAGCCGCTCAAACATTCTTCTATGTCATTTCAAAGGAAATAGAGAAAATTTAAAGGATTGGCAGATAATAATACTGTATTGCTTGAGTCATTTTGAGAATATCCATTACTTATTGTTAAGATTACCACAATTACTGGCAAATACTGTTGAAAAAAATGGTGACTTGTACCATTCTATTTATTATTTTTGCACCAACAAAACATTTACTATGAGCAAAGATAGATACGAAGCACATGATTACTACAATATGGATGATTTGCTTACCGAAGAACACAAATTAATTCGTGACGCTGCAAGAGCATGGGTAAAGAAAGAAGTAAGCCCAATTATTGAGGATTATTATGAAAGAGCTGAGTTTCCAAGTCAAATAGTACCTGGCTTGGGCGAAATAGGTGGTTTCGGGCCTTATATCCCGGTAGAATATGGAGGAGCTGGTTTAGATCAAATTTCTTACGGTCTAATTATGCAAGAATTAGAAAGGTGTGATTCTGGATTGCGTTCCACATCTTCTGTACAAAGTTCCTTGGTGATGTATCCAATTTGGAAATTCGGAAGTGAAGAACAAAGACAAAAATACTTACCAAAATTAGCTACCGGCGAATACATTGGATGTTTTGGATTGACAGAACCAGATCATGGTTCTAATCCAGGAGGGATGTTGTCTAATATTAAAGATGCTGGTGATCACTATATATTGAATGGTGCCAAAATGTGGATTTCAAATGCTCCTTTTGCTCATCTTGCAGTTGTTTGGGCTAAAAATGAAGAAGGAAGAATCAAAGGGGTTATTGTAGAACGGGAAATGGAAGGATTTGAAACTCCTACAATGCATGGAAAGCATTCTTTAAGAGCCTCTACAACCGGAGAGTTAATTTTCAATAATGTAAAAATTCCTAAAGAAAATATTTTACCCGGAAAAGATGGGCTTGGAGCTCCACTACTTTGTTTGGATAGTGCCCGTTATGGTATTGCTTGGGGAGCAATTGGATCTGCATTGGATTGTTACGATTCAGCTTTAAGATATTCGAAAGAAAGAATTCAATTTGAGAAACCAATTGCAAGTTTCCAATTGATTCAGAAAAAACTAGCTGAAATGATTACTGAAATTACGAAAGCTCAATTATTAACTCTACGTTTAGGTCAATTGCGAAATGAAGGTAAAGCTACTTCGGCTCAAATTTCTATGGCAAAAAGAAACAATGTTGATATGGCACTGAAGGTTGCCAGGGAGGCGCGTCAAATACACGGTGCAATGGGAATTACAAACGAATATTCTATTATGCGTCATATGGCTAACTTAGAATCTGTTATTACTTATGAAGGAACTCATGACATTCACTTGTTAATTACTGGTTTGGATATCACAGGCATTCCTGCTTTTAATTAAGCATCCATATATTTATTTTTTAAAGGCGCTATTATTCCTATTAATATTGGGACGAGCGCCTTTTTCTATGCTGACACACCCGCAGTAAAATCAATAGTACAAAAAGGTTAGGCGATTGGAATAGGGTTCCTTTTCTCATCAACCTTTACGTAAGTATACTCTCCTTCGGTTACCTTGATAGAAGAACCCTCTTCTCCAAACTCTCGATTTACCCAAGCTTCAATTCCAACAGTAATAGAAGTTCTGCCTTTTTTAATTAGATGCACATAGCAACAGAGAGTGTCTCCAACAAAAACAGGCAATTTAAACGTAGTTGAATCAATTGCAACAGTTACAACTCTACCTTTCGCAATTTTCCTACAAAATACACCCCCAGCAATATCCATTTGAGATAACAGCCAACCTCCAAAAACATCTCCTGAAGGATTTGTATCTGCGGGCATTGCCAAAACCCTGATGGTCAAATCTCCTTTTTTTTGCTCACTCATCATTTTCGAAAATTAATTATCTAGAACTATTCAATTTGGTTATTGTCCCACTCAAAAGTCTCAATCAAGGTGTTCAATATCTTCTTTTACAAATTCAATAACAGGCTGTAATGAGTCATAATTTGGGATGACTTCAAAAAAGACAGACCCAGCGAAAAAATTATCTGTACTATCTGTCAAGTAAAATATGTAATTACAGGCAACATCTCCTTTAATATCAAATGTAGTTCCGAAAACTCTTTTTTCTTCGTTAATAAATAATTTCTCATCAATTGCCTGCGCTCGAGACTGATGCTCAAATGCTTTTTTACGATACTCTTCTGTATGCTCAAATAAATTAGAATCTAACTTCAAATAAGTGCAATAGATGGAAGCTTTGTAGTAAGGAAATACAATATTTTGAAAGCAAACATCTTCACGAGGTCCCTTTTTATTTTGAACATAAGTATATGTTGGGATTTCAAAGATTGAATTACACTTTTCTTTGTTTCCTTGATAAGACTTCGCGGGAAAATCAATTCTAAAATAACTTTTTGGCTTTGGAATAACATTTTCTTCATCACTACAGCCGGCTGAGGAAACCAAAATGATAAGTATATATATTGCTAATCTTTTCATACAGTTCTCTTCTGTTACGTCAACTTTTCCGATAGTAACCTTGACTTGTTTCACTCTTCTTTTATCAGCGGCTTCTATGGTAAATGTATAATTCTCAAAACTTACTTTTTCATTTTTTAATAAAATCTTTCCCGCCAGCTCAATACAAAACCCAGCAATAGTATCAGATTCGCCTTTTTGATCTTCAAATTCATCACCATCAATCCCCATAACTCGATACATGTCCATCAAAGGAGTTTTACCTTCAAAAACATAATTATTGTCATCTAATTTTGAATAAACAAATTGTCATCATCAAACTCATCTGTAATATCTCCAACCATCTTCTTCAAGAACATCTTCTAACGTCACAATGCCAGAAGTTCCCCCATATTCATCTACGACTACCGCTATATGTGTTTTTTCTGTTTGAAACTCTTTTAATAGATCATCTAATTTTTTATTTTCAGGAATAAATTTAGGTTCTCGAATCAACTTGACCCAATCCAATCCTCGTAGAATCCAAATAAACCAATAAATCTTTTACATAAAGAATCCCTTCAATACTGTCCACACTTTCAGAATAAACAGGTAACCTCGAATACCGTCCTTCCATAATAGCTTCTCTTAACTCTTTAAAGGGTCATATCCTTCTCTAAAGCAATCATATCAAGTCTAGGAGTCATAATTTGCTTAGCATCCGTTTGACCAAATTTCACAATCCCTTCCAAAATTTTCTTCTCTTCTGTCGTTTCAACTGACTCTTTTGTGAGATCATAAGCATGTTCCAAAGTCATCCACAGAAATATTGTCTACTTTTTTCTTAAAACGTTTATCAATAATACTTGTACTCGACACCAATAAGTTACTAAAAGGCCCAAAAATACAGATAAGAATGAAATTGGAGAACTCATAAATTTAGAAAATGACACACTATGTTTTAGTCGCATATACTTTTGGTATTACTTCACCAAAGAGCAATATTACAAAGGTAGCCCCAATCACATTTATTAAAAACAAAGACCATTCAGGCAAGTTCCGAACTGGCAAATACTCCTTTTGTGAAATAGTATGAAACCATAACAATAGAGACATTAATGAAATTATTTGCAATAAGTATTGTTGCTAATAACTTTTTTGGAGTCTCAAGTAAAGTGACCACACGGCTTCCCCTATTCGTTTTTTCCAAACTTAAACCGTCTCTTTTCTTCGCGTCAAGAGAGAAATAGGCTACTTCAGAGCCAGAAATAAGTGCTGAAAAAACAATTAGCACTATAATCAGGACAAAAGTACTATTAAAATACTAATAGAAGGTGCTTGCGACATGCTAAAATGGCCTTTTCAGGCATAATCTGCTCAGGTTCCAATTCTTTCTATTTAAAATTAAAAGGGTAAATCGTCATTTTCAGAATCTGGCTTCGAAAACTCATTCCCCAAAGGTTCGTCTTTCTTTTTGGGAGCTACCGGGGTTGAGAAGGAGCCAGGTTCAGAATTCGATGTCACCTACCTTCCCTAACATTGTCATATTATCCCCTAATATTTCAGTAGTATACCGAGTATTCCCTTCTTGATCTTGCCAAGAACGGGTTCTTAATTTACCTTCAATATAAATTTTTGCCCCTTTCTTTAAATACTTTTCAGCAACCTCTGCCAATCCTCTCCAAAGCACAATGTTATGCCATTCTGTATGGGTAATCTTTTCACCCGAATTCCTATCCTTATAAGTTTCTCCAGTCGCAATTGAGAAATTGCAAACCGCGACACCACTTTCCAAGTGTCTAACTTCAGGATCCTTTCCTAAGTTCCCTATTAAAATTACTTTATTGATACTTCCTGCCATTAGATTGCACTGTTTATTATCCAAAATATTACGTTGACAAGTAAAGATAGTTATTTTCTTGATTACACAACAAGAGCAACTTTAATTTTTCACAGATTCTAAATACTTCTCTATTAATCGAGGGATAGCGAACTCTTGCAATTTCTTTTTTTTATCTTTTTAAATCCTTTCAGCGCAGGCATTTCCGCTACATTAAATTCCCAAAATTTTGCATAAATACGCTGATGACTCAAAAGTGTTTAAACTGCTCACTTACTCGCTAAAAACACTGCTTACTTAGAATTGATTCTTTCAATTCAAAAGGGGATAAACTTCTTTTTTAGATTCATTTAGTGGGAATTGATACAAGTTTTGCCAAATATCTTTGGACTCTCGTTTTTGAATATAAAAACTCTCGTCATCACTTATTACGATAAAATTAAAATATCGATCTTCTTACTTTTATTTTTTTCTCTTTTACGGGTAAGTCTTTAACCATAGAATTTGCATAGGCATGCACGTACTCTTTCAATGGACAACTTCACAATTTGGATTTGGAGTGCACTGTAAAGCCCCAAATTCCATAATTGCCTGGTTGTGTTCTCCAGGGTTTCCAATAGTAAACATTCTTGTGCTAATTCTTGAAATTCTTTTTTCCCATGAGTAGAATCTATTGGGGTGTTAATACCAAAATACCTAGAGAGCACTCTATAAACGTTTCCATCAACAACTGCCTTCTTCTCTCCAAAACAAAAAGAAGATATTGCTGCAGCTGTATAGGCTCCAACCCTTTCAATTTTATTATTTCGTCATAGGTTAAGGGAAACACACCATTCAAATCAGGCGAAATAATTTTTGCAGTAGCGATGAAGGTTTCTTGCCCGAGAATAATAGCCTAAGCCTTGCCATAACTTTAGAACATTATCCTCACTGTGCATTGCCAAATCTTCAATAGTAGGGTACTTTCTACAAACTTATTGTAATAGTCTAATCCTTGGGCAACTCTAGTTTGTTGCAAGTATTATTTCAGACAACCAAACTATGGTATGGAGAGGTAGTGTTTCTCCATGGTAATTCCCGTTTATATTTTGAATACCAACGGATTAATATGTCTAGAAAAGTGCATTTAGTCGAAAATTTGAACACAAATAAAGTAAAAAAACTGATATTTGTTTCAGAGTTGCGCAAATACAATTATATTTGCGCCCCGATTGAAAAAACCTAATTAACTGAATTAACTAAAACAAGAGCTATGACCAAAGCAGATATTGTAACCGACATTTCGGACAAAACAGGAGTTGAAAAAATTGCTGTACAGGCAGCTGTAGAAGCATTTATGACAACTATTAAAACATCTTTAGAAGCAGGAGAAAATGTGTATTTAAGAGGATTTGGAAGCTTTATTGTAAAAGAAAGAGCTGAAAAAACAGGAAGAAATATATCGAAAAACACTACGATCATTATTCCAGCACATAACATACCAGCTTTTAAACCTGCTAAGACTTTTGTTGAGAGTGTGAAATCTAAGGTTGCTATAAAGTAATTAAAGTATTAATAGATTAAACAATATAGATTATGCCAAGCGGTAAAAAAAGAAAAAGACATAAGATGTCGACTCATAAGCGTAAAAAACGTCTTACGAAAGAATCGTCACAAGAAGAAAAAATAATTAACAATTAAAATTTGTTAGTTTATACATATTGCTGAGTGTACATAATCTTGGCAATATGTTTTCGTGTATATACATACTTCATGTTGGTATATTACATTAGAATTGTGACAATCAGATTTTTACAGGAAAAAGAACCTTAGTGAATTACGAATTAATAATAAATTCTACTTCCACTGAGGTTGTTCTTGCGCTTTTGAAGAACAAGCAATTAATTGAACTTCACAAAGAAAAGCACGATAACGACTTTAGTGTTGGAGATGTGTACGTAGGTAAAGTACGTAAAGTTATTCCAAGTTTGAACGCTGCGTTTATAAACGTAGGCTATGAAAAGGATGCGTTTCTGCACTACCTTGACTTAGGACCCCAATACAGGTCCATGAATGGTTATATTCAAAAAACATTAAAAGGGAAACAGCCAAGCGCAAGTTTAGCATCTAGTAAAATTGAAGCTGACATAGACAAGCATGGAAAATTAAAGACATACTATCTTCTAGTCAATTAATCGCTGTCCAAATTGCTAAAGAACCAATTTCATCTAAAGGGCCTAGGCTTACGTGCCGAAGTAACCTTAGCAGGTCGATTTGTTGTTTTGGTACCTTTTTCAAATAAAATTTCAATCTCTCAAAAAATTAAAGACCCGGAAGAAAGAGATCGATTGAAAAGATTGCTTTCGAGTATTCGCCCAAAGAATTTTGGTGTAATTATTAGAACCGTTGCCCAAAATAAAAAAGTTGCTGAATTAGATCAGGACTTACGAGATTTGGTTTCTAAATGGGATAAACTTTACAATAATTTAAAGGGTGGTGTAACACCTCCGAAAAAGGTTCTTGGAGAGCTAAATCGTACCTCGACTGTATTGAGAGATATGCTCTCCTCAAAATTCACAAACATCCACGTTAATGACGAAGTGGTATATGACGAGATTCGTGATTATGTGAAAACTATTTCTCCAGATAAAGAATCTATAGTCAAACACTATAAAGGAAAAGATGGGATTTTTGAACATTTTGGAATTAATAAGCAGATTAAAGCCTCTTTTGGTAAAAAAGTATCCCTTCCATCAGGTGCTTATTTAATTATCGAGCATACGGAAGCTATGCACGTCATTGACGTTAACAGTGGAAATAGAAAATCAACGGGTCAAAGCCAGGAGCACAATGCTCTGAAACAAACATGGAAGTAGTAAATGAAATAGCTCGCATCCTTCGCCTCAGAGATATGGGAGGAATTATTGCTATTGATTTTATCGACATGCATGAAAAGGTAAATAATAAGAGTCTTGTTGAAGCCTTAAGAGCTGCCATGAAAGACGATCGTGCGAAGCACAATGTTGCACCTCCTAGTAAGTTTGGTGTTGTTGAATTAACGCGTCAAAGAGTACGACCTGAAACCGATATCAAAACAGCGGAAACATGTCCTTCATGCAATGGTTCGGGAGAAGTTCAAGCTTCTATTCTTTTAATCGATGAAATAGAAAACAATCTTCGTTATTTAATTGAATCAGGGAAACATAAAGATTTTGAATTACACGTTCACCCCTTTGTTGAGTCCTACCTTAAAAAAGGACTCAAAAGTCTTAGTAGGCAATGGTGGTTAAAATACAAGAAAAAGATTACTGTTAGAGGTATAACAAAATTTCAATTTCTGGAATACCAATTCGTTAATAGCAGTAATGAGAAGATACAACTGTAACTTATTTATCTAATTTAACCCCTTTTAGATTTATTACTTTTTGGATTTCTTGGTATCCTGAATGGCAAGGTATTTTTAGCTGATATTCATTAAACACAACATCTTTCAATGTGTACTGAACCAGATATTCACGACATGGAGTAAGTGTGAATATGTACGATCCTGTTCGCTTGTTGGGTTTAAACTCCTGATAATCTCCATCTAAATTCACATCAGAAACCGTAATAAATATGCCTCCTGGTAATTTCTTCTTATCTTCCATTTCTATGTATCCCTTAAGTATAGAAACTTGTTCTATTACGACGGTGTCTAAGGTCTACTTTATAAACATCTTGACGGCCTAGTCCATTAACACCCATTTCAGATGAGAAATACCCGGTTTTACCATCAGCCATTGTGGAAAAGGAAACATCGTGATCAACTGTATTTAAAGGATAACCTAAATTAACTGGCTCACTCCAAATGGTATCAGATTGTCGAGTGGATTGAAAAACATCAAAGCCGCCCATACTTTCCTTATTGTTTGAACTAAAAAATAAAGTTTTTCCGTCAGGGTGAATAAACGGGCATATTTCGTCATATTCAGTATTAATTGAAGATCCTAAATTAGTTGGCAAACCCCATTCTCCATTGGGAAGTCGCTTACATCCTGTAAATATCTCCTCCGCCGAAACCTTCGGGCCGGTCTGAAACAAAATAAAATCTTTCACCATCAGCAGAAATAGTTGCACCCGTCTCCCAAGATTTTGAGTTTATATTTTCAACCATTAAAACAGGATCAGAATATTTCTCATCATCTCTTTCACAGAGATATAAGTTGGCAATATCTTTCGCTTCCATTTTTATGAATAAAAACTGTCCATCAGGAGAAGTACTAATTGAAGCTTGATTTGAGTTAGGCTTACAAAAACTCATTATCTCTGGTTTACCCCACTTACCAGAATGAACATTTCTATAGGAAACAAATACATTTTCAAAATGTTTACCATCTGCTGGGTTTGTTATCCCCTCATTGGAAAATCCGTAGTTCTACATAATCTCTTTTAGAAGTAAAAAACATCATGTTCCCATCCGCCGTAACAGCAGGATTATAATCAGAACATTCGCTGTTTATAGGTTCTCCAAGGTTAGTGATTAAATAATTCCTCCTTTGCTTAATCAAAGCTTTGGCTTTCTCCGATTGCGCAAATGCTAAACTCGCAGCATCATAAAGCTGATGATACTTCCCCCCTTTACGCCTGAAAGATTGGAACCTTTCAATTGCTTTGTCAAACTCAGAATTCAAATGGTAAGCAATACCTAGATAAAATTTCGTTTCTACGGGAGCTTCATTTTCATCCGATTCTCCATCTTGATAATCTTTCGAGATTTTATGCTCTGCTTTATCCAAATACTTAAGTGCATTTAATTTATTCTTCCCTAATTGGATGTAACATTCCCCCAATTGATAGTTAATATTATAATTTTGAGGCTGTTCTGCAACTAACATTTTCCATATTTCAAGAGCAAATTCGAAATTTCCTCTATCCATTAAGTTGTAGGCTTTTTTAAATTTCATTTTAAAAGAACCCTCTGTTTTCAGCTCGTTTAAAATTTCATGATTTATTTGGGCATTCATAAACCCAACAATAAATACAGTTAACAAAACAGACACCGATTTACACATTTTCATAAAATAACTTCTTTTATCAGTATAAAATATAATCCATGATAGTCAAAAATAATTCAAATAGTGCACTACAACAACATTTTACATGCTAAATGGTTTAAAAGCTATTTATAAAACCGATTAACAGCTTTGACAAATCGTTAAATTCCGTCAAGGGCAATGTCTCTGATTTGTCGAATACATCATGATAAGCAGTAATGCCTCCCAAGGTGTAAATAAAAACCGCTGGAATTTGCCTTTGAGAAAACCAATAGTGATCGCTGTTTGCAGCTCTACCCCGTACCTTGACTTTTTCAACGTATTTTTTTTTCAAATTAAGAACCGCTAATTTTTTAAATTCCTTTTTATGAACCGTACCATTAACCACGGTTACTCCTTGATCTCCTGTACCCATAATGTCACAATTAATAACAAATCGGATATCTTTTAATGGAAATAAAGGGTTCTCGACATAATATTTAGATCCGAGAATCCCCAGCCTCTTCTGCACCAAAAGCCATAAAAACCAAACTATATTTTGGTTTTGTTTTAGAAAAATATTTAGACATATAAAGAAGCATTGCTACACCACTTGCATTATCATTTGCCCCGGGAAAATAAACATTATGACCCATCTGACCTAAATGATCATAATGAGCAGAAATAACAATAAATTTTGTCTTTTTTTTCCCCTCAACATATGCAATCACATTTTGTGTTTTAATATTTGATTTAAACACATTATGGATATTCATTTTGACTTTTTTTGTTGATGTCGGAATCTTTTTTGATTTAATTTCCACAATTGGAAAGGGCATTTGTTCTGTGCCAACGGACCAAGTAAATTTTAAATCATTTATTTTAAATACAGGAGATTTTTGCGCAATCATCCTTTCTAACTGTCTAAATAATTGTAGTGTATCATTATCTAAAGTTCCAGTATTATCTAAAACAAAAGCATTTCCATCAAACCGAACATTACTGTTTTTTAAATCTTCTAAAAACTCAACAATATTACTCCTATTTATAAATTGCAAATTAAACTCACCTTTTGCAGATCCTGAAACAGAACTTATTAAGTAATCTATTCCTGTTTCGAGCTTATGACCTTCAATGGATACACTTACCGAATCTGGAAACGTATTCGCTTTAATATTAAAGTGCTGAAAGAAATTATTATTAAATTTTGATAATCCAAACTCCTCAAAACGTTTATTAATATAATTTGCCGCTTTTACATGGCCATCATTTACATATCCTCTGCCACAGTATTCCTCAGAGCAAAGCTCTTTCACTACTTTTAATCCAAAATCTTTTTGTGAATATAAGGCAGCGGGAATTCCAATTATAAATAAGTAAAGGATTTGTCTCATATAGTATAATTTCCCAATTGTTATGCCATAAAACGTCTTTCTACCAGATCCATGAAATTTATCACTGAGCTATTTTCTTTATCCCAAGCGGAGGATATTTCACTATCAATATATGCTAAAGCTTCTTGCAGGGTTTTAAATGAATTAATCTTATTTATTGCATCGTTAAATTTTTCATTCTCCCCTTCAAACAGGTCATTCATAAATAAAAACTTCTGATTTAACCCAATAGCGGATTTCAAATCTGTAATAGGTTGTTGCCTCAATTTATCGGCAACAGTTTTCTCGGGTGCTCCGCTTGCAAATGAGTCATTAATAGACGTTGAAGTTATCCAGATTGGGCTTCCTCAATTGCATGATTAGTTTCCATCTTCTAAATCAAATTCTTCTACGTGTTCTTCAATCGCATCTAGCAAGTTTGTTTGATTAGCCGGAGTTTCATCATCTAAATCTTCCGTTTTTGATTCAGAATTATCTCCGATACTTGTATTTTCAATTATTCCCGGACCGCCAAAATTTAACTCGAAACTACCTTGGCCTTTCTTTGTTTCTTTTTTTCGCTTCTTCACCTCTTTTACTTTCACTTCTTTCTCAAACGCTAGGTATTGAAGTACAGTAATTCTTTCATGCAGAGTTCTTGAATCTTCTAATAAAGATGTTAATTCATTTGAATCTAGTTTACCAGATTCTAATTTTTTAATCCCATTTGATAGAGATTTTGTCAGATCTTTGAGGTTTTTGTAATCGCTACTCGGACTCATTTATTTTTTAATTGATTTACTACACAAATTTGAATAAATTTGTCAAACTTGATACTAATCAAATATTAACTTATTAACACTAAGATTAGTATTTCACAATAAAAAAATCTCATTTCAAGGTGTTTTTAGAGCAAAAAGGAAATAAAACTCAAAAAAAAGGATGGATCGAAGTTGTCTGTGGATCGATGTTTTCAGGTAAAACAGAAGAGTTAATTCGAAGATTGAAAAGAGCTGAATTTGCCCAGCAGAAAGTTGAAATTTTCAAGCCTGCGATTGACATAAGATATGATGACGAAAATGTTGTAAGCCATGTGGGAACGTCAATTCGTTCTACTCCTGTTCCTTCCTCTGGAAATATACTTCTATTAGCTAATGCGGTTGATGTAATCGGTATAGATGAGGCACAATTCTTCGATGATGAACTTCCTGAAGTGTGCGAAAAGCTTGCGAATTCCGGAATAAGAGTAATAATAGCCGGATTAGATATGGACTTTACTGGGAAACCATTTGGGCCTATTCCTGATTTGTTATCAAAAGCTGAATTTGTTACCAAAGTTCATGCTATTTGTATGCATTGTGGAGATTTAGCTCAATACTCTCATCGAAAAACAAAAAATGAGGAGCTTGTTTTATTGGGGGAAATTGAAGAATACGAGCCTTTATGTAGAAAGTGTTTTAATCTCGTTACCAGCAGATGAATCTTAATTATTCAATAGGAGAGATTGCCTCAATTACCCAAGGTACAGTAAGAGGAGATTTACAAGTAACTGTAAACTCCCTTTTTATCGATAGCCGAAATCATTTTAACGAAAATAACTCCTTATTTATTGCTATTAAAGGCG
Organism: uncultured Flavobacteriales bacterium; assembly: GCA_943787725.1. Taxonomy (GTDB): domain Bacteria; phylum Bacteroidota; class Bacteroidia; order Flavobacteriales_D; family Parvicellaceae; genus CALSMU01. The sequence continues at coordinate 108,366 of CALSNM010000001.1, read as the reverse complement.
AATTTAATGATGGGCATGAGTATTTAGTTGAGCTTTACCAAAAGGGTCTTAGAAACTTTATTATTGAGCGCACGGCAAGGGAAAAGTTGATAAACAAGGTTCGGTTTTTTAAAAAAAATAAAAACGTACAATTTAGTGAAGCAAACATTATTGTGGTTGAAAATGCCGTTGTTGCTTTACAAAAAATCGCTACTCATCATCGCCGAAAATTTGACATTCCTGTTATTGGTATAACCGGAAGCAATGGAAAAACCATAGTAAAAGAATGGCTGTATCATATCTTACGAAGTCAGTTTAATATAGTCAGAAGTCCTAAAAGTTATAATTCTCAGGTTGGCGTCCCGCTTTCGATATTGCAAATGAATAGGCGCCATACACTTGCGATATTTGAAGCGGGAATATCAATTCCTGGAGAAATGAAAGTTCTGGAAGAAATGATAGCGCCTACAATAGGTTTACTTACAAATATTGGAACTGCACATTTGGGGAATTTTGAAAGTAAGATTTCACTGATTAATGAAAAAAAAATACTATTTAATAACTGTGAATATACGTATATCGATGATAAAGATAAATTTGCAGACCTTCATATTGAAAAGAAAGGTAAGCACAGTAAGATAAAGGCAAGTTGGAACGGTTTAACTATTAAATATCAAATTCCCTTTTTCGATCAAGCTGCAATTCAAAACTCATTATCATGCATTGCTTTGCTATTAAAATTTGGCATTGAAATAAACTTTATCATCTCTAAAACTGCATCTTTACCGCAAATAGCCTTTAGGCTAGAAACAAGAAAAGGGAAGGATGGCAATATTCTAATTTTGGATAATTACAATGCTGATGTCGCTTCACTAAGAATTGTTCTAAACTACCTAGATCGTCATGACAAGTCTAAGAAAAGGTATCTAATTCTTTCTGACATCAAGCAAGACAAAACGAAGTCTATCGATTTATACCATGACATTGCTGAATTGGTTAATCATAGAAATATTGACAATTTTATCGGAATTGGAAAGGAAATGATGATAAACCGAAGCCTTTTTAATAAAGGATATTTTTATGAGAGCACCGATCAATACATCAAAGATTTGGAAATAAACAAAGTAAAAGATACAATTATTTTAATCAAAGGTTCATCAGAGTTTCGGTTTGAAGAAATTGGCCAATTACTAGAAGCAAAAACACATGAAACAGTATTAGAAATAAATCTTAATGCTATTAGCCATAATATTAAAACTTATAAAAGTTTATTGAATCCGGCAACTAAATTATTGGTAATGGTTAAAGCTTTTGGTTATGGTGCCGGTATCAAAGAGATAGGCCAGATTCTACAGCACAACAATGTTGACTATTTAGGTGTGGCCTATACTGATGAAGGGCTAGATTTGCGGAATGAAGGAATCGATTTGCCTATTCTAGTTATGAATGCTGAAAGAAGTTCTTTTAATGATATAATTAAAAATGAACTAGAACCATCTATTTTTAGTTTTAAGCAGATTGATAGTTTTATAAGAAAATTGATTGATTTAGGAAAGAAAAATTACCCTATTCATCTTAAACTAGATACTGGAATGAATCGCCTCGGATTTATTGAAGAAGAAATTGACAATATTATTTCTATTATCATGAGCCAACCTGAAGTACGTGTAAAAAGTATATTTAGTCATTTGGCAGCGAGTGATAAATCAAAACACAATGACTTTACTAATCAACAAATAGAACTATTTAACACCTGGGCAAATAAACTAGAAAAAGGGTTGGGCTATTCGGTTGAAAAACACATTCTAAATTCAGCGGGCATTGAAAACTTTCCCGAACATCAGTTTGATATGGTTAGGTTAGGGATAGGTGTTTATGGTAACTCATCTTCTTTAAAGAATCTTGAGCCAGTTGGCAGGTTAAAAACAATTATTACTCAAATAAAAAATACGCCTAAAGAATCCTCAATAGGCTATAGCAGAAGTGGTTTTGCAGAAGAGGATTTAACAATTGCTGTAATTCCTATTGGTTATGCAGACGGGTTTAGCCGCAGCTTGAGTAATGGGAAGGGAAACGTTCTAGTAAATGGAAAATTAGCCCCAGTTATTGGCAACGTCTGTATGGATATGACGCTTATTAATGTTACCGATATAGAATGTACTGAAGGGGATGAAGTAATTATTTTTGGGCCAGAAAGACCAATTGCAGATTTAGCTAAAGAAATGAGCACAATTTCCTACGAAGTGATGACATCTATTTCAGAAAGAGTTGTTAGAGTATACCTTGAAGATTAGGTTTTTAACTTATTGACGATCTTTTTTACTTGCGTAAGTTCTTCCATGCAGCATACCCGCCGGTCAAATTGTATATTGTCGTAAAACCTTGACTTTTCATTATGTTCATTGCTTTCGAGCTTCTTCCTCCGGAATGACAATAAACATAAATAGGCTTAGCTTTATCTAACTTATCTACTTGATTTTTAAAATTTTTGTCAAAATAATTCATGTTTAAAGAACCATTTACATGTCCTTCAGCATATTCTTTCGGAGTTCTTACATCTAGAATGAGACCTTTTCCAGCCTTTGCTAGTTTTTCAAATTCAGTAACTTTTACATCGTGAAATCCAGGAGTTTGAGCGAATAATGATGCGCTTATAAACAAAGTAGATACCATTGCGGCTGTTCTAATCCAATTTTTCATAGTGTGTGTTTTGCTATATGATAAAACAAATATAATACCCTTTTTGATTTTACAATAAATCTCTTTATGATTCACTTTAGATTCTAAACCTAAAAACGCTAACAATCTATTATTCCCGTAATTTCTTAGAAAGAAAAATCATTCTTTCAATTATTTAGCAATATCTGATACACAAGAGACATTGCTCATTCATAAGAGAATAAAGACGCTAGTTTATACGTTCTTTTTTCTATTTTTGACAAATCTCACCGGCAGTCCAACTATGCAAAAAAAATTCATTACCAATCTAGCACTTCTCTTGTTGCTTAACTTATTGGTTAAACCTTTTTATATTTTAGGAATAGATGCAGAAGTGCTCAAAAGAGTGGAAGAAACGACTCCCGGAAGGTATGGAGAATATTTTGCGCTCATTGGATTTACTTTTATTCTAAATATTTTTCTTGACTTAGGAGTAATTAATTACAACACTAGAAATATAGCTCAAAACAAGCAATTACTCCAAAAGCATTTTGCAGGAATAATTACACTTAGAGGATTCCTTTCATTGGGTTATATGTTGATTATACTATTGAGTGGATTTATTCTTGGTTATTCCTCTTTTCAAATAAAATTGCTTGTAATTTTAGGTATTAACCAAATATTGGTGGCCTTTATACTTTATTTTAGATCTAATCTTTCTGGGTTATTACTATTCAAGCAAGATAGTATTATTTCAGTAATGGATAGAATTCTATTAATTGGAATTTGCTCTGTTCTTCTTTGGGGTGGAGTCACAAATCAACCATTTCAAATAGAATGGTTTATATACGCACAAACCGGAGCTTATCTTTTTACCGCTATTTTAGCAGGGCTGCTTGTTTTACGTCAAACAGGAATGGTAAAGCCAAAATTTGACATCACTTTTTCTATTACTATATTAAAGCAAAGTCTTCCGTATGCATTGCTGATTTTATTGATGATGATTTATTACCGATCAGACAGTGTTATGATTGAAAGAATGCTGCCAAATGGAAAGGGTGCCAGAGAATCAGCCATATACGCACAAGGATTTCGTTTTTTCGAAGCCTTAAACATGATAGGTTTTCTTTTTGCAGGCTTGCTATTACCAATATTTTCTAAAATGTTAAAAGCAAAAGAATCGGTTGAAAAAATAATGTATTTATCATTTAAAATCTTGTTATCTGGAGCCATTGTAATAGGTTTGTCTTGTTTCACTCTCAGCGAGGAAATAATAGAATGGCGTTATCAAACTTCTGGAATTGAGCTTACCCAAGCTGCAAATGCCTTTGGAATGTTAATGTTCTGTTTTATCTCTATTTGCACTACGTATATATTTGGCACTCTCCTAACAGCAAATGGTAGTTTAAGGTCCCTAAACTACATGGCTTTTGGAGGTGTTCTGCTGAATGTCTCTTTGAACTTATATTTAATTCCTAAATATGGTGCATATGGTGCAGCAATTGCAAGTATGATAACTCAGGTAGGCACAGCGGTAATTCAAGTAGTATTGAGCTTCAAAATTTTAGATCTTAAAATTGAATGGAAAAGTGTTTTACAGACTTTTTGTTTTGTTAGTATTTTCGTCTGCATTATCTCCTTTTTGCCTAATGAAAATCATTATTGGTATTGGAATTTAGGCATATTTATTTTGAGTGGGATAATCCTATCTCTGATAACAGGAATGTTTAGCATTAAAAATCTTTTGCAGATTTTAAAAGAAAGGCAATAAATAGATAGTTTCTTTGTTTTTGAGTCAAATCTTCCAATTTGAAAGTAGGATATTTCATAATCTAAATTATTAATTATCTTTGGCAACATTAAAAAAAAACCAGCTCATGCAGAATAAATCTAACGAATTCGACTCCATTGACTTAATATCATTTCTGTGGAAATCAAGAAAAGTACTTATCATTTTAGGAGCAATAGCAGTGGTTATTTCTTCAATTGTTTCATTAATGATGCAAGAAAAATTTCTCTCAACTGTTACCTTGTTTCCAACAAAATCTAGCTCTATTACTTTTTCAGAGGTAATAACAGAAGATCAAAGTGTTACAAAATTTGGAGAGGAGGAAGAAGCTGAACAAATGCTGCAGATTCTTGAATCTGCATTAGTAAGAGAAAAAATAATTACTCGATTTGACTTAATGAAACATTATGATATCGATACTGCAGGGGCATTAAAATACACCGAACTTGCAGAAACATATAGCGACAATATTACTTTTCAAAGGAATAATAAAGGTGCTGTATTGATAAATGTTCTTGATCACAATAAAGATACTGCAGCGCTCATTGCAAATCATATTTCAGCTTTATTTGATACAACCAAAAATTCAATTATTCATGAACGTGCATTACTGGAGTTTGAAGTAAAAAAAATGAAACTTCAAAAACTTCAAGACGAGATAAATATGTTGAATGACACCATGTCGAAACTAACCACCTTGGGAGTCGTTACAAATCAAGCATATCAAGGTTTAACCTTAGCCATGAACTCCGCGAAGGACAGCGAAACCAGAACCAGGTATGAAAAAAAACTTGAAATGACAGAAAAATACGGAAGTGTTTTGCAATCATTTCAAGTGCGGGCAGAATTTTTGTCAGAAAGAATGGCAACAATGGAAACTTCATATGAACAATCAGAATCTGATGCGCTGTCAAACATATCACATAAATTTGTGGTAGAACTCGCTAGCCCTGCTGAGAAAAAAGCATACCCAATTCGTTGGTTAATTGTTGCGGTATCCACTTTTGCTACGGTTTTCTTTGCAATAATTTTATTGTTGTTTGTCGCAAAAATAAAAGAGCTGACAGACAATTCTAAATAGCGGTTTAGATTGGTAAAATCACTTAAAAATAACTGGTTATATGTCATAGGGATTCTTTTTCTATGTGTCAATCTCTTTTTCACGTACAAAGATTTCTACTTTTTAAATTTATTGCCAATTGCATTACTGGTAGCGTTTGCAGGTTTTTTTGCATTAGATAAGCTTTTTCTATTTGTTGTGTTCTGTACGCCTTTATCCCTAAATCTAGAGGAATTGAATATTGGAGGGGTTGGCATTTATTTGCCAACAGAACCTATACTATTTGGCATAATGCTTCTCTTTCTGTACAAGCAGCTTTTTGGCACTATTAAAAGGGATTCAAGAATCGTAAATCATCCTATTACATTGGCAATACTATTTAATTTAAGCTGGATATTTATAACCTGCCTAACAAGTGAGGATCCCTTAATATCCTTTAAGTTTTTGCTTTCTAGGATGTGGTTTGTTGTCCCTATTTACTTTTTTGGAATATGGTTTTTTAGGAAAGGTATCAAAAACATGTACGCGTTTTTGTGGATGTATATTATACCATTAACTTTAGTGCTTCTTGTAACCCTTGTAAAACATGCGTCATATGGATTCAGCGAGGAAATTGGACACTGGATAATGTCTCCTTTTTTTAAGGACCATACCTCCTATGGAGCTGTTATTGCTTTATTTTTCCCAATTGTGGTTAGTATGGCTTTCGATAAAGAAAAAACGCCTATTACACGCTCTATTATTTTTGTTATCCTAATTATATTTTCAATTGCTTTGTTCTATAGTTCTACCCGAGCTGCCTGGGCAAGTGTGTTTGGAGCTGGCATGGTTTACCTTCTCTTTATATTTAAGATTAAGTTTAAGTACTTATTTGTTTCGGGCCTTTTGATTGGGAGCTTTATTGCTTTAAATTTTACGGAGATCAGCTACATGTTGAATAAAAACGACTCAGAGCATACGACAGAAAATTTCTCTGAAAAATTAGAGTCAATGAGTAATGTCAGCAGCGATGCATCTAACTTAGAACGATTAAATAGGTGGAATTGTGCTATTAGAATGTTCAATGAACGACCGCTTCTGGGCTGGGGGCCTGGAGTTTACTCTTTCTATTATGCCTCATTTCAAGCCCCTGCAGACTTAACCATAATTAGTACCAACTTTGGAACCGGAGGAAACGCACATTCCGAATACCTTGGGCCATTAGCAGAGCAGGGAATTTTCGGTATTCTATCCATAATTATTTTGGTGATAATTGTTTTTTATCGTGCCTCAATACTCTACATTCGATTAGATGATAAAAAATTAAAACGATTGGTTATGATGCTCATGCTCGGACTTGTAACCTATTTTACTCATGGTGTATTAAACAATTATCTAGATACCGATAAAGCTTCAGTTCCGGTATGGGGGTTTATCGCTATAATTGTTACAATAGATATATCTAATAATCAAAAAGAAAAAGAAGGAAAAGTTCTGTCTAAAAAAAACGACAACTCATAGCAGCTGTATCATCTTCATACTCGGCATCTCCTTTGTATTTTTCCAATTGGAAGAAAATAAGTTTGTTCAAGTCTTTCATTCTTAAATGAAAATTATCGTGTATCGTATTAATTAGTCTTTCCGTTTCAAACTGCTCTCCTTCTTCATTTTCGAGCTCTACCAGACCATCGGTAAAACAAACAAGCGTGTCATTTGGTTTTAACACAATCTCTTCTACTTCCACAGAGGGAAGCTCTTCAAACATCCCAAGACCAATACACCCCTTATTTAATTGTTTTGCTGTTTTACCATCTGTTAATACAGGGTGGTTATGACCGGCATTTATGTATTTTAAAACACGATTTGTACAGTTATAATAAGCTAAAAAGAATGTGATGAATTTTTCGCCATTAGCGGAATCGTTTACATTTTTATTCAATTCACGAATCAAATTTTCGATAGATAGTTCTGCATGGTTGTATTTAATGTTGGCTCGCAAATTTGCCTGGAAATTGCTCATTAACAAAGCGGCAGGAACTCCTTTTCCCGAAACATCTGCAATACACAAAACATACTCTTCATTGTTTAGCTGAATAAAATCATAATAATCACCACCAATTAAATGAAGTGATTCATAATGTGCGGCAACTTCCATTCTGTTGTTAGAAGGCAATTTTGCAGGAAACAATAATTTCTGCATTTCAGCAGCCAATTCCATTTCACGATTTGCTCTTTCTTGAATAATACTTTCGTTTGCAAATCGCTTATTCTCAATCGCTACTATAATAATATTTGTTAGCGTTTGTACGAAAGGCATGTGCTTGATTGTCGGGCTAATGATTAATTCATCTTCGTTTAAATCACCTATGAGAAGATATGCTAGCGGCATTTCTTTGTGCATAATAGGAACAACAAGGTCAAATGAATTCAACGAATCGCTTGATGAAGACTCTATTACGGTTATCTCACTGATGTGCGATAAATCTTTTTTGACATCAACTTTTTTCGCCTTTCCTTTTGCCCCATATCTCAATAAGCAAGTCCATTCAATATTGTCATAGTGATACAATACTAGCTTAGATATCCCCAGTTGCTCATGTAAAATATATTCGTACAGATTTAATAGTTTATCTGTTTTAAAGTTTTCATTTATCGCTTTAGTTACTTCCAGTAAGGATGAAAGTTTAAATTCTTTTAACTGAAGTTTTTCCAGTAGTCTATTTACTTTAACTTCTCCCACTAGTTCAATTTTTCTATGACTACAGGTAGCTTGCGCACTGCAGCTAACTCTCTAAATTTCAATCTTGCCTCACCAACAGGGCTGCCAAGGTAGGTTTTGTTTCCCTCTATTGATTTACTCAAACCTGATTGCCCAAGAACAACAGCTCCTTTACCGATAGTTAAATCTGCAGCTACACCCACTTGGCCCCAAAGCGTAACGTCATCCTCTATAATAACACAACCGGCAATTCCAACTTGCGCTGCAAACAAACAGTTTTCACCTATTAAACAATCATGACCAACATGAACTTGATTGTCCATTTTTGTCCCTTTACCTATAACAGTTGTTCCTGTCACGCCAGCATCAATAGTGCATAAAGCACCTATTTCAACATTGTCTTCTAATATAACTCCACCACATGTATGCATTTTATTAAACCCTTCTGAGGTATTTTTATAATAAAAAGCATGAGATCCTAAAACAGTATTAGCTTGCACCACTACATTATTGCCAATGGTTACATTATCCATTAAATTTACTCCAGCATGGATAATTGAATTATCGCCGATAACGACATTATTTCCGATAACAACAGTTGAATGAATCACACTACCAGATCCTATTATAACATCTGACCCAGTGGTGCTCTCCCAATTTACAAAAGGCCTAAAAAGTTTGGTTAACTTATTAAAATCAGCAAAAGGATTTTCAGAAATAAGTAAGCCCTTGCCCGCTGGACATTCAACTTCTTTGTCAATAAGGATGGTAGTGGCAGCAGAACTTAATGCTTTAGCATAGTATTTGGGATGATCCACAAAAACAACGTCGCCGGGTTCAACAACATGAATTTCATTGAATCCTGTAATTTCGTGATTCTCATTTCCCACAAAAGAACAATCCAGTATTTCTGATGCTTTTTTTAATGTTATGGAAGCTTTTAATTTCACCTTTCTTTTTTTTTGTTAAAGATAACATTTATCTATCATTAAATATTGCCTAACAATTAAATCAGTGATAAAATGAGATAATTAGGAAAGTTTATTTACATTTGCAGCCCGAATAAATTTTGTATAACAAAAAAACAAATTAAATGTACGCAATCGTAGAGATAGCAGGGCAACAATTTAAAGTTGAAAAAGATCAACAGATTTTTGTTCACCAATTAGAAGGAAAAGAAGGAGACAAAGTAGAGTTTTCTAACGTTCTTTTAGTTGATGATGGAGGAAAAATTGCTGTTGGCGCCCCGGCTGTAGAAGGTGCAAAAGTAACGGCTAAAATCGTTGAGCACGCAAAAGGTGATAAAGTTATTGTCTTTAAAAAGAAAAGAAGAAAAGGTTATGCTGTAAAGAATGGTCACAGACAAAGATTTACGAAAATAGCTATTGATGGTATAACTGCAAAGGGAGCTAAAAAACCTGCAGCAAAGAAAGAAGCGGCTCCAGCAAAAGAAGCGGCTCCTAAAAAAGCAGCAGCAAAACCAGCAGCAAAGAAAACAACAACTGCTAAAAAAGAAACTGCAGCTAAAAAGCCAGCAGCTAAAAAACCAGCAGCAAAGAAACCAACAGCTAAAAAAGACGAGCCTAAGGCTTAATTTTTAGTTACTTATATTTTAGTATAACGTTAAAAACTTTATAAAATGGCACATAAGAAAGGAGCCGGTAGTTCGAAAAACGGAAGAGAATCAGAATCGAAACGTCTAGGGGTTAAGATATTTGGTGATCAACTTGCAATTGCTGGAAACATAATCGTTCGTCAAAGAGGAACAACACATAATCCAGGAGAAAATGTAGGAATGGGTAAAGATCACACTTTATTTGCTCTTGTTGACGGCACAGTAAAATTTAAAAAGAAAGCAAAAAACAAATCATATGTTTCTGTAGTTCCATTTTCGGAAGCTGAAGCATAGTTTTTATTTGCCTTAAAATATTGAACTCTCTCGTTCCGATGATCTCGGGATTGAGAGAGTTTTTTTTTACCTTTATCCCAAATATTATAATACAATTTTAAAATGCTAGAACTAAGCAGAATCAGAGAGCAGAAAGAAGACATCATCGAAAAGATGAAAGTGAGAAATTTTGATGCTGAAGCACACTTGAATAACGTTATCAAATTAGATGAAGAAAGAAAAAATACCCAAAGAAGTTTAGACTATGATTTAGCTGAAGCTAATAAAATTGCTAAAAGCATAGGACAACTTTTTAAAGAAGGAAAACAGGAAGAAGCAACTGTGTTAAAAGCAAAAGCTTCGAACTTAAAAAGATCCAGTCAGGAACTCAAAAGTAAACTAACCGAATTAGAAGATGCAATTCGAAACGTGTTGTATCTTATACCAAATGTTCCCAATGCAATAGTTCCAAAAGGAAACTCAGATGAAAACAATGAAATAATTTTGGAAGAAGCCGCTATTCCTAAGTTGCATCCCGACGCTATTCCTCATTGGGAATTGGCTAAGCGATATAATATAATTGACTTTGAATTAGGAGTTAAAATTACCGGAGCAGGTTTTCCCGTTTACAATGGAAAAGGAGCTCGTCTTCAACGTGCTCTCATCAATTTCTTTATTGATGAAGCTGTGGAAAATGGGTTTGAAGAAGTAATTCCTCCGTTATTAGTGAACCAAGCCTCCGGACATGGAACTGGCCAATTACCGGACAAGGAAGGACAGATGTACCATTGTGAAGTAGATGATTTTTATTTAATTCCAACGGCTGAAGTTCCCATTACAAATATCTTTAGAGATGTAATTATCCAAGCTTCGGATCTTCCTGTTAAAAAGGCTGGTTATACTCCTTGTTTTAGAAGAGAAGCAGGTTCTTATGGCTCCGATGTTAGAGGATTAAATAGACTACATCAATTTGACAAAGTCGAAATTGTGCAAGTTGCACATCCAAATAAGAGTTACCAAATACTTGATGAAATGGTGGAACATGTAAAAGGCCTGCTCAGAAAGCTCGAACTTCCTTTTCGTGTGGCTAAACTCTGTGGAGGAGATTTAGGTTTTACATCTGCGTTAACTTTTGATTTAGAAGTTTACTCGGCAGCACAACAAAAATGGCTAGAAGTTAGTTCTATATCCAATTTTGAGTCTTTTCAAGCAAACCGACTAAAACTTCGTTTTAGGGAAGATAATGAAAAACCTCAATTAGCGCATACATTAAATGGAAGTGCTTTGGCATTGCCTAGAATTGTTGCAGCGTTATTAGAAAACAATCAGACTCCAGAAGGAATTGTAATTCCTGAAGTTTTAAGAAAGTATACTGGATTCGATATTATCAATTAATTATGTTAAAAAAACCATTTTATTTTATCTTTCTATTTTTCTCATTAGCCTTTATAAGTTCTTGCTCTATTAACAATGAAAAGGAAATTAAATCGGTAAAAGAGCTTAGTATTAAAATCAAATTATTACAATCTACATTTCATTCAGTCAATATGGGTGATGTAAAACTTGCCATAAACACATATAGCATTAACATGGACAAGATATCAAAGTATCATGAGTCAGATAGTATTGATTATGATTTCAACCATACGCTTAATCTTTACAAAGGGATAAAAAAGAAGGGAAAAAACTTACATGAAAGTCACAAGATCAATAAGCAGAATATTGAATTACTTGTCTCTCAATTGGAAAAACTTAAGTTAGACCTTGAAAATAATGCTATCAAAACAGATTCAATTCAAGGCTTTATCGATTTTGAAACAAAAAACATTGATAAACTTAGTGATGATATCGGAACTTTTGTAACAGATTGTGAGTACATACTTGAAACTCATGCAGCCTATGCCGAAAAAGTAAGGGGCTATACAGTAGCTTTTAATTAATTGAAAAAACAAATTTACATACTAATTATTGCATTCTATAGCATCGGTAATTCCTTTGCGCAAGTGGATGATATGGATAAGAAATTAGCCATGCAATATTACAGTGATGGAGATTATGAGAAGGCAGCCATGTATTTAGATAAGATATATGAAGAATCCCCAACATATTCTAATTACACCTATTATTTTAATACCCTTTTGGAATTGCAAGAGACTAAGATTGCTGAGAAAATTTGTAAAAAACAAATGAAAGCAACTCCTAATGAGCTACGATTATTTCTTGATATGGCTAAAGTTTATGGCAAAACAGAAAAAGAAGCTAAAATGGTAGAAGAATATGATAAAGCCATTAATAGCATTAATGACAAAACAAGACACACTACAATAAATAACCTGGCGAACGCTTTCCAGCTAGAAGGAATGTTAGACCGATCCATTCGAGTTTATCAAAAAGGCAATAAGTTTTCCAACACTAGTAATTTAATGTACAATAGGAACATTGCTCAAATATATGGTGTTCAAGGAAAAATGCAACAGATGTTTACTACACTATTAGACCTTGTTCACACAAACAAAGGGTACTTGGTTTCTGTGCAAAGCTCTATTGCCAATGCTATTGATTTTAGCCTTGATGAAAAACCTGTAGGTTTATTAAAAATGGAACTTTTAAAAAGAAGTCAAAAAAAACCCTAATAAAAGTGTTTACAACGAGCTTTTGGCATGGGTTTTTACGCAAAAAGGTGATTTTAATAGTGCTTTTATTCAAATTAAATCAATTGATAAAAAAGAAAACGGAAAAGGCAGAAGAGTTCTTGAATTAGCAAACACCTCTGTCAATAATGGCAAATTTGATGTTGCTATAATGTGTTACGATTATGTGATTTCCCTTGGAGATACTCAGCCAAATTATCGAACGGCCAAAATAAGAAGGCTCAATACCCTAAAGCAAAAACTTATAAGCGGAGATACACCTACTAGGGATGAACTCAATAGTTTAAAATATAATTATATAGAGTCGATTCAGCAAATTGGAAGGAATGAGTTTGCAATTTCTAGTATAAGAGATCTTGCTAGCTTATATGCTTACTATATCCATGATGTTGATGCGGCCCAAAACCTTTTGGAAGATGCATTAACATTTGGTGGTTTGCGTAAAAAGAAAATTGCTGAAATAAAAATCGAATTAGCAGACATACTCGTTATTAAAGGTGATGTTTGGGATGCTTCATTATTATATATGCAAGTAGATAAAGGGTTTAAGCATGATCGGATTGGACATTTGGCTAAGTTTAAAAACACTAAAATCTTTTATTATACAGGAGATTTTGACTGGGCACAAGGAGAGTTAGATGTTTTAAAAGCATCCACTTCAAAGTTAATTGCAAACGATGCTATGGAATTATCGATGTTAATTACGGATAACTACAATATGGATACAACACAGGCAACAATGCAACGGTTTGCTAAAGCGGATTTACTTATTTTTCAAAATAAAACGGATCAAGCAAACTTGATTTTTGATTCCATTAATGAAGAGTTTTCATACCATACATTAAATGATGAGATACTTATAAAACGAGCTGAAATTGAAATTAAAAAACGAAATTATGAAAAAGCAGTTATTTATCTATTGGAGATTGTGACGACATATGGAGATGATTTATTAGCCGACAACGCACTTTATACTTTGGCAAATATTTACGAAAAAAACTTGCATGACACTGATAAAGCAGCGGAATTTTATAAAAAAATACTCTTTGAACATACAGATAGCTTATTTGTAATACAAGCACGGAAAAAATTTAGAGAGCTAACAAAAGGAGCACAGAAATTTGGTGATGATGTGGAAACAATTAAAATTGAATCGATAGATTAATGATACTTTACAATGTTACAATAAGCATAGATGCTGCTGTAGAGGAAGAGTGGCTGCAATGGATGAAAGAAATTCATATTCCAGATGTTATGAATACAGGGTTTTTTATAGACAATAAAATTTGTCGTATCCATGCGGAAGAGGAGGGGGGAAAATCTTATAGTATACAGTACTTAGCAAAAAGCTGGAATGAATACAATCAGTATCAAGACCAATTTGCGTTAAAACTGCAGCAAGAGCACGCACTTAAATTTGCCGGAAAATTTGCCGCTTTTAGAACTATATTAGAGGTAGTGCATCATCAAACGGTGTAAATATGCTTATCCCATCTCCCATTGAGGTAATAAAATATCCGCTATTTACAGAGAAAAAAATCAATGTTTATGTCAAAAGAGATGATTTGATTCACCCTGAAATATCGGGGAATAAATGGCGCAAATTAAAATACAACCTAATAGAAGCTAAAGCACAACACAAAAAGACTATTTTAACTTTCGGCGGTGCTTATTCCAACCACATCTCAGCTACTGGTGCTGTTGGAAAAATTCTTGGTTTTAAAACTATAGGTATTATTCGTGGGGAAGAAACACTCCCATTAAACCCTACTTTGATGCAAGCAAAAAAGGATGGGATGAAATTACTATATGTCTCCAGAGTTGAATATCGTAAAAAACATACAGCCGAATTCATTGACAAATTAAAAGATGAACTAGGCGAATTTTATATAATTCCAGAAGGAGGTGGAAACAAATTAGGAGTTCAGGGCTGCAACGATATTGTGCATGAAATTGATATCGATTTTAATTACATACTAACGGATTGCGGCACAGGAGCAACATTGGCTGGAATTTGCGAAGTGCTTAATAAAAATCAAAAAGCAATAGGAGTCCCTGTATTAAAAGGAGGAGAATTTATTTATGATGAAATAAAATTGTTACTAGGTGATACTTATACTAGTGCTGAAAGCCAATTTACACTAGAAAACGGGTATCATTTTGGAGGGTATGCCAAACACAACCAAGAACTAATTCTGTTTATGAGAAACTTCTTGGCCAAAACCAACATCAAAACCGATCCTATTTATACTGGAAAATTGTTTTACGCATTGGTTGATTTGGTTAAAAAAGATTACTTTAAGGAAGGAAGTACAATTGTTGTAGTTCATACCGGAGGGCTTCAAGGTATTAAAGGGTTTGAGAATAGGTACGGTTTTTCTATTTTCGGTAAGAAGTAACCAAACTGCAAAAACAAGGCATTCACGTTAAAAGTCTGCTTATCTTATTTCTTTGGTAAGGATTCCTGACGTATATTTGCATTTAGAATTAATCTAAATAAGCAAATGACCATCGAAGAAAATGAGCTAGAGATTATTGAAGAATTCTCCATGTTTGATGACTGGATGGACAAATATGAATTCATCATAGAGATTGGAAAGGAACTATCTGTTTTTGAAGATAAATTTAAAGTTGAAGATAATTTGATTAAGGGATGTCAATCCAGAGTCTGGGTTCAAGCTGATTTTAAAAATAACATTATCCAATTATCAGCAGACAGTGATGCTATCATAACCAAAGGAATAATTGCCTTGTTAATTCGCGTCTTAAATAATCAAAAACCCGAAGATATTTTGCAGGCTAAATTAAATTTTATTCAAGAGATAGGATTAGAAGAACACCTCTCTCCAACAAGAGCAAATGGTTTAGTGGGAATGGTTAAACAGATTAAAACTTACGCATTAGCGTACATGGCTAAAAGTTAAAATAATGGCTGAAGAAGAAAAAGATAAAGTAGGGCAGGAAAAGCTTCCCGAAGATACCAGGGAAGCAAAAAAAGTGCTGGAAGATAAAATCATTAATGTGATTAAAACCATCTACGATCCAGAAATACCTGTAGATATTTTTGAATTAGGATTGATTTATGAGATTAAAATAGATGACAAGTTAAATGTAGAAGTTGAAATGACACTAACTTCTCCAAACTGTCCAGTAGCTGAATCTATGCCACTTGATGTAGAAAATAAAGTAGGATCTGTATTTGGGGTTACATCATCTAAAGTTAATATCGTTTTTGATCCACCTTGGGAAAAAGATATGATGAGTGAAGAAGCTATGCTTGAACTCGGATTTCTATAAATGAGCGAATACATTGAAAATAAAGTAGCCAACAGCGGCTTAATGACAATTAGTCTTGAAGAATTTCATCAAAAAGGCGATAGGGTTTTGTTTGATATAAAACCTCTTCTTTGGCAAGAACTAGCTCTTAAAGAAAAAGATTTCCGCAGTTTTATTAAACAAAATGATTGGCACCAATACCAAGATAATTTTGTAGCAATTACCTGTAGCGCGGATGCAATTGTTCCTTCGTGGGCATATATGCTAGTCGCTATAGCGCTTCAGCCTTATGTGAAAAAAGTAATTTTTGGAAATCTTTCTGACCTGGAACGAGAATTATACATTGACGCTGTAAACCTTTTTGACCTTAATTCAATAACCAATAAGCGCGTCTTAGTAAAAGGATGTGGAGACATAAGCATACCGGACTCAGCGTTTGTTTACATTTCACAAAAGTTTGTTCCGGTGGTCAAATCATTAATGTTTGGAGAAGCTTGCTCCAATGTGCCCCTGTATAAAAAAGCAAAATAAACTTTTCGATAAAACGCATTGATGATTGAAGTACCTTGGATAAAAAGACCTTGCCAAGACAATCAATATGCTCTTACATTTTTTCCTTCGACAAAATTGATGAAGGCTTTATTTACTACTTTATTTCCGCCAGGAGTTGGGTATTCTCCTGTGAAGTACCAATCTCCAGTATGACCGGGACAAGATTCATGTAAGCCTTCTATACTTTGATAAATAATTTTCACTTCTGACTTTATACTTTCATGTGTCAACAAAGACGAAATTTTATCAGAAATTTGTTGAGTTGTGAATGGAGCATAAATCTCGGTTACATAATTTTTTATTTGCTCTTTTGGCAGTTCGGCCTGAGCTAAACACTTTTGATATACATCATCAATTATATTTTCTTGACAAGCATCCTTTAACAACTCAATGGCAGCTTGAAAGGCGATAAAGTCTCCCAATTTAGCCATGTCAATTCCATAACAATCGGGGTATCTAATTTGTGGAGCAGATGAAACAATGACTATCTTCTTGGGCTCTAATCTGTCTAAAATTCTTATTACACTTTGTTTAAGAGTTGTTCCGCGTACAATTGAATCATCTATAACAACTAAATTATCAACTCCACTTTTCACAGTTCCATAGGTAATGTCATATACGTGGGCTACCATATCGTCACGTGCATCGTCTTGCGTAATGAAAGTACGCAGTTTTGCATCCTTTACCATGATCTTTTCAGCTCGCGCATTTATAGAAAGTATGTCACTTAATTCTTCTTCAGTAATGTCTTTTCCTAATTTCTTAATTTTACGAAACTTCACATCTTTCAAATACTCATCACATCCTTTTAGCAAACCATAATAAGCCGTTTCAGCGGTATTAGGTATAAACGAAAAAACACTATTTCGTAAGTCATAATCTATAGCTTCCAATACTTTTGGCGTTACTTTTCGCCCTAATTCCAATCTTTCATTGTAGATGTCTACATCTGTACCTCTTGAAAAGTAAATTCTTTCAAATGAACACTTATTTTCCGTTAATGGTTTTCTAATTTGCTTTTCTGAAATTGAGCCATCTTTCTTTATAATTAAAGCATGCCCTGGTTTTATCTCCTGAATGTCTTCTGCTTTCAATTCAAATGCTGTTTGTATTACAGGTCGCTCTGAAGCTACTACAACAAACTCTTCATTCTCATGCCAAAACGCTGGTCTAATACCATTTGGATCTCTCAAAACAAAAGCATCTCCATGACCAACAACACCGGCCATAACATAACCCCCATCCCAATCTTCAGCTGATTGTACCAGGATTTTTTGTAAATCTAAGTTTTCTGCAATTTCATTAGATGTTTCCTTGTAGCTTAATCCTTTTCTTTTACAATAATCAAATATCTGTTGATTCTCCTCATCCAAAAAGTGCCCAATTTTTTCAAGAATAGTTACCGTATCAGATTTTTCTTTTGGGTGTTGACCAATGTTAACCAATATATCAAATAACTCATCAACATTCGTCATGTTGAAATTTCCAGCAACAGCAAGATTTCTTGTCATCCAGTTGTTTTGACGTAAAAAAGGATGGCAATTTTCAATACTATTCTTTCCAAATGTTCCGTAACGTAAATGTCCTAAAAATACTTCTCCTGTGAAAGCCTCATTTTGTTTTAGCCACTCAGTATCCTTCAATTTCTCAGGATCGATTTCTTCTAAAGTTTTAAAGCGACTATTGACGTAAGTAAATAAGTCCTGAATTGGTTTATCTTCAACACTTCGATACCTGCTAATATACCTCTTGCCTGGCTCCATGTCCAACTTAATATTTACCAAACCAGCACCATCTTGCCCACGATTGTGTTGTTTCTCCATTAGGAGGTACATTTTCTTCAATCCAAAAAAAGCAGATCCGTATTTTTTTAAGTAAAAATCTAACGGTTTTTTCAACCTTAAAAAGGCAATTCCGCATTCATGTTGTATGGCATCACTCATGTTTGCAAAGTTAATTTAATTAGTTAATTAATCACTTTATTTTACAGAATCAAATGACCAATAAATTAACAACATTTATTTTATTTGTTTATTGTTCCAAAATAGATACAACCATTTGATTATTTTACCGTTATAAAGTAACTTTGTGAACATGCAGAAGTCTTTAATTCCTTGTGATTTTGAGAATTGTGAAAAAATAAATGCAACATTGCATTCGGCATATCATTAAAGGAGTTATGCTCCTTACGGTTATTTTGTTACCTATGGTTTCATGGGGCCAAGACGAATCAACTATACGTTTTATTGAGAATAAAGGTCAATTTAATAATCAAGCTGATTTCCAACTTAAAACGAACGCTGGGGATATTTACCTAGAAGGTTCCACAATGACATATTCCCTTTATGATAAAAGCCTTTTTTCTGATATCCACCACGAAAAAATAGCCATTGAAGATGCGGTTTTTGAAGGTCATGCATACAAGGTTCATTTTCTTAATGCAAACAAAGGAAGCATTGTTAAAGAATTAAAATCAAAAGAATACTATAATTATTATATCGGAAATGATAGATCAAAATGGGCTTCGAACGTTTATGGTTATGGGCAAGTTCAGTACTCTAACCTTTACCAAGGGATTGATTTAAAATATTATGAATACCATGGGCAATTAAAATATGATTTGATTGCAGAACCAGGAAGTAATACTGATGACATATTAATTGAATATGAGGGGGTTGAAAATTTAAAAATAAAAAAAGGCCATTTACATATACCTATCAGTCTTGGATATGTTATTGAACAAAGTCCTTATGCATTTCAAAATATTGATGGTACCGAAAGACAGGTGAAATGTAAGTATAAATTAGAAGGGAATAAATTATCATTTGATTTTCCAGAAGGTTATGACAGAACAAAAGAACTCATTATTGATCCTATCTTAACATTTGCCACTTATACCGGATCTACTGCCGACAACTGGGGGTATACGGCCACATATGATGATGATGAAAACATGTATATTGCTGGAGTTGCTTTTGCCATTGGCTATCCAATTTCAGTTGGAGCATTCCAAAGCACATACAACGGTGGAAGCGGAGTAAACTATCCGGGCACGGATGCTTCGATTTCTAAATTTTCAGCTGACGGTACAAACTTAATTTATTCAACTTATTATGGAGGTGCGGGAAATGAAAACCCTCACAGCATTGTCTGCAATGCCTCAGGAGAATTGTATGTTTTTGGCTCTACCAGTTCATTAGATCTGCCAACCTCATCTGGAGCATATGACGACAGTTTTAATGGAGGAACAAATGTTCAAAATGGAGTACTCAATTATGTGGACGGCACAGATGCTTATGTCGCTAAATTTACCCCTACGGGCATCGGATTAATTGGAGGAACATATATTGGGGGTTCAGGAAATGATGCACTTAACTCGGATTTATTAAAAAAAAATTATGGAGATGAATTTCGTGGAGAGATAATAGTGGATGCGAATGATAATTGTTGGGTTGCTTCTACAACATCATCAATTGACTTTCCGGTTGTAAACCCTTTACAGGCTTTAAATGGCGGCGACCATGATGCAGTGGTATTTAAGTTCAATGCTAATTTGTCCGGGCTTTTGTGGAGTAGTTATTATGGAGGTTCAAACGCTGATGCTGCATACTCCATTCAATTGAATTCATCAGATGAACCAATTATTACTGGAGGTACTTTAAGTTCCAACTTAACCATGACTTCTGGTCAAAACACTGCTCCTTTTGGAGATTCGGATGGTTTTATTATTAAATTAAACACAGCTGGAAGTACATTAATGAATTCCACCTACGTAGGAACAGCGGCATATGACCAATGCTATTTTGTGCAAGTAGATTTAAATGATGACATTTATGTTTTTGGTCAAACCCAAGGAAGCTATAATATTACCCCTAGTAATGTTTTCTCAAATCCGGGAAGTGGTCAGTTTATCCATAAGTTTGATGTCAATCTAGCAACAACTATATTTTCAACTGTTTTTGGCGCAGGAAATGGTATTAACATTTCCCCATCAGCATTTTTAGTATCAGATTGTGGTTTAATTTATACTTCTGGGTGGGGAGGAAACACAAATGCTGGCTATGCGGGGGGTAATACTGTTGGAATGCCCTTAAGTTCAGTAAGCACCGGAAATTCGCCTTTTCAATCTACTACAGATGGAAGTGATTTTTATTTAGCTGTCTTTAGTCCAGGTGCAGTTGGTTTAGTTTATGGAACCTTTTTTGGCGGAGGAATAAGCGCTGAACACGTAGATGGAGGCACAAGTAGATTTGATAAAAACGGAAATGTATACCAGGCTGTTTGTGCGGGTTGTGGCGGCAGTTCTGACTTTCCTACCTCTGCAGGAGCATGGTCCACAACAAATAATAGTACTAACTGTAATTTAGGTGCATTTAAATTTGATTTAGGAAATATTACTCCTGCCATAAGTATTCCGCAACCATGGGTTTGCTTGCCAAGTTCTTATCAATTTGATAATCTTTCTTCGGGAGGAAATGTTTATGAATGGGATTTTGGAGACGGAAATTCCTCTAATGATTTTGCTCCTGCCCATATTTATAATACAGTTGGGCAGTATGAGGTTACGTTAATTGTTTCAGATTCTTTAGGATGCTTATCATCAGATACTTCCTCCATAATAATTGATGTTCTTGCGATTGATAATGCGGTAATTCAGCAAATAGACACTATTTGCCCGGGGGACAGTATCCTTTTGGAGGCTTCCGGAGGAACATCTTACTCTTGGACACCTACAAACTATTTATCTGACCCTACTATTTCAAATCCAATAGCATTCCCTCCTGTAACAACTGCCTACGAGGTAATAGTAACTGATAATTGCGGTATAGACACAGCAGATGCTACTATTTTTGTTCATACCGCTACTACTTCAACAATTCCAGACGCAACAATTTGCGGTGGTGCAATTACAACACTGGAAGCTTTTGGAGGAATAAACTATTCATGGTATCCAACTACAGCTATGATCAATCCTTCTTCCCAAACACCAAATGTCGCTCCACTTTCTTCCATAACCTATTATGTAGATATCACGACAGCTAATGGATGTGTAATTACTGATTCTGTTGTTATAACAGCTGTCAGCTCTGTTCCTCTGCCAAATATTTCGCCAGATACAACTGTTTGCCAAGATGATTTATTTGAGATTTATGCCTATGGAGCATCATCTATTTTATGGTCCCCAGCTAATTTGGTTGCCAATCCAACGGATTCTATTACTATCGCGCAATTAGATACAGATGCTACTATATATGTTGATTTAACAAACATTTGCGGTACTGTTAGTGATTCCATTCAAATTTCTGTTATAAGTATTAATCCTACTATTGTAAATGACACTGCAATATGTCCCGGTGGATATGCAAATCTTTGGGCAGATGGAGGTGATTATTATAATTGGTATCCTTCAGGATCTTTGTCAAATCCTTCAGAAAGCACAACAATAGCTTCTCCAGTATCCAACACCACATATTTTGTTGACATTACCAACCTGGCAGGTTGCATGAAAACATTGGATGTTACAGTTAACATTCATCCAATTCCTTTGGTAGATGCCGGTGAAGATATTTTTATTGAGTTTGGTGATGTAATTTCTTTAAATGGAACAGCTTCTGGGAATTATTTTTGGGATTCTCAAGATAGCCTGAGCTGTATATATTGTTTAAATCCTGAAATTAGTCCTGTAGAAACCTCTTCATACATTCTATATACTATAGATCAAAATGGGTGTGAAAATTCGGATACTGTAATGGTTTTTTTAGATGGTGTTTTGTATATTCCTAACACATTTACTCCAAACAGTGACGGGATAAACGATTACTTTGTAATTAAAGGTGAAGAAATAAAATCATTTCAGTTATATATATTCAATCGTTGGGGTGAATTAATTTATACTGCTGATAGTATGGATGATTACTGGGATGGAAGGCACAAA
The DNA here is from genome assembly GCA_943787725.1 of uncultured Flavobacteriales bacterium. GTDB lineage: Bacteria > Bacteroidota > Bacteroidia > Flavobacteriales_D > Parvicellaceae > CALSMU01. The sequence goes on along the minus strand of CALSNM010000001.1, from coordinate 85,880 downwards.
GGTGTCTCAGTCCAAAACGACACTTACGTTTGGAAAGTGACTTATGAAGACTTTCAAAATAATATAGTGAGTCTAATTGGCCACGTTAATGTTATTCACTAATCAATCAGTGAATTTTGGATCTGTTTCCATAACATGATTACAATTTTCACAAGTTCTGTTTTTTTCAGAATTATAGAACCTTCTGAATACCTCTAAGAAATCATTGACAATGTCATTTAACGTAAAGCGTTCTTCATACAATTTGTGATTACACTCATCACAAAACCACATTAATCCATCTCTATAATCAGTTCCTTTTCTGACGCGCTCAATCACAAGTCCAATGGAATTTTCGGGTCTAACGGGAGAATGCGGAGTTTTGGCAGGAAGCAAAAACATGTCTCCTTCTTTAATTGGAATTTTAACAGCTTTTCCATCGGCTTGAATCGTTACTGCTATATCTCCTTTTAGCTGATAAAACAACTCTTCCGTTTCATTATAATGATAATCTTTACGAGCATTTGGACCACCAACAACCATAACAATATAATCCTTTGATAATGGATAAATACTTTTGTTTGAAACAGGTGGCTTCAATTTATCTTTGTTGTCTTCAATCCATTGATTGAAATTAAAAGGCATCCCTATTGACATAATAGCTGTTTTAATATTGAACTGTAAAGGTACGAACTCTTGGCCACTTTTTATAATGAAAAAAATCAGTTAATATTATTTCTGTAAAATTGACTTCTGTTTACTACATTTGATTTTTATAAAATTTAGCCTCTATGAACTTAGACTTATCAGGGAAAACAGCAATTGTTTGCGGTAGCACACAAGGTATAGGTAAAGCAACTGCTTTACAACTTGCAAAAATGGGAGCAAATATTGTTTTAGTTGCTAGAAATGAAGTTAAACTTGCTTCTGTCCAACAGGAACTGGATATATCTAAAGGGCAAAGACATAACTTTGTGAAAGCTGATTTTAACTTCCCTACAGAATTAAAATTGAGCGTTGAAGAGTTTATAACGAAAAATGGCCCAGTACATATTTTGGTAAACAACACTGGTGGACCTCCCGGGGGGGCAGCCATAGGAGCAAAAACTGATGAATATACAAGTGCATTCCAAATGCATCTTATAAGCAATCAATGCTTAGCTCAAGCTGTAGTTGTAGGAATGAAATCTGAAGGTTATGGAAGGATAATAAATGTAATTTCAACTTCTGTGAAACAACCCTTAAATGGTCTTGGAGTTTCAAACACTATAAGAGGAGCTGTTGCCAGCTGGTCTAAAACATTAGCAAATGAACTAGGGGAGTTTAATATTACAGTAAACAATGTTCTGCCAGGTGCAACAAATACTATTCGCTTGCAATCTATTATTGAAAATAAAGCTTCTAAAACAGGAAGAAGTATTGAGGATATTGGCAATGAAATGACAAATCAAGTTCCTATGAAGAGGTTTGCTGAAGCCGTTGAAATAGCAAATGCTATTTCGTTTTTAGCTTCTCCTGCTGCGAGTTACATTAATGGGATTAATGTCCCTGTAGATGGTGGAAGAACAAAAAGCTTATAAATTAAAAAAAGGGAAATCAATAACTGGTTCGCTTTGTATTTGCATTAATTATCACTTTGATTTAATCTAACACGAATCGGACTGGAAGTGTATAGCTTACGCGAACTCTTTTACCTCTTTGTTCTCCTGGTTTCCATTTAGGCATAGACTCTACTACCCTTACAGCTTCCTTTTTGCATCTCTTATCTGCAGATCCTCCTAAAATTTTCACATTTGTAATTTTTCCATTTTTTTCAATTGTAAAATTAACATATGCTTGACCTTGAGAACCAGCTTCAGCAGAAATTACTGGATATTTAATATTATCTCCCATAAATTGATACATTGCTTTCAATCCACCTGGAAATTCTGGCATTTCTTGAACATGAATATAAACAGAATCCAATTCTACTATATCAATAGGTTCATCCGAATCGCCCTCATCAAAAATATCCCAATTAATTGGAGGCTCAATATCCGCATTTGGGTCAATAATTACAGAAGCCGCAGCTACAATTGGTTTTTTCGCAATTACAACTGTATTAGTCTTCGTGATTTTTTTTGGAATAATCACCTTTTTCTTTGGTTTTATTAAGTCGACCTCAATAATGTGCTCAGGCGCAAGTTCTGCGTTTAAGTTACTTTCTATATCGGTTCCAAGATGTTCGGATTCTATCCATTCAAAAGCGACTAATGTAAAGGAAATTGCAACTATGAAACCTAGCTGTAGAAAAGTACTCTTGTTATTCTCAAGGTTAGCTGTTTTTGATTTTTTGTTTATCATGGCGTTTGATTTTTGTTTCCTAAAAAGAAACAAACACCTTGCCTTTATTTAAATTTAGCGGATTTTACAGCCTAACGTAATTAAACATTGTAGTAACGGTGCAGATAATAAGGAAACGGCAATTATTTACTTTACAAATAGCTTAAAACCCTTACCATGGACGTTTACTATTTCGACATTTCCATCTTTTTTAAGGTATTTTCTCAACTTTGCGATGTACACATCCATGCTTCTTCCATTAAAATAATTATCATCACCCCATACAGCATTTAGTGCATGATTTCGCTCTAAAACTCCATTGATATTCTTACATAGTAACTTAAGAAGTGCATTCTCCTTAGTCGTCAACTTTTGTTCATCGCCTCCATTGATCAACAATCGCTGATTAAAATCAAATTGATACGTGCCAACATTATAAGTCCCTTGATTCTGCTCTTCATTCCCTTGAGTTCGTCTCAGGATTGCCCCTATTCGAACTAACAACTCTTCCATACTAAATGGTTTGGTCATATAATCGTCACCACCTACATTAAAACCCTGAAGGGTATCTTCTTTAAGGGATTTTGCGGTTAAAAATAAAATTGGCACATCTTTATCAATTCCTCTAATTTCCTTGGCCATTGTAAAGCCATCTTTTACTGGCATCATTACGTCTAAAATTAGAAAGTCGAAAGTTCCTTTAACAAATGTTTCAAAACCTTCTTGTCCATTTGTTCTTAGCGTACATTCGTTACCTTTAGCAACCAGATACTCTGACAATAATATTCCTAAATTTGGATCGTCTTCTACGAGTAATATTTTGGTTTTTTTATTCATTTTTTTTGTTTTTCAATAGGCAAGGTCAATACAAAAGTACTTCCTTTTCCTAAAATACTTTCAACGTTTATTGTTCCATTATGTTTTTCTATAATTGCTTTTACATAACTTAATCCCAAGCCAAATCCTTTAACATCATGCAAATTTCCGGTTGGCACTCGGTATAATTTTTCAAATATTTTTTTCTGATTTTCTTTACTAATACCAATTCCGTTATCCTTTACTTTTATTACGATTCCTCCAACAATATCCTCTGTCGATATTTCTATCGAAGGCTGAATTGGAGTATATTTATTTGCATTGTCCAATAAATTGTAAATCAAATTAGTAATGTGAACTTTATCTGCATAAACCTGCACTTTGGTGGCTAATTTAGACACCACAATTTGGCCATGTTTTTTTTCTACTTGTATTTTTACATTCTTTACTGCTCGATCAATAACATCATGAATGTTAAAAATTTCTTCTTTGAGATTTAATTCGCCTTTGTCAATAACTGCACTTTGTAAAACATTTTCTACTAATACTCCCAGCCGCTTGTTCTCTTCATTAATCATATTCACGAAACGACCTTGAGTTTCTTTCGAATTCTTAATTTCTGAATCATTTAGAGCTTCGCAAGCTAATGATATAGTTGAAATAGGTGTTTTTAGTTCATGTGTCATATTATTAATGAAATCATTTTTAATGATAGAGAGCTTCTTTTGCTTAAATATTGTGGAGATGGAATAGTAAAAAGCAAATATTATAATTAGAACAAAAATGGCAGAGATTACCAACATTATCCACATTGATTTTAATATGAATGCCTTTTCATTCGGGAAATATAGGCTTAAGTATAATGGGCTCCCAAAAATATCATTTGGGAACAAGGATATCTTAAAAGGGCTTTCATACAAGGTATTTTGATTATCAATATTTTCCTCATAAATGGATTGATTCATTATATCAAAGACGCCCATCTGATATTTTGTGTTAATTCCATTTTTCTTCAACGCCGATTCAATTATACTATCCAAATCAGGCTGAGTTATTCTCTCTACATTTAAACCAAAGAAATCAAATGAAAAAATATCTGATACTAACTCTTCCACTATATCCGTTTTTTGACTCCATAAATCTTTGCTTATAGCATTAAACTTCGATGGAGTAGTATCCGTTATTTCAATTGTAAACGCTGTATCATTTCCATACTTTTGCGAAATGATTTTATGATGACTTTTCGAACCAGCTTTTTTGTTTAGTACATGTTTTTCAACTATTTGAACATTAAAATTATTATGAATAGCGTTAAAAACTGTGTCTAATTCATCCCAATAACTAGCGTGATTTTGCAATGCATTCCCTCCCGTTTGAAGTAATTGATTGAGAAGGTTTTTACTTCCTACATTTTTATTCATACGAGAAATTGCTTCAAACCTATCCACATCATGAACAACTTCTATCAACGATTTTTTAACATTATCTTCAAATTGAGATTTTCGCTGTTCAATAGCACTCTGTATCCAATAAACTTGAATAAAAACTAATCCTATAAGCGCAATGCCGCTTAGGAAGGATATACCCAATATAATTTTTTTGTTTAACAACTACTTATTTGCTTGAAACAAATGTAGTTCATGTATTTCAATCATTTTTCGGTTTAACAGTATTTAACACTGATTAACTCTCAGGAAGACAAATTGATACTAGTTCTAAATATTTGTATAAATATTCAAAATGAGAAGGCGCGAATAATAATAACCACCATTAGAAAATTGAAAAAACGAGTAATTGTGGAAAGTTGTATTAGATGCAATTATATTTATTGAATTGTCTATGGTCAGCATGTAGGACCATAATCCACTTTCATGAACCTTTCTTTTTTATTACATTTGCGCTCAAATTAAACATTTAACAATGAAATTACTTAATAGATTTTCGCTACTTATTCTAATGGTTATTGCAATCGGCTCTTGCAATCTAGACCATGGTTTTATTCAAAAAAGAAAATACCAGAAAGGATATCACGTCTCTTGGAAAAAGAACTCAATAACTAAAGTGAAAAATGAGACAGAGACTGCTTCATTTTCTGCCGAAAATCCTGCTTCTGAGTCAAATAATACAGACGAAAACCTTATTTTGACAGCTTCAATCGAAAGTGAAATTGAGTATTCTACTCCTTTAATTCGAAGTAACGCTGCTAAAAAAGATATTCAAACCAAAATGATTATTTCAACACCATGTGATGTAATCATTTTTGAGAATGGAGAAGAAGTAGAAGCAAAGGTGTTAGAAATAAATGAGGATGAAGTAAAATATAGAAAATGTAATAATCTGGACGGACCTTTATTAGTAGTCAGCAAAAGTAAAATATTTGCTATAAAACATCCAAATGGTACTAAAACAATAATTAACGAACCAGCTAATCAATATTCTTCCTATGTAAGTCCTGAAGATGAACATGGCCCCCAAGATAAAAGTCAAGGCATTGCAATTGGGCTTTGGTTCTTCTTAGGAATACTTGGTCTTCATCGTTTTTATCTTGGACATGTTGGAATTGGAGTACTTTATCTGCTTACAGGAAGTTTATGCGGTATTGGTTGGATAATTGATGGAATACTATTTTTAACCGGTGGCCTAAAACCCAAAAATGGGAAATATTACGACAAGGTGATATAATAGATCAATTAACGTTTTGAGTATTGAAACTATTGTGCTCAAAATTTATTGGATTGGACCGCTAATTGGTCTCGTTGTGTTATTCGTTTTACAGTAAGTTTTTTTGATACTGGCAAATTCGTTTCCCTTTATTTTGTCATTTTAAAACTTAATTGTTAGTAATTTGAATATCTAAAACACTACTTACAGGTTAAATTGCATAGATTTGAATTGGAAACATAAACTCAAATTATGATATTATTTAATAGGTTCTCACTGTTCATTCTGCTAGTTGTTGCAATCAGCTCGTGCAACGTAAATAATGGTTTTATTCAAAAAAGAAAATACCAGAAAGGGTATCACCTTTCATTGAAGAAGAAAATTAACAATTCGGACAACATAAAATCAGACGAATTGGAACTATTTAAAAGCCAAGAATTAACTGAGACTATTGCATCCAAAGATGAGCTTAGCGGGGGGGTACCTAATACTTTTAAAACGAATTCTAGTATTACGAAGAAAAGCCAAAATCCAACTAAAAAGGTTGTTACTAAAAATGAAATGATTCAAGTTTTGAAACAAAGCACCAAAGAGAATCACATTGTCAACAGCGGAATAAAAAAAATCACGAGCGCTAATTTCAAGAATCAGTCAAACACAACAAGTCATAATCCTAATGATGATGACATGTTATTACTGCTGTATGTTCTGGCCATTTTAATCCCATTTGTTGCGGTTGGAATTGTAACAGACTGGGATGTAACAGATGTAATTATTAATCTGCTACTTTGCATATTATGTTATATTCCAGGTATTATTCATGCATTCATTAAGATAAGAGACAATTATTAATGCTAGTTAAAATCAAACTAGTATTTTTATTAATTGTACCTCTAGTATTGTTAATACTTCCTGCTGATTTTTTTGATAATGGCCAATCTCTTTGCCTATCGCAGTTACTTTTAGAAAAAGAATGCCCCGGATGTGGACTAACAAGAGGCTTACAACACCTAGGTCACTTTGATTTTCAAACAGCTTGGGAATTCAATAAATTATCGTTTGTGATTTTTCCAGTAGTGACATACTATTGGGCCAGAGAAATTATTAATACATATAAAAAAATTAAGTAGGTTACAGGAGCGTATTTTCTAGCATTCACTTTTGATCTATTTCTTCTTATATCCCCATTGATGTATAAAAAGACTGTTATACTTTTTAATCCAAGAAAGTTGTTCTCCTCCTTTGGTAGAATTAATTTTTTGACTCAATACACTCTTTAGCTCTAACTGTCTATTAAAGGATTTGTTTAATATTCTAATTAATTCATCTTTGGGAGTATGATGATTCAATACTATAACCATACAAACATAATTATTTGATTTAACAATAATTTAGAACTCTTATTTCAGATTTACAGAATGTTAAAATTTCTATTATCATTTATGCTGCATATATCCGAAAAAAACTAAATCTATGTCTTAATGGACCTAGAAAAAGAGCTATGCCCAACTAGTTAACAAAATAATCCCGACGTAAACATATTAGCGCATGTGTTGCTTTACCAATCTTATTAACTTATTGTGTTTAGAGCGGGATATTACCATGTTTCTTTTTGGGTAATGTAGCGACCTTATTCTCCAGCATTTTAAATGCTCTTATTAGCTTTTCTCTCGTTTGATGTGGCTTTATAACCTCATCAACATATCCTCTGGCAGCTGCATTATAAGGATTGGCAAACATCTCAGCGTATTCCGCTTCTTTTTCTTTCCACTTTTCCTCTGGGTTACTCGCTTCCTTTATATCCTTCTTAAAAATAATTTCTGCAGCTCCTTTTGCTCCCATAACAGCAATTTCTGCGGTAGGCCAAGCATAATTCATATCTGCACCAATGTGTTTAGAGTTCATCACATCATAAGCTCCACCATAAGCTTTACGAGTAATTACCGTAACTCTTGGAACCGTGGCTTCACAAAATGCATATAATAATTTAGCACCGTTCGAAATTATTGCATTCCATTCTTGATCTGTTCCAGGTAGGAATCCAGGAACATCTTCAAATACCAATAAAGGAATGTTAAATGAATCACAAAAACGCACAAAACGAGCGCCTTTCTTTGAGGATTCCACATCCAATACTCCTGCTAAAAAAGCGGGTTGATTGGCAACAATTCCAATTGACCTACCTGCTAATCTTCCAAATCCAACTACAATGTTCTCAGCATACTCTTTATGGACTTCCATGAAAGAATCATTATCAAGCGTTCCTTCAATAACCTCTTTTATGTCGTAAGGAGTACCTGAGCTTTCTGGAATAATTTTATCCAAACTTTCTCTCGTCTCATCTTTGCCATGCTCATAATCTAAAACAGAAGGTTTCTCTTCGCAATTTTGAGGAACATAAGAAAGTAACCTTTTTAATTGATTGATTGCTTCAATTTCATTTTCACAAGAAAAATGTGTTACCCCAGATTTAGTAGAATGGGTAGATGCACCTCCCAATTCTTCTGCCGTAACCACTTCATTGGTTACCGTTTTTACAACGTTTGGGCCGGTTACAAACATGTAAGAAGTATTCTCCACCATTAATATAAAATCAGTCAAGGCTGGAGAATAAACCGCACCTCCGGCGCAAGGGCCCATTATAGCTGATAATTGTGGGATTACTCCAGAAGATAATGTATTGCGATAAAAGATATCTGCATATCCTCCAAGAGAAACTACACCTTCTTGGATACGGGCTCCTCCAGAATCATTTAAACCAATGACTGGAGCACCATTTTCCATAGCGAGGTCCATTATTTTGCAAATTTTCTCTGCATGAGCTTCAGCCAATGATCCTCCTAAAACCGTGAAATCTTGAGAAAAAGCATAAGTCAGCCGGCCCTTAATTGTACCGTAACCAGTAACCACACCATCTCCTAAAAATTTAGTTTTATCCAAACCAAAATTCATTGAACGGTGCATTACCATTGCTCCTATTTCTTCAAAAGATCCTTTGTCAAATAAAAAGTGAATACGTTCTCTAGCCGTTAGCTTTCCTTTTTTGTGTTGCGCTTCAATTCTAGCTTCTCCTCCTCCAACTTTCGACTCGGCAATCTTTTTATCTAAAACTTTATACTTTGATTCCATACTATACCTCTTTTTTAAACACCTGTTAAGTAATCTCGATTATCCTTATTGATTCATCAAGGACTCTATTTCATCGACTTCAATCGGAATATTTTCCATTAAGTTAATCGGTTCTCCTGATTCTTGGACAACCACATCATCTTCTAATCTGATTCCTAAATTTTCTTCTGGAATATAAATTCCCGGCTCTACCGTAAAAACCATTCCAGCTTTTATTGGTTTTGTCCACAATCCTAAATCATGCGTATCCAAACCAATATAATGAGAAGTACCGTGCATAAAATACTTTTTATATGCTGGCCAAGCAGGGTCTTCGTTTTGAACATCTTCCTCAGAAATTAATCCTAACAATATCAATTCTGTCTCCATCAATTTCCCCACCGAAACATGATATTCGTTTAAATAAGTTCCAGGTACTAGCAATTTAGTAGCGGCCTTTTTTACTCGTAATACAGCATTATATACATCCTTTTGACGCGGAGTAAATTTTCCATTGACAGGAAAGCATCTTGTTAAATCCGATGCGTAATTTCCATATTCAGCTCCAAAATCCATTAAGATTAAATCTCCATCCTTACACTCTTTGTTGTTTTCAATGTAATGTAAAACACATGCACTGTAGCCAGACGCAATGATGGGTGTATATGCAAAACCTTTAGAACGATTATTCAAAAATTCATGCATGAGCTCCGCTTCAATGTTATATTCCATAACTCCAGGCTCAATAAACGCTAATAGCCTTCGAACACCTTTTTCCGTAATGCAACATGCTTTTTGCATTAGTTCAATTTCTATTGGGTGCTTTATAGAACGAATCTCGTGCATGATAGGGGCACTGCGCTCATAGTTATGTGCAGGATATTTCTCTTTGCACATTTTTATAAATCGATCCTCTCGGTTTTCTGCTTCCGTATTGGCTCGAGTATGCTCGTTTGTGTTAATGTAAACGTTCTCTGTTTCTGACATTAGCGATTTAAAGACCGAGTCAAATTGATTTAACCAATAAACAGTTTGGATTCCTGATGTTTCAAAGGCTTGCGCTTTATCTAATTTCGCTCCTTCCCAAACAGCAATTAAATCACTTGTTTCTTTCAAGAAAAGAATTTCTCTATGTTTCTGCTCAAAACAATCGGGAAACAAAACTAATATACTCTCTTCTTGGTCTACTCCGCTTAGGTGTAATATATCTCGATGTTGTACAAATGGAAATGTGCTATCAGCACTTGTGGTAACAATATCATTTGAGTTGAACACAGCTATAGAGTTCGGTTTTAACCGTTTAACAAACCTGCTTCTGTTGTGAATGTAAAGTCCTTTGTCTATCTTTTCGTATTTCATTTATTTTCAATTTCCCTAAGTGCATAAAAGTACTTATTAAAAAATTATAAGCCTTTATTCCTCTGTTGTTTTTATATGATAATTTTCCAGAAGACTTATTATACTCTTGTATTCCTGCTTTACTTGCGCTATGCCAATTGCTCCTCCCATATAACCTTTTCCATCTTTAGCAAAAATAAAAGTAGTAACATCTCTGATACTTGTAATCTTAACTGAAAATACAAATCGCATTAATAAATGCTCCTAATAGGACCCTTCCAATCTTGCTTCCTTTACCATAAGTAGCATTGCACTTGCTGCCAACTTCTAATTTATATCCTTTCTCCAGGAGCAATTGATAAATGCGTTCACTCAAATCATCCGTTGATTTATTCTTAAAAAGAAAGGTTGCTTCATGTTTTCCTGTAACTATTGCCCCATCCGTTGCTTTACTGTTGTCAACTAAAATATTTTTATCTGTCATATTGTAAAGCTTTTATTTTTTAACTAAAATACGAAATTTTGCTTTTTGCATAAAGGCGATGTCTTAAAATGATTTCAATATTTAGCGATAAATTCATTCGTTTATATCCTTACAAAACTTTAACTTTGTAAAGAATTTAAATTCTTCTCATGAAAACATCAATCGCAAGAAAAGTCTCGATGGCATTGTCAGCCCTTTTTCTAATGGTTTTTTTATTACAGCATTTTGCTATTAATATTACCTCTGTTTTTTCCAGTGAAATATTTAATGACCTCTCCCATTTTATGGGGACAAATTTTGCGATTCAATACATCATGCAGCCAATATTAATTTTCGGAGTGGTATTTCACTTTGTAATGGGCTTTATACTAGAGATTAAGAACAAGCAGTCGAGAAATATTAAGTATGTAAAAAATAATGGAGGAGCCAATTCTTCATGGATGAGTAGAAATATGATTGTGTCTGGGTTTCTAATTCTTACTTTCATGGGACTCCATTTTTACGACTTTTGGATACCCGAACTAAAAACAAAATTTATAGAAGGGGATTGGACCGGAATGATTGAGGGAGAAAAAGGTCTGAGATATTTCGCTGAGTTGCAACACAAGTTTGTAAGTCCCATTAGAGTAGGTATTTATTGTGTTGCATTTGTTTTCCTTTCATTACACCTCCTGCATGGGTTCAGTTCTGCATTCCAATCTGTGGGTGCTAATAATAAATATACCAGAGCATTAAGTAAATTTGGAGTGGCATATGCCATTCTAATTCCATTGGGTTTTATAGTAATCGCTTTATTCCACCATTTTAATCATTGTTAATATGTCAGTTTTAGATTCTAAAATACCAGAAGGTCCAATAAAAGAAAAATGGACCAATCACAAAAACAACATTAATGTTGTTAATCCTGCGAACAAACGCCTTATTGACGTTATTGTAGTTGGAACCGGATTAGCTGGTGGTTCTGCTGCTGCTTCATTAGCAGAAATGGGGTATAGTGTAAAAGCTTTCGCTTATCAAGATTCTCCTCGTAGAGCGCATTCAATTGCTGCGCAAGGAGGAGTTAATGCATCTAAAAATTATCAAAACGATGGTGATTCAAACTACCGTCTATTTTATGATACGGTTAAAGGAGGAGATTATAGATCACGTGAAGCCAACGTTTATCGATTGGCTGAAGTATCAGGAAACATTATCGATCAGTGCGTGGCTCAGGGCGTTCCTTTTGCCCGTGAATATGGAGGTATGTTAGACAATCGCTCTTTTGGAGGAGTGCTTGTTTCGAGAACCTTTTATGCCAAAGGTCAGACAGGTCAACAACTTTTATTAGGTGCTTATTCCGCCATGAATAGACAGATTGGCAAGGGAAAAATTCAAATGTTTAATCGCCACGAAATGTTGGACATTGTAAAAATAGATGGTAAGGCAAGGGGAATTATCGCTAGAAACCTTGTGACTGGAGAGATTGAACGCCATTCTGCTCATGCTGTAGTTATTGCTTCTGGTGGGTATGGGAATGTATTTTTCTTATCCACTAATGCAATGGGATCAAATGTCACCGCTGCCTGGAAAATTCATAAAAAAGGAGCATATTTTGCAAATCCTTGTTACACACAAATTCACCCAACTTGCATCCCAAGATCTGGAGATCATCAATCAAAGTTAACCCTGATGTCAGAGTCCCTCAGAAATGATGGGCGCATATGGGTCCCCAAAAATATAGATGATGTTAAAGAAATTAGAGAAGGTAAATTGAGCCCTACCTCTATTACGGAAGAAAATCGGGATTACTACTTGGAAAGAAGATATCCTGCATTCGGAAACTTAGTTCCAAGAGATGTAGCTTCTAGAGCAGCAAAAGAAAGGTGTGATGCTGGGTTTGGTGTTAATGGAACAGGTGAGGCGGTATATTTAGATTTTAAATCTGCTATTCAACGGTACGGAAAAGAAAAAGCATTAGTAATAGGAAATCATAACCCAACAGATGCTGAAATACTTGAATACGGAGAAGAAGTTATCGAGGCGAAATATGGAAACCTCTTTCAAATGTATGAGAAAATTGTTGATCAAAACCCATATAAAACACCAATGATGATATATCCTGCGGTACATTATACAATGGGAGGTGTTTGGGTTGACTACAATTTAATGACTAGCATTCCCGGGTGTTATGCAGCGGGGGAAGCTAATTTTTCTGATCACGGAGCAAATCGACTAGGTGCTTCTGCATTAATGCAAGGATTAGCAGATGGTTATTTTGTATTACCCTATACAATTGGTGATTATTTGGCCAATGAAATTAGAACAGGAACGATTCCAACGGATTCTCCTGAATTTGACGCTGCGGAAAAAGATGTAACTGATACGCTGAATAAGTTAATCAGTATAAAAGGAACTAAATCGGTTGACTATTTTCACAAAGAATTAGGAAGAGTGATGTGGAACAATGTTGGAATGGCTAGAAATGAAGCTGGGTTGAGGGAAGCTTTAAAAACAATACGTGAAATTCGTGAAGATTTTTGGAAAGAAGTAAGAGTTCCTGGGACTGTTGAAGGGATTAATACTGAGCTTGAAAAAGCTGGGCGTGTTGCAGATTTTTTAGAATTAGGAGAACTTTTTGCCTTAGACGCATTAACAAGAAACGAGTCGTGCGGTGGACACTTTAGAGAGGAGTCTGTTGAAGTAGACGGAGAACAAAAAGGTGAAGCTAAAAGAGATGATGTAAACTACAAATATGTTGCTGCCTGGGAATGGACTGGCGACGCTGGAAAAGCAAAATTGCATAAAGAAGAACTTGAATTTAATAATATCGAGTTAAAACAAAGAAGTTATAAATAGGTAATATGTTCCGTATTCATGTGCATTTGATTAAGGAGCAGTAAACCAATAAACACAAAGAATTATGTCAGGAACTAAAGACATGAATTTAACATTAAAGATCTGGCGTCAAAAAGACCAAAAATCTTCGGGAAAAATGGTAGATTACAAAGTTAATGGTATATCTCCGGACTCCTCATTCCTGGAAATGATGGATGTGTTAAATGAAGGGCTAATAAGTAAAGGAGAAGAACCTGTGGAATTTGACCACGATTGTCGAGAAGGAATCTGTGGAATGTGCTCTTTGTATATCAACGGAGAAGCCCATGGTCCTGATAGAGCAGTTACTACTTGTCAGCTTCATATGAGGAAATTTAAAGATGGTGAAACTATAACCATAGAGCCTTGGAGAGCCAAAGCTTTTCCCGTATTGAAAGACTTGAAAGTTGATCGCTCCTCTTTTGACAGAATTCAACAAGCGGGCGGGTTTATTTCGGTAAATACCTCTGGAAATACGCAGGATGCGAATGCAACGCCGATTAGCAAGGACAATGCTGATAAAGCAATGGATGCTGCTACCTGTATTGGATGCGGAGCTTGTGTAGCCACTTGTAAAAATGCATCTGCAATGTTATTTGTTGGTGCAAAAGTTGCTCAATACTCTTTATTGCCTCAAGGGCAGGTTGAAAGAAAAGATAGGGTATTGAACATGGTTAAGCAAATGGATTTAGAAGGGTTTGGTAATTGCACCAACACGGGCGCTTGCGAAGTTGAATGTCCGAAAGGAATTTCGCTAGAAAATATTGCTATCATGAATCGAGAATATCTAAAAGCCTCTTTAACGAAAGAAGAATAAAAAGAAATAATATTTCGCAAAAAAAGCCACTTCATATGAAATGGCTTTTTTTATGAGTTAGATATAGGTCTAATGAGCAGCTTTTTCGTGTTGCATTTACTTTAAACTAGGGTTAAACATGAGATGAGATATAAACTTTTATTTTATGTGGGGCTTTTGTGGCATACTTGAGCAGCTTAAACTCATATTAATCTTCAAAATAATGCGTATAATCATCTTTTTAGACCAATAAAAAGACTACTTTTGTAGTTAAATACATGCTTATTTGTAATTAATCTAAATAAGAAAATGATTGAAGTAACCGATTTAGCAAAAAGTACTGCCACCAGAATGATGAGCGAAGAAGGAAAAGATAACTTTTTTATTCGTGTAGGTGTTGAAGGTGGAGGCTGTTCAGGTCTTATGTATCAACTTACTTTTGATAATGAAATTAAGGGTACAGATAAAGAGTTTGAAAGTAACGGAGTAAAAATAGTTATCGATAAGAAAAGCTTTTTGTATTTAGTTGGCACTACCTTGGACTATTCAGGGGGGTTGAACGGTAAGGGCTTTGTTTTTAAGAATCCAAATGCAGAAAGAACCTGTGGTTGCGGAGAGAGTTTCTCACTTTAATACAAAAAAAAATGGCTTATAGTGAAGATGACTTAAAACAAGACTTAGTAGATCAAGAATATGAATTTGGTTTTACTACTGATGTTGATTCCGAAAAAATACCAAAAGGATTAACTGAAGAAACCGTTCGTATAATATCATCTAAGAAAGAAGAACCGGAATGGCTTTTAGATTATAGGTTAAAGGCTTTTAGAGTGTTTCAAGGAATGACGGAACCGGATTGGGCACATGTTACCTACGAAAAACCAAGCCTCCAAGATATAGTTTTTTATTCTGCTCCTAAACCTAAAAAGGAATTAGCGAGTTTGGATGAGGTAGATCCAGAGATATTGAAAACAATGGAACGTTTGGGAATTTCTTTGGAAGAACAAAAAAAGTTGACAGGTGTAGCTGTTGATTTTGTTATGGATTCGGTTTCCGTAGCAACTTCATTCAAGGAAAAGTTAGGCGAGTTGGGTATAATATTTTGTTCATTTAGCGAGGCAGTTAAAGATCATCCGGAATTAGTGAAGAAATATTTAGGAACGGTTGTTCCTTCTTCAGATAATTATTACGCTGCATTGAATTCTGCTGTGTTTTCTGATGGTTCATTTTGTTATATTCCAAAAGGAACTAAGTGTCCCATGGAATTGTCAACTTATTTTAGAATAAATGAATCTGGAACTGGTCAGTTTGAGCGAACTTTGCTTATTGCTGATAAGGGAAGCTACGTCAGTTATCTCGAGGGGTGCACTGCACCGCAGAGAGATGAGAATCAATTGCATGCTGCGGTTGTTGAATTGATTGCTCTTGATGAAGCAGAAATTAAATATTCCACAGTGCAGAATTGGTATCCTGGAGACAAAGATGGAGTAGGGGGAGTATTTAACTTTGTTACTAAAAGAGGTGTTTGTCAACAAAATGCAAAGATTTCTTGGACGCAGGTAGAGACTGGTTCTGCCATAACCTGGAAGTATCCGTCTTGTATTTTGAAAGGGGATAACTCGGTTGGGGAATTTTATTCAGTAGCGGTTACCAATAATCATCAAATGGCTGATACAGGTACTAAAATGTTGCACATAGGAAAAAATACCAAGAGTACGATTATATCTAAAGGAATTTCTGCAGGTAATAGTCACAACTCTTACAGGGGGTTAGTGAGAATTGGGAAAGGAGCTGATAATTCTCGTAATTTTTCTCAATGTGATTCACTTTTGATGACGGATACTTGCGGTGCGCATACATATCCATATATCGAATGCGAGAACTCAACAGCACAATTAGAACATGAAGCTACTACAAGTAAAATTGGGGAAGATCAAAAATTTTATTGTTTGCAAAGAGGTATTGGGGAGGAAAAAGCCATCAGTTTAATTGTAAACGGTTATGCAAAGGAAGTATTAAATAAACTTCCCATGGAGTTTGCCGTTGAAGCTCAAAAATTATTGGAAATTAGTTTAGAAGGAAGTGTTGGTTAGTTCTTTCTAGAAAAAGTGATATAGATGTTAAAAGTTAAAAATTTACACGCCTCAGTTGGCGATAAGGAAATCTTAAAAGGGTTAGACATAGAGGTTAAGGCTGGTGAAATACATGCAGTCATGGGCCCCAACGGCTCAGGAAAAAGTACGTTGTCTGCTGTTTTAGCTGGTCGTGATGAATATGAAGTTACCGCCGGTGAAGTTGACTACCTAGGAAAAGAATTATTAGAGCTCAATCCAGAAGAAAGATCTTGGGAAGGTATATTTTTGGCTTTTCAATATCCTGTTGAAATACCAGGAGTGAGTAATATTAATTTTCTGAAAACAGCAATTAACGAAAGACGAAAGTATTTTGAGCAAGAGCCTATTGCCGCGAAAGATTTTCTTAAAATGGTTAAGGAAAAATCGACTTTGGTAGAGTTGAGTGATAAATTGAAAAATCGTTCGGTTAATGTAGGTTTTTCTGGAGGTGAGAAAAAACGAAATGAAATTTTCCAAATGGCAATGCTAGAGCCAAAATTGTCAATCCTAGATGAAACAGACTCCGGTTTGGACATTGATGCGTTAAGAATAGTTGCGCATGGAGTGAATACCCTAAAGAGTAAGGATAATGCTACAATTGTAATAACACACTACCAAAGGTTATTGGATTATATTATTCCTGATTTTGTACATGTTTTATATGATGGGAGAATCATTAAAACAGGAGGTAAAGAGCTTGCTCTTGAGCTAGAGGAGAAAGGTTACGACTGGTTGACAAAAGCGAAAGCGTAGATGGTAGTTTTGAAAGAAAATAATTTACTGAACTCATTGTCTCAAATGGGGGTTGGGTTAGGAGCTAAAAACCAAGCGTTCGAATTATTAAAAGAATTGGAGTTTCCTACTCGTAAAACAGAGGATTGGCGTTATACCTCGGTTAAGAAGATTTTAAAAAAGAAATATGTTCAATTTAATGAAGCTGAACAAGTAGATCTTTCGAATGAAATAATACCTTCTTTAGATGCGCATAATATAATACTGGTAAATGGTGTTTATTCTAAAGAGTTGTCAGATGTAAATTTCCCTGATGAGGTTGTAATAGATACTTTTCCAAATGCAATGGAAGAACATGTCTCCTTGATTCATAGTGCGTTTAATGGAATAGCAAAGAATAATGAAGAGGTTTTCACAGCTTTAAATACAAGCTACTTCCATGAGGGTGTTTTTATTCACATACCTAAGAAAGTTAAACTGGAAAAACCGATTCATGTTATTCATGTAAACACAAAAAGTAATGTGATAAGTAATTTGCGCTTACTTATAATAGTAGATCAATTTTCAGAAGTTAGTGTAGTACAATCATATGCGTCTTTAAATGCTGTTGAATGTTTAACAAACAGTGTGACTGAAGTTTTTGTAAAAGAAAATGCTAAGATCACTTTGGATAAAGTTCAATCTGAAGAGCCTAATAATAACTTAATTTGTACTGTACAAGTTAATCAAAAAGCTAACAGTATTTTTAAAATAAATACGGCTACAGTTTCTGGTGATTTTGTAAGGAATGGAGTTAATATTGATGTTGATGGTGAAAACTGCACTTCGGAAATGAATGGATTGTACATGCAAAAAGGAATTCAGCACGTTGATAATCATACTAAGGTTAGTCATTTGAAACCTAACTGCACATCTTTTGAATTATACAAAGGTGTATTAAGAGATAAATCAACAGGTGTTTTTAATGGAAAGGTGATTGTTGCTGAAGATGCCCAAAAAATTGAAGCTTATCAGCAGAACAAAAATATTATTTTGTCCAGAGAAGCTACTATGAACGCAAAACCTGAACTTGAGATTTTTGCTGATGACGTAAAGTGCAGTCACGGTACTACAACAGGTCAATTTGATGAAGAAGCCTTGTATTACTTGCAAACTAGAGGTCTTAGTAGGGAGTCGGCTCAAGCTCTGTTGGTGCAGGCATTTGCTGATGAAGTTCTTGATAAAGTAGATTCAGAGACATTAAGAATATGGATCAAAGAAAAATTGGATTAAAATTGTAACGAATTTATTTTTTTATTGTTCATTTTGGCTGATAAGCATGATAGTTTACTTGTTTGGAACGCCTTCTACTAATCAATCAAGAGAAATCCCTCAATACCATGGTGTCAAGAGGCTTTTTCACAACAAACGAATTTATCAATTTTGTTGATTTTGGTTTTTTATTTTATCTTAATTCAAGGATTTGTCCTAGTTGCAATATTGTTTCTGCTTCAAGTTTGTTCTTTTTACAAATAGATTTCAATTTGATTCCATAAACCTGTGAAATGCCATGTAATGTTTCGTTTTCTTTTACTTTGTGCGATTCAACTTTAGCCTTTTTTCTTTTAGGTTGCAAGTATATTATATCACCTTCTTTGATGAAGTTTTTGTCGGATAAATCATTATACTTATATATTTGCCCTAAATGCATTCCAAATTCTTTCGATATTTTATAAAATGTGTCTTTTGATTTTACTTTGATATATTTAATTTTGTTGTTATGAATGTAAATAGAGTGTTTATTCGTTTTTGGTTTACTTAAGCTAGCAAACAAAAAACCATTACCCGAATTTGAATGGTTGTTTGAAGCTAGCACCATATTGTCGTATTGCTGTAGTTTGTTTTTTTCGATTAGCGTTATCAGTAAACTTGCGTACTTGGGATTTGTGGCATATCCTGCTGTTTTTAATCCTCTAGCCCATCCTATATAGTCATTGGGTTTTAAGTCAAAAAGAAATGAATAACGCCCTCTTTTAGATAAGAATTCGGAATGATCTTGAAAGGACTGCCGGGCACTCTCGTATTTCCGGAAACACTCATTCTTTCTTGTCATCATCTTCATGTATGGTTTTACCTGTCCATGTGTGACATTTAATACCAAAATGATTGTTTCCTTGCTTCGCCAGGCGAGAATTTCCATCTCCGCTTTCAAGGATTCCTTGCGCTAAAGTGATGCTCGCAGGTATGCCATAGTCTGCCATTTGACTAATAGCTTCGTTCTTCCAGGTTTCAATATATTGGTTTCTTGAAATTCTATCGTCAGCAGGCTCGCTGCTAAATTATAGTAGGTAATTGCTAAAATTAAAAGTATTCGTTTATTTACCGTCATGTTTTCCTTCTTTAATGGAAAGCACAACATTTTACGTAGGTTATTAATCAATGGTTACGATAAGAGTTGATAAACGGTTTTTTTTCGCTTACTAAGTTTTTGATCGATTCTCTCGCAGATAAATATACGCTAAGAGGTTCCTTGGTCTGTATTCCAGAAAGCGCCCAACAGAGCTACTCCTTCAAAGCCTAAATCATGAAGGTCTTTAAATTTCGACTCGTCAATCCACCCAAAGCATATACTTTTTGTTTTTTTTCGGCTAATGCTTTTTTAATATGGCGCTCACTGAATAATCCGCGATGTGATTTTTTGGATATGCTTTCAAACATTGGGCTTAAAAAAACATACGCATATCGACTGGAATTATCTTCTAATTTATGATTTTATGACAAGACCTTGTGATTAAAATATTGCCGAATCTAAGTCGAAAACTTAAGTACTTTAATTTGGTGTTGTAGCTTTTTGTCCCGATGGACTTTGCTAAAGTGTATTCCTTTTAAATTGAATTTTTTTGCCAATTTGTGATGTGTATGAATGACAATTCTATTGTGATATTCTGATGGTATTAACTTCAATGTATTCTACAAGGTCTTTTGAAGAGAATTAGGCTTTCTCAAATGAAGAGTTTCTAGACCATGTTCAAACATCTGAACGACTTGCTTAGGTTCAGAATGGAGATTACTATGACTTGAAAAAACAACTAGCTTCATTTATTTACAGTTCTTAAACGAGAAATATCTTGAGCTAAGGCGGGATTTTTTTCAATTGCATTGCCGATAACAACGATGTCAGCTCCACTATTCCATGCAGCAATAGCTTGTTCTTTATTTCGGATTCCACCACCAATTATTAAGGGAGTGTTAACGGTTTGTCGAACACCTTAATCATTTCTTTAGAAATGGGTGTTTGAGCTCCAGATCCACCATCCATGTATATGAATTTTAGTCCAAGCTGCTCCCCAGCTAATGCAGTTGCGATTGCTATGTCAGTTTTGTTGTCGGGGAATAGGTTGTGTATTGCTCATGTATTGAGCAGAAGTGGAGGGCCGCTTTCAATTAGCATGTAGCCGGTTGGAATAACTTCAAGGCTTGCATTTTTAATGTCAAATGCAGAAACAACATGCTGTCCTATTAATAAATCAGAATTTCTTCCTGAAATTAATGATAGTAATAAAATAGCATCTGCGTTGGCTGAAACTTGCTTGTTGTTTCCCGGAAATAGAATAACAGGAGCAATTTTTAAGCTAGATAGTTCGTTAATTACTAATTCAAAATTACCATTATTAATCAAACTTCCACCAATTAAAATTATATCCGGCAAGGCTCTTTTGAGGTTGTAAATTAATTCTTGTAAATCTTTGGGCGAACCATACTTGTCAGGATCTACCAAAATAGCAAACATTTTTTCTTTTGCTTGGCATCTATTTAATATGGTGTTGAATGTGCTCAAAGGTTTAGGTATTGTTAAAGTGTAAACTAAGCAATAATTTTCGATAAAATGAACTTTCAATTTATAATCTTTTCGAAATTCAGGGTGAATGATTTTCCCAATAACGATATTTTCTTCGTTTGATTTCTCAATTATCATGTGCTCTTTAAAAAATATATTTGGCTTCCCATTTATTTTGTAAAGCGCTTCTTTTGCGCACCATAAAACAGTCAAATCTTTCTCTTTTTCACTTAAAAAATAAATGTCATTTTCATTAATGAATTTACTTTTTATGCGCATTACTTTTGGGGTGATTTCTTGTATGTCAATTCCACAGGGATTTAGTACTCTTAATTATACCTGCAATTCCCCTGTCATGAGTGATTGATATTTCTATTGAATTGTTTATCGGTCGTGGGCTTTCCATTAAGGCTATGGAGTGTTTTCCAATCTCCAAATTCCATTTTCAATAAGAGCCTGGAAGCTAAAAATTGTTTTTTTTTAAGATCACTTTTAAAATTTCGAATAAGAGCTATTTATTTCAGCATCATTTTCAAATAATTCAAATAATTCAGTCCAAGACTCAGTAATTTTCCATAAGCTAACGTGTTTGTCAATAGAAATGTCTTTGTCTAAAATTGGCATGTTTTATGGAAATATAGACTGAAGGTAAAGTATATTTAATTAATTTAGGCAGAATTATAAAAAATAAGAAGAATGAGATGGAGTTTGTTGCTAATGTGCAGCTTTATTACTACTAGTTTATTTGCTCAAGATTTGTACAAAATAAGGGTGGAAAGAAAAGAAGGGTTTATCAATAAAAAAGGGGATGTCGTAATTCCCAATTCTTTTGATAAAGCATATAACTTTGAAGAAGATTTAGCAAAAATTAAAAGTGGATCTAAATACGGGTTCATTAATAAATCTGGTAAAACAGTTGTTCCAGCACAATATTCTAAAGTAAGTGGTTTTAGTGAAGGTTTGTCGGCTGTTAAAAATGACGGAAAATGGTTTTTTATTGATAAAACAGGTGCTAAGAAATAGACGTTGTATGTAATTTTGCTTATCCATTTCATGAGGGATTAGCTAGAATTCAGGTTGGGACGCTCTTTGGTTTTATTAATACTACTGGTGCAATTGTAATCAAACCGCAATTTGAAGGTGCATATGATTTTTCTGAAGGTAAAGCAAGAGTGAGAAAAGGAGATAAATGGGGGTTTATTGATTTAACAGGAATGTTTGTTATCAAGCCAACATATGATTTTGTTCGAGATTTCAGCGAAGGATTAGCTGTTTTTAGAGTTGGCAATGAAAGAACAGGTAAATGGGGCTTCATTGATAAAACAGGGAAGATTATTGTCAAAGCTCAATTTGACAAAGTATTTCCATTTAGTGAAGGAAGAGCTTTGGTTAGGGTTGGAGATTTTAAAAGTGGAAAGTTTGGCTACGTCGATAAGACAGGGAAAATTGTTGTGAAACCGCAATTCGACAAGTGCATATCACTTTAGTGATGGTTTAGCGAATGTAGCTGTTGGTATAGGAAGTGACAGAAAATGGGGGATATGTAGATGTTTCCGGAAAGTTAGTTGTTGCGAAACAATTTTCAAAACCTTCTGATTTTATAAATGGATTAGCATTGGTAAGAATAGGCGATTTTAAAACAGGAACGGAGGGTTATATTGATAAGACAGGGAAGTTTGTTTGGAAAAAATAATTTATTTCTCTTGCAGCTATTGAGAACAACGTAGTTTTCTATTTTTATCCTTACAAATACAATAAATCATATAAATTTTGAAAAATAAAGTGAACGAAAATATTGGAGAAGATCATGTGCTGACATCAATTGATACTCCTTTGGTTAAAGATGCATTTGCTAAATCGGATGTGGAGAAAATTGAAATTATCAAAGGTCATTTTGAGAAAATAATGGAAACATTAGGACTCGATTTAAAGGATGATAGTCTTGCAGGTTCTCCAGAAAGAGTGGCTAAAATGTATGTTTCCGAAATATTTAGTGGTTTAAACCCATTGAATGAGCCTAAAGTATCTTTGTTTGAAAATAGCTATAAATACAAAGGTATGTTAGTTGAAAAGAACATCGAATTGTATTCTCTGTGCGAACATCATTTTGTTCCAATTGTTGGAAAAGTTCATGTTGCATATTTTGCAAATGAAAATGTTATTGGCCTTTCAAAAATTAATAGGATAGTTCAGTTTTATGCCAAAAGACCCCAAGTTCAAGAGCGATTGACTGTTCAAATTGTTGAGAAACTAAAAGAAATTCTGGAAACTGATAATGTGGCTTGTGTCATTGATGCAAAGCACCTATGTGTCAATATGAGAGGAGTTAGAGACACAAAAAGTAGTACCATTACATCTCGTTATTCTGGTGTGTTTAACCAGAATGATAATAAAGCAGAATTTCTCAAACATATTAGTTTAGATTCTAAGATAGATTTCTGATGAGTAAGATAGATCAAAACGATATTTATATATATAACTCATTAACAGGGTTAAAGGAAAAGTTTGAACCACTAAACCCTCAAAATGTCGGGATTTATGTTTGTGGACCTACGGTATATAGCTTCGTCCATTTGGGTAATTGCAGAACTTTTTTGTCATTCGATACGATAATTAGATATTTTAAATTTCTAGGGTATAATGTCCGTTATGTAAGAAATATTACGGATGCGGGACATTTAGAAAACGATTCGGACGAAGGAGAAGATAAAATATCAAAGAAAGCCAGGCTAGAACAGGTTGAGCCGATGGAGATAGTTCAGAAATATACGGTAGATTTTCATAACGTAATGCAAAGCTTTAATGCCTTCCTCCGAGTATTGAGCCAACTGCCACTGGTCACATTGTTGAGCAAATTGAAATGGTTCAAACAATTCTAGATAAAGGGTTTGGCTTATGAATCGAACGGCTCTATATATTTCGATGTTCTTAAATACAAAGAAGAAGGAGGGAACTATGGAGAGTTGTCTGGTCGAGATATTGATGAGTTATTGTCAGGAACAAGAGAGTTAGAAGGTCAGGGGGAGAAAAAAAATTCATTTGATTTTGCACTTTGGAAAAAAGCATCACCGGAACATATAATGAGATGGCCTTCGCCTTGGAGTGTTGGATTTCCAGGATGGCATTTAGAATGTTCAGTTATGGGAACGAAATACCTCGGAGAGCAATTCGATATACACGGTGGTGGAATGGACTTGAAATTTCCACATCATGAATGTGAAATTGCTCAAGGAAAAGCAGCGAATGGAACAGCTCCTGTCAACTATTGGATGCACGGGAATATGCTTACGCTTAATGGAAAGCGAATGAGTAAAACTACAGGTAATACATTGTTGCCCGGGGAGTTGTTTTCTGGAGATAATGATCTGTTAGATAAAGCATACTCACCTACAGTGGTTCGTTTTTTCATGCAACAAGCTCATTACAGAAGTACATTGGATTTTTCAAGTGCGGCACTACGTGCCTCTGAAAAAGGGTTTAATAAACTTATGGCTGCTTTAAAGTTGTTGGGGGAGATTCATTATAAATTAGGAGTTTAGATGAAGGTGAAGATTTAAAAGTTCATAAGTTGTGCGAGATGTGCTATAAGCATATGAATGATGATTTTAATTCACCCAAAACTATTGCAACACTATTTGAATTAGTGGCAAAAATAAATACGTTTGCTACCAATAATACAATTGGTAAAATATCAGAGAAAACATTTAAATTTTTGAAAGATACATTTGAAGGATTTGTTATTGATGTTTTTGGGTTGTTGCCGCTTATGGAAAATGATTCCGATAAACTTGATGGAACCATTAACTTGTTGGTTCAAATGAGAGATAATGCCAAACAAAATAAAGATTATGCTTTGTCAGACAAAATTAGAGACAACTTAAGTCGTTTAGGGATACAATTAAAAGACACAAAAGAAGGAACAACATACATAATAAAATAAAAGATATGATAAAACTAGGAATAACGAGTGTTTTAGTGGCAGCTAGTATGTTTACATTTGCACAAGAAGATACGTTTTCGAATAAAGAAGGGAGTGAATATAAATTCACCATGATAAAAGATATGGAAGCAACAGAAGTTCAGAATCAAGGTCGAACTGGAACGTGTTGGAGTTTCTCATCACTCTCATTTTTTGAATCTGAACTATTAAGAAAAGGGAAAGGAAAACATAATCTTTCTGAAATGTTTATTGTAAGGAACGCCTATATTGGGAAAGCTGAAAATTTCTTAAGAATGTATGGTACGTTTACTTTTGGAGCAGGAGGAGCATTTCATGATATTCCTTGGGTTATAGAGAGATTTGGAATTGTTCCGGAATCAGTATATAAGTGGATTGCAGTACGGTATGGACTCTCATTTACATTCAGAAATGGAAAATATTCTTTCAGCGATGATGAAAGAATTAGCTAAAAAACCGCAAAAAGGTACTTTAACTCCTGTTTGGAAAACTGCTTTTACGGGTGTTGTAGATGCCTACTTAGGTGATTTACCTGATAATACAGAAGACTTTAAATTTACTCATGAAGGAAAAGAATACACGCCAAAATCTTATGCTAGATGAATTAGGCCTAAATATGGATGAGTATATCTCGGTTACTTCATATACGCATCACCCATTTTACAAGCCGTTTGTTCTTGAGGTTCAAGATAACTGGGCTTTGAAATCATGTTATAATGTTCCTTTAGATGAATTCATGGGAGTGATGGAAGATGCAATTATGAATGGATATACTTTTGCATGGGGAGCAGATGTTTCTGAAAAAGGATTTTCTCCTGCTGATGGACTTTGTATCTTACCAGAAGATGAATCAACTATTCAAAAGCGAGGAAAGGATGCGAAATACTTTAACGAAGTAGGAGCTGAGAAAATTAGTAATGCATTTGTTCAGCCGGTTAAAGAAAGAGATGTTTCTCAAGAAGAACGTCAAATTGCGTTTGACGCGCAAGAAACAACTGATGATCATGGGATGCACATAACAGGCTTAATTGAGGATCAAGCGGGGACAAAGTATTTTATAGTTAAGAATTCTTGGGGGAAAGATGTAAATGAAGCTGATGGTTATTTCTATGCTTCATTCCCATATGTAAAGTACAAAACAATGAATATCTTAATTCATAAAGATGCTTTAACGAAAGAGATGAAAAAGAAACTAGGAATAAAGTAAGCTAATGGAACCGTATTTGTGCGGTTCTTTTTTATGAAAAAAATCTTTATAGCCATATTTATTTTTCCAATTAAGTTGTATCAGTGGTGCATTTCTCCATTTTTTCCGGCGAGTTGTCGACATACACCAACTTGCTCAACTTATACCGCAGATGCAATGAATGAATGGGGAGTGCTAAAAGGTTTTTGGTTAGGAATAAAAAGATTGAGCAAGTGTCATCCTTGGGGAACCTCTGGATATGATCCGGTTCCTAAGAAAAATCAACTAAACTGTTCACAGCATGAACATAGTCATTACAAAATAGAAAGTATTTAAACAATGTTGAAAATAGACATGCACTCTCATATTATGCCAAAGCACATTCCTCAATGGGCGGATAAATTTGGTTACGATGGGTTTATTCATCTAGAGCACCACAAACCAGGGTGGGCCAAAATGATGCAAGGAGAGAAATTTTTTAGAGAGGTAAATGAAAATTGTTGGGATGGAGCGGTCCGAATTAGGGAGTATCAAGAATTTGAAACACAAGTTCAG
The DNA here is from genome assembly GCA_943787725.1 of uncultured Flavobacteriales bacterium. GTDB lineage: Bacteria > Bacteroidota > Bacteroidia > Flavobacteriales_D > Parvicellaceae > CALSMU01. The sequence continues at coordinate 59,164 of CALSNM010000001.1, read as the reverse complement.
GTAGTTTGTACCATTCCCGTGTTGTTTGCATATTTTGCTAAACCGAAAGATGGGCTAGCTATTTCGCAATTCCTCAATGATGATCTTGCAAATTTAATTGCTAAATATCCGAAAAACTACATAGGCTTAGGCACGGTGCCTATGCAAGATCCTGAAATAGCTGTGCAAGAATTACACAGAATAAAAGAAATTGGGTTGGTGGGGATTCAAATAGGTTCGAACATCAATAATGAGAATTTGAATGAAGAGAAATTTCATCCAATTTGGAAGGCTTGTGAAGAATTAGGTTTAGCTGTATTTGTTCATCCCTGGAATATGATGGGGAAGAAAAATATGGAGAAATACTGGTTGCCTTGGTTAGTAGGGATGCCTGCCGAAACTGCCCGTGCGATTGCTTCGATGATATTTGGTGGGGTTTTTGAAAAGTTTCCAAAACTTAGGGTGAATTTTGGACATGCAAGTGGATCTTTTTTAGCTACTATTGGTAGAATAGAACATGGATTTAATTGTCGACCTGACCTTGTAGCTGTTGATAACAAAATAAGTCCAAGAGACTATTTAGGTAAGTTTTGGGTGGATTGCATTACTCACGATCCCTTGTTATTAGATTACACATTGAAGTTGCAAGGTTCAAATAGAATTACTCTTGGAAGTGATTATCCATTTCCGTTAGGAGATCTAGAAATTGGAAAGTTTGTCACCGAAATGGGCTTAACAAAACAAACAGTGGATAATATATTTTGTAATTCAACACTTGAGTGGTTGGATTTAAAGAAAGAACAATTTATAATATAAAAAAAATGAAGTTAATAGTATTAGGAATTTTTTTAATACCAGCTTTTGCTGGTATATCTCAAAAAGGATATTGGCAGCAGCACGTTGATTATACCATGAATATTGATATGGATGTCAATACTAATCGATTTAATGGAGAACAGGTATTGATTTATAAGAACAATTCACCTGATACATTGACTAAAGTGTTTTATCATTTGTATTACAATGCCTTTCAGCCGGGAAGTATGATGGATGCGAGGTCTAGAACAATACAAGATCCAGACCATAGGGTGGAGGACCGTATTTTTCATTTAAATGAAGAGGAACAGGGGTATCAAAAAGTGAATACATTGACCTATAACGGAAAAGAAGTAAAATATAAAGTGGAAGGAACGATTTTGGAGGTAACATTAGATAAACCAATTTTACCCGGAAAGAAAGCTACTTTCAACATGACTTTTGAAGCACAGGTTCCAAAACAAATAAGAAGAACAGGAAGAGATAATAATGAAGGGGTTCGTTATTCAATGACACAATGGTATCCGAAGATGGCTGAATATGATAAAGACGGTTGGCATTCAAACCCCTACATTGGAAGAGAGTTTCATGGTGTTTGGGGAGATTTTGATGTTAAAATTACGATTGATAAAACATATATGTTAGGTGGTACTGGTTATGTCCAAAATCCGCAAGAAGTGGGTTATGGGTATCAAGATTCATCTAAGGCTTTGAAAATGCATAAAGGACAGAAGTTAATGTGGCATTTTAAGGCACCACAAGTACATGATTTTGCGTGGGCTGCAGATCCAGATTTCACACACGAAACATCCAAATTAAATAATGGTACGGTTCTTCATTTTATTTACCAAGTGGATTCAACAGAAGGAAATTGGATAAAACTTCGGCCGTATGCGGTAAAGAGCTTTGATTACGTAAATGAAAATTTTGGTGTTTATCCCTACAAGCAATACTCAATAATTCAAGGTGGTGATGGTGGAATGGAATATCCGATGTGTACACTAATCACAGGAGAAGGTAGTTTCGGAGGTTTAGTTAGTGTCACTGTTCATGAATCTATACATAGCTGGTATCAGGGTTTGTTAGCGACAAATGAATCTAAGCATGAGTGGATGGATGAGGGCTTTTGCACGTTTGCTCAATACAAAACAATGGATCACCTTTTTGACAGAAAGGCCATGAATCCATTGGCTCGTCAATACGCCGGATACATGAGGTTGGCCAAATCCGACCATGCTGAACCATTGACTACACATGCTGACTTTTATAAGCTTAATACAGTTTATGGCACCAATGCTTACTCAAAAGGTTCTGTTTTGGTTCAGCAACTGGGTTATATCATTGGTGATGATAATTTAATGGATGGGATGAAGCGCTATTATCATGAATGGCGTTACAAACACCCAACTCCACAAGATTTTAAGCGAGTAATGGAGAAAGTTTCTGGAATCGAATTAGATTGGTATTTTGAGCAATTCGTCGGAACAATCAACACTATTGATTACGGAATTAAAGATGTTGTAGGTAGAGATGGCCAAACCAGTATTGTTTTAGAAAGAATTGGCGATATGCCGATGCCTATTGATGTGGTTGTTACTTTTAAAGATGGGTCAAAAAAATGGTACAATATTCCAATGAGAATTATGAGAGGACATAAGGGCAGGGATATGTATGGTATCGAACGAATAGATAAGAAACCTTGGCCTTGGGTATATCCTGAATATAAATTGTTGTTAAATGTTCCGATGGATGAAGTTATTCAGATTGAAATAGATCCTTCTACAAGGTTAGCAGATATCGACAGGGAGAATAATGTTTTTCCAAATTTGACAGATCAACATCCAGTTTTATTTGAGGGCAAATAATTTAACTGTTCCATAAAAGGTATTTGAATGAAATGCTCAAAACTCTGGGATAGATGATCCCAGGCTTCATTCTTTGCACAGCAATGTTTCCTAAATTTTTAAAATCTCTAAACAATCCAATTCCAACTTCAAGTTCCATACCAATAATCCAATCCTTATTGAGTTTGTAGTCGATTCCACCGATTGGAGAAACACCAAGTCCAAAATCATCTCCTTGCCACATGCCCGTTCCTATTTGTGATCCTCCTCTTAAGGACATCGTGTAAAAGATGTCGGCGCCATATATAAAATCAAATTTATGCAACGAGATTAGTTTTTCAACTCCAAGATTAAAGTTGAGCGGTACAAAATAGTACATTCTCAGATTTCCATTTTTAATGGAAGATATTGCTGATGAAACACCAAAACGAATAAATAATGCTGAGTCAATTTCATGGTGATATTCTGCCATGTATTGGATTGTTTTTGGAAATGGGTTGGAGTCATTTATAAGTACCCCCGATAGTTTCAGCAATATTTGAAATTCCAAAGCCAATTTTTTGTTTTGGATGAAATATGGTGTCTGTGTTATTTTGACTTTTTATCTGAAATGAGAATCCAGAAAGCATCAAAACAAGTAGTATAATTCTCATTAATTATATATATGAAGTGTATTTCCTAATCCATCATAAATAGATTGATATTGTTGCAGGGAGAAGGTAGCCGGACCATTTATTACCGCACCATCATATAATTGATATTGACTTCCATCACAATCGCAACTTATTGCCAGATTAGTTGAGTCAACAGAAGCAGAGGCGCATGGAGCATTTACATCATAAGTACAATGCCTATCATAAATCATAAAGTTTTCAGCTGTTTGGCGGTAAACAATCAATCCTTTACTACCTCCAGATACATAAACCCATCCTCCAATTACGTTTAAGTTAGTGTACAAGGGAAGTGCTATGTTAATGTAAAGATCTATGGGAACGTAAGGTACCCTGTTTTGGTTTTTATTGCACGAAAAAATTACAACTACTGAAATCAATAAAAGGCGTGTAGATAATCGTTTTCGCATCAGAATTAATTTTTGATTGGCGTTCAAATTTAGTAAATTTACAAGTCATTATGAATAGATTCATTAATATAATAACGGTTCTGGCGCTATTAATGTTGCCTCAATATGGTTTTACGCAAAATGATGGTCCAAGGAATAAGGCATTTGAAAAAGCAGAAAAGAAGAAGGAAAAGCAAAAGGGCAATGAGGATAAAATTGTAGAAAAACACCATAAGAAATTACAAGATAAGGAGACACTGAAGCGTATGAAGAAGACAAAGAAAAAAGCAAAGCGATATAAAAATGGCAAGTTTGAAGATCCGTTTTATAAAAAGTGGTTCAGAAAAAAATAGTCAAGTTTTACCGAAAAGTAGTTAGGATTAACCTTTAGTTCATTAAGTATTTTTTTATCGCAATGCTTATTATATATTTGATTTCAGACAGCCTAAACTGATTATAACTGTAAATAGCTAAGAATTATTTGCTAAAAGATGTTAAAAATTGAGAAAGATTCGTTTCTTTGTCTGCTAGTTTAGGAAACTTAACTTTAAATCAGATTGATTAAATGGCAGGTTTTCTAACAAAATTGAAGTGTTAAATTTAATTTAATCATATGTTAAAAAAAGTTACTTTATCATTCATAGCTTCTTTATTTGTTGCGTTTTCGGCATCAGCACAGGGAGCTACTGGAGCTAGTGTCAAAGGAAAAGTTGTTGATAAAAGTGGTGAGCCACTTCCTTTTGTGAATGTTGCAATATTGCAAAATGGAAATGTCAAGTCTGGTGCTACAACTGATTTTGACGGTAAATATAAAATTGCAAATGTTGATGCAGGTAAATATGATTTAACAGTCAAGTTTGTGGGTTACAAGACCTATAAGATTGAAGGTGTTGTTGTTAAAGGTGGTCAGTTGTTGCCGATGAAAGATATTGTTTTATCAGAGTCGAGTGAGCTTCTAGAAGTTGTTGAGGTTGTGACTTACAAAGTGCCTTTAATTGATAAAGATGGTGGAGCTTCTGGTGGAACTGTAACAAGAGAAGATTTAGCAAGAATGCCTGGTAGGTCTGCAGCCTCTATTGCCACAACAGTTGGTGGTGTGCAATCAGATGCGAACGGTAATATTACCTCTATTCGTGGTTCTCGTAGCGATGCAACTTATTACTATATTGATGGAATTAAGGTGAGGGGATCTTCTTCATTACCTAAATCAGCAATTGAGGAAGTTTCCGTAATTACTGGTGGTCTTCCTGCGAATTTTGGTGATGCAACAGGAGGTATAATATCCATTACGACTAGAGGGGCTTCAAGATTTTACTTTGGTGGAGTTGAAGTAGTTACTTCTGGATTTAAACTGGGCGAAAAGACTTACGGTTTAGATAATTACGGATACAATCTAGTTGAAGGGATTGTTGCGGGTCCGTTGTTAATGAAGAAAGATAGTACTGGGAAGAAAACAGATCCTTTATTAGGGTTCTTTATATCAGGAAACTTCACATCTGCTGTCGATTCCAGACCTCTTGGTTTGCCCCAATATAGAATTACGGATTCAGCAAGAGCTGAATTAACGGCAAACCCACTGAGACCAACTGGAACGGGTTTTGGAGCTTTCTACAATACAGACTTTTTAGATGCTTCGGATTTTCAAGAAGTGAAATTCAGGCAAAATGTTCCATCAAGAAATGTTTCTCTTGCAGGTAAAATTGATGTAAACCTTGGTCCAAATGTGAATTTGACATTTGGTGGTTCGGGAAGTTATAGTAGTCGTCTAGCCGGAAGTTGGGGCGGTTCGTTAATGAATTACGATAATTATCCTCTGATTCAGTCTAGCAGCTGGAGGACATATGGTAAATTTACACAACGTTTTCAATCTGTAATGGAAGAAGGAGTTGAAAGTTCAGGAGGTGTTAAAAATGCGTTTTATACTATTATGGTAGATTATTCTAAGAATAATTCGAAGACACAAGACGCAAAACATAGAGATAATCTTTTTGGATATGGATATGTTGGTAAATTCGAAGTGGAGCAACAAAAATCTTATGAGTTAAGAGATTTCAATGGAGATGGGCAGATTGATCGTGTTCACAATGGATTAAATGATGTTGAGGTTACTTTTACACCTGATACTTCAGAGTTAGCGAATACTGAATTGGCAGCAATTACGAATCAGTATTATACATTGTATGATGATGTTTTTGATAATTATGAAAATTTCACGCAGTTATTGGATGGTGGAGCTTTGTTAAATGGAATGTTGCCTGCTAGTGTTTATGGATTGTGGACAAATATGGGTACTCAATACAATGGGTATGCTAAAACGGACGCATCCCAATTTCGTGTTACTGCCCAAGGCTCTGCTGATATAGGTGATCATGCAATTGCAATTGGTTTTGAATATGAACAAAGAACTGATAGAAGTTTTTCTGTAAGTCCTGTAGGTCTTTGGACCCTTGGAAGATTATTAGCAAATAGCCATACGGATAATGGCAGAGCATTGGACGAAAGCGATTATTATGTTACTCAGTTTGGAACGTTCTCACAATATGATTTCGCTACTTTAAGTGGTGCAGGAGCTACTTATGAAGGAGGCGGTGAACAATCTTTTTTCGATTATAATGTCAGAAATGCACAGGGAATGAATCCTACAGGAACGGAGTATTTAAACATTGATGAATTAGACCCAAGCACTTTTTCATTGGACATGTTTAGTGCTGATGAGTTATTAAATCAAGGTTCTAATTATGTTTCTTATTATGGTTATGATTACAAAGGAAATAAATCAAAGGATAATCCGACGTTTAATGATTTTTTCACTGAAACAGATGAGTTTGGAAACTTTACTCGCCCAATGGGAGCCTTCGAACCAATTTACATGTCTGGATATATAATGGATAAATTCGCATTTGATGATTTAATTTTTAATGTTGGACTTCGTGTTGATAGATTTGATGCAAATCAACAAGTATTGAAGGACAAGTATTTGCTATATAGTGCCAGAACAGTTGGCGAGGTATCAGATATTGACGGTGTTGAAATGATTCATCCAGAAAATATTCCGGATAATGCGATTGTTTATGTAAATGATATCGATGATCCGACTGGAATTAATGGATATAGAGTAGAGGATACTTGGTATAATGCTTTAGGCGCCGAAGTTACTGACCCTTCAGTATTGGAAACAAGTGCAGGAATAGCTCCTTACTTGCAAGATGGTGTCAATCCATCGGATAATATTTCTCAAGATGTATTTGAAGACTATACTCCTCAAATCGTTGTTATGCCTCGTATTGCATTTTCTTTTCCAATTTCAGATGAAGCTTTATTTTTTGCTCATTATGATATCTTATCCAAAAGACCTACTACGGGAAATCGTTTAAATCCTTTAGATTATTTCTACATGAAAAACAGAAATGTTGTTGTTAATAACCCTGATCTGAGACCAGAAAAAACAATTGATTATGAGTTAGGATTTCAACAAGTACTAAGTAAAAAGTCTTCTTTAAAATTATCTGTATTTTATAGAGAGCAGAGAGATCAAGTATCATTGATTAATGTTACTAATGCTTACCCTCGAACATACAGAACCTGGGGGAATATTGATTTTGGAACAATTAAAGGGATGACAGTAGCTTATGATTTAAGAAGGTCAGGAAACATAACAATGAGAGCTGCTTATACTTTGCAGTTTGCTGAAGGGACTGGATCTGATGCGTCATCTTCATTGAACTTAATTAATTCAGGACAACCGAACCTTAGAACAATTTTTCCTTACAGCTACGATCAAAGACATCAATTGACTGGAACAGTTGATTTTAGATATGGAGAAGGAAAAGATTACAATGGCCCGGTAATGGGAGGGAAGCAAATCTTAAAAAATACAGGAATCAATATGGTAATAAATGGTTCTTCTGGAACGCCATATAGTGCTCAGGAACAAATTAGTCCTGCGGCGCCATTAAACCCAACTTCTGGAACACTTGATGGAACTGTAAATGGTTCGCGTAAACCATGGCAAGTTAGATCTGATATGCAAATTGATAAAAACATAATTTTAAAATTTGGTAAGGGAGAGGAAAAAAAGAAATCTGCAAACTTAAATGTTTATCTATTGGTTAATAATGTTCTTAATACGATAAACATTACAAATGTGTATCGAGCAACAGGTAACCCAGATGATGATGGATATTTGAATGCTGCTACATATCAGGCAGGTATTCAAAGTCAAAACGATGAAGCATCTTTCCGGTACTTGTATGCGTTGAAAGCAAATAACCCATATAATTATGGAATTCCAAGAACCATTCGTATTGGAGCAAAATTAGATTTTTAAGAATTGATTATATTATAACATGAAGATTATGAATAAAATAACATTACTTCTAATAGCCTTTATTTTCTTTGGTAATCATGCAAGTGCATGGTACGACCATAGTAAATCTACAAATGGAAATACTGGTGTTAAGCCAGAAAATTCATTTCAGCTTAAAGCGGCTAACTGTTCGCCAGCATCAACATTCGGTTACCTTGAGTTTAATAATGTTAAAGCATTAATAGAAACGGGTGGTAGTATGTATCAAAACAGATCAACAAACAGTCCTTCTTATGAGGTGCCTGTTGGCTCTGGAGAAACAGTTATTTATGCAGGAGCCCTATGGATGGGTGGAGTTGATGTTAATAATCAGCTAAAATTAGCTGCATTAACTTTTAGACAAGGAAATGATTTTTGGACAGGACCTTTATCTGTTACTCCAGGAACTGGGAATCCAGCAATTGCAATTAAAGATTATGGACCTGCAACAGTGGAGCCTGAAACTTGTCTTGAATATGATAACTTTTACATTACAACAAAACAAGAAGTAACAGAATTTAATGGGTGGTTTGAGTGTACGCAAAATGAGGATTGTGATGAGTCAGAGGAATACGAGGGATATACCATTCCGAATAGTATTTTGAATTGGCCAGCTCATGGAGATATTAATAAATTTCAAGATTTTTATTTAGCTCCATTTTATGATAGAGATGGAGATGGACTTTATAATCCTGTTGGAGCTGGAGATTATCCTTGGTATGATTTAGATAATTCTGTTGATTGTAGAACAAGTCGTCAAGTTACTTTGTTTGGGGATTACAACATGTGGTGGGTATTTAATGACAAAGGAAATATTCATACAGAGACCAATGGAGATCCTATTGGTATGGAAATTAGGGCACAAGCATTTGCATTTGCAACTAATGATGAAATTAACAACATGACATTTTATAATTATGAGATGATTAACAGGTCTACTCAAACACTTACGGAGACATATTTCGCAGTCTACCTGGATCCAGACATCGGATGTAGTGAAGATGATTATGTAGGGTGCGATGTTCAAAGAGGTTTGGGGTATCAATACAACGCGGATGCAATAGATAATGATGGGTGTAATGGTGCTCAAGCAATTGGTGCAAATCCTCCAGCGATTGGAGTTGATTTCTTTGAGGGACCATACCAAGATAATGATGGTATTGATAATCCACTTACAACAGATATTAGTTTAGCGAATGCTGATAAGGGAATTCCTTATGCTGGTTTAGGTATTGGTTATGGTGATGGAGTTGTAGATAATGAGCGTTTCGGAATGAGAAGATTTGGCTATTTCGATAGAAACTTACCTGCAAATATTTATGGAGATCCTAGTCTAGCTATTGATTTTTACAATTATATGTTGGGAACTTGGCTGGATGGAACACCTTATACGTATGGCGGTGATGGTCACGGAGGAACACTTAACACTGACTATTGCTTTCCTGGAGATACGGATCCTTATGGCTGGGGACAAGATGGTACTGTAATGCCGGATTGGACAGAAGTTTCTGAAGGAAATATTAAATTTGATAGAAGATTTTTCCAAGCAGCTGGACCATTTACATTGCAGCCAGGGGCATTAAATAACATTACATTTGGAGTAGTATATGCTAAATCAACATCTGGAGATCCATTCCAATCAGTTGAATTAGTAAGAAAAGCGGATGATAAAGCGCAAGCGTTATTTGATAATTGTTTTCAAATTTTAGAAGGCCCACCTGCTCCTAATCTTGCAATTCAAGAATTAGAAAATGAACTAATTATTTTCTTAGAAGGAACGGAACAAATTGAGGATTACGAAACAGTTGATCCTTTAATCATTGCTTTGGGCGAAGGGTATGATAGCCTATATGTGTTTCAAGGTTACATGATTTATCAATTAGTTGATGCAACTGTTAGCCCTTCTGAATTAACGGATGTAGATAGAGCGCGATTGGTTGCGCAATGTGACATTAAGGATGGAGTTGATCAGTTAGTAAACTTCACGTTTAATGAAGATTTCGGGGCAAATGAAGCTGAGGAAATGGTTGATGGAGAAGATTTAGGAATACGACATTCATTTCAGTTTTTGGAAGATGAGTTTGCCTTAGGTGATAAAAAATTAATAAATCATAAGAAATACTACTACATGGCTGTTTCTTATGGTTATAATAATTACAAGCAATATGATGGAATAACTGGACAAGAAAAACCTTATATCGGAAGTAGATTAAGTGTTTCAGGAACTCAAATTGCAAGTTTTGTAGGTATTCCTCACTCTCCTTCACCCGAGTATGGTGGAACGGTTCAGAATAGTGTTTATGGAGATGGACCCGAAATTACGAGAATTGAAGGCCGTGGAAATGGAGGTAATGTACTTCAACTGACTGAAGAATCCGAGTCAGATGTCGTTGCTAATTACACGCCTAAAGAAGTAACTTATGCCGGTGGTTCAGGACCAATTGATGTAAAGGTTATTGATCCATTGAACGTAAAAGCGGGAGATTACATATTGGCAATTCTACCTGATGGTAATCCACAAGTAAATTCTACTCAATTGGATAGTTCTAGATGGTATGTAATTAATACTGCTTTCCCTTCGGATACTATTTATTCTGAACAAACCATTGTACTAGGTAATGAGCAATTAATACCGGAATGGGGGATATCAATAAATATCCAACAGTATCAGTATGAAGAATTATCACCAAATGTATTTACAACAGAGTTGATAAGTTCTGAAATTGTATTTGCTGATTCATCTAAAAGATGGCTAACTGGAGTTGAAGATGCAGATGGCAATACTTCTAGAAATTGGATTCGTTCAGGTACATCAAGTGAAGATTGTGATGCTGCGCAATATCCTGATGAATGCGAGGATGAAGACCCATGTATATTCAATGACTTTGTTGGAGATGATGACCTTGAGGTTTGGGAAAAAGTTGTAAACGGAACCTGGGCTCCTTTTAAATTGGTAGCAAACAAGGATTGTAAAGATATGCCGGTCAGTTCGGAAATGACAGGTGGACAAGGAGCTGTGAAATTAAGCCAATTAAGTAGTGTAGATATTGTAGTCACTTCGGATAAATCCAAATGGTCTAGAGTTGTTGTATTAGAATCTCAAGACAATAGCAACTTATCTTGGAATGGTTCTACTCCTAAATTGAGGCCGAAACAACTCCCTTCACTTGGTAAAAATGGATTACCTGATGGTGATGGCACTGGAATGAGCTGGTTCCCTGGGTATGCAATTGACTTAGAGTCAGGTGAAAGATTAAATATGGCTTTTGCTGAGGATTCTTGGTTAGGTAACGAAGGTGGAAAAGATATGTTATTCAACCCTTCTGCCAATATGCGTACGGCTTTCGGAGATCCATTATTTGGAGGGAAGCATTATGTATATGTATTCAAAAATTATAGAAAGGAACAGCCAGTTAGTAGTCAGTTTACTTCAAATATGCCTGCATATGATGAGTCTGCATTTATTAGAAGTTTGCTAGTTGACAAAGCTAACCCTAATGCTGGAGATAGGCTAAAAGTATGGAGGTCATGTATGTGGGTTGGTACACCTATGCTTTCTGAGACAGCAGTAGGTTTAGCTGATGATTCAGATCCATTTTCTTATATAGAAACAGATGTTAGAATAAAAATTAGAGTTGCTAGTGCTTACGCAAAACATTCTATTAATGCTCAGCATTATACAAATACTGGAGGAAGTCTTAATGATTGGTGTCCGCTATATGAATTTAACATGGATAGCTTAGCCGTAAGTACAGAAACATTTGTTCCAGGTGATAGTATTTTGTCTCTTATCAATGTTGTTCCAAATCCATATTATGCATATTCTAACTATGAGAACAATAGATTAGATAATTTAATTAAAATAGTAAATCTACCGGATCAGTGTACCATTAAAATTTATACTGTAAATGGAATATTGGTTAGAACATTTAATAAAGACAATAACGTAACCCGTGTTGAATGGAATTTGAAAAACTTTAAGAATATTCCAATTTCAAGTGGATTGTATTTAATTCATGTCGATGTTCCTAATGTTGGTGAAAGAGTATTAAAATGGTTTGGTGTGATACGCCCTCCAGATTTAGATCAATTCTAGGAATATTGATTAGATTGAAACGAATTTTTGTTAAATAAGATTAGATATGAGATTAAGTAAAAGTTTTAGAGTAAGTTTTGTGTTAGCAGGAATGATAGTATCTTCACTTACTACATTTGCTGGTAATGAGGATAGAGCTGGTTCTGCTGGGGCTACTGAATTACTGATAAACCCATGGTCACGAAGTTCATCTTGGGGCGGTGCCGGAGTTTCTTCAATTAAGGGGTTAGAGGCGCTATTTTCGAATGTTGCAGGATTGGCCTATGCCGATAAAACAGAGATTATCTTTGCTAGAACGAATTGGTTAGGTGGTATTTCAGATATTGCTTTAAATGGATTTGGATTGGCTCAACGTGTAGGAGAGAATGGTGTTATGGGGGTTTCGATAATGTCAATGAATTTCGGAGACATTCCAATCACTACCACTGAATTACCTGAAGGAAATATAGGGACATTTAAGCCAGTTTTTACTAATATTAATTTGGCATATGCAAGACAGTTTTCTTCCTCTATCTCAGGAGGTTTAAATTTGAAAATAGTTTCTGAGGCGATTTCTAATGTTAAAGCTTCGGGTGTTGCTGTTGATATAGGAATTAGATATGCAACGGGAGAAAACGATCAAATTAAATTTGCAATAAGTTTAAAAAATGTTGGAGCTCCTTTGGAATATAGTGGTGATGGTATCTCGTTAGAAATGTTAAATCCGAATACAGGAATTCTTATTACTTCGGAACAACGTGTTTCCTCTTTTGAATTACCCTCTTTATTGCATATAGCAGCCTCTTATGACTTCTTATTTGATGAATCAAATAAATTAACCATGGGATTTGTTTATACTTCGAACTCGTTTTCTAAAGATCAATATAGATTAGGAGGAGAATATACATTTAGTGGGTTAAAGCAAGCTTACTTTATTGCAAGAGCTGGATATATATATGAAAATGGAATATTTGATAATGTGAATCGAACGAATTCTTTAACGGGTTTATCTGCTGGATTATCTGTTGATTTTCCTGTTGGAAAAAATGAAACAATGATTGGGATTGATTACGGCTACAGAAGCTCAACATTAGGAGGTATTCACTCTATTGGTGGTCGGATTAACTTGAAATAAGAAATTAAACTATATAAGTAATTAGTAAAGAGAGTCTTTTTGAGATTCTCTTTTCTGGTTTAAAGAACTTACCTCTATTATGTCGAAAATTAATTACTACACACAAGAAGGTCTTCAAAAACTAAAGGATGAAATAGAACACTTGGAAAAAGTTGAGCGTCCAAAGTTGTCCGCTTTAATTGGTGCTGCAATTGATTTGGGAGATCTTTCTGAAAATGCTGAATACCATGCTGCTAAAGAATCACAAGGGCTTATGGAAGCGCGTATTTCAAAATTGAAAAATGAGTTATCCATCGCACGTTTAATCGATGATTCAAAATTGGATACATCGAAAGCTTTAATCTTGTCTACAGTAAAGATAAAAAATGTGAAGAATGGAACGGTAATGGAATATACTTTAGTTGCTGGCAATGAGGCTGATTTAAAACTTCGTAAAATATCTATAGATTCCCCAATAGGAAAAGGATTACTAGGAAAATCAGTTGGGGATATTGCGCCAGTCGAAACTCCAAATGGAACTATAGAGTTTGAAATTATCGCTATTTCTCGTTAATCATATTGGTATGAGTTCTATTTTTTCCAAAATTGTAAATGGAGATATTCCATGTTATCGCGTTGCAGAGGATGATCTTTTTTTAGCCTTTTTAGATGTGAACCCATTGGTTAAAGGCCATGTGCTGGTTGTTCCAAAGCAGGAGGTAGATTATGTTTTTGATTTGGAAGATGATTTGCTTGCAGGATTAACTCTATTTGCGAAAAAAGTAGCAATCAAAATGAAAAGAATTTTCCCTTGTGACCGTATTGGTGTTACCGTGATTGGACTTGAAGTTCCGCATGCACACATTCATTTATTGCCAATAAATAGTATTGCCGACATGGATTTTTCTAAACCTAAAAAGAAATTTGATAGCGTAGAACTAGAGAAGATTGCAAAAAGTATTTCAGAAGCTTAAATCTTATTTTGTTCTATCTGGATTGTCCTTAACAAAGGAACTCCAACCTGAGTAGTTCTTTTTACTGGAGTCTGGTTTCCCTGTTTGAAAGTAGTGGCAAACGGCTGCTGCAAGTCCATCTGTTGCATCTAGTTTTTTTGGTAACTCTTTGAGTTTTAATAACGATTGCAGCATTTTAGCCACTTGTTCTTTGCTAGCATTGCCATTCCCAGTTATTGCTTGTTTTATCTTTCGAGGGGCATATTCTTGGATTGGTAAATCTCTGGTAAGAACTGCTGCCATAGCAACCCCTTGGGCTCTACCTAATTTAAGCATCGACTGAACGTTTTTCCCAAAAAAAGGTGCCTCTACAGCCACTTCGTCTGGTAGGTATTCCTCAACTAAAAAACTTACTTTTTCAAATATCTTTTTCAGTTTTAACTCATGATTCTCAAGTTTATGTAAATGAATTACACCTGTACTTATCATTTCCATCTTATTCTTGCGAATACGAATAATTCCATAGCCCATTGTGGTGGTTCCAGGATCTAGACCTAAAATTATTTTGTCGGAAACTATCATCAAAAGTTTAAATTTGTATCTATCGAACAAGTAAAAATAAATAAGATTGTAATACGAATACTCCAAATTTTAATATTTGTTGGAGCTGGGTTTGTTATCTATGGGGAATTACTGAAGAACAAAGAGAGTTTAAATTTCAGCGGTGTATTGAAAGACCTGCTAACGTTTAACGGAATTATGATTCTAACAATTGTTTTTATTGGGCAGTTTCTGAATTGGTGGTTAGAATCCTTAAAATTTCGAGCGCTAATTTCAAAAACCGAATCCATCAATCAATGGGATGCTGTTAAATCTGTATATGCAGGGAATGCTATTGGAGTTTTAACTCCAAATAAAATAGGAACACTTATTGGCAGAGCATTGTGGTTAAAAGATAAAGACACAGTTTCAGTTGTATCGTCAACTATGCTGGGAAACGCAGCTCAATTAACAACTACTGCTTTATTTGGTTTTCTTGGATTTTTAATGATTGTTTGTTTCGGGACGGAACTTAATTTTGTCAATCAAGGGTTTCCTAGATATGGATTCTTGATCTCGTTGTTATTAGTTCTTTTATTGGGTCTTTTATTTTTTTATCCTTCGTTTCTCTATAAATTGGCATTAAGATTGCCTTTCATTAGTCGGTTTGCTCAACGAATTAGTTATTTTAAATATTTTAGAAAGAGAGAATTGTTAACTGTCCTTTCTTTTTCTATTCTTAGGTATATTGTTTTTGGATTTCAATTTATCTTATTATTGAAGCTTCTTCATGTTAACATTAAAATTACCTCTCTTTTTACATTTATTTGCGTGTTATATATGATAGTTACCTTTATTCCATCTCCTTTCATGGGGAATTTAGGAACAAGAGAAGCAGTTGTTCTTCTACTATTGGCAAATTATAACAGTACTGCAGAAGTTCTATCAGCTTCAATTATTCTTTGGGTAATAAATATTGCTTTTCCTGCTGTTGTTGGTAGTTTACTATTCCTTTTTACTAAAGTCAAATTAAAACGCGTTTAAAGTGATATACATTCATGGAATATTGATGGTTATATTTTCTATCTATACAAGTTGGATGCTTGTTTTAATCTACGGTTGGTTAATAAGTAGTAGTAATAATGTTACTTACTCAGGTAAGATTAATAGTTTAACTATCCTAATCCCTTTTAGAAATGAAGAAGATAACATTCCCTTACTAATCAGATCTTTGTCAGACTTACAATATAGCTCAGAAGCAGTTGAGTTTATTTTTATTAATGATCATTCGGTAGATAATAGTGTTGATACATTGCTCTTTGGTTTAGGGAATTTCGGATTTCCGTATAAATTAATATCGTTGGAGAAAAATCAGTTGGGTAAAAAAAGAGCCATTGAGGCGGGAGTGATAGCAGCTACTCATTCAGTAATTGTTACCACGGATATCGATTGTATCCACTCCAAAAATTGGTTACAAGAAATTAACATATTGATCGACTCCGAGAGTGAGTTTATTATTGGACCAGTAATAAATAAAAAACAGCCTGGCCTATTAGCTAATTTACAACAAATAGAATCTCTTTTGCTTGCGGGGATTACAGTTGGTTCAGCCAAGTTGAAAAAACCGCTATTGTGCAGTGGCGCTAATCTCAGTTACACGAAATCATTGTTTAATAAACTACAACCCTACGAGAATAATTACAACACATTATCAGGGGATGATATGTTTTTTCTTGAAAAAACAAATAGGAATAAGGATTGCTGTGTTGGAATAAATGCAAAATCTATTGTTGCAACCGAGGGAGCAAAATCATTTGCTGAAATGCTTTCCAGATCGGTGAGATGGGCTTCAAAATCAAGTAAATTAAAAATGTCTTTATCTACTGTTTTTGGAGCTATTGTTTTGATTACTAATTGTTCCATCCTATTTATGATAGTACTTATGATTTTGGATAGCGATAGCATTGTTTTTTTGATTAAATTGTGTGCCGTTAAAACAATTGTAGATGTATTGTTTTTAGTTTTATTGGCAAACAGGTATAACAGATATCAAACTATAATCTACTTTCCAGTTATGGTAGTTTTTTATCCCTTTTATTTGTTTATAGTATATTTATCGACTGTTTTTTCTTCTCCAGTTTGGAAAGGAAGATGAAATGTAAATGAAAGAGACCAGAGAATATAAAAGAAAAGATTCAATGTATTTTGAAGCTTGGAGAAAGCTTAAAAAGAACCGAACAGCTATGTTGGGTCTACTCATCATATGCATTGCTATTTTTATATCTGTTTTGGGAGCTAATATAAGGCCGGATGCTACAGAAGATGCTAATGATCAGAATTCACCAATATCGAGAAAAGCACCAGGGTTTAAAGTTTCTCAATTATTAGTGCGGAAAAACAGGGAATTTAAAAATGTCGGTTTTTTTGGTAAATTATTTTTTGGATACGAAGAAGCTAGTTATAAGAGTTATCCAATGTATGGATACAAATTTGAGGGCGGAGATATAATTATTGAAGAATATACTGGCTTTCAAAACGAGAAGGAATATTCTCCTCAATATCAGAACTACTCTTTAGCAGAGGTATTATATCCGCTTTCTATTTCTAAAGAGGAAAAGTTTAAGTTAAACCTCAATGGCACCGTGACTATATGGTTAATGGATGGTACTGAAATAATCAAGGATGTCTCTGAAATGAGGAGTCAAATTATGGCAAATAATATCGTCGAGCAAACATTTTATTTAGGTACAGATAAATTAGGGCGAGATATGTTAAGTCGTCTAATGGCTGGAACTATCATTTCACTATCTGTTGGGTTAATTGCAGTTATTATTTCATTGATAATTGGATTGTTGCTAGGGTCTTTAGCTGGTTTTTACCGTGGTTGGGTCGATGATTTAATTATGTGGTTTATTAATATGGTATGGTCAATTCCTGGCCTTTTACTGATTATATCCCTTACATTAATTTTAGGCAAAGGCTTTACAACTGTTTTTATTGCTGTTGGATTAATTATGTGGGTTGAATTAGCTAGAGTTGTGAGAGGTCAAATATTGAGCATAAGAGAACAAGAATATGTTGAAGCAGGTAGGGCTTTGGGGTACTCAAATGCACGAATAATCTGGAAACATGTATTACCAAATATTATGGGGCCAGTTATTGTTATTAGTTCTGCCAATTTTGCTTCTGCTATTCTGATTGAAGCGGGTTTAAGTTTTTTGGGTATTGGAGCTCAAATACCAATGGCGTCTTGGGGAGCAATGCTTGAACAACATAAAGCTTATATGATGACTACAGGAAACGAAAGTGCATTTTTAGCAATATTGCCTGGAATTAGTATAATAATCCTTGTGTTTGCATTTATGCTTCTTGGAAATGGCTTAAGAGATGCCTTGGATACAAAGTCGGCAGATAATGTTGCAGGGACTTAAAGAATGTTAACTTCTCTTTCCAAATCTACTCCGTACGTTTCTTTTATAGAGTGGATAATTTCCTCGCTGAGGTTGTAAATATCACTTCCTGAAGAGCCCCCATAATTTACTAACACTAAAGCCTGGTTTTTATGGACGCCATAATTTCCTATAGTTTTTCCTTTCCATCCGGCTTGATCGATTAACCACCCAGCTGCAAGTTTTATTTTACCGTTTTCTGCTGGATAGGATACTATTTTGGGAAACTTAGCCTTTATAACTTCAAATGATGAATTATCAATTATAGGATTTTTAAAAAAGCTACCACTATTCCCTATCTTTTTTGGGTCTGGTAATTTACTTGCTCTAATTTTTATTACTGCATTACTAACATCTTTTATTGTTGGGTTAGTAATGTTTAATGATTCTATTTCCTGTTCAATTGCTCCGTAAGATGTGTTCAGCTGATGCTTTTTTGTTAACCGAAAAGCGACTTTAGTAATTATGTATTCCCCTTTATTTTTTCGTTTAAAAATGCTTTCTCTATAACCAAATTCACACGCTGCATTGTCAAATCGGTGTATTTCACCAGATTTTATATGGTAGGCATCTAACCATTCAAATCGATCCTTTACTTCAACACCATAAGCGCCAATATTTTGCATTGGGCTGGCCCCTAAACTACCTGGAATTAAACTCATGTTTTCTATGCCTCCAAAATTCAGATTTATAGCGTGTAACACAAAGTCATGCCAGACTATACCGCTTCCTCCAGCAATAATAACTGAGTTATCATCTTCTTCAATAACCTCAATTCCTTTTATTTGATTATGCAGAGCAAGACCATTAAAGTTTTTTGTAAATAGAATATTACTTCCACCACCGATGATTAACAATTTTTCCTGCTGGTAATTTTTATCCGTAACAATGTTTTGTAATTCCTCTATGTTGGCAAACTCTCCAAATAGCTTTGCACTTACGTCTATACCAAAAGTGTTGTAATTTTTTAAGGAAATATTTTGTCGAATGATACTCACAAAACAAACCTAATTGTTATTTGGCTTCTGTGTTCAAAATAAATTAAACTTTATTCACTATAGATGTTTTAAATCTCTGTAATAATAGTTTCTATTTAGCGTTTCAAAGTGTTTACTTTGAAGTCGCACAAAATACTTAGTATTTGAAAAGAGTAGTAGTATCCGTAATAAATGATTTATCCTTCGATCAAAGAGTCGATAAGGTTTGTTCTACGCTAACAAATAATGGCTTTGATGTCCTATTAATAGGAAGAAAGCTTAAAGAAAGTGTTCCTGTCTCAAGAGATTATCAAACTTCTAGGATTAACTTACTGTTTACAAAAGGAGCTTTGTTTTACGCTTTCTTTAACCTCCGCTTATTTTTTAAGTTACTTTTTATCAAGGCTGATGTTTTTCATGCAAATGATTTAGACACGTTGTTAGCAAACAGGTGGGCAAGCAAATTGCGTAGAAAACCTCTGATTTATGATAGCCATGAATATTTTACAGGTGTTCCCGAAATTCAGGGCAGACCAAAAGTTAAAAAGGCTTGGGAGAAAATCGAAAAGTCTATTTTTCCAAAATTGAAATACATATTTACAGTTAATCAATCAATTGCAGACTTGTATAGAACCCAATATAATATAAAAGTTCAGGTACTTCGAAATGTTCCTAAGAGTGACGATTTGAAAAAGACTAAATCAAGGTCTGATCTAGGAATTCCATTGGATAAAAAAATCGTTCTTGTTCAAGGAACAGGAATTAATATTGATAGGGGTATTGAAGAGCTTTTAGAGGCTATTGCTATAATGGAGAATACAGTTTTGTATATCGTTGGAAGTGGTGATGTTTTAAATCAATTAAAAGAACGAAGTAGAGCCCAAGATTTAAAGAATAAAGTTGTTTTTGTTGGGAAATTACCATACACTGAAATGATGCAATATACTTTTAATGCAGATGTTGGAGTTACTTTGGATAAAGATACAAACATCAATTATCGCTTTAGTTTACCGAATAAAATATTTGATTATATCAAAGCAGGATTACCTACTTTGTCAAGCAATTTGGTGGAGTTAAAGAAAATTATTAATCAATATGAAATTGGTGCAATAACTATGAATCATTCTCCTGAAGAGATAAAATCAAGTTTAATCAGAATTTGGGAAGATGAAAATATATTCTTGCAATACAAAGAAAACACAAAGAAAGCAGCGGAAGAATTAACGTGGGAAAAAGAAGTGGAAACACTCTTAGAAGTTTATAAAAACTTATGAAAGAACAACACCTACATATTGTTTCTTTTGATGTGCCGTTTCCTCCAAATTATGGAGGAGTAGTTGATGTGTTTTATAAAATTAGGGCACTCCATAAATTGGGAGTAAAAATCCACCTGCATTGTTTTGAGTATGGAAGAGGAAAGCAAAAGGAATTGAATAAGTATTGCGAATCCGTTACTTATTACCAACGCGATAAAAGTAAAGCCAAATTATTATCGAAATTACCCTTTGTAGTTGCTACTCGAAAAAATGAAAAACTACTTAAAAGTCTAAATAAAAACGGGTATCCAATTTTAATCGAAGGTCTACACAATTGTTGGTTTTTGGATGAACTGAAACCGTCGAAACGTTTTGTAGCTGTTCGTACGCACAATGTTGAACATGATTACTACTTAGGTTTGGCAAAAGTCGAAAAATCGTTGTTCAAAAAGCAATTTTTTCTTTCTGAAGCAAAAAAGCTAAAAGCTTTTGAATCGGTTTTGAAGAAGGCAGATGTATTGCTATCTATTTCTCCGAATGACACGACTTACTTTAATTCTAAATATAAAAATGCAAAGTACTTGCCTGCATTTCATTCTGGGGAAGAGGTAACTGCAAAAATTGGAAGAGGGGCCTTTGCACTATATCATGGTAATTTAGCTGTTGGAGAAAATAATGAAGCTTCTCTTTATTTAATTGATGTTTTTTCTAAGTTGGATTACCCTTTAGTTCTGGCAGGAAGTAATCCAAGTAAGGAGTTGATTAAAAAAGTTGGTCAATCCAAAAATGTAAGCTTAAGTGGTAACATTTCTTTTACAGAAATGGAACATTTAATAGCAGATGCACATATTAATATTCTTCCAACCTTTCAGCCAACTGGAATTAAATTAAAATTAATTTCAGCGTTGTACAAAGGTAGATTTTGTTTAGTAAATAAATATATGGTTGAAAACACTGGATTAGAAGAAGCTTGTTATGAAGCTAATACACCAGCTAAGTTTAGAAAACTAATTTCCGAATTAATGGATCAAGAATTTAAATTCGCGGACTTAGAGTTACGCAATAAAATACTGCTAGATAAATTCAATAACTTGGGTAATGCTGAAAAGCTAGTTGAACTGGTTTTTTAAGATTATTCTTTTTTATGGAGCTACAAACCAATTACTGAGTTATATTTCTTTTGGCCTCAAAAAACAACATAGCTAAAGTGTATTAAGATATTCACTGACGGCTTTTAGCTGCAGAGGAATCCATTTCTTCATTAGCTGAATTTCACCTTCAAAGTCAGTATCGTCATAAAACGGTTCGGCATTAATAGGCCAACGCTCTTCATTCTTTTTTACATAGCTTTTGATTACGTCATAATCCTTATCAATCATAGATGTTAATTTTTCTGTAGTAAGTATTCCTTCTTCTACTAACTCAAAAAAACGTTGCTTTAGTCGGCTTTATGTATTGTAGTTGAATTAACTAATCTATTTAAAAGTATATTTCTCTCCCAGTTAATAATACCTGGTAAATGTGGTTGATTATCAGTGTCTCTGCCAAAAGTATTGTCATAATCCCAAAGTGCAAGTTTAAACGGTGTTTTATCAGCTTTTTTATATAAATAGAAGCCTTTTATAACGCCATCATCGTTATGCGCAAATAGCAGAAGAATATGCCAATCGATTATATCATCTACTTGAAAATATGACTTTATCTTTTTATCAAATATTGAATCGGGGGCAAAAGCAATAAATTTGCGTAATTCCTCTATTTCTGAAGTCTTGTTTCGCTTAGTTAAATCTGGAAATTTCTGATGATAAAGATCATTTTTTTTATAAGGATTACTATTTACTATTACTTTAGGGTCAATAAAAATTGGCGGTTCTTTAAAAATACAAGCTGCACTATCTTTTTTATTTATCTTTAATCTCTTGCTATCCATCCGCTCCATGATAACGTATAATCCATGGTATTTGAAATTTCTGTAAACTTCTGTGAATTCGCATTCAGGAGCTTTATGTTTGGAGTTAAATAATCTAAATAAATCAAATGAAAGCTTATTCCGTATAAATGATTTTTCAAGAAAAGAAGCGCCTAATATCCAATCATCATCATTTGCTAAACCTGCTAGTTGATGTTTGTTTTTTAATTCAATTGTAAAGTTGTGTTTTGGGAAATCTGCATTGCTTCCTCCTCTTGCTTTTGCTCTGATTTTCTGGAAATAGATATGGTCAATCTGGGGATTATTGCTTACGTATGACAGGAATGTGGTTGCTTTATTATTAAAAGGAATGGAACGCCAGCGATAGAAGTAGATTTTAGAGAGGTTATTCGGATTAGTATCAAAGAGCTGGGTAAAAAAAATAGACCCAATAACAAGGGTTATTATCAGGGATCCAATTAATAATTTAAATATATTTTTAAGCATAAAGTTAGATCAACAATATAATCATTATATGTGCTAGGACGTAGGAAAAGACCCCATTTTTGTTGTGGTCGAAGATAGATAGCGTTTGATAAATCAATATGATAGATTATTCAGATAGATAGCGTTTGATAAATCAATATGATAGATTATTCAGATGGATAACGGATTAATAAATTGCAATACTTCGTGAAAATTAAAACCTATTCATATTAAATTCAGGCGCTTCTGCCAAATTAATCTCAGTAACTGCTTCGTCCTCACAACGCAAAGTTCTGGATGGGAAACGTTGCATCATATCGTAATCATGTGTAGCCATCAATATTGTTTTACCTGTACCACTTATTTCGAAAAGCAAACGCATAATTTCCTCAGTTGTCTCTGGGTCTAAGTTTCCTGTTGGTTCATCCGCCAAAATAATTTCAGGATCATTTATTAAAGCTCTTGCTATGGCAATTCTTTGCTGTTCACCACCAGATAGCTGATGCGGGAATTTAAAGCCCTTTTCTACCATTCCAACTTTTTCCAATAATTCAGAGGTTCGTGCTTTTACCTTTTTTTTGTCTTTCCATCCGGTAGCGCGCATTACAAATTTTAAATTTTCTTCAACGGTTCGGTCGGTAAGTAATTGGAAGTCTTGAAAAACAATTCCTAATTTTCTTCTTAAAGCAAGAATTTTTCTTTTCCGTAGTTTGATTAAATTAAAACCAGCCACTGTAGCATTTCCATCTTTTAGCCTTAATTCACCGTACAATATTTTAAGTAAACTACTTTTTCCACTGCCGGTTTTACCGATTAAGTAAACAAATTCTCCTTTTTGGATGGTTAATTCTACATTTTTGAGCACCAATAATTCTCGTTGAGAGACATTGATATTACTTATGGATATGCTGTTCTCTGCTGAAGTCAAAATTCAAATAAATGGTTTTTATTGCGTATAAAGATGCCAATTTATTTTTCTTCGATGTTCATTTACATGCAATAGTTTTAACAGAAACCCGTTAACAATTAATCAAATCAGCGCAAACACTACCCCTGCACCTTGCTATCTTTAACCAATAAATTGTTATGGGCAAGGTATGTCCCATTGGAAAATATATTTTATGATAGGGATTCGAAAAAGTTCTAATTGTATTAATGTTATTTAGTGTTGTTTGTTCCTTTGGACAGAAAACAGCTATTTATACGGATAATTATAGAACATATAATGAAGGTCAAGATCTATACGATAAAGAAAAATATAGTGCGGCACAGGATAAATTTGAAGAAGTAGTAAAACATATTGAAAACAATCAAGATGAAATACGCATTAACTGTGAATATTACTTTGCAATCTGTGCGTTGGAGTTATTTCATAAAGATGCAGAATTTTTGTTGAATCGTTTTGTAACTGAACATCCAGACCATCCAAAAGGCAAGTCCGTATTCTTTCAATTAGGAAAACATAATTATCGGTTAAAAAAATCAAAAAAGGTTATTGAGTATTTAACTAAAGTTGATCCATATGATTTAGCTCCGGATGAAAGAATCGAATATTATTTCAAATTAGGATATAGTTATTTCAAACAAAAAGATTTTGTTCTAGCGAAGGGAAACTTCTACGAGATTTTAGATAAAGATACTGAATATAAAGCTCCAGCAGTTTATTATTATAGTCACATTGCATATAAAGATAAGAACTACCAAACGGCACTCGAGGGCTTTCAGACAATTTCTTGCGAGTCAATGTTTAAATCTATTGCACCCTATTACATCACTCAAATTTATTATAAACAAGAAAAGTATAAAAGAGTAATTGAATATGCTCCGGTTTATATGGATTCGGTTAGTTCTAAAAGAAAATCTGAATTCGCTAAATTAATCGGTGACTCTTATTATTACGAGAAAAAATATAGTGAAGCGATTCCTTATTTATTGGAGTTTAGAAAAGGTGTTAAGGCTACTCGAGTTGATAATTACCAAATAGGTTTTGCTTATTACGGGATAAAAAGTTATGAAAGTGCAGTTAAGTATCTGGGTAGAGCATCTACAAAAAAAGATGCTTTGTCACAAACCGCATATTACCATATGGCAGAGTCCTATTTAAAGTTAGAAGAAAAAGATTATGCAAGCAACGCCTTTAGAGCTGCGAGTAAAATGGATTTTGACCCTAGTATAAAGGAGAATTCACTTTTTAATTATGCAAAACTTGCTTATGAATTATCCTATAATCCTTATGATGAAGCAATAAAAGCTTTTCATGAGTACATTGAAATATATCCAAATTCGTCTCAGGCTGAAGAAGCTTACGAGTTTTTAATACGGGTTTACATGACCACAAAAAACTATGAGGATGCTCTAGCGTCATTAGAGAGAGTGAAAAATAAAGATGATAGAATGAAGGTGGCCTATCAAACGGTAAGTTTTAACAGAGCTGTGCAATTATTTCATAACGGAGAATATGCTAAAGCGCTGAATAAATTCAAAGACGTGAAAAGGTATCCTGTTGATAAAAAATTGAATGCAGAAAGCCTATTTTGGATTGCTGAATGCAAATATCATAAAGGAGAATTGGATGAGGCTATTTCGCAGTATAGAAGAATTCCGAATGGAACCAGGAGCTGCTCTTACATCCGTTTTTCATCAGGCAGATTATAATATAGGATATGCTTATTTTTTGAAATCTAATCCGTTTACTTATAATAGAAAAAAGACGATTACCTCCACCGAGAGAAGTGCTCATTTACGTAGTAGCATTACGCATTTAGAAATTTCGTTTTATTAGAGGAGAGCGTAAAGAATAAACCTTTGATTGATGCATTCTTAAGATTAGCAGATTGTTATTTTTTGTTGTCAGATGATGTAAAAGCGATTGAATATTTCGATATGGTTATTGAAAAGGGAGACGGCGATTTATCCTATGCTTACTTTAAAAAAGCAACATCTCAAGGCTATATAGAAGATCATGAAGGGAAGGCTAAAACCTTGCAAGAGTTAACCGAAAGGTATCCAAACTCTAGCTACCAAATTCTTATCTATTCGGGAATTAGCAGATACCTATAAAGCGCAAGGAGAAAATCAAAAAGCCATAGATACGTACGAACAGTTTATTCGTGACTACCCACAAAATAAATATGTGCCAAGAGCCATTGTAAATGTTGGGAGCGTTTATTTAAGTACACAAGAATATGATAAAGCAGAAAAGTATTTGGAAAAAGTGCTGTTTGAATATCCCAATGCAACTTCCGAAAATGAATCTGCAGTCTTATTAATGAAAGACATTTATAAAGGTAGAGATGATTTAGCGGGCTATTATGATTGGCTAGTAGAGCAAGGAAGAGAAGTAGCTCAATCCGAATTGGATTCGGTTTTTTGGGAACCTGTTCAAGATGCTTGGGACCGCGGAGACTGCGCCAATATTATTCTAAAAGGAGAGGAATATAATAGTGAAAGTTGAAAACGGAAGGCACAGCGCGGACGCACATTACTATATGGCTCGCTGTATTCATCAAGAAGAAAACCTAGAAGAAGCGCTTTCACACTATAACAGTGTTATTGATAAGGTAAACAATAATAATTATGAAAATGCATTAAAATATGCAGGTAATATTAGTTATTTCCTAGAGTGATTATCACCAAGCCATAGGTCATTATGCAACGCTAGAGAGGGTAGCAGCTTCAGAGGAGAATATTCGTATCTTCTGTTATTGGCCAGATGCGAGGGTTTTGGAACTTAAACAATTATCAGTCGGCCATTGCGTATTCTAACAAGACGCTATTGTTAAGTAACCTTGATGAACCTTTAGAAATTGAAGCTTCACTAATACATGGGCTTTCTTTAAAAGAAACGGATAGACTGGATGAGGCTTATATTATTCTTATTGCTTTAAGCGAAACTACAAAAAGTATTAAAGGTGCAGAAGCCAAGTATAATGCAGCGGAAATACTATTCGAGCAAGAAAAGAATGATGAGTGCGAAATTACTATTATGGAGTTGGTAAAGCAGAAGCCGTCTTACGATTATTGGATAGCTAGTGCAATTATTTTGCTAGGGGATAATTTCATTGTAAAAGAAGATTATTTCAACGCAAAAAGTAGTCTGCAAAGTGTTATAGATAACTATGAAGGAAAAGATCAGGCAGAGATTGTGGCGTTGGCTCAATCAAAAATTGATTATATACTTGATTTGGAAAGTCAAAGTGAAAAATCTAGTCGAAAAAGGCGATGTGGAAATTGATTTTGAAGGCCTAGATGAAAAGGATAAAAAGCTTTTCGAGGATGAGCTGGAAGAGGAGAAGGAGAAACAAAACAAAGAACCAAATAACTAGATGATGAAAACAGCATATATAATAATGGTTGTACTTTTCTCAATGGGCATACAAGATGGAGTTTCTCAAGACAGGGATTCTGATGTTTATAGCGGGACGGATGCAGCTGCGCGTACAACTGTAAAGTCGCAAAAGATAAGCATGATGCCGCAATCGAAAGATTCAGTAATGGAGATTCCTAAGCTTCAGTATTACTTGGAACCTGTTCAGCACAATGTGTCATTTGAGGTGCAACAAATTAAGCCGGCAAGATTAAAAATTATTGAGCCTTTAGATAAATTATATTCAGGATATGTTAAAGCGGCAATAGGTATGTACACTACTACTTATTTAGAAGGATATTACAATTCTACGCGTTCTAAAAAAAGAGCATGGGGAACGTTAACATGCTCCATCATAGCTCTCTCGGTAATATAAAAGGCCTTGGCGTTAATCAAGTTCAATGACAATCATTTAGGGGGATATTACAAACACTTTTTTAAGGAACGCACGCTTAGAAGCATCTTTAAATTATGATAGGAATAGTTTTCATTATTATGGGTTTGATGCAACGAACACCTTAATTCCATCGGAATATAGAGAACTACTGCAGATACGATAAAGCAGGTCTATGATCTAGTGTCGCTTCATACGGAGCTTAAAAGTATGCTAAAGGATAGTGCCAAGCTTAATCATCACCTTAGCTTAGATTATGATTTTTTAAATGGTTTATCAAAAACAAACGAGCATAATTTAAAGATTGGAGCAAATTTGTTTAAATATATGGGCAAAGAAGAAATCGGAGCTGATGTGATGTTAGATTTTAATGCATTAGAACAAAATATTCCTCTAATGATTTCGGATTCAATCGGAGATTCCCTTTTGTCAATAAATACAAATAATACCATTTTCAAAGCTAACTCCTTATATTTTCTCAAGAGGGATAATTGGTCTGTTAAAGCAGGGCTAGGTATTTATGCAAATATTGGAACTGCTGCTAAGTTTCACTTTTACCCATGTTTAGAGGGTAATTATAGTCTGTTTAATGATATTTTTATACCTTACATTGGATTGAGTGGAGGTATTAAGAGAAACACTTTTAATTCTATGCGTTTAGAGAATTCATTTATTCTTGAAAATGCTCTATTCAAAACTACCAATCAAAAGCTAAAGATTATATGGTGGTATCCGCGGTTCTGTTAGCTCAACAATATCATTCAATTTAGCAATAGGACATGAAGAGATAGAAGGGTTGCCAATTTTTGGAATGGATTCTACTTATTCTTATGGTAATAAGTTTACGGTATTATACGATACCTTATCAAGAACAACCATTAGTGGTCAATTGGCATATCAGAAACTAGAAAAATTAAAGATTTATGGTAAAGGAGAGTACTTCGCTATGGTTCTGGGAGAAAAGAGTTTGCTTGGCATAGACCCGATTTTAAACTTACGCTTTCAGGAACTTATGATTTAGCTGATAAGATATTGGTTAGAGCAAATATATTTGTGGTTGGTAATCGACAAACATATAGTTATTAATGTATTGAAGGAGTTGAAGCCAGAGTAATGATAAATATATTTACAATCTAAAACCATTTGTAGATGCTAATCTAGGTTTTGAATACAGGTACAATAAAAAATTATCAGCATTTATCAATTTCAATAATTTTGCTGGTAAAAAGTACTATCAGTGGACAGCTTACCCTGTTCAAGGGTTTAACTTGTTAGGAGGGATTACTTTGGCATTTTAGATAGGTTCACAATCTATTTTAGTTGGAAAAAAGCTGTAAGGTGTAGCTATTTGGTTTGGGTCGTGTATAACCTCCTTAAATGTTAATAAGTAGTGTATAATGGTCAAGGAATAATGTGTTTTAAAGTGCTCGAAATCTTATCTTTGGACTTGTCAAAAAACGAGATATAAAAGATGAGTGAAGATAAAAGATTATTCAGCGGATAGTATTCAGGCCCTAGAAGGGATGGAGCATGTTAGAATGCGTCCATCGATGTATATTGGTGATGTCGGTTCTAGAGGATTACACCATTTAGTATATGAAGTAGTTGATAATTCTATTGATGAAGCATTGGCAGGTCATTGTGATAGAGTCGATATATCAATTCTGGAAGGTAATGGTATTCGAGTAATGGATAATGGACGGGGAATTCCGGTAGGAATTCACCAGAAAGAAGGTGTTTCTGCGTTACAAGTTGTAATGACGAAAGATAGGTGCTGGGGGTAAATTCGATAAAGACTCATATAAAGTATCTGGTGGGTTGCACGGTGTTGGTGTTTCTTGTGTGAATGCTCTTTCCATAGATCTAAAAGCAAGTGTGCATAAAGAGGGTAAGATTTATGTCCAAGAATATAAGCAAGGTAAGGAGCAATATCTTAGTAAAAGAAGATGGTACAACTGACTTAAGAGGAACGGAAGTTATCATTTTACCCAGATCCAGAAATTTTTGAAGTATTGGAATATCACTATGATATTTTGGCTACCCGAATGCGTGAATTATCATTCCTTAATAAAGGGTTGACAATTGTCATGACAGATGAACGAGAAGAAGCTAAAGATGATGAAGGGAATTCACCGATTGAGACTTTTTATTCTGAAAGAGGTTTGCCAGAGTTTGTTGAATTCTTGGATGGAACCAGAGAAAAGTTAATTCAAAAGGTTGTTAGTGTCGAAGGTGAGAAAAATGGTATACCAGTTGAAGTTGCTTTAATTTATAACAACTCTTATGCTGAAAACATTCATTCTTATGTAAATAATATTAATACGCATGAGGGTGGAACACACCTTTCTGGTTTTAGAAGAGGTTTGACAGGGACGTTAAAAAAGTATGCCGAAAAATCGGGAATGCTTGATAAATTGAAGTTTGATATTTCTGGTGATGATTTTCGCGAAGGATTAACAGCTATTGTTTCTGTTAAAGTACAAGAGCCTCAGTTTGAGGGTCAAACTAAAACAAAATTAGGAAACAGAGAGGTAACTGCTCCGGTTAGTCAAGCAGTAAGTGAAATGTTGAATGATTATTTGGAAGAAAATCCAGATGATGCAAAGCAGATAGTTCAGAAAGTTATTCTTGCTGCAACGGCTCGTCATGCAGCTACTAAGGCAAGAGAAATGGTTCAGCGTAAAAACCCAATGGGTGGTGCTGGATTACCAGGGAAACTTTCTGATTGTGCTTCAAAAGACCCTTCAGAATGTGAGGTATATCTTGTAGAGGGAGATTCTGCAGGTGGTACAGCAAAACAAGGAAGAGATAGACATTTTCAAGCAATTATGCCTTTAAGAGGTAAGATATTGAATGTTGAAAAAGCGATGCAACATAAGATCTTCGAAAATGAAGAGATTAAAAATATTTATACTGCTTTAGGAGTAAGAGTAGGTACAGAAGAAGATTCAAGAGCTCTGAATATGGAGAAGCTTCGTTATCATAAGGTGATTATCATGTGTGATGCCGATGTTGATGGTAGTCACATTCAAACTTTGATTATGACGTTCTTTTTCCGTTATATGAAAGAACTAATCGAAAATGGGTATTTATATATTGCTACGCCTCCTTTATATCTAATTAAGAAAGGGAAACAAAGTAATTATGCATGGAATGATGCTGAACGGGATGCTTTTATTCAACAGATGAAAGGGGCAGGGGCTGATTCAAGTGTTGGTATACAGCGTTATAAAGGTCTTGGAGAGATGAACGCGGAGCAACTGTGGGATACAACCATGAATCCAGAATTTAGAACGCTACGTCAAGTTACAATTGAAAGTAGTTCGAAGCAGATAGAATATTTTCAATGCTAATGGGAGATGAGGTTCCACCAAGAAGAGAGTTTATTGAGCAGAATGCAAAGTATGCAAATATTGATGCTTAATTTAATAAGAGGCTACAAAACAAAAAAGGGTATTCATTGAATACCCTTTTTTTATGCTGTTATTTTTTTATCTAAATAATGTGACATTTCCACTCTGAAAAAGAGGTTGTCCATTTTTTAATGTTGCATCCATTCGATAAACAAAGACTCCGGTATTTACCAACTTTCCATTGTAAGTTCCATCCCATCCCTTGTCCATATCAAAAGATTCAAATACCAAATTTCCCCATTTGTCAAAAACTGTAAAATGAATAGAGGGCAACTCCTCCTCCACGAACATAAAAGACATCATTATTGTTGTCATTATTCGGAGAAAACCCATTTGGAATAAATAGCGGGTTGTATTCTACAGTGATATTAATAGTGTCAATAGCCATGCAACCTAATGAGTCATAAACCTCAATGTAATAAGTAATATCCTCTCCCGGGGTAGATATCACAGAATTGGAATATATACTATCCAAATATATACTAGGAGTCCAAACATATGATTCTCCTCCAGATGTCCAGAGAGGAATTTGTTGGTCGACCGTTATAGAGGTATCGTTTGATGAGATAGGAACCGGAATAGAGCCATATATCATGACTGTTGCAGTGTCCATGCATCCTTGGTTCCAATAACATATTGAAATGTGTCAGCGACTAAATTGGAAGGGTCTAAAATATCTGTTATGATTGTTGTTCCATTGTACCACGTTCCTCCAATATCTAAAGAGTCACCTAGATAATCATACAGGTATAATCCGGTACCCGATTGGCAAACTGTTGCAGTTGAGTCTTGTCCAGCAGAAGGGTCATTTATGTTAACCACAACTGTATCTGTGCTAACGCACAAGGGGTGGCCAGTTGGAAAAACACTTAAAACGTATGTGGTTTGTCCACTAATAGATGAGATAGGGTCAATAATAGTGGCGTCCGTTAAACCAGTTGCAGGGTCCCAACCATAGGTATAGCTCACTGGGTTTCCATAGGTAGAAGTAAAAGCAGATCCAATCACAGGGTTTGGGCCATCTGTGAATATTTGATTTCCGTTACAATCTGTAAAAGTGTAGATAATTTCGTTGTCAAATGTTCCAGAAATGAATATAATTTCCCACGAATCACCATCATTTAGAGTAAATGTATAGGATGCGTTAGCACCCGTGGCCATTCCATAGTTTGTTATTACTCCGTTAATGATTACATCAATAGATGCGCCATTCCAACCATCGCCAAAAGTATCTACCATGTCTATTGTAAATACGCACGGGGGAGCAGGGGGTGGGAGTATTTAATATTTCTCCAGTTAATTGAACTTGTTGACCTGTGCAAGCGCTTGTGTCATTTCCCGCAAAAACTTCTGGAGCTGGCTCTACAACGAGGGTAATAGTCGTATCGGAAACACATCCATGGTCACTTGTAATAGAAAACGTATAGTCATAGCTTCCAGGAGTAGTATGCGCAACTATAATTTCGTTTCCATCGCTAGATGTATTTATAATATTAGAGCCACTCCAACTAGAGGAATCTTGATCGGTTCCAATTGATGGTGTAAAGGAAGTTAAAGGAGGAAATAGACTTGGGTCGAAATTAATACCCCAACTAAAAACGAAACCATCATCAGCTCCCCATAAATCGCAAAATTCGATTTCCCATGTCCCGTTGAGGTCACATCCAACTAACGCGTTCATTGGATTGATACTTTCATAGGTTCCAGGAATTAAGGATGTAGATCCACTGCTATTTGACAATTGTATTTGTTGCAGAATTATCTACCCAAGTTCCGTTAGTAGCAGCTGGGCTCCAACAATAGTCCCATCCTATACCAGGAAATTGAGCGCCATCCATCTGGTCAGGGTCACCCAGATTTGTTCCGCCACCACCTTGCTGATGCAGAACGACATTTTGGCCTGTAGGGCAGGTTAACGAAATTACTAAATCTCCCATAAATGAATGCTCAAAATTTATACATACATCTAGAAAATCATTAATGTTTCCAAGGGTTTGACCCGGAGAGAATGCTGTGAAATCTAAAGTAGTCGTAAAACATTGTCCTACTTGATCAGGCACATATTGAGGTCCTCCTAAGTTTCCATCTGGAACCGCCGTCCATGTTTGTGAATATTGCTCAGGGTGAGCAGTCAGTGTAACGGTTTCCCCTATGCACATGCTTGTGTCATATTCTATTGGATTAAATACAGGAGGAGGAGCAACCCATATGCTTAAGTCGGTTAAATTAGAATTAATACATCCATTATCATCAATTACGCGCAGTTGCACATTAAATACGCCTGGATCATTAAATGTGTAACTTGTAGTTGCACCACTTAAACTATCAATTGTTCCGTCATCAAAATCCCAATGGTAATCAACAATGTTAAACCCGGTTTGAGCAAATGATGAAGATCCGTCAAAGCTAACAGATTCGCCGATGCAAATTTTAGCAATTGTATCCGGGTTTGATATTGCTTGTGCAAATGGTCTCTGACAAGGGGTAGCACAAGTAATTGAGGCAGCAAATACTCCAGTTCCAGCATCATTTGAAGTAAATACAAGGGTTAAGCACCCAGTAGTGTTAAGTGATGTACAAGTAACAATTGTTCCCTGTAGTTGATTGCCTAGTGTATGTTCCTAAAGTTGTAGCACCTGTATTATCACCATCGTATATAATTATATTGTCTATATTATTTGCTGGTGCAGTAGCCGTGTTTGTATTGTCCAGCGCAAAATTGATAAAATCTAGGGTAATCACATCATTTGCATTATCAGGGCAAATCGTGACCGTATAGCTTTCATTATTTGAATACCCAGCACCTCCAGTGCCTCCTGAATCAAATAAAGTTCCTAAACAAGTTGAAATGGTTCCATCAGTAATGGAAAAATCTTGGGCGTTAAATTGCCATGGAAACATTAATAACAGAATTATAAGTGCGTTTTTCATCATTTAGTTTCCTTAGCTTTTTCAATGAAATATTCTCTTGAATAGAAAACGATTATTTTTCCAGTTTCTCCCAGTTTATAGACTGTGGGATATTTATCCTGAATTTTAATTTCGTAAAGAAGTGGATTGAAATTTTCTATTCTGAAATTTTGTCCATCATCAAATAAATTAAGGCTAGTACCTTTAAATTTAACAGTTCTAAAATCTTTTAAATCGGACAAGTCTTTAAAATGAACATCTTGGACATACCACGAATGATCTATGAAGTCCAATAAATGATTATACTTTTCGGGGTTATTTGAAAATAAATCATGTGCTTTTTCAGCTCCTAAAGATTCCATTACCTTTGGGTTTATATTTTGGCCGATAGAATTGAAAGCAATCATCAAGGCGAAGGTTAATATAATTAATTTCATCAATTATAATTTTCTGGAGTTTTGCGCACCATTTGTTACGTGCATATTCCCTTGATTGAATAAGGTACCATAGGTGTCGTTAAACTGCAGAGAAAATTCAAATCCACCCATTCCTCCATTAAAGTTTTGCAATTTT
This sequence comes from uncultured Flavobacteriales bacterium, assembly GCA_943787725.1. GTDB lineage: Bacteria > Bacteroidota > Bacteroidia > Flavobacteriales_D > Parvicellaceae > CALSMU01. The sequence continues at coordinate 24,705 of CALSNM010000001.1, read as the reverse complement.
CCAATACTATAATCATATGACATACCGATAATAATATCAGAAACTTTAATTACTATTCCAGGGATAATTGCATCCGTATGTCTGTAATGCATGGTCATACCAACATATGCTTCCTTAATAAATCCAGTATATTTCGTATCTGATTTGAGATAAAATAGAAATGCACTACCTATCGAGTATTCAATGTGAGGTCCTTGCATTAAAAACATTCCTGAAGGAGCAAGACCTATATGCTTTTCCCCAATGGCAAACAGACTTTTAAAATGCACATTATGCTTAAAGTATTGTTTGTCTGAATTGTTCATTAAAGATAAAGATGGTCTAGTGATATTAACTAAACTGTATCCAATTTGAAAACTACCTTTATCAATACCGGTCAGATTTTCTTCTCTAGAAAAATGTTTCCATAAAAGACCAACTCCCATATTAAAAAACACATTACTATTCCCCGAAAAATTTTCATTAGAGGGTAAAGTAGGGTCATAGGAAGTGCCATTATATTGACTATCCCATTGAATCGCATTTATATTGTATGATTGTTGGTTGTAGGTTCCTTGAATTCCTACACTTCCTTTATTGTAATAATCTAAGTCGACATGTCCAGCAATAGACAGCCCTACGTTAAGTGTGCTTAGTTTGGCATCACCTTCAGTGTTGTTGTAAAAATGCAATCCAGTAGCAAATAAACCACTTGCTCTTTGCATTTTATGAGAAAATATAGGGGCATCAGCAGATGCATACATGGTTGAATAAACATTTCCCATGTCGTAGAATGCTGCGAGTGGTACAATAGATTTGCCCTATTATATCCTCTCCCCATACCAGTATTAGCCGGGTTCTGAACCAACGGCGTACTGTTGAACTGAGAAAACTCAGTGTCCTGCGCATGCGCTGTAAATATTGCCGATATCGTTATTGAAAGTAGGTATATTCTCATATCTATCTAAACAAGGTTATGTTACCAGATTCCATTAGTGTTTCTCCATTTTTCAATGTAGCATCCATTCTATATACGTAAACTCCAGTATTTACAGGTTTTCCATTAAACGTTCCATCCCAACCTTTTTCAACATCTAATGTCTCAAAAACTAAATTACCCCATTTATCAAAGATATGCATTTGAATAGATGCAATACCGCCACCTCTAACATAAAGAATGTCATTTTCATTGTCGTTATTTGGGGAGAACCCATTCGGAATAAAAAGCGGATAGTAAATAACTGTGACCACTATTGTATCTTCAACACTGCAGCCCAAAGAATCTGTGACTTCGATGAAGTAGATGATATCATTTCCGGGTGTGGAAATAGGGTTGTCGCAATCTGAACAGTCTAAATAAGTGTCAGGTGTCCACATATAGCTAGATCCTCCTGATGTCCATAGCGGTATTTCTTGATCAACAGCAATTGTTGTGTCATTAGAGGAAATTGCAGTTGGTAATTGCAGGCTGATGCCAATAGTTGCAGTATCCCTTTTCATACAAACAATATCGGAAACTTCAACATAGTATGTGCCGGTACAGGCTGAAAATAAAGTGTCATTAAAAGCTCCAATAATTGGGTTGTTGTTTTCATCAAACCATTGAATATTGACTGGAGGATGTGAGTTTGCGGTGTCAACTATAACCATCCCTGAGCAGTCCGCTTGGCAATTAACGGAATCACCAGTGGTTGATATAGTTATGTCACAACATAATGGACCTGGATTGACAGTCAATATGATTTGATCAGAACAACCTGTATCATCCGTAATGTCAATTGTATAATTTCCAGAGGGCAAATTTGAAAAAATTCCATTGGTATTATTACTTGATGTTGGTCCAGTTAATGAAAAATTAAATGGTGCTGTACCACCAGGTGTGGCAACGGTAATGGATGCAGTGTCATCCCCGTAACATTGATCTTCAATAACTGTTGCGGCAGCATTGATTGCTGGGATAACTGTAACAACAGCAGTGTCGTTTGCGGAGGTTCCGTCGGCAAATGAAATGACTACAGGGTAACTTGTTGTTATAGATGGATTTACATAAGCCGTATCCCCAGCAGTGTTGGTTGTAATAAATCCAAAAATTGCTGTTTCCCATACATATGTTACTCCGTCGAGAGCTGAGATTGTTGCCGTATCGCCTTCACATATTGTTGCATCAATTGCTCCACCACAAGTTGTTCCGGCGGTTCCAAAGAAATTAAGAGGGATGTTGCTATTTGCGCCCCCGTAGTTCGATAAACAAATCATAAATTGATCCCCTGCATTAACGTTAAGTTCATTTTCAAAATCTGATTGACTTGCACCAATAGGTAAAATATTTGCCATTCCGGTTAGTCCACTGCAGGCTCCATTCCAATTACATGCAACTGGGGGAAGAACATTGTTAAATATATCGTCACATGTGTTGGCATCATAAGGCCACATAATCCAGTCAAAACAACCAGGTGACGCTAAATCACCCATGCTGAATTCTAGTGTCCCAGGAGAGGTTACTGTAATTAAAAGCCATGTACTATTTAATTCTCCAGAAAGCAAACATCCGCTGTTTCCAGGTGTAGCATTCGGATTTGAGCTAGGGTTTGTAATTGTTCCAGATTGAAATTCTTCGATATTACCAAAACCATTTGGAGTGACTGCAAATGATGGATTGGTGCATGCCTCAATTGAGTTGTCACAATCCCCCCATTGGGAATAGCTTACATTAGTGGCAGATGCGATAACAAATATAAGTAGTGTATGGATATAATATTTCATAACTATTCGCAGTCCATTTTTTGATCAATCACCTTATCTGTACCGTATTCACCTTCTCTAAAACATTTGATTTCAACCCCTAGTTCCTCCATCCATTTTTCAAACCTCACTCTGTCTAAATTGCTTGTAGATGCATAAATGCATAAATATTTTTTACTAATAATGTCGGCTCTAGAAATTTCAACTCCTTGCTGATTACGCATAAATTGATCTATTTCCAATACTTTTTCCCTTGAATCGACATTTGTCATCATGAATTGAACAAATTTACTTTCAGATGTTTGCGCCGTAAAATCCTTTAACAATAACGAGAACAAGATTAGAAGTGCAGGATATAGTATATTCATTATGTAAAGGTATTTTATTTTTATTAACTCTTGATGATCAGTTTAGTATATATTATCAACGTCTCCGACGTTGTAAATTCAAGATTGTTGCACCTGGTCATCGGAAATATTCTAAATTAATACTTTAATATGGAGTTTAGGGTTACAATATTAGTGGCTTATTTACAGAGCACAGAGTAATCCGATTTATTGCAATGGAAAAAGGCAGTGCTATCTGCACTGCCTTTTTTGGTTTCACTTCTTTCTAGTTGGTTATCTAACTACGGTTACATGACCTATATATTCATGTGCTTCTCCTTTATTATCGATTGTTCTTACTAACCAAACGTAAGCATCAACTTGTACTTGAGTTCCTTTATGTTTTCCATCCCAACCGATGTCTTTGTTGTGTGATTCGAAAATTTGTTCACCCCAGCGATTGAATACATAGAAATCATACGTGACTGCATCAATACCAATTCCTTTTGGTATGAAAACATCATTTTTACCATCATTATTTGGTGTAAATGCACTTGGTGCAAAGAAGATATAGTCACCTTCAATATGGATTGTTTGTGTGTATACGTTTTCACAGGTATCTGTTCCATTGATACTAAATAGGGTAAGTGTAATATCAAAGTATCCAGTATCAGAATATAAGTGAGTTGGATCACTCATAATTCCAGTGTTGATTGAATCTACTAAAATACTGTCTCCATTTCCAGTAATTGATGTTCCATCTCCAAAGTCCCAAGCATATATTGAGCCTCCAATCGAATAATCAATCATCTCAATTACCGGGTTTAGTATAGAAGTTTCTGCCGGAGCAACACCGAAGCTAGCTACTGGTAAATCATGAACAGTAATCATTGCTGTAGAGTTTATCGCTGTAAAACATCCGTCACCACTAGTTACCTCCAGGCATACATCGTATGTTCCTGGGGTTGTATAGGTATAATTAAACGTGTTGTTTGGTCCTGAGTATTCAGGTATACCATCACAATCGATATCAAATTCGAAGTTTACTCCTATATCTGAGTTGGCAACAAATTGAGCTGTAAATGGAGCACAACCTGATGAATCAAAGGCCGCAATAAAAGCTTGTGGATTTGGATTAATCGAAACAGTAGTTGATACAGTATCATTAATACTGCAACCATCTGTAAGTACTGCATAATAGGTTGTTGGTGCACTTGGATTCACATTTACAGTAGACACATTTCCTGATTGTGTACTTGGAACACTATTTCCTGCATCATCATACCATATAAATGTATATGGATTTGTAAGTGTGTCTCCACCCGTTGCAGTGGCAACTAAATCTACAGCACCATCAACACAAATATCAATTGGAGGAGTAATTGTTAAAGCAAGAGGAGGAGTAACCGTAATCGTTACACATGAACTTACTGGTAAACATCCATTTGCATCTGAAACCGTAGCGCAGTATTGCGTTGTTGTAAGCGGAGCTACCGTAACAGGCGCTGAACCAACGTTTGGTAAGTTGTCCCAAGTAACTGTATAAGTTCCATTTAAGAAAGGAGTTCCTCCTTGACCACTTGCCCATACCTGAGTAGAATCACCATAACAAATAACCCTGTCTAGATCCGCAACTGCTATTAATTGTGATGGCTCTGTAACGTTTACCAATTGAAAAGCTATACAGCCATTCGCATCGGTTACTTGAACAGCGTACAACCCATCTTCTAATGCCACTGCTGTTTGTGCTGTTTGTGCTGAAGGGTCATCCCATTGGTAAGCAAACGGAGCTGTTCCACCAGAAGTATATACTGATGCACTGCCTGTACTATAACCATTACACAAGGGTTCAATAAAAGTAATACTATCAATTACTGGAGCTGCTTCATCAATTACATCAGCGGTACTACTAACAATACATCCATTCGCATCGGTTACTTCAAAAGGAACAAGACCAGCACACAATCCAGTGTTATTGCTGTTACCAGGAGAGTTTCCTAGCCCAAACCAGCTATATGCATAAGGAGTTGTTCCGCCGGATGCGGTAATACTTCCCTCTCCATTACAATCAGAACAAGTAGCGTTTACTGTACTTACTGATTGCACTAGCACAGGTGGCTCCGTTATCGTAATATCTATTTGTTCAGTACACCCGTTCGCATCTGTGATTGTAATCGTGTATGTGCCTGCACATAAGTTACTTGCTGTATTACTAGTGGCACCACTTGTCCAGTTGTATGTATAAGGAGCAGTTCCACCTATTACAGATACTTGAGTAAGCCCATTGCAGATACCAAAACAAGACACATTTTGTATGTTATCAACCGAAATAACAATGGGTGTTGGTTCCGAAATTGTAACTGAACTTACACTTGTGCAGTTGTTGTCATCATTTACTGTTACTGTGTAAGTTCCTTCACACAAGCCTGTTGCTTGCTGAGTTGTCTGACCAACATTCCAACTGTACCCATAATCTGTTGTGACTAATCCACCACTTGCATTAACAAGTGCATCACCATCACATCCTGTATTACAAGATACATTGTTAACGTTAGAAGTCAATATAGCCGAATTCAATGGAGTTGGTTCCGTTATACACGCTGATTCTGAACTAACACATCCTGCAACGTCTGTAGCGGTTAATGAGTAACATCCTCCATCTAATCCAAACAAAGTATTCAAGTTATTTCCTGCTGGAATTGGATTTCCAACACCATCAACCCATTCCAAAGTAGGAACTCCTGTTCCTCCTGTAACTGCATATTGCACTGAACCATCTTGATCACCAAAACACGTTACATCTGAAGAAGCAACAAAAGTAACTGTTGGTCCTTCAATGTCATTTAAACAAATTACACTGTCTTCAAAACATCCGTTGCCATCTGTTACTGTCATAGTATAACAATTAGCAACTAAATTAGATGCACAGGCAGTTGTTTGCGCTAATGCATCATTCCATTGATAAACATAAGGAGTTGTTCCTCCAAAGATATTTACACAAGCCGAACCGTTGTCAAATCCGCAATTTGCATCTGTGATCGACACACTCATTCCAATTTGAGTTGGCTGCGTAATGTTTACAGTTTCAGAAATTGTACATCCGTTTGCATCAGTAATAAGGCAAGTGTATGTTCCAGCGCATAAGTTATTAACTACAGCAGTAGTAGCAAATGTTGGATCATCCCACTGGTATGTATTACCCCCTGAACCACCACTAGCAATTACACTAGCAGAACCATTACAATTCCCAAAGCAATCCACATTAATCGTAGTTGATGTAAGCGCTAATGGGGTAGGCTCAGTAATTATTGTTACAGCTGTGGTGACACATCCATTTGCATCTGTTACCGTTACGGTGTAAGTTCCAGCTAAAAGATTATTTGCCGTTACTTGAGATCCAGCTCCATTATCCCATAAATATGTATATGGAGCTATACCTCCTGAAGGACTAACCTCTGCAAAACCATCACTATAACCATTACAACTAACGTTACCTGTTAAATTAATTGCTGCTTCAAGGACAGTTGGCTGCGTTACAATTGCTGAAACCGTTGTTTGACAGCCATCTGCATCCGTTATTGTACATATATAATTACCCGGACACAACCCAAAGGCAGTCGCTCCTGTTTGATTACCTGTAGATGCTCCCCATTGATAACTAAAAGGTGTCATTCCAACTATTCCCGCTGCAGTAGCTGTTCCATCACAGGCTCCAAAACAAGAGATTTCGGTTGAACTAGCAGATCCTGTTACTTGATCAGGCTCTCCGATGGAGTAATTCAATATATCGGTGCATCCCTGACTCATCAACTATTGATAATGTATAAGATCCTGCACATAACCCCCCGATGGAGTCTACAGTTCCTACAGTAATGTTGTTTACATCCAACCAGCTATAAGAATAAGGTTGTGTTCCTCCAATTGTTGCAAGTGAGGCAATACCATCACATGATCCAAAACAAATAGTATTGTAGAAAGTTTGAATCGAAATCATTACGTCCGGTTCTGTAATTTCAATAGATATTGAAGCATTACATCCTATTGAATCGGTAATTGTAACAGCATAAAACCCTGCAGCTAAGTTAGAAGCTGTTGGAGTAGTTTGACTTCCCGCATTAACATCCCATAAAGCAGTAAAGAATCCATTACCTCCAATCATATCTACTGTTGCTGAGCCATCGTTAAAACCATTACAGCTAACCATAGAGGTATCTACAATCATTGCAGACGGTCCATTTAAATCTTGAACTTCAATACATATGAGTAGACACTGCAAGCTATTTGCGTCTGTCACCAATACACAATAGGTACCCGCTAATAAATTGGATGCGCATGAGTTGGTGGATCCATCTGGCCATAAATAACTATAAGGAGAGGTTCCTCCACTTGCTATGATACAAGCATTTCCATCTGGCAGACCACAATTTGCATTCACCACTGTAGAGTCCAAAGTTAAGCTTGTTGGCTCTGATATAGTAACAGGTGCTGTTGCTGAACAACCATTCGCATCAATAATAGTAACAGTTATATGTTTGAGCACATAAATTAAATGCTGTAATAGTTGTTTGCATTAACGGATCATCCCATTGATATGTGTATGGAGAATGTCCCTCCCACCGCAGCTGAAGAGGCCTCTCCATCGCAATTTCCAGAACATGAAGCATTAACAGTTAACAGACGTTGCAGCCATAATCAAAATTGGCTGATTAATCGTCCCTATTCCACTGGATGACACACATCCATTCGCGTCTGTAATAGTTACATAATAGTCTCCTGCAGTGAGTCCTGTCGCCGTGATACTATCTTGCCCTTGAGAGATATTTGAAGCATTGAACCACTCATAGTGATAAGGAGCAGTTCCTGTTCCGCTAATTGAAGCAGTAGCTGTTCCATTTGCATCGCCAAAACACAATGCATCTGTAGTAGAGGTAACAATTACATCACCTGGAGGAATATCTCCAACAGCTGCAGTTGCCACTTGTGTGCATCCATCAGCGTCTACAACCACTACAGTATATGTATTAGGGATTAAATCGATAGCAGTTGCAGTTGCTTGTGTTAATGCATCATCCCAAGTATAAGTAAACGGAGTAATCCCATTGGTTGTTGTTACGGTTGCATCTCCTGTTGGCGTTCCACAGAAAGCGTCAGTGAAGGTTGTTGCTAATTGGATTTCCAAAGGCTCTCCGATTATTGCGTCAATACTAAATGTACATCCCAATGCATCTGTTACAGTTACGGTATAGGTTCCGGGGAATAATGTAGAAGTAGTAGCAGCTGTTGTTTGCCCTGCTGCATCATTCCATGCGTATGTATAAGGTGCTGTTCCTCCTGAAGCAATCACCGTTGCATTTCCATCAGAGTATCCAAAACAAGTAACATCTGTTGAAACTGATATAACAGCATTGAGTGCTGTTGGTTCTACAATGGTGACACTAACTGTTGCTTGACAACCAACATCATCAATCATTTCACCTACATAGGTTCCTGCACATAAACTAAGTGCACTCGCAGTTGTTTGACCAATTGGATTGTTGTTATTGTCATACCAAGTATAGTTCAATGGAGGTGTTCCCCCAAATATTTGAATTTGAGCAAAACCATCACATCCAGCATTGCAACTTACATCTGTTTGTGTTAAGATAGTTGCTGAAGGTGCTCCTAAATCAACTACACATATATTTATTAACTCACTACATCCATTCGCGTCTGTTACTGTAACATCATAACATCCAGCAAATAAATTAGAGGCGATTGCCGTTGTTTGACTTCCTGCGTTAGCATCCCACTGATAGGTAAATGGAGCAACTCCCGTTACAATGGTAACTTCTGCAGCTCCATCATTTTGGTTACAGTTAGATCCTGCCATTGATCCCGCAAGAACCAGTGCGATAGGCTCTGTTACCGACTGTGTCTCTGTTATTGTACATCCATTTGCATCCACTATAACAACGTCATAGGTTCCTGCACAAAGATTATCTACTGATGCTGTAGTTGTTAATGCAGGATCATTCCATTGATAGGTAAATGGAGGCGTTCCTCCTGCTGGTGAGGAAGTAATTGTTCCATCACATGCAGCATTACAACTTACATCCACAAATGAGAACACATTTCCAAGTACCGGCGGTTTAGATAATGTAACATCAAATGTTTGAGAACATCCGTTAGCATCCGTTACAACTACATCGTACGTTATAGCGCAAAGGTTGGTAGCTATTGGTGTAGTTTGATTTCCTGTATTTGCATCCCAAGCATATGTGTAAGGTGCTGTTCCGCCAGTTGGAATAACCTCTGCAGAGCCATCACAAGCTCCTTCACAAGAAACATCAAATCCATTGTAGTCAGATATTACAGTAGCAGCTCCTGCAAGTACTGTTGGTTCGTTAATTGTTTGAATAGTACTGTTATGTACAATACCATTTGCATCCGTTACGACTACAAAATAATCGCCTGCACATAATCCTGTTGCAGTTGTGGTTGTTTGTCCAATAGGATTACCTGTTGCTACCGACATCCAATCGTATGTAAACCCTGGCATACCTCCACTTGCAATTACTGTAGCTTGTCCATCACATACCCCAAAGCAAGTAACATCTGCACCTGTTAGGGTTGTAAAAATTGCATTTGGCTCTATGATTGTAAGACATAATGTATCAGCACATCCGTTAACGTCTGTAGATACAACAGCATAATCATCCGCACACAATCCAATTACATTTGGTCCAGTTAAAGCTCCATTTAATAAAGTTGCAGCACAATCATTAAACCATGTGTAAGTTATTACTCCTGTTCCGCCTGTAGCTAGTACATCAGCAGTTCCATCACATACACTTGCTCCAGAAGCATCTACTGTTGATACAATGGAAGTAGCTACCGGTACAGGTTCAGTTATCGTTGTTGAGAAAGATGATGTACATCCATTTACATCCGTTACATCAACTGAATACGTTCCTGCGCATAAACCTGTAACATCTGGTGTTCCTTGTCCTGCTGCTGGCAATGGTGACCATACACTTGAATAAGGTGCAACACCACCTGTAATCGTAATACTAATTTCTCCGTCACAATACCCATTACAAGTAGCATCTACTTGATTGGCAAGTACGGTTGTTGGTCCTGATAAATCAGAGACAGTAGCAAGTGCGGTTCCTACACAACCTACATTATCCATTACTGTTACCGTATAAGCTCCTGCTGGAACTGTATTTGTGTTAGCTACGGGGTTTCCTAACCCATCAACCCAATCTTCTGTAGTATAAAACCCAGAACCACCTGTTGAAGTTGCTACTGCAATCGCTCCATCTGATTGACCACAGTTAGCATCAATAGCAGCTGTTGTTATAACAACAGGTGTTGGCTCTGCAATGGTTACACATTCAGTGATAACACACCCGTTATCATCGGATACTGTAACACAGTAAGTTCCAATAGCTAAACCTGTTACGGTAGGTGTATTACCTACACTTGCAGCGGTTGCCTGATCTACCCAATCATATATATAGTCTACTGCAGCTGTACCACCTGTTACAGTTGTTGTAACCGTTCCATCTGAAAACCCATTACAAGAAGCATCTGTTGCTGAACTTGTAATAGCAAGTGGAGTAGGTTCTATTATTGTTTCTGTGGCAGTTGTTACACACCCCACAGCATCTGTTATAGTTACATTTATTGCACCTGCACATAACCCTATATTAGTAGTTGAGTTGGTAGCTGCTCCTGAATCCCACAAGTAAGTATATGGTGCCGCACCTCCCGTCATAGAAACAGTTGCCTGGCCGTCACAGAAAGTATTACATGAAGCATTATTGTCTATTACTATTGCAGCTGTTCCTCCAGTAATATCGTTTACAACAACTGTTGCTGTTTCAACACAACCGTTAGCATCAGTTACTGTAACATTGTAAGTTCCTGAAGTTATTGCACTAGCACATAATGTTGTTTGTGCCGATGGATCATCCCATAAATAAGTATAACCAGCTGTACCTCCGGATGGAGTAACACATGCTTCACCATCTGCTTGAGAACAGTTCGCATCTGTTTGACTAGTTACTAAGACTAAAGGTGCTGGCTCATTAACCGTGTAAGTATCTGTTGCAGTACATCCATTATCATCTGTAACGGTAACTTCATAAGTTCCGGCACAAACCGATGTTTGGTTTTGTAATGCTGGTGTTGGTCCATCATCCCAAAGGTAAGTAAGTGTTCCTGTTCCTCCAGTTGCAGTTGCTTCTAATGTTCCATCGCATATAGCATTACAATTTAAGTCTGTTCCGGTAACTGATGTTACAGCTACCGCTGTTGGTTCTGTAATAGAAATAGTTTGGGATGTTGATACTCCGTTGGCATCAACTACTGTTAATGTATATGATCCTGCACATAAACCTGTAAGATCTTCTGCAGTTGCTCCACTACTCCAAGAGTATATATATGGGGGAACACCTCCAGTTACTGTTGCATCAGTTTCACCGATACAAACACCATTACATTGGATATCTACTGTTGTTATTGTAAGGATAATTGCTCCTGGTTCGACAACCGTTACACAAGCAGTAGTAACACATCCTGTTACAGCATCTGTTACCATTACACAGTAAGTTCCTGCACAAAGTCCCGTTGCATTTTGCGTTGTTTGTGCTGATGGATCATCCCATAAATATGTATATGTTCCTGATCCACCTACTGGGGCTACTGTTACTTCGGCGTCACATAAACCAAACCCTGATGCATCTATTACTACAGAGGCAGTAGCTGTTGGACCCGCTAAATCGTTAATCGTTACACTTGCTATTTGAGAACATCCTTGAGCGTCTGTTACCGTTACGTTATAAGTACCTGCAACAATGTTTGAAGCACATGCTGTTGTTTGAGCACCCACGTCGTTCCATGCATACGTATAAGCTCCTGTTCCACCTACTGCAACAACACAAACTTCTCCGTCCGCTTGTCCACAGTTAGCATCTGTACCAGATGTTGTAAGGATAATCGCAGTTGGTTCTGTAACTGTTACGATGTCTGTTGCAGTGCAACCGTTTGCATCTGTAACTATTACATTAAATGTTCCATCACATAATCCAGCTACATCTTCTGAGGTAGTAGTCGCTGGATCATCCCATAAATAAGTTAAAGCACCGGTTCCCCCCGTTGTTGTTAAATCAGCCGAACCATCACATACTCCATTACACAATGGATCTGCACCTACTATTGCTGCAGTTAATAAATCTGGATCTGTAAGCGTTACATCAGCAGTTGTCGAACAACCATTCGCATCCGTTACCGTAACTGTTTCTGTTCCGGCACACATTGCAGTTTCATTAGCAGTATTTCCACCACTTGTCCATGCGTATGTATATGCAGTGGTTCCACCAGCTACTGTTACATCCGCTGTTCCATCACATACAGCATTACATAATGGGTCTGTACTAGAAGTTATTGCTGCTGTTAAAACAGCTGGTTCAGTAATATCTGCTGTTACTGAAATAACACAACCATTTGCATCTGTTATATCTACTGAGTTAGTTCCTACACATAATGCAGTCGCTGAAAGAGTTGTTTCTCCATTGTTCCATAAGTAAGTAAATGGCCCTGTACCACCAACAACCGTTACGGTTGCACCACCATCACATATTCCGAAACAAGATACGTTATTATCAACTACTGTTGTTGCTGTTCCAGCTGCTCCATCTGTAATCGTAGAAGCCACGGTCTCTGTACATCCTTGCGCATCCGTTACAATTACATTATATGTTCCTGCTACAAGACCTGTTACTGTTGAAGTTGTTGATGCAGATACATCGTCCCATGAATAAGTATATGCACCTGTTCCGCCAACTGCAGATACAGATACTTCACCGTTAGCTGCTCCACATGTACTTGCAACAAATGCAGGAGTTAGCACTATTAAAGTTGGTTCTGTAACTGTTACGATGTCTGTTGCAGTGCAACCGTTTGCATCTGTAACTATTACATTAAATGTTCCATCACATAATCCAGCTACATCTTCTGAGGTAGTAGTCGCTGGATCATCCCATAAATAAGTTAAAGCACCGGTTCCCCCCGTTGTTGTTAAATCAGCCGAACCATCACATACTCCATTACACAATGGATCTGCACCTACTATTGCTGCAGTTAATAAATCTGGATCTGTAAGCGTTACATCAGCAGTTGTCGAACAACCATTCGCATCCGTTACCGTAACTGTTTCTGTTCCGGCACACATTGCAGTTTCATTAGCAGTATTTCCACCACTTGTCCATGCGTATGTATATGCAGTGGTTCCACCAGCTACTGTTACATCCGCTGTTCCATCACATACAGCATTACATAATGGGTCTGTACTAGAAGTTATTGCTGCTGTTAAAACAGCTGGTTCAGTAATATCTGCTGTTACTGAAATAACACAACCATTTGCATCTGTTATATCTACTGAGTTAGTTCCTACACATAATGCAGTCGCTGAAAGAGTTGTTTCTCCATTGTTCCATAAGTAAGTAAATGGCCCTGTACCACCAACAACCGTTACGGTTGCACCACCATCACATATTCCGAAACAAGATACGTTATTATCAACTACTGTTGTTGCTGTTCCAGCTGCTCCATCTGTAATCGTAGAAGCCACGGTCTCTGTACATCCTTGCGCATCCGTTACAATTACATTATATGTTCCTGCTACAAGACCTGTTACTGTTGAAGTTGTTGATGCAGATACATCGTCCCATGAATAAGTATATGCACCTGTTCCGCCAACTGCAGATACAGATACTTCACCGTTAGCTGCTCCACATGTACTTGCAACAAATGCAGGAGTTAGCACTATTAAAGTTGGTTCTGTAACTGTTACGATGTCTGTTGCAGTGCAACCGTTTGCATCTGTAACTATTACATTAAATGTTCCATCACATAATCCAGCTACATCTTCTGAGGTAGTAGTCGCTGGATCATCCCATAAATAAGTTAAAGCACCGGTTCCCCCCGTTGTTGTTAAATCAGCCGAACCATCACATACTCCATTACACAATGGATCTGCACCTACTATTGCTGCAGTTAATAAATCTGGATCTGTAAGCGTTACATCAGCAGTTGTCGAACAACCATTCGCATCCGTTACCGTAACTGTTTCTGTTCCGGCACACATTGCAGTTTCATTAGCAGTATTTCCACCACTTGTCCATGCGTATGTATATGCAGTGGTTCCACCAGCTACTGTTACATCCGCTGTTCCATCACATACAGCATTACATAATGGGTCTGTACTAGAAGTTATTGCTGCTGTTAAAACAGCTGGTTCAGTAATGGTAACAGTTGCAGAAGCAACGCATCCTAGAGCATCTGTTACATCTACTGAATTTACACCTACACATAAAGCAGTAGCTACATCTGTTGTTTCTCCATTACTCCATAAATAGGTAAATGCTGGATTTCCTCCTGCCATTGTTACAGTAGCTCCACCATCACATACTCCGAAGCAAGATACTTGGTTATCAATAATTGTTGTTGCGGTTCCTCCTCCTAAATCATTTATTGCCGCAGCTATAGTTTCTGTACAGTTGTTTGCGTCAGTAACAATTACTGTATAAGTACCTGCTGGTAAAGTTCCTACAGCTGCTGCAGCAGAAGTTCCTGCATCATCCCATAGGTATGTATAACCTGGTGTTCCTCCCACCGCTACAACAGAAACATCTCCATTTGAAGCTCCACATGTTGCATCATTTGAAGCTGGAGTTAATGTTATTGCTATCGGTTCGTCAATTACTACCGATCCAGTTGCTGTACACCCTTGTGCATCTGTAACTGTTACGCCCGCTGTTCCAGCACATAAAGTATTTGTTGTAGTAGCTGTTGTTCCTAATCCACCTGCAGCATCCCATTGATAAGTATATGCAGATGTTCCACCTGCAGCAACAACAGTTGCATCACCATCACATACACCAAAACAAGAAGCATCGTTTCCATTTACCGCTACTGTTAATAGGGTTGGTTCTGTTACTGTATAAGAATCTGTTGCAGTACATCCTTCTGCATCTGTTACAGTCACCGTATAAGTTCCAGCACATAATGCTGATGCGGTTGCATTGGTTCCAGCACCTCCAGTCCATGAATAGGTATAGGGTGCTGTTCCTCCAGCAGTAACACTTGATGTTGTTCCATCGCACACACCATTGCATGAAGCATTGGTTCCACTTGCAGCTATAGTCAATAAGGTTGGTTCTAACACTGTTGCACTTGCAGTTGCAGTACATCCATTGGCGTCTGTTGCGGTTACTGTGTAAGTTCCCGCACATACAGTTCCGATCTGGTCTTGACCAGCTCCTAAGCCACCATCCCAGGAATAAGTGATTGGTGCGGTTCCACCAGCTCCAACTGAAGTCACATCTCCATCACAAACTCCATTACATGATGCATCTACTGCTGCTGCTGTTACTGTTAATCACAGTTGGATCTGCTACTGTTGCATCTGCTGATGCTATACATCCATTTGCATCTGTTACAGTGACACGTGTAAGTCCCAGCACATACAGTTCCTGATTGGTCTTGGCCAGCACCTAAGTACGCTCCAAGAGTAAGTATAGAGGAGCTGTTCCGCCAGCCCCAGCTGAAGTTACATCTCCATCGCATACGCCATTACATGATGCATCTGCTGCTGCAGTGGCAACGGTTAATAACGTTGGTTCTGCAATTACAACAGATTCTGTTGCGGTACATCCATTCGCATCTGTAACGGTAACACCTGCTGTCCCCGCACACAATGTGCTGGTTGTTGCTGCTGCTGTTCCCAGGCCTCCAGCTGCGTCCCATTGATAGGTGAGAACTCCTGTTCCACCTGCACCAACTGCAGTTGCATCACCATCACATACACCAAAACAAGAAGCATCGTTTCCATTTACCGCTACTGTTAATAGGGTTGGTTCTGTTACTGTATAAGAATCTGTTGCAGTACATCCTTCTGCATCTGTTACAGTCACCGTATAAGTTCCAGCACATAATGCTGATGCGGTTGCATTGGTTCCAGCACCTCCAGTCCATGAATAAGTATAGGGCGCTGTTCCTCCAGCAGTAACACTTGATGTTGTTCCATCGCACACACCATTGCATGAAGCATTGGTTCCACTTGCAGCTATAGTCAATAAGGTTGGTTCTAACACTGTTGCACTTGCAGTTGCAGTACATCCATTGGCGTCTATTGCGGTTACTGTGTAAGTTCCCGCACATACAGTTCCGATCTGGTTTTGACCAGCTCCTAAGCCACCATCCCAGGAATAAGTGATTGGTGCGGTTCCACCAGTTCCAACTGAAGTTACATCTCCATCACATACTCCATTGCATGATGCATCTACTGCAGCTGCAGTTACTGTTAATAAAGTTGGCTCTGCTACCGTTGCATCTGCTGTTGCAGTGCATCCGTTAGCATCTGTTACTGTTAACGTATAAGTTCCAGCACATACAGATCCTAATTGATCTTGACCAGCACCAAGTACGCTCCAAGAGTAGTTTAGAGGTGCTGTTCCGCCAGCCCCAACTGAAGTTACATCTCCATCGCATACGCCATTACATGATGCATCTGCTGCTGCAGTGGCAACGGTTAATAACGTTGGTTCTGCAATTACAACAGATTCTGTTGCGGTACATCCATTCGCATCTGTAACGGTAACACCTGCTGTCCCCGCACACAATGTGCTGGTTGTTGCTGCTGCTGTTCCCAGGCCTCCAGCTGCGTCCCATTGATAGGTGAGAACTCCTGTTCCACCTGCACCAACTGCAGTTGCATCACCATCACATACACCAAAACAAGAAGCATCGTTTCCATTTACCGCTACTGTTAATAGGGTTGGTTCTGTTACTGTATAAGAATCTGTTGCAGTACATCCTTCTGCATCTGTTACAGTCACCGTATAAGTTCCAGCACATAATGCTGATGCGGTTGCATTGGTTCCAGCACCTCCAGTCCATGAATAAGTATAGGGCGCTGTTCCTCCAGCAGTAACACTTGATGTTGTTCCATCGCACACACCATTGCATGAAGCATTGGTTCCACTTGCAGCTATAGTCAATAAGGTTGGTTCTAACACTGTTGCACTTGCAGTTGCAGTACATCCATTGGCGTCTATTGCGGTTACTGTGTAAGTTCCCGCACATACAGTTCCGATCTGGTTTTGACCAGCTCCTAAGCCACCATCCCAGGAATAAGTGATTGGTGCGGTTCCACCAGCTCCAACTGAAGTTACATCTCCATCACATACTCCATTGCATGATGCATCTACTGCAGCTGCAGTTACTGTTAATTGCGCAGGTACTGTTATTGTTTCTGTCGAAGTTGCTACACATCCATTTGCATCTGTTGCAGTAACTGTGTAAACCCCAGCACAAACATTCGTTTGACTTTGAGATCCTGAAGATGGACCTCCATCCCAAGAGTATGTGTATCCAGGTGTACCACCTGTTGCATTATCTCCAGTAAGTGTTCCATTACATATTCCAAAACATAAAGCATTTGTGGAGGCTGAAGTCATTACAACTTCCGTTGGTATGGCAACTATCGCGCTCGCTGTTGCTTCACACCCATTACCATCTAACATTGTAACAGTATATGTTCCTGCTCCAACTGCATGCGGTCCAGCTCCAGCTCCGACACCTCCGTCCCAAGAATATGAAGGTCCAGCAGAAGCCGTGGAGGCTATAATGCTTCCTAAGTCTCCAAAACACAATGCATCAGTTCCAGTTGCTGTAACAACTGGTATAGGGTTAATTGTAATAGGTAAGGTGATTGTTCCGACACACCCATTATTGGTAACGGTAAAAGTTACATTATATACACCATCATTTGACCAAGTAACAGCAGCGGGGTTTTGAGCAACACTTGTTGCAGGAGTTGCTCCTGGAAAAGTCCAGCTATAAGTATCTCCGTTATTCGGAGAAGCATTGTCAAAATCTAGAAGATTATTTGTAAGACAAAAATCTCCACTAACAGTAAAGTTAGCAATTGGAACTGGGTTTACATTTACATCAACAGTAATTGGCAGACTTTCGCAACCATTTGCATCGAATCCGATTACGGTATAAGTAGTCGTTGATGTTGGGTTTGCAGTTACACTGGAACCTGATGTAGAGCTGAGGCCTGTAGCTGGAGACCATGCGTAAGTTGTTGCGCCAGAAACGGTTAATGTGCCACTTTGTGTCTCACATATAGTTATATCACTAGCGGTAATTACAGGTGGTGGATTGTCTGAAATCGTAACGTCAGTATTAACCGTACATCCGCTTCCATCCTCAGCTGTGACTGTATAAGTCCCTGCACAAACTCCCGTTTGATTCTGACCAGCACCAAGTGTTGTCCAGGAGTATGAAATGCCGCCAGAACCTCCTACTACTGCAGCTGTAGTCGTGCCATTGCAGGGTGTTTGACAATCACTGTCAACTCCACTTGCTGTTATTGTCATTCCAGGCGGGGTTCCAACCGTAATATCAATGATAGTAACACAGTTATTGGCATCTTGAACGGTAACGGTATAAGTTCCAGCACATAACCCAGTTTGAGTATTAGGGCCATTTACATTATTTTGCGAAGCAATAGTTGTTCCATTCGCATCTTCCCATGTGTAATCCCATGGTCCTGTTCCATCATTTAAAAGCCCGAAGCCATCAGCGGTAGCTGATCCATCACAATAGCCAAAGCAACTTACAGCTACAGAAGAAGTATCTGGTAAAGGACAGCAAGTGATAATAGCAGCAAAGTCATAATTAAAATCCGCTTCACAAGCAAGGTTAATCCAGCTTCCAGTTTCTCCATCAGCATAGTTAGCAACATTTACATTTAAATCACCTCCTTGTATACAATCTAAAGGTTCAATTGACCAACAAAAATCCCAACCAGATACATTATTATTCCCATTTGGCGAACCAGCACCACAATCATCTCCATAATTATTTGTAGGATCGCCGTCAGGAGGACCCGTAATTTGATCTCCATCGAAGAAAAAACCAGTAACATTGCCATCATTGGGAGTTGGAATATTTGTAAACCAACCCCATGCTCCAGCTTCGGTTCCTTCGCAAGTTCCTGGTGGCGTCACTACAAGACTACCTAAATCCCATCCAGCTCCAAAATTAGGCACTACTCCATGCAGCCAGTTCGTGTTTTCTTGTGAAAAATCAGTAATTGAGTAACAAAAGTTCACAGTTTGTCCTGGTTGATAAGTTCCGTTTATTGGAGCAGGATTAACCGTAAGTTGATTGTCTAAAATACAGGATTCACATGAAATATCATTAGATAGAGTAACCGTGAAATCGCCAAAGTCTGTATCATCTGCCCCAGAAATTTGAAGGTAAATGGTTTGGCCCGGATTAATGTTTTCAAAGACGGTCGATAAACTTCCACTATTGTCAACGGCACAACCCAAAGGAGTTAGATTTCCACATCCGCCGCCATTATCGGCATAAATTCCTACGCTGACATCGTTCAGCGTGCTTGTGATATCCAGGTTTAATGAGTTGCCCGAAACATCAAAAGTGTACCAAACATCAGCAGCGGGACTTGCCATGTCTGCGTTGCCTCCACCACAATTTATCATTGCTGAATAAGGGTTTTCTGCGGTCGCTCCAACCGTTGAACCTGAAACAGTTGTGGGTGTTATTACTCCTCCATCGCAATTACATGGAGCATCCAATGCGCCTAAAGCGGTTGCACTTGAGCAATCGTCTCCAGCAGCAACTGTTCCAAGGTTTGTAGCTGACCCTGAGACTATACAAGGGATTCCGCCACCACCACCACCTCCTCCAGGACCACCAGGCATAGCATATGTTGATTGAGTTAGGAATGTTGCAATGGTAACTAATACAATGATTGAAAAAGTTTTCATAAAATTTAATCTAATGCTAAACATATATTAATGGATTCTTTTTGATTTATAGGAATGCTGCTCAATGATAAAACCATTGTCGCTTAACACAAAGAGCGGTTGATACTTTCTGTTTGATGCTTGTTTCATAATCTTGGAAAGATCGATTTTCAATCCTCTTTCTGCCATTTCATTAGCGGAAAGTAGCTCAATTTTCACTTGTTCTTGAAATGTGATAACTCTCCTTTCATCAACAAATCTGTATTTATCCCAGTTTGCTTTTTCGATAGCTGCAATGTATAGGCTGATATCCGCAACTTGCGCTCTATCTAAAATTACATAAGATTTGTCCTGAGCATAAAAGTCAGGAGACAATAGGATTATTCCAATTACGACTATCAGATTTTTCATAAATTATATTCAATTAAGTTTTTTGTATAGTATTTAGTTACACTGTTTCTCCAGTTTATAGAGAGATTTAAGTATAGTTTTTCTAATTTTGGTTTATTATCTAATAAAACCACCGCATTTTCTAATTCCTGGTTATTGAAATCGATAATTTTACTTTCAATATCAAACCCCGTACAACCCACACGTTCTTCATCAATTTTGTTAAAATTCATTTCAGATTTAGAGCCGATAATAATTAAGTTTCTTTCGTGTTCTTCTCCGGGTGTTGGAAGAACATAAGTATATAAGTTGCATTCTTTGACCGTTTTAATAATAGATCTTGCAGCTTGTCCATTATCACCTGTCAGGAACCCATAAAAATTTATCATGATAAAACCATTTTCATTTAAGTCCGATTTAACTTTTTCAAATGACTCCAATGTTAATGCATGTGCTGGAGGTGTTTCATTTAAGAATAAATCCATTAGCACTAAGTCGTATTTTTTCTTGTTGATATTAACAAAGTGTCTTGCATCATCAATTATGACATTTGCATCTTCAGGAACTGAAAAATATTTCACTGCTACATCTTTTATTCGTTGATCCAATTCAACTGCATCTACTACATATCCTAAATCGGTTAATTGATGGTAAAAAGTTCCTCCGCCTAAACCTAGTAAAAGAACATTGCCACCTTTTTTCGCTAAACTCGAAACTCCCTTGTAGAAAAATGACCAGTCCCACAAGGTTTTACTTCTGTTCTCGGCATATGCGATTGTTTGTACTGTGTTGTTGACAAATAATAACCTTCCTTGATGCGTTCCTCTTGAGTATGTTGTAAAAGGTTGTTCAATCACTTTTATTTGACCCAATATACCTTCTGAAGCATAAAGCAAATTGTATTCACCAGTGTTTTTATTATTCGCTTCTGCAGAATTAACTAAGCCAAATACTATAATAATGACATTAATTCCCGCAAGAACTTTCTTTTTTAAATTAAAAAATCCAAATGCCGTTGTAATTAACAATAAAGAACCAACAGTAACTGCTGGTATGGTGAGGCCATATTCAGGTATCAAATAGAACCCTAGTAAGAAAGTAGCAACGATTCCACCTAGTGTACTGATTGAATAAATTGTTCCAGAAGCTTTTCCTGCTTTATTCAATTCTTTGTTTAAGATATCAATTAGCAATGGGCTTGAAGTACCGAAGAGAAAAAGTGGGGGGAATAGAAATATTAATAACGAGGCAATGACACCTGACAATACAGACATTTCAATACAAATCTTCATTATTGATGAAGCTAGAAAAGGCATGAATATTAACAGAGTTGCTCCCAGGGAGAGTGCCACCAACACTGCTGATCTTCCATTTTTGGTTTTCTCAGATAGATATCCACCAAAATAATAGCCACCCATTAGTGCAGATAATGTTATTCCTAGAACAGCCGACCATACGTAAAGAGAGCTTCCAAAATAAGGTGCAATAAATTTGGCGCTTAATAATTCACTAGCCATAACACAGAATCCTTCAGTAATTGCAAGGGTAAGAATGTAATATTTAGTTAGTTTAGTATTTCTCATTTCGCCGCTCTTTTTGTTAAAATATTAACAGATTGTTATGCGTAAATGTCGTTAACCAAAATTGGAGTGACTAGTCGACTCCAATTTAATTCGTTATATGTTTTTGTTTAGTTTATTTCAATAGTAGTATTGCTCCTTTATATTGTTCAGTTTGACCTTTTTCGTTTGTAAGTTTTACAACCCAAACATAACTTCCTTCTTTACATTTTGTTCCGGCTTTTTGATTTGTTCCATCCCAAGGTTGGTCAATGTTCTTTGTGTCGTAAATTAATCCTTCTGTTTGGCTGTAAACGGTCATTGTGAAACTACCGTTTAAACGATTCAGTGCCGCAGGTAAAAAATAATCATTTATTCCATCTCCATTTGGAGTAAATGAATTCGGCGCTAATAAGTTGTAATCTTCATTAATAAAGATATCCTTATTAATGTGTCTAATACATTGTTCGACTATTTGTTGCTGTTAATGTAACAAGTACTGACCTTTGTTTCTATAAGTGTGATTTGGGTCTTTTCATTTGAAATTGACCCATCACCAAAATTCCAACTCCATGAAGTTCCTTTGTCGGCAAGGTTAATTAATGAGGTGTAAGGAATTCCATTCCCTTCGTTCATTTCCCACTCAAAGTCTACGTTTGGTTTTGCATGAACAATTAATAGTTGGTCATTAGATCTAGTCATTACTGAATTATCAATTTTAGACCTAACAATTAAACTAACCTTGTAGCTACCTGGATTTGTGAATAAGTGTGAAGGGTTTTCGTTTTTGCTATAATTACCATCATCAAAACTCCATAGGTAATCAACACTACTTTGTCTTTCCGCAACAAAGTCAATTGTAGCTCCTTCGCAACACTCAATGGTGTTCATGTGAAATGATGCTTTCTGGATTGTTACAACTTCTTCTGTAACAAAGTTTTCTTCAGCTGACATTCCATCATCAAGAGGTGTAAATCCGTTTTCTTCAGAAATGGTGGTGTCTTCAGAATTTCGGGATTTAACCTCTTTGTTGTCTGATGCTATGGTTTCACTAAAACTCTTTTTTATTTCTTCTTTACGGTTGGTTTCTTTTTTATTGTTAATTTCTTTCTCAGCATTAATGAAAACTTCTTTTATTTCATTGTGCTCTTCCTCAGTCAAAGGAATAGCTACAACCTCTTCTTTTTCTTTCTCTCCAATTTCGGGTATTTCATATTCTTGTGGAGTGATTACAAGCGGAGTTGGTTCAGTTAGAGTGTTGAATGTAGATAGAAGGTATACTGTTCCTAAAACAGCAGCTACTGAAGCAGCTATAAACCAAGGTGAAGAATAAAAAGGCTTATTCACTTGGTCTAACTTCTTATTTAATTTATCCCAATCACTCGAATCATAAACCGCCCTTTGTTTCTCTAAAGAGGATTTAATAAGTGATTCAAAATTGTCTAATTGATTATTTTTCATAATCTATTTAATTTGTCAGTAAGCATTGTTTTCATATTTGCCTTTGCTTTTGCTAAGTTTGATTTAGAAGTTCCGATATTAATTTCTAATTCATCAGCTATCTCTTGGTGAGTATAACCTTCCATAACATATAAATTGAACACTGCTTGATACGCTGGAGATAAGCTTTGCATAGCTTCAACAATATCATTTATTGAAAGTTCTGCGTATTCAGCTTCATTTTCAATATCCTGCCAATCGCTGTCATCCTTTATTCGAGATTCATCATCAATAAAAACTTCTTTTTTATTTTTACGATATGCATCTATAGCTGTATTAACGATAATCCGTCTTACCCATCCTTCGAAGGACCCTCCTGTGTTGTATTGTTCAATTTTTTCAAAGACCTTAATAAAACCATCCTGCAACATATCTTTTGCTTCATCTGTGCTTCTTGAGTACCTGTAGCAGACCGGAAGCATTTTATCGTAAAGCAATTCATATATCTTTTGCTGATAAAATCTGTTTTTGGCTTTACAGCCATCAACGATTTTTTCCAGCTCGCTCTGCTCTAGTTTCATTTTATTCCCCCTTATGACGATTTTGAAAATACATGGTTGCCATTTGTTATATGTTTTTTTTATTTGGCCATGCAACTGTAAAAATAATGGTCTGCTAATTTAAAAAATGCAGGTACAATGATAATGTAGAAAACCTTAAAAAACAATGGTAAGATTGGTTTACTTTTATTAATTTTGAGGATTAATATTTTTGAATTATAAAATAAAAACAAAATAGAATAAATATGAAAGTAACAGTTGTAGGAGCAGGAGCAGTTGGCGCAAGTTGTGCTGAATATATTGCAATTAAAGATTTTGCATCCGAAGTAGTATTAGTTGATATTAAGGAAGGTTATGCAGAAGGAAAGGCAATGGACCTTATGCAATGTGCATCGTTAAATGGATTTGACACAAAAATTAGCGGAAGCACGAGTGATTATTCAAAGACTGCAGGAAGTGATGTAGCAGTTATTACAAGTGGTATTCCAAGGAAACCAGGAATGACTAGAGAAGAGTTAATAGGTATTAATGCAGGGATTGTTAGATCTGTTTCTTCAAATTTAATCGAGCATTCTCCTAATGTAATTATTATTGTTGTAAGTAATCCAATGGATACGATGGCATATTTAGTCCATAAATCTACTAATTTGCCTAAGAACAGAATTATTGGAATGGGAGGAGCTTTAGATAGTGCACGTTTCAAATATAGATTAAGTGAAGCATTGGGTTGCCCAGCTTCTGATGTTAATGGAATGGTGATAGGAGGTCACAGTGATAAAGGAATGTTGCCTTTGATTGAAAAAGCTGTTAGAAATAGTGTTCCTGTTTCTGAATTCTTATCTGAAGAAAGAATGGCTCAAGTAGTTGAAGATACTAAAGT